>JAFTXZ010000014.1 GCA_017461385.1 Clostridia bacterium | reverse complement strand
TGAAAAAAACGTAGTCAAAAACGCAAGACTCCACGAGGAAAGAGTGCTTTCAACAATGAACGCCCTTCGAATGGTGGTTGACGAAATGGAAACTCTAACCGCCAAGGAATACTGGCCAATGCCAAACTACAGCGAGCTCCTTTTTGGAGTAAAATAATTATTAACAAAATGGAACAGGTGAACGAAAGCCTGTTCCTTTTATAGTTGCATAAAAAGAGAACAAAAATAGCGGATATATTGTAGTATTCGTCAAAATTTATTATAATATATGTATTTTATGAAGAGCGTATTGACTTTCATTTAAAAATGTGTTAATATTATTTAAGAATTTATATAATAAAGTTGGAGAGAATTATGTACAGACACTTTTTTAATAGGTTTTTTGACGTCATTATGTCACTGCTATTATTGATAGTGATTTCACCAATTCTTTTGATAGTAGCTATCGCTGTTAAGGTAGATTCCAAGGGACCTGTTATTTTTAAGCAGGAGCGCGTTGGCAAGAACGGAAGGGTTTATTGGATGTATAAGTTTCGTTCAATGTGCGTAGGTGCTGAGCAGCAAGAGGGTGGAGTTTACTGCACAAAGGGTGACAAGCGTGTTACAAAGGTGGGTAAATTTATAAGAGCCACCAGCATAGATGAGCTTCCACAGCTTGTAAACATTATAAAGGGTGAGATGTCCTTTATTGGACCTCGACCGGTGCTTACATATTATCCTAAAAATTGGGAGGAATACACTGAGGAGGAATTGAAGAGATTTGATGTTCTTCCGGGCGTTACAGGCTGGGCTGCTGTTCACGGTAGAAAAACAAACACCGTTGAAGCAAGATTTGCTTATGACAACTATTACGTAGAAAAGCTTTCTCTTTGGCTTGATATAAAGATTTTCTTCATGACCATTAAGTCTGTATTTACCAACGAGGGCAATGAGGATGATGGCTCCTCTGTTGTTGAATCTGTTACTGTGCCAAGCTCAGAGGAAAATGCTTCGGAAGCAGCCGATGCTGCAATAGCCGAGGATGGCAAGAAGGAAGAGGAGGATATGGCAAGAGATGAAGCTTCAGCTCCGGAGCTTGTCAAATGATTAGATGTTACATTTCATAAGTTATTTAAAACTCATTGCGGCAGCTTTGATTACTAATTCTCATTTTAGTGAAATTTGGCCTGTTAGCTCATTGGCAACGGGCGGTTTGCTTGGAAATGTGATATTTTTAGCTGTTTCCGGATTCTTGCTTTACAATATTAAGCTCAACTTTCCTAAGTGGTTTTTGAAAAGATTTTTGAGAGTATACCCTGTTATGTTCCTATTTACACTGGTAGTTTCCTTATGTGGCGTGTACTCCTTAAAAAGCTTCGAGGATGCGTTCAAAATGTTTGTATATCCAACGCACTACATATTCATAGTTTGGCTTATTCTTTGTTACTGTCTATTCTATGTAATTGCGTACGTGGACAAGCATGTAAGGAATTTTTTGGAAATATCTATGGGCGTAATTTTTGTGGCTTGGATGCTGGTGTTTGCAATCTTCTATGATAAGACAGCTTACAGTGTTGATAATGTGTATGAGCCGTTTATTTTGTTCTTGTATATGGAAAGTATGCTATTGGGCGCATTAATTAAGAAGCATAGCCACAAATTTGGACAATTCAAAATATACAAGCCTTTCGTGACAGTTGCCGGTGCTGGCTTGTACTTTGTGTCAAAGATACTTGTTTCTAAGATAAACGCATTTTTACCCATTCAAGTCATAAGCCAAATGGCAATTCTTATAGCACTGTTCCTTATATTCGACCTGCTGATGAGCTTAGAAAATAAATTCCAAAAATTACCAATTTTAGGGGGGGTAGCGAAGCATATCTCCAATATAACCTTGCAGATTTACATAGTCCAGTTTGTTGTTATTGCTTATCTGAAAAAGCTTGTTTTCCCACTGAATCTTGTTATTGTGGTTATTTGCATAATAGCGGGAGCTTCTGCTTTGTATTATGCAGAGTGTTTCATAAGAAAGGGCATAAATTATTTGATTGCAAAGGCAAGGAAAGGAAAAACAAATGCAAAAGGTACAAATTAAGAAAACAGATTTGTTAGTGTCATCTCTTTGTATGGGTGGCTGTCCTCTTGGTGGCTATGGCTGGGGCGATACGGTACGTCAGGATTTGATAGATGCTGTGCGCACAGCTCTTGACAACGGAGTGAATTTTTTCGATACTGCCGACACCTATGGATTGGGAGAAAGTGAAAGAACTCTTGCCGAGGCGCTCGGTTCTGACAGCTCCAAGGCTGTGATAACAACCAAATTCGGTGTAAGAATTGAAAATGGCAAAACCTTTTACGATAACAGCAGAGAATATATTTTCCAAGCTGTTGAGGGCAGCCTGAAAAGATTGAAAAGGGATTGTATTGACTTATATCAGGTTCATTACCGTGACGGTAAAACCCCGTTGTCCGATGTTGCTGAAAGTCTTGAAAGGCTTAAGGAGCAGGGCAAAATCAGATATTACGGTCTTTCTAATATTCACAAGGAGGATGAGGAGGAGCTAAAGCAGTTTACCGTAAATCCATTTGTGTCCTTTCAGGATGAATATAGCTTAGCGTGCAGAAAGAATGAGAGTGATATGTTTACTTTTCGCGATAGCTATGAAATGACACCGTTTACCTGGGGAAGCTTAGGACAGGGCATATTGAGTGGAAAGTACGATAAGAATTGCAAATTTGATTCAAACGACAGACGATCAAGGGAGATATATGTAAACTTTCACGGCGAAAAGCTTCTTAAAAATTTGGAAATAGTAGAGGTTTTGAAGGAAATCGCCATAGAAACCGGAAAATCAGTTTCCTCTGTGGCTATACGTTGGATTTTGGATTATCTTCAGGATTCTGTAGTTATTGTTGGCGCGAAATCTCCAAAGCAGGTTCTGCAAAATGCAGAAGCGTTAAGCTTCTCACTTACCAATGAGCAAATAGAACGTTTAAATAAAATTTCAAAGGAGTAACAAAATTGAAAAGTGAACAGTTGGCATGGCTTATCAGACGCCATGGTATTGAAATGACTCATCTTTCTCACGGTAGTCACATCGCATCAATCTTGTCTGTTGCAGACATTGTTGCTGTGCTATACAACGATATAGCGAATATAAGCCCTGAGAATTTGAATGATGAAAATCGTGACAGAATAGTTTTGAGCAAGGGGCACGCAGGTGCTGCAATTTATGCCGCGTTAGCTGAAAAGAGCTTCTTTGACGTAGAGGAGCTTAAGACACATTATGCAGATGGCAGCCGTCTTTCGGGACATGTATCTCACAAGGGTATTCCCGGTGTGGAAATCTCTACAGGCTCATTAGGCCACGGCGCATGTATGGCTTGCGGTATTGCATTGAATGCAAAAATCAATAAAAAGCCATATTACACGTATGCTATTGTTGGCGACGGTGAATGTGACGAGGGCTCTATTTGGGAAATGGCACTGTTTGCAAATCAATTCAAATTAAATCAGTTTGTTGTTATTGTTGACCACAATAAAATGCAAAGCCTTGATTATTGCGAAAATACTCTTTCTTTGGCACCTTTTGCTAAAAAATGGGAAGCATTTGGATGGAATGTGTTCGACATCGACGGTCACAATCACGATGAGCTTAAAAAGGCACTAAATGATGCAAAGCAATCCTTGGACAAGCCTACAGTGATAATTGCTAACACGGTAAAGGGCAAGGGAGTGTCCTTTATGGAAAGCGATATTCTCTGGCATTATCGCTTCCCTCATGAGGGTGAGGAATATGACGGAGCCTTAAATGAACTTCATGCTTCAATGCCAAACGGTGTTGTAGATCCATATGAGGAGGCAAAAAAATGAGAGATACTTTTGTAAAAACCCTTCTTGACATAGCCAAGAAGGATAAAAACGTTTACATAGTAACCGGAGATTTGGGCTTTGGCGTTTTAAAGCCCTTTTGGGACGAGCTACCCGAGCAGATAATCAATGCGGGTATAGCTGAGCAAAATATGACATCAATTGCAGCAGGACTTGCAATGCAGGGCAAGGTTGTTTATACATATTCCATTGGTAACTTTCCAACGCTTCGTTGCATTGAGCAAATAAGAAACGACTGTGCATATCACAGTGCAAATGTAAAGGTAGTGTGTGTAGGTGGAGGATTTGTTTACGGCTCTCTTGGAATGAGTCACCACGCAACAGAGGATTTGGCTATCATGCGTGCTCTACCAGATGTTACAGTAGTTGCGCCCGGCGACTTGGTTGAGGCAGCCGAGGCTACTAAGGCAATATATACAACTCCGGGAACCTGCTACTTAAGGCTTGGCAGAGGCGGAGAAAAGCAAATTCACAATAAAATTGATGATTTCAAAATAGGCAAGGCAATCAAAATCAAGACCGGAAAAAATGTGGCTGTATTCTCCACAGGCGCTATTTTTGATGAGGTGGACGAGGCTTGTCACGAGCTTGAAAAGGAAGGAATTACACCAACAGTGTACACATTCCCGACAGTTAAGCCGATTGACAAGGACACTATTATTGAGTGTGCAAAGGAGCACAAAGCAATTATAACGGTTGAGGAGCACAATTTAAGCGGCGGCTTCGGCTCTGCTGTAGCAGAGGTGCTTGCAGAGGCTGATGATGTAAAAGCAAAGCTTGTAAGAGTTGCCCTTGATGACAGGTATTCCTGCATTGTGGGAAGTCAGAAATATTTAAGAAAGCAGTACGGTATCGACGCGCAAGCAGTGATTGCTAAGGTGAAAGAGAATTATTGATATGAAAAAGGTATTGTTGCTTGCAAATGATGTGACCACTATCCTTCAGTTCAGACAGGAGCTTGTAAAAGCACTTGTAAAGGCTGGCAATGAGGTAATTGTGTGCGTGCCACAAAGTGACAGAATTTCCGAAATAGAAGCTTTAGGTGCTACTGTTGAAACCGTTCAGGTGGCAAGGCACGGAAAAAATCCATTCAAGGATATCGGTTTGTATCTCGATTATAAAAGACTAATTAAAAAAATCAATCCTCACATTGTATTTTCCTTTACTATCAAGCCAAATGTATATGGCGGTATGGCTTGCGGTAGATTGAAAACACCATATGTAGCCAATGTAACGGGCTTAGGCGTGGTAGGCGATAAGGGCATTTTGCAAAAGCTCATGCTCACCTTATACAAAAACGGTTGCAGACGGGCAGTGTGCGTATTTTTCCAAAACAAATCCAATTTGGAATTTTTCCGGGAAAAGGGTGTTGTAAAGGAAAACGTATGTCTGCTTCCCGGGTCTGGCGTTAACGTGGAAAGGTTCAGCTATATGGACTATCCAACGGAAGAAACAACAAATATTGTTTTTGTAGGCAGAATTATAAAGGACAAAGGTGTTTTCGAGCTTGCCGAGGCGGCGAAAAAATACGAGAATGACAGTCGTGTCAAATTTACTGTCGTAGGTGATGTGGAATATGGCTCGGAAAACCCATTCAGTGGCATGGCAAACGTTGAGTGTGTGGGTTTCCATAAGGATGTAAGACCATATTTAGAAAAAGCTCATGCGGTGGTGTTGCCTTCCTATCACGAGGGTATGGCAAATGTTCTGTTAGAGGGAGCTTCTTCAGGTAGAATTATATTGGCATCTGAAATTCCGGGCTGTGAGGAAACATTTGATGAGGGTGTCACAGGCTTCGGATTTGAACCGAAGAATAGTGACAGCTTATGTGAAGCAATAGATAAGCTTTTGGCTTTACCTTACGAGAAAAAGCGTGAAATGGGCAAGGCCGGCAGAGATAAGATGGAACAGCAATTCAATAGACAAATTGTTGTAAATAAATATCTTGAGCAAATCAATTTAGTTTAAATTTTTAATATAAAGGAGAGAAACAAAAATGTACACAAATCTTTACGAAAAAATCCTAAAGGGCGAGGAAAAGGTTTCCTTAGTTGGTCTTGGCTATGTTGGTATGCCAATAGCTGTTGCCTTTGCAAAGAAAATAAAGGTTGTTGGTTACGACCTCAATGCAAAGAAAATAGAGCTTTATAAATCAGGCATTGACCCAACAAACGAGGTTGGCGACGAGGCAATCAAGAACACAACAGTTGAATTTACAAGCGATGAAACAAAGCTTAAGGAAGCAAAGTTCCACATTGTTGCTGTTCCAACACCTGTTTATGATGACCACACACCTGACTTGACTCCTGTTGAGGGCGCAAGCCGTATTCTTGGTAGAAACTTGACTAAGGGTAGTGTTGTTGTTTACGAATCTACCGTATATCCGGGTGTTACCGAGGATGTTTGCGTTCCAATTCTTGAAAAGGAATCCGGTCTTAAGTGCGGTGTTGATTTTAAGGTAGGCTACTCACCTGAAAGAATTAACCCGGGCGATAAGGTACACAGACTTGAAACTATTGTTAAGATTGTTTCCGGTATGGACGATGAAACTCTTGATGTTGTCGCTAAGGTATATGAGCTTGTTGTTGAGGCTGGTGTACATAGAGCATCCTGCATTAAGGTCGCAGAAGCCGCAAAGGTTATTGAAAACAGCCAAAGAGATATAAACATTGCATTTATGAACGAGCTTTCTATCATATTTAATAAGTTAGGTATTGATACAAAGTCTGTTCTTGAGGCAGCAGGTACAAAGTGGAACTTCTTAAAGTTCTATCCGGGTCTTGTTGGCGGTCACTGTATCGGTGTTGACCCATATTACCTTACATACAAGGCAGAGCAGGTTGGCTACCATAGCCAGGTTATCTTATCCGGCCGTAGAATTAATGACGATATGGGCAAATACGTTGCTGAAAACGCAGTTAAGAGCTTAATTAAGGCAGGCAAGGCTGTAAAGGGTGCTTCTGTTGCAGTGCTTGGCTTTACATTTAAGGAAAACTGCCCTGACACAAGAAACTCAAAGATATTTGATATTATTAAGGAGCTTCGTGAATACGGTATAGAGCCTGTAATTGCAGACCCAACAGCAGATGCACAGGAAGCAAAGCATCTTTATGGAGTAGAGTTTGTAGATATTAACACTATTTCCAATATGGATGCAGTTATTTTGGCAGTTGCTCATGATGAATTCTCACACTTCACAATGGCTGATATGGACAAGTTCTGTGGCGGTGAGCAGAAGGTTCTCCTTGACATTAAGGGACTCCTTAACAGAAAAGAATACGAAAATGCTGGATACTTATACTGGAGATTATAATAATGGGATATAAGCATTTAAAATTTCCTGAAAATTCTTTGTTTTTAGTTACAGGCGGAGCCGGATTTATCGGCTCCAACCTGTGCGAGGCAATACTTAATATGGGATATAGGGTACGTTGTCTTGATGACCTTTCCACAGGAAGCCAGGCAAATGTAGATATGTTTTTGGACAATCCTAATTACGAGTTTGTTAAGGGCGATATTAAGGACCTTGATACTTGCATGAAGGCTTGTCAAGGCGTTGATTATGTTTTGAATCAGGCTGCGTGGGGCAGCGTTCCACGTTCACTTGAAATGCCCATTTTCTACTGTAAGAACAATATTGAAGGTACTCTTAATATGTTAGAGGCTGCAAGACAAAACGGTGTTAAAAAGTTTGTTTATGCTTCATCCTCATCTGTTTACGGTGATGAACCGAATCTTCCAAAGAGAGAGGGTAGAGAAGGTAACCTTTTGTCCCCGTATGCTCTTACAAAGAGATGTGACGAGGAGTGGGCTAAGCTATACACAATGCATTACGGTCTTGATACCTACGGTATGAGATATTTTAACGTATTTGGAAGACGTCAAAATCCAAACGGTGCGTATGCGGCAGTTATTCCTAAGTTCATAAAGATGTTACTCAATGACGAGCAGCCCACCATTAACGGTGACGGTCGTCAAAGTCGTGACTTTACGTATATTGAAAACGTAATTGAAGCAAATCTAAAGGCTTGCCAGGCTTCTCACGAGGCGGCAGGACAAGCATATAATGTTGCGTATGGCGGACGTGAATATCTTATCGATATTTATAACACCTTAACAAAGGCTCTTGGCAAAAACATAGAGCCAAACTATGGTCCTGACAGAAAGGGCGACATTAAGCACTCAAATGCAGATATCTCCAAGGGCAGAGAGCTTTTAGGCTACGACCCCGATTACGATTTTGCAAAGGGCTTAAACGAAGCCATTGAGTGGTACAAGGAGAATTTGTAATTGTTGAGGTTGTAGTTGCTAATTACCTTAAAACAATATAAAATCAGTTTTTATTGACAGAGGATATGTTTATGAAAAAATTAAGCATTATTGTCCCTATATACAATGTGGAAAAATATTTAAATCAATGTATTGAGAGTATACTTGCACAAACAATGACAGATTATGAGGTTATATTGGTTGATGACGGCTCACTAGATAATAGTGGTGCGATATGCGATGAGTATGCTCAAAAGCACGATAATGTTTTTGCATTCCATAAAGAAAATGGGGGACTTTCTGATGCTCGAAATTATGGGGTATCTAAGGCCCAAGGGCAATATATTATTTTTATCGATAGCGACGACTATTATGGAGAAACAACTTTGTTCGAAAAATTAGCATCGGTTATTGATGAAAGGCATCCAGTAGCGATTGGATTTTCTATGAAACGAGTAGATTCCATCACTGGTGAATGCATAAAGTATGAATATCATTATAACGAAGAACTTTTAAACAACTGTTCTAAAATGGAAGTGGTTTTAAAGCATCTAATTGAGAATGATCAATTTATGATCAGTGCCTGCGGATATGCAGTAAGAAGAGATTTTGTGACAGACAATGAGTTGTTTTTTGAAAAGGGGTTGGTTGGGGAAGATATAGAGAGGTCATTTAGACTATTTTCATATGACTTTCCAATTGTATTTGTTGATTTGCCAGCCTATATTGCCAGAAGAGGTAGAGAGGGATCAATTACTTCAACAATCGGTGAGAAAAATATTAATGACTTACTTTATATAGTAGAAAAATATGCCTCAAAATTTTCAAACTCGAATAATCCACAGGAAAGACTTTTGTTGAATTATTTGGCTTATCAGTACTCTATATTGTGTGGCCTTCTCATTAAAACGAAGGATAAGCAATTCAAGAAAAATATTACAACAAAAGTTAAAGAATTAAAATGGTTATTAAACTACGATTTACATCCGAAAGTGAAACGCGTTAGAAGGTTAGCAAAATTTTTGGGTATAAGTATGACTATTAAGGGGTTAGGTTTTTATTTGAAACATAGGTGAAACGATGGTAGTATTAATTGTATCAAGCACTGTTTGGGATGTTTCTAATAGCTTTGGAAATACGTTTTCAAATTTATTTTCTGGAATTGATGATTTGGAAATTTACAACATCTGTTGTAGAAACGGACAAAGCAACAATTCAATTGTGAAAAAAGCCATACAAATTACTGATAAATCCGTGCTTAAAAGCATCTATAAACGCAGATATGATCCGTGTTGGATTATGGATAATGCAAGTGTTGGTAATAAGAATAACGGAGAAGTCTATGAGAGGGCTAAGAAAAGCAGAAAGATTGTGTATTTCATTATACGCGACCTGATGTGGAAATTTGGAAGATGGAAAAAAAGCAAAGCTCTTAATGCTTTTTTGGATGAAATAAAGACAGATTTCTTATACTTGCCTATTTATCATTCGCAACACGT
>JAFTXZ010000001.1 GCA_017461385.1 Clostridia bacterium | reverse complement strand
TCGCTTCGCTCCTGTCGTTCAGAACGAGGAGGAATATTTTATGACTATTTGTATAGGTGCAAAAATTAAAGAGTTGCGCAAGCGTGATAATATGACACAAGAACAACTTGCGGAAAAATTAAATGTAACACCACAAACAATATCAAGGTGGAAAACGGAAACTGCCTACCCTGATATTACTGCTATACCAATCTTAGCAAACATTTTTGATGTTAGCATTGACACTTTAATGGGTTATGACAAAACCAAAACTGCTCAAAAGGTAAATGATATTATTACAAGTTCAAAAAAATATTTTTGGAATAACATTGAAAAGTGCGAAGCAATCCTTTTAGATGCATTAAAGGATTATCCAAACAACGATTTGATTTTACGAGAGCTTCTTTCTCTATACGAGTGCCATATACGCACATATGGAAAAACTGAATACACAGACAAAGCCATTTTTATGGCACACAAAATAATTGCAGAAGCAACTGATATTTTCTGTGTTTGTAGTGCCAAAGCAGACTTAGCTTCACTGTATTTAATGCAAAACAGATATAGTGATGCGAAACAAATAATAGATACCTTACCGTATATGTACCCATATTTACTAAATGATAAAATGCGTGTTTCCTCTTATTCCTTGAAGGGAGAGGATAGGCTTAAAGAAGCGAAGGATTGGAAAATTATCGAATATCAAGAGCTTTTCCTTGCTTGTATAATGGAAGGCGAAGGATACTTTGAAACAGGCGATTACAAAAATGCTCTAAAATCATTTATTGAAGGCAAGGATGTAATAGAAAGATTTATGTTAACTGACAAAATATGTCCAGAAGCATACTTGTTTAATGGAGTTCAAACCAATCATATGTGCTGTTGTTTGCAAATTGCAGGCTGTTATTTGAAACTTAATGACACTAATAAGTGCAAGCAATTTGTTGAAAAGGCATATGAAATCGTGTCCTTGGCAAACGGTGAGGACTTTATAAAGCAACCCGAATTATTCTTAGAGCAGTATAATAAAACCTATAAAGAATATGGGCTTGAAGAATATAAACCACTATAAACAAATAGCGAGTGCTGAAAATCGGCACTCGCTTTCTGTAATAGGCTTGAATAAAATCTAGATATGTAGTAAAATGAAAACACAATCCGACACAAGAAAGCACAAAATGACGGGATTTTAGTTTTCACCTTTGATAGAATATAGACAGACAGGAGGGATAGAAATGGATTGGATTACTGGAATGCAAAAGGCGATAGATTATATTGAGGATCACATAACTGAAAAGATAGATTATGAAGATGTGGCAAGAGAAGCTTTTTCATCAAGCTATCATTTTCAAAGAGTGTTTAGCATTCTTTGCGGTTTTACTTTAGGCGATTATATTCGCCAAAGAAGATTATCTTTGGCTGGTGCAGAGCTTTCACAAGGCGATTGCAAAGTAATAGATATAGCTCTTAAATATGGTTATGATAGTCCAGATAGCTTTGCAAAAGCATTTCAAAAATTTCACAGCATAACTCCGTCACAGGCTCGAGCAGACGGAAAAATGCTAAAATCCTTTTCTCGCTTGTCAATAAAAATTTCTTTGGAAGGTGGAGAAACTATGGATTACAGAATTGAAGAAAAGGAATCGTTCGTATTAACAGGCTACAAACGACATTTTACAGGTGTACCGGGAGATCCAGAAGAACAAGAAAATCAAGAAAAGGATATGTATGTCAACACAAGACCTTTGCAGTATATTTTGCAAGGATTAGCGGGTAATATTGAAGATTTTTATGATGTTATCACGAATGTAAATGATGACGGATATGATTTTTACATCACAAAAGAAATACCTGAATATTATAGAAATAATTTAAGTAAAGATTGCATTCTCGGCGAGGAGTTTGCAAAGCATTTTGAACATATTACAATACCAAAGCAAACCTATGCAATTTTTGAAACAGAAAGATGTACCTATCCAACAGTTGTATTTCTTGATTTAAGAAAAAGGATAGTTAATGAATGGTTGCCAAACTCAGGTTATCAATTTGCTAACGCACCAGAAATTGTTCTTACACATTGGTTTAGAAAAGAAAAAAGCGATAAGCGATACATGGAGCTTTGGATACCGATAGAAAAAATTAAATAATTTGGCAAAAAAACTTAAATTTTTCAAAAATTTGTTAACCGACACCAAGCAAATGATACTATATGGTTGAAAGCTTTCAAAAAGGACTGACAGGAGAACGATATGGAACAACAGATAGTAGCAGAATTGATTTCTAAAAATATGTCTGCATTCTATGGCTATGCCTTTGATAAATTGTACGACAAGGACTCGGCAGAGGATTTAACCTCCGAAATTATATGCGAAATTCTTGCCTCTGCCGAAAACCTTGAAAACGATGAGGCGTTTTGGGGCTATGCTTGGAAAATTGCAGAAAATACCTTTAGAAAATTTATTCGCAGAAATAAAATCATATCAAAAACAGTAGATTTAAACGAAAATACTGATAATGTTGGTTTTTATCATTCTCCTTTAGACCAATACATCGAAAATGAAGAAAAGGACGAGCAAACCTATCTTTTAAGAAGGGAGCTATCCTTGCTTTCCTCAGTGCATAGAAAAATTACCGTTTCATATTACATTCATAATAAAAGCTGTCAAG
Source organism: Clostridia bacterium (assembly GCA_017461385.1). Lineage (GTDB taxonomy): Bacteria > Bacillota > Clostridia > Oscillospirales > CAG-272 > RGIG2000. Next base: position 34,160 of record JAFTXZ010000001.1, on the reverse strand, counting down.
AAATTGCAAATGAACAAAATATGAGTGTTGAAATGGTAAAGTATCATTTATTCAAATCAAGAAAGATACTAAAGGAAGGTGTTAGTATGACAAGAAAATTAGGAGAAAAAAGCTATAATCCCGGTGTTTTCCGTGTTGATTTTTGGGGTAATGTTTCGCCAAAGTACAGAGAGCTATTTGACCGTTCATTGCCCGGAGCAATAATGCTTGCAGCTTATGAAAAACCACTTACAGCAGAAGAACTATCAATCGAGCTTGGTGTTGCAATGCCATATCTGGAGGAAGAGCTTGAAATACTTGAAAGCGCTGAGCTTATTAAAAGAACAGGCACTAAATATCAAACAAACATTGTTATAATTACAGATGCTTTTGAAAAGAATTTTATAAAGTCGGTTAAAAGTATTTATACCAACGCAGCGAAAGAGATTTTTGAAAGCTCAAAATCCTTGCTTGATAAGGTAAGACAACTAAAATTTAAAGGCAACGACCTTGATGATAACAGACTTTTGTGGCTCATTATCAGTATGGTTTTACTTGAAGCCACAGATATGCCTGAAAGCTATCCTGATTTAGTGCTTGGTGGCTGTGGCTTTGTGTATGGATATGATAACGACTATCTTAATATGTCTATCAATGGAGTTTCACATTGCTATGTTGATGATGTTGAGTTTTGTGCCGTGAACTATAAGAAAACACAAAACATACAAAACTATGAGCATTTTCGTTTTATGGATAGGGCCAAGGTAATGAAGGATGCTATATTAGGAAACAATGCTGACGAAAGTAATCCAATGCTTCCTGTAATGATAGAACAAGGCTATGTATATTGTAAAAACGGAATAGTATATCCAAACTTTTATTTGTTTGATAAGGAAAGTTACAGAGCAATTGGCGAACTTCTTGCACCCGTTTCAAAATATACAAAATCATATATGGAGCAAATCTTTGATAAAGCTGCTATTGAGCTTGCAAAAGTTACTCCAAGCTTTGTAAAAGACCAATGTGAAAATATAGCACAGTTACATTATAGCAGCGGGGTTATGGGCTTTATTGTAAATGAGCTTATAGACAACGGTAGCTTAATTGTTCCAAAAGAAAAAACAAATCTTGCCATTTGGGGTATAAATCATAGATAAGCAAAAAGCGAGTGCTGAAAATCGGCACTCGCTTGAGTGGTTTACTTTAAAAACAACTGTTGCGTTATTGAAATGCTTTATGTGTTGTGATATAATAAAAATAGATAAACAAGAATTTGACGAAGTGTTAAAATGACCTGCGAGAGCGGTTTGATAATATTTGAAAGGAGAGATATTATGGCCAAATTTTCTATGACAAAGCAAAAATTCACCAATCAATGGCTACGCCACTTTGCAAAAGGGGTTACTGAAAAACAGATTGAACAATATGTCAAAGACCAGTTCATTTGGCATGTTTTCTCCTGGGAACTGATAAAGCCAGATGGTTTGTTAGTTGGTAATGACGCAAGGCGGGCTTTTGATAAAATAGAAAAGAATGATTGCATTTGTTGCGATATGTTCGGTAGTAATGGTGTAACAAACAAACTCTCTAATGAGTATGATACCGCTGAAAAAATCGACCAAAAGTTGACCGAGTTTTATGTGGTTGCCCGAGATTATGCGTGGACCTATATTAAAACTCATGAGGGTGATTTGTGTGGTCCTTATTTTCTGAAAATTACGGATTAGCCATACCATTAATAATAAAACTGTCCGACAAATCCCAATTTATCGAGCTACACAATTAAATACAAAAATATGAATTTATTATGAAATGGCACTGTGGCGTGTGCATGCGAAAATTTTAAAAAATAGACGAGTGCTTCGGCACTCGTTTTTTGCGTCGCAGTAATCAAAGAAAAGGCGATTCGAACTCATGAGGAGAGGGAGTGTGCGAAGTGAGCGAAAGTGATGGTGGTAGGAAAGGACAAAATTAAAACTCGTAGAATTTTATTCGCAAAAGTCTTTTTCTCTGTGTTTAATACAGGTTCGAATTTTGAAAAATAAAAACCCTTGTAAAGCCTTTGCTTACAAGGGTTTGGCGCAAGCGGTGAGATTCGAACTCACGTGCCTTTATGGCAAACTGATTTCGAGTCAGCCCCGTTATGACCACTTCGATACGCTTGCGTATTTAGTTAGATAGGGGGAAAATCCGTTAGATTTTCCGTTAGATAAGGTTTTGAAAATTGAACGACAAGAGGCGATGAAGGCAGATGGCAAAAGGATTTGTCAAAAGGCGGTTTCTGATATTAGCGCACGATTTCGAGTCACGCCTCTTCAACCACTTGAGTAATCCTGCACATATATAAAACATTAGCAATTTGAGAAATTTCAAATATTTGCTTTTGTAGTATACCACAGAATAAGTGAGATTTCAATAGTTTTTATTGACAAAAAAATCCTTATATGGTATAATCTACGAGACAAATATCTGCCACCGGGTAGCATCTGTGTATCGTTAGGTCTTAGAAGATACATATGATGCTTCTTATTTTTTAAGGAGCATCAATAAGAGGAGAAAATGAAAATCAAAAATCCAATTAAGAGCTTAACGAAATTTGAGCTTATATTATGGCTAAGCTCGCTTACTATTGTCGCATTGTCCTTTCTTTTAATGCCAGAGAAGAACTACTTAACTCTATTAGCCTCGCTTATTGGTATAACAGCCTTGATTTTTGTTGCTAAGGGGCAGGCGCTTGGGCAAGTGCTGATTATAATTTTCGCTATATTTTACGGAATTATTTCTTTTTATCTTAAGTATTATGGAGAAATGATAACCTATCTTGGAATGTCTGCACCAATGGCAGTGGTTGCCCTTATAACATGGCTTAAAAATCCCTATGAAAGCTCTGGGCAGGTTAAGGTAAATAAGATGAGCAAAAAACAAATTGCTATAATGCTTTTCTTGACCCTGTGTGTAACATTTGCCTTTTATTTTATACTAAAGGCTCTAGGAACAGCCAAGCTAATTATAAGCACAATTTCCGTTGCAACAAGCTTTTTAGCTGCTTATATGACATTTATGAGAATACCATATTACGCACTAGGCTATTGCTCAAACGATATTGTATTAATTATAATGTGGATTTTAGCATCAATAGAAAATCCAGCATATATTCCAATGATAATGTGCTTTGTAATGTTTCTTATTAACGATGCCTATGGATTTATCAGCTGGAAACGAATGGAAAGAATGCAAAAGGAGTAGTATGGATATTAAAAAAGCTGTATTAAAGCGACACTCTGTAAGACAGTATAAGGATGTTCCCATAGAAGGTGAGCTTGTAGAGAAGTTAAATGAACTAATAGCACAGCTAAACAAGGCAAGTGGCTTAACCTTTGAGCTTGTTCTTGATGACAAAAAAGCCTTTACAGGACCTCTTGCACACTACGGACGCTTTGAAAATTGCTATAACTATATAACCATAAAGGGTCCTAAGAATATGGATGAGCAGGTGGGCTATTATGGAGAAAAGCTGGTTATTTATGCCCAAATGCTAGGATTAAACACCTGTTGGGTTGCCCTTACCTACAGGATAGGTGGCATAAGGCTAAAGCTTGAAAAGGGTGAGAAATTCTATTTGATAATCGCAATTGGACACGGCAGAAACAGAGGACTTCCAAGAAGGTCTAAGCCAATGGAAAAGCTTTGCTCAGTAAGTGGAGAAATGCCCGAATGGTTCAAGAATGGAATGGAGCTTGCAATGCTTGCACCCACTGCAATAAATCAACAGAAATTTTTGATAACACTTTTGGAAAATGGCGAGGTTGAGGCAAAATCCTTCTTTGGTCCTTGTCATAAAATTGACCTAGGTATAGTGAAATATCATTTCGAGCTAGGGGCAGAAATTCCCGTAAAATGGAAATAGAGTTGTTAAAGCAAGCATATAAAATCATTAATGTTGAGAAGCTACAATAAATTTTCAAGCTCTCCTCATTTTATGCCTTTAGCACTTATATCAATATCTCTATAAAAAAGTGGGCTATATGGTAGCCCACTTTTTTTTACGTCCAATTTACTTATAGTAATAAAAAATCGGGCAAAAAGCCCGATGATTTATAAAATAAGCCCGCCAAGGCCGTGTAAACCGCTTGTTGAACCCTGTTAGCCAGGGTGGTGTCCTCATAATATCTTTTCTGCTTCCAACGTCTACCAATCCCCGTCCAGACAAAAAGTCTCATTAAGAGAGAGAAGGATAGGAGGCCTGCACACCGATATTGGATATTGGACTCCATAAAACACTTGTAGGTTCCTAAATGCGCGAATATCACGCACCCAGCAGGTTTTGTGAATGATAAACGGCGTTTTTCTATGTTGCTACTCGTTTGCGACCTCGACTATCACAAGATAGCCTTAGTCCACAAACTGCGTTGCGCCTTGAAAAGCTTGCTTCTCCTTCCCAAAACAATTCAGGAAGTGAAGTCTTGCTAAATATGTTTTTCTATGTTGCTCCTCGCCGACAAATTCGACGTACAAGGGTACGCCATCATCTGTCGTCTGCGGTGCGCCTCGATACTCTTGTTTCTTTTGTGTAAAACAAGAGTAGGAAACGAAGTCTTACCAAATATGCTTTTCTCAACGATAAGTGGCGCTTTTCTGTGTTGTTACTCCTCGCCGACAAATTCAATGTACAAAAGCACAGCTTCACTTGCAATTATTATATGCAAAAAGGTAAAAATTATTTATTATCGTGGTCAATAATGTTTATTCTTGCATCGAAGACGGGGAAAACCTTATCAAGCTCCTTGCCTTCAATTGGAATGTAGGTATCCTCCTTTTTGCCTGAGGTTACCTTTTTAAGCACGTAGTATTCAGTAGGGGCAATAGCTACGTAGGTGTTTCCGTCAATTGTACATTCGTCAATAAGCTCGTAAACGGTTTCACTTCCGTCATCGTTTGTAAATGTTAAAAATTTTTTATCTTGTTGTCCCAATTTTATTTACCTCTTTAGTAAAAAAATAGTTAAAAATCAGACACAGTGTGCCATATTATTCAGATTTATTGTCCTTGAAAGCCATAACAACTATTGATTCCTTGGTACTGTAGGCTTCCTCCACCAATGCATTGAAATCAAGCTTATTCTCTTGCTCAATCACCTTGTCAAGCTCTGGCCTTGTTCTTGGATGTCTTGGTGTGAATACCGTACAGCAATCCTCGTAAGGCAATACGGAGGTATCAAAGGTGCCAATTTTTCTGGATATTTGAACAATTTCGTCCTTATCCATGCCGATAAGTGGACGATATACAGGAATGTCAGCAAGGGCATTTGTAACGTTAATAGCTTTCATGGTTTGACTTGCAACCTGACCAAGGCTTTCACCTGTGATAATAGCCTCGCAGTCAAGCTCATGTGCGAGCTTTAGAGAAATAGCCATCATATATCTGCGTAGTAAAAGTGTAAAATATTCCTCTTCGCAATTATCACGGAGTAACTCTTGAATTTTAGTAAGAGAAACCACGTGCACACGTAGGCGCATAGTATAATTTGTTAAGTGCTTAGCAAGCTCAAGCACCTTTTCCTTAGCGCGCTCTGAGGTGTAAGGATAGCTTTCGAAGTGAATCGCCTCAAGCTCCACACCACGCTTAGCCATCATATAGCCAGCCACCGGGGAATCAATTCCACCAGAAAGCAAGAGAAGACCACGGCCGCTACAGCCGTAAGGAATACCACCTGCACCCTTTTCCTGACCTGCGTGAATATATGCCTCGCTTTCACGAATTTCAACTCTTACCACAACCTCTGGATTGTGTATATCGACCTTGATTTTAGGAACTGAGGAAAGAACGGCACCGCCAACCTGTGCAGAAATTTCAGGGGATTTTAATGGGAATCGCTTGTCAGCTCTTTTTGCCTCGGCCTTAAAGGTTTTGTAGCTCTTAAGCTTTTCAGGCAAGTAGGTGCGAACCACCTCTAAAATCTCATTCATATCTTTTTTGCAGGCAAATGCACGAGAAACACCAACAAATCCAAAAACGTGGGTTGCTTGATAGGTCATCTCATCTATTTTGTCAAGGCTTTCCTCATCAAGTGGCTCAATATAAACAGTACTTTGAGCATAGAAAATCTTGTAATTTCCAATACGCTTAGCCCTTAATCTTAATTGCTTAAGCATTTTTGCCTCAAAGTCTGAACGATTAGCACCCTTAAGAATAACCTCGCCATATTTACAAAGGATTACTTCCTTAATCTTTCCCTCAATCATCTGATTTGTCCATTTCCTTTAATTACATATTTTTCAGAGGTCAAGGCACTAAGCCCCATAGGACCTCTTACGTGAAGCTTTTGTGTGGAAATACCAATTTCTGCACCTAAGCCGAACTCACCACCATCGGTGAATCTGGTTGAGGCATTAACGTAAAGAGCACAGGAGTCAATAGCCTTAACAAAGTAGTCGGCGTTCTTTTCATTTCTTGTAATGATAGCCTCACTGTGTGCAGTTGAATATTTTCTTATATGCTCAACCGCTTCAAAAACGTCATCAACTACCTTAATGCTAACAATATAGTCGTCGTATTCTGTGTTGTAGTCCTCGTCAGTTGCAGGAGTAATACCCTTAAGAATTTGACAGGATTTTTCACAACCTCTGAATTCAAGATTATACCTTCTTGTTATTTCGAAGAACTTAGGCAAAAATTCTTCTGCCTCACTTTTGTTTACAAGTATAGTTTCAATAGCGTTGCAAACAGATGGACGGGAGCATTTTGCATTTAATGCAACCTTAAGTGCAAGGTCAATATCAGCACCCTCATCAACGTAAAGATGACAATTTCCAGCACCTGTTTCGATAACAGGAACAGAAGAATTTTCGACTACGTTTTTAATTAGCCCCTTGCCACCACGTGGAATCAAAACGTCAATATATCCACGCATTGACATAAGCACGTTTGCACTTTCTCTTGTGGTGTCTTCAATTAAGCAGACGCAATTCTCGTCAAAGCCACAGCTCTTAAGAGAAGCACGTATAACCTCAACAATCTTGCGATTTGAGAAAATTGCCTCCTTGCCACCGCGAAGCACAACTGCATTACCACTCTTTAAGCAAAGAACAGATGCGTCAGGCGTAACATTAGGTCTTGCTTCGTAAATCATACCAATTACGCCAAGAGGAACACGTCTTTTTTCGATTTTAAGACCATTAGGACGAGTAAAATGAACACTATCATTTAGTGGGTCGGGCAAATTTACTATTTGAATAATAGCATCGCTTATTGCATAAATTCTGTCCTTATTTAGCATAAGCCTGTCTAGCATAGCGTCGCTAATTCCATTTTCCTTAGCGTTTTTTAGGTCTATTGCATTTGCCTCAATTATGCCATCACAGCTTGTCTTAATATCCTCGGCAATTTTCTTAAGCAGCTCGTTTCTTTCGCTTTCGCTAGCGAGTGCGATAGAATAGGACGCACGCCTTGCCCCTTGGCAAAGCTGCTTTATTGTTTCAAAAAGCTCCATAATTAAACCTTTCTTTTTGCAAAATAAGTACCGATATGCTTGCCGTCAAGAATATCGTATAGTCGATATGGGTTTTCACCATTGATAATTATCATAGGAATGCCATTGTCTGTGGCAATTTTAGCAGCTTGGATTTTGGTAGCCATACCACCTGTGCCACGACTAGTGCCTGCACCACCTGCGTATGACATAATTTCCTCGTTGATTTCATCGACTCTGTCAATTAAAACTGCGTCGGAAAATTTTCTTGGGTCCTTGTTGTAAAGACCGTCAATATCACTAAGATTGATAATGATATCGGCACCACAAGCAATTCCAACGTAAGCTGACAAGGTATCGTTTCCGCCAAACTTAATACCATCGCAGGAAACGGAGTCGTTTTCGTTAACGATAGGAACACAGCCCATTTCCAAAAGAGTGTTTAAGGTGTTTTTAACAAGATCAAGCCTGTGTGGATTATCAACAACGTCCTTAGTCATAAGAATTTGCGCAACAGTGTGGGAGTAGTTAGCAAAGAAATTTTCGTAAATCTTCATAAGCTGACTTTGACCAACTGCAGCACAAGCCTGCTTTTTTTCAACAGTATCAGGATATTCACTAAGTGCTAGCTTGGCGAAGCCTGCACCAACTGCACCAGAGGATACTACTACAATGTCGTGTCCGGCATTCTTAAAATCTGAAATGGTTCTTACAAGAGCCTCAATTCTTCTAAGGTTTAGCGCACCGTTTGAATAGGTAAGAGTTGAGGTGCCAATTTTTATTACAATTCTTTTGCATCCACTAATCATTACAAAGTCTCCAAAAAAATCAAAATTTACTTGAATAAACAGCTTACATAATATATAATTAAAATGTAATAGTTTAGTATATTATAGCCTCTTATTTGTAAAAATTCAAGGGGTTTGGAAAGGAAAAGGTCATGAAAGAAAAGATTTATGTGGAAATTGCAGGAATTAAGCTTGGAATTATAACCGAGGAGGGAGCTAGCTACGTTGAGAAAATTGCTAGCACGGTTGAGGAGCAAATTACGGCAATGATAAAGTCTCAAAGAAACTGCTCTCTTGTTGAGGCAGCGCTTTTCTCCGCTATGAGCTATTGTAGTAAGGGCGAGGAGGACGCAAAAAAGGTTAAAAACCTTGAAACTCAGGTTGCCCTCTATCAAGCTAATATGAACAGGCTTAAAAAGGAAAACGAGGAGATTCGTTCAAAGCTTGCAGGCCAATAATATGAATAACAAAATTGAGCTTTTATCTCCTGCTGGAGATATGGATGCACTCGTATCTGCTATATGTGGTGGAGCTGATGCCGTATATTTCGGTATCGAGGATTTCAACGCACGAAAAAGAGCAAAAAACTTCACAAGAGAAAGTGCAAGGAAGGCAATTGAGCTTTGCCACGCCCACGGCGTAAAATCATACATTACTTTGAATACTGCACTTTATGACAAGGAGCTTGAAGGCGCTCTTGAGGCTTGCTTGGAGCTTTGGAATATGGGAGCCGATGGCTTTATAGTTGCAGATATTGGGCTTGCATCGCTAATTAAGGAGTACTATCCACAAATAGAAATACATGCAAGCACTCAATGCACCGTTCACAATCTTGACGGTGCTAATTTTTTAAGAGACAAGCTAGGCTTCAGCCGTGTTGTTTTAGCAAGAGAGCTTGATAAGAAAAATATAGAATATATTTCAAAATCAACTGAGGCTGAAACAGAAATGTTTGTTCACGGCGCACACTGCATGTCAGTATCGGGTCAGTGCCTTTTGAGCTACGCAATGGGTGGAAGAAGTGGCAATAGGGGAGAGTGCGCGCAGCCCTGTCGCTTGCCTTATCAAATTGGAAAATATCAGGGTTATCCACTTAGCCTTAAGGATATGACACTAGCCTCTCACATAAATGAAATTAAGAGCCTAGGTGTTGCCTCTCTTAAGGTAGAGGGAAGAATGAAGGGTAAGGAATATGTAGGTGGAACGATTTCCCTTTGGCGCAATCTTCTCAATGAGAATAGAAACGCAAGCAAAGCGGAAATTCAGACACTTGGCGCGCTATTTTCTCGCCAAGGCTTTACCGACGGCTATTTTGAAGCCAAGATTGACAAAAGCATGCTAGGAATACGCACAGAGGAAAACAAGGCGCAAACAAGTAGGGCTCAAGAGGTTGAATATCAACTACAAAAGCCACAAATTAAGCTTGAAGCAAGACTTTTCGCAGGACAAAGGGCAGAGCTGAGAGCTACTCTTGGTGAAAGGAGCGTCGTTGCACTGGGTGATGTTGTGGAGGAGGCAAGAACTGCTCCTATGTCGAGGCAGGATTTAGAGACAAGCCTATCTAAGCTGGGAACAAGTCCGTTTTCGCTAAAGGAAATTACTATTGAAGCCTCACCTAACATTATGATAAGAAAATCCTCTCTCAACAGTCTAAGAAGACGCGCAATTGAGCTTTTGCTAAATAGCAATTGTCAAATTGAAAAAAAGGAATATATACAAAAAAGAGTTAGCACAGGGACAAGTCTCTTAAAAACAGCATTGTTCTCAAATCCAGAGCAAATTCCCTCAAACAAGGACTATTTTGATATAGTGTTTCTGTATCTTGATAGGTTTGCAAAGGGGTATGGCGCTAATGGAATTTGTATGCCACCAGTAATTTTTGATAGCTCCTGGGACGAGATTGAGGAAATGCTGGCTAGCGCAAAAAAGCAGGGTGCAGAATATGCACTAGTTACAAATTTAGGTCAGCTGGAAAGAGTAAAAAAACACGGATACACTGCTATTTTGGACTATAGATTCAACATATTCAATGGCGCTGCTCTGGATTTTTGGAAAAAACAAGGGGTGGAGTGTATGATTTTATCACCAGAGCTTACTCTTGCACAAGCAAGAGACCTTTGTGGAGCCTCCCTTATCACTTATGGAAAAATACCAGTTATGACTACCCATAAGTGCGTTATAAATGATACAGAGGGTTGTAACAAATGTAGGGGCTATATTAAGGACAGACAGGGCGCTAAAATGTTCGTTGAGGGAATTTATAACCACCTAAATATTATTTACAACAGTGTGCCTGTGTACATGGCAGATAAAATGGACTCTCTTAAGGGACATTCATATCACTTTATTTTCACTGACGAGAGTCAGGACCAGTGCTATGAGATAATAGAAGCCTATAAGACAAAAAAAGCCCCACAGGGTGGCTTTAGAAGAATTAAGTGAGGTAATATGAAGCTAGTTTTATGCTCTGCGTCACCAAGACGTAAGGAGCTTTTAGAAATGCTGGGCAAGGATTTTTCCGTGCGTGTTGCAAGCATTGATGAATCCTTTGATAAAAGCGAGGCAGTTGACAAGGAAATTAGAAAAATCGCCTTGAAAAAGGCTTGTGCTGTGGAAATGAATGAGGACGAGATCATTTTGTCCTTTGATACAGTTGTGGTAGATGGCAATCAGATAATGGGTAAGCCGAAGGATAGGGACGAGGCAATAAAAATGCTAAGAAGCTATTCAAACGGAAACCACGGCGTAATAACAGGAATATGTGTTAGAACAAAGGACAAGTGCTATACCGATAGCGTTTACACTACCGTTTATTTTAGAGAGCTTACCCAAAGGGAAATTGAGTATTATGTGGATACGTATCGCCCCTTTGACAAGGCGGGAGCCTATGGAATACAGGAACTTGCAGGCTCTTTTGTAAAAGGAATAGACGGAGATTTTTATAACGTTGTAGGCTTGCCACTTTGCCGACTTTGTGAAATTCTAAGGGATGAGTTTTCTATTGATTTGTTCTAAAATAACGAAAGAAGTGTTTGATTTTGACTAAAAAAGAGAAAAAAGAAAGAATAGATAAAATAGTAGAAATACTAAAAAAGCACTATCCGAGTGCCCTTTGCTCACTGGAGTATGAGGGAAGTGGCTACAAGCTACTGGTAATGGGAAGACTAAGCGCACAATGCACCGATGAAAGAGTAAATATTGTGTGCAGGGACTTGTTCAAAAAATATCCAAGTGCTAAGGACTTAGCGGACGGCGAGCTTGAGGACATAGAAGCAATTGTAAAGCCCTGTGGACTTTATAAAATGAAAGCCAAAAGCATAAAGGAGGCTTGCCAGCTTCTCCACTACACGTATAATGATATAGTCCCAAATACTATGGAGGAATTACTTGCATTTCCTGGAGTTGGCAGAAAAATTGCAAATTTGCTTTTGGGCGATTTATATGGTATGCCAGCTATCGTGGCAGATACTCACTGTATGAGAATTTGTGGCAGGCTCGGCATGTACAAGGAGGGACAAAAGGACCCACTAAAGACGGAAAGAATAATGGCTGAGCTAATCGAACCGCAGGAGCAAAGCGATTTTTGCCATAGAATAGTTCTTTTTGGCAGAGAATATTGTAAGGCACAGGGACCTAGATGCAAGGAATGTCCTATTAAGGAGCTATGCCAATCTAAATTAAAGGAAAAATAAAATGGAAGAAATAAAAATTGAAAGACTAGACGCTTCCTACATAGATGAGTGTCTTGACCTTGTTTGGCAGGTTTTCTCAGAATTTGAGGTGCCCGTTTTCCCAAAGGAGGGCGGAGCCGAATACAAAAGAATTATTGAGGAAACAAGAGAAAAAAAGAACATAACATTTTACGGTGCACTTGACAAGGGCAAGGTGGTTGGCGTTTTAGGAATGAGAGAAAACAACCATATTGGCTATTTTTACGTTAATAAAAGCTACCACAAAAGAGGAATTGGCAAATCGCTTTTCATCAGAATGACAGAGGACTATGAAAAAAAGACCTTTACTGTGAACGCAGCCCCCTATGGCGTTCCAATTTATACTCGACTTGGCTTCTTGCCAACAGATAAGGAGCAAAACGTAAGAGGAGTAATCTTTACCCCAATGAAATACAATTGAGAAAGAGAATGAAGGATTATAATGGCAGTAGTATGATTTCTCACGAAAGAATAAAAAAGCCCACTAAGTGTGGGCTTTTTATTATTCTTGAACTTCGTTGCCAGAGCGCTTAGCAAGCTTTTCAGCACGCTTTTGAGCTCTTTCCTCCTTGATTTGCTTGTGGATTGCGTCAACTGCAAAGTAAACCTTTGAAACGCAGTCCTTTTTGCTTGTAAAGCAAGCAAAGCTATCGTTTGCAATAGAAATATAGATACAAGGCTCGTGCTTGATGTAGCAGTAGTTATATTCTGTATGAATACTATAAAGACCTGCACTAGGACGACTAATCTTGTAGTCCTCGCCATTATAATGACCCTCAAGGGTAACTCCGTTTTCACGACTGTGCTTAAGGGTTGCCTTGCCCAAATGAATAAACTTTCTCATGTGAGGTAGGGAATATACGTCAACCTGATCCTCAAAGGAATATCTACCCTCAAGAACCTCCTTGCGCACGTTTTCCTTTTCCCAGTTGTACCAGTCAGGAATATGTGAAAATTCCGTTTCACCCTCAGTAGCATGTAGCTGACCAAGCTCGTCCATCTCCCAAGTCTTTCCACAATGATTGCACCATAGCTTTGTGCCCTTGGATTCCATTTCAAACTCAGTTAGACAGTGTGGACATTGGTAAAGTGCCTTGTTAAGACCCTCTGCACGATACTTTTCAGTGATTTTGATATTGTTGTCTCTCTGATATGCGTGCTCATCATGCTGAAGCTCACGTCTTACAATTTCAACAATTTCCTCAGCAGATTTCTCAGCTACCTCCTCCTTAGAGAGGATATATTTCATAATGGAATGGGTTTTAACCTTGCGTTTTCTCTTCCAGTCCCAAAATGGTGAGCGTAGATAGTTGCCTCTGTGAACAATAGTTACAACGGGAACGCCAAGACGCTTAATCAACGAACCATACTCATCAGTAATATATGAGGTTGTACCAATATCCGTGTATCTTGCCTCAGGATAAATAATCATAATGTTTTTGTACTCGTGTAGTACAGTTAAGCAATCATTGATCAGGTTAGGGTCTGTTGTAAACTTTCGCTTAGGAATACAGCCAACCTTTTCCATAAGCCAAGCACGAATCGGCTTTGGCTGACCGTGGTGTCCTTCGAAGGTAGCGATTGCAGCAAACTTCTTTGGATAGGTAGCTACAGAGTTAACGGCAAAGTCGGTAAACGTTTGGTGGTTAGAAAGGAGAAGATATGGTCCTTCAACCTTATCCATATCAATTTTTTCAATTTTTGCAAGCTTTCCAGCAGTTAGAAAGGCGCTTAAAAATCTAGCAAGCCAGGTGAAAAACCTCCATTGATTAACGGGCTTTTTTGGCTTGAAAACCTTTACGCCCTTTTTATAATTGATTTTATTTAATTCCATAAAAGCTCCTTGATTAACACTTGATGCTTCCGTCGCTATTAAACAGTGGAAGCTTTTCAAGATAGATAATGTCCTCGCGATTTATAGCGTCACCCTCTGCCAGAATCGCCATTCTGCCGACGATTTGTGCGCCTGCCTCAGTAACAAGCTTTTCAAGAGAGTAAAGGGATTCGCCTGTGGAGATAACGTCATCAACAATAAGAACTCTTTTGCCCTTCATAAGCTTAGCATCATTACCATCTAAATAAAGGGTTTGCTCCTTAGCAGTAGTAATTGATCTTACGGTTGAAGAAATAATATCTCTCATATATAGCTTTGGGCCCTTGCGAGCAAGCATATATCTTTGGTTATTGTTTAGGCGAGCCATCTCGTGGATAAGGGGGATACCCTTAGCTTCTGCGGTAATCATATAGTCAAACTCTGGAGCCTTGGCTAGAAGCTCTCTTGCACAGGCTGTTGTAAGCTCTGGGTCTCCAAAAATAACGAAGGCACCAATGTATAAATCATCAGTAACCCTACAAATAGGGAGTGCACGCTCAAGGCCTGCAATAGTCATCTTGTGATACATGAGTCCTACCTCTTACTTAGTAATTTTTGTCTTTCCGCCCATATAAGGCTGAAGAGCCACAGGAATATTAATGCTACCATCAGCATTTAGATTGTTTTCCAAGAAAGCAATAAGCATACGTGGTGGAGCAACAACTGTATTATTAAGAGTATGGGCAAAGTACTTGCCATCCTTACCATTTACTCTAATTCTAAGTCTGCGTGCTTGTGCATCACCAAGGTTAGAGCAAGAGCCAACCTCGAAATACTTCTTTTGTCTTGGGGACCAAGCCTCAACGTCAATAGACTTAACCTTAAGGTCAGCAAGGTCGCCAGAGCAACACTCAAGAGTTCTTACAGGAATATCAAGAGTTCTAAATAGGTCAACAGTATTCTGCCATAGCTTGTCAAACCAAATTGGACTATCCTCAGGCTTACAAACTACAATCATTTCCTGCTTTTCAAATTGGTGAATTCTATAAACACCACGCTCCTCGATACCATGCGCGCCCTTTTCCTTACGGAAGCAAGGAGAATAAGAGGTGAGGGTATGTGGAAGTGTATCCTCTTGAATGATTGTGTCAATATACTTACCAATCATAGAATGCTCACTAGTACCAATTAGATAAAGGTCCTCACCCTCAATCTTGTACATCATAGCGTCCATTTCAGCAAAGGACATAACACCTGTTACAACCTCGCTTCTAATCATAAATGGTGGAATACAATAGGTAAATCCACGGTCAATCATGAAATCACGCGCGTAGGAAATAATAGCAGAGTGAAGTCTTGCAATATCACCCATAAGGTAGTAGAAGCCATTTCCTGCAACACGTCTTGCACCCTCTAGGTCAATACCGGAGAGGGACTCCATAATCTCGGCATGATAAGGAATATCAAAGTCAGGAACCAGTGGCTCACCATATCTTTGAACCTCAACGTTTTCAGAGTCGTCCTTACCAATTGGAACAGATGGGTCGATTATGTTAGGAATTACCATCATAATGCTCTTGATTTTTTCTGAATATTCAACCTCAAGGCCTTCAAGCTCGGCTAGGCGCTTAGCGTTTTCTGTAACCTGCTTCTTTACAGCCTCAGCCTCCTCGCGCTTGCCTTGAGCCATAAGCATACCAATTTCCTTGGAAAGCTTATTTCTGCCACCTCTTAGAGTGTCAGCCTCCTGCTTGTAAGCACGATATTGTGCATCAAGAGCAATAACCTCGTCAACTAAGGGTAGCTTTGAATCCTGAAACTTATTCTTAATATTTTGCTTAACTATTTCAGGGTTTTCTCTCAAAAATTTCAAATCTATCATATTTGCCTCCAAAATAAAAGCCCAACACAGGGCAATATAATTGATGCCATAAAACGACAAAAATTATATAGAAAATTATAACATTAAAAATATAATATGTCAAGTAATATTTGAACAAAGACAGGCATAGGCTTTAGTAACAGAAAATAAAAAAGGAGAACAGAAATGAATGAAAAAGCTATAAGCCTGCTTTCGGTATCACAGGAGGCTGTGTCCACCATCGATATCAGTGAGGAATTTTCATTACCCGACTATGTGCCAGAGGTAAGACGAGTTCTTTGTGTGATGGCAGATGCATTACCCGAGAGCAAATATTTGCAGGGTAATATGTTGGAGCTGGGGGGTAGTGTAACCTATTCGTTGATCTACACAGACGATGAGGGAAATCTAAATGCACTTCCTCTAAACAGTAGCTATGAAACAAAGCTAGCATTACCACAAAACGCACACCTTACTCTTGTAGATGCACAGGTGGATTCAACCACGTATAAGGTAACGGCACCTAGAAAGCTAACCTTAAAGTCAAGATTGAAATGCAGAGTAACGCCTATCTGTAAGGAGCAAATCGAGGAGGAAATAAGCTCAAAATCCAGCGCAGATGAAATTTATCTCGAAAGAAAGCCAAAGACAGTGAACAGCATGAGCCTCTGTGTAGCAGAACAACCAAATGTGAGACTAAGCGATAAGCTAGAGCTTGACGATGGTAAGGAGGCTAAGCCGATATGGTGTGATGCAAACATAATCATTAAGGAAGCAAGAGCAGAGTCAAGACGAGTGTCGGTTCGTGGCGAGGCTGTAGTAAAGTGCCTTGTAGAGTCAGAGGGAGAGGTCAAGGTAATAACAAAAGCACTGCCAATCGCCGAGGAAATTGAAGTAGAGCATTTAGGAGACAACCAAGTAGCAAGGGTTGTGGGAAGATGCGTTTCCTTGTCTATTTCCAATGAGGAGGCAGATAATTCCACACAGCTATTTTTTGATTTAGTGTGCGAGCTTGAGTGTCAGACAATGGAGAATAAGCAGATAATACTTTTGGAGGATGTATATTCAACTAAAAACGAAATGGACGTAACCTACAAAAAAACACCGATATATAGTCTTGTTAAGGCAGGGGGCTCATCATTCACTCTGAATGAGGGAATCAAGAGAAGGGGCAAGGAGATATCCAGCATAATAGATACGCTTGTAGCACCAACCTGCGAAAAAACAGAAATAAAAAATGGCAAGATGATAGCAACAGGCAAGCTTTTGGTAAACGTGCTTGGTATTAGTGAAGCAGGAGAGGGCGAGGGGATAGAATACCTTTGTGAAACCTATGAGCTACCGTTAAAGTACGAGCTTGAATTGGGAGGTCAAATATCAAATGGAATAAGCAAGTGCACGTTCTCCACGTTGGGTGCAAGTGCAAGGCTTGACAAGGATATGATTTACATAAATTGCGAGATTTACCCAAGCTATCTAGTATTTAATCGTGCAGATGAGGAAATAGTGGATAGAGCAAGCATAAAAAGGGACAAGGAAATCAAAAAGGATCAATCCTGTGCGCGAGTTTACTTTCCGAAAGAGGACGATACCCTTTGGAAAATTGCAAAAAAGTATTACACAACTGTAAATAAGCTAACTGAGCTAAACGAGATTGACAATCAATCAAGCTCACTGCCCAAAAGCATCATAGTATAAGCATATCAACTTTGCTTCATAAAAACACAGGGTAAGCCAAATTTGGCTTACCCTGTGTCTGTTTTTAGTCTTTATAGTCGTTAAGAGCCTTTTTAACGTAAATTCCTGTGTAGGAATTAGGATTCTTAGCAACCTCCTCGGGCGTACCTGTGGCAACAACGGTTCCGCCACCGTCTCCACCCTCGGGACCCATATCAATGATATAGTCAGCAGTTTTGATAACGTCAAGATTGTGCTCGATAACCACAACGCTATTTCCTGCGTCAACAAGCCTTTGTAAAACGGAAATGAGCTTTTTAACGTCCTCTGCATGTAAGCCGGTTGTAGGCTCGTCAAGAATGTAAATGGTTTTTCCCGTTGAGCGCTTGGAAAGCTCTGTTGCCAGCTTAACCCTCTGAGCCTCACCACCTGATAGGGTAGTAGAGGATTGACCTATCTTAATGTAACCGAGTCCTACGTCACAAATTGTTTGTAGCTTTTTGGAAATGGTTGGTATTTCACTAAAGAAGGAGGCGCCCTCCTCGGCAGTCATTTCAAGCACGTCAGATATATTCTTTCCCTTGAATTTGACCTCGAGAGTGTCCTTGTTATAGCGCTTACCCTTGCATACGTCACACTTTACGTAAACGTCAGGAAGAAAATGCATTTCGATCTTCTTAACGCCATCGCCCTCACAGCTTTCACATCGTCCTCCCTTTACGTTGAAGGAAAAGCGACCAGGGCCAAAGGAGCGCATCTTTGCATCAGGCGTCTTTGCAAATAAATCTCTTATTTCAGAAAATAAGCCCGTATAAGTGGCTGGATTTGACCTAGGAGTTCTACCAATTGGAGATTGGTCTATGGCAATAACCTTGTCAAGAGCCTCATAGCCCTCAATCCTATCGTGCTTACCTGGATAGGTGATAGCTCTGTTCAATTGCTTAGCAAGGCTTTGAAGAATAATTCTGTTTACAAGAGAGGATTTTCCAGAGCCTGAAACACCTGTAACTGCCACGAAACAGCCAAGGGGTAATTCTACGTCAATTCCCTTTAGATTATTTTCTCTTGCACCAATAACCTTAAGGATATTTCCGTTGCCCCTTCTTCTTTCCTTTGGTATTTCTATTTTTTTCTTACCTGAGAGGTAAGCACCAGTAATGGAATGTTCATTTTCCATAATTTCCTTAGGAGTGCCACAGGCAACCACCTCTCCACCGTGAACGCCTGCATAAGGACCAATATCCACGATGTAGTCTGATGCAAGCATAGTTTCCTCATCATGCTCAACTACGATAACGCTATTTCCCACGTCTCGAAGCTTCTTTAATGTATCTATCAGCTTGGAGTTATCTCGCTGATGCAAGCCAATGCTTGGCTCGTCAAGAATATAAAGAACTCCCACAAGAGATGAGCCGATTTGTGTAGCAAGCCTTATCCTTTGCGCTTCACCACCAGAAAGTGTGGCAGATTTTCTAGCAAGCGTTAGATATTCAAGACCGACGCTTTTCAAAAAGCCTAGCCTTGCCTTGATTTCCTTTAATATTTCTGTAGCAATCTTTGCTTGTCCGCCCTCGTATTTTAGGGAGCTCACAAAATCAAGAGCTGAGGAAATAGACATTCTACAGAATTCGTCGATGTTCTTGCCACCAACCTTAACTGAAAGCGCTTGCTCGTTGAGCCTTTGTCCCTTACATACAGGGCAAGGAACCTCCTCAATAAATTGCTCATAGTACTCCGTATCAAATACACTCATACGGGATTCTATAGTCTTTATAATTCCCTCAAATTTGACGGTTTGTCTTTTGAGTTGCTTGGCAAAATATCTATCAATTGTGTAGTATTCATCACCAGTACCATATAAAAGCGCATCTAATTGAGCCTTGGTATAGTCCTTAATGGGAGTGTCAATGGAGACACCAATTCGCTCACCGACAGCCATAAGAAGCGGACCTGACCAGCTTTCCTTGTCAATTGACTTGAAGCCGTTTACTTGAATAGCACCCTCAGTAAGCGAAAGAGACTTGTCTGGAATTATTTTGTCGGGTGAAATATTTCTCATCTCGCCAATTCCAAGGCAGTGAGGACAAGCACCAAACGGGTTGTTAAAGGAAAATGACCTTGGCTCAAGAGCACCAAAGCTTATTCCGTGCTCCTCACAGGCGTAATTTGTTGAGAATTCGTATTCCTTCTCCTCACCATCTCTTGGAACAGTAAGAACGTTAACTCGTCCGTCACTAGCCTTTAGAGCATTTTCAACAGAGTCGGCAAGACGAGGGCGAAGCCCTTCCTTCATAACCAAACGGTCAACGACAATATCAATGCTATGCTTTTTAGTAAGCTCTAGCTCAATATCCTCGTTAAGATCGTAAATTGTGCCATCTATTCTGAGTCTTGCATATCCGTTTTTTCTTGCATCGGCAATAACCTTTTCGTGCCGTCCCTTTTTGCCCTTAACAACAGGGGCAAGAACTAAAAACCTTTCACCCTCTGGAAATTCTAAAATTCTATCTATGATTTGGTCAACACTCTGTTGCTTGATTTCCTTACCGCATACGGGGCAGTGAACAACGCCAAGCCTTGCGTATAGAAGCCTTAGGTAATCGTAAATCTCCGTAACTGTACCAACGGTTGAGCGTGGGTTCTTCGAGGTGGTTTTTTGGTCAATGGAAATAGCAGGAGATAAGCCCTCAATGGTGTCAACGTCGGGCTTATCAAGCTGACCTAAAAACTGTCTTGCATACGAGGACAAGGACTCAACAAAGCGCCTGTGTCCCTCTGCATAAATAGTATCGAAGGCCAGGGAGGACTTTCCAGAGCCAGAAAGACCTGTTAAAATAACAAGCTTATCACGAGGAATGGTAACGTCAATGTTTTTTAGGTTGTTAACCCTTGCACCTCTAATTTCGATTTTATCCTTCATTTTTTATCCTTTACGATTTATTTCTTTACGGAAGCGCGAAGCTCCTTGATTCTGTCACGGAAGTAAGCAGCTCTTTCAAAATCGAGCTTGGAGGAGGCAGAGCGCATTTCTCTTGTGTACTCCTCAATAAGTCTTTCCTTGTCAGCCTTAGAAAGCTTAGTCTTCTTTTTCTCCTCGCTCTTTTTGCCAAGATCTATAACGTCATAAACGTCTTTAATAATAGTTCTTGGAATGATTCCATTCTGTTGGTTGTATTCCATTTGAATCTGACGCCTACGATTAGTCTCGCCAATAGCGTTTTTCATTGATTTTGTTATTTTGTCTGCATACATAATAACTTGACCGTTTGCATTTCTTGCTGCACGGCCGATTGTCTGAATAAGCGAGGTTTCAGAACGGAAAAGACCTTCCTTGTCTGCATCGAGAATGGCAACTAGAGAAACCTCTGGAATGTCAAGTCCCTCGCGAAGCAGATTGATTCCCACCAGTACGTCAAACTCGCCAACGCGAAGTCCTCGTATAATTTCCATTCTTTCCATCGTATCAACGTTGTGGTGAATATACTTTGCACTAATTTCGTTTCCACGAATAAATTCTGTTAGATCCTCAGCCATTTTTGTTGTAAGGGTAGTAACTAAAACCTTTTCACCCTTTTCAACTCTTAGCTTAATTTCACCAAGCACGTCGTCAACCTGTGTTGCAATAGGGCGTACAATAACCTCTGGGTCAACAAGACCAGTTGGACGAATTAATTGCTCTGCAATAGTGCTGGATTGCTCCTTTTCGTATTCGGACGGCGTAGCTGAAACAAACACCACTTGATTGATTTTGCTTGTAAATTCATCAAAATTCAAGGGTCTGTTATCATAAGCCGATGGAAGACGGAAGCCGTATTCAATAAGGTTGGTTTTTCTTGCTAAATCTCCACCACTCATACCACGGATTTGTGGTACACTAACGTGGCTTTCGTCAATGAACATAATATAGTCCTTGGGGAAATAGTCAAGCAGAGTATATGGGGTTGAGCCAGGCGCTCGGCCAGATAAAATGCGGGAATAGTTTTCAACTCCAGAGCAAAAGCCTATTTCCCTTAGCATTTCAATGTCGTATTTAGTTCTTTCCTCTATTCGTTGCGCCTCAATAAGCTTATCCCTTGACTTGAAGTAAGCGACTCTTTCTTTCATTTCTTGATAGATTTGCTCAAGGGCAGCTTCTTTTTTATCCTGAGAAACCACGTAGTGGTTAGCAGGGAATATAACAGTGTATTTTAGATTGCGAATAACCTCTCCTGTAAGCACGTTAATTTCGCAAATTCTTTCAATTTCATCACCAAAAAACTCAACTCTTATTGCCTTGTCGCCAGAGGATGAGGGTAGAATTTCAACCACGTCCCCGCGAATTCTGAACTTATTACGAATAAAATTTATGTCATTTCTTTCATAGCTCATAGCAACAAGCTGTTTGACAAGCATATCTCTTGACATAGCTCCACCTTGGCGAAGACCGATTTGCATATTCAGATATTCGTTTGGATCACCAAGGGAGTAGATACATGAAACACTGGCAACAATTATTACGTCTCGTCGTTCAAAAAGAGAGCTTGTTGCGCTGTGTCTTAGCTTATCAATCTCATCGTTTACCATAGCGTCCTTTTCGATATACATATCCTTGCCAGGAATATAAGCCTCTGGCTGATAGTAATCGTAATAGGAAACAAAATATTCAACTGCTGCATCGGGGAAAAGCTCACGCATTTCCGAGCATACCTGTGCTGCAAGCGTTTTGTTTGGCTCGAAAATAATAGTAGGACGATTGACGTTGGCAATAACGTTAGCCATAGTAAAGGTTTTACCTGAGCCAGTAACACCAAGTAGAGTCTGGGCTCTTTCACCGTTCAAAATACCTCTAGTAAGAGCATCAATTGCCTGTGGCTGGTCGCCAGTTGGCTTGTAAGAGCTTTTTAATATGAAGTTACTCATTTCGTCCTCCTTTTGTAGTTATAGTATAGTTATTTTAGCACACAAATATATAAAAGTAAATAGATTTTTTGCAGGAAAATTTGTAAAAAGGGCAGACGCTTTTTGCGCCTGCCCCATGTATTATTTATTGAATAGCTTTAAGGCTTGCTCCTTGGTGAATTCATACTTTTTATTACAGAAATGGCAGTCAAGAGTAATAAGCTCATCCTTGCCCTCATCCTTTTGCTCCTTGAATATTTTTTCAACCTCAATCTTGCCTAGGCTTAAAAGAGCACGCTCTGTTCTTTCTCTTGAGCAATCACATTTGTAGTTAACCTCAAGCTCATCAAAAAGGTCGTATTCAATTCCCTCTAAAGCAATTTTTAGTACGTCCTCATTTGAAAGACCTTGGTCGAATAAATTAGACACGTTACTAAGCTTTTTAGCATTTTCCTCAAGCTTCGTAATGACATCCTCGTCGGGAAATGGCAGAAGCTGAATGAACACACCACCAGAGGCTTGACATTTGTAGTCCTTACCGACCAAAACGCCAAGAGCACAAAGGGTAGGAGTCTGCTCACTAGTTGCATAATATTGTGCAATGTCCTCGGCAACCTCACCAGAAACAAGCTCAATGTTTCCGTTGTAAGGAACCTCGTCACCTACGTCCTTTGAAACCGAAAGAATACCGCCGCCAACAATTCCAGAAACGTCAAGCTTGCCGTTTGGCTTCAAGGGCTTATCAGCACATGGATTAGCTATATAGCCCTTAACGTTTCCGTAGTAATCGCTAACGCAAAGGGTCGTTCCGGCAGAGCCGTTTCCGCGAATAGCCACTGTTATGGAACATCCGTCCTCGGGAAGCATAGTTCCCATAACAGACGTAGCTGTAATCAGCCTGCCTAAAAGAGCAGTAGCAGTGGGAGAGGTGTTGTGATAGTTAACTGCTTGATTAACAATATCAGTTGAATTTATAACGTAGGCACGGGCGCTTCCATCTCGTGTCATTGCGCGCAGAATAGTTGACATATTTACCACCTTTATTTTTTACATCTTACAGTAAAACACCATTTATCACAGTGCTCATCTGCATTTTTCTTTTCATAATCTCCATAAACGTGCAAAATCTCAAAGCCACATTCCAAAAGCGCGCTTTCAATTTGCTTTTTTGTGTAGCATTTTTCCGTTTGAACCTCATCATATCTTTGATATGAGCCATCAGCCTGCTCCTCAAAAATACTTAAGTAAAATTTGCAAAGCTTGGACTTTTCGTTGTAGTCATTTTGCCAAGCGAGAAGCGTGGTGTCGCCCTCGACAATATAGTCGTTACACCCATAAAATCCCTTAAATCTCTTTGGAGTATTTACATCGAAAACAAACACTCCATCGGGGATAAGATAATTATGAACCAGTGAGAAGCATTTTTTTACGTCGCTCAGCTTAGTCAGATAATTTATGCTATCCAGTGTGCAAACGCAGGCATCAACTGTGCCATAAAGCTCAAAGGAGCGCATATCCTGGCAAAGCCATAGAATATCGCTGACACCCTCCTTGTGGCAGAGCGCCTTTGCTTGCGAAAGCATTTCCTCGCTTAAATCTATGCCAGTCATATCAAAGCCACGATCTCTCAAAAGAAACGTAAGCCTACCTGTGCCACAGGCAAGGTCAAGCACCAATGAGGAGCTTACCCTTTCGTTTTCCTTGATTTCACTTGCCAAAAAATTGGCAATTTTTTCATAGTCACAGCCGTAGTTAAGTCTGTCATAGACAGAGGCAAGTGATGCGTACTGCTTCACGAAAAAGCACCTCCCTTTGAATTCTTAACTATTTTAACACAAAACTTAGCTAATGTAAAGGTATTTGCAAAAGAAATGTACACTAAATCAGGTCCATAAGACCAAAAAGATCGCCTGCCGAGGCTATAAGCACGGTTTTGTATTGCCCACTTAAAATTAGCGAAGCGATCTCTTGAATGCTTTCAACGAGAGTACCACCGCAATCAAATGCAAATTTATTCTCGTCAAGACCTAGAGCGTTAGTCTCGCGTGCCTTGTATGTGGGAAGAAATATAATCTTTGAGGCGCCCAAAAAGGCCTTAGTAAACTCCTTGTAGAGCTTAACGCTTCTTGAATAGGTGTGAGGCTGAAACACGCATAAAACATTGTCCTTACCGAGGCTTAAAAGTGATTCGATAGAGCATTTGATTTCACTGGGGTGATGGGCGTAATCTCTGAAAATCTCGACACCTGTGTCCGTTTTTTTGACAAAATCCAGTCTATCTGCGACTCCTGAAAAGCTGTTTAATGCTTGAGAAATGATACAAGGTGCAATGTTGCTCCTGTGAGAAACAGCAACAGCGCAAAGGTAGTCGTAGGCAAAGTGCTTGCCAGCCAATTTTGGCTTGATTTTCAATAGTGTCGCTCCCTTGTGATAAACCACTAGCTCTATCCCACTGTCATTTTTCTCTAGCTTGCCAAAATACTCGGAATCGTTTATCATACCATAGGTTATTATGTTTTCGTGCGTAATACCCTTTGAATGTTGGTCGTCAGCGTTTATGTAAACACGCTCAGCATTTTTGACAAAGCGATTAAAGGATTGCTTGATTTGCTCAATTGAAGAAAAATAATCAGGATGGTCCAGCTCAATGTTTAGTATTCCTGCATCTGTAACAGGCAGGGATAAAAATGAGTCTTGATATTCACACGCCTCAAAAATACAGACACGTCCCTTGCCAAAAATACTATTTGCGCCTACGTTCTTCATTTTAGCGCCACAAAATACGCTTGGCCCTCTTGATGCGTAGCTAAAAATCACCTCCAGCATAGCAGTTGTGGTGCTTTTTCCATGCATGCCACAAATTCCTATTTTTGTTTCATATTGAGAAATAAAATAGCCTAATAAATTGGCTCTGGAAACAGTTGGAATTTTCTTTTCTCTGGCACGCTTGTATTCAAAATTATTCTTGTCAATTGCATTTGAGTATACGACTAAGTCCATACCATCTACGTTATCTGGGGTGGATTTGTAGGTAATATGACAAAGTCCCTCCAGCCTCTTAGTCGTAGTATTTCTGCACCTATCATAGCCAAACACTACTTTTCCCTTGTTCAGCGAATAATCGGCAAGGGTGCTCATGCTAACCCCACCTATTCCTATAAAGAAAATTTGCCTTGCGTTTGTAAACAAATTGTGAAGCTCTAGGAAAGAAAAATGTGTGTTTTCTAGTGCCATAACAGAAAACCTCCTAAAAAATGATAAATACCAACAAAAATATACAAAAAATTTTTTACATTTTCACATAATCATTTCAAATTGTACTCAATTTATTCACATTCGATTGTTATAATAGTTATGTCAAATTATTCAAGCTAAGGAAATGATTGCTTCCTGTGGCAAAAAACCTTAGCTAGCACTAAACGGAGGAAATTAAAATGATTATTACAGACATTAAAATCAGAAAATTTTTCAACGAGGGACCAATGAAGGCAGTTGTATCAGTTACGTTTGATGGTGCTTTAGCCGTTCATGACATCAAGGTTATCAATGCAAAGGACAAGTTTTTTATAGTAATGCCAAGTCGCAAGAATCCAGATGGAACATACAGAGATATAGTTCATCCAATCAATGCAGAATTTAGAGCAGAGCTTGAGGGCGCTGTAATCAAGGCTTACTTTGAGGGACTTGAAAATGCAGAGTTTGAGGAGCCACAGGGCGTTTAATTGAATATTTAATTCTCGGCAAGGAATGCCGAGAATTTTTTATTTCATAAAAAAATGTTGACATACAAAACAAAGGTTGCTATAATATACTAATAAATAATTTTTATAATTAGTATATGCGAGTAAGGAGAAATTATGGCAACTAAAATACAAAAGCCAAGAGGAACAATGGATATTTTTCCAAGGGACGCCTTGATTTGGCAAAAAATAGAGGACAAGGCAATAGAGGTTGCTACAAGGTTTGGCTTTGGTGAAATTCGCACACCTACCTTTGAGGAGCTCGCTCTTTTCAAAAGAGGTGTTGGTGAGGTTACTGACGTTGTTCAAAAGGAGATGTACGTATTCAAGGATAAGGAGGAGCGTATCTTTGCTCTAAGGCCTGAGGGAACGGCATCTGTTGTTCGTGCGATTATTGAAAACGGCAAGGCGTCTGATGTTATGCCACTGAGATATTTCTATCTTATCAATTGCTTTAGATACGAGAAACCACAGGCAGGCAGAAGCCGCGAATTCTTCCAATTTGGAACAGAAATGTTTGGCACAAAGGACGCAAGTGCAGATGCAACAGTAATTGCCCTTGCAAGCACACTTTTTAAGGAGCTTGAAATTAAGGACGTTGAACTGCATATTAATTCAATTGGTTGTCCGAATTGCAGACCTAAATATAGAGAGGCGTTGGTTAATTATTTCAAGGCACACGAGGACAAGCTTTGCGATACCTGCCGTGAAAGATTAAAGACAAATCCGCTTCGTGTTCTTGATTGTAAGAGTCCTATTTGCTCTGAAATTGCAAAGGACGCACCTAATACAATTGATTATCTTTGTGATGAATGCGGTGAACACTTTGAGGATTTGAAGGTATATCTTGGCGCACAGGGAATTGATTACAAGATAGATACAAGAATTGTTCGTGGTCTTGATTACTACACAAAGACTGTATTTGAATTTATTTGTAATAAAATAGGTGCACAAAGCACAATTTGTGGTGGTGGACGCTATGATGGACTTATGGAACAGCTAGGAGGTCCTTCACTACCAGGCATTGGCTTTGGTATGGGACTTACCCGTCTTATCCTAGCTATGGAGGCAAGTGGTGCAACACAGCCAGAGGAGCCAAAGCCACTGGTTTATATAGCACCAATGGGCAAGGACGCAAGGGCAAAGGCTCTTTCCTTAGTATCACAATTAAGAGACAAGGGCGTTTATGCAGAATGTGATATAAGTGCAAGAAGTCTTAAGGCACAAATGAAATATGCAGATAAAATCGGCGCTCACTATACCTTGATTTTAGGAGATAGCGAGCTTGAGTGTGGTAAGGCACAGCTTAAGGATATGACCAATAGCACTCAAACCGAGATAGAAATAGACACTCTTGTAAGCAAGCTATTAGATTAAGTCTAAAGGAGAAATAATATGGACATTTTTGAAAAGAATGACAAGCGTACCCACTATTGTGGAACACTTTCAGCTGAAAATATAGGACAAAGAGTATGCGTTTTAGGCTGGGCGCAAAAGCAAAGAGACTTAGGTAGTCTTATCTTTATAGACCTAAGAGATAGAACAGGCATTGTTCAGCTCGCCTTTGACGAAAACACAGAAAGAGAAATCTTTGAAAAGGCATTTTCTGTTCGTGCAGAGTTTGTTCTTTGTGCAAAGGGTATCGTTAGAGAAAGAGCAACAAAAAATAAGAATATTCCAACGGGTGATATTGAGGTTGTTGTTGACGAGTTCAAGGTTCTTAACAAGGCTCAAACACCACCATTTGAAATCACAGACGGTGGCGACGTAAAGGCTGAGCTTCGTATGAAGCACAGATATCTTGACCTTCGCCGTCCAGAAATGCAAAGGAACATTATTGCAAGATCACAAATTACAAATCTTACAAGAAATTACTTTAACGAAAACGGCTTTATAGACATAGAGACTCCTAACCTTATAAGACCTACACCAGAGGGAGCAAGAGACTATCTTGTACCTAGCCGTGTACATAAGGGCAACTTCTATGCGCTTCCACAATCACCTCAAATTTATAAGCAATTGCTTATGTATTCAGGCTTTGACCGTTACATTCAGATTGCTCGTTGCTTCAGAGACGAGGACCTTCGTGCTGACCGTCAGCCAGAGTTTACTCAAATTGATATGGAGGTTTCCTTCACAACTGAGGATGAGCTTATGGAGATTAATGAGGGCTTCATGAAGTACGTTTTCAAAAACTTTATGAAGAAGGAGCTTAAAACCCCATTCCCACGTATGACATGGCGCGAGGCTATGGAAAAATACGGCTCTGACAAGCCTGATATCCGTTTTGGCTTTGAGCTTAATAACATTTCAGATATCGTTGCAAGCTCTGAATTTAAGGTGTTTGCAGGTGCTGTTCAAAATGGTGGCTCGGTGCGTGCTATTAACGTTAAGGGTGGCGCTAAATTCTCAAGAAAAGAGATTGACTCACTTACTGAAAAGGCTAAGCACTACCACGCAAAGGGACTTGCTTGGTTAAAGAAAGCGAATGGTGAGATTTCCTCATCTTATGCTAAGTTCCTGACAGAGGAAGAAAACAATAAGATTAATGAGCGTCTTGGACTTGAGGATGGCGACTTAATTTTGATTGTTGCTGACAAAAATAAGGTTGTATTTGATACACTTGGTGCACTTCGTTGCGAGTGTGCAAAGCGTCTTGGACTTCTCGACCCAATGGATTTCAAGTTCTTGTGGGTAACTGAGTTCCCACTATTTGAGTATAGTGAGGAGGATCAAAGATTCTATGCTATGCACCATCCATTCACAGCTCCAATGGCTGAGGACTATCAATATATCGAAAGCGACCCTGCAAGAGTAAGGGCAAGAGCATACGATATCGTTCTTAACGGTACTGAGCTCGGTGGTGGCTCAATTAGAATTAACACCACAGAAATGCAAGAGAATATGTTCCGTGTCCTTGGTATTTCTAAGGAGGATGCAAACGAGAAGTTTGGATTCCTGCTTGAAGCATTCAAGTATGGAGTACCACCTCACGGTGGACTTGCATTCGGTCTTGACCGTTTGGTAACTCTCTTGCTCGGACATGAGGATATAAGAGACGTTATTGCGTTCCCTAAGGCGCAAAACGCATCTGAAATTATGTCTAAGTGCCCATCATTTGCAAACCCAGCTGACCTAGCTGAGCTTGGCATTGCAATAATTACAGAGGAAGAATAATGAATAAAGCCCCAGTACTTCTGGGGCTTTATTAAAAGGAAAGCTATGACAATAAATGAAGCACTGGATAAGCTAAAGCTCTCAAAATTTCGTTCGTCCTTTCATTTAACTAAAAGGGACGTGGAATATATAAATCAAAAGGGAATTGACACAATTGAATCTCACGCACGAGATTTTGTGAAAAAGCGACTTGCTCCTGCCTACATAGAAAATGACGGAAGCCAAACACCCACAAAGGGGCATCCGGTTTTTAAGGCACAGCACGCCTGCGCCTGCTGCTGTCGATCTTGCCTGCATAAATGGTATAAGGTGCCAAAGGGCATCGAGTTAACAGAGATTCAGCAGGAAAAAATAGTTAAGCTTTTAATTCAATGGATAAAAAATCAATATAACAATTTGATATAAGAGGAAGTAATGAATTTTACGTATATATTAAAATGCTCCGACGGAACTCTTTATTGTGGCTGGACAAACGACCTTGAAAAAAGACTAAAGACTCATAACAGTGGCAAGGGGGCAAAGTACACACGAAGCCGACTGCCTGTTGAGCTTGTTTATTACGAAGGCTTTGAAACCTCAATCGAGGCACAAAGGCGTGAATATCAAATAAAGCATCTAACAAGAGAGCAAAAGCTGAAGCTCATAGAAAAAAGCACCTGCTAGACAGGTGCTTTTCTATTAATTAGAATACATTTTATAAAGCTCGGTGTAAATTCCGTTTTTAGCTATAAGCTCATCGTGTGTGCCCTGCTCCTCAATTCCATTTTCAGTTAGAACTAAAATTCTGTCAGCGTTTTTAATGGTAGTGAGCCTGTGAGCAATTGTAAGGGTTGTTCTTCCCTTAGCTAGAGTCTCAAGAGATTTTTGAACTATATATTCGCTTTCGTTGTCAAGGCTAGAGGTTGCCTCGTCAAGAATGAGTATAGGTGGATTTTTAAGGAATAGACGCGCGATTGATATTCTTTGCTTTTGTCCACCGGACAGCTTAACTCCTCGCTCACCTACGTATGTGTTATAGCCCTTAGGAAGAGCAGAGATAAACTCGTGAGCACCAGCAAGACGGGATGCACGCTCAATTTCCTCGTCAGTTGCATTAAGCTTTCCATATTTTATATTATCCTTTATGCTACCAGAGAATAAATAAACGTCCTGTTGAACAATTCCGACGCTTTCTCTTAACGACTTAAGAGTAACGTCCTTGATGCTTTGTCCATCTATTTTAATATCACCCTCAGTGACTTCATAAAATCTAGGAATAAGTGAGCAAAGTGTGGTTTTTCCGCCACCTGAAGGTCCAACTATAGCAACGCTTTCTCCTGCATTTATGGTAATGCTTATGCCCCTTAGCACAAGATCACTGTTTGTCTCGTACTTAAAGGAAACGTTTTCAAATTCGATTTTTCCCGCTGAAACGAGGGATGCTGAATTGTCCTTGCCTTCCATTTGGCTTGTAGCTAAAACAAGCTCTTTTGCGTTTTTGCTTTCTTTTATTTCAGGGGTTAGATTCATAATTTCGTCAAATCTTTCGATTCCTGTCATACCACGCTGGAATTGCTCGGTAAATTCAACGATTTTTCTAATTGTTGCTATAAGAGTTGTAACGTATAGCAGATAAGCAACATAATCCGATGCTTGAATTTGCTTGTTGTAAAGGAAAATACCACCAACAACTACAACCACTATGTACATAATTCCATCAAATAAACGTGTCAAGGAGTGGAAGCCACCCATTGCATAATAGGATCTTTTCTTAATGGAAAGATAATCCTTGTTATTGTCATCGAACTTGTCTTGCTCTAAATCCTCGTTTACAAAGGATTTAACAACTCTGATGCCTAGCAAGCTGTCCTCCACCTGGGAGTTGATTTCACCAACCTTTTGTCTGGAGTCTGCAAAAGCCTTTCTCATAGCCTTTCTAAAGGGAACGAGAGCAAGCAGAGCAAGCGGAATAGTTGCAAAGACAATAAGTGTTAGCCAAGGGTTGACAGAAAACAGTATAATAAATGAAACGATAAGCTTGATTGAGGCTATAAAATATTCCTCAGGGCAGTGGTGCGCAAATTCTGTTACGTCAAAAAGGTCGCTGGTTATTCTTGACATTAGCGTACCAATTTTCGTGTTATCGTAGTAGGAAAATGATAGCCTTTGATACTGAGCAAACAGGTCGTGTCGCATATCGGTCTCAATTTTCGTACCCATAATATGACCAAAGGAAGCCATATAAAAATGCGCCCCGGTGTCGATAATTCGCAATGCAACGTAGAAAAGTCCAATCTTTAGAATCAAATCAATGGTTAAAGAGTCAATATCGTTTGAAGCCTTATCTGTAATCTCTCTTACAATCATAGGAAGAACAAGCTCGCAAATGGTAGTCAAGGAGGCGCAGAATAAATCCGCAATCAAAATCCAAATGTATTTTTTGTAGTATGGTAAAAATCTTTTGACAAGAGATAATGTTTTTCCTTTTTTCTTCATTGCTTCACCTCCAAACATAAATTTATAAAATCGGAAACTGCTTTTTTGTATTTATCTGGATCTGCCAAAAATGAAAGTCCGTGGTCTGCACCCTCAAAGGTATAGAGAAAGCATTCAGAGACACAGCTTTCGTATATTTTTCTACTCATTTCACAGGGAACGAAGCTATCACTCTCTCCATGTAAAATTAAAATTTTTGTTTTGGCATCCTTAACAGCCTGACTACAGCTGAAGCTATCAGGATTAAAATGACCAAACAAAATAGCGCCAAGCTTAACAAGAGGATAGGTTAACGTAGGGTTAAGTCCCATATCTCCACATACCTTTTTGATAATTTCCTTGGGGGACGAGAAGGGACAATCTGCAATAATACCCTTAACGTTTTTGGGCAAATCAAGCCGTGAAGCACCGATAACTGTGGATGCACCCATAGAAACGCCCACAAGAAAAATTGGAATCTCACCAAAGCGCTTGCTTGCATATTGACACCAGGAAAGGGCATCACGAGCCTCTTTAATTCCAAAGGTAATGGTGTGTCCCTCACTTAAGCCATGAGCACGCTGGTCAACTAGCAAAATGTTATGCTCGCAATCGGTTGCCAGTTTATGACCACCGCAAAAATCACGAAAGGCGTAGCCCTTGTATCCGTGAATTTGTATTTGTAGAGGCGCGCCGTCCTTTACGTGATAGTATCTTCCGAAAAGCTCTAGTCCGTCGTAGGATTTTATACGAATTTCCTCAAAAGCAATAGCATTTATTCTCTCGGTTAGCTTAATCATAACCTCCTTAACCTCCTTGTAGTCCTCTTTGCTAAGGAAGTCTAGGGCGTTAGGCTTTCGCTTTCCGATTTTGGGGGAATAAAAGGCTTGAATATATGCGTAAAGTGAACCAATAAGCAAACCGACTATTAGCACAGCAAGAATGCTAACTGAGATAATAATAGCTTCCCTCATAAATCCCCCTCGTTAAAATAAAAATTGAAAATGCTCCGTGCTAATTCACGGAGCATTTCGCTTATGTAGCACGAGAATTTTGTTTAGTCTTGGTTGTCCTCGTTGTCTAAATCGGACACGTCATCTGCCTTTTCACCATCGCTTTGACCATCGGCATCGTCTTGTATGTCCTTGTTGTCTTGAGCCTCGGCTTCGTTTGGAGCCTCGTTGTTATCCTCACCGTTGTCGCTTTGATCATCATTGTCGACTGTTAGCTTATGGTCTTGCGCATCCTTGTCGCTTGGCGCCCCGTCCTCTGCACAAGGCTCATCGTCGGGGATTTCCTCGCCACCGGCAATTGGAGTAGCCTCGTCGTTGATAATAGGAGCATCTGCAGGCTCATTTCCACTTTCGTTAGGTGCGTCATTTTCAGCAAGAGGCTCATCTTGAACAGGAGTCTCAACAGGCTCGGCTGGATTTTCATCATCCTTATCTACAGCAGGCGCCTCATTTTCCGAAAGTGGAATTCCAACTGGCACAGGCGCAGGCTCAGCGTTGTCTTCAAGTGGAACTCCAACGGGTGCAGGCTCGTCGTTACCTTCAAGTGGAACTCCAACGGGTGCAGGCTCATCGTTGCCTTCAAGCGGAACGCCAACTGGCACAGGTGCAGGAGCACCGCTATTTTCCGCAGGCTTATCATTATTTTCAGCAGGCTGCTCGTTGCCCTTGTTGCGCAATTCTGCAGGAAGAACAGGCAGTGGCCCGTTTTTGTCCTCTCCGTCCTCTAGCTTGTCGAAGTCAAAATCATCAAGATTTAGCTTCTTGTCCTTCTTTTCGTTAAAGAAAATATTAAGACCAGAGGAAAAAGCAGAATGTACAGGGAACATTGTAAATTGAATAATCTTGTAAATCTTAGGAATGATTCTTCCTGGGACAACAAAGTCGTCTGCAGTTTGCTTCTTATCAAAGGTACCAAAGAGAACAGGAACGCTAAATTGTGCGTTTAGTCGTCTTGCAAATCTTGTGGCATCAATGATATTCATTGAGCCAAACATACCACCAACAGGTATAAAAGCTGCAAAAAGATTATCCGGTAGCTTATTGAATAGCTTGTCCGAATAAAGCGTGTTTGATGCAACGTAATATTGCTTCCCATCGGTTGAGTCTGTAATAATTACACCAAAAGCTGTTCTATCGTCTGTTTTGGCACTAACTCCCTTTATAGTAAGACTGCCAACGCTCCATTCAAGGTCTGAGCCAAACATAATTGGATTGGCGTTCATACGGGTCCAATGCTTTGAATGCTTGTCAAAAACAGCCTTTGAGCACAAAACGTCAGCCTTGAATTTGGCTTTGATTGGGAAAAATAGAAATTTCTTTTTCTTAACGTAAGCGTTGACGGTTTTAAGGTCGCATCTGTCAGGATGTGAGCTGGTTAAAACAATTGCATCAGGCTTAATTCTAAGTATTCGTCTTTTGATTTTAGTCTTTCTCTTAAATGACGTATCAATATCACGAAGAGAATTGGAAAGGTAAGGGTCAACCAAAATCTTTTTCTTTTCTGAAACAAACAAAAGACCGCCCTGACCAAGCCATAAAATCTTCATACTCACACCTCCTTTGGCAATATATATTAATAATAGCATATTTTTTGTATTTTGT
>JAFTXZ010000013.1 GCA_017461385.1 Clostridia bacterium | reverse complement strand
CTCTTAGTTGTCTCTATGCAGCTTAACCTTTCCTTTGCTAAGCCTTGCGTTGCTTTTCAAAGGGAAATTTCGCAAAAATAAAAGATTTTGTCAACTAATAGTTTACTTCTGTCTACTTTCCGTTGACTGTTGGCTACTCTTAGTTGACTCTAGGCAGCTTAACCTTTCCTTTGCTAAGCCTTGCGTTGCTTTTCAAAGGGAAATTTCGCAAAAATAAAAGATTTTGTCAACTAATAGTTTACTTCTGTCTACTTTCGGTTGACTGCTCTTAGTTGACTAAGGTGTAAAATGCTTTTGTTGAATTTTGTCGAATTTTTCTTTTGTGCATAAAATGTAAGCAGATGATTAAAAATCCAGCTTTATGATAATACTAAGTACAAAAGGAGTGATAAATTTGAACATAAGGCGAGGAGATATATTTTATGCAGATCTAAGCCCTGTAATAGGCTCTGAGCAGGGTGGGCTTAGGCCTGTGCTTATAGTACAAAACGACGTGGGAAACAAATACAGCCCCACGGTAATTGCTGCGGCTATTACAAGTAAAATGACTAAGGCTAAGCTACCTACACATATTGATGTTTTCGCTGATTCCGTTGGACTACTTAAGGACTCGGTGGTTTTGCTTGAGCAAATTCGCACCATTGATAAAAGCAGGTTAAAGGAGCAGGTCGGTCATCTTGATGAGGACACCATGCTAAGGGTTAATAACGCTATTACGGTTTCCTTTGGACTATCTCCACAGGCTAGTGCTACTCTATATACACCTGAGGTGAGAGTTGGCGACGCTGTGGCAAGAGTCAACCCCACATAAGCCTTTGCCGAGCTATTTTGTAGCTCGGCTTTTTATTTATTATTGGCTTTTTTGTTTATCTTTAATTTATGCTTGCATTATATAATAAAAAATGCTAAAATATCAAGGTAAATCATTTTTGGAGTTTTATTATGAGGTGGACAGAAAATTACGAGGTTAGATATCACGATACATATTCAAATGAAATAGTTGGTATTTCAACGGTTTTTCAATTTTTACAAGAAACCGGAATGCGCCAGATGAGAGCCTGCCGTCCTTCGTACGGTGAGCTTTTGAGTGAGGGCAAGGCGCTTATATTAAGCAGTATGAGGGTTGAGATGTATTCACCAATATTGCCTTATGAAAGCATTACGGTTAAATCCTGGGCCAGCAACAGTAACAAGGGCTTTACTACTATTCGTTCCTATCAAATATACAGAGGAGACGAGCTTATTTGCGAATCTGCCTCTACCTGGGCGCTTGTTTCAACAATTGACAAGAAGCTTTTAAGAATTAGTGAGGTGGACTTTTCAAGCTATGAGGGTGAGGAGCCTCTTAGCCTTGAAAGACCTATGCGTGTAAGAATCCCATCTGAAATGAAAATGAATCTTGTTGGCGAATATACCACAAGATACTCGGATACAGATATAAATCATCACGTGAACAATACATATTATCCAGAAATTATTTTCAATTGCCTACCTAAGCCAGAGAGCAAGATTGTTAAGTCTATTGGCATTACCTACGTAAACGAGGCAAAAATTGGAGATAATCTTAAAATTTATATGGCTTACTCTGATGGAAGATACTATTTCCGTTCAATTCACGAGGACGGCCGTGTAAATACAGAGGGTGAAATTATTGTCGAAAATTTGGAGTAGGATTTCCAAAATATTTTAATTGACATATTAAAGTTTTTATGTTATTATGCTTATGTAAAAATTTTAGGAAGGGAGCTTTGATTTATGCAAAAGATTATTTGTAAAAAGCTTTACGATACTGAAACTTCAAAAATCGTAAAAAAGGTTACTTGTGGCGAGTTTGGTGATCCTTGCGGATACGAGGAAACTCTTTACGTAACTAAGGACGGCTTTTATTTTCTTTACACAAACGGCGGAGCTGATTCTATTTATCCACAGGAAAGCATTAAGAGAATGAGCGCTAAGGCTGTTAAGGAATGGTTAGAAAATAACTAAGTTTTTCAAGGGTGCATTTGAATGCACCCTTTTTCCACTATAATAAAAAGGAGTTTTGCTATGGACAACGCACCACGTGAAAGGCTTGGTAGTAGAATAGGCTTTATTCTGCTAAGCGCAGGCTGTGCCATTGGTATTGGTAACGTTTGGAAGTTTCCTTACATTACAGGACAGTACGGCGGTGGATTTTTTGTTTTAATTTATCTTGTGTTCCTTGCTATAATGGGTATTCCCGTTATGACCATGGAATTTTCCCTCGGTCGCGCCTCGCAGACAAGCCCTGTTAAGATTCACTCAAAGCTAACCCCTGAAAAAAAGGGCTGGAGGGCTCACGCACCTATTACCCTTGTTGGTAACGTTATTCTTATGATGTTTTACACCTCGGTTACCGGCTGGATGCTTCAATACTTCTGTATGATGCTTACCGGCAAGTTTGAGGGTGTTACAACAACACAGGAGATTGAGGGTATTTTCAGTGGTATGCTTTCATCTCCATCTACCCTAATTCTTTTCGTTGCATTTGTTGTTATTGTGGGATTTTTGGTTTGCTCCTTTGATATTCAAAAGGGACTTGAAAAGGTTTCAAAGATAATGATGACTGCATTGCTTGGCTTGATTGTTGTTTTGGTTATAAATAGCCTAACTCTTTCGGGCGCCGGTGAGGGTCTTAAGTTTTATCTTATTCCGTCTATTGACAGAATGAACGAAAGTGGCGTTTTCAACATTATTGTTGGCGCTATGAATCAAGCATTCTTCACCCTTAGCCTCGGTATCGGCTCAATGGCTATCTTTGGTAGCTTCATTGATAAGGAGCGCTCGCTTCTTGGTGAGAGTATAAATATTGCTGTGCTTGATACCTTTGTAGCAGTTATGTCGGGACTTATAATTTTCCCTGCCTGCTTCACATACGGAATTACTCCTGATGCAGGTCCTAACCTGATTTTTGTAACTCTGCCAAGCGTATTTATAAATATGCCTCTTGGTAGGCTCTGGGGCACTCTTTTCTTCCTATTTATGTCCTTTGCTGCCCTTTCAACAATTTTTGCCGTTTTCCAAAACATTTTGTCCTGCGTTCAGGATTTGACAAGATGGGGAAAGAAAAAGGCGTGCTTAATTTGCGGAATTGGTATGTTTATTTTATCAATTCCTTGCGTGCTGGGCTTTAATCTTTGGGCTGGCTTCCAACCATTTGGTGCTGGCACAGGCGTGCTTGATTTAGAGGACTATATCGTTAGCAACATTCTTTTGCCACTTGGCTCAATTTTGTTTGTTTTGTATTGTACAAGCAAGAAAGGCTGGGGCTTCAAGAATTTCATGAAGGAGGCTAACACTGGTAAGGGTGTTAAGATTAAGAAGTGGATGAGCTTCTATCTTACCTATATTCTACCTATTATTATGGGTATAATTCTTGTTTATGGAGTTGTTTCTCCATTCATAAAATAATATTAAGGGTCTTGCTATAAGACCCTTTTTTTATAAACCTGTTTACAATTTATGCCAGCTATGTTAGAATTAAGTATAATATATCTTAAAGGACTTAATTATGAAAGCATTTGAAAATAGTAAATTTATTTGGTTTGAAAGGGACTCCTCCCCTGATAGCTATGGAGAATTTTTTCCTATTCTTTGCTATGAGGGTGGCGATTGCGTTTTCCGTATAAGCTGTGATGGAGATTACACTCTTTTTGTAAATGGCAGATATGCTTCCTCAAATCAATATGGAGATTTTGAGCATTACAAGGTATTTGACGAAATAGATATTTCGCCTTTTTTACAAACAGGTGAAAATAGCTTATATATTTTGGTGTGGCATTTTGGAACTGACACTCAAAGGTACAAAAAATACAAGCCCGGTGTAATTTTTGAAGCAATGTGTAATGACAGAATTGTCTTAACAAGTGGTGAGACTACTCCATCAAGGAAAAATGCTCACTACAAGAGTGGCAGATGCAGAAGAATTTCCTCCCAATTGGGGCTTAGCTATGAATATGACAACAGGGATAAAAACGAGGAAACGCCACACTCCTCCTATATAATTGAGAAAAAATGTGTTTTTGCCCCACGCCCTAACAAAAGGCTTTGCCTCGGGGATTTTGTAGGTGGCAGTGAAATTTACAACGATGGAAAAAGAATTATTTTTGACCTAGGCAAGGAATATTTGGGGCTTTTGTCCTTTGAAATTGAGGCTGAGGCTGTTTGCGAAATAAACATTGCCCACGCAGAGCATTTAGAAAATGGCTTTGTACCAAGAAGAATTCATGAGAGGGACTTCTCCATTGATTTTATAACAAAAAAGGGGACTAACGCCTATACCAACTACATGCTAAGACATGCCTGCAGATATTTGGAAATATCTACACCTGGTCAAGTATTTGTTAGAAAAATAGGTATTATTCCTCAATACTATCCTACTGCAAGACAAGAGGTTAGCATAGAAAATGAGCTTGACCGACAAATATACGATATTTGTCTCAATACTCTTGAGCTTTCAATGATGGAGCATTACGTTGATTGTCCTTGGCGTGAGCAATGCCTATACGCCTACGACTCACGCAATCAAATGCTTAGTGGCTACTATGCATTCAAGGATGGTAATTTTGAATATGCAAGGTCAAATCTTTTATTAATGAGCAAGGACGAAAGACAAGACGGACTTTTGTCAATTTGCTTTCCCTGTGGTACGAATTTAACTATTCCTTCCTTTTGCCTATATTACATAATTGCTTTGTGGGAATATCTTTCTCATACTGGGGACAAGAGCTTGATTTTTGAGATAAGGGACAAAATTGAAAGAATTCTTGAAGCCTTCATTAGTAATAAATCTGGCGAGGGAGTGTCTAGATTTTTTGGAAATGATTACTGGAATTTCTACGATTGGTCAGAGGGGGCTGATGGTTATTCAGACTACAAGGGCGATTTTGACCCACCGTTAAACCTAATTTTCCTTTTAGCAGTTAAGGCTTACGGAAATATATGTACGTACTGTAATATTGAAAGCAAGCTCTCAATCAATAAAAGCCTGCTCATTTCCAAGATTAAAGAGCAATTTTTCAATCAAGACACGGGACTTTGGGAAATGAATGGTATTGCATCTGAGCTTGTGAATTCGCTTGCTATATTGTCGGGTGCGTCAAGTGGACAAGAGGCTGAGCTCATTTGCAGGGCGCTGAGCGATGGCAAGCTTGCCCCCTGCTCTCTAAGCATGAAATGCTTTAAGTATGATGCGCTTTTGAAATTTGGCACACAGCACAATAATTCTGTTTTAGAGGAGATAAGACGCACATATTCGCCAATGATTGAGACGGGTACTGTTTGGGAAACTGCAAAGGGAAGTGTGGATTTTGACGGAGCTGGAAGCCTTTGCCACGGTTGGAGCGCTATTCCAATTTACTACTATCACAAATTAGGTATTGCAACAAAAAAGTGATGCAAACGCATCACTTTTTTCATTTTAGCGTATAGGTAAATGCCTCGTCGGAGGCAAGTGCCTCGCCCTTTTTTATATTATGACTTTTTAGCCTCTCTGGGTTAGTTACTATAACTGCAATTGTGGAGTCGTAGCCCTTGCTTTTCAATAGCTCTAAATCAACTGTAGCCAGCATTTCTCTTTTTCTTATTTTATCGCCCTTTCTTACCTTGGCAATGAAGCCCTCTCCGTCAAGCTCCACGGTGTCAATGCCTATATGGACTAGAATTTCGAGGCCGTCCTCGCTTAAAATAGTATAAGCGTGCCCACTTTCAAAGGCGTTTACAACCTCACCGTTTACTGGGGAAAATACGCTACCCTGTGTAGGAATTACCCCGAAGCCTACGCCTAAAACTCTTGTGGAAAATACAGGGTCGTTTATTTCAAGGTCAGTTATAACCTTGCCTTGTGCAGGGCTTGAAATTTCGCCCTTATTCTTTTTGAACAAATTCATCTATTTCTCCTTTATTTGCACTCGCTTACCTTTCCTCTTACTCCTAAAAGATAGGGCACGGAAACGGAAAGCTCATCTACTCCTATTCTTGCCAGCTCCTCGGTTAAGCTAAGGTCTGCTGCCATTTCGCCACAGACACCAATCCATCCACCCTGCTTGTGTATTTCACGACTTGCCATTTCAATTAATCTTAATATAGGCTCGTGATTTTCCTCGCACAAGCCTGAAACGCTGGAGTTTTGTCTGTCAACGGCTAGTGTGTATTGGGTAAGGTCGTTAGTGCCGACGGAAAAGAAATCCACCTCCTTGGCTAGCTTGTCGCTGATTATTGCAGAGGCTGGGGTTTCTATCATTATTCCAATTTCTATTTTACTATCGTGTGGTATTCCTTTTTTTGAAAGCTCCCTTTTACATTCCTCCAGAAGCTCCTTAAAGGCTATTACCTCACGGACTGATATTACCATAGGTATCATTATAGCAACTCTGCCGTAATGTGAGGCGCGAAGTATTGCTCTTATTTGGCTTTTGAACATATCTCTGCTTCCAAGGCAAAGCCGTATGCCTCTTAGTCCCAGGGCTGGATTTTCCTCTTTTTTCATATCTATATACGGTATTTGCTTGTCTGCTCCTATATCAAGAGTCCTTACTATTACGCGTCTGCCTCCCATTTTTATTGCTATATCCCGATAGGTGGAAAATAGCTCCTCCTCACTGGGCAGGCTATTCTTTTCAAGATACAAAAACTCGCTTCGCAAAAGTCCTATGCCCTCAGCTCCGTTTGAAAGAGCTCCTGATATTTCGTTTTCGCTTCCTATATTAGCATAAATCATTATTTTATGCCCACTTCCCGTTACGGCAGGCTTGTTCATAAGTGAGCGCAGATACCTTTCATGCTCTGTGGCTATTTTGTTTTCCTTGGCTCTTTTTTTCTCAAAATCCTCTGCCTGTGTTTCGCTTGGATTGATTATGAGTGTGCCCTCTGCCCCGTCAAGCAAGGCATAGGAGCCGTTTAGCAAATAGTCTATTTTCCCAGTGCCCACAAGGGCAGGTATTCCCATAGATCTTGCTAATATTGCCGTATGGGACGAGGGTGTTCCTCCAAAGGTTACTATGGCAAGAATTTTGCTTTTATCAAGCAAAACCGTTTGAGATGGGGTTAAGTCCTCGGCCACCAAAATGTACTGTCCGTCTATTTGCTCGCTGTCTTTTTCATTTCCACTTAGGGCATCTATTATTTGGGTGCAAATATCTCTTATATCACTTGCTCTGCCTGAAAGATACTCATCCCCTAACTCAAGAATAACTCTTTCATAGTGCTTTGTGGCGAGTCTTGTTGCCTCCTCTGCACTTTTGCCCTTCTTTATTTCTGCAATAATAAGCTCGTTCAGATCCTCGTCCTCAAGAAGCATTGCGTGAATTTCAAAGATTTGCGCCTCGTTTCCACCTACAAGCTCTCTTGCTCTTTTTTCCAGCTCCCATACCTTGCCCTTTGCCCTTTTTATTGCCTCGTCAAGGCGCAAAAGCTCCGTGCCTACGTTATAAATAGTGCTTTTTTTATCAGTGCTTTTTTCCTTATTTATAAACCTTAATCTGCCACTTACCCTTTTATTGGTTATTCCAATTCCCTGTACCAGAGTGCTTTTATTTATCATTTTCTCCAAGCTTTTCCTTACATATTGTGAATAGTGCTTCTCTTGCGTTTTCCTCGTCCTTGCCCTCTATTATAAAGTGTAGCTCCTGACCAGCTACTGCACCCAGGGACATTACTGAAAGAAGCCTTTTGCCGTCTGCCGTTTTTTCACCACATTTGATTTCTATGGTGGATTGATAGGTTTTTGCCACGCTAGATATTGCTCCTGCAGGTCTTGCGTGCAAGCCGTTTTTATCCTTAATTGTAAATGTAAACTCCTGCATTTTTTCTTCCTTTACCAAAATTTATTTCATTACTATTTTGGCTTTTTATTGACTTATTATTCATAAACAAAAAAAGAGACACCATTTTGATGTCTCTTTTTATTTTAAGATGTTAGTCCTCATCCTTTAGGCTTGCAGGTAGGTCTGCAACCACGTAGTGTAATATGTCGTAAAGCTCGTTATAGTTTACGCCACTTGGGTTTTCAACCGTTGCGTTGCTTTGAACGTAATTAACCTCGCCATTATCTATAATGTA
Source organism: Clostridia bacterium (assembly GCA_017461385.1). Taxonomy (GTDB): domain Bacteria; phylum Bacillota; class Clostridia; order Oscillospirales; family CAG-272; genus RGIG2000. Next base: position 25,008 of record JAFTXZ010000013.1, on the reverse strand, counting down.
GATAGCGATAATGTAATTATCGTCAAGACAGCTTTCAGGAATACCCTTTAAGAGTGTTTCGTACACTGTGTAGCCCTGACTTGTAAGGTCACGCTTCATAGCACCCTTATTTGCAGCACCACTTTCGTTAAGAGGAGTGCTTGTGCCAAGGACACTTCTTAAGCCCATTACAACACCAATCTCAAGTGTACCAGAGTTTATGTTTATATAGTCACTCAGACTATCTCTGTTTATATGATACCTTGAGCTGATTGAGTAAGCTCCTGCCTCGGATACAGAATATCCAAGAGCTCTAACAATTGGAGCGTGGGTTGGCTCATCCTCATCAATATTCTCTGTGCAGCTTGTACATTTATATACGCCTGTACCGTATTCTGTATAGCCGTTATCATATCTGATTTGAATTAACGTAGTTAAGCTATGTGCAAGCTTTGATGTAGTTTCGTTTAGCATATAGATTACCTCATATTCACCGCTTGAGGTAACATTATTCTTAAATAGCTTGTAAATAGCTGTTTCGCTTACTCCACATGGGCAGTCGCTAACAACGTATTTTACTCCGCCCTCCTGTGTGCAGGATGCCTCACTTGTTTGCTTTGTATATGCATGGCAAAGTCCGTAGTGAATTGTGTAGCCTGTACAACCATTAAACGCACCACCGTCTGTAATGCCAGCTTTTGTATAAATCGTGATATTCTTGTTTGAACCAAAGGTATCACCAGCTACGCTTAAGCTTGCGCCATGATGATATACAACTGCATCATCGGCAATGTTTTTGAAGGTGCTTCCCTTTAATTCTGTAATGTCCATCAAAACGATTTTCTTAAGGTTATCGCAATTTTCAAAGGTGCTGTTGTAAGAGAAGGTCTTTATTCCCTTACCTACGTATAGCTCCTCGATTTTGCTTTCATAGAATGGAGCCACTGCTTCAAAGGTAACTGCAAGATTGTCCTGAAATACTAGCTTTTTAATTCCTACTTGCTTAAAGCTATCCTGTGCAAAGCTATAGGTTGAGCCCAGGCACATATTAAGGGTTGTAAGATTTCCTACGCCTGTGAATGCTTCCTTTCCAAAGATTACGGTTGCTCCCTCAACGGAGGAATCAACGGTTTTTAAGGATTTGGCAGTGCACTTTGCGTTAAAGGTAACCGTGCATTTTTTAATAGTTATTGTTTCAAGAGCCTCTAGCTTTGATACGCTTGTAATAGTTACGTTTGCGCCATCATCAATTATTAGCTCCTTAACATAGGTATTTGCAGTTTTTAGATTTACCTTTATAACGCCTACCGGAATATATATTCCTACTATTTTATCAATTGTATATTCAGTAGTTGCTTTAACGTCTGTAATGGTGTAGCCTGTGTTGCCCTTAGTATACTCGAATACTTGATTGAGAGCGATTTGAACAACCTTTTTATTTTCTCCATCAAGAACTACAACGGGAATTGTGTCGTTAGTCGGGTCGTAAGGTGTGAAAACGATTTTGACACCCTGACAGTCATTACATACGTGCTTTTCCTGACCTAGTTCCTCTTTGGTCGCAGGAGTGGAGCTTACGAGCTGAAAATCGTGAGCTGCCTTTGAGCCGTATTTAATAGTAATAGTATGCTCACAATTCTGACAAGCATATTCCTCACTGGTGTAGCTTGCACAGGTTGCGTCATGCTTTTCTTTTAGAACAAAGCTATGAGATTTATTTGGAGCACAATTAGAAGGAACGATTGCCCTATATTCAATGTTGTTCGCCTTAAACTTTATAGCCTTATAGTTTTCAACAACGTAATCACTTACCTCATTTGGATCGCTTTCATAGGAAAATTCTATGACGCCTCCAGAGAAATTATAAATGGCATCTGCATCACGGAAAAAGCTAAAGTCGGCGCTTTTCATTGTAATAGTTCCGCCTCTTACGTTTACCTTGATTGTATTGCCAGCATCGCTACGCTCCACCAGCTTTTCGTTTATTATAACTTGTGCACCCTCATTTATTTCGATTACAGGGGTTCTGTTTGGTCCACTATTGCTCATTCTCATAAGAGTCTTACATTCAACTCTTCCGAAGATTCTAATCAAGGGATAATTTGGAACTACGAGAACACCCTCGCTGTCTGAAAGAAGATAAGCGTTTGGCGCGTGTAGATTAACGTCCTTACCAATTATAAGAACGTTCTTGTTTCCATTATGAGAGTGGCTCTTTCCGTCCTTGAAAACACTACCATTATAGAAAACATCACCTACGCCATATAGAACAAGACCCGTTCTATGCTCACCTGTAGCAGTTTTATCTCCAGTGTATGTTAACGTGTGACCATTCAAAAGAATGTACGTTACCACCTCGTTTTTCAATCTCACCTGTCCTTCAACTGAGATGTCTGCAATCAAGCGCATTTTTAGTCCATTGTTACATGCGTTCTTGAACTCTTCAGCGGTTGACACGTCTGTAGCCACCATTTGGTAAAGGCTTGTATCCTTATCAAGCTTAATGAAGGAGCCTGCAGACCAAGCACGACCGTCAGAGGTGTACCAGTTAAAGGAATAGCCCTTTTCAACCTCCTTGCCTGGCAAGGTAAAGCCTACCTCCGTATCAACGTACAGCTCTCCGTTGTTTCCAAAGCTTGCATCTATTTCGTCTCCGTTATAAAATTTGACGGTAATCTCCTTTGCTGAGCTAACTACTGCAAGCATAAGCATAAGCACAGCAATTAGGCACAGGGTTATTAGAATTTTATTTTTAGATTTAATCATTTTTATCGACCCCTTTTTGCTAGGTTAAAGCCTTAGTTATAATTTTACAGAATAATTATAACATATATATAAGAGCTTTGTCAATATAGCAATATGACCAAAGTTGTATAATTTGCACAAGTTCTTAAGATTTTTATGTTTTTTTAAGATAAAATTAACTAAAGAAAAAGGAACGGCGTGCCGTTCCTTGCTTTTATTCCTCGCTATATTCAGCTATATATGGCAGGTTACGATAGAACTCACCACAATCAAGTCCATAGCCAATTACAAAATGGTCAGGAATTGTAAAGAGTGAAATGTCTGGGGTAAAATCTACAACACGACGGCTTGGCTTGTCAAGTAGAGTTACTACGTGGAGAGAAACTGGCTTTCTCGCCTTCAGAAGCTTGACAACGTCGTTTAGAGTGCGCCCTGTGTCCACAATGTCCTCTACGATTACAACGTGGTAATCCTTAACATCCTGCTCTAAATCCATTGTAATATTAACAATGCCCGTTGAAACTGTGCCTTGATAGTAGCTTTTTGCACACATAAAGCCAATTTCGCAGGGTACGCTAACGGCGCGACAGAGGTCTGCCATAAATACAAATGCGCCCTTCAAAATGCTTACAAGCAAAATTGGTCTGCCATCGTACAGCTTATCAATTTCCTTGCCTACCCTTTTGATTTCTTCCTTTATTTGCTCCTCGGTTATGAGAACCCTTTTAATTCTGCCTTCAAAATCCCTTACGTCGGTAATTTTTCTCATTGTCATTCTCCTTTTTTATGTGAGGTTTATTTCATTATATCACGAAGCGTTACACACTTCAACAAATTTTTAACAAAATCAAGCAAATAAAAAAAGCACTTCATCGCTGAAGTGCTTTTTTATTAATTCCCATTCATTTCTCCGATGAAAAACGGAATTCCAGTTGACGTGTCAACAATCATATACATAAAGGGTCTGTCAAGATAAATGTAGACAGGCTGTTCCATTGGTCCAGCGCTTCCGCACATATCCATTATGGTAACTGCACCTGCGCGAGTGCCCTTTTCTGCAACAGAGATATATGCCTTATGAAGCGCGTTTCCTACAAAAAGGTTTCCACCCTCAACAGTCCCGATGCCATTCAACTGTGCATTCTCCGCATCGAACACCTCACTTACGCCCATTTTTTTAAGTGCTTCCTTTAATTCCACGGTATATTCCGTGTTGAATTTAGGAATTGATGTATAGGTGGTATTGTATTTCGGATTATTAAGAAGCTCCTGCAATCCTTCACCGTTAAGCGCGCCCACAAGCTCGTCAACTGTTTTGTTATCCTTTGGAAGCAAGGCAACAAAGGCGTATTTACTGTTTTTATAATACTTTTTGAAGCCAATCGCATCTTCATTTTCAATATAGCTTCCCTCTGTTGCATACATAAATTCCATTTGCTTTTCCTCGCCACTCTCGGTGGTAAAGATGCCGTCTCTTACTTGATTGTCCTCATAAATCATCTGCCATTCTGCCTCAAAGGCAAGGGCATTTATCAGGTACATAAGAGAGTCCGGGGAAATTTGGTTCAATATTTTTGGTATCATATTGTCGGTTTTCTTGCTAACCCAGCTGTTTATGTCCTCAAGGACTTCATTATCAAAGGGTGCTCTATATATATCTGCGTCGTAATAATCCTTATTGATTTGCAAATATTCCTCGTTTGCCAAAAAGCCCTCGTTTACCCATATAGAATTAGCCACGCTCAGCTTATATTTCTCTCCCTGTGGCAATGAGCTTACGTAGGTATAGAGGAACAGGCTCAGCTCATCTGCACTCATTCCCGTTACGCTTTCGATTTCACTCTTGCATTCACCCTGTGCGCCATTTGATAGCATACCGAGGGCACAAAGCACGGAAAGTGGTGAGATAATTGAGCTTTTATCGGATTTTGTGTTCTTAAAAAGGCTTAGAGCAAAATCAGAAAATCGGACACTCCCCTCGGCTAAATCGTAGCTTTCTGTGATTTGTCTTGGCAAAACGTCCTTTGTTAAGTTCTGTGCACTTATCTCTCTTACACAGCTTGTTAAATTTAGCGCAATTGCAAATAAAAGCAATAGACTTAGAAATGTAAATTTAAGTTTTTTCATAAATTCCTCCTTGTTTAGCCTTCACAAATAAAGACGGAATTTGGCATACTTAGGTTACAAAAGCTCCTTTATTATTTTTGAAAAATCTCTGTAATCGTCAATAACAAGATAATTAAAGTCGGATTTATAAACGCTTTCGTCGTTTCCTCCAAGCCCGTAGTCATCGCCTATATATACAACGCTCTGATGAGGAATATAATTTTCCTTGCAGTAAAGGTCCAGGGCATAGTATTTGTTATAGGGCTTGGGAGACATATCAAAGGATGAGGAGCCACCTACGAATACGTTGTAGTCGCCAAAGGCTTCTACGACCTCCTTGTAAATTGCCCTTCTCTTTTTTCTGTCAGGGTCGAAGGCAAGCTTCTCCTCTTGTATTGCCTTAGTGCCTAGAATCGGGAACGTAATACAGCCAGAGGAATGATATTCCACGTTGTCTCCACGATAGGTAGTAAAGCCGTATTTTTCTCTAAAATGGGTAACTAGCCTCTCTGTTTTTTCCTTGTCAATTGGAAAGACTAAATCCTTTACTATGTCAAGCGACTTAGTATTTTCATTATAGGTTGCGTATTGCAAGCCGTAATTTCCTATTATATCAATAGGGTAGTTGTTCATTTGGTTAAAAATTCGTTCTGCCTTGCCTGCGCCCACCATAATGAGCTTGTATTTTTGAGAAAGGTAGTCAAGGGCTTTTCTATTTTCCTCGCCTAGCTTCTCCTTATGCTGAGTAAGTGTCCCGTCCAGGTCCATTGCCACTATTTTGATTTTACTTTTGTCCATTTTTATCTCCTAGAAGGTCATAGTATAGCCAAAGCACAGTATATCTGTCCTTTAAGTCCTTAGCATATAGAATTGCATTTTCTATTTTTTCTTCAGAGTAGGTAGCATATAGCTGGGACATATCTAGCCCTGCTATCATAAGTAGCCTCTCAATTTCACTTGAGGGGGGAGTCTCTTTAAGAATTTCTTTTATCTTATCTTGATTTTCAGAATAGATTTCCCTTCTGCTCTGCTTGTATCTTCCCATTTTGTCCTGTAGGGCAATACAGCCCTTACCAGCTGAGCCATATAGTCGATTTATTATAGCCTCATACTCATTTCGTGGGAGGGAGTGTTGCTTATCAAAGCTATCAAGGGATAGAATCTCCTCTCTTAGCCTTTGAGTTAAAACAGTTGAGTATGCCACGTCAATGCCGTGAGGAAGATAGTCCTCCCCGTGGACAATGCCTGTAATTTCAAAGAAATGGGAAAGATGGTGTTCACTTCCTGAGGCTGGGCGTGAGGTTGTGGCAAAGCTCATCATTATACCAACCTGCATAAGCGCCTCGCTAAGCGCCCTTACGCTTTCCTCTCTTCTTTCCAAAAGCCCCTTGGCGGTTTTTATGGTTTTTTCTATCATTTCATAGGTTGAATCGTAAATATACTGGCAGAAATACTCACCATTTACAAGGGTTGAAAGCTTCCAGTCGTTTAAGCATGAGAGCTTTCCTATAATATCCCCATAGCCCGCCTTTATCATTTCTATTGGTGCATTTCTTAAAATTTCAGTATCTGCTACAATTGCCCTTGGCAAGCCACAGGAAACCGTTTCCTTCATACCCTTCAAAATCATAGCAGCGCCATTGGAGGCATAGCCGTCCATTGAGGGGGCAGTTGCTACAATTATGTATGGAATTTTCTCAAAATGCGACACGTACTTGCACAAATCCTGTATTACGCCAGAGCCAATTCCCAAAATCAGCTCCATATTGCTTGTGGCTTTTGTAATTCTTTCGATTGCGCGCTCATCGGGAATCAAAACCTCGCTACCTGTGAAAATTACCCTCTCCACGTTCTTGCTTTTCAGATATTTTTCCGCTTCCTTGCCTGCTGAATAGGTGTTTTCATCGGCAACAATTAAAATTGAGCTATAGCTTTCTATTAGCTTTTCAAGGTGAGATATCGCCCCAGCCTCTACGTAAATATTTTCAATTGGGCAGGTGTGTGTTTTCCCACACTCCTTGCACAAGACTCCCTCCAATAGCTTATTTAGGTTCATTGATAAAGCTCCTTCATCACTTCTAAATGCTCTTTTATACTATCTACAACTGATTTTGGCTGAAGCACCTTGAGATTTTCTCCGTAGGAGCAACACCATGCAATAAACATAGGACTTGCCTGCACCTCAACCATACAACGAATTTTATCGCCATTCTTGCTTAGCCTTGCTCTGTCTCCAAACTTGTCGTAAATCATACCAACAAGGCTTGGACTAATTTCAAGAGATACCTTCTCAACCTTGCCACCATACATGCTGAATAGCTGTCTTTTATGCTCCGCAAGGCTTCCCTTCTCTGCCATTTTGTTAGGAATTATTTTCTCATCTAAAACCGTAACGTTGTCCATTCTGTCAACACGATATTGGGTTAAATCCTTGTGCTTGTCATCGTAACAAATAAGATAGTATTGATTATCATCAATAAAGGTAGCAACGGGATTTACTACATATTGCTTTTTTTCCTTACGATATACTCTTTCGCGCTTTTCGTTATAATCGAAATAGAAAAAGCCGATTTTCTTCCCCTCTTTTTTTGCGGTTACTATTTTGTCAATGGAATAATAAATGCCCTCATTCAGATTTTTAACTGCGCTGTATTTCGTAATATTGCCCTTGAGCATTTCACCCATTTTGCTTCCTGCAAGAGCAGAGATTTTAGTGATAAGCTCCTCGCTTTTCTTCTCGGTAATAAAGCCTGCAGAGTGAACTGCGTCCATTAATATTCTTACCTCGTGGGGGTCAAAGGCTCTGTCCACAACGTAGTATTTGTTGCTTCTTGACCTGTCCACCATAATCTCAAAGCCGTAGCTATTTAAGATATCAATGTCGGTGTAAAGGATTTTTCTATCAACCTGTATTCCCTCATCGCTAAGGCGCTTGATTATGGTATTCGTTGACATTGGATTATTCTCATCGGTTTCGTTCTTAAGTAGCTCCCATAGCTTTAATAGCTTTATTTTTCTTGAATACTCCTTATTCATCGTCCTCGTCCTCACTTGGCTCAATTTCTAAAATTTGCTCCGCCTCACCTAAGGTGATTTTAGAGATGTTTTTTAACTTTTTCTGCATCTGATTTGTTCTTGTATTGGTTAACACGTCAAGCTCTCGGCTTGCAAGGTCAACCTTTTTCTTTGCGCTTGATAAGGTTTTTGCAAAGGTATCAAACTCTGTTTTTATTGCCTCAAGCAGAGTGAAAACCTGATTGCTGTGTCTTTGAATTGCAAGGGCATCAAAGCCTGAACGAAGTGAGCTTAGAAAGGCAAACAGAGTTGATGGCCCAACTATGTTTATTCTGTACTTTCTTTGCACCTCCTCGAATATTCCTGCCTCGATTGCCTCAACGTACAAGCCCTCGGTAGGTAAAAACATTACTGCGAAGCTTGTGGTTGTTGGTGGATCTATGTATTTTGTGCTAATATCCTTTGCTGAGCCAAGTATTCTTTGCCTTAGTTCTTTTCGCGCCTGCTCAATGGCTATCTTATCTCCTTGGTCGATAGCCTCTCTTAGCTTATTATACGGCTCTAGTGGGAATTTGGAGTCAAGAGGCAAATAGGTAAAATCTCCATCCTTATTGCTAGGCATTTTAATGGCAAACTCCACCACGTCCTCACTGCCCTTCTTAGTGGCTACGTTTACGTCGTATTGGCTGGGTGTTAAAACGTCGGTGATTATATTTCCCAAAATAACCTCACCAACTATTCCCTTCGCCTTTACGTTTGTAAGGGCGTTCTTCAGTGCGTCAACGCCTCCAGCAATATTTTTAATTTCGCCAATAGCCTTATTTACGTTGCCTATTTGGCTAACTACGCTTTCGAAGGAAGCCTTCAATCTTTCATCAAGGGTTTTTTGAAGCTTTTCATCAACAGTTGCTTGAATTGAGGTAAGCTTTTCTGCGTTTTCTCTGCGCAAATCGTTAAGCGCCTTGTCAACGCCTGCGCCTATAAGAGTGTACCTTTCACTCATATTTTTTGAGAAGCTATCAAATTTCTCGTTAAGATTTTTGATTGCCCTTTCGTTTTCTGTGCGAACTGCCTCTGCCATTTGAGTAAGAGATTGATTCAGCTTTTCAATTAAGGCAAGGTAGGTCTGGGAATTTTTGTTATCGAATTCCTTTATGGCTTTATCTATTAAGGAAAGCTTGTCCTCTATTCCCTGAGTAAACGATTTGTTAGCTCTTTCAATGCTATCAAGGGTCAGCTTAAAGGAATTGGTTATACTTTCATCAACTGCCTCCTTTATTGTTTTTTTATCTATGTCAACCCTTTTTTGACGGAGAAAAAGAATCGCAATCACTCCTGTCAGTATAACGGACAGAATTGAAAGACATAAAATAACTATTTCGTGTGGTTCCATTTAGTGTCTCCTTTTTGGGATATTTGGTTATTTTCATTTTACCATTGTTTCATATAAAAATCAATGAATGTAAAAAATTTATTTGAATTTACATGTAATTGTGTTATAATATATTAAATCCCAGCACAAATAGGAATTTATATTAGACTACGAAAGGAATTTATTATGGCAAAATATAGACGCGATAGAATAAACGATGCAGTTAAGGAGGAGCTTGCACAAATTATTCGTGATGTAAAGGACCCCAGAGTTTCTGAGGCTATGGTCTCCATCACAGGTGCGCAGGTTACGGGAGACCTTAAGTTTGCAAAGATTTATTTCTCCGTTTTAGTTGGCGACAAAAACGAGGTAATGAAGGGTCTTAAGAGTGCAACTGGCTTTTTAAGGACAGAGCTTGCCAGACGTGTTAATCTTAGAATCACTCCTCAGCTTACCTTTGAATACGACGGCTCGGCTGAATACGGCTCATACATTCACTCGGTTTTGAAAACTCTTGACATTAAGGATGAGGACGACGAGGGCGAAAATGAATAAAATTAATCTTTCAACATTGGCTAAAAGACTAAAGAAGCCACAGAAAACTCTTATTCTCACCCATCAAAATCCCGACCCCGACACTCTTGGCAGTGCGATGGCTCTTAATCATTTGCTAAGTGTCTTTGGCTCTGAGGCTGACATTGCCTGCTCTGACACTCCATCCTCCAGATTTGACTTTATTCTTAAGGGCGCAGATACTAGCTATACTGATAAGGGCTATGAAAGATTGGTTGCGGTTGACGTGGCATCTCCCTCACAGCTTGGCTCTCTTGCAACATTAAAGGACAGGGTTGATTTAATTATTGACCACCACGAAATGAATACTCGCTTCGCTGATTACTACGAGGATTTTCGTGCATCTAACTGTGAAAACATCTATGCTCTAGCTAAGAAAATGGGCGCTATTAAGAAGCTACCTCTACACTTTTTTGAATGTGTTTATGCAGGAATGAGCTCCGATACAGGTGGTTTTAAGTATTCAAACGTTACACCTAGCACTATGCTTTATGCATCTGAAATCTTGAAAAGCGGTATTGACCACGCCGAAATAAACAGAATTATGTTTGATTCCAAAACCGTCGGAGAAATCAAGGCGCAAAGGCTTACCTATGAGATTATGCAGTTTTATTGCGACAATGCTTTATCAATTGCAGTATTCACAAACGAGATTAAGCAAGCGAATGGAATTGTGGAAAGCGACATTTCCGATGCTGTTAGTCTTGTTCGTGGTATTGAGGGTGTTTTGGTTGCCTTGACTCTTAAGCAAAGCAAGGACGAGCCTAGAAAGTTTTTCCTTTCCTCCAGATCAAACGTTAATATTGACGTATCTCACGCCTGCGCAAGCATTGGCGGTGGAGGCCATCACAGGGCATCTGGTGCTACAATTTATTGTAATTCTCCAGATGAAGCAAAGAAATTAGTGGTTGAGCTTTTCTCTAAATACATTGAGGAATACAAGAAAAATAATGAGTAAACAGGAAAACGACATAAGTGGTGTTTTGCTTGTAAACAAGCACAAGGGTGTTACCTCCCACGACATTGTCAATAAAATAAGGCGTCTTTATGGCACAAAAAAAGTTGGCCACACCGGAACGCTTGACCCACTGGCAACTGGTGTTTTACCTATTCTTATTGGTCGCAGTGCTAAGGCTAGTGAGTATTTGCTTTCCGAAAATAAGGAATACGTGGCTCAGCTTCGTCTTGGCTTAACAACGGACACTGAGGATATAACCGGCAAGGTGCTTACTACAAGTGAGAAAATACCGACAAAGAATGAATTTTTTGAAGCCTGCCGTAGCTTTGAGGGTGAGATTACGCAAGTCCCGCCTATGTATAGCGCATTAAAGGTAAACGGGCAAAAGCTTGTTGATTTGGCGCGACAGGGCATTGAGATTGAGCGACAGGGCAGAAAAATTACTATTTATTCAATAATTCCCGAGGAAGTGTCGGAAATTGAGGGTATTTACAAAATCAGAGTTGCCTGCTCAAAGGGTACTTACATAAGGACTCTTTGCGCAGATATCGGTGCATTTCTTGGCTGTGGCGCTACTATGACCGAGCTTGAAAGAACCTTAAGTGGCAATTTCAAAATTGACAATACCTACACAATTGATGAGCTTGAGGGTATGACAAGCGAGGAAAGAGCCTCAATTTTAATTCCTACCGAGGAGCTTTTTACTGAGGCTGAGGCAGTAGCTCTGCCCGACTTTTATTCAAGGCTATTCAGGAGTGGCTGTGAAATTTATCTTGCTAAGATAAAAAAGCAATTTCCTGTTGGTACGTTCTTAAGAGTGTACGATAGCATGGGCTTTCTTGCACTGGGACAGGTAAAGGAATACGACCAAGGCTTAGCTATTAAGTCTATAAAGCTATTCAGAATATAAAAAAGCACGCAGGAGTGTCGCTCCTACGTGTTTTTTTTGTTATTTAATTTTGAAGGGCAAGAGATAATTGGTTTCCTTTTTATATTTATCAAAGCCTTCCTTTTCGCCCTGTCTTTTCTCTGCCATCGGTATGCTGACAAAGATGAACAGAAGTGTGTTTGCCAATGCTCCTACCAGCAAGTACCAGCAGGCTGGCACTGCAATTGTACAAGCAATTCCTATACCCCACCACATTAGAATTTCTGCCAGGTAGTTAGGATGGCGAGAGTATTTCCAAACTCCGTTTCTTATAAATGGTGCGTTTTTATTTTTTCTATACCTGTGCATTTGAATATCTGCTACGCATTGTAGGATTGTTGCCCCAAGCGAGATTGCAAGTCCTATGTAAGCAAACGGACTTGCCTCCTCCGTGCTTAAAAGCGCAGATATTGCAGGGGTAATCACTAAATATACAACTATCGTTGGCACCTGATGAATTCCTATAAAATTGATAAGTGGATAAAGCTTGCCCGTTTTCTCCTTTAGCATTGTATAGCGCCAATCCTGACAGCTAAGGTCTTGGAAGGTGTATGCCCAGTTGGCAGTTAATCGAATGCCCCACAAGGCAATTACCACAAGAAGCAACCACTTAAACAGCGTCATCTCTAAGCCAATTGAAATAAGGAACAAAATCACGATTGGCTGAACACTCCAATATGGGTCGTAAACCGATGCATTTTTGCAAATCAAGCTAAAAACGAAGCAAAGGGTGGTGGCTATTACGTCTGCTAAAAATATGGCAAGATAAGTATTAACCAAGGGGTAAAGTAACAAATATGCCCACACGCCTACCAGAGTAACAAAGGCGTATATTAAGGCAACAACTAAAAAGCTAAGCTTTCTTTTTTCCTTAAGCATTATTTTCTCCTTTGATATTTTTTATAAAGCTTCATAGCGTGCTCGTAGTCGTATTTTGCCATAAGCAGGCACGCCTCATCATAGTTTGGATAAATTGCAAGTCCGTCCTTTGTGTAAAGGGAGTATTCCTTTACGTAGTCGTCAGCACCGTGTCCGTCGTGGTCGCAGGAATCCTTTGTATACTCAGTTTCAAGCACCTCTCCATTTATCAGGCTTACGGCAATATAGGTGCCGTCTGCCTTAATTGAGGAAATGTTTTGTGCGTTTACGATTAAGCTATCAAGATAAATCGCACTCTTGTCGCATTTTTCGTAGGCACGGGTAATGTCGCTTTGAAGCATTTGTCTTGTAGCGCCAAGAAGGTCACAAAAATATTCTCCGTTTTCCTTATAGAAAAGTGAGTATTGCTTACAATATGCCTCCGGAGTATCTCCGTCAAGGTCTCTTGCGTTTTCGTTATAGTGTATTGTCTTTATTTCACCTGACATATACACCACCTCAAGGCTTGGCCAGCCCTGCTCATCTCCCCAGTCACAGCAGGTGCATTTTATATCTGCCAAGCATACCGTCTGACCATTGAATTTTAGCCTTACGTTTCTTGTAGCAATTGGCAAAAGAGGCTCGCTTGAGATAGTGCCAATATGCACCGGTGCTTGCCTTTGCGCCCCTGCCTGCACTGGCACTCTTATAGGCTCCTTTATTCTGCCATTTGTCAAAATATTAATATATTGATTAACCCTTGCTACCTCTCTTTCGGTAACGCTTACAAGATCAAAGTTGCCATGGCACATGGTGTTTCTCAAATCAACATACCGAGATATTTCCATGCTTTCATCAATTGTAATAATTCCTCTTTTGCTAGCATTGTATGCCCAGTCCTTTGCGCCCTGGTAGCCCTCCTCCTTTGCTAGCTTATTTAGTGTGTCAATGGCGTTGACAAATTGTCCATTAGCCGTCATTTTCTTCTCCTGTACGATTTGTATAGTGCTTCGCAAGGCCTCCTGATGAGGTTTCTCGGTAGTCGCTTAGTAGGTTTTTGCCTGTTTCGTACATAACCTTAACTACCATGTCGAAGCTGATTTTTCTTGAGTCTGTTAAAAAGTTTGCCAAGGAAAGCGCGTTGATTGCACGCATTGCGGCAACTGCATTTCTCTCAATGCAAGGAATTTGAACAAGTCCACCGATTGGGTCGCAGGTAAGTCCTAAATGATGCTCCATTGCAACCTCAGAGGCGTATTCTATTTGCCCAAGTCCCATTTCAAAAAGCTCGGCAAGAGCTGCCGATGCCATTGAGCAGGCAGAGCCTATCTCTGCTTGACAACCACATTCAGCACCACTTATAGATGCGTTTTTCTTAATCAAATTTCCTATAATTCCACCAGTTGCAAGAGCCTGTAAAATCTTTTCATCGCTAAAGCCCTTTTTCTCCTGATAATACATAAGGACAGATGGCAAAACTCCACAGGAGCCACAGGTTGGAGCCGTTACAATAGTGCCACCCGATGCATTTTGCTCGCTAACTGCGAAGGCGTAGGAGCATACGAGTCGGTTTTCTTGAGTTTGAGCTGACTCATCAATATGTCTTTGATTGTATAGAATTTGTGCGCGACGCTGAGTGTTCAAGCCACCTGGCAACACACCTGTTGTGGTTAGTCCCTCACGAATTGAGTTTTTCATACACTCCCATACGTTGGAAAGGTAATCGAAAATTTCCTCACCCTCAAATTCCTTTACATATTGCCAAATTCTTATGTTTTTTCTATGGCAATACTCTGCAATTTCAGAATAGGAATTATGAGGATAAACGTCAGACTCCTCACTTTTCAGCACGCTTTCGTGGTCGAAAAGAATACTTCCACCACCAATGCTATATACACGCCTTTTATCAATGCACTCCTCGCCCTTATATGCAAGCACAAGCATTGTGTTTGGGTGGAAATGGCATGGTGTAACCTTATCGAAAATAATTTCACAAGGGATTGGATATAGGGTTTCCTTAATAATACGGTCAGTTCCGTGTCCCTTTCCCGTCAAGGCTAAGGAGCCGTAAAGGGTGATTTTGAAGCTATCTGCCTCTGGAAGCGCCCTTTTAATTTCCTTTATAGCCTTCTCCGGTCCCATAGTGTGGGAGCTGGAGGGTCCGCGACCAATTTTATAAAGCTCACGCAAGGATTGCATACTGTATCCTCCTAAAATAATCTATTTTTATTTTAGCACATTTTACTTGCTTGTCAAGTAAAACTATTTTTCAAGGCGTACTCGCACCGGCAAGTCGCCATCAATCCTCAAATAGTCCTTTAATGAGTTTGCATACTCATAGCTCACATGCTCGTAGCTATCTCCCAAAAGGATACAAAGGTCAAGATATGGCGTTGTAAAATGAGCCTTTTCCCTTGGCACAGGTCCATACTCGCCCAAAATCAAAAGGTCGCTTTCATAAGCCCATTTTTCCGGCCGTGTATCTACTAGCTCATAGCTTGACGGTGCAAGATAAGTAATGACTTGACCATTCTTGGTTAGCTTAAAATAGGTACATCTTCTCTCTGACCTGTGGATAGCATCATTTAGGCAAATTTCAAGCTCCACACCACCAAGATTCCCAGTTGACTCAAGCTGATATACACAAATGCCCTGTTTTTCTGCTAAGGCAACTATTTGAAGCCTTGATTCCTTTTCAAAATCAGACAATCCCTCTGGTAAATATATGCTTCTTAAGATTGTCTTTTCGCTTATTCTTTGAAAGTGCTCAATAGATTGCTTTGATAAATCCGTTATTACATAGCGTTGAATTTCTCCGTAGCCAAGATGCCTTGAAAGCTCAACTGCCCTGTTGGCAGTGCTCTTTGTAGATTGGCTCATATCTATTATAGTTAACTGATTTTGCTCCTCTATGTACACAAAATCGCGCATGCTGGTATTGTATGCACCTACGTAGGTATTGCTTGCTCTATCAATATAAATGAAAGCACTTCCTGCAAAAATTATTGCTAAGCCTATAACTCCCGTTGCAATCAGCCTTTTTCTGTGCTTCTTTCCAAGAATGGCAAACAAAATAAGCGCTATGGCACAGACAAGGATTCCAAGGTATTGAATTACATTTTGAACGGGTACTAAAATTCCGTCAAAATTTGAAAAGAAGCTAATGAGCCACATAGTCTTTTCCGTGATAAAATCACACACCCAGCCAACAAAATTGCCTAAGTAGCTAACGTCGCAAAGACAAAGGTGTGCCAAGGCTACGTAAACTAAAAAATTGAAAATTGGAACTACTATTATGTTAAGCAAGGGTGCCAAAATTGGTATGCTACCCACTTTGAATACCAAAATCGGCAGGGTGCAAAGGCTGACTACCAAAGTTGTGATAAAGGTAAATACTACGTACCTTAGTGGCTTTGTCGGTGTGCGTCTTAAAAACCTTACTGCCTTTATTATTCTTGATGACAGAATACAACCAAGTAGTGCAAGGAATGAAAGCTGAAGTGATAAGGAAAATATAGAATAGGGTGAGAAAATACAAATTAGTGTTACTGACAAAAGCAACAGAGTTATTGTATCAATTCTTCTGCCAAAGAACTTAAATACGTGAAAAATTATTACCATCAGGGCTGCTCTAACACAGGAAATTATAAAGCCTGTTATGGCAGTAAACGCTAAGGTGCAAATGCAGATTAAAATATAGATTACCCTGTTTTTAATCGTGGTTATTCTTAGCAAAAGCTCAAGAAGCATTGTGATAATAGCAAGATGCATACCACTTAGCGCTAAAATATGAGATATGCCAAGTCTTGAAAAATCTCTTTCCACGCTTGGACTTAGATTTTCCTTATTTCCCAAAAGCAAGGCAGACATAAGCGAGGCTGTATCCTCTGATAAATTTTTAGAAAATCTATCGGTGAGTGTCGTATTTATATCTTTTAGCCACTTAATTATCGGGCTTGCTTCGTTGGATATTTTTTCGCATTCCGTTGCCTCGGCACATAAGATAATTCCCTTATCAAGATACGCCTCCCTTTCGTCAAAGCCAATGCTTGAGGTGGCAAGTGGTAACGTAGTGGCAAGCATGGAGATTTTGTCCCCATAGGCTAGCTTTATTCTTGGAATATCAGCAACAATTCTAAAGGATACGCTTTCCTCGGCTATTGTGTCTACGTCAACAAGATACGTGCCAAGATATCCCTCGCTATATACTACCTCCTCAACCGTAGCAGTAATTAAAACATTTTCCTTGCCTGCATATTTTTCTTCCAAAAGCTCATCACGGCTAAAGCATGCAAGAGATAACACAAGGGCCAGTGCCACAAAGAATGCAATTGGTGTAAATCTCACCACAAGCTCCTTTGACCTTTCTCCTCTTTTCTTGTAGCAATAGATTCCTAAAGCAACAAAAGCAAGAAGCACTGATATAAGGAGGGCAATCCTTAGCCACGTGCTAATAAAATACATCAGTGGGAGGCATAGAATAAAACAAAGACAGCCTAGTGCTAAATACCTGTACTTGAAAATATTCATTTTCCCTTCTCCTTAGAGTTTTTTTGACAAAATTCGACATTTAGGTTATTTTTTAGAAAATTGTATCATAATAGATTGATATTTGCAACTCTTTATGGTATTATTTATATAATAATATAAAAGGCAAAGGAGTTTTTTATATGAATAGCATTAAGGATACGGCTAAAAAGCTAGCATTGGGCTACAAGGGAGAGGACTTTCCTCTGTTCGATAATACGCTAACCCTGCCAGACAAGGCAGAAATTATATCTGTTTTGAGAGATTTGCAATCTCTTTTCTTCCCTGCTTATTTTGCATCTACTAAGATAAGTGATGCAGAGGAATTCGCAGAGGAGCTAACCAGTACAATTTACTACAAGCTGAAAAAGCAAATTGACCGTGCATTTTCCACCTATAAGGGTGAGCATAAGAGTACCGGGGAAATTTTGGAACACTTTATTTCTGAGCTTCCTGCAATTCACTCGCTTTTGATTAAGGATATTTATGCAACTCTTTCTGGAGACCCAGCAGCCTCATCTAAGGAGGAAATTGTATTTTGCTACCCAGGATTTTATGCCATTTTCGTATACAGGGTTGCACATTTGCTATATCTTGAGGGCGTTCCCTTTGTTCCCAGAATAATGAGTGAGCACGCCCACTCACAAACTGGTATTGATATTAACCCAGGTGCTACTATTGGTGAATACTTCTTTATTGACCACGGTACTGGAATCGTTATTGGTGAAACTACTGTCATTGGCAACAGAGTTAAAATTTATCAAGGCGTTACGCTTGGTGCACTCTCCCCAAGGAAGGGGCAGAGTCTATCTGGCATTAAGCGTCATCCTACAGTTTGCGATGATGTTACGATTTATTCCGGTGCGTCTATTTTGGGTGGCGAAACCGTTATCGGTGCAGGCTCAGTTATTGGCGGTAACTCCTTTATAACTGAAAGCGTTGACGGTGGAAGCCGTGTCAGCGTTAAGAAGCCTGAGCATATTGTTAAAAATAAGGGAAACAAGGAATAAAAATGAACTGTAAAATTAAGATTACAACTAAGCAGGCAGAATACAAGGGCATGTCTATTTTTGAACGTGCTGCAGAGGAGCTTCTTATCTCCGAGGTTTTGTCTGAATATGATGATGAGGATTTGATTGAAACCTCTGTTTATGGAGAATTCTCTACACAGGGTGGGGTATTTACCCTCAAATATGATGAGGAATCTCAAAATATGGGTGCAACCCATACGAAGCTGGAATTCTCTCTTGATGCACCTGAAAGAATTAGCATTGTGAGAACTGGTGCGATTGATACCTTTATGGTTTACGAAAAATCAAAGAGAAGCGTTTGCGTTTACAACACAGGTATTATGCCATTTGAGGTTTGTATTTTCACTAGAGATATTACAAACGAGCTTCTTGAAAAGGGATACCTTGAAATCGATTACTTAGTCGAGATTAAGGGCGCTTGCGCTCAACAAACTACACTGAAAATGGAAGTGGAAAAGCGATGAATGAGGCTGAATTTCGCACTGAGCTAAAAAATCTAAGTGGCGGATACCTTTTTCTTGGTAGCGAGGACTACCTAAAGTTTTCTTATTCAAAGGAGGTACAAAAAGCTGTGCTTGACGGCTCCTTTGATGAATTTAACCATACTGTGCTATATGCCGAGGAATATTCGGCTAGCGCTCTTGAATCAGCCATTTCATCCTTACCTATGATGGCAGAGAAAAAGCTGGTTGAGGTGCGTGGCGTAAATTTCAATAGCTTCAAAAAGGACGATATTGCTAGTCTTGAAAGCGTGCTTTCTTCCCTTGAGGCTAACGAGCATACGGTGCTTTTAATTCGTGCAGATAGTGACTACTTTAACCCAGGTAGATTGCCAAAGGCCCCCTCAGAGCTTTATAAGGCAATGACTAAATACTTGAAGCCCGTGGTTTTCGATTTCCCAACCCCTGCAAGACTAAAAAGCTGGATTTTGCGACACTTCTCCCAGCATAACGTTAAGCTTGACCAGTCGCTTTGTGATAAGCTTGTTAGTGTTTGCGGACACGATATGTGGGCAATTTCCTGCGAAATTTCAAAGCTTTGTGCCTTCGCCCTTGGTACTGATAAGGACGAGATTTTGGATAGCGACATAGACAATATCTGCTGTAAAACAACCGAGTACGATGATTTTCAGCTGACAAATGCACTGCTTGAAAAAAATCGTGCCCTTGTCTTTGAGACTCTTTATAGGCAAAAGGCGTCCTTTGAGCCTGCAAGCACTATACTAAACTCTGTTATGCGCATGTATATGGAGCTTTACTTGGTGTATAGGCTTTCATCAAATGGTCTTGGAAAAGCACAAATTGCATCAAGTACAGGAATTCACGAATTCAAGGTGGGTATGTATTTGCGCTCCCTTAGTGATACTAATCCTAAAAAGTTCCCTCGTGCAGTTGAGCTTTGTCAAGAGGCTGACGTTACTATGAAATCTGCCTCAAACACCTCTCCTTATCTTGTTTTAGAAAGACTTGTAAGTGCGCTTTGCACCCTGTTTTGCAGGTGAGATATGAGAGTTAAGTATCCAATTATTGTTGAGGGAAAATATGACAAAATCAAAATCACCTCTCTTTTTGATGCTACTGTAATTACTACTGGTGGATTTGAGGTTTTTAATAGCCGTGAAAAGGAGCTTTTAATAAAGAGACTTGCAGAGTCAACTCCTATTATTCTTTTGACTGACTCTGACGGTGGTGGGCATCTAATTCGTTCCCATATTAAAACGATTTTGCCTCCTGACAAAATTATAAACCTTTACATTCCTAAAATCGAGGGCAAGGAAAAAAGAAAAGCCCAAGCCTCCAAGGAAGGAATTTTAGGTGTGGAGGGCATTGATAAGGAAATTCTTTTGAAGCTTTTATCTCCATTCTGCGACGAGCAGGGCGAGAGCATAAATAAAGGTAATATTTCAAAGGTGGATTTGTTCAAATATGGTCTTAGTGGTGGAAAGGATAGTAAAAGCAAGCGTGAAAAGCTTCTTTCACTCCTTAATTTGCCACAGGATATGACCACAAACGCAATGCTCAGCGCAATCAATATCCTTTATTCTAAGGAAGAAATTGAAAAAATCATAAATAATATGTAAAAAAAGGTGTCCTTTTGGACACCTTTTTGTTTAACTAAATTGAAGCTACCAAATTGGAAGCTAGAACCACGAATTTCAAGGCGCAATCGAGACGATTGGACGAAGTCGTACTTGCGTACGTCAAGGTCAATCGACGAGGGGCAACAAAGAAATTCACAGCTTATCACATTCAATTTTATTGGGCTGCGTCAACTATGATTGAAAAATCCTTCGCCTTTAGTGAAGCTCCACCAATGAGGCCACCGTCAACGTTTTCCTTTGCAAGAAGCTCAGCTGCGTTTCCTGCATTCATTGAACCACCGTATTGAATAATCATTTCCTCTGCGCTCTTTTCACCATAGAGAGCTTTGATTGTGTTTCTGATTACACCACAGGTTTCGTCAGCCTGCTCTGGTGTAGCTGTAAGGCCTGTGCCGATTGCCCATACTGGCTCATAAGCGATGATTACGTTCTTAAGCTGGTCAGCGCTTACGTCCTTAAGAGCAAGCTTTGTTTGCATTGAAACAACCTCGTCTGTAATGCCGTTAAGTCTTTCCTCCTTAACCTCACCAAGACAAAGAATTACTGTAAGACCAGCCTCAAGTGCTGCCTTTGTTCTTAGGTTAACTGTCTCATCAGTCTCACCAAAATATTGTCTTCTTTCGCTATGACCGATGATTACATATTGAACGCCACACTCAACAAGCATCTCTGCTGAAATCTCACCTGTGTAAGCGCCCTTTTGTGCGAAGTGAACGTTTTCTGCACCAATCTTAATGTTTGAGCCCTTAGCTGCCTCCTGGGCTGCGTAAATGTCAACAAATGGTACACAGAAAATAACGTCGCAATTATCCTTACCTGCAACAAGTGGCTTTGTCTCCTCAATAAGAGCCTTTGCCTGACTTGGGGTCATATTCATTTTCCAGTTTCCTGCAATAACTTTTCTTCTCATTTTTTAATCTCCGTTTTATTAGATTTGTTATAAAGTATGCAGGCTTGATAACCTGCATACGTTTTTATTTTTAATTACTTGTCTTGTAGGCAAGCGATACCAGGAAGCTCAAGTCCCTCAAGGAACTCAAGAGAAGCTCCACCACCTGTGGAAATGTGTGTCATCTTATCAGCAAAGCCGAGCTTTTCAACTGCTGCTGCAGAATCACCACCACCGATGATTGAGATAGCACCACTTTCAGCAACTGCGTTAGCAACTGCTTCAGTACCAGAAGCGAAATTCTTCCACTCAGAAACGCCCATAGGACCATTCCATACTACTGTGCCTGCGCCCTTAATTGCATTAGCAAATAGCTCTTGTGTCTTAGGACCGATGTCAAGACCCATCCAGCCATCTGGAATTTCGTTGGAATTGCAGAACTTAGATTCTGTATTTTCGTCATATTCAAGACCTAGCTTGTTATCAACTGGGATTAGGAAGTTTACGCCCTTAGCCTTAGCCTTTTCCATCATTTCCTTAGCAAGCTCAACCTTGTCGTCCTCACAAAGTGAAGTACCAACGCTGTAGCCAAGTGCCTTGAAGAATGTGTAAGCCATACCACCACCGATGATAAGTGTGTCAACCTTTTCGATAAGATTATTAATTACACCAATCTTGTCAGAAACCTTAGCACCACCGAGGATTGCTACGAATGGACGAGCTGGGTCAGCCAAAGCCTTACCCATAACGCCGATTTCCTTTTGAATGAGGTAACCACATACTGCTGGTAGATATTCAGCAACGCCTGCTGTTGTTGCGTGTGCACGGTGTGCTGTACCAAATGCATCGTTTACATAGATATCTGCGTAGGAAGCAAGCTCCTTAGCAAAATCAAGATTGTTCTTTGTTTCTCTTGCATCGAAACGAACGTTTTCGAGAAGAACTGCCTTGCCACCTACAAGGTTAGCAACCTTAGCCTTTGCATCCTCACCAACGATATCCTCTGCAAATGTAACTGTGCCCTCGCCAAGAAGCTCATTAAGTCTTGTAGCAACTGGCTTAAGTGTAAGGGTCTTTTTGTCATCAAGAGCCTTAACGAGAAGCTTCTTTGTAGCCTCTTCTCTCTCGTTTTCTGGAAGAGCCTCAACCTTTTTCTTCTCCTTCTTTGTAAGTCCAAAGCCCTCTGTCAAGATGCTGTGTGGCTTACCCATGTGAGAGCAAAGTACAACCTTTGCGCCCTTGTCAAGTAGATACTTGATTGTTGGAAGTGCACCAATAATTCTCTTATCGCTTGTGATAACGCCGTCCTTCATTGGAACGTTGAAGTCACATCTTACAAGAACTCTCTTGCCTTCTACGTTTACGTCTTCGATTGTTTTCTTGTTGTAGGTCATTTTGTTTATCTCCTATTCTTTTATTTTCGCAAAATAATATAACATATTTTATTTTGTTTTTCAATAGTTTTACATAAATTTATTATACAACATATCTAAAAATATAATATACTATCAAAATTATGCCTAGCGCTATTCTATACCAGCCAAAGGATTCAAAGCTATGCTTCTGTACGAAGCTCATTAAAAATTTGATTACTACCAAGGACACGACAAATGCAACCACCGTGCCCACAAGCAAAACTAACAGCTCCTCCAAGCTTGGGAAGCCTACCCTTACAAGGTATTTGACTCCCTTATAAAGCGAAGCGCCCAGCATAACGGGAATTGCCAAAAAGAACGAAAACTCTGCAGCAGCTGGTCGCGACACCTTGATAATTGAAGCACCAAGGATTGTTGAGCCCGAGCGCGAGGTACCAGGCACCAAAGAAAGAGCCTGAAAGCATCCGATTTTAATAGCTGTCTTCATATCAATATCGTAAACGGTGTTATACACCATTGTGCGATTCTTATTTAGTCTTTCAATAACTATAAACAAGATACCGTAGACCACAAGTGCGATTGACACCACGATAAAGTTATGGAAATTTGCCTCAAACCAATCGTCAAGCAAAAGTCCAAGCACTCCTGCTGGGATTATAGCAACGATAACTCTTAGCCAAAGGCTCCAGGTTTGACTTTTCAAATAGCTATCCTTTCTTTTTGAGAAGGGGTTCAGCTTATCAAAAAACAACACTATTACGGCTATAATTGCACCTAGCTGTACCACAACGTTGAACATTTCCTCAAACATTGGGTTGCTTGCGAATACGTCAAGCCTTATAAATTCCTGTGCTAAAATCAAATGGCCCGTGCTTGATACAGGTAGCCACTCGGTTACGCCCTCAATTATTCCCATAAGGGCAGATTTGAGTAGCTCTACCAAAATTACCAAAAAGTCCATAAAACAACCTTTCTTATATAATTATCTATCTGAGGAACGAATTATATCTCCCTTTTTAACCTGATAAGGCACCTTCATTTTGAAAACCATAGACGGGTGTGGTGCTGATGGCACGGAATCACCGTTTGGAAGCTTAATTTCCTCAACCTCAAACCTTTTTCCAGTTTCGCCAGGAGTGATAATTTCGCACACGTCCCCTGCCGAAATCTTATTTCTTTGGGTGAAATAATAATATTCACCATCGCTTTCTCCGGTAGCAACGCAGAGGTATGCCTTTTCACGCAAATAGCCGTTTTGTGTAACGGTTTGTGGGTTTGTCATTGGATTGTCGAAGTAAAAGCCTGTAGCGTATTCTCTATGGCTTACGCTTTCTAGCTCTCGAAGCCAAAGTGGATTAAAGCGATACTCCTCGGGGTTTTTTAGATATTCTGTCATTGCAATTTTATATGTGTTTGCACAAATTGCAGTATAGTATGCGCTTTTCATTCTGCCTTCAATTTTGAAGCTATCAATACCACTTTCCATAAGGGCAGGAATATGCTCTATCATACACATATCCTTAGAGGACATTACAAAGGAGCCCTCCTTATATTCCTCAATATTAAGGGTATCGCTAAGACGCTTTTCCTCAGCAAATGAAAGTGGGCTTGCGTTGGTGTAATTCCATCTACACGGCTGGGCGCAAGCGCCTCTGTTTGCGTCTCTGCCCGTATAATAATTTGAAAGCAAGCATCTGCCACTGTACGAAATACACATTGAACCGTGAATAAAGCATTCAAGCTCAAGGGATTTTGGGGTATTCCTTCTTATCTCGTTAATTTCATCAAGAGAAAGCTCTCTTGCTAAGACAACGCGCTTAGCGCCTAGCTTGTGGTAGGCATTAGCCGTGCTTGCAGAAACGACGCTTGCCTGTGTGGAAATATGAATTTCCATATTGGGTATTATTTCACGAGTCAGCTCCATTACACCCAAGTCGGAAATGATTAGTGCATCTACACCGATTTCGTCGTATCTTTTAAGATATTTCTTTAGTCTTTCGTACTCCTGTGAGTGAGGCATTGTGTTTACAGTAACGTAAAGCTTAACCCCGTGGGAGTGTGCGTATTTTACTGCTTCCTCAAGCTCATCAAGAGTAAAGTTGTCTGCTGCTGCGCGCATACCAAACATATCAGAGGCTAAATAAACTGCATCTGCACCATAAAGTATGGCAGCCTTCATTTTTTCAAAATTGCCCGCAGGGCAAAGTAATTCCTTCATTTATTTTTCCTTAGCATTTAATAAAGTTGTGTTGAACACATCATTTTTATTTTAACATATATTATTATTTATGTCAATAAATGTAAAAAAATTCACTATGCGACTTTGCGTGGTACAGAACACGGGCTTTGCGACGTACGGAATAAAGAAAAGCACGAGCTTTGCGACGTATGGAGCAAAAAGAAAACACGAGCTTTACGACGTATGGAGCAAAGAAAAACACGAGCTTTGCGACGTTAGGAGCAAAGAAAAACACGAGCTTTGCGACGTTAGGAGCAAAGAAAAACACGAGCTTTGCGACGTTAGGAGCAAAGAAAAACACGAGCTTTGCG
>JAFTXZ010000012.1 GCA_017461385.1 Clostridia bacterium | reverse complement strand
TGGGGTGGATGATGAGATTCGAACCCACGGCCTTCAGAGCCACAATCTGACGCTCTAACCAGCTGAGCTACACCCACCAAAGATATATAGTCTTACCACGAGGGGCAAGACCCCAAGCCTTTCGGCTGGCGTACCTGGAGGGATTCGAACCCCCGACCTACTGCTTAGAAGGCAGTTGCTCTATCCGACTGAGCTACAGGTACATTTACAAAAAAATGGAGCGAGTGATGGGAATCGAACCCACGCGACCAGCTTGGAAGGCTGGAATTCTACCATTGAACTACACTCGCATATTAATTCTTTTTTGCCTACATATATTATCATACAAAAAAGCCTTTGTCAATAGTTTTTTATAAAATTTTGATATTTTTTCATCAACAAAATTTTCAAAAACAAAAACAAGGGGCTTAGCCCCAAAAAGCTAAGCCCCGCCTTACTTTTATTAGTCGATTAAAACTGCATAAGCACCCATTTGCGAAAATCTCATTTCAAACAAATCCATATCTATATCAAAAATAGTGCCAGCTGGGTCTGCAAGAGTAACCGTGCCCTTTTCGTAATCGTAGCCTATCAAAACCATTGTTGAAATATTGGATTTTACATAGACGGTTTCACCGTCAATAACCCAAACGCGTGATATTTGTGGATTTATATCAAAATCCTCACAAGCCCATACAATAACAGGCTTGTCCTGTGATACGAAAGAGTATAGTGCTTCTGCATTTACGCCAGTCAAATCCTTAGCCACAAAGCTACCACCATTTGCGGACACAAACTTTTCCGTGGTTTTTACTAAAACAGGAGGCATACAGCCAAATGAATTATACGTGCTAGTTGGATTTCCAACGTTTGCCACAAATGGGCTTGTATAGCCAACGGGCCCCTTTTCTAAATACAAATCGCAAAGCTCTACAACACTTATATCATACTTAAGATACTTTAGCACCATTGCAAGAGAGGTGATTTCGTCGCCACTAGGCAGGCTGGGGAACTGTGAAATATGCTCAAGCTCAATTAAATGGCTATCCTTACTTACTTGCTCCTCTAACAAAACTTTGCCGTTTGCAGTAATTCCTGTTAAGTTAAGCAGATTTTCCTCGCCTAAATCCAGGGCAAGAAATGCCTCAATATTAAGCTCGTTGCCATACGCCTCATCAATCCTTTGTGTGTGAGTTGTAACAAGAGTAGAGGTGCCAATTGCAGTAACGCTGGAAAATTCCTTTTTAACATCGTTTATAACTAAGTAACCATTTCCTGTTTTTGTAATAGTGTCGGGGGAGTCAAGATACAATTCCACACTTAAATAGGTGGAGCTATCATTTTTTGGCTTTATAGTAAACCACTCAATTCTTAGAGCATAGCTTGATAAATATTCAGAATAAATTGTTCCACTAAGCTCAAGCTCATTTTCAAGCTCGGGGTCATTTTCAAGAGACGAGTCGCCACCTGTTTGTGTTGAGGTATCAGTTGAAACCTCCTCATTAGGCGCACCCTGCCATAAATCACTGGCATTTACGTAAAAAACCATAGCACAGATAAGACAAAGAAGTATAAGTACAGCACAAGATACATATTTTTTCATTCTTTTTTCTCACTTTCCTTTATTTGCCAAAAGGCTTGTCTTGTGCCTTTATTATACTGTAAAAAATCATCACTTCAACAAAAAGTTCTCGACCCCAAAAAACACCAAACGACAAAGCGACATAATATCACAGGGAAAAGGGTCGATTTGCTATGGGAAATGATAAATAATAGGGCAAACTTTATTGAAATTTTTTATAAAACGTGGTATAATATTTCCAATAACTGTATTCGAGGTAATATATGAATATCGAAGAAAGAATAAACTATCTAAGAAAGATAATTTCTTATCACTCAAAAAGGTATTATGAAAACGACGCACCCGAAATTTCAGATTTTGAGTACGATAAGCTTTTTGAGGAGCTAAAGACTCTGGAAAGCGATAATCCCCAATATTTCAGTGAAAATTCCCCTACACAAAGGGTAGGAGGAAAGGCACTTGATAAATTTGAGGAGGTAAAGCTTACAGTAAAAATGAATAGCTTAACCGACGTTTTCGATTTTGACTCACTCCGTGCCTTTATAAGAAAGGTAAAGAAGGAGGTAGGTAAGGATACCGAGTTTTCTGTTGAGCCTAAAATAGATGGACTCAGCGTTTCTCTTCAGTATGAAAATGGCGCGCTTAAAATAGGAGCAACCCGTGGAAATGGTACTGTGGGAGAAAACGTTACTGCAAATGTAAGAACTATTCGTACAATACCTCTTGAGCTTAATGAAGGCGTAAATATAACAGTTCGTGGCGAGGTATATATGCCACATAAATCCTTTAACAAGCTAAATCTAGAAAAGGAGCAAAAGGGCGAAAATCTTTGGGCAAATCCGAGAAATGCAGCAGCAGGCTCCCTACGCTGTCTTGATTCTAAGGAAACTGCAAAAAGAGGACTTGATATTTTTGTATTCAACTATCAAGAGGGTGAGCTTGATTCAGCTACCCATAAGGAAACAATAGAAAAGATTCAAGCCCTTGGCTTTAAGACCATACCCTTACTTTACGTTGGCTCAGATGAGGATAGCATTGTAAATGCAGTAGTTGAGCTAGGTAAGGTAAGAGAGAAACTTGATTACGATATTGACGGCACAGTTATCAAGGTAAACTCTTTAGAAAAAAGAAAAGAAATGGGAGAGGGCACAAGCACACCTAAGTGGGCAGTTGCCTATAAGTTCCCCCCAGAGCAAAAAAGAACAAAGCTACTTGATATTGCTATACAGGTTGGCAGAACAGGCGTATTAACACCAAACGCAGTGCTGGAGCCTGTTCGACTTGCAGGCACAACCGTATCACGTGCAACCTTACACAATATAGATATAATTAAGGAAAAGGACATTCGCATAGGCGATACAGTTATCGTTCAAAAGGCTGGCGACATAATTCCAGAGGTTGTTGGTAGTGTAAAGGAAGCAAGAGATGGAAGTGAAGCTCCATATAGCATGCCTGATAGATGTCCATCCTGTGGTGGCGAGCTTGAGTATGACGATGCGGACGATTTCCTCGACGATGATGAGGATTTTACCCTTGGCGCACTTCGTTGTACGAATCCGTCGTGCCCAGCCCAGCTTGAAAGAAATTTAGCCCATTTTGCCTCCAAAAAGGCAATGAATATGGAGGGCGTTGGTGAAAAGCTAGTAAAGGCACTTCTTGACGCAGGACTTATCCATGACGCAAGCGACCTTTACTATATTACTAAAGAAGAAATTCAAGGCCTTGAGCGTATGGGAGAGAAATCTGCTGACAATTTTATAAAATCGGTAGAGGACTCTAAAAATGTAGGCTTAGGCAGGGTAATATACGCCTTGGGAATAAGACATATCGGTGAGGTTGCCTCAAGCGCCCTTGCCGACAAATTCGGCTCAATCGACGCACTCTTTGAGGCTACTGTTGATGAAATTACAGAGGTTGAGGACTTTGGCGAAATAATGGCAAAAAGCGTCGTTGACTTTTTTGCTAAGGCTAGCACAAGGGAAATAATAGAAAAGCTAAGAAAAGCTGGCGTTAGCATGGCAAACGAAATTAAGGAAAAATCAAATGAATTCGAGGGACTTACCTTTGTTTTAACAGGAACTCTTGAAAATATGACAAGAGACGAGGCTGCAGAGATGATAAAGGCAAGGGGAGGCAAGGTTTCCTCCTCTGTTTCCTCCAAAACCGACTACGTTTTAGCAGGAGAAAGTGCAGGCTCAAAGCTAACTAAGGCTCAAGCGCTCGGAATAAAAATAATTGATAAGGAAGCATTTTTGAAAATGTGTGAATAAAAAGGAGGTGGTTATGTTGAAAATTAGCGAGGGTGCTAGGCTAGCACTTGATATGCTCTGTGAAGCGGGCTATGAGGCGTATTGCGTCGGTGGTTGTGTACGTGATATGCTAATGGAAAGAGAAATAAATGATTTCGACATAACCACAAGTGCAACCCCTTCAGAAATGCTTAAGGTTTTTGAAAACGAAAGGGTTCTGGAAACAGGACTTAAGCACGGCACAATTACCCTTATGCATAAGGGTGAGCTGGTGGAGATTACCACCTATCGTATAGATGGCGAATATCAAGATTCAAGGCATCCGGACAATGTGGTTTTCACTAAAAAGCTAGAGCTTGACCTATCAAGAAGAGACTTTACAATGAACGCCCTCGTTTATAACGAAAAAGAGGGGGTAAAGGATTACTTTGGTGGCATTGAGGACATAAAAAACAAGGTCATCAGAGCAATAGGCGTGCCTCAAAAAAGGTTCGAGGAGGACGCACTCAGAATCTTGCGCGCAATTCGCTTTAGCTCTACCTTGGGCTTTGAAATCGAAGAAAATACTAAAAAAGCTATGGTGAAATGCGCTCCGCTTCTACACAAAATTGCAGGGGAAAGAATACAGGTCGAGCTAGAAAAGCTTTTGCTTGGCAAAAATGTCAAAAACGCTATTTTGCAATGCTACGAAGTGCTTGGCGAGCTATGCCCGGAAATTCTAAAAATGAACGGCTTTGACCAGCATAATAAATGGCATGTCTACGACATTCTTGAGCATACAGCCGTGGCTGTGGAAAGCGCACCACCCATTCCACATATAAGGCTTGCAATGCTTCTTCACGATACAGGTAAGGTTCATACCTTTACAATGGATGAAAATGGCGTAGGACACTTCTATGGGCACAATGAAAAAAGCGCCCAAATTGCAAGAGATTTTTTGAACAGGTATAAATACGATAATTTTACAAAGGACGCAGTATACGGGCTTATAAAGGTACACGATACCCATACCGACCTTGATAGAGTACTTGTAAAAAAGAGACTTAACAGAATGGGTCAAAAAAGGTTTTTGGACCTTATAAAAATTCAGCGTGCTGACAATCTGGCGCAAAATCCAAGCCTTGTAAATATGGAGCATTTTGATAAGCTAGAGGAAATGGCAAACGATATCATAAACGAAAGCTGCTTTTCTCTTGCAAGCCTTAAGGTAAATGGTAGCGACTTAATGAAAATAGGCATTCCTGCAGGCAGAGAAATAGGTATAATTCTGAGTACTCTTCTCAGCGAGGTAATTGAGGAGAAGGTACCAAACGAAAGGGAAGCGCTTCTAAAAAGAGCAACGGAAATAAAAAATGAGAGTTGAAATTCAACTCTCATTTTTTGCCAAAAACTCGAAAAAATAAAAATTTTTCAAAAAAATGAAGGTTTTTGAAAAATAAAGGACTTTTTAATTATAGAGGGAAAAACAGTCATAGACGAAAAAATAAATTTAGGAAAAGCAAGTCCGTTTGGCTTGATATCTGGTTATGGATTGACAGCATTTCAATATTACAATTTAATTAGAGCTAATAGAACAAATAAGTTCCTGTGAGTATTATGTATGCAAATGGTATGCAGTCCCTGTAGCTTTTATATACAAACAACAGGTGGCAGGCTTGATTGATATGAAATTAAGTACAGGAGAAAAAATAAAATTCAAAATATTTTATAATGACTATCTTAAGTTAAAGAACTATATTAAAAATATTATCGAAAAATGAAGGAAGACAGGTAACAGGGGACGGTTCCTCGTCTCCAAAGGAATGATGATTAATTAACTAAAAAAGGGACAAGGGTGCAAATGCACCCTCGATCCCGATTGTATGAACTCTATATTTTTTAATGGTGGAAAGATTGTCATGCCAACAGAAACGAAGCCTGAAACTAAATCATCAACATCGCCACTTCATCCAGCACTTCAAACAGTTTACGATTTTATATGTGGTTTATTTGGGTGGTGCAATTGTTCATAATGTTAAAAATATTAATATTGATTACAAACATATAGAATTGATAGCTGAGGTGTGTATTAATGATTTGGTTAGATTATTCAAAAATAATTTTGTGAATTTTGTGGAGACTCTAAACGGAGGTGACTGGTAGGGTGTTTGAATGCTCATTTTATGAAAATGGTATTTTAAAAGCAATTAGGTACAACAGAAAAACCATAAAGAAAGCCCAAATATCCAAGATGCTATTTTTGGGCATACCTCTTTTGATAAGCCTTTTTGTTATAAATTTGATCAGACAAAGCGTTTTAAGCACTAATTATATTGTTTTAGCGATATTGGTTGCAGTTATAATGTCAGCTGGAAGCTTTGAAGTTCTAAATGGTCTTAAAACAAAGAGATTTGAGCTTACTTTTAGCGAGGCGGGAGTATCGTATGTTGATCGCAACAAAAATGTTCACTTAAAATATGAAGATTTAGGCTTGTTTGGTACATCATATTCCGAATATCATGAGTTTGTTCAATTTACAAAAAGTCGAATTAGGTTATTCTATTTTGCACCAAAGAAACTGAATCAAGACAAAGTGGAAAAATCTTTGAGTTCAATCTTCATATTTACCAACAATGTATTAAAAAATGGAATAATATATTTTTCTATATCAGATTCGCAAAAATATGCTTTGGAAAGCGAGAAATATCAGGAAGAAATAGAGCATTTTGTAAATACAGCAATCAAGCACTTTATGGAGACAGGGGACGGTTCCTCGTCTCCAAATGAATGACGATTAATTAACTAAAAAGGGACAAGGGTGCCTTTTGGCACCCAGCGTTTCTACATATAGCTATACGAAAAGGCATGTCGATAGACAAATAAGTCGTATGACGGGAACGACTAAAAAAAGATTGAAAAATATTTAAAGTAGTATTAAACAGAAAAACGGAGACAAGGAACCGTCCTCTGTCTCCGAGCTCTATATCCATACGTTCAGGAGTTAGGAAATGGTTAAAAATTATTGGGTGTTATTTTGCTTAACATTGGTGGGAATGATATTATTTGTGTTCTTATTTGTTATGGGCTTTGTCTTTGCAAAAAAAATAGTATCAGGAAAAAAATATGGTGTAATAATGCTATTAGTTTGCCAATGTGCTTTCTTGACATTAAGTATTTTATGTACCAATTTGTTTACTCTTTGCTGTAAAGATTATAGATACGTTTCTAGTAATAGTTATATCGAAGAAAAGGCAACAGTTGTAGAATTTACCAGTTCAAAGATTGATTATGACGGAAATGGAAGACGAAGAAACAGTAAACCTAAATTTTATCTGATAGAAAAAGACGAATACATTGTTTTATACGCGAGAGATGTTGAAGTAGGAAAAACTTACACTATTAGATATTACCCTAACACAAAAATATGTGATGTGCAGAAAATTGAAGAAATGAATACAGGGGACGGGTGTTCTTAAATTGTATGATTAGGAGGGATAATGAATGGTGCCTAACCACAATAAATATTTAGAATACAAGTTGCCTAACAATTGGTGCGCAGAAGAGGATGAAGACAATCTTTTTTTGTATAATCCCAATGGCAATGGAGCAATAACAATGTCCTTTTTTGACGTCCTCTGTTTAGACAAATCATTGGATGAGCAGATAAGTATATTAGCGAAAAGATTTATAGATAATAATAACGTAATTTTGCATTTGCCTTTAATACTTCTTAATAAAGAAGGAAAGACGCTTTTGTACGGAACTGGCACAACTTCTGATAAATGGTTTGTTAAATTGTGGGTTGTGGCAAAAAAGCCTAAAATAGTGTTGGCTACGTATCAAAGTGAGCGAAAAAATGCGGAAGTTAAAATATGTGATTCGATTATCGATAGTTTCAAGTTTGTGGAGACAGATGACACTTCCTCGTCTCCAAGGGGCTGACAATTAATTAACTCAAAAAGGGACAAGGGTGCCTTTTTGGCACCCAAAGTCTCGACAAATATAAAAAAAGCGATAAAAAATACAAGAATGTCTACTGACACTCTTGTATTTTTTGTTTATCTTCTATCAATTTTGTAAGTAGGAACAAGCTCCTTAACAAGCTCCTTCATCTCATCACTCTCGTTATATGCCTCGTTATAAAGCTTGTCGAGGGTTTTGAATAGCTTGTCCTCATCAATATCAAGAGGTTTTCCAATGCTTATTCTGTCATTTTCAGTCTTAGTAAGACCTTCTTCAGCCATAAGTCTTTCCTCGTAGAGCTTTTCGCCAGGACGAAGTCCTGTAATCTTTATTTCGATATCTCTGTGAGGCTCATAGCCAGAAAGCTTTATAAGGTTTTCAGCCAAATCATAAATTCTTACCTGCTCACCCATATCAAGCACAAATATTTCACCACCATTTGCCTTAGCACCAGCCTGTAAAACAAGGCTAACTGCCTCTGGAATTGTCATAAAATATCTGATGATATCCTTATGGGTAACAGTAACGGGACCGCCCTCCTCAATTTGCTTCTTGAATAGAGGAATAACAGAGCCGTTTGAGCCAAGAACGTTTCCGAATCTTACTGCAACAAAGCATGTATTTGACCTCTTTGCAAAGGCTTGAATAATCATTTCGCAAATACGCTTTGTAGCGCCCATAATATTGGTAGGGTTGACAGCCTTATCTGTGGAAATTTGTACGAACTTTTTAACCTCATACTTATCTGCACATTTAGCAACCTTATATGTACCGATAACATTGTTTTTAACTGCCTCGTTAGGGCTTGTTTCCATAAGTGGCACGTGCTTGTGTGCAGCTGCATGGAATACAATATCAGGACGATAGGTCTTGAAAACATCGTCCATTTTGCCACTATCACGAATAGAAGCGATAAGCGTTACAAGATTCAGGTTAGGAAGCTTTCTCTTAAGCTCCTGTTCAATCTCGTAAGCGTTGTTTTCATATATGTCAAGAATAATTAACTGCTTAGGATTTTGTGTAGCTATCTGTCTGCAAAGCTCGCTACCAATTGAGCCACCGCCACCTGTAACCAAAACAACTTGATCCTCAATGTAGCCCATAACCTCTGAAAGATTGGTTTTAACAGGCTCACGACCCAAAAGGTCATTTACGTCAACGTTACGGAGTCTTGATACAGAAATAGCACCGTCCATAAGCTGATAAAGACCAGGTAGAGTTTTAACCTCACACTTGGTGTCAATACATTGACTGGTGATTTTTTTGATTGTTTGAGCACTGGCAGATGGCATTGCAATGAAAATAGCTGACACGTGTTGCTTTTCGACTATTTCTTTTATAGATTCGCAACCACCTAGCACCTTAACGCCAAAAATGTACATTCCTATCTTTGAAGGATCGTCATCAACAAAGCCTACAGGCTCTAGCAATATTTTATTGCTGGATTGAATTTCACGAAGAATCATACTACCAGCCTCACCTGCGCCCACTATCAAAACCTTCTTTTTGTTTCCATTGCTTCTATAATTAACATGGTGCTTTATGGAAAGAATAGCTCTGTAGAAAAATGTGATAAACAGAGAAGCCATAAAAAAGAATGAAAAGGTGAGTGTGCACCAATCTACTCCTATGATATCCTCTTGCTTTTCGGTGTAAGGAACAAAGTGTAAAACTAGCATTCCCACTAAAACACCAGCAGAAATTACAGAAACCTTTACTATTTCAACAACACTTGCGTGCCTAAAAGAGGATACGTGCATTCTCAAAACAAGCGCAAGCACCATAATGATTATAGCGCCAACTGCAAGTGGAATAAGAGCCACAGTTGAATATTTATCTAAAGTCAGATTTTCGGTGAATAATGTGGCTAAGACTGTCGATAAGAAAAAAGCCACTAAAAAGATAATAACTAGGAATATTGCCCTAATAACTGGCGAATAAAATATTTTTTTCATGAAAACTCTCCTTAAAATCTATCCAAATAAAATTATACTTGTTTGCTGATAAAATGTCAACAAAAAATTAAAAAATAAAAAAGATAAGACAAAAGGTCTTGATTTTGTAGCAGAAATAGTGTATTATTAATGTGAATAAATATGTATATAACACTTGTGGAGGTTGAAAAATGGCTTTTGAATTAGATAATGATTTTGAATCTGGCGTTGATATAAGAGTTTTAGGCGTAGGCGGTGGCGGTAATAATGCCGTTAATCGTATGATATCATCTAACATTAAGGGCGTTGAGTTTATCGCAATTAACACAGATAGACAAGCCCTTTTAAGATCTGGAGCTGCAAAAAAAATTTGCATTGGCGAAATGGTAACCAGTGGCAAGGGCGCAGGCGCAGACCCAGAAAAGGGTGCGAAGGCAGCCGAGGAAAGTGCAGATGAAATTAAAGAGGCTATCAAGGGCGCAGATATGGTGTTTGTAGCTACTGGCATGGGCGGTGGCACGGGCACAGGCGCTGCTCCAATTGTAGCTAGAATTGCTAAAGAAATGGGTGTTTTGACCGTTGGTATTGTAACTAAGCCATTTAAGTTTGAGGGACCTAGAAGAATGCTACAGGCAGATCAGGGAATTGCAGAGCTTTCAAAGCATGTTGACTCCTTGGTTGTTATTCCTAACGAAAGACTAAAGGAAATTTCTGATCAAAAAATCACACTGATGAATGCCTTTGGCATTGCCGACGATGTATTGAAGCGTGGAGTTAAGAGTATTTCAGACCTTATAAACGTTGCAGGCTTTGTAAACCTTGACTTTGCTGACGTTTCAACGGTTATGAGGGGTGCTGGTATGGCACACATGGGTGTTGGCGAGGCAACAGGACCAAACAAGGCGATTGAGGCTGCTAAAATGGCAATTGCCAGTCCACTTCTTGAAACTTCAATCAAGGGCGCGAATGGAATTCTTATTAACATTACCGTTTCTGAGGGCGTTGAGCTTGACGAGGCAGACCAGGCATCTAGCATGATTACCGAGGAGGCAGCGGCTGATGCAAATATTATCTGGGGCGTTACCTTTGATGGTGAGCTTGAGGATGCAATGCGTGTAACGATTATCGCAACAGGCTTTGACAAAAAGTCCTCAAAGAAGATTGCTGATGATGAGGATATAAACATTGTAACTCCTGACAAGATTGATGGAGATTCCTCAATAGACGATATTCTTAAAATGGTAAATGACAATAGAAGAAGCAACATAAACGGCGATTTTGACGATAAATATTGATTTTACTGGGAACCCCAATTTGCGTTGAGGTTCCCTTTCTTTGAAAAAGCTTAAAAAATCAGTTTTTTGTTGATTTTGTACTGAAAAACTTACTAAAAACCTAGCATTATTCATTGATATTTTGTGCAAAACAGAGAAAATTCCTTGCAAAAACACTTCTGCTTGACATTAAAAATATCAAATGATATAATACAACTGTATGCGAATGCGAATAAGCTAGAACTATGCCCATTTGCAGACGCTACAATACATCGTGCCAAATGGCACCGACGTAAAGCATTTATTTTAGAAGAAGGAGGAAGAAGATGCCAACCTTTAATCAGCTCGTTAGACAGGGAAGAAGCAACAAGACATTTAAGTCTCAAACCCCAGTTCTTCAAACAGGCTTCAACTCATTGAAGAACAAAGCGATTGATCAAAGCGCTCCTCAAAAGAGAGGCGTATGTACAAAGGTTACAACAACCACACCAAAGAAGCCAAACTCAGCTCTCCGTAAGATTGCAAGAGTTAAGCTTACAAACGGTATGGAGGTAACAACATACATTCCTGGTATCGGACACAACCTACAAGAGCACTCTGTTGTTCTTATTCGTGGTGGTAGAGTTCGTGACTTGCCTGGTGTACGTTATCATGTAATCCGTGGTACACTTGATGCACAGGGTGTTGCAAATCGTAACCAAAGCCGTTCTAAGTACGGTGCAAAGAGAGCAAAGAAGAAGTAATTTCTTTGCTAAGAGGTAAGAAAAGATAATTTTTAATCGTTCCCAACTTGAAGCTGAAATAAATGTTATTATGTCAGTGACAATTTGTTTGGACACGACGGGAGAAATTTCTTTCGAGTACCAATGATATCATATTTTTAATGAAGGAGGGAAGAAAAGTGCCAAGAAGAGGTCAAATTTCCAAGAGAGATGTATTGCCAGATCCACTTTATGGTTCACAGCTAGTAACAAAGCTTATCAACAACATTATGCTTGATGGTAAGAAGGGTGTTGCTCAAAAGATCGTTTACGACGCATTTAAGCTCGTAGAAGAAAAGACTGGCGAAAACGGACTTGAAATGTTCCAAGAGGCTCTTAACAATGTAATGCCTGTATTGGAGGTTAAGGCTCGCCGTGTAGGTGGCTCTAACTATCAGGTACCAATGGAAGTAAGAGCTGAGAGACGCCAAACACTTGGTCTTCGTTGGATCACAATTTATTCAAGAAAACGTGGCGAGAAGACAATGGCTGAAAGACTTGCAGGAGAAATCCTTGATGCAAAGAACAGCATGGGCGGAGCTTTCAAGAAGAAAGAAGAAACTCACAGAATGGCTGAAGCTAATAAGGCTTTCGCACATTACAGATATTAATTGTCACCATCGGGTTGACAAGACGTACGCTCAAGCATGCTAATGCTAAGAGCTTTAATTATTGAAAGGAAAAATACAGATGCCAAGAGAATATTCACTTGAAAATACCCGTAATATTGGTATTATGGCGCACATTGACGCTGGTAAGACCACTACTACAGAGCGTATTTTGTTTTACACAGGTAAGACACATAAGATAGGTGAAACTCACGAAGGTTCTGCAACAATGGACTGGATGGAGCAGGAGCAGGAAAGAGGTATTACAATTACTTCTGCTGCTACAACATGCTTCTGGTCTGGTTCAGCAAACCAATTCGCGCCAACACGTATCAACATTATTGATACTCCTGGCCACGTTGACTTCACCGTTGAAGTACAGCGTTCTCTAAGAGTTCTTGACGGATCTGTTACCGTTTTCTGTGCGAAGGGCGGTGTTGAGCCTCAGTCTGAAACCGTATGGAGACAGGCTAACGAATACGGCGTTCCACGCATGGCTTATGTTAACAAGATGGACATTATGGGTGCAGACTTCTATAGAGTTGTATCTATGATGAAGGAAAGACTTAATGCTAACGCAGTTCCAATTCAGTTGCCAATCGGCTCTGAAGACACATTTAAGGGTATCATCGACCTTTTTGAAATGAAGGCTGATGTTTACTATGATGACCTTGGTAAGGATATGAGAGTTGAAGAAATTCCAGCCGAGCTCAAGGAAAAGGCAGAGGAGTACAGATCAAATCTTGTAGAATCCATCTGCGCAACAGATGACGACCTTATGGAGATGTATCTCTGTGATGAGATGCCAACTAACGAACAGCTTAAGGCTGCTCTTCGTAAGGCAGTTATTGCAAACCAAATTGTTCCTGTAACATGTGGTACATCTTACAAGAACAAGGGCGTTCAAAAGCTTCTTGATGCAGTTGTTGAATATATGCCTGCACCAACAGATATCCCTGCTATTAAGGGTATTCACCCTGATACAGAGGAGCCAGATGAGCGTCATGCTAGTGACACTGAGCCATTCTCAGCACTTGCATTTAAGATTATGACAGACCCATTTGTAGGAAAGCTCTGCTTCTTCCGTGTTTACTCTGGATCTGTTCAAGCTGGTACAAGCGTGTACAACTCATGTAAGGATAAGAACGAGAGATTCGGACGTATTCTTCAAATGCACGCAAACGACAGACAAGATATTGATGTTTGCTACGCAGGTGATATCGCTGCTGTTGTTGGTGTAAAGAACACAACAACTGGTGATACATTCTGTGATGAAAAGTATCCTATCATTCTTGAGTCAATGGAATTCCCAGAGCCTGTTATCAGCGTAGCTGTTGAGCCAAAGACAAAGGCTGGACAAGAAAAGATGGGTATCGCTCTTGCAAAGCTTGCAGAGGAGGACCCAACCTTTAGAACCTACACTGATGAGGAAACTGGACAAACCATTATCGCAGGTATGGGTGAGCTTCACCTTGAGATTATCGTTGACCGTCTACTTCGTGAATTCAAGGTAGAGGCTAACGTAGGTAAGCCACAGGTTGCTTATAAGGAAACAATTAGTAGAGAAGCAAATGTTGACCACAAGTATGCACGTCAGTCAGGTGGTAAGGGTCAATATGGTCACGTTAAGATCATTATGGAGCCAAACGAGCCTGGTAAGGGATATGAATTCATCAACAAGGTTGTTGGTGGTGCAATTCCAAAGGAATACATTCCTTGCGTAGATGCTGGTATTCAAGAAGCATCACAAACTGGTGTACTTGCAGGATACAACGTTGTTGACTTCAAGGTTACACTATATGATGGTTCATACCACGAGGTTGACTCCTCAGAAATGGCGTTCAAGATTGCTGCTTCAATGGCATTCAAGGAGGCTATGAGAAAGGCAGATCCTGTTCTTACTGAGCCAATCGTTAAGGTTGTTGTTGTAACACCTGATGATTACCTAGGCGCAGTTATGGGAAGCCTTAACTCAAGACGTGGACAAGTACAGTCCACAGACGCACTTGCAGGTGGTGCTTCACAGGTTACTGCTATGGTACCTCTTGCTGAAATGTTTGGTTACGCAACAACATTGCGTTCATCAACACAGGGTAGAGCTAACTACTCAATGGAGCCAGATCACTTTGCTGAGGTTCCAAAGAATATCCAAGAGGGAATCATTTCTGCTCGTGGAAAGAACAACTAAGTAACTAATTTTAGTTAAAATAATTAATAAATAAAAATTTTAGGAGGAAAATTCAAATGGCTAAGCAGAAATTTGAAAGAACAAAACCCCACGTTAACATCGGTACTATCGGTCACGTTGACCATGGTAAAACAACACTTACAGCAGCTATCACAAAGACACTTTCTCTACTCGGTGGTGCTGAGTTTATGGACTACAGCCAAATCGACAACTGCCCAGAAGAGAGACAAAGAGGTATCACAATCAACTCCCGTCACGTTGAGTACGAGACAGAAAAGCGTCACTATGCTCACGTTGACTGCCCTGGCCACGCTGACTATGTAAAGAACATGATTACTGGTGCAGCTCAGATGGACGGTGCAATCCTCGTTGTTGCTGGTACAGACGGTCCTATGGCTCAAACTCGTGAGCACATTCTTCTTGCTCGTCAGGTAGGCGTTCCTGCACTCGTTGTATTCATCAACAAGTGTGATGACGTTGACGATGAAGAGCTTCTCGACCTCGTTGAGATGGAAATCAGAGAGCTTCTTTCTGAGTATGAATTCCCAGGTGATGACATTCCAATCATCCGTGGTTCTGCTAGAAACGCACTTCTTTCCGAGAGCAAGGACACATCTGCTCCAGAGTACGCTTGCATTCTTGAGCTTATGGCTAACGTTGACGAATACATTCCTACACCAGACAGAAAGGCTGATATGCCATTCCTACTCCCAGTTGAGGACGTATTCTCAATTTCTGGTCGTGGTACTGTTGCTACAGGTAGAATTGAGCGTGGTGTTGTTAAGATGAACGACAACGTTGAAATCGTTGGTCTTACAGACGAAAAGAGAACAACAGTTATTACAGGTATCGAAATGTTCCATAAGCTTATGGACAATGCTGAGGCTGGTGACAACGTTGGTCTTCTTCTCCGTGGCGTTCAAAAGAACGAGATCGAAAGAGGTCAGGTTCTTTGTAAGCCAGGTTCAATCAACCCACACACAAAGTTTGAGGGTCAAGTTTACGTTCTAACTGAAAAGGAAGGCGGACGTTCAAAGCCATTCTTCTCAAACTACAGACCACAGTTCTATATCAGAACAACTGACGTTACTGGTATCATCACTCTTCCAGATGATGTTGATATGGCGAAGCCTGGTGACAACGTAACAATGAACGTTGAGCTTATCACACCTATCGCTATTGAAAAGGGTCTTCGTTTCGCTATCCGTGAGGGTGGTAGAACAGTTGGTTCAGGTACTGTTACTGAAATTATTGCTTAATTTATAAATTAGCTTTAATAAAAAAAGGGCTTCCGTAAGGAGGCTCTTTTTTTGCTAAAGCTTATCTAGATACAAATATATTGACAAAATAATCATATTATAGTAGAATAATTAAGGAATAATCCTAAAAAAAGGAGCTTTTATGAGTTATTTTGATAAATATGTATCCAATACATTGGCAGGCACGTCGAACCAATGTTATTTTTCAACCAATAATGAAAGAAGAGTTGGCAGAATATATATAAAGCCATTTAGCTACGGTATATATGAATATAGCCTTTTGTTTAGTGACACCATAGATAGCACTTATGCAGATGGCAGTATATCAGTAGCAAATGAGTCTTGTGGTCAATGGGTAATACATAGCCTAAAGGCGTGCATTAAAAGTGCCGATATTGTAAATGAAACTAAATTATATTTCCAAGGAAATAAGGAAAAATGTGTTTCAAACGATGAAATATTTTATACAGACCCTGTGATTCTTGATGTAACAAAAGGTGCGGAGTTATACTTTGAAATAGAATTTTCTGGAGAAAAAATTCCTTATTTTGAAGAAATAAACATAAATACATACGTTAAAAATGGCGAGAATTGGGAGCTAAATCGCTTTGTTCCATTGCCTAATATGGTGGGAATTGCTTGTCATGTAGAAAAGAAAATTGGCTTTTTAGGTGACTCTATTACACAAGGAATAGGAACTGAAAGAGATTCGTATAAGCATTGGAATGCTATAATAGCTGAAAAAATCGGCGATGTTTATTCCTATTGGAATTTAGGAATTGGCTTTGGGCGGGCAGCTGATGCAGCTACAAATGGTGCGTGGCTCAATAAGGCTAAGCAAATGGATGTCGTTACAATCTGCTTTGGTGTTAACGATTTAGGTCGTGGTTATACTACGGAGCAGATTAAAATGAACCTAAAAAAGATAGTTGAAATCCTGCAAAACAACGGCACAAGAACGATTCTGTTTACAATTCCACCATTTGATTATGATGAAGGCACCACTGAAAAATGGAAGAAAATCAACCAATACATACTAAGTGATCTTTCAGAAATTACAGAGGTTTACAATGTTGTCCCCATCTGGGGAAAGGAGCCTCCATTTGAAAATCAAGCTAAGTATGGTGGGCACCCAGATGCTGAAGGATGCAAGGAATTGGCTCTTGATTTTATTAAAAAAATCCACCTATGATAAATTATTGCGCAAAAAAACACCATTTTCAAGGAGATTTTTATAAGATTATTGCTTTCTTTTGAAAGAAAAAGTAATGAAATAAAGAGAATTGTAAAAGTTTTTAGTTGTATAATATAAAAAAGCTTCGTCGATGACGAAGCTTTTTTTGTGTATTATAACTTGAATCTTTATGAGTTAATACATAAAATGATAAGATTAGTATTTTTATATTTGACAAAATAGTGAGAAATAGTTAAAAATATAACAAGATATAGTGATTTGCTCTGTAAAATGTTTACATTCAAATATGAACAACTGAACAGATGAGCACTACATAATTAAAAATGAGGACAATAATTATAAAATTATGCAGATTAAACCATTTGAGCCTTCGTTTATTACTCTTGTCAGAGTGTCAGATAACTTTGTTCTTGATTCTGGTGAAATGTGTGATAGCTTTGCGTGTAAACCATCATTCACAAGCTCATATAGAGATTTGCCGAACATTTTTGAATTCCAAAGCATTTTAGGGTCATCTCTAAACTCATCAAGTAAATCCTTAATAATTTCCTCGGATTGATCAGCACTTCCAACTATAGGATTAATTTCTGTTTCAATTGACGCTCTTATTAGATGTATTGATGGTGCTGACGCCTTAAGCTTTATTCCGTAATTGCCACCGTGCTTGGTTATTTCTGGCTCCTCAAGCACCATATCCTCAACCTCAGGCAAAACAATTCCATAGCCTGTTGAATTTACCTCATCTATTGCACTTACTAATTTATCAAACTCCTTCTTGCTTTCTGATAGACATTTGATACAGTTAAATAGCTCTTGGTCATTTTCAATTTTAACACCGCAAAGCTCGGTCATAACCTGGTAATATAGATCATTTTTTAGATTGACAGTAAGCTGGCATACTCCATTTCCTAAATCATAAGAGGGGGTTGGTGTACCGTCTAGATAAGGATTTTTTCTTAAATGCTCGTAGCATTTTTTAATGTCATCAATTTTCTGTACATCTACAAGTGATTCCTTTATACTTGTTAGCAAACTTTCCTTTAACCAATGATTATTTTCTAGTGTACTGATATAGGGTGGAAGCTTGAATTCAATTTCAGTTATATTGAATTGGCTTAATAAAAGCTCAATTATACCCTCAAAATCCTCATAGCTAAGCTCAGTTGCATTAATAAGAGCAACTGGTGCGCCATATTTTAACTCAAGCTGTCTTGCAAGCTCTTGAGTATCTTCGTTTTGAGGATTAGCAGAATTCAAGACTATAACAAATGGCTTACCAATGCTTTGAAGCTCCTTTACAACTCTAATTTCAGCCTTTTCGTAGCTATCACGGCTAAGCTCACCGATAGAGCCATCTGTTGTTACAATAACACCAATAGTAGAGTGGTCACGAATAACCTTTTTTGTACCAAGCTCGGCAGCCTTTTCAAACTCAAGAGGTGTCTTGCTCCAGGGCGTGTTAACCATACGAACCTCGCCGTTTTCCTCGCCACCAATTGCACCATCAACCATATACCCAACACAATCAATTAGTCGCATTTTCATTCTTGATGTCCCAATTTCAACAGAAACTGCTTCATCAGGAATAAATTTTGGTTCAGTCGTCATAATTGTTTTCCCGGATGCACTTTGAGGAGATTCATCCTTTGCACGTTCCTTGTCGTATTCTGAAGCGATATTAGGTACAACAAGTGTATCAAGAAACTTTTTAACAAATGTTGATTTTCCGCTTCGTACAGGTCCTACAACGCCAAGATAAATTTCACCATTAGTACGTTTTGCGATATCCTCGTAAATATTCATCTAAATACCCGTCCTTTTTTAATTTAATTAGTAAAATTTATTCAAAAAAATAAAAGAATATTACCAAAAATCAACAAATGAACAATGAAATATGATACAATTGAGATATAAACAAAAAGGAGCTATACTATGAATAATGAATTTCCTAAAGTAAAGCATAAGGTAATAGATGGACACCTTCATATTGAAGCATGGACAAATAGTAATGGAGAGAACTTTATCGGTTGCTTTGATGAATATAAAAGAAATATGGGCATATCTGCCCTTAATCTTGCAGCGCTTCCATCAGGCTATGGAGCAGACGTTACAAGTAATATTATGTGTGCCGTATATAAGCTAGTAGATGAAACAACCTATGCACACGGCGGATTGCTATACGACCAGTATCCACTTGGCGAGTCCTTGCCAGAAGGAATGGACTTTGTAACACAGCTAAACGAGCTAATGGAAATTGGCTTTGACGGCGTAAAAATGCTTGAGGGCAAGCCAACACTCAACAAAAAAGTGGGTAAGAATCTTTTACACAAGGAATATGACAAGTTTTTTGCTGAGGCTGAAAAGCAGGGCACACACATTCTGTTTCACGTAAATGACCCAAAGGAATTTTGGGATAAGGATAAGGTTTCTCAGGATACAATCGACCACGGCTGGTTCTATGGTGATGGCACCTTTGCAACACACGAGGAGCTATATAGACAGGCTTATGCAATTCTTGAAAAACATCCTAAGCTTTGCGTAACCTTTGCACATTTCTTTTTCAAATCGGAAACTCCCGAGGATTTAGTAGAGCTATTTGAAAAATATCCTAACGTAGCAGTTGACTTAA
Organism: Clostridia bacterium; assembly: GCA_017461385.1. Classification (GTDB taxonomy): domain Bacteria; phylum Bacillota; class Clostridia; order Oscillospirales; family CAG-272; genus RGIG2000. The sequence goes on along the minus strand of JAFTXZ010000012.1, from coordinate 56,930 downwards.
CCCCTGGCTGGGAAATGTATATTTCATTCTATGAGAACAAGGAATATTATAAGAATTTCTTTACCAAGTATTCAAAAAGAATAGAGCTCGGAACAGACTCAAGCTTCCCCTCTAAAACGGAATCATTTATGTGGTTAATGGATAGAGTATATCGTTATGTGTCATGTGATGATGTAGTTAAGGCATTTGACGACAGATACGAAAGTGGCTTGAATTTGCCACAAAATGCAATAGAGGATATTGTATGTGGCAATTTTGAAAGACGAGTAGGTAAGGCGCCAAAGAAAATAAACAAGGATGCACTTGTTGCATATCACAATAAATATAAGCACCTGATGACCGAAGGGGATATTCAAAGAGTTGATGAGCTTTTTGAAAAATATCTATAAAAAGTGCCCGAGAGTGTCTGTTTTTTAAGAAATAAAAGAAAATTTTACCAAAATATAGGTGTCTTGCGAGCATAAGGTCGATTATCTTGCACCCAAACACTTGACTTTATTTATAATATATGTTATAATACTTGAAAATTTTGAAAGGAAATAAAAATTAAAATGGACCCTGTCCCTAATACTTTATTCAATCTTTTTTTACAAGGCACACCACAACCAACCACATTCCCAGTATGGATGCCAATAGTTATGGGAGTGTTGCTCCTTCTGTCTGCATTCTTTTCTTCTATTGCATCTGCATTTTCCTCTTACAACAAGGCTAGAATTAAAAATATGGCACAGAGTGGCGATAAAAGAGCCATGCTTGTGGTTAAGCTGGATGAAAAATACGATAAGCTAGAAACTAGTGTAATTGTTCTTGATTGTATTACAAACGTTACTCTTTCTGTGATTTCAACCCTTTTCTTTATCTTTCTTATTGCAAGCACAGATCCAAGTCGTGAGGGAATTGCTACAACAGTGGCAGCGTCTGCTGTAACGTTGGCGATTTTGATTTTTGGAGAAATCATTCCAAGGGTTGCATCAAGAGAAACTGCAGATAAATCAGTGCTGAGTCTTTGCGGAATTGTAAACGCATTGGTTATTGTACTTACACCGCTAAGCGTCATTTTTGTTGGTATAGGCAGATTAGTTGGTAAAATCTTTCACTCAAAGGAGAAACCATCCTTTACTGAGGATGAGCTAATAAATATTGTTGACGAGGCAGAGGAGGAGGGCTCTCTTGAAAGTGATGAGGGTCAGCTAATTCGTTCTGCGATTGAGTTTAACGATGTGTGTGCAGGCGATATTTTGACACCACGTGTAGAGGTTTGCGCAATTTCTAAGGATGAAAGCATCGCAAATATTGCTAAGACCTTTATAGAAAACGCCTACTCCCGTTTGCCGGTTTATGGTGAGGATATGGATGATATTGTTGGTGTTCTACACGAAAAGGACTTCTTTATTGCCTACCACAATAACAACAAGACAATTATGAAATACCTGCAAAAGCCCGTACACGTGTCTGAGCATATTAAAATTGCTGATCTTCTAAAGCTCTTAAAAAGCAAAAAGTGCCACCTTGCAATCGTTGTTGATGAGTTTGGTGGAACAATGGGTATCGTTACTATGGAGGATATCATTGAGGAGCTAATCGGCGACGTGCTTGATGAGCATGACGAGGAGGAGGCTAGCGACTTCAAGGAGCTTGAGGATGGTAGCTACATAGTACAATGCTCAGCTGAGCTTGAGGAGTTCTTTGAGAAGCTTGAGCTTGTATACCCTGAGGATGAGGATATGCCTCAAACAGTAAACGGCTTTGTAATGAAGGAGCTTGAAAGCTTTCCTCAAAGGGGCGATTGCTTTGAGTATCAGGGATATAGAATAGAAATAACGAAAACAAGCGCAAAGCGTGTTGAACAAATTCACGTTACTAAAAATGTGAAGGAAGAGGGTGCCGAATAAGCACCTCTTTTCACGAGGAAAATAATATGAATATATACGATTTTGATGGCACAATATATCACGGAGAAAGCTCTACGGACTTTTTCTTTTATTGCCTAAAAAGATATCCAAAGACATGGAAATATGTTTTGCCAACTATGTTTTACGGACTAGGTTATCTTTTAAGAATTGTGAAGAAAACTAAATTCAAAAGCAAGTTTTTAAGATTTGCAGGTGCCGTAGATGATATCGATCAGGCAGTTGAGGATTTTTGGAAAATCAATATAAAAAAGGTTCATAAATGGTACCTTGAGAAGAAAAATCCAACCGATATTGTAATTACTGCATCTCCAGAATACCTGATAAAGCCGATAGGTAAGATGCTTGGTGTTGAAAGGGTAATTGGCTCAAGGGTAGATAAGCATATAGGCATTTTTTACGGAACCAATTATCATGGCGAGGAAAAGGTTCGCAGACTAATGGAGATATATCCAGATGCGCACGTGAATGAATTTTATTCCGATATGTATAGTGACACCCCTCTTGCAATGCTTGCCGAAAGAGCATATATAGTTAAGGGCGAAAGGCTTAAGCCTTGGAAATTCAAAAATAAAAAGCAGGATATGGAATAAGCTCCATATTCTGCTTTTTTATTTCCTTTTTTCACGTGATTCCTCAAGCTTAACAAGAACCTTATACAGGGGATAAATAAGCGTGCACATAGCAATATTGCCAAGGCAATGAACCAAATCCCAAGGCAGACCTGCAACAATCCATGCAAGCATACCATTTATATCAAGTCCAAACATAATTGCTTGAAATGGCGAATAGAGCGTGCCAAAGATAAGTCCATGTACTCCCGATGCTATGGCACACAAAATAACCTTTACCTTAAGTGAAAGCCCTTTTGGTATAAGCATAATAAAAATCCATAGTATAGGGAAAATGTATATGTAGGGCACCCACCATAATGCATTTATAGATGAAGCAACAGCAATAATTGCGTTAAGCGAAACGTAAATTGCAATCGATATGAGTGCACGGGATCTGTAAATCAAGGTAATCACACAAATAATCAAGGCAACACCATGAATGTTAGGTAGCATTTCAAACGCAAGATCGAAAACAAACATTAATGCACCGTACATGGTGAAAAGCACAAGATCGAATAAAGTGAATTTTTTCATAAATTAAACTATAGAAACCTTCTTCATTCTCATATCCGTAACAGGACGATCTCTGAAATCAGTAGGAATTGATGCAATCTCATCAACAACCTCCATACCAGCTACAACCTTACCAAAGGCAGCATAGCTACCGTCAAGCTGAGCGCAATCCTTATGCATAATAAAGAACTGAGATGAGGCAGAGTTAAAGCTCTGAGCACGAGCCATAGAGATAACACCTCTTTTGTGAGAAATATCGTTCTTTATACCGTTTATACGAAACTCACCAGTAATATTCTGACCAGAGCCACCCATACCAGTACCAGTTGGATCGCCACCTTGAATCATAAAACCCTTTATAACTCTGTGGAATATAAGTCCGTCGTAAAAGCCCTCACTAACAAGCTTAACAAAGTTTTTAACAGTAATAGGAGCCTTGTCCTCATAAAGCTCAATGTCAATAATTCCACCGTTTTCCATTTCTATACGAATCATAATTGCACCTCGAAAAATCTTTTTTATTTATTTTAGCAGAAAAGCAGATAAAAGTCAATCTTGTTTAATACTTTTATTAAAGAGGAATGCTCATTGTAACTGTATTTCGAGGAGAGAAAAATGGAGAGATATAAGAGATTTGTTTACATATCGCTTTCAGCGCTTATTTTGATAGCTATGATATATTTGTTTTTTAAGCTGGCATTTCAGGTGATTTTCCCATTTCTTGTAGCTATGGTGATATCTTTGTTGACAAGACCAACAGTTAAAGCCCTAGCCACTAAAACAAAAGCACCAATGTCCTTAATAAGCGTAGGAGCTGTTCTTTTTCTTAGCGCAATTAGTATTTTGTTGCTCGCTATGCTTCTTGGCGTAGTAGCAAGGGAGATAGGAAACATAGTAAACGAGCTTATGAATAATTTGTCAAAAGAGCAAAACGTGTTAACTATACTGTTTGATTTTGTTAAAATCATAGAAGATAAGCTTCCATTTGTCAAAAGCTTAACAGGGGACGAGGATCTAGTTTATCAAATGGCTGAGGAGATAATTACTGAGGGAATAAAAAATGCGAGCATTAGCATTACATCTACTTTAGCAGAAGTAATTAAAAATCTACCAGAAATAGCCCTTTGGATAATAGTCTTTGTGTTGTCTCTTTTTTATTTTGCGAAGGATTATGACAAAATCAGCGAAAAAATTGAGAGAATAATACCCAAAAAGCTACATAGGGTTGCAATGGTATTCAAAAGAGATACGCTAAGGGCAATTGAAAAATGCATAAAATCATATTTGCTATTGCTTCTTATTACCTTTGCAATATTGTTTTCAGCTTATTTGATTTTGGGTGTTGAAAACTCCTTTGTTTTAGCGTTAGTTATAAGCATAGCAGATATGCTCCCTATACTAGGAGCACCTATCATTATGCTACCATGGGCAATTGTTATGATTATTTATGGAGATATAAGGCTAGGGGTCGGGCTAATAATAACCTCTGTAATCGTTTATGCCGTAAGACAGTATGCAGAGCCGAGAATATTAAGTGCACAAATGAACATTCACCCCTTGGTTACCTTGCTTGTAATGTATGCCGGCTTTAAGCTTTTGGGAGTATGGGGACTTTTGATAGCCCCTGTTGCTATGTTTTGTATTAAGCCAATAGTTGAGCTGATAATCAGCACTAAGGAAATAAATGAACCGAAGAAAAACAAAAACGGTAGAGAATAACTCTACCATTTTTTTGATTAATCATTGCTTTGTGGAAAAACCTCAAATTTGTAACCAACGCCCCAAATTGTACGAAGCTCCCACTTGCTTGAAACTCCATTAAGCTTTTCACGAAGACGCTTAATATGTACGTCAACTGTACGAGAATCTCCAAGGTAATCAAAGCTCCAAACCTTGTTAAGAAGCTGGTCTCTTGTGAAAACTCTGTTGAAGTTTTTAGCAAGGAAGTGAAGAAGCATAAATTCCTTGTTAGGAATATCAACGCTTTCACCCTTTATCTTTAATTCGTGGTTAGAAAGGCTTATTTCAAGATTATCGAATCTAAGGGTATCCTTGTCAAGATGAGTTTCCATTACGCTATATCTACGTAAAACAGCCTTAACTCTTGCCAAAAGCTCCTTCATATCAAAGGGCTTAACAACAAAGTCGTCAGCACCAAGCTCAAGACCAAGCACCTTGTCGAAAACCCCGCCCTTAGCAGTAATCATAATCATAGGCTTATTAGAAATAGCTCTAATTTCACGGCAAACATCTGTGCCGTCCTTTTTAGGAAGCATAAGGTCAAGCAAAATGATATCGGGATCGTAGCTCTTAAACATTGACATTCCGGTTATGCCGTCGTTAGCAACTGCAACCTCATATCCTTCGTTTTGAAAATATACCTTGATCATTTCGCAGATGTTCAAATCGTCATCAATTACGAGCATCTTAGTTCCAAGCATAAAAACCTCCGCAATAGAATGCTTAAATTTACCAGAAAAATTATAACACAAAAAGCATCAATTGTAAACAATTTTTTAACAAAAGTCTAGTAAAAATTAAAATTTCATTAATAACTGTTAATTATTTTACAATATGAATGTGAAAACTAAGTGAAAAAAAGGTGTGATATAAATAAAAATTACAATATTATCCTTAATTTTTGTACAAAAAAAGAACGTGACTAAGATTTTCAAAAAAATTCCTTTATTACTTGAACTATTATAAAAAATAATGTATAATTATAACGAAATAAAAAAATAGAGGTAAAATATGAAACTTGGTATTGTTGGATTGCCAAATGTAGGCAAAAGCACCTTGTTTAACGCACTTACAAATGCAGGTGCACAAAGTGCAAACTACCCATTCTGTACAATTGAGCCAAACGTAGGTGTTGTTGCAGTTCCGGACTCACGTCTTGACGTTTTGGCTAAGATGTATAACCCTGAGCTTTATACTCCTGCCGTAATTGAATTTGTAGATATTGCAGGACTAGTAAAGGGCGCTTCAAAGGGTGAGGGATTGGGTAATAAATTTCTTTCACACATAAGAGAGGTTGACGCAATCGTTCACGTGGTTCGTTGCTTTGAAAATTCAGACATTATTCACGTTGACGGAAGCATAAATCCTGTAAGAGATCTTGAAACTATAAATCTTGAGCTTGTTTTCTCCGATATGGAAATTCTTGAAAGAAGAATTGACGCAGTTAAAAAGGCAATGAAGGGAGATAAGACTCTTGCTAGCAAGCTTGCTCTTTATGAAAGAGTAATGAAGGCTCTTGAGGAGGGTAAGAGTGCCCGTAGCCTTGAGTACGATGAGGAAGAAAGAGAGATGATCTCTGAGGTTGCACTCCTTACAATTAAGCCAATTATTTACGCAGCTAATATTAGCGAGTCAGATATTGGAAGCGATATAAACGAAAATAAATTTTATCTTGCAGTTAAGGAGCTAGCTGACGCAGAAAAGAGCGAGGTTATCCCGGTTTGTGCAGAGATAGAGGCTCAAATTGCAGAGCTTGACGATGACGAGAAGGGAATGTTCCTTGAGGATCTTGGTATAACAGAAAGTGGTCTTGACAGACTCATTAAGGCCAGCTATTCCTTGCTAGGACTTATCAGCTATTTGACAGCAGGACCTAAGGAGGTTCGCGCTTGGACAATCACAAAGGGTACAAAGGCACCAGGTGCTGCAGGAAAGATTCACTCTGATTTTGAAAGAGGCTTTATTCGTGCAGAAATCGTTTCCTTTGATGACCTTGTTGCGTGTGGCTCAATGAACGCAGCAAAGGAAAAGGGTCTCGTTCGTTCTGAGGGTAAGGAATACGTTATTCAGGACGGAGATATTGTATTGTTTAGATTTAATGTATAAGAAATTAACTCCGAATACAATCGGAGTTTTTCTTAGTATTCATATAGAAAGGAGCAAGAATGATTAAAATTAAAAGCGTATCAACACGATACATGCTTATATTTATGGCTATTATCGTTATTACCGTTTTAATTCTGGGTATCATAATTACGTCTATCGTAAGTAGCTTTTCTCTTGATACAAAGCTAAAGGAAACCTATAATGCTAATCAAGTTTTCTATATGTACTACGACAATATTGAAAATAAAACAGACAGCTTAGAGGAGAATATCAAGAAAAATGAGGCTATGCTTGAGGAAACACTTGAAATGATAAGGCTTGTTTCGTCAAGCTGTGAAATCGCCTTGTTTGATAAATCCGGGGAGCTGATCTACTATGCAGACGTAAACGTGGAGGATAAAACAGATGGCTTTGACTTAACAAAGCTTCCCTTACACTTTAACAAAACCACCCTATCAAAGGCTATAGTGGAAAGCGAGGATTTTTTACAGGACGGATTCTTGTCAAGAAGCGATGGCTGTAATCTGCTTTTCTCCAGAGAGGTTGTATATTATTTAACCTGTGTTAAAAACGAAAAGGGCGAGAGCATAGGCTACTCAATGCTATTTGACCCAGGTGCAACAGAGGGCGACTTGATTTTTGATATGATTTTTGCCATCGTTACTACCGTTATTTGGATTTCAATAGTTGCCTTAATTGCCATTTACGGAATAAGCATTCGAGTAATGCGTCCACTCCGTGAGATAGGAAAGGCTGCACGTAGCTTTTCAAAGGGCGATTTTAGTGTAAGAGTTACCGTTCGTGGTGAGGACGAGCTGGCAGAGCTTGCTAGCTCTATAAATAAAATGGCTGAGGATTTGCAGGCTAAGGATGAATCTCAAAAGACCTTCTTAAGCAACGTTTCCCATGACCTAAAAACACCTATGACAACTATTGCTGGCTTTGTCGATGGCATTTTGGATGGAGCAATACCAACAAGTAAGCAGGATTATTATCTAAACATAATTAAGAGTGAGGTTCAAAGGCTGAGCCGTTTAGTAAGCTCCTTGCTTGACGTTTCAAGGCTTCAATCTGGCGAGAGAAAATTTGATATGAAGCCATTCAACCTTTGTGAGCTAACTCGCGAAACAATAATATCTCTTGAGGGACAAATTCTTGAAAAGAATCTTGATGTTGATATAGATTATGACAGCTTTGATATGATCTGCGAGGGGGACAGAGACGCTATAAATCAGGTGGTTTATAACCTTTGTCATAATGCGATTAAGTTCTCCTACGAGGGTGGAAAGTATATAATTAAAATCCAGTATGTGGAAGACAAGGTGCAATTTTCGATATACAACGAGGGAATTGGCATTTCAAATGAGGATAAGGCGAGAATTTTCGACAGGTTTTATAAGGGAGATAAGAGCAGAGGACTAGACAAAACAGGTGTAGGACTTGGGTTGTTTATTACCAAAACCATTATAGATTCCCATAACGAAAAGATTTTTGTTGATAGCGAATACGGTAAATATTGTAAATTTACCTTCACGTTGCCTAGAAAGGATATTTAATATGAGCATTGAATACGTTGCTACCTGCCTTTTTGGTCTTGAGGGCTTGCTTGGCGAGGAAATAGACAAGCTAGGCTACAAAAGAACAGAAACGATGGACGGTAGAATTAGCTTTATAGGTGATGAATACGCCGTGTCAGTGTTAAACATAAATCTTAGATTTGCTGAAAGGGTATATATAAAAATCGGCGAATTTGAGGCACTTACCTTTGATGAGCTTTTTGAGGAAACAAAAAAGCTACCGTGGGAGGAATGGATAGGCAAGCAGGACTCCTTTCCTGTGAGAGGGCATAGCATAAAAAGTGCTTTATTTTCAATACCGGATTGTCAAAGAATAATAAAAAAATCTATTGCATCAAGATTAGGAAAGATTTACGACACTGGCTGGTTTGAGGAAACGGGAGTTAAGTATCAAATAGACTTTTTCCTTTTCAAAAACAGATGCACACTGATGATAGATACCTCTGGTACACCTCTACACAAAAGAGGCTATCGTATAAAGTCAAATGACGCACCAATAAGAGAGACCTTGGCAGCTGCACTAGCAAAGCTTGCAAGACCTAGAGAGGATGTTTTGTTTTGGGACCCATTCTGTGGCTCGGGTACTATTGCTATTGAAGCGACAATGATGATGCTAGACTATGCACCAGGACTAAAAAGACGCTTCTGTGCCGAGGATTTTCCACGATTTCCAAAAGAGCAGTGGGAGAGGGCAAGAGAAGAGGCAAGATCGAGAATAAAGATTGATAGCTCCTTTTTAGCCTATGCCTCTGATATAGACGAGGAATGTGTAAAGCTAACAATGGAAAATGCACAAAATGCAGGAGTTTCCAAAAATATAAAGGCGTTCAAAATGGATGCGCTTGAGATTACAACACAGGGTAAAAGAGGCACAGTAGTATGTAATCCTCCTTATGGTGAAAGGCTATCGTCTATAAAAGAAGCAGAGAAGCTTTATAAAAAGATGGGAGAGCATTTCAAAACCTTAGATAAGTGGCAGATTTACGTAATAACCAGCCACGAGGAGTTTGGCAAGCTTTATGGCAGAAAGCCAGATAAGGTCAGAAAGCTATACAACGGAATGCTTCCTTGCTATTACTATCAATTCTTTAAGAATAATAAGGCATAAAAATAAATCCTTCGTAAATACTAACCAAAAAGTATTTATGGAGGATTTTTTTGTGAAGGAGCTGTCTTTTAATTTCGAGGAAAATATAAAAGAGCTTGATAATATATTGAATGTGGACGAGAATTTTGACATAATCAAAAAGGAAATGGAAATAAATTCTCAAAGACTGGTTATGTATTACGTAGATGGCTTTGTAACTGCTGCAATAATGCAAAAGCTAATGATGCACTTAACTACCATAAAGGACTTTGGAAACGGTAAGCAGGGAAGTGTCGAAAGGTTTATAAAAACTGGTGTTCCGGCCGTTGAGGTGGATGCAGTGTATGATTTTGACACGATTTGTACAATGGTATTAAGTGGATGCTCAGCGATTTTGGCAGAGGGCTTTGGTGCTGGAGCAGTAATTGTAGATGCAAGATCTTATCCAGCAAGAGTTACCGAGGAGCCTGGTAATGATAAGGTAATGCGAGGCGCCCGTGACGGCTTTGTAGAAACTATGATTTTTAACACTGCTATGATAAGAAGACGTATAAGAGATCCACAACTAACTGTCAAGTATTTGTCAGTTGGCGAAAGCTCTAAAACAGATATTTCAGTAGTCTATCTTAAGGGAAAGGCAGACCCAGAATATGTAAAAAATCTTGTGGAGAGGATAGAATCTATTAAAACAGATGCCTTGCCAATGGGACACCAAAGCCTTATTGAATGCCTAATTAAGAAAAAGTGGTATAATCCATTTCCAAGGGTTAGATGCACAGAAAGACCTGACTGTGCCTGTGCATCTATTTTGGAGGGAAGTGTAATTGTAATTTGCGACACGTCCCCCGAGGCTTTGATTTTGCCAACCGCGATTTTCGATTTTTTACAGGAGACTGACGATTATTATTTTCCACCATTTACAGGCACTTACTTAAGGCTTGTGAGACAGCTTGTATTCTGGAGCGCTGTTGTTTTAATTCCGATCTGGTATTATTTTGTTACGAATCCGTCGATAGTGCCCGAGTGGCTTGCTTTCGTAATACCAGACGATCATGGAAGTGTGCCGATTTTGATACAACTATTACTGGTCGAGCTAGTAATTGATGGCTTAAAGCTAGCATCCCTGAACACCCCAAGCGTTATGTCAAACTCCTTTGGAGTTATAGGTGGATTGCTTTTGGGCGATTTTGCTGTACAGGTGGGCTGGCTAAGTGCAGACGTAATATTTTACATGGCAATCGTATCAATGGCAAGCTTTACCCAATCGAATTATGAGCTTGGGTATGCATTAAAATTTTTGAGAATGCTTACGTTGATAGCCATTGCGCTATTAGGCGGTTGGGGACTGCTTTTAGGTGGAGTAGTGGGATTGTTGCTTATATCAACCACCACAACAATAAATGGCAAAAGGTCCTACTTGTATCCTCTAATTCCTTTTAATCTAAAGGCTTTGACAAGACTTGTATTCAGACGAAGAAAGCCGTAAAAAAAGCAAGCACGAGAGGTGCTTGCTTTTTGTTTTATGCTTTGTAAGTAATTTCAGAATTGCTTCTTAGGAATGAAGACACCTTGAGTCCATTGATATAAGTCTTTGCAGTGTCCTCGGGGAATTTTAGCTTGATTGTTTCAAGTGTCCAACCACCTTGCTTTATTCCTTCCTCGTAGAATTTCTCAACGTCCTTGTCATCAGCTACTAGATTTTCAACCTTGGCAATCTCGTTGAAGATAGCATTGAGTGAAAGCTCACTCTTTACCATATTCTTAACTGTGTCCTTGAATACAGCCTCGTTTTGACCCATCATAGAAAGCATTGTAGAAAGGTCCATTCCATTTGATTGTGCATAGCTTTCGATTCCCTTGATTTGTCCCTCAATTTGCTCATTCATAATCTCATCAGGAATTTCAACTGTACAGCCGTCAAGAAGGATTTTTTCAAGCTTAGCACCGATTTCCTTGTCAACGCTTTCAAGCTTTTTTTGGTAAATTGCATTCCAAATAAACTTGTCAAGCTTTTCCATTGTGTCAACGTCAGGAATTTTTTGAGCCTCTGTAAATCTCTTAAGAACACCCTCGTCAAAGCCAGATTCCTTTTTCATCTTGATTTCGTGTAGAGTAACCTTGAACTCGGCATCCTTACCACTTAATTCAGGAGTGTAGTTGTCAGGGAAGCGAACCTTAATAACTCTTGTTTCGCCCTTTTTCATACCAACCATTTGATCCTCAAAGCCGGGAATAAACGCGCCTGAGCCAATAACAAGCTCAAAATTTTGTGCTGAGCCACCATCAAATTCTACACCGTCAACAGAGCCAACAAAGTCGATAATGCTTGTGTGTCCATTTTCCAATGGGCCCTCAACGCTTACAACCTCAGCAAAATCCTGTGCAATGTATTTCTTTTGCAATTCAACCTCATCAATAGTAACAGATGGGGCAGGGCTCTCAAGCTCTAGCTTTAGTCCCTTGTATTCACATAAAGTAACCTTAATATCGTTCATTTTTATATCTCCTTTATTCATCTGGGTTATCAATTTTTAGTGGAATTACTCCTCCCTTACCGAAGGGAATGTTTAGATGCTCGTAGGCAAGCCTTGTAACGCATCTACCACGTGGAGTACGGCTTAAAAAGCCTATTTGCATAAGATAAGGCTCGTAAACGTCCTCAATTGTTATGCTTTCCTCACCGATAGTGGCAGCAAGGTTTCGAGACCAACAGGACCACCATCGTAGAATTTAATAATTGTTTCAAGCATCTTTCTGTCAATGTTATCAAGACCGAGCTCGTCGATTTCCAAGGCAGAAAGAGCAGTTTTAGCAATATCAAGGGTGATTTTACCATTTCCCTTAACCTGAGCGTAATCACGAACACGCTTAAGAAGCCTGTTTGCAATTCTTGGCGTGCCTCTTGAGCGTGATGCAATTTCAAGTGCGCCCTTTTCGTCTATGTCAACATTAAGTATTGATGCGCTTCTTTTTACGATAGTAGCAAGCTCGCTAGGCGTGTAAAGCTCAAGACGGAGAAGGACTCCAAATCTATCACGCAAAGGGGTTGTAAGCTGACCAGCACGGGTAGTAGCGCCAACTAGGGTGAATTTTGGAAGAGGCACACGAATGCTACGCGCAGCAGGACCCTTACCAATAATAATATCGAGGAAATAATCCTCCATTGCAGGATATAAAATTTCCTCAATAGATCTGGAAAGACGGTGAATTTCATCAATAAACAAAATATCACCAGGGGCAAGATTTGTAAGAATAGCAGCCAAATCTCCTTGCTTTTCAATAGCAGGGCCGGAGGTTACTCTAAAGTTTACACCCATTTCTGCAGCTATAATTCCTGAAAGCGTTGTTTTGCCAAGACCAGGAGGACCATAGAGCAAAACGTGGTCAAGAGAATCTCCACGTGTCTTAGCAGCCTCAATGTAAACCTTAAGCATTTCCTTAACCTTTTCTTGACCGATATATTCGTCAAAGGCCTTAGGACGAAGGCTTACCTCAACCTCTGCATCATCATTTATCTGTGCAGCGTCGAGTAATCTGTCATCGTATTCAAAATTAGTTTCGTTAATCATTTCTTAAACCTCATCTAAGTAGCTTTGCAAGTGCAAGAGGAATAATTTTTGCAACCTCAAGCTTGGGGTCAATACCACCAAGAGCCCTTTGAGCCTCGGATCTTGAATAGCCAAGAACAACTAATGCCTCAAGAGCCTCTGAAAGGTTAGAGCCCTTTTGTACAGGCGCAGCCCCTACGTTTTCTATTGAAGGAACAGAGGTGAACACCTGCTTAGTAATCTTATCTCTTAGCTCCAAAACAACTCTTGCAGCAGTTTTTGAGCCAACTCCGTTTGCCTTTGAAATTGCCTTTACGTCCTCGCTTGTAATAGCCATGCTAAGCCTGTCGGGTGTTAAAAGGGACAAAATTGCCATTGCAGCCTTAGGACCGACACCGGAAACAGTAATTAGTAGCTTAAAGGAGTTTAGCTCGTCTAGGGTGTTGAAACCAAAAAGCTCAACTCCATCCTCGCGAACCTGTAAATTTGTGTATAGCTTGATTTTCTCGTTTACTCTTGCAACAATGCTTGAATAGGTGTTATCACTGATGGTTAGCTTATAGCCAACTCCCATACAATCGACAACACAAAAGCCTTGCTCACAATAGTCGAGATTTCCATTTACGTGGTAAATCATTTTTTATCTCCATTATCTGTGGGTTTTTCGGGGCTTGATGTAATGATAACTGGTTTTTCATCAACGTACTTTGGTGATTTGCATGGTGCAAAAATCCAAAGCTTTTTCTTTTCAAGAACAACCAAAACGATAAATATAGCAAGACCTAGTGTGGTAATTGCTATGCCAATATACCATTGCATTGGAACGTATTCCATAACAACATCGTACTCTCCGTCAGTCTCCTCTGGTAAATCAAAGGCAAGCATAGATTCAACGCATTTGTAGGTATCAACCCTTTTGCCATCAACACTAACCTGCCAGCAGGCATCATAAGGAATAGTGGTAAATACAGTGTCGCGCTCGGTGTCCTTAATAGTTCCAACTAGCTTGGTATCTGAATAACTGGTAACGTTAAAGCCACCCTCCTTTAGAGTGTCGGTGGCAGACTTAAATCTGTCCTCACTTAGCTGAATAAAATAATCACCTTGGTTCAAAAGATAAATTCTTCCGGCATCAAAGGTAACCTTAACAGAAATTTTATCTCCCCTTTTGTAGCTTCCAAGGCTAAGAACCTTGTAGGTATCAGATTGGAAAAGCGTACAGAAAAGCTCGCCGTTTACATAGCAGGTAGCCTTTGTGTTATAAAGAGTAGGTAAGAACATTTGAACGTCGCCGTCAATTTGTGCGACAACGTTGAAGGTAAATGACGCGCTTCTGGAGGAATTGTGTCTAGAATAGCTGGTTCCACGACCGTCCTCGTCAACGACTTGACTGCAGTTTTCGTAGGAAATGGTGTATTTGCACGCCTCGTGAACTGCTTGATTTTTCTTGCCAAGCATAGAGGAGAGCATAGCCTCACCATATTCGAGTGGTGTAAGATTATCGTAGTCAAGAGTAAATTGCTTAATCATATTGTCTACCGAATAGGCAATAGGCAAAGCAAATGGATTTTGATATATAACGATATCATCTGAAATTTCAACAAAATCGTAAAGATTGCTAACCTTGTTTGTTAGCGTTCCATCGTCGTCCTTTTTATTGTTTTGAATAACGTATTTTATACCTAAAATCGACTCTGAAAGCTCGTTTCCGGTTACGTAAGTGGTCGTTTGTGAATTAGTGTTGTAGCCAAGCTTTCCAAGTAAATCTCTTGCACCCATATTAAAGGTTGAGGTAAACTCAGAGATTCCCTTAATATCTATGGCAAGGTTGTCGTTAGGCTTTCTTGAGAAGCCCTTTTCAACTCTGTGGAATGTAGGGTCAGCAAGCTTAAGGGTGGTTGCAACGATTTCTGTTTCGTTAACAAAGGATCTGTAAACGTTTCTTGATGCCCAACCAGCGTCTTGAATTTCCGCAGTCCAGTTGTATAAGGTGCTTGAATATGCCTCAATGCAAACCGCAAGTGTTATTGCCAAGGTAACGATTTGCTTTGCCTTGACCTTTTTTTGGATTAAGAACAGGACAAAATAAACTGCAAGAAGCAGAAGAGTTGCCCAAATAAGCTCATAATCTGGAGTAATTTGCTTTTGCTCACCACCGATATATCTTGTCAGTGTAACGGTTTTTTGAATGATTGCAAGTAATACGGCAAAGGAGACGGATATAACGCCCAACGTCTTACCACTTACCTCTGATAAGCCTTCGTATCCCTTGTACGCCATAATCAGAAGTATAAAGGAGAACATAAAGCTATAACGATAGTTCAACCAAATAGGCATCTGGAAGCCGTGCCAAATCAAGTCAATAGTGTTGATTGAGAAGCTAAGAACAAAGATAGCACAAAGAAGTATATATCCAACCTTTTCTCTCGTTGGGATTTTTTTGGAAATAAAGTAAACTGGTAGCATAATGAGCATAAGAGTACCAGCGTAAATGTTAGGCGTACCCTCGCCTCTTATGGTGTCAAAGGAGCATATAAATAGCTTAGTGACTAGGTCTAAAATATCAAATCTTAGATCTGGAGCAAAGCTATTATCCTGCAAATCCACCTTTCCGAATTGTAGAGAATAGTAGGCAGAAACAACAACAGCTCCAGCGAGCATAACAGCTACAATCGAGAATAGAGCAATTCTGCCAAGACTCTTTACAAAGTGGTATTTTTCATTAAGCAGATTGATTTCCTTGTCAGGATGAGATGCAATATAGAAAAAGAAATACAAAACTACAAAAATACAAATCATGTAGCCTATATAGTAGTTGCTCCAAATTGCAAGGGCAAGAGAAATGGTAAATAGCTTAAATTTGCCCTCCTTAATAATTCCCTCAATTCCCAAGGCGATAAGAGGGAGAAAGATCAAGGCATCCATCCACATGGTGTTGGACTGGAAAATTGTAGCATAGGAGCAAAGCGCGTACATTGTAGAGAACATTATAAATGCAGGAATGTTCTTTTTCTTTGTTTTATCAAGATAAATAGAAAATGTAAGACCACTGAAGCCAGTTTTTATAATCATCATAAAGGCTATAGCCTCAGTAATCATATCCCCAGGGAAAAATCCAACGATTATTGAAAGGGGTGAAGCTAAATAATAAGTGTAGTAGCCTAAAAATTCACCGCCCAATGAGCGTTCAAAGGTGTAGAAAAGTGAGGCCTTACCAGTGATTATATCTCTGAATTGCTCGAAGAAATATACGTATTGACCATTCATATCAAGGGTAAGGATTGAGTTGTTGCCATAAGGAAAAACGCCCAAGACCATAAACACAACGCTTATGAGAACAACAGGCGTCAAAAAGCATAGCAAAAGATAGCTTTTTTTCAAAAGCCTTTGCCATAGCTTGTCAACAAAAGAATAGGTTTTTCCTCTTACCTTATCAAGAAAGAAAGAGGCACTTGCTTTAGTAGATTTTGATTCCATATTATCATCCATTTTTTCTTTATTTTTTACTGTCATAGACAGAATAGAAAAGGTCAATTATTCCTCAGTAGATAAAACCCTTTTTATCATTTTCTCAACCTTCAGTCGGTCAAGGGTAAGGACTCTCTGACAGCCAGTACATGCAATTTTGATATCTGCGCCAACCCTTATTACCTTAAAGGAAATAGAACCGCAGGGATGCTTCTTTTTCATCTCAACAATGTCGCCGACCTTAATAATGGGAATATTACTCATAGCACACCTCCACGGCAAAATATCAAATCAAAGTTATTTTACCACAAATTTCTATTAAAATCAATATATAAGCACGCAAAATAATAAAATATAATGTTTGACACGCAAGCAAAAATATGATAAAATATAATGAGGTAGATTTTTTTGGAGGTGCGCTATGGTTATATTAGGTATTGACCCGGGCTTTGCAATTGTCGGCTGGGGCGTGCTTGAATGCGTAAAGGGACAATTTAGGGTTCTAGGCTACGGCTCAATTCAAACCAAGGCTGGACTTCCAATTGAAGAGAGACTGAATCAGATTTATGATGGTATGAATACAATTATTGACAAGTACAAGCCTGAATCAATGGCGATTGAGGAGCTTTTTTGGAATACAAATCAAAAAACAGGAATCAGCGTTGCAGAGGCAAGAGGTGTAATAATTACATCTGCCTATCGTAAGGGCTTAAAAATTGCAGAGTACACGCCTTTGCAGGTAAAGCAATCTGTTGTAGGCTACGGAAGAGCAGAAAAAAGACAGGTAATTGCTATGGTAACCTCAATTTTGAAGCTACCTAAGCCACCTAAGCCAGATGATACTGCCGATGCGTTAGCAATCGCAATTTGTCATGGACATGCGGACTCAAACGTACTAAGTAAATTCTATAAAATGTGAGGATAAAATGTATTTAGCGAACAATTGGAAGGATTATGAGCTTTTGGACACCTCTGATGGTGAAAGACTCGAACGATGGGGAAAATATATACTCATAAGACCCGACCCACAGGTGATTTGGAACGGAAAAAGAGAGCACAAGCTGTGGAAGGGCGCCGATGGAATTTATCGTCGCTCCAAAAGTGGTGGCGGTGCTTGGATTAAAAACGATATTCCTGAAAAGTGGTCTATAAAATATGGAGATTTGACCTTTAACCTAAAGCCTATGGGATTTAAGCATACAGGACTTTTCCCTGAACAGGCTGCAAACTGGGATTGGTTTGCTGGCTTGATTAAGGAAAGGCGCGCTCAGGGCAAGGAGGTAAAGGTTCTAAATTTATTTGCTTACACTGGTGGCGCAACCGCTGCTGCTGCGAAGGTAGGTGCCGCTGTGGTACACGTTGATGCATCAAAGGGAATGGTTGCGTGTGCTAAGGAAAATTTAGCATCAAGTGGACTTGAAAACGCACCGGTTCGATATATTGTTGATGATTGCCGTAAATTTGTCGAAAGAGAAATTAGACGTGGAAACAAATATGACGGCATAATTATGGATCCTCCATCCTATGGCAGAGGACCTGGTGGAGAGGTGTGGAAGCTTGAGGACGCAGTGTGCGATTTTGTAAGCTTGTGTGAGAAGCTTATTTCCGACGATCCACTATTTATGCTCATAAACTCATACACAACAGGACTTAGTGCCTTGACAATGGGCTACGTGCTTGACGTTGAAATTGTAAAGAAGCATGGTGGAAAATCCGAAACAGCAGAGCTTGCATTGCCTGTTACACAGACCAAGAGCTTTTTGCCCTGTGGTGCAAGTGCCCGTTGGGTGCCTGACTCTGTTTGTAAAAAAGATTAAAAATGACTGAAAGGTGGGTAAAATGAACACTCCCCTAATAAAAATAGAAAATTTATCCTTCAAATACCCTGAAAACGAGGGAGAAGATAAGAAGGAAAACAACTTCGCAGTAAATGATATTTCCCTTGAAATTAATGAGGGGGAGTTCGTTGCTATTCTTGGGCATAACGGCTCTGGTAAATCGACAACTGCGAAGCTTATGAATATGATTTTAACCCCTAATGAGGGTAAAATATACATTGATGGAATAGATATAACCCGTCCAGATATGACCGAGGATGATATCTTCGAGGTCAGAAAGAAAATCGGTATGGTATTTCAAAATCCAGACAATCAGCTTGTTGCAACTGTTGTTGAAGAGGACGTTGCCTTTGGACCTGAAAATCTCGGCTTACCACCTGTTGAAATTCGCAGACGTGTAAACGAGGCTCTTTCTATTGTTAATATGAAGGAGTATGCAAGACACGCCCCTCATCGTTTATCAGGTGGACAAAAGCAAAGGGTAGCTATTGCTGGTACAATCGCTATGCGTCCAAAATGCATTATTTTTGACGAATCTACTGCAATGCTTGACCCTATAGGCAGAAAAGAAGTAATGAATACTATCCTGCGACTTAACAAAAAAGAGAAGATTACCGTTATTCTTATAACTCACTATATGAATGAAGCTACGCTTGCTGATAGGGTTATAGTTATGAAAAACGGTGAAATCTACCTAAGTGGAACACCGAATAACGTGTTTTCACAGCCGGACAAGCTTTGGCAGGCTGGACTTGAGGTTCCGCAATCTGTGGAGCTGATTCACAAGCTAAATGAGCACTTAGATGATAAAATCCCTCTAGGCGTGTATGATTTTGATAAGTGTGCAGAGTTAATTAAGGATAAAATTAAAATTTGAAATAGGAAAGAAAATGGCGATTATTGAGTTGAAGGACGTGTGCTTTAGATACGGTAAGAAAACGCCTTATGAAATTAAAGCACTTGAAAATGTCAGCCTAACCATTGAGGAAAATACAATAACTGGCTTAATTGGGCATACTGGCTCGGGCAAGTCAACCCTTGTACAGATGCTAAATGGTATTTTGCGTCCTGAAAGTGGCACTGTTATTGTAGACGGAGTTAAACTTTGGGAAAATCCAAAGAAAATAGGTGAGGTTAGGTTTAAGGTTGGTATGGTTATGCAGTATCCAGAATACCAGCTTTTTGCAGAAACAGTTAGAGAAGATATTGCTTATGGACCTAAAAATATGGGGCTCTCCGAGGAAGAAATAAACAGAAGAGTCGAGAGGAGTGTCGCATTTTGCGGTCTTGATGCTAGTATTCTTGATAAATCCCCCTTCGATTTGTCTGGTGGACAAAAGCGTAGGGTTGCCTTAGCGGGCGTAATGGCAATGGAGCCGAAAATACTTGTTCTTGACGAGCCTGCGGCAGGACTTGACCCTAAGGGTAGACGCGAAATCCTCAGTGGAATTAAAAGGTACAAGGAGGAAAGTGGTACCTGCGTTATAATCGTTAGTCACAGTATGGAGGATATGGCAATGTACTGTGATAAGGTTATAGTTATGTCGCATGCCAGTGTACTTGCTAATGGCACCTGTGAGGAGGTTTTCTCCAATCATCAGCTGCTTTTTGATGCTGGTCTTGACGTTCCTGAAATCACAAGTATAATTCTTGCACTTCGAAAAAAAGGAGTTGAAATCCCCGATAACATCTATACAGTTGACGGAGCGCTTTCAGTGCTTTTACCTCTTTTGAAAGAGAAAGGAGGCAGAATATGAGCTTTGACGTAGGACTAGGCCAATATTACGAGGGTAAGTCAATAATTCATAAGTTGGACCCTCGTGCTAAGCTGTTTTTTGTGATTATGCTCATGGTATCAATTTTTGTTGCAAGAAACGTAGCCTCATTTGCCTTGCTTGTTGCAATTGTTTTGCTCTGCGTAATTATTAGCAGAGTGCCATTGATAGTAATTCTTAAGGGCTTAAAACCTATAACAGTTATCGTTATTTTCACGGCAATTCTTAACTTTTTCTTCACCAGTGGAGAAAATCTACAGCCAATGTTTGAGCCAATAGTCGTAATACCGAATTATTGGACAATTACTGCTTACTATGAGGGCTTGTATAATGCTGGCTTGCTTGCAGTAAGAATAATTACGCTTTTGATTGGAACAACACTTTTCTTTTCATACACCACAACACCAATTGAGCTAACGGACGGCATTGAAACCGCACTTGCACCTCTGAAGAAAATCAAGGTTCCGGTTCACGAGTTTGCAATGATGATGACAATAGCTCTTCGATTTATCCCAACTCTTACAGATGAAACTATGAAAATAATGAATGCGCAAAAATCTCGTGGTGCAGATTTTTCAAATGGTAGTCTCATAAAAAGAGCAAAGGCTCTTATTCCAATAATTATACCTCTGTTCGTCTCCTCCTTTAGGAGAGCAGATGAGCTTGCTACAGCTATGGAATGCCGTGGCTACCGTGGTGGAGTTGGAAGAACGAGAATGAAAATTTTGAGAATGAGAGGAAGGGATTATTTGTTTATAATCCTTGCTATCTGTCTATTAGCGGGCGTAATTCTTTTGAATTTATACTTGAATGGAGTAGTGTATACGTTATAAAATGAAAAAAGTCTTATTAACCGTGGCTTATAACGGGCACGCATATTGTGGATATCAGCTACAGGGTGAGCTTCCTACTGTTTCTCTCATGCTAAACAAGGCGAGCCGAGAGGCGTTTGGCTTTGAGTGTAATGTAACTGGCTGTAGCAGAACAGACAGTGGTGTACATGCTCTTGGCTTTTGCTTAACCGTTGAGCCTAAAAACGAAAGTGATAATATAACTATTCCTGCCGAAAAAATTCCAATTGCTATGAATATAAAGCTTCCCCGAGATATAGCAGTTTTGTCAGCTAAGGAGGTTGACAAGGACTTTCATCCTAGATACGACGTTAAGATGAAGGAATACGTTTACAAAATCCATGCAAGCAGGATAAAGAATCCATTTTATGAGAATTTAGCACTAGAATATGGCAGGGAAATTTCAGATGAAGCTATTGAAAAAATGACACAGGGGGCGCAAAAATTTGTTGGAACTCATCAGTTTGATGCTTTTATGTCCACAGGCTCCCAAATCGAGGATACTACAAGAACCGTTTACTACGCAAGAGTTGAAAGAAACGGCGACTTAGTAGAATTTACCGTGTGTGCAAACGGTTTTCTTTACAATATGGTTAGAATAATGGCAGGAACCCTTTTGTGTATTGCCAGTGGAAGAATAAAGCCAGAGCAGGTTGAGGACATTATAAAATCTCGTAAAAGAGAAAATGCAGGCTTCACAGCAGGTGCCGAGGGATTGTATCTCAAAAAAATATTCTATTAAATATTGACAAATGACTAAAACAGGTTTATAATATTATAAGTAATTTATAATAAAGGAGGGATTCTGGTGGATTTTAACGTTAGCTTAGTATTTGATATAGTCTTAATCGTGCTATGCGTATTTTTCATTTTAAGATATGCAATACGTGGCTTTGTACGTTCACTAATGGCACTTGTAAAAACGTTGCTTGCCCCCCTCGTTTCAATTATCTTTTGTACACCACTTGCTAAGGTGATTAGTAATGCATTCTTTATAGATTGGTCAACAAACACAGTAAATAATCTCTTAACGTCTACTCAGGCTCCTGATGGCACGTATGAGCTATATACATTACTTGAGGGTATTCCTAACTGGTTTGTAAATTTACTTATTTCAGGCCTTGATAAGGAAACCACTGACGACCTTTGGAGATACTTTGTCGGCGACACGGCAACAGGAGAGTATTTTAGTGCAGATATTGCAAAGGTTGATGAGTTTACTGTAATTTTAGGTGGTCAGCTATCACTTTTGATTTCAATTATTATTTCCTTCATCGCAATATTTGTTGTTGCCGAGATCTTATTCGTAATTATCGGTGTGCTTTTGAACAAGCTAACACAAAAATCAATGGCTAAGGTTTTGAACATATTGCTTGGCGCAATAATCGGCGCAATCCTTGCCGCATTTATTGCAATGGCAATTTGTCTCGGTGTTGATAAGGTATTTGAATTTGGTGCAAGCTATTATCCGGAGGTATTCAAGGAATCAATCCTAGATGGAACGATCCTGTTTAAGTTCTTCAGGGACGACTTCTGGGCTTGGATTAAGAGCTTCGCAATATCGTAACTAAAAAGGACTGTATTTTGAATCTTCCATAATACAGTCCTTATTTTATTATTAAGGAGGAAAGCTATGGCTCATATCATTATTGATATAGCTTGTGTTGTTGTTGCGGCGATAATTATAATCAAGTTTACAGTAACAGGCTTTTTTAGAAGCGTGCTTAACTCCTGTAAGCTTGTAATATCAGTAGTTTTGGCGTTTATTCTAAAAAGAACTGTCAGCGGTATGCTAGCCAACCTATTTATGCGCCGAGTAATTGTTGATATGGTAACAAGCTCATTTGTTAGCTATTATGAATCTAACCAAAACACAACAAACATATTTTTGATGCTATATAGCGATGATAAGAATAATTTTTATAACAGTGTTTTGGCTGACTTTGGCGTGGATCTTGACAGGCTTAGCACAGATTTTGAGCTTCTTAAGGATGGACAGCAGAGTGCTATTGCTTCGTTAGGAGACAATATAGGCGGTGCTTTGTCATCTTTAATTTGTACAATATTGGCGCTAGTGCTTGTGTTTGCGGTATCAATGGTGGTTTTAAGCCTACTAGTTCCAATTTTAGAGAAGCTAACCGCCTTTGACGGAGTTAAAACTGCAAATAGATTGCTTGGACTTTTGATGGGAGTTATAATTTCAGCAGTGGTTCTATGGGGAATAAGCCTAGGCTTGTATGCCCTTACGGATTTGGTCGGTCCATTAACACCAGGCGTGTTTGATAAAGCGACCATTGAGTCTTCAATGGTAGTATCATTCTTCCGCAACGTCCATTTGATAGAATGGATAAGTGGATTAATTTTGAAATAACATTTGGCAAAGGAAAAACAGTATGGAAATGTGTGCAAGATGCAAAAAAAGACCTGCATCAGTATTTATTATGAAGCTTGAGAACAATGTTCAAAAGCAGGAGGGACTGTGCCTTGTTTGTGCAAACGAGCTTGGTATAAAGCCTCTTAACGATATCATGACTAAAATGGGTGTCACCGAGGATGAGCTTGAAAATCTTGACAAGATGATGGGCGAGCTTATGTCCGGTGAGGGTGACGGAGAGGATTCGGATAATAATCTTACTATAGATTTTGCAAAGCTTATGAAAAATATGGGTAATAATCCTCAAATGAACGCAAATCAAGGTGGCAAGCAGGGTAAGGACTCGGATAATAAGGGTGCAGATGGGGATAAGAGAAAAAAAGCAGAAAGAAAGAATCTTACCACCTATTGTAAAAACCTAACTCAACAGGCGCTAAATGGCAAGCTTGACCGAATTATCGGTAGAAAAAGAGAGCTTGAAAGAGTCATTCAAATTCTTTCAAGAAGACAAAAGAACAATCCTTGCTTAATAGGTGAGCCTGGTGTTGGTAAAACTGCAATTGCCGAGGCTCTTGCTCAAAGGATTGCAGATGGCGACGTTCCATATAAGCTGAAGGACAAGGAGGTTTATCTTGTTGATTTAACCGCCCTTGTTGCAGGCACTCAGTTTAGAGGTCAATTTGAGGCTAGAATTAACGGACTGATAAACGAGGTAAAGGATGCAGGCAATATAATCCTTGTTATTGATGAGGTGCATAACCTTGTTGGCACAGGTAATTCAGAGGGTAGCATGAACGCTGCGAATATATTGAAGCCAGCGCTTAGCCGTGGTGAAATACAGGTAATTGGTGCAACAACGCTTAAGGAGTACCGCAAATATATTGAGAAGGACTCCGCACTTGAAAGACGCTTCCAGCCTGTAAAGGTAGAGGAGCCAACTATTGATGAGTGCGTAGAAATGATTAAGGGAATTAAGCATTACTACGAAATATATCATGGTGTAAAGATCTCTGATGAAATGGCGAAAACCGCAGTAGTTATGAGTGAAAGATATATTCAGGATAGATTTTTGCCAGATAAGGCAATCGACTTAATTGATGAGGCTTGCTCTCATATCGTATTACACTCTGACCATATAAATGAAAGATATAAGCTTATTGAGAAGCTCGGTGTTGTAGATGCAAAAACGGAAGCCCTCAATGCAAAAATTGCAGAGGGTGGAGACAAGGTTACTGAAAACACCTATAAACAGCTTGCAGAGCTGAAAACCGAAAAGTCTAACCTTCTAATAGAAAAAGAAAAGCTTGATAAGGAATGTGAAAACACAAAAATGACCTCACAGGACTTAGCAGGCGTAATTGAAATTTGGACTGGTATTCCGGCGAGCAATATTTCCGTCGAGGAGTTTGAAAGGCTTGGTAGCCTTGAGGAAAGAATCAAGGAAAGGATTATAGGTCAGGACGAGGCTGTAAAGGCTCTTACAAGTGCAATTCAAAGAAGCAGAGCTGGCGTCAGCGTAAAGAAGCGCCCAGCGTCCTTCATTTTTGCAGGCCCAACTGGTGTTGGTAAAACCGAGCTTGTAAAGACTCTTGCAAACGAGCTTTTCAATTCAGTAGATAATTTGATAAGGCTTGATATGTCTGAGTATATGGAAAAGCACTCCGTTTCAAAGATTATAGGCTCCCCACCGGGCTACGTTGGCTATGATGAGGCAGGACAGCTTACAGAAAAGGTAAGACGCTCTCCATATTCCGTGGTGCTTTTTGACGAAATCGAAAAGGCTCACGCAGACGTGCTTAACATTCTACTACAAATTCTTGATGATGGTAAGATTACCGATGCACAGGGAAGACTGATTAACTTTGAAAACACAGTTATAATTATGACTACCAACGCAGGTGCGTCCCTAAGCTCATCTAAGGCAGGCTTTGGAATGGAAGAATCAAGTCTTTCTAAGGATAAAACCGAAAAGGCACTTTCACAATTCTTGCGTCCAGAGTTCATTAATAGGATTGACGAGATAATCACCTTCCGTTCTCTTGAAATAGAGGACTTTGAGCGTATTGCAAAAATAATGCTTGAGGATATGCGTAAGGCACTTTTAGAGAGGGAAATCAACTTCACATATACCGATGCAGTATGCAAGCTAGTGGCTGAAAAGTCATTCAGTAGGAAATATGGTGCTCGTAATATGAGGAGATTTATCCAAACCAATATAGAAGACAAGCTTGCCCATGCTATTATCTTTGAAATAAAGGGTAATATTTCTGCAGCAAGCGTATCCGTTAAAAACGGTGAAATTTCAGTTAAATGTCTATAAAGCCAAGCAGGCGCTAGTCGCCTGCTTGATTTTTTTTACAAAATTAGTGGTGAAAATGCACAAAAATTAGCCATGATATATCACTTTAGTGATTTAGTACGCTAAAATTGATAAAAAAACTAAAAAACTGCATATTTTATCACAAAAAAATCTTGATTTTGTAATGTGCCTGTGATAATATATTTAGTATATTAAAAGGTATATGAATGCCGAGAATGGCATATACCATAAAGGGAAAGAGGTTAAAAATGGCAAACAATAATAACAAAAAAATGGTTGAGCAAATTACTTCCATGGATGAGGACTTTGCGAAATGGTATACCGATATTGTTAAGAAGGCGGACCTTATAGATTATTCAAGCGTAAAGGGCTGTATGATTATTCGTCCTTATGGCTATGCAATTTGGGAAAATATTCAATCTCTTTTGAATAATCGTTTCAAGAAAACAGGCGTAGAAAATGTGTATATGCCAATGTTTATTCCGGAATCACTTTTGAATAAGGAAAAAGACCACGTTGAGGGCTTTGCACCCGAGGTTGCTTGGGTTACACATGGTGGTAGCGAGCCACTAACAGAAAAGCTTTGCGTAAGACCAACCTCCGAAACCCTGTTCTGTGAGCATTATGCGAATATAGTACGCTCATACAGAGACCTACCAAAAATGTACAATCAATGGTGTAGCGTTGTAAGATGGGAAAAGACAACCCGTCCATTCCTTCGTAGCCGTGAATTTTTGTGGCAGGAGGGACATACAATCCATGCAACTGCTGAGGAGGCTGAGAAGGAAACACTTCAAATGCTTCAGGTATACGCAGATTTCTTTGAGAAGGATCTAGGTATTCCGGTTCTTAAGGGACAAAAGACAGAAAAAGAAAAATTTGCAGGCGCCAAGGCAACCTATACCGTGGAGGCGCTTATGCATGATGGTAAGGCTCTTCAGGGTGGAACAAGCCATAATTTTGGCGACGGCTTTGCTAAGGCGTTCAATATTCAATATCTTGACAAGGACAATACTCTGAAGTATGGTCATCAAACCTCGTGGGGTGTATCAACAAGAATTATCGGTGCTATCATTATGACTCACGGTGACGATAATGGACTTGTTCTTCCACCACTTGTTGCACCGGTTCAGGTTGTGGTTGTGCCAATCGCACAGCACAAGGAGGGTGTAATTGAAAAGGCTACAGAAATATTTGAAAGAGTATCGAACGTAGCAAGAGCAAAGGTTGACGTATCTGACAACTCTCCTGGCTGGAAGTTTGCAGAGTACGAGATGAAGGGTGTTCCACTACGTCTTGAAATCGGTCCTCGTGATATCGAAGCAAATCAATGCGTGCTTGTTCGTAGAGATAATCGTGAAAAAATTGTTGTTTCACTTGATGAGCTTGAGACAAGGATTCCTGAATTGCTAAATGAAATCACACAAAATCTATATAACAAGGCAAGTGAAAACAGAAGCAATCGTACCTATACAGAAACAGAGCTTGATAGCTTTATCAAAACTGCATCTGAAAAATCTGGTTATATTAGAGCGCACTGGTGTGGCGATTTAGCTTGTGAGCTTAAGCTTAAGGAGCTTGCAGACGTAACCTCACGCTGTATGCCATTTGGCGAGCAGGGTACCGAGGGTACGTGCATCTGCTGTGGCAAAAAGACCGACAAGCTAGTTTACTGGGGCAAGGCATATTAATTTTACATTTTATTTTAAGGAGAATATAAAAATGAGCTTCAAAAATCAATATCTTAATGAGTTAATGGAAAGAGTAATCAAAAGAAACGCAAACGAGCCTGAGTTTCATCAGACCGTAAGAGAGGTTCTTGAGTCAATCGAGCCAGTTGTTGAGGCACGTCCTGAGTACATAACAAGTGGTGTTCTTGAAAGAATGGTTGAGCCTGAAAGAATTATTAAGTTCAGAGTTCCTTGGGTTGATGACAAGGGCAACGTTCAAGTAAACAGAGGCTTTAGAATTCAGTTCAATAGCGCAATCGGTCCATACAAGGGAGGACTTCGCTTCCATCCAACAGTATACGAAGGAATTATTAAGTTCCTTGGCTTTGAGCAAACCTTCAAGAATAGCTTGACATCACTCCCAATGGGCGGTGGCAAGGGTGGCTCTGACTTTGACCCACAGGGCAAGAGCGATGCAGAGGTTATGCGCTTCTGCCAAAGCTTTATGACAGAGCTTTCAAGACATATCGGTGCAGACCTTGACGTTCCAGCTGGTGACATCGGTGTTGGTGCAAGAGAGGTTGGCTATATGTTTGGTCAATATAAGAGACTTCGCAATGAATTTACAGGCGTTTTGACAGGAAAGGGCATTTCCTACGGTGGCTCACTAATTCGTCCAGAGGCTACAGGCTACGGCGCTGTTTATTATACAGTTAATATGCTTGAATACTTCAAGGATTCCATCAAGGGTAAGACCTTTGCTATCTCTGGCTTCGGTAACGTTGCTTGGGGTACTGTAAAGAAGGTTAATGAGCTTGGTGGTAAGGTTGTTACAATTTCTGGTCCTGACGGATATATTTACGACAAAGACGGTATCTGCACAGAGGAAAAGATTAACTTTATGCTTGAAATGCGTGCTTCCTGCCGTAACAGAGTACAGGATTACGCAGACAAGTTTGGTGTTCCATTCTTCGCAGGTGAGAAGCCATGGGGCGTTAAGGCAGATATTTTGATGCCATGTGCTACTCAAAACGAGGTTGGAATGAAGGAAGCTGAGCAAATCGTTAAGAATGGCGTTAAGTACTACGTTGAGGTTTCCAATATGCCTACAACAAACGAAGCAGTTGCTTACCTTAAGGAAAATGGTGTTATCGTTGCTCCTTCTAAGGCAGTTAACGCAGGTGGCGTTGCAGTATCAGGTCTTGAAATGTCACAAAACTCAATGCGTTATAGCTGGAGTGCAGAAGAGGTTGACGAAAAGCTTAAGGGCATTATGAAGAACATCTTCCAAAACTCAATCAATGCAGCTAACAAATATGGTCTTGGTGATGACCTAGTTGCAGGCGCTAACATTGCAGGCTTTATTAAGGTAGCTGATGCAATGCTTGCACAGGGTGTTGTTTAATACTTAGAATTATATTTACAAAAAGGGAAGCGATTTTTTCGTTTCCCTTTCTTTTTTTGCAAATAAAATGTGTTGCTTTTGTAAATTCTGAATAAAATTCATACAAAATTTAACTAATATTACAGAAAAATATATAAATAATATTGATTTTTACGTAAGTGTATAGTATAATAGATACAGCGAAAAATAAAAAAATATAGGAGGTAACTAATGAAAAAGATTTTCGCATTATTGCTCGTTGCACTAATGCTTCTTCCATGCATCGCTTCTTGTGATGGTGGCGGATCAACTGTTAATAACGATGATGAAGATTATACGCTTCCAGTTGGTTCTATCAATTCAAGAGATGAATATCTAAAGGATGATGCTGAAAGAACAAAAGAGTGGGACGGAAAAACACTTAAAATACTCGCAACAGTATGGACCCGTGGCGCTGACCCAGCTGCACCATGGTCACAAGCTGAATTGACAATCAAGGCAGAGGATATGAAGGAATACATGTCCTATGACGACGAACAGCTTGCTGCTACAGAGGCACTTGATTTAGGCTTCGGTAGAATTATCAACACATCTATGATTAAGAGACAAAAGCTTATCAAAGAGGTTTATGGTGTTGATCTTCAATGGACAAATAGCAAGGATAATATGATTTCTAACATAATCACAGAAAACATGGCTAACCCAGCAGGTGAGAAATATCACATTGCTATGCCACGTATGCATGAGGCACAGACTCTTGTAGGAAACAAGTGTCTATTTAACCTTGCAAATAGCCCAAGCATCGATTTGAATAAGTCATATTTCAGCCAAATTGCACGTGAGTCTTATTCTGTTGCTGGAAATACATATTATGTAGCAGGCGACTTCTCATTCCTTGATGAGCAGACCTCACATCTGATTTTCTTCAACATCGCTATGCTTGAGAATGCTAACATTCTCACAAACCTTTACAGAAAGGTTGAAAATGGCGAATGGACAATCGACGAAATGCTTTCCTATGCTCGTAGAACCGACTTCTTCGGTGATACAGATGGTAAAACTGGTATGACAGATGCTGATACCTATGGCTTTGCTGCAACAGGTCTTGCACACTACTTCCAGGCAACTGGTATTCAGCAGGTTACTGTTAATAGCGTAACAGGTGAATATCAAATCAGCCTTAACAACAATAATGGTATCGTAGATAAGCTTATCGATATTAGAAAGGCAGAATATGCTCGTACATCCTGGGAGGGTGGCTACGGTGCAATGGAGAAGGCTTTTGGTGACGGAAGACTTCTATTCTACGATGAGGTTGTACAAAAGTTTGACCAAATTAAGCAAACTGCTAACTTGAAGATTGGTGTACTTCCAATGCCTAAGGTTAATGCGGACCAAGAAAGCTACTACTCACCATGTACATATCAATCAGCACTCTTGTGTGTTCCTAAGACAACTCCATCAAAGAGAATGTCAACATACTTCCTTGACGTTCTTTCATGGACAGGACAAGAATACATTATGGGTTACACTGTAAATGAAGATGGTGAAAGAGAGACAAATGGCGAGGGCTACTATGCAGACCTTGCAACAAAGGTATCCGACTACAAGACTAAAGGCGATACCCTAAAAATAATTACTGACTATGTATTTCCAAATCTTTGCTATGACGTTGGATACATGCATGGTTGGGATGGCTTGATGACAAGCGTTCAAAACGACTCCTTCTCTGGTGATGAAAATAAGTTTGAAACAGCTTATGACGGCGTATATGAAAACGCAGCTGCAATCCTAACAGAATGGAACAGCAACTGGAAGGGCGGAAAATAATTATAAAACAAGGTGCCTACCTTTTGGTAGACACCTTTTTTATATAAAAAATGTAGAAAAATGCAATAAGTATTATTGAAAATAAGTATCTTATATGATATACTTTCACTAAGAACATTATAAGGAGAGAGTCCAATGGCGATTATAATCAATAGTGCAGATAAAACCTATACTCTGTACACCAAAAATTCAATGTATCAAATGAAGATTGATGAGCTTGACACATTGATACATACCTATTACGGCAAAAGAATGGAATATTCTGACCTTCATTATTATGTAGAGTGCACTGATATTCCTGCATTTTCTCCAAACCCAATAGCTTGTAAAAAGACAAAGTATACTAATTATTCCTATAACCATATTAGTGAGGAAATTTCCTTTTCAGGAAATGGTGATTTTCGACTTACGGCAATGTCAGTAAGAAATGCTGATGGTACGCTTGGCTGTGAGCCGAAATTTGTATCTGCAAGAAAAGAAAAGGGCAAGTATTCACTAAAGGGAATGCCTGCGTTTTATGGTGACGAGGCTGAAACACTTGTAATTACGTTAAAGGACACAGTATATGATGTTTATTTCCATTTATATTATGGCGTATTTGAGGAATACGATTTAATTACACGTAGCGTGGTTGTTGAAAACAAGGAGAAAAATTCAATCAAGCTTGAAAAAGCAATGACCCTTAATCTTGAATTACCTTGCGGTAGCTATGATATGCTTTATTTTCACGGCAGACATACAAGGGAAAGAATGCTTGAGAGAACGAGAATAAATCACGCACAAACAAGCGTGGAAAGCGTTCGTGGCGCGTCATCTCACCATGAAAATCCATTTGTTGTGATAGCCGATAAGGATGCAAACGAGGACCACGGAAGTGCTTGGGGAATTGCCCTTGTATATAGTGGTAACTTCAAAATAAGTGCAGAGAAGGATCAATGGGAAAGAACGAGAGTCGTAG
Organism: Clostridia bacterium; assembly: GCA_017461385.1. Taxonomy (GTDB): domain Bacteria; phylum Bacillota; class Clostridia; order Oscillospirales; family CAG-272; genus RGIG2000. The sequence goes on along the minus strand of JAFTXZ010000012.1, from coordinate 25,367 downwards.
CTGGTATTAACAACGAAAACTTTAGCTTTGAAATTGAACCACAGGATATGTTCACCTGTCCCGAGGTTGCTATGGTTTATAGTAATGAGGGCTTTGCAAAAATGTCAAACTGCTTCCATAAGGCAATTAGAAATAACCTTTGCCGTGGCAAGTTCAAAAATGCTAGAAGACCAATCCTTATTAACAACTGGGAGGGCACCTATTTTGATTTTAATGCCGATAAGCTTGTAGCTATGGCGCATGAGGCTAAGAAAATGGGCGTTGAACTGTTCGTTATGGATGATGGTTGGTTTGGAGCAAGAGATAACGACTGGTGTGCACTCGGTGACTGGAGTCCAAACGAAAATAAGCTTCAGGGCACTCTTATGGAGCTATCACAAAGAATAAATAATGAGGGTATGATGTTTGGTATTTGGTTTGAGCCTGAGTGTATTTCAGAGGATAGTGACCTGTACCGTGCACATCCTGACTATGCCTTCAAAATGCCAAATCGTGCCCCACAGATTTCAAGACAACAATATGTGCTTGATTTTTCACGCAAGGAAGTAGTAGATAACATTTATAACCAATTGGTAAAGGTTCTTGATAGTGCAAATATTTCTTATGTAAAATGGGACTTCAATAGACACATAACAGACCTTTATAGCATTGATTTGCCGGCAGAAAAGCAAGGCGAGGTTTACCATAGATATGTGCTTGGCTTATATGATCTGCTTGAAAGAATTACAACACAATATCCCGATATATTATTTGAAAGCTGCTCAGGTGGTGGAGGTCGCTTTGACTGTGGTATGCTATATTATATGCCACAGGTATGGACCAGTGACAACTCTGACGCCATTGATAGATTGAAAATTCAATATGGAACCTCGTTTGCGTATCCGGTTTCAGCCATGGGAGCTCACGTTTCTACCTGTCCAAACCACCAAAACGCAAGAATTACACCTCTTAAAACAAGAGGAAACGTTGCATACTTTGGAACCTACGGACTTGAGCTTGACGTTACAAAAATGACTGATGAGGAAAAGGCAGAGATTGCCCGTCAAATTGAGGAATTTAAGAAATATTACGAGCTAATTCAAAGAGGAGACTATTATCGTCTGCTATCTCCATTTACCCCTGAAGAAAGTCTGTTTTGCGCTTGGGAAACCGTAAAACCCGATGGTAGTGAGGCGCTTGTTTGTACAGTAAGATATGAGACGGATGCAGCAACAGCTCCCGAATTTTTAAGAGTTAAGGGACTTAACGAGGATAAGTGGTACAGAATAAATGGCGAGGAGCAAGTATACAGTGGAGCAGCCCTTATGAACATAGGCTTCAAGATTCCTTATGATTTCTTTACATATCCATCAAGGCTATTCCACATAACCGAAGCATAAAAACCAATACTTAAAGGACAATTCCACATATTCATAGCATAAACTAATGCTTGAAGGACGATTCTAAATATTCATAGCATAAACTAATGCTTGAAGGACAATTTCGTATATTCATAGCATAAACCTGTGCTTAAAGGACAATTTCGTATATTCATAGCATAAACCTGTGCTTAAAGGACAATGCTAAATAAAAAAGCAAGGCTTGGATTATTCCAAGCCTTGCTTTTTTTATACAAATTAAACCCTAGCACATACTTTATACATCGCCTTTTAGCCATGTTTTTTTTGTTAGGGGGGTGTAAGAAGTTAGATGTAAGAAGTTAGATGTAAGAAGTTGCACATAACTTCTTACATCTTACTTTTTCCCTGCAACTTGTATATACTAAACTTAGTTAATTAAATTTAGGTGGTAGTATTTATGAATAAGGTAGGAAAAATTGTAGTAAAATTAGAAGAATATCTTGAAAAGAACGAAATCAGTAAAAATAAATTATCTCATGTGGCTGAAATGGAACGCACACAAATTAATAAATATTGCAGAAATCAAGTTACTAGGATAGATACTGACGTTCTAGCAAGAATTTGCTATGCATTGAATTGTTCAATTGGCGATATACTTGAATATGTTCCAGCAGAAGACGACAACAAAAAGGGCTTATCAACTAAAAGCTAAAGCTTCTTCTAGTGAAAACAAAAGAACAAAAAAGGTCTGTCAACTAAATGACAGACCCTTTGTTTTATAATTACATTTTATAAATTTGTTCGAGCTTTTTGTTAAATTCCTCAGCAGTGTTGTAGCCTTGTAGCTTTAATCTTGCATTCATAGCCGCAATTTCGAGTATTACTGCAAGGTTTCTACCAGGTCTAACAGGAATTGTGATGGATGGAATATCAATGCCTAAAAGGTTGTAATTTTCGTTTTCTAGACCCATTCTATCGTATAGCTTGCCCTCAACCCAAGGCTCAAGCTTAACGATAAGCTGAATTTTTTCGGTTTCCTTAACAGAACCGATACCAAAAATTCTACGAATATCAACAATACCAATTCCACGAAGCTCCATATAGTATCTAATGATTTCAGGGGCTTTGCCGACAAGGGTTTTTTCTGATACCTTGCTTATTTCTACGGCATCGTCAGCAATCAAGCGATGACCTCTTTTTATAAGCTCGATGGCAGTTTCACTTTTACCAATTCCACTATCACCTAGCATTAGAATACCTAAGCCATAAACCTCGACCAAAACACCATGACGCGTAATGGTAGGAGCAAGGTGAACTGAAAGAGAAGCGATAAGTGAGGAAACGAAGCTGTTTGTGGAAATTGTGGTGGTAAAGAAAGGAATATTAAATTCCTTTGCCATATCGACCATTTCTGGGAAAGGTGTCAAGTCTCTTGCAATAATTATGCAAACTGGCTTTTTTTCCATAAAGGCACGGATTCTTTCGTATCTTTCCTTCTGGGAGAGCTTTTCAAGATAAATTGTTTCTACACGACCCATAATTTGAATTCTTTCTGGGTCAAAATAATCAAAGAAGCCTGTCAAGGGAAGACCGGGACGGTGTATTTCAGCACGAGTGATTTTAATATCAGCAAGATTTTCTGGAGAGTAAATGCTCATAAGCTTGAACTCTTCAATCAATTTTGTAAGCATAACAAAGCCATTAGATTTCGCTTCCATATCATACCTCCTTAGGGTGATAATTAATTTTAACATAAAGAAGATAAAAAAGCAATAAATTAAAGGAAAATAGTATGAAAAACAAAGACAAAAGAAATGAGCTAGATTTTGTTCTAAACAAGGATGGCTCCGTTTACTATCAAAATAACAAGCAGGATGAGGAGCTAATAGATGGCTTCAAAAGTCCGTCTCTTACTGAACCAGAGGACGTTTCCTTGCTACTTCAAGTGGAAAATGACTTCCTGGAAGCAATAAAGGAGCCAGATAGCGAAAAGGACAAAAGAGTCATGGAAACCCTTGACGGTGTTCTTGCTACAAAACATACTGACAGTGTAAATCTAGAGCACTATTATCATGATGTAATAAAGGCTCTTTTGCACGACGTTCGTTTTGCATATAGAACCTTTACATTAAAGGCAAGAAATGGAGAAACAACGTTGATTTCACGTGGAATTATGGATATTATAAATGCTATCACCTTGGGAATAATAAACGAAATTGAGTTTGTAAATCCTATTTCTATCAGCGTGGAGGAAAACGATGTAGATTGTATAGCAGCCTATCGTGTTCACACCTCGATAATTGATAATCTACAAGCACAGGAACTGCTTGAATTGTACCCGAGAATAAACGTAAGATATAATTATCTGGAATGCTTATGCAAAGAGTACGGAATTAAAAACAAGCTGTTTATTGAAAACAAACAGCTTGTTGTAAAGTATTATCTACCAATAGGTAACGTTCAAGAGGCAAGCCTAAGCACCGAGATGCTGTTCGACACAATAATGGAGCTTACAAAGCAATATTTAGACTTGTATGTCTATTGATAAGCTCTACTTTGATAATAACAATAGGGACAGCATAAGCATAAGCGAAAAGCTATCCTCCCCTCCTTTATCGGAGAGCAAAAGAATAAGTCCAACAAGGAGCAAATCGTCCTTTGACAAGTGGGAGAAAAGTCCATTCAATCCCGACTTAAATTCACTTAAAATATCAGTGCCTTCAAAAGCCTTCCCAGCCTTTGGGGAGGCTTCTTCTATGTAATTTTCATTTTCCTCATTAAATATTTCACCCTCATCAATTACGGGACTGCTTTCCTCTGGAACTGATGAAATATTAGGAGGAGTATCGAAATTTTCCTCATAAGACTTAGGATTGCTCGGTGGAGTAGAGGAGCTCCCACCCACTATACTGCCTCTGTGAGTTTTAGTTTCAATCTCGTTTTCTGTAAATCTCGTGCCACTGTAATTTTTTGGCACGGTAATCTCGTTATATCTTGTAAACATAAGCACTTACCCCAACAAATTTAGTACGCTAGAAAGCGATGAAAGCTTTAGTATCGTGCTAATCGTATCCTGCCTTCCTTTGCTTAAATAGGGCTTAATAGCCAAAAGTAGCTTTGAGCTTTTAGAAATCTCTTTGCAGAGGGAAGATATTAGCTTAACCATGCCATTATCCAAAATGCCAGAACTAATTGCCTCCCTGTCATCGCTATCCGTCTTACTTTTCACAGACTGTAAATTATTTTGCTCTCCGTCGTCTTTTTTATCAATATGCTTGCTTAACAGAGCCAAAACGTCTGGAAGAGTGTCGCTAATTTCCCCATTTTTGTTATCTACAATCTGAGAAATTTTGCTCATTAGCTCCTTGTTGCTTGTTACAGAGGATAGCATTTCCTCAAAGCTTCCCTCAATCATTTTTCTTGCTCTCCTTAAATGCCCTTATAGCTTGATTTATTTGCTCATCTGTTAAGGAGGAAAGCAAAGCTCTGATTTTACTCATATCCTTCGGTCTTTCCATATTGCTAAATGTAGAGCTACCACTTTTTTTTGCAACGTGTGAGATAGCACTCCAAAGCTGATCGTCGTTTAGCTTTAATAGTAAATCAATAGTTTTTTTATCAATTTTCATAAAAACCTCCAATTCTCGCTATTTTTATGGTATGATGGACTAAAGAATTTGGACACAGGAGAAATACTATGAAAATCCTAGTTTTTTCTGACTCCCACGGTAAGCTTGACAAAATGTACAGAGCCGTTGAGCTTCATAAGAATAATACTGATGCAGTAATTTTCTTAGGGGATGGGATCGTTGATTTTAATTATCTAAAAGACTATTTCACAAATATCGCCCTTTATGAGGTAAAGGGCAATTGCGATTTGTTTTGTGGCTCTGTGCCAAATGAACGCGTGGTTTCAATTGATGGCATAAAAATACTAATAACTCATAGCCATCTGTACCCACCTAGCAACAGATACGAGGCTCTTGCAAAAAAAGCCTATGACCTAGGTGCCGATGCAGTATTTTTCGGTCATACTCATCAAATTGCCGATGATATTATAGAGGTTGAAGGAAGCTCAATTCATATATTTAATCCGGGGAGCGTGGGTCATGAGGGCTATTACGGAGTCGTAAATACAAGCAACGGGGTATTGGTTACAAGCCATACAAAAATAATATAATTATTTTTTCAAAATGCTTGAAAATACTTGTGTTATATGGTAAAATTTCCTTGTACGAGTAGTACACAACACTAATAATTTGTTCGGAGGAATGAATAATGGAAAAGAAGGTAAGAGTTGGTATCATTGGTTGTGGAGGAATTGCAAACGGAAAGCACATGCCTTCACTAAAAAAGGTTAGCCAGGTTGAAATGGTTGCCTTTTGTGATATCATTGTTGAAAGAGCAGAGGAAGCAGCTAAAAAGTATGGTTGTGAGGGCGCAAAGGTTTATAAGGACTATAAGGAGCTCTTAAAGGATAAAACAATCGACGTAGTTCACGTTTGTACACCAAACAGAAGCCATAGCTTCATTACAGTTGATGCTCTTGAGGCAGGTAAGCACGTTATGTGTGAGAAGCCAATGGCTATCAATGCTGAGGAAGCTAAGAAAATGGTTGATGCGGCTAATCGTACAGGCAAAATGCTTACAATTGGCTATCAAAATAGACAAAGAAAAGATGCTATTTATCTAAAGAAGGAAGCAGAGGACGGAGTGTTTGGCGACATTTACTACGCTAAGGCAACAGCTCTTCGCCGTCGCGCGGTTCCTACATGGGGCGTATTTATTAACGAATATGAGCAGGGTGGCGGTCCACTTATCGACATTGGAACACACGCACTTGACTTAACCCTTTGGACAATGGATAACTATAAGCCAAAATATTGTGTTGGTACTACATATCATAAGCTTAATGACCAAAAGGAGTCTGCTAACGTATTTGGACAGTGGAAGCCTGAGGAGTTCACCGTTGAGGATAGTGCTTTTGGCTTTATCGTAATGGAAAATGGTGCTACAATTGTTCTTGAGTCCTCTTGGGCAATCAATATGACAGAAACCAAGGAGGGTTGTACAACTATTTGTGGTACAAAGGCAGGCGCTAGGATGATTGATCAGGGCGTTCTTGAAATCAATGGCGTTAAGCACAACAATATGTATGAAACAAGACCTAATCTTGATGGCAAGGGCGTTGCATTCTATGATGCAGGTAGCTACGACCCAGGCGCACAAGAGGCTAAGCAGTGGATTGAGGCTGTTATCAATGGTACAAAGCCAACAGTTCTTCCAGAGCAGGCTTATTGCGTAACACAAATTCTTGAGGGTATTTACGAGTCTGCTAAGACAGGCAAGCCACACTACTTTAACTGATCAAATTCAGGTAGGGAACACGTCTGTGTTTCCTATCTCCATATTACTAAGAATTTTAGGAGAAAATTATGAAACTTTCAGTTTTAGCTAACCTATACGGAAGCAAATCTCTCGATGAGGCACTAAAAATTATTTCATCCTTAGGCGTTCATTCTGTTGAAATTGGAGCAGGTGGATATCCAGGCAAGGATCACTGCGATCCTGAAAAGCTTTTGAAGGATGAGAAGGCTCTTGAGGAGTTCAAGGCTACTTTTAAGAAGTACGACGTAGAAATTTGCGCTCTTGCTACACATGGTAACCCAATTCACCCAAATAAGGCTATTGCAGAGCAATTTGATAAGGATATGAGAAATACTATCCTTTTGGCTGAAAAGCTCGGTATTGATACAATCATTACCTTCTCTGGTTGCCCAGGCTCTGACCCCGATGCGAAGCTTCCAAGCTGGGTAACATGTCCATGGCCAGATGATTTCCTTGAGACACTCAACTATCAATGGAACGATGTTATGATTCCTTATTGGAAGGAAGCAACTGCATTCGCAAAGGCACACGGCGTTACAAAGATTGCTCTTGAAATGCACCCTGGCTTCTGTGTATATAACCCAGAAACTCTACTTAAGCTAAGAAATGCAGTAGGTGACGTTATAGGTGCAAACCTTGACCCATCTCACTTGATTTGGCAAGGAATTGATCCAGTAATGGCTATAAGAGCTCTTGAGGGTGCAATTTACCATGTTCACGCAAAGGATACAAAGGTAGATAAGGCTAACACCTCCGTTAACGGAGTTCTTGATACTAAGCACTATGGTGATGAAATCCATCGTTCTTGGATTTTCCGTACAGTTGGCTACGGTAACAACGAGGAGTTTTGGAGAGCTTTTGTTTCCAATCTTCGTCTATGCGGTTATGATAAGGTTCTTTCAATTGAGCATGAGGATAGCTTAATGACAATTGATGAGGGCTTAAAGAAGGCTGTTGAATTCCTTGATAAGGTTATGATTAAGGAAGAGAAGCCAACAGGCATGCGTTGGGCATAAAATTAAAGGGCTAAGCAAGTTGCTTAGCCCTTTTTATCAAAAAGCCGACACAGTGTCGGCTTTTTTGTGCTTATTGTTCAGAGTTTTCCTTGTTTTCCTCACTATTGTTTGGAAACTTGTGATGCTCCTTAGGGTCAACTGGCTTGTCGTTAATTGTGAGCTCGTAGTGTAGGTGAGGCTCCTCTGCAAGCTCGTTCATTGCGCTTTCGCCAACTGCACCAATTACGTCGCCACCCTTTACGCTAGCGCCGATAATAATGCCGTCCTTAACCTCTGGGTCAAGATTTTTGTAAACGCTTACAGCATTACCTGAATGCTCAATAGAAACACAAGTGCCCATAAATGGGTCATCCCATACTCGTGTAACAACACCATCAGCCACTGCTACAACCTCTGTGCCTAGACTAGCCATAATATCCACGCCAGTATGAGTTCTATAGTCGTTCATTGTCTGTGAGAATACTGGAATGCTATCACTGAAATCTACACCGATTTCTTCACTGATAGGTAGCAAAAATTCTGGTAGAGTGTCTGAAAGATTATCATTCGTTCCTGTTTGAGTGTCATTTTGTAATCCTGAGCTTGTATCAATTCCGTTGTCTGTACCAGGTAAGTTTCTTCTTGCAATTGTAGTTGAAATGATAAGCAACACAACTACTGCCATAATTACCGCTAGGGTTAAATAAAAGGTCCTAGCGTTTTTCTTGTTTTCGTTTTCTTCCATTTTTATTTTGTCCTTTCAAAATTTTATTGCAAGAGTATTATTTGCCCATCTAGCCTTATTTATACACAAAAAATAAATCTTGACAAAAGCCATAATAACATATAAAATTATATATGATAACATACTCATTAACTCATTTTGGAGGCTATTATGATTAAAATTGAAAGATACTCAGTAATGAATTTGGAAAATGCTATTCGTGGTGCTAGAAATCCTATGAATTCATGGGCTAAAATGGATAGCTATTACGATGAAAATGGTAATTTTGTTCTCGGTCCTAACGACCTAAGCCTTGCTAAAAAGCTAGCTAAGGCAGGCTCAGACCACAGAAAATATCTTCGTCAGGTATTTGTTTCTGTTGATATTACAGCACCATTATACTGGTGGAAGGAGTACGACACCTATAAGGTGGCTACTGTTGCTAATTCAACCTCAACTATGCATAAAATTCACGCAAAGCCCTTTGAGAGAATGGACTTTAGCTGTGAAAAGATGAGCGATCCAGCTCTTGATATTCTTGACGAGGTAATCGAATATCTTGAGGATGTAAGAGTTGAGTTTGTAGAAACCGGGGACAAGAGGCTTTGGTACGATATGATTCAGCTATTACCATCTAGCTATAATCAAATGAGAACTTGTACCTTGAACTACGAGACACTTATTAACATATACTATGCAAGAAAGCACCATAAGCTCGATGAGTGGCACACCTTGTGTGATTGGATTATGTCATTGCCTTATGCTAAGGAGCTTATAGCTATAAAGGATGAAAATCCAAAATAAGCTAGGAGTAATATGTTGAATAAAATTATTAAGAATTATGATCAACCACAAAGGCCCGAGGTGCGAGTGCATATCGGGCGCTTTGCAGGTATAGTGGGCATTATTGCAAATATTTTACTATTCGCAGTTAAAATTATTTTTGGAATTTTGTTTAAGAGCATCTCTATAATTGCAGATTCACTTAACAATTTATCAGACACAGGTACCAACGTAATTACCGTTGTAGGATACACAATGTCTGGAAAGCCTGCCGATAAGGACCATCCGTATGGTCATGCAAGAATGGAGTATATCAGCTCCATGATTATAGCTATTTTCATTAGCTTTTTTGGACTTGAAACACTTATTTCTTCGGTGGAAAATATAATAACTCCTCAACAGGCGCAGGAGTATACCCTTGTACCAATAATAATCATGGCTTGTACCATTTTGGTAAAGCTGATAGTAGCCATATTTTTCACAAGACTCGGAAAGCATATAAATTCCGATACGTTAAAGGCTAGTGCTCTTGATAGCATTGGTGACGTTTTTGCCACCAGCGCAGTTGTCGCTGGAATGCTTGTTACAAAATACACTGGCTTTGTTTATACAGATTCAATTGTCGGTATTTTGATTGCCATTTACATTATTATAATGGGCATTAAGCTTGTTATTGAAACGGCAAACAAGCTGATAGGCGAAGCTCCAGATGACAAATTTATTAATTCTATTGTTAGCAGAATTAAGGATTATGAAGGGGTTTTAGGTATACACGACCTTGTAATCCATTCTTATGGTGAGAATAGATGCTTCGTAACTGTTCATGTGGAAATTGATGCGGACGGAGAAATTATGCACTCTCACGACCTTATGGATAATATTGAAGCAGATTTTCTTAAGGACGGCATAAATTTAGTAATTCACATGGATCCAGTTTCTATAACAGACGAGGAAACTAATGAGCTAAGACACAAGGTGCAGGATATTATTTCTGCCCTGAGTGGTGAGTATTCTACACCAATTTCTATGCATGACTTTAGAATTGTAAAGGGAATTACACATACAAACGTTTTATTTGACGTAAGCGTTGCTAATGAATGTAAGCTTACTGATAAATTTATTTGCGATGAGCTTACAAGGCAAATTCAAGGAATAAATCCTCTCTATAATTTAGTTTTAACGATTGATAGGGATTATTTTTCTGTACGCTTTGGCGAAGAGGAGGAATGATGAAAAAAGGATTATATATTACGCTTTTTTTGCTTGTGTCAATTATTTCCCTGGCAATGCTTTGCAGTGCCAGTCCTATAAGCATAGATGTAGGAAATAATATTGAAATTGAGGAGCTAGACGGCGTATTTTATTTGCCATCCTGCGTAACTCCTCAAGCTGTGAGTTTTAATTATTCTGGCTCTGTAATGATTGATCAAAATGGGGAAAAAGTTCCACTTGATAAGGAAACCCCCTTTGATTTAACAGAATACCAATCAACTGATGAAGCAGGTGCCAAGTGCTATGCTTTATCTGTGTTTTTTGGAAGCTATGAGAAAAAACTAAGATTTTATTTTGCATCAAGCTTGCCAAGCGTTCATGTATCCACAAGCAAGGGTGGACAAGCCATTGTTCGAGACAACGATAAGGATGAAAGCACACAAATTATTATTCTTAATAAGGATGGTACGGTTGAATATACTGATGGGGCTGACGAGCTAAGTGAAATCAAGGTAAGAGGTAACACCACAAACAGCTATGCCAAAAAGCCCTTTGCTATAAAGCTAGGACATAAGGCACCTCTTTTTGAAATGTCAAATGACAGACAATGGATTTTGCTTGCAAACTACCTTGACCAATCACTTATTCGTAACAGCATAATGTATCAAATTGCAAATATTCTTGGAATGGATATGTGTGATTTCAAGAGCGTTGATCTATACCTTGATGGTGAATACTATGGAGTGTATTTGCTCTGTGAAAAGGTTGAAATTGACAATGGCAGAGTAAATATAAGGGATTTAGAAGAGGAAACCGAGCTATTAAATCCAAGCTTTTCCGATGAGGTAATAGCCGTTACGTCGGGAGATCTTATAAATAATACAATTTTGACTGAATATAGATATGTAAATGGAATTACAAATCCGTCGGATATTACAGGCGGATACCTTATTGAGCTTGATAATAACTACTATAAAAACGAGCTTTGCTATTTTGTAACTGAGAATAATAGCCACTACGTAATTAAATCTCCCGAAAAAGCGTCTAAGGAGCAGGTTGAGTACATAGCAACCTTGTTTGCAGAAATGGAAGAGGCAATTATGTCCCAAACTGGCAAAAACAGACTTGGAAAGCATTATAGCGAATATATAGATGTTGATAGCTTTGTTTACGCCTACATAATTGCTGAGCTTTCACGTAATTATGATGCAGGCTCGTCTAGTATGTATTTTTACAAGGATTGGGACCAAAATGGAGAGCTTTCAAAAATAGTAAAGGGACCGCTTTGGGACTGTGATAATACCCTTGGAAACATCCATAAGAATGGTGCATCAAGTTCTGAGGGTTATTGGGCTAGAAACAGAAGTATATGGTCAGGTCTGTGCGCAAAGCAGGAATTTAATCAAAAGGTTACTAGCACCTTTGCAAAGCTGTACGATGATATTTTTGATATGCTTGATGCAGGTGGATTCATTGATAAACAGCTAGACCAAATTGGCGCTTCAGTGAACATGGAAAGAATGAGATGGAAAAGCTACGACTATAGCTGTTGGCCAACATATTTTGATGGCACACACTATGATAGATGGCAAAGTGCTCCTGTGTTCAATTTTGTAGAAGCTTATTCAGATGGAGTTAATAACACAAATCAAACTGTTATTGGTTATTTGTGCAATCATATTGAAAAACGTGCAAATTGGCTTGCTGAGGAATGGGATTGTCAAGTTACCGTAAGACAAAGGGTACTGAATGACCCTCCGTCACCTAACGAACCACCATCTGCACAGCCAAATATAAATCCTGCCTTGATTATAGTGTCAATAGTAGCTATTGTTGCCGTTGTTGTCGCATCTGCTTGCGTTGTAATTGCTATAATTAAGAGAAAATAATAAAAAAACACCTTAATTTTAGGATATAACCTAAAAACTAAGGTGTTTTTAATTTTTTTATTTATATATGAACACTTGTGCAAATGAATAAATAATAATATAAAAAGTAGGAATATTTTTCAATTTTTTGGCAAATACTACATAAGAAGGGAGAAGTGAAATGAAAATTGTATTAAAATTAAAAGAGGACACACAAAAGGATACAAAAGATGTAATTGAGTATTTTGTATCATATGGTTATGATGAATTTATAGTTTTTACAGAAAATAAGGACAACCTAATCTCTCGTGAGCTAAAATTATACTACGAGAATAATCAAATATCCGTTTTATGCTTGTTGCGAGAATCAACCAATACTACAAGAGATCTACTGCAAAAGATAAATAGTAGCTTAGATAAGTTTATTTTAGTCTATTCAAAAAACGTATGCAATATGGATTTAGATAATTTACTGTACACATATCATATAGAGCTTCCGATAGCAACCTTGGGTATTTACTCAGGAAAAATGGTAGTAGCGATCTTCGATAAGGAGCTTTTTGATTATTTTGATGATGCAAGAAGCTTAGAAAAGGATGTTCTTGAAAGAATAGGAGAGGACATGGAGCTTGCCATCTACGAGGAAAATAAATAAAAAAACGAGCAAAGGCTCGTTTTTTTTAATCAAGTTCAAAGGCGCCGGTATAAAGCTGATAATATTTGCCCTTCTGTGCAATAAGGTCGTCGTGGGAGCCACGCTCAATGATTCTGCCCTTATCGAGCACCATAATTACATTTGAGTTTTTAATCGTAGAAAGTCTATGAGCAATTACAAATACTGTACGTCCCTTCATAAGTGAGTCCATACCTGCTGAAACAATAGATTCAGTTCTTGTATCAATTGAAGATGTTGCCTCATCAAGAATCATAACGGGTGGGTCAGCAACAGCTGCACGAGCAATTGAAATAAGTTGCCTTTGTCCCTGTGAAAGACCGCTTCCACTTCCTGTAAGCATAGTGTTGTAGCCATCAGGTAGCATTTTTATAAAGCCGTGAGCATTCGCAAGCTTTGCTGCCTCAATGCATTCCTCATCAGTAGCATCAAGCTTACCATACCTAATATTATCCATAACCGTTCCGGTAAAGAGGTTTACGTCCTGAAGAACAATACCAAGTGAACGACGAAGATCGTCCTTCTTTATTTTGTTAATATTAATTCCGTCGTATCTAATCTTACCATCTGCTATATCGTAGAAACGATTAATTAGATTGGTAATAGTTGTTTTACCAGCACCGGTTGCACCAACGAATGCAATTTTTTGTCCAGGCTCTGCATAAATTGAGATGTCGTGGAGCACAATTTTGTTCTCAACATAACCAAAGTCAACCTCGTTGAGTCTTACGTCGCCGGTTAACTTAGTGTAGGTAACAGTGCCATCTCCGTGTGGATGCTTCCAAGCCCACATGCCAGTGTGATTTTCAGATTCAATAATATTACCGTTTTCATCCTCTGTTGCATATACCAATGTAACGTAACCATTGTCAACCTCTGGCTCCTCGTCAAGAAGCTCAAACACACGCTCAGCGCCTGCAAGACCCATTATAATTGCGTTTGCCTGTTGCGAAAGCTGAGAAACGTTGTTTGTGAACTGCTTAGAAAGACCAAGGAATGCGACAGCAGTACCGATTGTAAATAGAGCAGGACCAGTAAAAATAGTTTCAAGTGAAAGGTTGTTTTGACCTATCAAAAGTGTGCCAACGAAAACTAAAACAGCATAAAGAATATGACCAATATTATTCATAATTGGCATAAGAGTGTTAGCTCTCGTATTAGCCATAGTAGCATGCTTGCAAAGGGTAGAGTTAAGCTCATCAAAGCGCTTTTTGCTCTTTGGCTCAAAATTAAATACCTTAACAACCTTTTGACCGTTTATCATTTCCTCGATGTAGCCCTCAGCATCACCAAGAGACTCCTGCTGACGTCTAAAGTGCTTAGCGCCACTACCACCAATTATTCTAGAGGTTACGGTCATAGCAATAACACCAACAATAACAACAAGCGCCATCCAAAAGCTCATAATAAGCATCATTGTTGTAACAGTTAAAAGAATTATTACAGTAGTAATAACCTGAGGAATAGACTGGGAAATTAGCTGTCTTAATGCATCGATATCGTTGGTGTAACGAGACATAATCTCACCACGTGCATTAGTGTCAAAATATTTAATAGGAAGCTTTTGCATTTTTCCAAACATCAGGGTTCTAAACTTGTGAAGAGAGCCTTGAGTTATAGTAGCCATAGTCCTTGTTTGAATAAAGGCACTAAGCAAGCCTACCAAGTAAATAGAAGCAAGTATTAAAACGGTTGTTGAAATGTGTGGAAAATAAGCATCCATCATCTCTTGCGCTGTCTTGTTTTCATTAATCAATCCCTTAATTGCCTCGGAAACGGTATCAATTACCTCTCTTTGGAAAATGGATGGACAAGCTGTTGCAACAGCACTTAAAATAATACATACTAAAACTAAAATTAGAGGACCCTTGTAGAAGGAGAAGAGAAGCTTCATAAACCTCGTAAAGGTACCCTTTTTAACTTTTTTATGTGGACGCGCCATAACAGGTCCACGTGGGTTTTTAACAGGCTTATTCATTAGTTCGCACCTCCTTTTGTATCGCCGACAGGGCTAGTTGAGCCTTTAGTTTGAGAGGTGTAAATTTCCTTATAAATATCATTGCTCTCAAGCAAGGACTCGTGATTTCCAATTGCATTAATTTTACCATCATCAAGTATAATGATAACGTCAGCGTCCTGAATGCTTGAAATTCTTTGAGCAATAATTAACTTTGTGGTATTAGGAATTTCTTCCATAAATGCTTTTCTGATAAGCGCATCGGTTCTTGTATCAACAGCACTTGTGGAGTCGTCAAGAATAAGGATCTTAGGCTTTTTCAAAAGAGCCCTTGCAATGCAAAGACGTTGCTTTTGACCACCTGATACGTTTGTGCCACCCTGCTCAATATAGGTATCGTATTTGTCTGGGAAGCCTTGAATAAATTCGTCAGCGCAAGCAAGCTTACAAACACGAATCATATCCTCATCAGTTGCATTTTCATCTCCCCAACGAAGGTTTTCCTTGATTGTGCCAGAGAATAAAACGTTTTTCTGCAAAACAACACTAACCGCATCACGTAGTGCAACCACGTCATAATCTCGAACATCGATTCCGCCAACAAGCACTTGACCTTCAGTTACGTCATAAAGTCTAGGTATTAGTTGAATTAACGTTGATTTTGCACTACCAGTACCACCGATAATACCAACGGTTTGACCGGACTTAATAGACAAATTGATGTTAGAAAGAGCATGCTTTTCTGCACGCTGTGCATACTTGAAATAAACGTTTTTGAACTCTATATCACCATTTTCAACGGAGGTGATTGGGTTTTCAGGATTCTTTATAGTAGTTTCCTCATTAAGAACCTCACATATACGTCTTGCGCTTTCTGCAGACATAGTAACCATTACGAAAATCATAGAAATCATCATAAGGCTCATAAGGGTTTGCATACCATAGGTCAAAAGGGTGGAAAAATTACCTATTTCAAATGCAGTACCACCAGATGAAATAAGGATTTTAGAACCAAAGAACAAAATTCCAACCATAAGTGAATACATGCAAAGCTGCATTACAGGACCATTCAGCGCAAGAATTTTTTCTGCCCTTGTGAAGTCGGCACGGACGTCGTCGGAGGCACGGGAGAACTTGTCCTTTTCGTAGTCCTCACGAACAAAGGATTTTACAACTCTCATTCCAGCAACGTTTTCTTGAATAGAGCTATTTAATGTATCATATTTCTTAAATACCTTTTTGAAAATAGGCATTGCATTTTTCGCTACCATAATTAATGTGAAAAGCAAGATAGGAACAACTATAACGAAAATCCAAGCCATCTGTCCACCAACGGAAAAAGCCATAATAATTGAGAAGATAAACATAAACGGAGAACGAATAGCAGTTCTTATAATCATCATAAAGGATTGTTGCACGTTAGTTACGTCGGTTGTAAGACGTGTAACAAGGCTTGATGTAGAAAATTTGTCTATGTTTTCAAACGAGAAATCCTGAGATTTATTGAAAAGGCTTGCGCGAAGATTTTTCGCAAATCCACAGGAAGCACGAGAGCAGTGTACTCCTGCTAGTGCACCAAACGATAAGGAAAGCATAGCAAGTGCAACAAGCACGAGGCATATAGTTACAATAACTGGAGTTGTATTATCAACACCAAATTTTCCTTGAACCAATTCAATAATCCACTTAGTAATAAACAGCTCACTTAGCTTTTCATTTCCGTTTTGAATAAAGGTAATAAGCTCACCTGCAATGGCAGGGATTAAGCATTCCATAATAACCTCAAAGAAAACGAAGATAGGGGAAAGTATAGCATTTTTCTTGTATTGTCCAATGCTTTTAGAAAGCATCTTAATATTAGAAAACAAAAAATCACCACCTTAAAAAATACAAAACAATTATAAACCCATAGGAATTTTATGTCAATAATGAAGTGAGAAAAATAAAATGAACTTTTTGTAAATTGTAAAAAAAGCAGAGTAAAACTCTGCTAAATTAAGAACTTAGATCGGGATAAGCTAGGGCAAAAATCTCATTTATTCTATTATTGTCCCCATTAAGCTTCAAAAATCCTAAAATAGCTTCAAATCCGGTTGCGATTTTGTACTCAGCTGGAGATGCACTTTTAGGTATATTGAGATGAGAGGAGTTTTTTCCTCTCCTGAAAACTCCAAGCTCGCTTTCTGTAAGCACACCTTCAATATTTGAAAAGGCCTTGGCTTGATTTACTGCAGTTACGTATTTTAACGCTTCCTTGTTGAGAGTTGAGGACTTTTCAAAGCCCTTTAGTATTAGAGCCTCACGCACAAGCACCTCTAAAACAGCATCGCCGAGATATGCAAGGGCGGGAGTGCTAAGTCTGCTTATATCTATCATAAAAATACTCCTTGTTTTTTTACATTTTAACATACATAAAAGGTCATATTCAAGTAAAGGTTGAAAAATATTAGAAAATGTGGTAAAATATCAAAGAAACAGATAAATTAAACCACCTGCGTAAGAATTTTTGCTAGTGTATAGATCCCCAAGGGGATATGGAGATATAATGAAAAATAAGGTTTATGATGTTGCAATTATTGGCGCTGGCATAGTCGGCGCTATGTGCGCATTTTATTTGAGTAAATACAAGCTAAACGTAGCTGTTTTGGAGGCTGGAATTGACGTAGCTTCTGGAACAACACGTGCTAACTCTGCGATAGTCCACGCTGGCTATGACGCAGCAGAGGGAAGCCTGAAGGCTAAGCTTAATGTAAAAGGCTCCTTGATGGTTGAGCCTATTGCCAAGCAACTGGGCGTTCACTATCAAAGGTGTGGCTCGTTGGTTATCGGATATTCTGAAAATGATCTTGAGCATTTGAATCGCCTACTTGTCCGTGGAAAGAAAAATGGTGTTAAGGGACTTGAAATAATTGATGAGAATAGACTTCATGAAATGGAGCCAAATGTATCAAAGAACGCAAAATATGCCCTTTACGCTCCTTCAGCTGGCATAGTTTGCCCCTACGACTTAGCTTACGCAACCTGTGAAAATGCCTGCACAAACGGTGTTGAGTTTTTCTTTGAATACAAGGTTGACAAAATTGAAAAAAAGGGACAGACCTTTATGCTGTATGCGGGCGAAAGGCTTATTTCCTCAAAGTATGTCGTTAACTGCGCAGGACTCTACGCAGATGAGATAGCAGCTCTTATTTTTGAATCATTGCCGTTCAAAATAATTCCTCGCCGTGGTGAATATATGCTTCTTGATAAAAGCGAGGCAGGGGTAGTTAAGCATACCATATTTGTAACCCCTAGCGAAAAGGGTAAGGGAATATTAGTATCACCAACGGTTGATGGCAACATAATTGTAGGACCAAATGCAAATGTTGTTGAGTCAAAGGCTGATACAGGTGTAACAATCGAGGGCTTGCAGGAAATTGCGCAGGGAGCTCGCACAATGGTGCCTGAAATAAATCTTGACTCAGTTATTACTACCTTTGCAGGTGTTCGCTCAACACCTACAAGTGGAGATTTTTATATTCAAGCATCTAAAAAATATCCTAAATTTATTCACTCTGCAGGTATTGAGTCGCCTGGACTCGCTTCATCTCCTGCAATTGCCGAATACATTATTGAGCTTCTTAAAAAGGCTGGGCTGAAGCTTAAGGAAAAGGATAGCTACATAAAAACAAGAACTAAAAATGGAAATTGCAAGCTTTTCTATGATATGACAGAGGAGGAGCGCAAAAAAGCAATTCAAAGAGATCCTGCTTATGCAAAAATGGTATGTAGATGCGAAATGGTTACCGAGGGTGATATAATAAACGCCATTAACCGACCAATTCCTGCTCATACCGTCGATATGGTAAAAAGGCGTACCCGTGCTGGCATGGGAAGATGTCAGGGGGGCTATTGTAGGGCTCGTGTGGCAGAGATTATAGCTCGTGAGCTGAACATTAGCGTTGAGGAGGTAAAGAAATTTTCCTCAAATTCACACATTCTATGCGGAAGGACGAAATAGCTATGGACAAAAGATTAGTAATAATAGGATCAGGTCCGGCAGGCTTGGTTTGCGCCCTTAACGCACTAAAGGGGGACGTTAGGGCTGAGGATATCCTCATTATCGAAAGAGAAGAGGAGCTCGGTGGTACCTTGAATTTATGCATACATACAGGATTCGGTAAGGGCAATAAAACGGGAACTGAGCTTGCTACTCAGCTTGCCGACAAGGTAAAAAGCAGTGGAATAAATTATTTAGTTAATACAACAGTAATTTCCTTTGATAAAAATAAAGAAATTACAGTGGTTTCACCTCAAATTGGGTACGAAAAAATAAAGGCAGAGGCTATTGTTTTGGCAACTGGCTGTCGTGAAAGGTCAAGAGGCGGATTGTCAATAGGAGGAACAAGACCTTCTGGTGTTATGTCCGCTGGCACTGCACAGCGTTTCGTAAATTTGGAGGGATATCTCCCTGGAAAAAGAACAATAGTTGTTGGTTCCACCGACCTTGCAGTCGTTATAGCAAGAAGACTTACCCTTGAGGGGGGCAACGTTTTGTGCGTTTGCGACAGAAGAAGCAAGCCACAGGTGGACAAGGCAGATATATCTGAATGTCTTGATTTCTTTAATATTCCGTTGAAGCTAAGAACAACTGTAACTAGACTTTTTGGCAAGGAGAGGCTTGAGGCAGTAGAGCTTGCCGATCTAGATAAAAACGGCAAGACAATAAGAAGCACAAGACGTATATTGGAATGCGATTCCTTGATATATTCATGTGGATTTATTCCTGAAAATGAGGTTGCTTTTTCAGCTGGAGTTGAAATGAAAAGGGCAACTCGCGGACCTGTAACCTCAAGAAAGCTTGAGACTAATATAGAGGGTGTGTTTTCCTGTGGAAACGCTCGCTATATTCACTCGGACGTAGTAGACGTAATGACAGACGGAAAAAAGGCAGGGAAGTTTGTGGCTGACTATTTAAGAGATTTAGCTAAAAAGAAAAGGACACAGGGAGAACAGGTATGAAGTGCGTGCTTACAACTACAATTAAAATAAAAAGTCAAGCTTGTCGCCTTCTTCCTGTTAGAACGGACAAGCCTATTTCACTTGAGGAAACAAGAGAAATTATGAAGGCGATTGCCAACTTCGAGCTAGAGGCACCTATCTATGTTGAAGAGGTAGTAATTCAAAATGTTTTAGGTAAAAAAATCAACCTTATAGCCACAAAGACAATAGAAAAATAATATTTCAAAAAAATTCAAAAAACTATTGCAAAGTAAAAAAAACTGTGCTACAATATCATAGCACTTAGCCGGTGTGATGGAATTGGCAGACGTGCCGGACTCAAAATCCGGTGGTAGCGATACCGTATCGGTTCGACCCCGATCACCGGCACCAAAAAAAGACGACTTTAATAGTCGTCTTTTTTTTCTTTTTGTAGTTTACTTTTTTAGTGTAGTATGTTATACTAATATAAATGCAAAGAAACGGAAGTTGTAAAATGACAAACGAATTAAATAATCGATTTTTGAAGGCAAAAAGGGCACTTTTTGATAAATATTATTCCTTTCTCAACGAAAAGCAAAGAGAGGCTATTTACACAGTCAAGGGACCTGTTTTAATTCTTGCAGGGGCAGGAAGTGGAAAAACAACAGTTCTCGTTAATCGTATTTCTCATATCATAAGGTTTGGCGATGCGTATTTTTCAAACGATATTCCTGAGTTTATAAATGAAGACTCTATTTGCGACCTTGAAAATGCAATTTCCTTACCAAACGAAATGATAGAGCAATATCTAGAGCTTTTCACAAAGGATAATTGTAAGGCATGGGGCGTTTTGGCAATCACCTTTACCAATAAGGCAGCAAACGAAATAAAGGAAAGACTTACTAAGGTTTTGGGTGAGGAGGATGCTCAGGATATTTGGGCAGGCACCTTCCACAATGTTTGTATGCGTATTTTAAGAAAGCATGGTGAGCTTGCAGGCTATCGTGCTGGCTTTGGTATATGCGATGCTGACGATTCCAAAAAGACTATTTCTATTTGTATGAAGGATTTGCAAATAGATGAAAAGTTTTTACCAATTAAGACGGTAATAAATCATATTAGTAGCGCAAAGGACAAGCTGATTACACCCGAGGAATATAGTGAAAGCGTAGGAAATGACGAGAAGTACAAGAATATAGCTAAAATCTATGAGCTATATCAAAAAAGACTTACTAGCTCAAATCTTTTGGACTTTGACGATATTATTATGAAAACAGTTCAAATTCTCCAAGAGAACCCTGATGTTTTGGCATCTTATCAAAACAAATTCAAATATGTTTTAGTCGATGAGTATCAAGATACAAACAAGGCTCAATTTGTACTCGTTTCCCTATTGGGAGATTTTTATAGAAACGTAATGGTTGTTGGAGATGATGACCAAAGCATATATAAGTTCCGTGGTGCGACTATTGAGAATATTTTAAGCTTCGACCGTAAATATACTGATGCTAAGGTGGTAAAGCTAGAACAGAATTATCGTTCCACATCAAACATACTAAACGCCGCAAACTCTGTAATAAAAAATAACCCACATAAGCACGTTAAGGAGCTGTGGTGTGATAGTGAGGCGGGGGACAAGATTATTGTCAAGGAAAATTACACACAAAATGATGAATCAAATTATATCATTGATAAAATAGTTTCCTTGCGTAAGGAAAAGAACCTTGAATACAAGGATTTTGCAATCCTATATCGTGTTAATGCTCAATCGATGAATCTTGAAACAAGATTTGCGAAAAGTGGAATTCCATATAGAATGCTAGGCTCGCTTCGCTTCTATGACAGAAAAGAGGTTAAGGACATAATCGCATATTTGTCCGTGCTAAACAACCCTAACGACACGGTGAGATTGAGGCGCATTATCAATGTACCTTCGCGAAAAATTGGAGATCCGTCCTTTGAGGCTTGCGCAAAAATAGCCGAGGAGCTTGGTGTTCCAACAATGGAGGTAATAGAAAACGCAACATATTATAAGGCAATTCCAACTATTGCCGCTAAGGGAATGCTTTCCTTTGCAGGAATAATAAATTCTCTTAAGGCTGATATGGATTCGATGACCCTTACAAGCTTCGTTCGCGAGGTTATTAAGCGCTCTGGCTATGAGGCAGACCTTGTAGCTAAGGGACAAAGCGAGGAGGAAAGGCTTGAAAACCTTGAACAGCTCTGCACGGCGGTAAGAGAATATGAGGAAAATGCAGATGAGCCTAGTCTTTCAGGCTTCCTTGAGGAGGTTGCATTGATATCTGATATCGATCGCTACGACGAGGATGCAGATGCAGTAACTCTTATGACTATACATAGTGCAAAGGGACTTGAATTTCCGGTTGTCTTTTTACCTGGTATGGAGGAGGGAGTTTTCCCTGGTCAACAGGCTATTTCCACCCCTGGTGAAATAGAGGAGGAAAGAAGGCTTGCCTATGTTGCGATTACCCGTGCAAAGAAAATTCTTATTATCACTCATGCCAAGGAAAGAATGCTATACAATATGACTCAAAGAAATCCTTTGTCTAGGTTTGTTAAGGAAATTGACGAAAAATATCTAGATATACAAAAGGAAAGAGTAGCTAGCTTTGGTGGCTTCAATCCCAGATATCAGCAATCAAGCTCTCAAGGTAGCTTTAGTATACCTAAAAAACCAGAGAAAAAGGATATCACTTTATATTCCATTGGCGATAGAGTAAGGCATTTTACCTTTGGAGAGGGCACGCTTTTGGGCATCACTCCGATGAGCAATGATTATATGTATGAAATCGCTTTTGATAATGTAGGAACAAAAAAGCTTATGGCGACGTATGTTAGCAAGCTATTAAAAAAGATATAGAGGAGAAAAATATGTATATTCCAAGACCAGAGCATCCCAATCCACAATTCGAGAGAGAGGACTGGGTAAATCTAAACGGAGAGTGGGAGTTTGAAATCGACCATGGCGTCAGTGGCAGAGATAGAAAATTCTACGAAAGATCATCGCTTGACTCTAAAATCATTGTCCCATTTTGTCCGGAAAGTGAGCTTTCGGGCATAAATAACAAGGATTTTATGAATTGCGTTTGGTATCTCAAAAAGGTCAAAATTAAGAAAACTAATAAAAACGTGATTCTTCATTTTGGCGCAGTTGACTATGAAAGCTACATTTATATAAATGGCAAAGAGGTGTATCATAATATCGGTGGCTATGTTGGATTTGAGGTTGATATCACTGAGTATGTAAGCAAGGGCAAGGAAAACACTATTACAGTATGTGCTATTGATATAGGAACAAAGAATAAGGCGGCAGGAAAGCAATCAAGGGTTTATTATTCCTGTGGATGTGATTACACTCGTACCACGGGTATTTGGCAAACCGTGTGGCTTGAGTATGTTGAAAAATCTTACATAAAATCCGTTAAATATTATCCATCAATTGAGGATAAAAGCGTTCAGCTTGAAATTAATACAATCGGAAATGGTAGCTTTAAGGCAGAGGCAAGCTATAAGGGAAAATGTGTCGGCGTGGCTGAGGCTAAGCTAAGTGAGGGAATCTCACGTCTGACGCTCAAGCTAAGTGAGCTACATTTGTGGGAGGCTGGAAAGGGAAGACTATACGACCTTTCGCTAACGTACGGCAAGGATACAGTAAAGAGCTATTTTGGAATTAGAAGCACAGCCTTTAGCAAAAATGCATACCTTCTAAATGGAAAACAGCTTTACCTGAGAACAGTGCTTGACCAAGGCTTCTATAAGAAGGGTATTTATACCGCAGAAACAGAGGAGGAGCTCGAAAAGGATATTCATTTGTCCTTTGATGCAGGCTTTAATGGCGCAAGATTACACCAAAAGGTTTTTGAACCAAGATTTTTATATCATTGTGATAAGCTCGGTTATCTTGTTTTTGGTGAAACGGGCAACTGGGGGCTTGACCTTTCTGATTTGAAGCAATTGACGCCATTTATGCTTGAATGGCAAAGAGAAATCGAAAGAGATTTTAACCATCCATCAATTATTGGGTGGTGCCCACTTAATGAAACCTGGGATAATAACAACAGACATCAGGAGGACGATTTTGTAAGAGCGATGTACCACGCAACGAAAGCAATGGATACAACTCGTCCTTGTGTTGGCACAAGTGGTAACTATCAGGTTGTTTCCGATATATACGACCTGCACGACTATATTCAAACAAAAGAAGAATTTGAAAAAATTTACCTTGCACCTACGTATGAGGATTTTGCAGAGCGCTACGATAAGAGCCATGAATCGGTTTCAAAATATCAGGATTCCAAAAAATATAAGGATATGGCACTTTATCTTAGCGAATACGGTGGAATTCAATGGGATATAGATGGCGTTGGTGGCTGGGGCTATGGAAATGGTCCTAAAACAGAAGAGGAATTTTTTGAAAGATATGAATATCTAACAAAAGTGCTTGTAGACTCACCCTATATCTGTGGCTTTTGTTATACCCAGCTTTACGATGTAGAGCAAGAGGTAAATGGTCTTTATACCTACGAAAGAAAGCCCAAGTTTGATATGAACAAAATTAAAAAAATAACTCAATACAAAAAATAAGAAAAATCGGGCAGGTCCCGATTTTTTCTTTTCTACATTATTAATATAAGAAAGCTATATAACTAAAATTGCCAATTATATTTTTGTATTATTGCTTCATAATAATATCAGAGCGTTTGAGATTGAACTTTGAATTGTCTTGTTGACTAGGCGATTTGAAGTAAAATCGCCTATGCTCGATAATATAGATATTAAATGAATAGGAGTTCTGTTATGTCTAAGAACAACATCACAGTACCAGAGGCTAAGGCTGCTCTTGATAGATTCAAGATGCAGGCTGCTAGCGAGGTAGGTGTAACTCTTAACCAAAACGGCTATAACGGTAACCTCACCTCTAAGCAGGCAGGTTCTATCGGTGGCCAGATGGTTAAGAAGATGATCGAATCTTACGAAAACTCTATTAAAAATCAGTAACCTAAATGCAATA
Source organism: Clostridia bacterium (assembly GCA_017461385.1). GTDB lineage: Bacteria > Bacillota > Clostridia > Oscillospirales > CAG-272 > RGIG2000. The sequence goes on along the minus strand of JAFTXZ010000012.1, from coordinate 433 downwards.
GCCTTGCCAAATGGCAGGGAATAGCAATGGTTGATTTTTAAGAAGTCTTGTTGTTGTGATAGCTTTGCTTGGTTAAATGTCAAGCTAGTGGTCGTGATTACAAGAGGAAAAGAAAAAGCACTTCCTTTTTTGGCAAGTGCTTTTTTCTTTGACAAAAATGTAAAAAACACTTGACATGTCAACAAAAAAGTGATAAAATACTAGCAATGTCGCTTTAATCTAGTTTGGAATAAGCCTATTAAAAAAATATTTGAAAATTTTTGAAAAAAAGGCTTGACAAATAAAAATGTAAGTGATATAATAGCAAAGCACTGTCAAAGAGGCAGAGCGAAAAGATCCTTGAAAATTGAACAATGAACTAAGAAAAAAGTTTTTGAAAGAGAACTAATGTACAAAAGACGGAACTCTTAAGAAAAATTCTTTTAAGTTAAGA
>JAFTXZ010000011.1 GCA_017461385.1 Clostridia bacterium | reverse complement strand
GCAAGGAGAGTGAGGACATGACTTTTTTAAAGTCCTTAATAGACTATGCGACTTTGCGTGGTACAGAACACGGTTTTGCGACGTTAGGAGCAAAAAGAAAACACGAGCTTTAGGCTCGTGTTTTCCATATAGACGAACTAAGTCTGTAAGCTGAACACAAGGTGAAAACAATTGAGTATTGTTTTCACCGTAGTGTTTCGAACAAAGCAAGGAGAGTGAGGACTTGACTTTATTCAAGTCCTTAATCGACTATGCGACTTTGCGTGGCACAGAACACGGGCTTTGCGACGTATGGAGCAAAGAAAAACACGAGCTTTAGGCTCGTGTGTTCCATATAGACGAACTAAGTCTATAAGCCGTGTTCTGTTGAAGATGGTCATCTATCTTTGCCTTGTGTCACCACAAGGCTCCGCAATAAATTGCGTGCCACCCAAGAGAATAGCTAGGCTTTATCGGGCAAATAAAAATTCTCTTATGCGGTGTTGCTTCGGATAGGGTTTACACCTACCCTATGTTACCATAGGGTATCGTGAGCTCTTACCTCACGTTTTCATCCTTACCTTAAAAAGGCGGTAATTTTCTGTTGCACTTTCCCTAAGGTCACCCTCGGCTGACGTTATCAGTTATCCTGCCCTGTGAAGCACGGACTTTCCTCACACTACTACCTTTCGGCGTGATAGTGCGCAACCATCCAACTTAGTTCCCTTGTATTATAATCAATTTTTTCCACTTTGTCAAGTTATTGTCATTTATAATTTTTTCTCATAAGATAAAAATAATATTGACAAGGAGAGTAAAATGGACAATAATTACGTAAAAATGTGTGTTCCACTTCAAATGGCGCTTGCCCACAACGCTTGCGCCTTCAAGGAATTTCTTAATATGGATATTCCCTCTCAAAATAGATTTATAAATCAAGCAAATACCCTTGGAAGTGTGGCTGAAATCAATTATTTAGTCAAGGAATTGGGTAAAAAAAAGAGTGGCAATTAACCACTCTTTTTACATATTATTTAGAAAGCTCTGCTACAAATACAATGTCGTCGCTTGTTGTATTTGACACCTTAACGTATATTTTTCCACTTTCGCCAAGTGTGATAGGATTTGCACTATCCTGTGTCTCACCGTCAATAGTTATGGTACAGCCATGACCATCTAAAACTACAAGCTCTAAGCCTGCTGGGTCGGAAACGTAGAACCAAACGCTATCCTTTGCGCCGATTGTCTTAACAATCTCGCCCGGAATAAATACGGCGTTTGACTTCATTGAGCCAGCTGGGCTATTAGTTACTAATATCTCACCCTCGTCAGCTCCGTTTGCTTCAAAGAAAACAACAGTTGCGCTCTTTGTAGCCTCAACCTCTGCTACAACGTAGTATTTTCCGTTAGGCTTTGAAAACGTTACAACACCACTTTCGTCGGAGCCTGTTGTTTCGATAATAGCGTAGGTTGCGTCATAAATATTAACAAGTGTTGAAATTCCGTTACCGTCAGTGTCCTTAATTGTAACTGTGTAGGTAATGTCGCCGTCGCTAACGTCATATTCAGCAGTAATTGTCTTTTCCTCGCCAAATACGATAACGTTTTCTCTCTCTGCGCTAGTTGGATTTGAAAGTGTAAATGCGCCATTTATATGAGTTAATACTGCGTAGTAATTGTCAGGTGCAATTTCAAAGGTAACAACGCCTGTTTCATCAACTGTTGCCTTAGCACAGGATTCGTCAGCTTGATTGAAAAGCTCAACAACCGCGCCACAGGGTGCGTTTACTGTGTAGGTTGCAACCTGCTCAAGTGTGATTGTAATGCTAACTGAATCTGTTTCAAAGTAAGTGTAGCCACTTGGAATTTTGAAGCCCTCTGGCGCTTCGTTGATTTGAACGCCCGGCTCGCCAAGCTTTGTATTAAAGCTGTAAACTGCCTTACCATCTGCATCCGTTACCTTTGGCTTTAGACAGCTACCGCCATCGCAAATTTGAAGGTTAACGTCCTTAACAGGATTACCCTTTGCATCTACAATTGTAATTGTGTAAATAATGGTTGTGTCCTCTGGTGGTGTTACATTACCAGTGCCTGTGCCAGTTTGTGTGCCACTGCCTGTGCCTGTGTCAACTGGTGGAGTGTTATCTCCGCCACCACAGGAGGCAAATACGCATACTACAAGAAGCAAGGCACAAATTAAAAGTGCTATTCTTTTAAGTTTCATAATCTTTCTCCTAGCTTTTTCTTAATTCTATCAAAAGTCAAAAATTTTTTCAAGTTTTTACTTAAAATCCTTGAAGGTAAAGGAAACGATTTTTTCCTCTGTACCACCAAGAGTAATTGTAAACGTAGGGGCTGATACATTCATTTCAATATAAATTAGTCCGTCCTCGTCTGCTGTATAATCTGTACCACCGAAGGTTACGGTTACGTCCTTACCGCTTTCAATTGTCAAAATGCCTCTTGTTGTACCCTTTAGGTAGAAGCTTCCGTTTGCCTCAAGCTTAACCTCATATACCTTAGCAGGGATTGTTTCTCCGTTTTGCTGATTAAAGGCGTCGTTTGAGGTTACGATTGATGCAGGGGACTGTTGTGTTCCACTGGTGCTTGGCTCTGCGTAACAGCAAGCAAAGAGCCACTTGTTTGCACTAACAATGCCAACCATTGGAGTAGTTGTTACATTGCCCATTCCGTCAACCGTGCTAGTTACGAACAAGGAATTATCGCCCTCGAACCAGCCATTGTATGCGCCTGTCTTTTCAATAACGTACTTAAGCTCATCTGTAAGTGGGCAAACCCCAGAGGAGTCGCACTTTGCAAGATATGCATTTATTAGGCTATTGTATCTTTCCTTGACAATTTCGTTTCCACCCTCATCCTTTTCTACGTAAATGAGGCTTGGTACGTCCTTAAGCGCACCCATATATGGGCTTGCTGTGCCAAGTCTGATAAGAACAAGCGGACCGTTTTCATCGCCTATGTGATAAAATCCGTCACTACCCTTAACAACTGTAAGCGTCTTATCCTTCAGGTCAACGTTTTTGAGGGTATAGTTCAAAAGACCATAATGATAGTTATCCTTGGAAACCTGCTCTGCCTGCTTATCGGTAAATGGTACAACAGGCTTTGGATCGCTTATACGCTCAACAGCCAACGCTGCGCTATCGCAATCACCGCTAAGTGCAATAACTATTGTAGTTGTACCCGTATTGCTTGTGCCAATGCCTGAGTCTAAAACCTCAATTTCAAAGGCGCCGTCTACGGTGTCAGCTACGTTTTGAGATTGAACAAAGTTTATGCTACCGCGATATTCAATAGCTAGCTCAGCCTCTGCCTTGTAGCTGAATTTGTAAATACCGCCTCTTGTTGGAATAAACACAAAATAGCTTACACCATTAAGGGAAACCATTGTAGCACCCTCTTTTACAATTGGGGCTTCATATTCAACGCTTTCAGATTCAGTAGGTACCCAAATGTCCATTTTTGATTCCGAGGAATCGTAAACTGTAATTTCAACGCTTGTCTTGGATTTTTCCAAAACGCACGCGCTTTTGTCGTAGGAGATTTCTCCGTCAGCCGAGGAAAGGTTTACTATGTATTTTTCACTAGCCGGCAGAGTTACCTGATACATTCCGTCGTCCTTTAGTCTGTCCATTTCTACAAACTCAGGCTCTGCCCCCTCAACGGATTTGAAAATTTCCACGTAGATTGATTTTTCCGGCACGTTGCCCTTGTAGTCCTTTATTGAAATGGTATAGGTAACCTCGCTTGGCTCGCCACCACCATTACAAGCTGAGAACACAAGGCAAAGACCAAGTGCCAAAAGCAAAATTGATAGGGTAATAATTTTTCTCATATACTTACCTCAAATTATGTTTTAATAAACTATGCGACACACCTCGTGTCGCATAGTCGTATAATTATTCGTTTGCTGAAAGATAATCGTAGTAGTAGCAAACCTTTGTCCAAGAGCCTTCAACCTGGAAGGAGAACTTGTCAACAATTTTTTGAAGAAGCTTTGCAAGCTCCTCATCTACCGCTACACAGCCCTGAAGCTCTGGATGCTCTGGGTCGTCAATTAGCTTGTCAAGATATACGCTAATCTCGTCGGTCATATCCTCGCCGTTTCCGTGGAAGATACCGTTTTGTAGGTCATCAAGCTGATAGAATTCATAGTAATAATCGTAGTCAGCTCCCCATGCCTCCTTAAGCTCATCAAGAGTGTTATTCTCAAGAATAACTAAGCCGTTTGTATCGGTTTCTGTCTTTGAGAAGTCAAAGGCACCGCTTTCAATCATAGCCTTAATTGAGTTAGTTGGGAAAATGTTTGTGCCGAAGTGGAAGTCTGCATATACGATTGAGCCAAGGCTACCGTCTGCAAGCTTATGATGATAATAGCCGTCCTCGTCAAGCATAACGTCAATACCACCAACGATATAGTCGCCTACTGAGCCATCGATTGTCTCCTCGTACGTAAAGAATCCAGGGGAAGCAGCCTTGAAATGTCCAAAGGATTCTCCGAGATACTTAACGTTAAAGGTAAATGAGCCTGTTGCGTATACGTCATAGTATGCCATATCGATATAGTAGGTCTTGCCTGCCTCAAGATATGCAACCATTGAAATGTTGGTGTAATCTCTTACAAGCTGACCCTCGTCGTTTTCAACAAGAAGCTCTACACAGTATCTTTCGCCCTGATCGCTATCAATGTATAGGAATCTGTCGCCATTTGCAATCCATTCATCGTAGCTACCTGTAAAGATCCAACCAATAATTTCCTGTGAGCTATTTGAGGTAAAGCGATAAGCTCCACTTACGGTAGGTGTGAATGCGTACATATAGCCTCTTGGCATAATTACTCTGTCATAGGAGAAGCTATAATCCTCTGATACAAGAACGCTATTATCAGGATTTACCTCATCAATTACAGGTGTAAAGTCAATTACAGGTGCGCTAAATGATGCAAGTCCTGCAATAATGTCGCCTAGCTGCTGTGCCGGCTCGCCGTTTTCGTCCTTACCATATACGTCAAAGTATGAGCATAGACGGAGCCATGAATTTTCGTGATAAGTAAATGCATTTTGCTCTGCAAAGGCATCAAGCAGATCCTTAAGCTCAGCGGTTACTGAGCAGTAGCCGTAAATCTTTGCATTTACCGCGTAGTTACAATATTGAACAAGTGTATCAAACTTATTTACACCATCTACCATAAAGGTGCCTGCACTTGTTACGTCATCAAAGGTTTCATAAATCTTTTGGGACAATGAATATTCATGTGAGAAGTTTGAGAAGTTAAGTAGGCTAGCCATAAGGATTGGACCATCCTTTGTGCCTACGTGGTAATAGCCGTCGTCACCGAGAACAACCTCTACATAATCCTGGTGGTCACTTCCGTCAATTGTTGGGTTTGTTGCAGCCTCACGAGGCACGTACGCCTCAACGTCAAGGTCATCCTTGCTTACAATTTCAAAGTTTCTCAAATGTACTGCGTCTTGACCCATGCTGTCAGATACGTCCTTTTGATATAGAAGAACGATATCGTAGGTGCCGTCCTTCTCTGCAACGTAAGCACCGCACTTAGCCCAGTCCTTATTGAGTGAGGAAATAGCGTAAACGTCCTCGCCGTCAACAAGCACGTAGAAATAGTCGTAGCCTGGTTGCATTGAAGCGAAATATTCAAAGGTAACTGCCTCGCCTGCCTTCAGCGTTGCCTTTACGTGTAGCATTGAATAAGATGCGTCCTTGCCTGTGTTAGAGGTTGTAGCGTAGCCATTTTCTGAATCAATAATAAATGGCCATGCGTACTCAGCATCGTTTGTGCCAGTCTCCGGTGCAAATTCAAGCTTATCCTTTTGCTCCTCGTTCTTAACTAGCATGTCCTCCAGCTGTTGATAGTGGTCATCAGGTAGCTCAACGTCAGGCTTTTCAACTGGGATAAGCTCACCAATGGTTTCCTCTGTTACAAACTTTTGTACGTAATTGTCAGATGTATAATATTCAAAGAGTGTTGTGAAGTGTCTTTCGCTTGGAAGCGCGCCTAGGTAAATCATTGTAATAACGCCATAACGGTCAATCATTACAGATACAGGGTTACCCCAGCTATCGCCATAAAGTCTTTCAAATGGATCCTCAACAGGGTTTGTCATTACGTCCTTTGCAATTGGGAAGGATAGCTTTAGATCCTGTTGCTCCTCGCCCTCTGGCAATGGATAGTAGGCATAATATCTGTCCTTAAACTCATTTACAAAGTCCTGCACTGCAAAGACATCCTCGGTGGAGTTACCGTTAATAGCGATAACGTCGATTTTGTCCTTGTACTGCTGATATGCATTTTCAAGATCTGGAAACTCGCCAATGCAGTACGTACAGGTTGTGTACCAGAAGTTAAGCAAAACTGCCTTCTTTTCCTTTAATGCCTCGGAAAGAGTCCATGTTTTTCCGTTAACTGTAGTAACGGTAAAGTCGTGGATAATGTCGCCTATGTTGTAGGTAACGTTTGACGTATCAGTATCTGCAATTACCCCCGAGGTGAGCACAATGCTCGTACCTGTTGAGCCAACAGGGTAGCTCTCGTTAGTCTTGTAGCCAGCTGGCACGTCGCTTAGCTTAGCCACATAATTAGACTTTTGTGGAAGCTTGAAGGTAGCAATACCGTTTGCATCAGTTCTTACACCTCTGCCAGCAAGCTTGCCATCGGAATAAAGCTCAACTAAAACGTCCTTTAGCTTAAAGCCCCCGATTGATTTGATTTCAATGGTATAGGTGCTTTGTGTGCTTGTTCCCTCACCTGAGCCTGTTGTAACAGGTGGAGTATCATCTCCGCCACCACAGGACACCATTTGAAGAAGCATAGTACCAAGCATAAGCACTACCAAGAAAACAGACATAATTCTCTTAAAATTCTTCATACAATACTCCTATATATTAAAAATAATGTCGCATATTATAATAACATAATTCAAGTAATTTGTCAATAGAACCAAATCAACCACAGCCTCCTATCCCGTTGAAAAAGAAAAAAAGTGCCGTGAAGTGTAGCAAATAGCCTCACTTTAGCACTTTAATTCATTAAAAATTAACAAAATAGGGGTTTTTTGTACTGAATAACTAATATCAGTTCTGTGTCAAATCAGAAAGCTCCTCTAGCTCCGTATGAGTGTAGCCCTCATCCGTAAAGAAGGAGAAAAGGTCGTCTAGCTGGCTTTCACTTAGTGCGCCCTCATGAATAAAGGAAACAATGCCGTATTTATCTACAATTACAGTCGCAGGGTTAACTGAGAAGCCAAAGGCTCTCTCTATTCCTTGGTCATCTACTGCAAGTGGCAGAGTTAAGTCGGGCACGTCAATTGGATTTGCTTCAGTACCATTATAATAGTTGAAGCGCTCATCAAAATTTGCAATAAAGCTATTTATGCTTGCTTGATTATTTGAGGAATTAAGACCTACAAAGCCTGCCTTGGTTGAATAAGCGTCGTACACCTTATTCATATCAGGAAATTCCTTTACGCAAAATGAGCAGGTTACGTACCAGAAGTTAAGCATTACCATTTGCTTTTCCTCAAGTAGCTCAGAAAGCGTAATTTCATTACCATTTTGGTCGGTAACAGTAAAGTCGTGCATTATGTCGCCTAGCTGATATTCAACGCCCTCGTGGCTTTCGTTTATAACCTGAGTTTGTAGCAAAATTTCGGTATTTTCTCCACCCAGTGTATAGATTTCATCAAATTTATAGCCCTTTGGCACGTCGTAAAGTACAACTGTTTTTGCTTCCTTTGTAAGGGTAGATGACACAGCCACGCCTGAGCTATTTGTTATCTTGTAATCAAGAAATTCACCGTTTTCGTCGTGAAACTCAACAGTTATTCCCTTTAGTGCCTTGCCTGCGTCTGATTTTATGCTAACCTGATACAAAAACTCACTTTTTGGTGGTGGATTTTGCTCACCATTACAGGAGGATAAGGCAAATAGCATAAGGAGCAGTGTAGCAAGGGTTAAAGCTGTAAAAACAATTTTTTTCATAATTCTTCCTTTATAGCCTTGACTTTAGCTTTCTTCTGATTTTTGAGCCCTTTTTGAATAGTCTTAAGGCAACTGAATATGCAAGCTTACTGTGTGTAAGCCTTTGGGTAAGCTTAATCTTACGCTTCGGTATTACTATATTGCCTCCTTGGCAGATGATTTTTTTGCCTAGGCTTGCGTTAAGATAGTCGATTGTAGAGGAAACGTATTCATCCTTTTTATCGTAAAAAACAGACACTTCCCCGTCTTTTTTGGAAATATCGTATAGCATAGTGTCGATTATATCGAAGTTATCTCCTAAGAGTCCGTTTGCAATATAGCCAAGCTCATCTTTTGGAATTGATATCTCCAGGCTATCAACCTGATACTCGGTCTTAACAAGGTCATAAAGCTTCTCAAGCTCCATAGATTTTGCGCTGGTGTAATGTACCCTTGACATTAGCTTGCCCCATTCGCAAATTCCCTTTTCGATTTCCTCCTTGTACCTATGCTCTCCAATGCTTGCCTTCATAATTCTTATGGTTTTTGCCATAAGCTTAATTTGAGATTCAAGGCGCTTTTCTACCTTATTATCATCGTTCAGGGAAACGGATTGCTCCCCGTGGACACGATAGAAATAGTAGCCCGTGTGAACGTTTGCAAGCCTGCTTGCGTTTTTGTGGGCAAAAAAGTTAATTAGCGCATCCTCGCTATAGCTTAACCTTTCCATTATGGCATCGGTTTTCTCAACCTCTGCCTTAGCCTTAAGCAGCACGTCTCTTTTATAGATTTTGTTCCAAAGAACAAACACGCTATGGAACTTGCCCTGTGCGTTTGCATAATATCTTAATATTTCATCACCCTCAAGGCTAATGTCTTCTTTTATGGTAATGTCATCTCTTGGATAAGCCTTTGATTTTTCAGTATGGAATGCCCAGTCGTTTAGGACAATGTCCAAATTCTCGTCAATAGCCTTTTTGAGCATAGGTGCATGATAGTTAAAGGACACGGTGTCATCAGAATCGCAAAAGGCAATATAATCTCCCTTAGCAACCATTATGCCGTAAAGCCTTGAGGCAAAGTGTCCTCTGTTATCCGTTTTTATATAGGTTGGCTTATAAATGTTAATTAGCTGAGAGTAGTCCTCACAGGAGCCGTCGTCAATCAATACTATTTCGTAATCGTTTTTATCAAGGGTCGATTTTGTAATTGAGGAAAGGCACGCCTTAAGATACTCCTTTTTAGTGTTGTAAGCACATACAATGATACTTAGCTTCATTTTATTCTCCCGTCTTGTTATTCTTTCATTATTTTATCATTTTAAGGGTAAAATGTCAACAACGACTAGTGGTTTTTGTCGATTTTAGTTTGCTAAAATTTCTTTTGGTGAAAATTACCTATTTTTATTGACTTTTAGAGCTCGTTATATTATACTATTGCTAAGGGCATACCCGTAGGGTATCCCTTAAAAACAAGATATGGCAAGGAGATTTACTAATGAAGCCACAAAAAATCAGAGTAACTCCAGATATGCTTATTAACGATATGGGCATAGAAAGGATTGAAAACTTTTTCTGTGAGTTTGAAAACGACGGCGACCCTTTGTACGGTATTGAGGGGCAAAAGCCACAGGTTCACCCAAGACACGACCATTGGTGGGTTGGTGAAACTGATTTAGCATTCACTGTTGACCTTGGTGATATTTATCAAATTACCAATATGTATATTTACAACGACTACGACGAGTACAAGCCTGAAAAGGATAAGCACGACTACGGAGTTCGTAAGGTTAGAGTTAAGATGGGTACTCCGTTTAGCTGGGAGTATGACGAGCAACTAGCCCCCGAGGTTAGAAAATGGACCGGCTTTGAAACAAGCTACAAAACACAATACATTAACTTCTCCTTTAACAATAACCAAGCACCTAGCGAAATTCTTATTTACGGCTACAAGGTTGAGGACGTTGACAAGACTATACCTGAAAGGAAGCCTCATAAGAAATCCAAGCTTACACACTTTGTTGGTATGAACGCATTTATAAATGATGCTGACGATATCAACCGTGCAGTTACCTATATTCGTGAGTACCACCCATGGACCTGGACCTGTGAGGGTGAGGGAAATGACGTTTCCATCTCAATGAATCCATCTCTTAATAAGATGTGGGACTTTGACGATTATTACACAAGACTACACAATTATGGCATTAGCGTTTGCCCTACTCTTTCAACTCATAGCAAGAGAATTCCTAAGGACGGATTTGAGCCAAGTGATGACCCACGCAACTTCTTATCCTACGCCTCAATGCTGTTCCAATTTGTTGCGCGTTACGGTAGCAACAAGAATCTTGACCCATCTGTTGTTAAGGTTGGTGAGGGTCAGGAAAAGAAAATCGGTCTTGGAGTTTTGAATGCTCTTGAGCCACTTAACGAGCCTGATGGCACGTGGCTTGGCAGAGGTCAATACTTCTCACCATTTGAAATGGCAGCGCTTCTCTCTATCTGCTACGACGGACACGAGGGTAAGTACAAAAACGTAGGCGTTAAGCAGGCTGACCCTAACTTCTTTATGTCTATGTCCGGTGGCGCAGGCCTACACCTTGGCAGGCTTCGTGCTATGCAATTCTGGTGCAAGTACAACAGAAAGGACGGCAAAATGCCATTTGATGCAATCAATGCTCACTGCTACTGTGGTAAGAGCGTTGACAAATCTGGTATTATTTCCCTTGTTGACGTTAACATTGACGACAGAGATGCACTTTCCGAGAAGGTTTACGTTGGTGTAAGCCCAGAGGAGGGCGATATCTGCGGTCGCTTTGAGGAAATTATGGATTGGCGCGACAGATACTGTCCAGAAATGGAAATTTGGCTAACTGAGTTTGGTTGGGACACTAACCAAAGCTATAAGACCTCTACCTCTGCTCATGCTTATGGCAAGTACACCGGTAGACAGGTACAGGGCATGTGGCTTGTACGTGAGTATCTAATGCTTTCCTCAATTGGCATTGAAAGAGCTGCTATGTATATGTCAAGAGACTGTGGTCCTGAGGAGCACGCAATTGGTAAGTACGGCTCGAGTGGTCTTGTAAGATATCCAATTGAAATTTCAGCTAACAACGTTATTATGGGTAACAAAAAGGATTCCTTCTATTACGTATATACAACAAAGGAAATTCTTAAGGATACCTACTTCGATTGCGAAATTGACTCTGGTAACGAAAACGTTAAAATCTTTAAGTACGTAACCGACGAGGGTGAGGCTAAATATGCAGTTTGGTGTCCAACCTCCAACTCTACCGAGGTTAAGGACTTCAAGCTTAAGGTTGGTCATGGCGACTTTATCCTTGCTCAGCTTGAGTTTGAGCGCTACAATGGAATGCGCTCCGATCTTGCCGAGGAGGACGGCTACGTAACAATCGACGTTTCCGAAAAGCCTGTCTTTGTAATTCCAAAGCCAGCAAAATAATAAAAATAAATCCGTGCTACGATTTGTAGCACGGATTTTTATTTTATTCCTTAGTTGATTTTTTGGGTTGCTCATCACGATAGCTATCCAGCATTTTTAAGGCGTAGCCATAAAGCTCGCCCCTTAGACCGGCAGGGCTGACAAGAATTATTTGTGGGGAGCTTGATATTATAAAATCACGCACTCCCTCCCATTCTCTTTTTATGCGAACTAAAACTCTTTCGTCCTTCATTCCGCAAAGCCTGAAGTCCTTACCTAGTCCGTCGATTAAGGTGCCTATTGCTTCCTTTTCCACAGACAAGGTAAGCTCTGTGCCTGTCGGAATAAATCTATCTAGGCATGCAAGCACCTCTAAGGGAATTTGACGAGGTGTATTCGTTATTTTTATATCGGTAAGTCTGTCTATAAAGTAACGTATTTCCTTGCCCCTATTATAAGCAATCAGCTGATATTTTCCACGATAAATGGTCAAGCGATAGGGACTTATTTTTTGAGCTCCTATGGGGTGGAGCGCCTTATCAGCGCCGTAGTCGTTTACCATAAGCTCCACCATACGATTAAGGCTCATTGCCTCAAGCAAAAGTCCTATGGTGTCAAGCGTGTCCTGTGGCTCGTTATTATCAAGCTCTACTGTGCGATGCTTTTTTACTTCCCTTTTGAAATGAACGCTTGCAAGATTGCATAGCTTATCAACAATTTTCCTTGTGGCTTTAGTGTCAATGCATTTGCTACTTATAACAAGGTCGATTAAAAGAAAAAGCTCACCCTCGGTTAAATCCTTACCACAAGAATCATAATAAGCGCCCTTATTGGTCTTTACAACGCCTATATCGCTGGATTCAAGATCGCCTAAGTAATTACTTATCGCCTTTCTTTCCAGCACAATGTTATATTCCTTTTCAAGGAGATTTGCAATTTCCGTCTGAGTGAGCACTATATGCTCACTACCACTGCCTGCTATGGCTGGTCTGGTATGCTTTTTGAGTAGCTGAAATATTCTTAAGCATGCCATTCTTTTGGTTTCGTTGCTTGCCATTTCAATCTCCCTTCTATATAATAACTACATATTTACTATATCATATTTTTTCTTATCTTGTCAACTACAATTGGTGATTTCTTCTATAACGGGCGTAATGGCTAAGAAAAGGGGGCTCTACGATTTGTAGAGCTCGCTTTTTTAGTGCAAAATTTTTAAGGTTTTATAAAAAAGGGGTGTCAATGTACCATTTTTGGTACATTGACATATATAAAATAGAATATAGACGGCTACTTTATGGGAGAATGGCAGTTACTATTTTACCTAAAGCAATAAATTCTACAAATAACACTTTAGCCAAAAAAGCTTTCTTGATTTGTAAGGAGGTTCACCGAAATAAAGCCCTTGCGCTAAAGAGGTTTTACGTTTCACTTTAATTTTTACACAAGGAGAATTTGTATGGGACTTGATGATATTCAAAAAATGTTAAACGACTTTTATTCCAGCCTTGACTCACTAAAGGGTGAGGGTGGTCGTGAAATGAGCAAGAACGAGATAAAAAAGGAGGAGCAAAGCCGTAAAAGAACTCTTGCTATGCTTCTTCAAGAGGATAAGAGGCTTGGTCTTAAGGATGAGGAAAAGCTAAAATGGGAAAAGGAGCTTAATAAGGCTGAAAAGGAGCCTATTTTCTTTTCAAGTGGCCCTATTGATTTGGATTTTGATGACTTTGAGGACAAGAACGACCCATTCAGCTTTGATGATTTTGATGATAAGGACTTGGCTGATGAAAATACAGACAAAAAGAGACTTAGTCCTGAAGGGGCTGAGGTTAACCCTGATGGTAAGAAGGCTACTTCCAAGGGCGAGGTGATTAAGCCTGAGGGTGAAAAATCTAATTCCGAGGATAAGGGTAAGGTGCTTAATCCTAATGGTAAGGGTAAGGCACTTAGCTCCCATAGCGAGAGGAGCAATTCCGAGGGTGAGGAAAGGCGTGCGAAAAGCATCTTTGATATTTTGAAGGGCAGAACGCCTGCACAGATGGACGAGGAAATTAACAAAAAGGTTTTTCCCTCTCTTGACGATGAGCTTGGAACTGATGGTTCTAGCGAAAACGACGAGCTACTTAAGAAATGGCAGGAGGAGATTAACTCCTGGAAAAAGGAAATTCTTGACGAGGGTGGCTTTATTGATGATGAAAAAATGGTCAAGAAGGTTACCTGCCACGATATTCCACCAGATTGGAAAAACAGATATGATGGCGATGAAAGAGCCGATATTCACGTAGATGATTTGCCTACTGCTCTTTTGCATTGCCTTAATACCCTTGGCTCAGTTGATATTGAGTATATCTCCTCGATAACTAGCCTTTCCTATTCGGACGTAATCAAGGGACTTAAGGGAGCGATTTATCAAAATCCATCAAAATGGGGTGAGTGCTTCTTCCGTGGCTGGGAGATGAGTGATGAGTATCTATCTGGAAACATTGTGCGCAAGTGGCGAATTGCTCTTGAGGAAAACGAAAAATATCACGGCTATTTCGAGGACAACGTTTTAGCTCTCGAAAGGCTAATTCCTCCTGCGCTTCGCACTAAGGATATATACGTAACACTTGGCTCGCCCTGGATTCCACCAGATATTATTGATGAGTTTATATACTACCTAATCGGTGAGCCTGTGGCAAAGCACGACTCTATTACAACTAAGTATGATGAGCATTCTGGACTTTGGGAAATTCCTTACAAGACCAGATTTAAGCGTGGAAAGCACTCCGTTAAGGTGTCCTCTCTTTACGGTACGCCAGATATGGACATGCTCCACATTATTGAAAACACTCTTAATATGAAAACCCTTGTGTTTTACCAAAAGGTAAACAGTGCTATTTCCAAGAAGGGTGAGGCGTTTGTGCCTGACCAAAGCAAAACGCTTATGGTTTTGGAAAAGCAAAGGGCTATTATTGAAAAGTTTCAAAATTGGATTTGGCAAAATGATGAGCGTAGGGAAAGACTTCAAATTCTTTACGAAACTCGCTTCGGCTCACACCGTAAGAGAGAGTTTGACGGAAGCTTCCTTACCTTCCCTAATATGAATCCTAGCATTTCTTTGTATCCATTCCAGAGAAATGCAGTTGCAAGAATTATTTTAACTCCAAACACTCTGCTTGCACACGACGTTGGCTCAGGTAAAACCTACGTTATGATTGCAGCAGGTATGGAGCTTCGCAGAATCGGTATTTCCAAAAAGAATATGTACGTTTTGCCTAACAACCTTGTAGGTCAATGGACAAGCATATTTAAGGAGCTTTATCCCAATGCGAACCTTTTGGTTATTGAGCCTAAGGACTTTACTGCTCCTAAGAGGAATGCAGTTCTTGCTAAAATCAAGAGCCTTGATTACGATGCAATTCTTATGGCGTACAGCTGCTTTGATATGATACCTCTATCCCTTGAATACTACGAGAGGGAGTATGAAAGAGTTATTCAGAAGCTAAAGCAAGCAAGAGCCGACTTTGAATCGAAATCTTCAATTGACAGAAAGCAAAAGTCCCTGCTTGCAAGCCTTGAAAAGCAAAAGCAGGAGCTTAAGGATAGTGCTCTCAATATCACCTTCGACCAGCTTGGAATCAACACCCTGTTCGTTGATGAGGCGCACAACTACAAAAACGTTCCTATTGAAACGAAAATCACAAGAATTCTTGGCATATCAAAGAATGGCTCTAAAAAATGCACTGAGATGATGGACAAGGTTAAGTGCGTGCAGAAGCAAAACGGCGGTCGTGGCGTCGTGTTTGCAACCGGTACGCCTATTACTAACTCAATTACCGATGCCTACGTAATGCAAAGCTATCTTCAAAACGGTGAGCTGGCAATGCTTGGTCTTACAAGCTTTGACTCCTGGGTGGGTATGTTTGCAGAAAAATCAACGGACTTTGAGGTTGACGTGGATACAACCGGCTTCCGTATGGCTACAAGATTTGCAAGCTTCCACAATCTGCCAGAGCTTACCTCTATTCTTGCATCTATTGCAGATTTTCACGCAGTTGACAAAACCGGTGGCTTGCCTGACTTTAACGGCTACACTGACAACGTTATAAATCCAACGCCTGTGTTTAAGGACTATCTTAAGGAGCTTTCAAGCCGTGCGGATTCTGTTCGTAAAAGACAGGTGGCACGCGACGTGGACAACATGCTAAAGATTACAAATCACGGCAGACTTGCTGCCCTTGACCTTAGGCTTGTTGACCCTAGCGCCCACTTTACCCTACAATCAAAGGTTGCAAGGTGCGCTGAGTGCATTATTGATACCTACAATGCATCCTCTAAAACTAAAAGTGCACAGCTTGTTTTCTGTGATTCCTCTACCCCTAAGGCTGGATTCAATATGTATGATGAGCTTGCTCGCTTGCTGGTATTTGCAGGCATTCCAAGAGAGGAAATTGCTTTTGTACACGAGGGTACGACAGACAAAAAGCGTGATGCTCTTTTCCAGGACGTGCGTGATGGCAAGGTCAGAGTTTTGATTGGCTCTACGGCTAAGCTTGGTATGGGTGTAAACGTACAGGAAAGGCTTGTGGCTATTCACCATCTGGACGTTCCGTGGCGTCCTGCCGATATGATTCAGCGTGAGGGTCGTATTCTAAGACAGGGTAACACCAGCGACAAGGTTTATATTTACAGATACGTAACTGACGGAAGCTTTGACGCTTATTCCTGGCAATTGCTTGAGTCTAAGGCAAGGTTTATTGCCCAATTGCTCGGTGGCTCTCTTGAGAAGCGCTCGGGCTCTGATGTTGATTCGACTGTACTTAACTATGCGGAGGTTAAGGCACTGGCTATTGGTAATCCGCTTATCAAGGACAGAGTTATTGCGTCAAACGAGCTTGAAAAGTTCTATATTCTTCAAAAGGAGGCATTGCTTGAGCGAGATAGAATGAACGTTGAGCTTAGTGAGCTACCTAAGAGAATAGAACGACAAAAGCAGTTGATTGATAACTGTGTAATGGACATAAAGTTCCTGGAAAATAACAAAAAGCAATATACAAGCGAGGAGCAAGAGGTCATTAAGACTGACCTTGGTAACGCCTTGAAAACCCATATTTTAAGTCCTGACGAAAGGGACGTTTTGGAATATCACGGCTTCAAGGTAGCTATCCCCTCGTTTATGCAGGTTGAAAGACCCTACGTTTACATTAAGAACAACGGAAAATATCTTGTAAACATGGGCTCGGAGATTAGCATCATAAAGCGTCTTGATACGTTCTTTGAGGAGATTGATCAGGTATTGACCAGATACAAGGAAGCATTGAATTCCTACTACGTAAGGCAAAGCGAGCTTAACTCTGCCCTCAAGAGAAAGCTTGGCTATCAGGACAAAATTGAGGAGCTTCAAGCGAAGCTAAAGAAAATTGATGAAGAATTAGGAGTTAAGCATGAGTAAGGAGCAAGCAACTATTCCCTCTCTATCTATCGAAAAGATGATAGATGAGCTAACAAACATTTATACAAAGGTAATTAACAACGGTCTATCACCAAAGATTGTCCCCTCAGTTATGCTGTGGGGTCCTCCAGGTGTAGGTAAATCACAGGCTGTTAAGCAAATTGCAAGAGAGCTTGAGATAAGCACCGGCAAAAGGTGTAAGGTAACTGACGTAAGACTTTTGCTATTTAATCCAATTGATTTGCGTGGTATTCCTACGGCAAATGAGGACAAAACCCTTGCAGTTTGGCTAAAGCCACAAATATTCCAAATGGACCCAAGCGATAGAATTATCAATATTTTATTTCTTGATGAAATTTCAGCGGCGCCAATGTCAGTACAGGCTGCAGCTTACCAGATTACTCTTGACAGAGTTGTTGGCGAGCATAAGCTACCTGACAACTGCATTGTTATTGCTGCAGGTAACAGAGTTACTGATAAGTCTGTTGCGTTCAAGATGCCAAAGGCTCTTGCCAACCGTCTTTGCCACATTGACGTTTTGGGTAGCCACGAGTCTTGGGAAAGATGGGCAGTTAAAAACGGTATTAACGAAAGGGTTATTGGCTTCGTTGCCTTTAGACCTAACTACCTAATGGGCTTTGACCCATCAAACGACGACCTTGCCTTTGCAACGCCTCGTTCCTGGGAGATGGTAAGTAATATTCTTAACCTAAATGGCGGTAACGTAAAATCATCATATTCTTTAATTGCCGGCTGTATTGGTGCTGGGGCTGCAGTTGAGTTCAGCTCATTCTGCAAGCTTTACGACAAGCTACCTAATATTGAAAGCATTTTTGAGGGCAGATATACCCCAATGCCTAAGGACGTTGACGTGCTTCATGCGCTTATTTCCTCAATGACTGCTTATGCAAGGGAGCATAAAAACGATATAACTAAGATTGCAAATTCCATTAGCTTTGCAATGGATATGCCATCGGATTTTGCCGCAGTTCTTTTCAAGAACTATTGCTCTATTGAAAAGGGCTACAAGAATTTGCTTATGAGAATACCTGAGTTTTATAAATGGATTTCCACAAAGGGGGCACATTTCAATGGCATTATCTAGAGAGGAGCTTTATGGCTATGCTAAGAGGCTAACTCAATCAAGGTCCAGGCTTCTTATGAAGCACGGCTTCTTTGGTATGCTTCTTACCCACGCTAAGCTCTCAATTGACGAGGATTGTGGCACAGCCTATACAGATGGTGAGCGCATTGCCTTTTCCCCTGTGTTTTTGAATCAGCTTAGCGACAGCGAGGTTGACTTCATTATGATGCATGAGATTATGCACATGGTGCTTCAGCACTGCTTCAGAGCAAAGCCGAATCACGAGCTTTTTAATATTGCCTGCGATATTGTTGTAAATTCTAACATACTAAAGTCCTGCGATATGGATATTTCCTCTATCACTCTTAAGGAATACGGTGAAAGCATGCACCTTGCTCCTGACAACAAGGAGGGCTATTTGTACACCGCTGAGGAGGTTTACGAAATGCTCCTTAAGGAGATGAAAAAGAGAGGGCTTAAGAATGGGAACGGAAACGAGGGTCAAGGCGATGACAAAAGCAATTCCAGTGGCTCTCAAAACGACGACAAGGACAGCAATTCCCAAAAAAACGGCAAGGGTAATAAAGGCGACAAGAGTGGTGGCAAGGGCAAAAAGCGTGCGCGTGGAGGCGCTTGCCCTGATAGCTACGACGGCTTCGACAACCACGGGAAGTGGAAGGATGAGGGCGAGCTTTCAGATAGCGAGCTTTGCGACAAGTGGACTAACATATTAAACGACACTGCGCAGGTTATTGAAATTACTGAGAGCGACAATGGTCAGGGCTCAATTCCCCTTTGTGCCCAAAGGCTACTGAAGTCTATTCGTGAGCCTCAGGTGGATTGGCGAACTATTTTGAACGATTTTGTTCAGGAGGACGTGTGCGACTACTCATTTTCTCCACCAGACAGGCGTTTTGGGGACTCTCCATTCTTCCTGCCTGACTTTAACGAGAAGGAGGAGAGGGTGGAAAAGATTCTATTTATGATAGATACCTCCGGCTCTATTGACGATAAGATGCTATCCTTTGCCTACTCGGAAATTCTTGGAGCTATAAACCAATTTGACGGTAGACTCGAGGGCTATTTAGGCTTCTTTGATGCAATGGTTTACGAGCCTGTTCCCTTTAACTCAGTTGATGACGTTAAGAAAATCAAGCCTAAGGGTGGCGGTGGCACGGATTTTGATATTATCTTTAATTACGTAAATACGCAAATGATTGATGACCCACCTGTATCTATAATAATTTTGACCGACGGCTACGCCTCCTTCCCTAAGGAATCAAGAGCAATGGGTATTCCTGTTTTGTGGTTGATCAATAACGAGCGTGTTACTCCGCCCTGGGGAAAGCTTGCACGAATAAAGGCTTAAGGAGAGAATATGGAAAATTTAACTAAAGCTGTAATTGTTGGCATTGGCACGGGCTCAAGCGAGCCCTGCCAAGAGCTTATAAAAAAGTGCTCCTCGCTTTGCAGGGGAGAGCTTTCTCTTTTGATATATGAAAAGGACTTTGCCTCAATAAGAAATGATATTTGCGAATATGACGCTATATTTTTTGTTTCTGAGCTTAGTGATGAGGCTTGTGTAAATCGTGCTATTAAGCTATCAAGGAGCTTGTCCGAAAGGCTTTGCCTTTGCATTTTTCTAGACGAGCGTGGTGTTGATTTACCCCTTGATGCTCCCTCTTTAATTATTCCAAGAGGTCAGCTTGTATCCTCGTTTATAGATATATACGCCAGCCTCAATGGCTTAAGCCTTATTGGCACAGGCTCACCCATTAAGAAAAGAGAGCTTTCGCTTTCACGCATTAATGAAAAAATTCATTTCAATTGTCTTGATAGCTCCTGCTATATGCTCGTTGTTGTAAATTCAAAAAGGGAGCTTAGCCTAAAGCAATATAACAGAATTGCTTTTTCAATTTTGAGAGGGCTTGGCAGTGATTGTGAGGCTTGCTTTTCTACGAAAATTACAAAAGAGCTTGAAAATAGCGTTGTAATTTCTATTTATACAAGAGCCAAGAATGCTATTTTGGGCTCTGATAAAGCAAATTACACAAAGGAGCTTTGAAATTTTTTTGAATTTTTTCTACAATTTCCAACATATTTTTATTGCACTGCAGATATTTTTGTGTTATACTTTTTTTATCAAAATTCCGTTTTTGATTTTAGGGGGATTAGTTTATGAGTATGAATTCAAACGTACGTCCAGAAAGCATGGAGCGTATAACCAGTCTTGAGCTTGCTAACAAGTTCATTGACGAGCAGGTTAAGGAAATTAGAAATCAAGTTGGAAATGACAAGGTTCTTCTTGCCCTTTCCGGTGGCGTTGACTCAAGCGTTGTTGCTGCTCTTTTGATTAAGGCAATTGGCAAGCAATTGGTTTGCGTTCACGTAAATCACGGCTTAATGCGTAAGGGCGAAAGCGAAACCGTTATTGAGGTTTTCAGAAATGGTCTTAACGCTAACCTCGTTTACGTTGATGCAACCGACAGATTCCTTGACAAGCTTGAAAACGTTTCTGATCCCGAAAGCAAGCGTAAGATTATCGGTGCTGAGTTTATAAACGTTTTTGCTGACGAGGCAAGAAAGCTTGAGGGTGTTAAATATCTTGCACAGGGTACTATCTATCCTGATATTCTGGAAAGCATTAAGCAGGCTGAGGGCAAAAAGGCTGTTAAGTCTCACCATAACGTTGGTGGTCTTCCAGAGGACCTTGAGTTCGAGCTTGTTGAGCCTATTAAGCTTCTTTTCAAGGATGAGGTAAGAGTTGTTGGTGAGGCTCTTGGTCTTCCACGTGCAATGGTTTACCGTCAGCCATTCCCAGGTCCTGGTCTTGGCGTTAGATGCTTAGGTGCTATTACAAGAGATAGACTAAACGCGCTAAGAGAGGCTGATGCTATTCTTCGTGAGGAGTTTGACCTAAACGGTCTAGTTAATAAGGTATGGCAATACTTCGTTATTGTGCCCGACCTAAAGAGCGTTGGTGTAAAGGACGATAGCCGTTACGAGGGCTGGAGTGCTATCATTCGTGCCGTAAATACTAAGGACGCAATGACTGCAACTATTGAGGAAATTCCTTATGCTATTCTCCATAAAATCACAAATCGTATTGTTACAGAGGTTGAGGGCATCAACCGTGTGCTTTACGACCTAACTCCAAAGCCAACTGGCACAATTGAGTGGGAATAAGGAAAACACAACGCGTTTTCAATTAAAAAAGTATTATGATAGAAAATAAGCTTGCTTCATTATTGTGGTGAAATTCGTCGCATGCTTGTTTCTTCTATTACTTCAATAAGCTATGAATTTTCACAGAATATTCATATCATAAAATAGCCTCGCAAATGCGAGGCTATTTCTGACATTAAAGAAACGAGGTAACTAATATGGATTTTTCCAAAATAACTGCTAGTAAATACGTAAGCTATTTTTCAAGTGTCAGTGAATCAAGCATAGATGAAAGAATAATGAATGAATTTCTAAACAAAATGATAGAAGCCAGCGAAAGCCTTGACAAAAGTAAAATAGCACCGCCAACCGAGGTTGTTAAGGAAATTAAAGAAAGGCTTGGGCTTGACGGGGGTGTGTATGGTATAATCACTCAAATTGCAAGAGGTGATTTGATAAATTCCTTATCAAGCTTTGAAATATTTACCCTTTTGTGGTTTGTTTCCTGTAGAAATTCACTTTCCTATGAAGAAGGCGTTTATTACAATATGGCAAAAAACAAAACTATTGGCAATTTACTAAAAAAGCTCGCTTCATTTTAGCGATAAAAAAAGCCTTGCACCAGCAAGGCTTTTTTTGTTAGTTAGCCTTACGGTAATCAAATCCGCTTGGTTTGAAATAGAAAATAGATTGCCTTCCTGTGTTAAAAAAGCTTGCCGATTTTTTAGTTAAGAGGAATTATTTTCATATATTCGGTGTAAAAGGTTTCCGACAAAAAATCAACGGGGATAAGAACCATTGAGTCTTCGTATATCTCAACAATCCACCCCTCAGAGTTTGTTCCGTACTTGCTGGTGCGTCTTGTGTCGTTTTCACCTATCCATCTTGGCTCGGAAACACTTGGGTTATGAACCATATAGCAGTATTCTCCGTCAAAATTTGATACGTTTAGATTTGCATTATATTTTTCCATTTCAAACATCCAATGGGAATGACCACTGAAAAATATAACGTTTTTATATTTCTTCATAAGAGCACGAAATGCTATTTCATCTGCCGTGCCGTAGCTAAAGGGTAAATTGTAGGAATATCCACCAGGATTTTTCAAATTACCTACTGCATTCTCCTGCTTGCCCTCAGGACTGGACAAAAAGGTGTGGAAATACAAAAGCACGGTTTTATCCTTATACTTTTCTAAAACGTCCTCGAGCCATTGAATTTGCTCCTCAGCTAAAATAGAATACTCCGTACCTGTTGGATTTATAGGATAGCTCCAAAAGGTTTGGCACAGAAAAACAAACACGCTATCTGGGTTTTTCTTTGGAATATACACAAAATCAAGACCGTTTTTTCCAATATCAAAAACCTCATCGTCTGTGGTTATAGTAGTATTCATATACTTTAGCCATCTGCCACTTTGAAGGTTATTTGAATCGTGGTTTCCCGTAGTGGTGTAAACCTTATAGTCTCTATCGCTTATTGCCTGGTTAAACCATATAAGGTCCGACTCCACGTCATCGCTTACGTCTCCCGATATTGCAACGAAATCAATTTCACCGTACTTATCCAAAAAGTCGAGCGCGCCGTCAAAGTACTTTCCTCTGCTATTTTCTCCACCATTGACGTGAATGTCGGACAAGGAGCTGTACGTATAGTCCTTTTCTCCAAGCAGACAGTCCTTTGGAAGCTTTGCAAAATAAACATAGTCGCCACCGTCGTTTGCTATTATGTATTCACAGCCACTTGGTATTATCAAGGAGTCAAGCTCCTTAGTGTAATTGCTTGATGCAGGGTCAATGGTAAAAAGCTCGTTATAGTAAGGAAGCCTTTCCTTGCTTGAATTTCCGTAATAAACAGAAAATTCGCCCTCCAATGAATTAAAGACAAGATTTCCTGAAATTTGTCCTTTTGTGGAGCGTTCTTTGTCAATTTCTATTTCTAAAAGAGTTATTTCACAGGGGGAAACTAAAATCTCTTTACACTCCGTGCATTTTTTGCCCTCGGTGTAGCCTGTTTTTCCAACTCCAGGCTCTATGCCTGGAATAATCTCCTCTGTGTGCTTTGCCAAAATTACGGTGGGCTCTACAATAATTTGATTGCACACACTACATTGTTTTCCCTCGGTTGCGCCGTTTTCCGAGCAGGTAGCCTTTATTTCTGGAATTATCTTTTCAGTATGCCCCTTTGCTGGAATAACAGTGCCTTCCTTTAGAACCTCACCACACTCGGCACAAATAATTTTGTCAGTAAAGCCATCTGCCTCACAGGTAGCTTCAACCCCTTTAACGGTAAGCTCTGTATGATTATGTCCACAACTATTAAAAAAGCAAGCGCAGGCTATTATCAGAATAGCGATAAATAGCAAGCTTCGCCTTGTTGTTTAAAGTTTAGTGCTTTTCATTTTTACACCTCTTTTGCGATATTATAGCTTGATTATACCAAAATATATAAAGCTTTTTGTTATTCTCTGCCGATTAGCATTCCACAGCAGTCGCCCTGTGCAAGAACTCTGCCATAGAAGTCTGTTGTTACGTTACGATTTTTGTAATAGTAGCCAAGGATTCTGCGAGAAAACGCCCTTACTACCTTGTCGCCATTTGGTTTCGTTTCAATGTAGCCAATAATTCTACCTGTCCAATCCTTAATTGTTTCTTCAGCCATTTTTTATCTCCTTTCAGCTCTATGCTCTTATTATAGCACAGCTTATGTACCAAAAAAAGTACATTGGCAAAAATTTTCAAGCTTTTATTTGGTTGACAGCCCTCTATCTGTGTGATAAAATAGTTCTGTGCAAAAGGGGGGATTTTATGAGCTTAGTTTTGTGCTCCACAGGTGCTTTTATTGGCAGACCTAACGGCAGAAACTTTTATTTGCTTAAGGATATTGTGCCAAGGCTTAATTGTGATGGACTGGAGCTTATGTTTTATGAAAGCTGGCACGAAAAGGTCGATGAAATAAAGGCTCTTGTAAATAGCCTTGAAAAGCCTGTTTACGTTTTTCACCTTGAAAAGCAAATTGGTGAGCTTCTAAGCTATGAACGAGTTGACGAGGCTCATAATATAATGAGGCTAAATTGCTCACTTGCCAAGGGTGTGGGGGCAAAAAAGCTTGTTTTACACCTATGGAATGGAATTATTTCCGATAGCAACATAGATTTTAATATTAAACACCTTGGCAGGCTTGATGAAATTGCCAAGGAGTATGGACTTTTGCTAACCTGTGAAAACGTGGTTTGCAAAAACTCAAGCCCTATGAGCCATCTAAGCAAATTAGTTAAGTGCTATCCAGATATTAAGCTTACATTTGACACTAAAATGGCAGAGTTTCACAAGGAGCTTGATTTGCTCTACGACCCAAAATACAGACACGTTGTCAAGAATATTGAGCATTTTCACGTAAACGATTGCACCTGTGCCTACAAGGACTGGTCCAATCTTCGTGTGTTGCCACTTGGCGACGGAATTGTGGATTTTGATAAATTTTTCAGCTTTCTAAAATCTATTGGTTATAATGGCACGCTTACAAGTGAGGCTACATGCTTTGACCAAGGCGGTGTCTGTGATGTTGAAAAAATGAACAGATGCATTGATAAAATTAGGTCGTATCTACAATGAAAAAAGCACTTCGATTGAAGTGCTTTTTATTTTATTTCTTATATTCCTCGGCAAGTGATTTGAAGGCTGGAAGTGCGTTTACAATTCTTTGCTTGTCAACGCAGTAGGCAATTCTTACGTAACCACTAACGCCAAAATCATCACAGGGTACTACTAGGATTTCCTTTTGCTTTGCCTTTTCAAAGAATTTATAGGCATCGTCCTCAAGAGCCCTTACGAATAGGTAGAATGCACCGTCTGGCTGTACGCACTCGTAGCCGTATTCGGTAAGTGCGTTATAAAGTATATCTCTGTTTTCCTTGTAAATATTTACATCTACCTTAGCACCTATTGTGCGCTTTATTACCTGCTGAAAAAGGCTTGGCGCGCACACGTAACCAAGAGACCTGCCTGCGCCACAAACGGCAAGATATACCTTCTGTGAGTCCTGTGCCCTTGGGCTAACTGCAATATAGCCAATTCTTTCACCTGGTAAGGATAGTGCCTTTGAGTAGGAGTAGCATACTATTGTGTTATCATAATAGTTCATTAGGTATGGCACCTTAATATCATCAAAAACAAGCTCTCTATATGGCTCGTCAGCGATTAGATAAATAGGATTACCGTATTCTCTTTGCTTCTTCTCCAATACCTTGCAAACAGCCTTTATTGTTTCCTCGCTATAAACTACTCCGCTTGGGTTGTTTGGGGAATTCATAATAATGGCTCTTGTTTTTTCACTTATTTTGCTTTCAAGGTCGCGCACGTCAACCTGGAAGGTCTTTTCCATAGGTGTGGATACTACAAGCTTGCCCCCTGCGTTTTCTACAAAAACACGATATTCTGTAAAGAAGGGTGCAAAAGCCACACACTCGTCCCCCTCGTTAAGAAGGGCGCGTAAGGAAATTGTAAGAGATGCAGCGGCGCCACAGGTCATATAAATGCTATTTTCATTAACCCCTGCGCCAAATTTTTCGTTTATTTCCTTAGCTATTGCTTGTCTTACTCCAAGGTCTCCCTGCGCTGAGGTGTAGCCGTGAAGTAAAACAGAGCTTTCATTATTTACAAGGTCAATAATTGCCTCGCTTATTTCCTTGGGTGGCTCAACGCTTGGATTTCCTATACTGAAATCAAAAACCTTGTCTGGTCCTATTTCCCCAGCTCGACTCTTACAGTATTCAAAAATCTCTCTTATGATTGAGCGCTTGTTGCCCAAGGCGTACATTTTTTCATTTAACATAGTTCACCTAAATATTTAATAAGTTTTTTGCATTTTTATAAAGGATTTTGTCCTCTGCTTCCTTTGGTAATTCATAGCTTTTTAGCTTGTTTATCATTTGCCCTTGACACTGCCATGGGCTATCGGTTGCAAAAAGGATTTTATCGGCTGAGTGCTTTTCCACCATTTTTAGAAAATCTTGCTTTGGTGTGTTTATTAAGACATAAGAGGTGTCAAAATAAATGTCATATCCAGCCAGTTCCTTATACACCTCATCAAACAGCTCATTGCCACCCAGGTGGGCAAGGACAAGCTTTGAGTAGCCACCTATTTTATCAAGAGCTCTTAAAACACGACGGGGCGTGCACTTTATTTCCTGACCTACAAAGGCTCCGTCAAGTCCTGCGTGGGTAACGGTAATCAGGTCAAGCTCCTTTGCACTTTTTAAGATATTTATATATCTTTCGTCGTCAAAAAACGTACCCTGATAATCCGGATGAAGCTTTATTCCAAGGAAGCCGTTTTCCTTTATTTTACAAAGCTCCTCTTTATAGTTTTCTATATCGGGGTGGAAGCCTGCAAAGGAAATTATGCGGGGACGTGTATGATTTTCCTCGTTTAAGCACTTAGCAAAGGCATTTATGCTATCTAGCTGAGACGCCTTCGTCATTGCAGGTAGGTTTATTGAAATATTAACCCCTGCCTTGTCCATGCTTTCAAGCAAGCCAGCCTTCGTGCCGTTTGCATAAGGCGTAACGCAAGCACTTTTTGAAAGAGCCGAGATGGTTTTCTCCGCTATTTTGTCGGGAAAAATATGTGTGTGAAGGTCGATTACCATTTTCTTATAGTGCTTCAATATCCTTTGAGGTTAGTGTGCCGATGTTACTGCCTGCTAAAATTTTGCAAGCCTTGTCAAGCTCGTTTGTCTTCATAACGATTGAGGCGTCAGTTGATTCAACGCTTAAGCCATACATATATTCAATGCTAACGTTGTTTTCAGCAATTACTGCAAGTATTTTTTGAAGTGCGCCTGTTTGGTGTGGCACCTTTATGATTAACACCTCTGTAAGCATTGAGGAAAAGCCTGCCTTCAATAAAACGTCTCTTGCCTCGGTTGGCTTATTTACGATAAGCCTTAAAAGTCCGTATTCAGTTGTATCAGCTAGGCTGATTGACAAAATATTTATGTCGTTTTCCTTTAGCACAGAGAGAACCTGTCCTAGTCTTCCCTGTCTGTTTTCTATAAAAACGGATACTTGATTAGCTGTCATCTTTCTTACCTCTCTTAATATAGCTTTCTGTTATCGATTACGTGCACTGCCTTGCCCTCGCTACGCTTTAGTGTGTTTGGTCCCATTAGCTTGATTTTTGCGCTAATGCCAAGTGCACTTTGGATTACCTGTGAAATCTTCTTTGTTAGCTTTTCGATACCACGAATTTCGTCGGTGTAGTACCTTGTATCTACCTCAACCTGAATTTCAAGGCTATCAAGATTATTCTCTCTGTCGATTATCATCATATAGTGAGGTGTTACCTCCTCAACCTCAACAAGAGCAGCCTCTACCTGACTTGGGAATACGTTTACGCCTCTTATGATAAGCATATCGTCGCTTCTTCCCTTGAAGCGAGAAATTCTTGCACTTGTTCTACCACATTCGCAAGCCTCTCTTGTGATGCTTGTTAGGTCCTTTGTTCTATAACGGATAAGTGGAATACCCTCCTTTGTAAGGGTTGTGAATACTAGCTCACCTGTTTCTCCGTCTGCTACTGGCTCAAGGGTCTTTGGGTCAATGATTTCTGGATAGAAATGGTCGTCGCAAATATGAAGTCCTGCGTGGTGAACACAGTCACAGGCAACGCCTGGACCCATAATCTCGCTAAGTCCGTAAATGTCGTGGGCTGTAACGTGTAGACGACTTTCGATTTCGTTTCTCATCTTTTCCGTCCAAGGCTCAGCGCCACAAATAGCTGACTTTAGCTTGATTTTGTCAATCAAGCCCTCATCTCTTAAAACCTCAGATAGATGTAGTAGATAAGATGGTGTACAAGCAATTGCAGTAGCGCCGAAGTCAACCATCATTGTGGTTAGCTTCTTAGAGTTACCTGTGCTCATTGGCACAACCATAGCGCCTAGCCTCTCTGCGCCATAATGTGCGCCTAAGCCACCTGTGAAAAGTCCATAGCCGTAGGCTACCTGAATTATGTCGTCCTTTGTTACGTTTGCCATTGTCATACAACGAGCAACGCACTCGCTCCACACGTCAATATCGTTTTGAGTATAGCCAACAACCGTTGCCTTACCTGTTGTACCTGATGACGCATGGATTCTTACAATATCAGAATGAGGAGCTGCAAAAAGCCCAAATGGATACGTATCACGAAGGTCATTTTTTGTGGTGTATGGAAGCTTAACGATATCGTCGATTGACTTAATATCCTCTGGCTTTACACCGTACTCGTCCATTCTCTTGCGATAAAATTCTACGTTATCGTATACGTACTTAACTAGCTTTACAAGTCTTTCGCTTTGAAGTCTTTTTTTGTCCTCTGGGGACATACATTCCATTTCTTTATTCCAAATCATACTATTTCTCCCTAGGCGTCGTAGCCTCTTTCAAATGCCTTCGTGTTGATTTCAATTGTTTTAGGTGGTACGGTTTCTTGCAAAACCTTAATCCATTCCTCCTTAGTAAAGCCAATATGCTTTGCGCTAAGTCCTAAAACTACGGAGTTTAGTACCTTTGAGTTGCCAAGCTCCTTTGCGATTTTTCCACCGTCTATGGTATAAATCCTGTGATTTTGTGAAAGCTCCTCCAAAATACCCTGTGGATATTCCTTTGCACCTATTACAACGGTCATTGGGTCAATTCTTGTGTCGTTTACGACCATAATGCCGTCCTTTTTAAGGAAGTGTGCATAGCGAAGCGCCTCTAGCCTTTCAAAGGAGATTAAAACGTCAACCGTTCCCTCCTCACAGGTAGGCTCAAAAACCTTATCCCCATATCTTACGTAGGTAACAACGCTACCGCCTCTTTGTGCCATGCCGTGCACCTCGGAAAGCTTTACGTCATAGCCACCTGCAAGGGCAGTTTTGCCTATAATTCTACTGGTTAGCAGTGTACCCTGACCGCCAACGCCAACTACCATTATATTCATATTACGCCCTCCTATCTTTCAACCGTGGAAATAGCGCCAAACTTACAATAATTCTTGCAAAGTCCACAGCCATTACACATTGTTTCATCAATTTTTACTGTGCCATTTTCTGTCTTTGTCATTGCAGGACAGCCAATTTTCATACACATTCCGCACTTTTTGCACTTTTCGGCATCTACCACACACTTATTTGGGAATTTTTGTCCCTTCAAGAGTGCGCAAGGCGCCTTTGCAATAATTACGGTAAGAGTATCAGAGGAAACGCTTTCCTTAATCAGCTTCTCAAGTCCCGGTACGTCAAAGGCGTTGATTTCAACTACGTTAGGAACTCCTATGCTACGGCAAAGGTCTGCTAAATCAATTGCGTAGGTGTCCTCGCCCTTTAGAGTCTTACCTGTTGCTGCATGCTCCTGATGTCCTGTCATACCTGTTGTACGGTTGTCAAGAATCATAACGGTACCTGTAGATTTGTTGTAAACCATATTGATAAGTGAGTTTACGCCTGTATGCAGGAACGTGGAGTCGCCGATTGTTGCAACCCAATTCTTTATGTATTCCTTGCCCTTTGCCTTTTCCATGCCGTGAAGCAGAGAAATAGAGGAGCCCATACAAATTGTTGTGTCAATTACGTTAAGCGGAGCAACTGCACCTAGTGTATAGCATCCGATGTCGCCTGCTGCGTGGATTTTCAGCTTGTTAAGAACTGAAAATACGCTTCTATGTGGACAGCCCGGACACAGAATTGGTGGACGGGCTGGCGCCTCTGCCTTATCAAACTGGCACTCATCTATGCCATAGATAACCTTTTTAAGCATATTTGCACTATATTCGCCCTGCTTTGTAAATAGCTCCTTGCCCTTTACGTTAAGTCCCCAAGCTCTAACCTGCTCCTCAATAACCGGCTCAAGCTCCTCAAATACGTAAACGGTTTCAACCTCTTTTACAAATTCCTCAATTAACGCTTTTGGAAGTGGGTTTACAACTCCCAGCTTTAATACGCTTGCCTGTGGGCACGCTTCCTTAACGTACTGATAAGGAATACCTGAGGTGATAAAGCCTATCTTTTTGTCGTTGTATTCTACCTTATTTATTGGGAAGCTTGGTGCGTCAAGAGTCATTTTGTCCTCTCTTGCCTCAACCACCTTATGTCTGCCGATTGCAGAAGCAGGCATCATAACGTACTTTGGCACCTGTCTTTCGTAAGCCTTATCCTCCGGCACTACTCTTTCGCCAAGCTCAACCACGCTTTGAGAGTGAGAAAGCTTTGTGGTTGTTCTAAAGATAACAGGGGTGTCGTATTTTTCGCTAAGGTCAAAGGCATACTTAAAAAATTCCTTTGCCTCGTTACTATCAGATGGCTCAACTACAGGTAGGTGAGCGCTTCTTGCAATCATTCTTGTGTCCTGCTCATTTTGTGAGCTTGCAATACCTGGGTCGTCGGCTACAACTATTACAAGTCCACCGTTTACGCCTGTGTACGCAAGGGTATAAAGTGGGTCGGAGGCTACGTTTAAGCCTACGTGCTTCATACAAGCCATTGAGCGCACGCCTGCCAGGCTAGCGCCTGCTGCTGCCTCAAGGGCAACCTTTTCGTTTGGTGCCCATTCGGTATATACCTCATCGTATTTTGCTAAAAACTCACTGATTTCTGTGCTTGGTGTACCTGGGTATGAGCTTGAAACCTTAACTCCCGCCTCATAAGCGCCACGAGCAATTGCGTCGTTACCAAGCATTATTCTCTTTTCTGCCATTATTTTTGCTCCTTTCGTAAATCTCTTACTCTCTTGGCCTTACCCTCGAATCTAGCAAGAGTGTTTGGTGATTCAAGCTGAACCTTAGCATCTAAGCCCAGCATAACCTTTAGTTTATTTCTAACTGTTTTTTCAATTCTTTCAAGCTCCTTGAAGGAGTCGGTTGCAACTGCAAGCTCTACTCTTACCGTTAGCTTGTCAGAGTAGCCGTCCCTCTCTACGATAATTTCGTAGTGTGGACCTAGTCCCTCAACGGAAAGGACAACCTCCTCAATCTGGCTTGGGAATACGTTTACGCCTCTTATCTTGAGCATATCGTCGCTTCTGCCTGAGAGGTTTTCCATACGGCAGGTTGTTCTGCCGCATTTACATGGCTCGTAAATTAGCCTTGTTATGTCCTTTGTTCTGTATCTGATAAGTGGAAGCGCTTCCTTTTTGATGCAGGTGATTACAAGCTCACCCCACTCGCCCTCAGGTAGCACCTCGCCAGTTTCCGGATTGATAATTTCAGGAATGAAGAAGTCCTCGTTTATGTGCATACCACAAAGATGCTCACATTCGCCTGATACGCCAGGTCCCATAAGCTCGCTCATACCGTAGTTTGAGGTAACCTTCATATCACTACCCCAGTATTTGTACATTTCCTCACGCATAGCATCGGTTAAAAGCTCACTGCCTACAAGACCGATTTTTACCTTTAGATCCCTTTGTGGGTCGATGCCAAGCTCTCTTGCCACCTCGGCTAAGCGAAGTGCATAGGATGGTGTCGCAACTAAAAGGGTTGTGCCAAAGTCCTTCATATACATAAGCTGTTTTTCTGAGTTTCCCGTTGAGGAGGGCACTATCGTCGCGCCTATGTTTTCAAGTCCGTAGTGAAGTCCCAGTGCGCCTGTAAACATACCGTAGCCGAAGCAAATTTGTGCAACGTCGCTTGAATCTGCACCGCCTGCACAGGCAATACGGGAAACGCACTCCGTCCAGGTTTCCATATCTCCCTTAGTGTAGCCTACTACCGTTGGCTTTCCTGTTGTACCTGAGGATGCGTGAATTCTAAGTAGCTCCTCCTTAGGTACTGCAAAAAGCCCAAAGGGGTAATTATCTCTTAAGTCCTGCTTTGTTACAAATGGTAGCCTTGACAAATCCTTAAGGGATTTTATGTCCTCTGGCTTTAAGCCGATTGCGTCCATTTTTGCACGATAAGGTGGAACCTTTTCGTATACTCTTTTTACTGTTTCTTGAAGCCTTTCTAGCTGTAATGCTTCCATTTCAGCCCTTGATAAGGTTTCTTCCTTTGCCCATATCATTTTATTCTATTACCTTCTTTTCAAATGCTTTCTTTATTGTTTCTTCCTTAGGTGGCTTTGTCATAAGGCTTACCACCACTGTTATGATTACCGAGAAAATCATACAGATAACGCCTATCATTGGGGAAACGCTAACGCCTGTTTTGATTGCGTCGCCAAAGCTACACATAATTCCATTTTCCTGATAGTACTTGTGGTAGCCGAAGAAGATTACCAAGCCAGCTGTCAATACAAGCGAGGAAATGATTGATGCCCACGCGCCCTTTTTAGTGGTTTTCTTCCACAAGAGTCCCAAAACAAACGGTCCCATAAAGCATCCTGCAAGGGTTCCCCAGCTAATGCCCATTAGGTAAGCTATGGCTGCGATTTTGAATTCGTTATTCAGAATTGCTATAATTACTGAGATAGCAACGAAAACAAGACACATTGTCTTCATTACTATATTAACCTGCTTGTCGCTTGCATCCTTTTTGATTCTATCCTTGAAAATATCAACTGCAACAACGGAGGCTGAGGCAAGTGATACTGAGGCAAGGGTTGACATGCTGGCAGAAAGAATTAATACTGCAATTAAGCCGATTACTCCGTTTGGAATAATGTTTCTGAAGCTTAGCATTGCCGGTATAATTTGGTCGCCTGCAAGGTCGCCCTTTATCATGCCTGCATTTACAAAAATTGTTGAAAGCGAGCCAACGAAGTATGCAAGGAAGCCTATTATTAAGGCAAAGGCTGTGCTAACCACTGTGCCCTGCATTATTGCCTTCTTGTCTCTTATTGCGTAATACTTATGTACCGTTTGTGGCAGTGCCCATACGCCAAAGGACGTAAGCAGGATTAAGGAAATTAACGACACTGTATTGCCATAGAGTCCTGTGTTTGAGCTACCAAAGGTAAACCAGGTAAGCTCAGGATTTGAGGTAAGCTGACTTAAATCCCAGTTGACTGGCTTATTATTCATAAACAGGATTACCATAACAACTACGCCAATCAGCATTATAATTCCCTGCACGAAGTCTGAAACGGAGGTTGCAAAATAGCCACCGAAGAACAGATAAAGCGCAGTTAGCCCTGCAAGGATTAAGCAAATTGCCCAGCCAGGAATACCAAACACTGCCTCAAAAAGACTGCTAAGTCCATTGTAAACCGAGGCAGAGTAAGGAATTAAAAACAAAAATACAACTATTGCAGAGATTAGCTTTATATTTTTACTCTCATACCTTTTCTCAAAAAAGTCTGGCATTGTTTTGGAATCAAGGGCGCTTGTCATATTCTTTGTTCTCTTTGCAAGAACCAGCCAAGCAAAAAGTGCGCCTACTATTGCGTTTGCAATACCAATCCAAGCCGAGGCAAGCCCGTACTGCCTTCCAAAGTTGCCTGCATATCCTATGAAAATTACTGCTGAAAAATATGTGGTGCCGTAGGAAAAGGCGCTCATCCAGCCGTTTAAGCCCTTTTTTCCTGCAAGCAAGAAGTCATTTACTGATTTTGAACGATTACGGGTTATAACTGCTATTACTACCATTGATATGGCAAAAATCAACAGAATTCCATAATCTAAAAGCACTAATGGGTTGTCCATGATGTCCTCCGATTTGCTGTGAAAAATAAAAAAACCGCTAAAAGCGGTGATTGTCAAAAATTACCCCGCTTCAATTATGATTCTATTCTAAAGTAAAATGAAAAATAATAGCTAAAATAGAACATAATTTTCCTCCCCTTGATAAATTTCGACAAATATGCGAATAATTATTCACACTAAAGCTTTTACACTTTAGTATGATAAAATATATTATATACCATGTATATTTGACTGTCAATATTTTTTCAAATATTTTTTACTGGAAAAGCTAGATTTTTTCTGCACTTAATTGGCAAAGCAGGCTTGCTTTGGCTTAAAATATATTTCAAAAGAAAAATGCTCATATTTATTCAGCAAAAAATGAATATATTCAGCTTTTTGTGAAAAATGATACATTTTTTCACACTGTTCTTGAAATCACCCTCTGCCTGTGCTATAATACCATATAATTTGTAAAAGCAACTTGAAAAGGACACATAAAATGAAGCAATTTCTACGGGGGCTACGAGGTGGCTTCCCTATCGGTCTTGGCTACCTTTCAGTTTCCTTTACCTTTGGAATTATGGCTATTTCCTATGGTCTTGAATGGTGGCAGGCTGTTGTTATTTCTATGCTGACTCTAACCTCGGCAGGTCAGCTGGCCGGCATTGAGGTTATGATTAACCCCGGGCAATATTTTGCTATGCTAATTTCCCAGCTTACTATAAATATGCGCTATTCCTTTATGTCTATTGCTCTTTCCCAAAAGGCGAGCAAGGGCTTTAAGGGAATTAAAAGATGGCTTCTTGGCTTCTTTATGACCGACGAAATTTTTGCTGTGGCATCGCAGGAAAGGGAGATAAGCACAAAATTCTTTCTCGGTCTTTCCGTTTTGCCCTACGTAGGCTGGACACTTGGCACCCTCTTGGGAAGCTTGATTGGAAACGTATTACCCACTATTGTTTTAGCATCGCTTTGTATTGCAATTTATGGCATGTTCTTAGCTATTATAATTCCGCCTGCTAAAAAATCAAAGCCCGTTATTCTTGTCTGTGCCCTTGCGGGCATTTTGCACTGCATTTTTTACTACGTGCCACTATTTTCTCAAATACCCTCTGGCATTTCCATTAGCTTAAGCGCTATTATCGCATCGATTGTAGTATCAATTCTTTTCCCAATAAGTGAGGAGAAAGGAGCTGCAAATGAGTGATTTTTGGATTTATCTTGTAATTCTTGCAGGCTCTACATATCTTATAAGGGCAATTCCGTTTGCACTTATTAGCAAAAGCATTAAAAATCGATTTGTACGCTCGTTTTTGCACTACATTCCCTATGCAGTGCTTAGTGCTATGATTTTGCCCGCCTCATTTTATGCAACGGGCACAATAGCGTCTGGTGTGGCAGGTCTTATCGTTGGATTTTTCTTCGCTTACCGTGGAAAGGGGCTTACCTTTGTTGCCATTGCTTCCTGTATCGGGGCATTTTTAGTTGAGCTACTACTTTACATTTTGTAAAAATAGCAGGGAGCTTCCCTGCTATTTTTATCAAATTCGACACTGGACTGGACATTTTTAGCTTTTTGACACACGTGTAGCTCTTTTTTCTTCTTAATGAATTTTAATTTTTCTTCACTTCCTGTCATTTTTGACAAAATGCTTAATTTTTTATATAATTACTTGAAATGTTTGTTTATTTGTGCTATACTTACAGTAACGGACTTTGTCCCCTTATTTATTTCAAGGAGATTTCTTATGGCTGAAAAAGAAAAAAAGAGCGTTAGCCTATTTAAGCAATTGATGCTTTCAATCTTTACCCTTGGCATCTATAGGCTTATTTGGATTGCTCGTACTACTAGATTTTTGAACAATGGTACTCTTAAAAAGCGTGACCCTATTATTTCTGCAGGACTTACGATTTTTGTTCCATTCTATACAATTTACTGGGGCTATAGATCTGCACAGGCGATTGATGACCTGACTCCACCTAAGGATAGCATCATTTCCCTAGCTGGTCTTTCTGCCTTGCTTAGCCTTGTTTGTCCTTTGGCATCTGATATGCTCCTACAAGGCAAAATCAACGATCTAACTGCTAACACAGACTATTCTAAGTTCCACGCAGCTGACCTAAGAGAGTGCCACGTTGGACCTGTTAAGTACATTGTTCTTACAATATTTACATTGGGTATTTACAGACTTGTTAGAATTAACAAGCTCACAAAGGCGCTCAACTCCTCTAACTTTGCAGATGAAAGAAGCGCTGGCAAGTGCGTTGCACTTTCAATCTTCGTTCCCTTCTACTCTGCTTACTGGGTGTTCAGAAG
The DNA here is from genome assembly GCA_017461385.1 of Clostridia bacterium. Classification (GTDB taxonomy): domain Bacteria; phylum Bacillota; class Clostridia; order Oscillospirales; family CAG-272; genus RGIG2000. The sequence continues at coordinate 108,180 of JAFTXZ010000011.1, read as the reverse complement.
CGCACAGGTTGTTGATTCAATTCTTCCAAACAATAGAGTTACAACTACTGTTATGGTTATGACTGCTCTCGGTGGTGCTCTATTTGCTGAGCTATTGCTTCAGGACAGAGTTAACTTTATTGCAGACGCACAAAACGGTTAATAATTTTAAGCAAAACAAAAGCCCTTCGATTTGAAATTGAAGGGCTTTTATCTATATGAGCAAGTATTCTTGCAATGATTATTAGAGCTAAAGCTTTTTAGCTCTTTTTTGTTTTTTTCTTCCTTACGTTTCAGTCCTTCTTTGCTTTGGCTATACGATCTCACATTCGCCTGTTAAGATCCAAATTCATAGAAGCAAACGATATATTTTTCTCCTCATATATTTTTATATGCTATACATAAAAGGAGTAAATGCTACGTATGTAAACCATACTGCTAGTGGAATAATTAAAATACACAGTATAATTGCCCATACTAGTTGGCTCCTTTCTTCACACGTAGGATACTCGTTTCCTGCCATTATTCCTTGAACAAACACTCCTACGGTTGCTGCTCCACCTAGTATAAGTGTAAGTAGTCCCACTGTTAAGCCATTACTCCATTGACTGCTGGCTCCAATTTTGAAAAAAATCGTAATTGCAGCCACTGCATTGTAAATAGCAATAATTCTTGAAGGTATTATAAATGCGCCTATTCTTCTTTCGGCTTTAGTCTCTGCCTTTTTACGTGCTTTTTCTGCTTCTTCTCTCTCTTTTTTCTCTTTGTCTCGTCTTAACTGCTCCGCTGGGTCGATTGGGTATTCCATCTTGCTTATAGCATTGCCTTCCTTGTTAAACCAAACGGAAATTTTTTTGCCCTTGTATATAAATGATATTTCGTAGGTTGGGCTTATATATCTGTCGGCATAGCTTAACCTTGGAGCACCTACTACACTTTTATATTTTGGCTTACTTCCTAATAATCGTTCATCGCTTATATCGGATTCGGTCTCGGCTTTTAAGCGTGCAAGTTTACTATATTCACTTGCGTCGCATTGAAGAATAGCCTTTTCCATGCTTTCGGAAAACCCTAGAACCTGAGGGATATTTACAGCATACTCAGGCTTTTCTTGGCTATATTTATCCGTGTAAAATTTCTTATCATTGTATGGCTCGTAATTTCCTTTCAAGCCCTTATCTAAAAGAGAAATCTGAGGGCGCATTTCACCTATTTCATAACTGTAGTTAGTAATAACATCAGTGTCTAAAATTCCTGACCTTCTTGTACTAAATTCAGAACAAACCATTACATTAACAAAAAAGCTCAACACTCCATTTAATACAACCCTATAATTCAGCTTGCTTGTATCGGTTACAATTGAGAGAAATTCTTTTTCAATAAAGGGCTCCTTGCGTGCTTGCTCCATTACCATATTGATAAAACGCTGCTTCATTGTTTTTTCGTCGTAATAATCGATGTAATAATAATCTGTCATTTTGTCTCCACTCCTAAATCTATCTTATGTATACATTATATAATGTGAAAGTCTATTTGTCAAGAGTTAAAGAACTATATAATTTATACATACTATATTATATGTACATTACATATTATGAGGAGTGAATATGAAATTTAGAATCAGGGAAATACTTGAGCAAAAAGGGAAAACAAAGTACTGGCTTTACATTCAGCTTGGTTTGAGCTACCAAAATTTCAACAGGATTGTAAACAATGAAACAACTGCTATCAAGCTTGAAAACTTAAAGGCTCTATGTGACATTTTGGAGTGTACCCCAAACGACCTCTTTGAAGAATATCATAAAAATTAGTCTTGCTTTTGCAGGGCTTTTTTATTTCATTGTTGAATTTAAGCTTTCGTTAGTATATAATTGTCTTGTATGGAGGTATCGTTATGGACGAAAACATAAAACAAGAATTGGAAAAAACTATACTTGAATACGTTGAAATGACTGATGATGAGAAAATAGATTTTGTAGCCTGGGAAATTTTGAAGCGCTACAAGGAAGGCTTTGAGGACTTGGCGAAATGATTAGAATTTCTTTAGAAAAGGTTATCAGCCTACACGAAATGATAAGCCAGCAAACTGGTGGCGACCCTAACATTCGCGACATAGGACTTTTAGAGGGCTCTCTTGAGGGTCCATTCCAAACCTTTGGGAACGTGGAGCTCTACCCCTCCCTTTTGGAAAAGGGTGTCCGTCTTGGCTTCTCACTTATCTCCAATCACCCATTTGTTGACGGAAATAAGCGTATTGGTATGCTCGTTATGCTTGTGTTTTTAGAGATAAATGGCGTGTTTATCAAAATGACAAACCAGGAGTTTATTAAGGTAGGCTTAGGCGTTGCATCAGGCACAATGAAATATGACGAGCTACTTGAATTTATAAAAGCTCACGTTGAATAAAAGCCTCTAAAGAGGCGTCTACGCAACTAAGAGTAGTCAACCGTCAACCCAGAGTAGACAAAAGTAAACGGAAAGTAGACAATCGTCAACGCAGAGTGGACAAAAGTAAACGTAAGTTAATCAAATTTAGAAAATCCCTCTCTACGATTTGTAGAGTCAGCCAATGTTTTGAAAAAATAGGGGGTCAATGTACCATTTTTGGTACATTGCTTTTTTGTGGGAATTATACTTTTCTTTATGTTTATTAAAAAGTGGCTTCAATGTACCATTTTTGGTACATTGGAATAGGCCTATTTTAAGAATGTGTGGCTTATCGTGATTTATCACCCTGTGGTTTGCTCTTGAGCCTTGATTTGAGATACGGTTTGTGTATAAAAAGCCCTTGCTGAAAAAGCAAGGGCTTTTGTTATGCTATTTTGTATTTGGTTTTTAGCCAGGCTTGCTTAGGAATTAGGCTAGCTTTTGCTCGAGGCGTGTGCGAATTTCCTTAATGAAGGTTAAGGTGTTTACAGCTGTTGCCTTTGTTCCCTCGGAAACAAGTCCTACTAAATCCTTTGTCATTATACCGTCGTTTAAGGTGTCAATGCAGGCTTCCTCTAGCTTATTTGCGAAGTCAACAAGATCAGAGAGATTGTCAAGCTCTCCTCTTTTGCGAAGCGCACCACTCCACGCATAAATCGTTGCCATTGGATTAGTTGAGGTTTCCTCACCCTTTAGGTAACGATAGTAGTGTCTTGTTACTGTGCCGTGAGCTGCCTCATATTCATAGTTTCCGTCTGGAGAAACAAGAACCGAGGTCATCATAGCAAGAGAGCCAAAGGCTGTTGAAACCATATCGGACATAACGTCGCCGTCATAGTTTTTACAAGCCCAGATATATCCACCCTCAGAACGGATTACTCTTGCAACTGCATCGTCAATTAGGGTGTAGAAATAGGTAATTCCTAATTCCTCAAATTTTGCCTTATAGCATTCCTCGTATATTTCTTGGAATATTAGCTTGAAGGTTTGGTCATATTGCTTTGAGATTGTGTCCTTGGTTGAGAACCACAAATCCTGCTTTGTGGAGATTGCGTAATTGAAGCAGGAATGAGCAAAGGAACGAATTGAGGAATCCTTATTGTACTGTCCCTGCAAAACGCCCGGGCACTCAAAATCATAGATTGTTTGACGGAACCTTTCCTCACCGTTTTTGTCAGTGAAAACCAGCTCTGCCTTGCCCTCTGTCTCGGTGCGATATTCAGTTGCCTTATATACGTCGCCGTAGGCATGACGGGCAATTGTAATTGGCTTTTTCCAGTTGCGAACTACCGGCTTAATTGAGTCAATTAGAATTGGCGCTCTAAAAACTGTACCGTCAAGAATTGCACGGATTGTGCCATTAGGGCTTTTCCACATTTCGCTAAGATTATATTCCTCTACCCTTTGCTTGTTTGGTGTGATTGTTGCACACTTTACGCTTACGCCATATTTTTTATTCGCATAAGCTGAATCAAAGGTAACCTTGTCCTTTGTTCTTTCTCTTTCCACTAAGCCTAGGTCGTAATATTCTGTCTTTAGGTCAACGAAGGGATAAAGTAATTCATCCTTTATCATTCTCCAAATAACCCTTGTCATTTCGTCCCCGTCCATTTCAACAAGTGGGGTTGTCATCTTTATTTTTTCCATCTGCTTACTCCTGTGTCTGAATTTATACAAATATTATATTTCATACCCCTTGCTTTTGCAATACCTTTTTTATAGATTTATTGAAAAATCAATCCTCGAAGGCAGATTTGCAAAGGTCAAAGAAGTAGGTATTGTCAATCTCGTAAGGAATGTAGTCCACTCCTGCACCCAAAGCAAAGTATGGCACGTTTGCATTCGTGTGGTTGCTTGTTGTAAACGCATAGAAATCCACCTCGTCGCTTCCGGTGATTCCACCTGTTTCGTGGTCTGCCGTAACAATCAGCATGGTTTCCGGGTGCATAAAGGTAAATTGTGCCACGTACTCAATTACGTCATTATAGCGAATTACGCTATTTATTGCTCTACGCATATTCTTTTCGTGAGAAGCCTTATCAATATGTGCTTCCTCTATCATTAGGAAAAAGCTATCTGCACCCGTGAAGCTATGTAGCGCCTCCTTGGCTTTATCAGTAAGCTCGTTGTCGACCTCGCCTGCAAGAAAATCAACCTGTCTATTTTCTATCAAATCCTGAATTTGAGCAAAAAGAGCCTCGTCGTCATATCTTGAATCAAGATGACAAAGATAGCCACAGGGGGTAGCGCCTGTCAGAGCATCTGTTGTTAGAACTCCTGTTTTTGCACCACTTAGGTGAGCTAGCTCTCTTATGTTTAAGAGCTTCCCTTTGTTCTTGTCGATACCGATATAGCCATTCAAGGTTTTTGTTCCAGTTGACATGGCTGTAGCTGAGGCTGAGCTATCCGTATATTCTGCCTCGCCATCAATTACAGATTGGGATTGAGTAATTACCTCGCCCACCCTTGGAAAATCCTGTGCCACAAAATGGTCAAGGCTATCCCATTCAGCCATTTTTATGTGGTTATGACCCATTCCGTCCCCTATCATAAAGACAACGTCTTGAGCCTTGCTCTCAAAATAAAAGGTACGATTTTTGTCAGTTGTGGGCATATTCTTAAGAAAAATTCCCTCATCTGTTTTTTCAAGGTGGTAGTTTAAGAGAGCACCTGCGCCACCACCTATATAAATGCCACTTCCCTTAATTACTATTTTGGAGTCGATTAGGAAAAGCTGATATTTTCCCATTTCAACATCTCTGGTGTTAGACTCCTCACGCTTGGTATTGCCGATTAGGATTTCCTTCTCGGTCTGTGGCATATCATCTCTTATAATTTCCAGCTTAACCCCTAGCCTTTCCTCAAGAGCTAAGACAAAATTCTCTGCGCAATATTCCTCCGTGGTGGTTGCCTCAAGCGGAATGACTACCTTATAGGTCTGAAGCTCTATTTTTTCACTAACCGTGCTTTCGCAGGAGGTGAAGGCAAAGCATAAAATCAATAAAAGAGATAATGCAAGAAAAAGTGTTACACCTTTTTTCATTTTTTACTCCTTTTGTAGCTAAGCCCTAAGAAAGTCAAGTGGATTTTCTTAGGGCTGATTTTTATTTCTTTCTTTTGTTTGCTATAACCTCAACGGTTGTGTTCAGGATTAAAACAACAAGAATAATTACGCCTGTTACAATGAAAATGAATATCATTGGGTTTATCTTTTTCCTTGAGAACAGGTGGTCTATAACTGATGCACCTGAGAATGGCAGATTTACCTAAATCGCGCCAAAGCCCATTGGAAGTAGGAGCGTTGGCTCCATTTCCTTCTTGATTGCCAGGAAAATAAGCACTCCGCCTATAATCCACATAACGGGCATTTTCCACCCGTCCCCCTGAAATATCGCTTTTATTCCGTCAAGTAAAATCTCAAAATTCATTTTATGTATAAACCTCTTATCGCCTTGCTAATCGTTTAATTGCCTCTGCTAATCCATCTATGAGTGCGTCTGCGTCCTCTTTAGTGGTTTGGGGACACAGTGAAATTCTTATTGCACTGTCAATTTGGTATGGTCGCAGTCCAAAGGACACCAGCGCCCTGCTATGTCCCTTGCTTGAATTTGAGGAGCATGCGCTTCCGCTGGAAACGAAAACTCCCCTTGATGAAAGGTAGTGAAGCGTTGTTTCGCTTCTTATCCCCTTGACCTCTATATTGAGTATATGAGGTGCGCTTTTTTCTGGTAAATTCAGAGAAATGCCCTCCATTTTTGAAAGCTTGTCTATCAGGTAGGCTTTAATCTCCTTCATTCCCTCAAGCTCACTTTTCAGGCACTCGCAATGCTCACGCACAGCCTCGCCAAAGGCAGAAATGCCATAAACGTTTTCTGTGCCTGAACGGAAATTGCCCTCCTGTCCACCGCCTAAAGTAACAGGAACAAGCTTTTTTGCCTTTACTATCTCAGGTCTTACGTAAAGTGCGCCTACACCCTTTGGTCCGTTTACCTTGTGCCCACTTATACTCAAAAGGTCGGCGCCAATAGCTTTTGGGCTAAGGCTTGTCTTTAGATAGGATTGAACGCAGTCTGCATGGCAAACCACGCCCGGGGATTGCTCTCTTACTATATCAAAGGCGCTTTTCAGGTCGTACTCTGCACCTGTTTCGTTATTTACGTGCATGAAGGTACAAAGAATTACACCCTTGGCATTTTCTCTTACTGCCTCAAGGTCAAGCTTACCACCCTCTGTAGGAATTCTTACGATTTTGTAACCAAGTCCCTCAAGATACGTAAGTGGCTCCTCAACCGAGGAGTGCTCGCCTCTTGTTGTTAAAATTTTTTCATTGCCCTGTCTTTTCTTAGCAAAGACGGTGCCAAATATGGCAAGGTTATTTGCCTCAGTTCCTGAGGAGCAAAAGATAAGCTCGCTTTTTGTGCCTCTTGCTATTCCCAGTGAGCTAAGAATTATTTCTCTTGCCTCGCTTATTACGTGCTCACTATCCAGTCCCTTTTTATGCAGTGAGGAGGGATTTCCATAGGTGCTTTCGATTACAGAAAGCATTTTCTCCGTTGCTCTTTTGGACATTTTCGTAGTAGCACTGTTGTCTAAATATACCTCTGTCATGATATCTTAAAAGCTGAAAGTATTTGCTCAAGCGTTGCCTTGTGATTTGTGTATGCATTAAAGCTTACGTCCTCAATCTTTGAGTAGTCCGTACCATAGTTATCCTGTGGGAAGGTAAATTGTACGTAGTAGAAAACACCGCCGTGTAGTGCAAGCGCAATATGGTACTTATAGTAGTTGCCTGCTATTTTAGCTGTAACAACATAGTCCTTTGCGTTGTATGGCATTTTTTTGTTACCCTGCTCATCGGTTGTGCTATATCTCTCGCCCAGCTTGCTATCAACTCCGTTTTCCTTGAATTGAACGTCCTTGTAGCCAGCATCCTCAAATTGCTTCTTCAAAAGTTCAATATAGTCCTCGTGAGTTTTGAACTCAGCACTGGCACTATACATAGTTACATATACGTTTGATATATCCGTGTCGCTTACCTGTGCAGAGGTAACGGGGCCGTTTGAGTGGTTTATTTGCCAGCCCTCCGGCACGTATAGCTTATAGTGGCTTGTGCTTGAAGCAAGCTTCATTCCGCTTGGTGTATCGTCCTGATTGTTACAGCTACAGCCAACCAGACAGGCTAAGCACAAGGTAAGTGCAAGAATAAATGTTAAAGCTCTTTTCATATTTTCTTAAAGCTCCTTAGCAATTGCTACAGTTAGCTTTACTGCCTCCTTTACGTCATTTAGGTCAATCATCTCAACGCTTGAGTGAATGTTTGTGCTAGGAATTGAAATCGCGCCTGCCTGTGCGCCACTGCCTGCAGACTGCATAGCAGATGCATCGGTGCCACCGTACAAAAGAATCTCGTTTTGATACTTAACTCCGTTGTCCTCGGCGATTTTTTGCATTGACTTAACCAGCTCAGGGGAGCAGATTACGCCAGAATCCTTAAGCTTAATTGTACAGCCACCACCAAGCTTTACTGCCATTGGCTTTGAGCCTGGTCTGTCTCCTGTGCCCGTTACGTCAAGGGCTATTCCTATATCCGGCTTTATTGTATAGGCAGCAGGTCTTGCGCCTCTTGCCCCTACCTCCTCCTGTACGGAGAATACGAAGTAAAGGTCGTTTTCACTCTCAACCTGCTTAAGTGCCTCAATCAAAATTGCACAGCCCACTCTGTCATCAAAGGGTCTGCCAACGTATCTTTGATTCATTAACCTTTTTATGCTTGGCTTAACTACAAAGAAGTCCCCAAGCTTAACCTTACTCTCTGCTTGCTTTTTGCTCTTTGCGCCAATATCTATATACATTGACTCTGCCTTTGGCATTTCTCCTGCCTTATCTGGCACTAAAATACCGCAAACGCCATTTTCTGAAACCACCTCGGTATAGGAGGCAGAAAGCAGGTTTACTCCACCGATTGGGTTGATTTTTATAAGTCCCTTTTCGGTAATATAGGTTGCAAAGAAGCCTATCTCATCAACGTGAGCGCAAAGCATTATTCTTTTGCCTGTGCCACGCTTATGGACAATCAGGTTGCCTAGCGGGTCGGTTATGACCTCATCTGCATAGGGCTCAACCTCTTTCTTAATAAGCTCCCTTATTTTGTCCTCTCTGCCAGAAACAGAGGGGGTAAGCATCAATTTTTTTAATAAATCTATCATTTTTATCTCCTTACTTAAGTGGATTTTCATCAGTCAAGACTGCATAAACGGCTTGGTAAATGCTTTTCATATCATTTTTGTGAATTACGTTGGACGATGAATGAATATATCTTGATGCTGAGGAAATTACGCTGACCTTAGCGCCTCCTGCGCTTTTTTGAATATTAGCAGAATCGTTTCCACCAGATACGAATTTATTAACCTGATATTTTATTTCCTTCTTGTCGCAAAGTGCCATTATATGCTCAATTAGCTCTCTTGAGTAAATTGTGCCACGGTCTGCGTAGGAAATTACGCCACCCTCACCAAGGCTGGCAACCTGTCTTTCCTCATCTACACCATATATGTCGGACACAGCCTTTGACTCGATGATAATTCCATAGTCTGGCTTAATTCTTTCGCTAGCGCCAAAGCATGCAGAATAGCCCAGCTCCTCACGGCAGGTAAAGGCGAAATATAAATCGTATGGAACGTCAAGGTGTTTTTCCTTAATTTCCATAATTAGCCTTACCATTACGGCACAGCCTAGTCGGTCATCAAGCGCCTTTGAGCAAATAAGTCCCTCGCCAAACTCAACATAGGGTAAATCAAAGGTGAAGTAATCACCGATTGACACATGCTCCTCAGCTTCCTTTTTGCTTTCTGCGCCTATATCGATACATAAGGAGTCCATTTCAACGGGTGAGCTTCTTTCGTTCTTTGACAAAAGATGAACTGGCTTAGATAGAATTACACCGTTTAGACCGTTTTCGCAAACGACTCTTTTTGATGGCAAAATAATGTTATCAAAGCCACCAACTCCACCAAATTTAAGTGAGCCGTCCTCGTTTATTGAGGTAACCATAAAGCCAACCTCGTCCATGTGGGCGTTTATCATCAGCCTTGGGGCATTCTCCCTTGGAATATGGTAGAAAAGGTTTCCTACCTTGTCGGAAAACAGCTCTGAATTTTCAAGCCTGTATGGAGCAATTAGCTCCTTTATTCTTTGTGAAACTCTGTCCTCGTAGCCACTTGGTCCAAACAAAAGACAAAGCTCCTTGTTTAGTTTCAAAAGCTCCCTCATAGCTCCTCCTTTGCTGTTGCGATAAGCTCAAACGCCCTTGAAAGAGCCTTTATGTCCTCAAGCCTTACAACCTCGCTTGGTGTATGCATTGATTTTAGCGGAAGACTCAAAACTGCAGTTCTTATTCCCTGCGCACTGATTGATATGCATTCGTTATTTGTGCCTGTTCTGCCAGCCTCGCATATAATTTGATGCTCAAGGCTATTTTCCTTGAATAGCTTTATTATGTTTTTTGTCAAGCGTCTGTCGCACAGGGATGAAATATCTACGCTTGGTCCCTTACCACACTGAATAGATTCCTCAGAGGAAACGCCCTCCTGCTTTGCAAAATTCACATCGGTGATTATTGCAATATCCGGGTCAAGCTCAAAGGCAACACGGGCAGGTCCACCACGTCCAACCTCCTCCTGCACGGACAGAATTGCATAAACGTCGTATTCTAGCTTTTCGCTATCTACTGAGCACAAAAAGTCCAAAATCGCACAAGCACAGGATTTGTCATCAAGTCCCACACCACTAACGTAATTGTTCAAAAGCGGTGTAAAGATTGGAGAAAATGAAGCTGTATCGCCAATGGAAACGATTTCCTCCAGCTTCTCCTTTGACATACCCGTATCTATGAATAAATCCTCGATTTTTGGCACCTTGGACTCGCCTGTGCGTAGGTGAGGTGGTGTTGAGGTTATTACGCCAAACAACTTTTCCTTACCATTTATTGTAACGTGGGTGGCAGGCAAAACACGTGTGTCAAGTCCACCGATGTTTACTACTCTTAAGAAGCCCTTTTCACATATTTCGGTAACCATAAAGCCTATTATATCAAGATGGGCGTCAAGCATTAGCTTTTTTGCGCCCTGCTTTTTAGATTTCTTAACCAGGATTAAATTTCCCATTTTGTCAACCTTAATTTCGTCAAGGCTGGCTTTTTCCTCATCTGTTAGCACACAGCCCTGCGCAAGCTCAAAGCCTGACACGGTTGAAATGCTACAAAGAGCCCTTAGTCTTTCTTTTAGCTGAGTCATTTTGCTTCCTTTCTATTTTTTGTCTAAAATTTCATTTATCGCTTGTCGATAGGCACGTGAGCGCGCCTTATAGTTTTCAAACATATCAAAGCTTGCAGAGGCAGGGGAAAGAACCACGCAGTCCCCATCTGTAGCGCAATAAATCGCTGATTGGGTTGCCTCCTTAAGAGTGCTTGTAATTATGATTCTTTTATGCTCCCTTATATGAGGGAGAATTTTTTCCTTATTCTCACCACAAAGCACAACTGCCCTTGTCTTAAGAAGTGCGTCCTTAAGCACCGAATAATCAAGTCCCTTATCGTAGCCACCTAAAATTATGACCACGCGACCAGCCTCAAGGGCACTAAGGGTTGCAAGGGTTCTTGTAGGTGTTGAATCAATTGAGGAGTCAATAAAGGTAATGCCATCTCGGGTACAAACCGTCTGCATACGACACTCCACTCCCTTAAACTCCCTTGCCACAAGCTGAAGCGTATCCACTGACACATAATCAAAGCAAGCAGAGGTGGCACAAAGGAAATTGAGCAAATTGAAGCGTCCTCTTAGCCAAAGCTCACTTGCCCTCATTAAGGGCTTTCCGTTTCTGTAAATATAGTCGTCCTTCAAATAAACGTAGCTTGCGCCCTTTTCCATATAGGGCTCTAAATTATCAAGGGAAAAGTAGGTTATTTTCTTGCCCTTGAGGTGCTTTTTTGAAAAAAGCCCATAGGGTAAAACCACTTGCTCTGCATTAGTCAAAATGTTCTTCTTGGCACTTACGTACTCATTCATATCAAGATGCCAATCCAAATGATTCTGACTTATGTTAGTTATAATTCCAATATCAAGCCTTGGCTTTATGTCAAAGAGCTGGAAGCTGGAAAGCTCCACCACGCAAAGATCACTCTCTCTTAGGGTGTCAAGCTTATCAATAAGAGGCGTGCCAATATTCCCACCAAGGTGTGCGTTTAGCCCTTGGGCACGAAGCATTTCATAAATAAGGCTTGAGGTAGTTGTTTTCCCGTCTGAGCCTGTTATGCCTATTTTTATAGCGCCTGTATTTTCCAAAAAGTAGCCGATTTCTGTATAAATCCTGCCGTTTGTGTTGATTTTATCCGGTCTTACCACAGGGGAACGAAACACAAAATCCTCCTGTGCGTCAAGGTAATCCCCTCCGACAACCGCTTTTGCATTTTGTGGTAAATTACATTCTGTGGGCACTCGAATTATCGGGTCAATTCCTTTTTTCTTAAGATAGGAATAGAGTGCTTGATTGGACTTGCCAAAGCCAATTAAGGAAACTGATTTATTCTTTAGCATAAAAATGCCTTTCTAATTATTATATAATAAAAATATTTGCATTTCAATATAATATAAAAAAATTTACTCAGAAGCCAGCAGATTGATAAGCTTTTTTCTTGAGATGCCATCGTGCTCAAAAAGCTTCAAAAACATACTGATATCGGTCATACCAGGCAGGGTGTTGACCTCATTAAAGACTATTTCATCACCGCAAACAAAAAAGTCTATTCGGGAAAGCCCCTTAAGTCCTAGGGCAAAAAAGAGCTTTTCGCAACACTCCCTCAAGGCTTTTTCTGTTTCTTCACTGATTTTTGAGGGTATTATGTACTGGGTATCTTGGCTTTTATACTTTTCCTCATAGCTATAATAAGCCCCCTTATAGCTAAGCTGTCCAGAGGTGGAAATTTGCACCTTTCCGTTTTTCTCAATTAGTGCAAGCTCAGTTTCAGTGCCCTTTATTTCCTCCTCTACTATAACTGCACTCGAAACAAGGAATGCATCTTCAATAGCGTCCTTTAGCTGATTTTTATTTTCCACTCTGCTCACCCCTACCGAGGAGCCACTTGTATTAGGCTTTACAAACACAGGGTAGCCTATTTTCTCAACATTTTTATAAATTTCCTCAAGACAATAATTGTCCTTTGTCAAAAAAACGTCCCTTGCAACTCTTATTCCCTGCGCTCTTGCTACAAGCTTCGTTACGTACTTATTCATACAAATTGAGCTGGCAAGGTGGTCGGGACCCAGATAACTTATTCCTGCTAAATCAAGGGTGGCTTGCAAATGTCCGTCCTCTCCATTTTCGCCATGCATTATAATAAGTGCCTTGTCTATTTTTATTCTTTTGCCATTTTCCAAAATCAAAAGTGTGCTTGAATTAAAATCAAGAGTTACCTCCTTTACGCGTCCCTTATGCCAGATGTCGTTTAATATCTCCTTGTTTTCCCCCTCAAAAAGTAGCCATCTTCCATCTTTAGTTATGCCTAGCTTGTATATTTCGTAGCTTTCCTTGCAAAGGGACTCCAAAACATTGTAGGCTGACTTGAGTGAAACCTCATACTCCTCACTTTTTCCACCAAAAATCACACATATCGCTTTCTTTTTCATAGCCACACCTCGCTTTCTCTTAATAGTATATGCAAGGTTATTTTTGAGGTCAAAGACAGGTTGAACGTACAGAGAAAAACACACTGTTGGCGAGATAAACAAAAATGACACCCTGTTGGGTGTCTTTTCTGTTTATGGTGCGGACGACGGGACTGAATCCACATGAATCGCTTCACTGTAACCTGATGGCAACGCTACCTCGGTGGAAAGGACACATGTCCTCTATTATATATTTCTTCAAAAGCTATAGTTTTGTTATCTAAAATATAATCAAGCTGGGATCTGTTATAAATTCTAATACGAAAAGAATCGATCATTTTTAAAACTCGTTTATCTATCGGTAACGTTATATACGTGTCGGGATTTATCATAAAGCGTAATACGATATGTACGCGCTTGCAATAATTGCTCGTTTCAATCGTAATCATAAGCTCGTCAAAATTATAAAAATCATCATCTACATACATACCATAACTCTTGAAGCGTAACGCAATTTCTTCTGTGGAAAAATCCCATATTTCCAAATCCGGCTCGTCTGAAAAGTCAAAATCATATCTTTGGATTTCCGTTTGAATTGCTTTCTTTCTAACAAAAGGTACGGTTGATAAAAAAATTATGGAAACAACAACGAAAGCACAAAGACACAATATTCCCGATATTAAATACTTGTCTTCATCGACGCTCATAAGCACTCCGAATACTGTTATTAAAACTAAAGAAATAATTGCATAGATCGGAGTTAAAATATAGGAAACGAAGAAGTTCAAGGGTAACATTATTTCTTTTTCTTGGCGTATTATTTCTCTAAATGTTCTTTTTTTGTTTTCCATATTATCACCTCTTGGGATATATCATAGCACATTGCAACTTAAAAATCAATGGCTTGCCGTTGCATATCATCAAAACTAAGTTTTGTATATCATCATTGCGAAAGGAATACAACCTTCGGTTGATGAGATACTCGCCTTGGGGAGATATACACGCTGAAGTGTGATGATATACCATTGCTTTCGCAATGAATAAAAAAAATACTGCAGAAAATGTATCCTTTTCTGCAGTATTTTATGGCGCGCCCTGGGAGATTCGAACTCTCGACCTACCGGTTCGTAGCCGGGCACTCTATCCGCTGAGCTAAGGGCGCTTCTTTAGTGCTTAAATATATTATCACAGTTTTTATAAAATGTCAATAGCTTTGAGAAAAAAACTTATTTTCTAAAATCGAATAAAAAAAGTAGCCAATTGCTTGGCTACTTTTTTGTTTTTATTCAGTTATGCCGTTGATTACGATTTCGCCACCATCTGGAATTGCGTCGATGCAGAGGTACTTATTGTAAATACCGTTTTCAGCATCTACTAGCTCGTTTATGATTGTGCACGTAACAACTGTCATATCGTCCTTATATTCCTCATTTGTTACAAGTGGAATTGCGTTGCCTGCTTGAGTAGCAGTAACTGATGTCCAGCTGTCTGGAATGTCAACCTTAATTGTAAGAGCTTGATTGAACAGGAAGTCATCCATCTCGTCCGTTAAGGTTAGCTTGATTTGGCTATCTGTTGACTCTGTTACGTTAACGCTTGAGGTTTGGTATTCCTTTCCATAAAGTGTTATCTGATGCCAAGAGCCACACCAGAAGCCTGCCTTCTTTAGATGCTCAAACTTGGAAATTGTTGCTGCATAGGTAACGGAAATTGTTGGTCCCTCAATTTCGTGTAGACACTCAACTGTCCATGAGCCTCTATCAAGCATACCATTTATGTAGCTCTCGTATGTACCAAGCTCAACGTGAAGTAGCTTATAGCCTGAGTCATCGCTTTCGCTATAAACAAGCTTTCCACCCTGCTCAACATAAGAGCCTGCGGTCTTCCACTCATACCTATAGTTAGCCTCGTCGTAGTAGTATGTGCCTGTCTCCTCAGAAAGCTCCATCTTACCTGTTTCAGGATTGAATACGTAGTTTTGAACCTTAAGCTCGTCTAAAACCTTCTTGTCAAAAACACGAATACCAGCAAGAGATTTTACTGCAATGTAGTTATTGTCGTAAACTCTGTTTTCGCCAGTGTCATGCTTTACTTCCTCATCAGGAAGAATTTCAAATCCACCGTTTGACAAAACGTTTGCGCCCTCAATCCACTCAGTCCACTCTGAGCTATAAACTGGCTTACCGTCTTTTACGCCTGTTTGCACCTTACCAAAGGAGCCACTTGTATTGATAGCGCCTGGGTGCTTTGCATCGCTAAGTATCTTTCCGTCTTTAACGAATACAAAGAAGCCCTCGAATTGGTCGTTCTTTGAAACGTAGGAGTTTAGGTCTCCCCAGTCCTTACGCTCCTTTAGGTTATCCATTAGATTATCCCACACCTGAGCATCACCGTGACGACCTGCTGCCATAACGGATGCAAAGTATTGGGCGTTTGGCTGTGTAGTTGTACCACCAGGAGTAGCAAAGGTCAGTACCATTTGTCCCTTGAAGTTATTCATAAACCAGTAGTTTGCACCATTTACCTCGTTAAGAAGCTGACCTTCGCTTATATCACCTGAGTAAATGTAGGTATGGTTATATGAGTGTGAGCCAAGGTCAAAGGCGCCACTTGCAAAATATCCCTGCCATTCCTTAACAAGTCCTGACATATAGCAAATTGAAAGAACTGCTGTCGCCTTGTAATTATATTCCAAAAGCTTTGGAACTGCCCACTCGTAGGTTCCAAGATAGTTACCATCGTCAAAGGTCATTGCCCAAGCGGCTGGTGCATTGTGATAGTATGGTGTAACTACAGGAGCCTCAAGCTCTAGCATGTAGTTATATGTCTTCTTGGCTCCACAGGTACAGCTCTCAACCTTTACACCTAACGTGGTAGCAGTTGCCTCTGTTTCTATTGAAGGAGCGCCCCATGTATGCTTTAGCATATCTGTTGCATCTGTTCTGGTTTCAATCTTACACTTTGTGCATTGCATAAGTGTATAGCCTATTTCTGTACAGGTTGCTGGAGTTGCGTCCTTTTCGTTTGTCTTACCGTCGCCATTTCTATCAACGATTTTGTAGTTATGCTTACAGCCTGTGTATGGAACTAATAATGACGAAGAAGCGTTTGCCTGCTCTATAACTGTAAGTGGAAGAATTTCACATACCTTATAGTCTGCCCAGGCAAGTGCTGCGCCCTTAACCTCATATTCCACAAGCTTGATTTTGCTTGTTGTAAGGTCTGTTTCAACAAGGAAGGTACAAATCCTTCCGGATTTATCAGCCTCTGAATAAACTCCACCCTCTGTGCAGGTGGTTGAGCCTACGTAAAAATCAAATTCATCTCTTGTTTTCCATTGGTCATCTTCCCAATAGTAAAGTCTGTATTTTTTACTATCCTGATTAGCAGTTACAGTGAACTGAACGGCTGCAAGATATTTATTTTCAGAAAAGTCAAGGCAAATATATACCTCGTGTCCGTCTGCTGCATGCTTTGTATCAGTAAACCAGTGTGTGCTATTTGAGCCGTCAATTGCGTCTGTTGCCGGATTTCCCCAGGAGTTATATACACCAGATGCAGATACAAGTGATGCGCCTACAAGAGACATTGGTACTCTTTCATTTTCAGGAGCCTCAGCTAAAACCTCAAGCTCATAGATGATTGCTGGGCAATATCTTGTTGAATGTGATACTTGAAGTCTGATACCCTTAGTTGTAACAGGCTCTGGCAATTCAACCAAAACAACACCGTTCAAGCCTGACTGAGAAGCATTTTTATCGCTAAGCTCACCAACCTTTTGCCATTCGGTACCAACAAGCGCCATAATGTCAAATGAAACATAGCAATCCTCGCCTACCTCCCAGGAGGTATAGAATGGTACAACTGCACTAAAGGCTCCAATTACAAATTCCTGTTCAAAGGAAACCTCATAGTAGCTACCTGTCATTTTGGCGCCATCTGCAAGAGTGTCAGCACTCCAATAGGTAGAAACGTCGCCGTCAATTCCATATTTTGGCTCACAAACTGTATAATAGCTATTTGCATGAACTCCACCAAACTGAGCAATGTTTACAAACGGTGCATTTTCGTACTTGCCACCCGTGTATTTATAGTTTCCTATTTCGATTCCATCAAATACTGTTGGGTCAAGAACATAGTATGGGTCAATAGTTTCTTCCTTTGTGGTCTTACAAACACTACAGGTACGTTTTTCGAGACCTGCTGTGTACTTTGTAGCATGAATGATGGTTTCAAAGTCACCCCATTTGTGATCACCCGTAGGTTTTACCTCTTTGGTTCTTTTCTCATAGGTGCAGCCGTCACGCTTACAATATTCTCTTGTATAGCCCTTTTCGCCACAGGTTGGCTCTATTATTTCTTCGGCATAATCGTGTCCGAGCTTTGCCTTAATTTCGTATGTTTCATAGCTACATTTTGTACATACGTAGTTTATCTTACCACTCTTTTCGCAGTCCGGATAGGTGTTAACCTTCTTAGCATCCTCAACGAATTCATGCTCACAGGCTCCACCACCCGTTGTGTAGTCAAGACTCCACCAAGCGGTCAAGGTAATATCCTTAGTTACTACATTTTTTTCAAAGTCCCATCTTGTATTGACCTCTCTACCAGAGTACCAGCCAATAACTATATAGCCCTCCTTTGTAGCTGAGGGCATTGGGATTTTTTGTCCTTCTGCCACTTGAATTGTGCTTTCGCTTACCATTGTACCACCATCACCCGGGTTAAAGGTAACGGTATAGGTTGGTCCGCTCGGTCCACCGCAGGAAGCAAGTGAAGCTATACCGCAAAGGCACAAAACGCAAAGAAGAAGACAAAGAATTTTATTTCTTAACTTCATTTTATCCCCCTTAGTCAGCATAACCCCCGGGAAAAATATGTCCCGAGGGTTACGTCAATCAATAATATTACTCTGCAGGATATTGTGCTAGACGAATCTCGCCCCAGTAGTCCTGTCCGTAACTTGGTGTTGGTTGTTCAATTACAACCTTTGCAATCTCTGCACCAACCTCAAACATAACAACGTAGTCGCCTGCTGCAATAGAACCAAAGGCACCTCTATCATAACCAACCTCTTCGCCGTCTGCATCATACCAGGTAATTGTGTAACCAGCAGTGCCCTGACCTGCAACGTAGATTACGTCAACCATTGTTGCCTTTTCAAAGTCAAGTGTAACGCTGATAGGCTTTTGGTTACCACAAATTGTTTTACCTTCCCAGTTACCATCGATAAGGTCACCGCCAAGGGTTAGACCCCAACCAGCGCTAGAATCAACCTGAGGGTTACCCTTACCCATAGCCTCAAGTGTAACGTCAACGAACTCAATCTTTTCATCGTCGCCACATCTTGAGCAAATACCAGTTCTTTGCATTGGAATCTCGTCGTTCCAATCGTACGCGTGTCCAAGTGCTGGGTTCATTTCAGTTGATTCAACAACACCACAGCCTGGTTTGCCACACTTACGCTCGTGAATTTCAGCGGTTGTACAAGTAGCCTCGGACTTTAGCTTGTAACCACCAGTTGTAGCCCAGTCGTGGTTGTATGTACCGTCGATACAGAAGTTAATCTTTTCCCACTTAGCTGATAGCTTTGTATCAGCGTTGATGATAGATGTTTGTGAATATTGTACGCCCTTATCGTTGTACCAGCCAAGGAACTTGTAGCCGTATCTCTCAGCAGTTGGCAATTTACCAAGTCTGTCACCAGCCTCAAGCTCGATAACGTCATTTGGAACGTTACCCTCTTCATCAGCAACAAAGCTTTCATCTGCGCCAAGCATAAGCTCAACTGTTACAAGTGCGCCCTCACCCTCGTTTCTTTGCCATTGAGCAATAAGATCCATATCGTACTCAACCTCAAAGGAACGTGTAATTTTTTCCTCAAGTGTTGTGTCGTCAACGTCATACCAGCCAAGGAAGGTGTATCCCTTTCTTACTGGTGTAGGAAGCTTACCGATTTTTTCTTCCTCGCCACGATAAAATTCAGTCTCAACATCATCTGGAAGCGTGCCCTTATTTGGGTCAAGGGTAATTAGGTATTGTGGACCACCGCCACAGGAAACTACCATTGGAAGAACAAGTGCACAGATCATAATTAGGCTGAGAACCTTAATTAATGTGTTCTTTTTCATTTTTGTATTCCTTTCAATTAAAATATTTACTTACAAAGGGGAGAACTACCCCAAATTTGCTCTTTTATTATAACACCTATATAAGTCAAAGTCAATCGACCTTTCGATTTTTAACTATTTTCGACCTTTTGCACAAAATATCAACAGTTTTTCAAAATCTCAAATTTGCTTTTTTGTGCAAATTGTCCACCGTTTTCCTATTTTATATTTAATTAGAAGCAAGCCTCCTTATGACTATTTCAGCGATTCCATTGCCCTTCTTGCCACGCTTTTAAGCTTTGCGTTTATCTGCTTATCCGTATTCTCCGGCTCGTAGGTAACGCGCTCTGGATTTTTGCCTGTAAAATATGCAAACATAACAAGTCCTGCAAGGTATCTTCCATAGTTTAAAGACAAATGGAAGCCGTCTCGGTTTATGTTAAGCTCTGCACCGCTTGAAAACTCCGGTAATTCTCTTGCCAGCTCGACAGCCTCTCCGTTAGGAATTACGTCAAAGCCATATCTTTTGGCAATTTCGTTGGTTGTATCAACTATCGCCTTAAACATTTTTGGTCTTGAATTATCGTAAAGGGCAAAGCCACCATGAGTGCTATTGTCATCGTACGCCCACGTTCTGTGAAAAACGATTTTTGCGCTTGGACATTTTTCTTTAATAAACTCAACTATATGTGAAAGGAAGGGCTCGTAGGTTTCTATCTTGCCAGAGAATTGGCTAACCTGCTGAACAGTAACGAAGTCCCATTTTTTCTTAGTCAGTGCTTCGTTGATAGAAATCATTTTTAACCTTCTGCCATTTTTTTGATACTCATATAACGGATTTGCTTCCTTTATGTTATTCCAGTGGGTTTCAAGAGAGCATCCACCAATGTATAAGTTTCTCACAAAAATCTCATCGTCAGAAATTTGGTGCAAGTACCTTGTTGCGTCCTCTGAAAAGCTGTTTCCAATACATAATACGTTCATTTTCATTCCTCTTTCTGCTTATAGTAAATACCTTGGTAAGTATTTCTTTTTAGTAGTTCCTTGTCGATATCGTTTAGTATAGTTACCTTTTTTCTGCTCCACAGGGGCGCCAAAAGCTCACTGTCAATTCCGTCTCCCGTCAATCTTTCAAGGACTGTATCCGGGGGCAAAAGCTCGATTTGGTCGCAAACCGTATTGATATAGTCCTGTCTTTCCATTGGGGTGTATTTGCCAGATTTATACATATTTGCAAGAGGCGTGCCCTCAAGCACGTGCAAAAGGTGAATTTTGACTATATCCGGATGCAAAAATGCGACACTCCGTGCAGTGTTTTTCATATTTTCCTTGCTTTCGGTGGGCAAGCCGTTGATAATGTGAACGCATATTCTTACCCTCGGCGCTCCCCTTCTTATTCTTTGGAAGCAGTCCACGAATTCCTCATAGGTGTGGCATCTGTTTATAAGCTTAGCAACTGCGTCGTCGCTCGTCTGAAGCCCCAGCTCCACGGTTACGGGAATTTTTTCGCTAAGCTTGTTTAAGGTTTGGATTTTTTCGTCCTCTAGACAGTCGGCGCGGGTGGCGATTGAAACCATTACCGCACCTTCAAAATCAGACACTTCCTCAAGTATTTTAGCAAATTTATCGGGTGTAGTATATGAATTTGTATAAGCCTGAAGATATGGAATAAACTTATTCAGCTTCCACTTTTTTCGCATTATTTCAATGCCTTCCTTATATTGCTCAGCAGGAGGCTTAAGGCTATCCACCTGTCTTGCAAAGCTTCCTCCAGAGCAATAGATGCATCCGCCATAGCCCCTTGTACCGTCTATGTTAGGACACGTAAAGCCTAAATCAAGGGTTATCTTAGCGCACTTTTCACCAAAGGTGGTTTTCAAAAAGTGGTCGTAGGTGTAGTATCTTTTATTTGTGCTTGAATATTTGTACGGATTAGTATCAACCTGCGACATGCCGTCCCCCCTTTTGCCTTATTTTTCTCTACTATATTTTACTACGTTTTCTATTTTATTTCAATAATTTTTATGTTTTTTGCTTAATAATAAATTTGAAATTTGTCTTGACAAACAAGCATTTGTAGTGTATAATAACTTACGCTATGCTACTATGGCTCAGTTGGTAGAGCACATCCTTGGTAAGGATGAGGTCGCCAGTTCGATTCTGGCTAGTAGCTCCAAAAAAAATCCAAGTCGAACGGCTTGGATTTTTTTATTCAAGCCACAGGCTTGGTATGGCATCACGCATTTGCGTGTATGGAATTGCCTTTATGCGTATAGCATCGCCGAAGGAGTATCCTCTGTGGCTTGATTCCATACACTACCGAGTTAGTGATTCCATACGATTGCTTTGCAATCGATTCCATTCCGTCCTTGACGGATTTTTATCCAAGCCACAGGCTTGGTATGCATCACGCATTTGCGCGTATGGAATTGCCTTTAAGCGTATGGCATCACCGAAGGTGTATATCATCACTATAAGTTGTATTCTCTTTCTCAATGATACACAGTTTTTGAAATTGGTGATATACAAGCGCTTGGCTCAATATAGTTTTATAAAAAAAGGGCTCCAATGTACCATTTTTGGTACATTGGTTTTTTTGCTTTTCAGAAATATTAGTGTGTAAAACACAATTTTGTCAACAAATAGTTGACGGTTGACTACTTTTAGTTGACGATTGACTACTCTTAGTTGACGGTTGACTACTTTCCGTTTACTTTTGTCTACTCTGAGTTGACGGTTGACTACTCTGAGTTGACTCTGCGTTGACTTTTTTGAGAATTGTCTCTACAAAAATGAGAAATTGCTCAACAAATTGTATACAAGGTGCTTATGCTTTGAAGTGTGTACGGAAATTAACTTGTAATTAGGCGTTGTATGTAAAAAAGTGCTTGGATTATCCAAGCACTTTTGTCTTAATATCTGTTTTTGATATCTGTTTTTGATATCTGTTTTTTAGTATCTGTTTTCTCTTTTCTTGCGTAGGTTGTATTCAGAGCGAGGATTGATAATCTCACGATAGTCAAGGTCGCCACGCTCAAGCGCTGTTACAATTGTTTCTGCTGTTGCAATGTTTGTTGCAAGCAAAACGTTGTGCACGTCGCATAGTCTAAGCAGATTCTGCTCAACTGCATAGTGCTTATTATACATTAGGTCGTTTTGTGGGGTAGTTGGACGGAAGTAGAAAAGAATATCAATTTCATCGAAGGAAATTCTTGAGGCGATTTGCTGTTCTCCACCAAGCTCACCTGACAAGAGCTTTTCTATCTTTAAGCCTGTTGCTTCGGAAATATATGAGCCAGTTGTGCTTGTGGCGCAAATAGAATGCTTACTTAAAATACCACAGTACGCAATACAGAACTGTGTAATTAGCTCCTTTTTAGTATCATCTGCAATGATTGCAATTTCCAAGAGTAACACCCCCTAATAGCTTAATGCTTCTTATATATTGTAACATAGTTACCATTATTTGTCAATGATATGTCAACAATTTTTTAATATTGTTGCACAAAAAATTTCGTTTTATTCAGCATTTTTAAGCTTTGATTTGATAAAATGCACAATAAATTGTGAATTTTTCGACTTTTTGAGCAAATTTGTGATAGTTTGTCGTTTAGCCTTGCTTGCTTTGTTTGAAACGGAAAATAGCTTACCTTTGCCGTGTTAAAAAGCTTGCCCTGCCGTGTTAAAAAGCTCACCTTATGTGCTAAAAAAGCTTGACTTACCGTGTTAAAAGGCTTGCCGATTTTTTGTGCTTTGGGTCTTGATTGGATTACTTTCCAAGGGCTAGCTTGCCGTCCTTCCATACGCCCTTTTTCTCTCCGCCATTTGCTCGCAAAAGAGTTCCGATGCCATTTGGCAAATCGTTTTTGAAGCCACCCTCATAGCTATCGCCGTTTGCGTAAATCAGCATACCACTTCCACATTTTACATTATTCTTAAACTCACCAATGTAGAGGCTTCCATTTGCATACTTCATTCTTCCTCTGCCATTTCTTTGTCCGTTTTTCCACTCGCCCTCGTAGGTATCTCCGTCAAGATTAGTGCAAATTCCGTTTCCGTGGTATTCGCCCTTCTTCCATTGACCCTCATATATTACTCGTTGTTGGGCGTCGTACAAAATCCCCTCTCCGTCAGGTATTCCCCTTAAGGTATCTCCCCAATAGGTATTGCCGTTTGGATATTCTATTTTTTCATTGTAGCCCTTCATCTCTATTCTCCCTTTTTATCGCCAAGATACTTGCCCAGCATCCAAAAGCCGTCCAGCACCTTGCCTGTTTCCTTATAAATAAATTTTCCATAGCCATCAAAGCGATTGTGCTTAAATTCACCCTCGTAATAATCGCCGTTTAAGAGCCTTTGCTTACCAGTGCCACAGCGCTCTCCGTCCTTGTACTCGCCCTCGTAATAGGCGCCCTCTCCGTAGGTATATTTGCCAAAGCCGTGGCATTTATCATTTTTATATTCGCCCTCGTAGGTGCTTCCGTCTGCATAGGTGGCCTTGCCATAGCCGTTACGTTGATTTTTTGAAAAATCTCCCTCGTAGGTATTTCCATTTGAGTAACGAAAAGCTCCCTTGCCCTCGTAGAAGTCAAATTCAAAGTCGCCCTCATAATAAGCGCCGTCAGGAAACGTGATTTTTCCCTTACCGTGTCGTAAGCCTCTCTTGTATTCGCCTACGTGCACCGATCCGCTTGAGTATTTATAGATGCCAAAGCCACTGCGTCGGTCATCCGCGAATTCCCCCTCAAAGCTTCCACCGTCTGCAAAGATTTCCTTGCCGTGTCCCTGTCGCTTGCCTTCCTCATACCAGCCCTCAAAAATATCACCCTTGGGGCTTGTGTATTTTCCATAGCCGTGATACAGGTCGTCCTTTAGCTCACCCTCATAGGTAGCTCCGCTTTTGTATCTTATCTTACCCTTGCCGTTCCAATGGTTGTCAACGAAGTCTCCCTCGTAAAACGTGCCTGTAACGTAGCTAAAGGTGCCGTAGCCCTGTCGCTTGCCATCCTTATATTGACCGTGGTAGGTGCCACCCTTTGGAAAATATTCCTCGCCAATTCCATTTGGAAGTCCGTTTCTGTACTCGCCCTTATGGTAACAGCCATTTGCAAAATACGCCTCACCATAGCCGTGCTTGACTCCACCGAGAAACTCGCCCTCAAAGCGATCTCCCCTTGCGTATTCTATTCTTCCAAAGCCCTCTCGTCTGCCTGCGTGGTAGGCGCCTGTATAGGTGCTTAGTCTTCCAAAATATTGACCGAAGCCGTCCTTTTCGCCGTTTGCGAAATAGCCCACGTATTTTTCTCCGTCGTTGTAGATCTCTACTCCGAAGCCGTGCTTAACGCCCTCGTTATAGCTTCCCTCGTAAGAGGCACCTGACTTATAGGTATATTTTCCGTACCCGTGCTTTTTATCATTCTTGAAGAAGCCCTCGTATTTATCACCGTTTGAGAAATAACTGACTCCATAGCCGTTTAGCTTGTCGTCCTTGAACTCTCCCTCGTGGCTTTCACCCTGCTGATAAGTAAGCTTACCCTTACCGCATTTTTTATCGTCTACAAATTTACCCTCATATAAGGAGCCGTTTGGTGATTCCAAAACTCCAAAGCCATTTGCCTTGCCGTTTTTAACCTCACCCTCATAAACGCTACCGTCCTCATAGGTGATACAGCTTTTGCCAGAGCCACCGCTTATGCGTCTGCCGTCGGGCAGCAAAAGATAGCCGTCACTGGAGGGAATTCCACTGTCAAAGTAGCCCTTATAGACAACGCCGTTTGGATAATACATTTCTCCGTAGCCGTCAAAAAGTCCGTTCTTATAATTGCCCTTATATTTTGTTCCGTCAGAGCTTACCATTTCCCCAAAGCCCTGTGGCTCGCCATCAAGATATTCGCCCTTAAACACTGAGCCGTCTGCCCAGGTGCATACAATATATCCGTTTGGGGTGTCAAATTTGAATTCGCCCTTTAGCACGGTGCCGTCAAGATAAGTGAGGGTTCCATTGCCGTGCATTTGTCCGTTTTCCATTTCCCCTACGTACACACTTCCATTGGGAAAGATTTTTCTTTGATATTGTGCCATTTTTCTCCCCCTCTGCGTCAGTCTACGCTTATTTTATCATAAGTCAAGGTTGTTGTCAATCTACACGCACATATATATTTTATGAAAACTTTGAAAAATCATATTGACAAATGACTATGTTTTTGCTATAATATTAACGATCTTTAAGGTCGATACAGAGATATCGACAAGATTTGTGATATTTTTTGCCCTGCTATTTTTGGGTCTATTGCGCCTAGGGGTTTTGCGAATCTTGTCGTGGGACAAGATTTTTTTATTGCATTTTTAAGGATTGAAAAAATATAAGGAGATACGGAAAATGAAACAATTTACAAGATTTACAGTTGATGAAAAGCTTGTTGGTGCTGTTTTGAAGGGCACTTCTTTTTCAAATTCCCCTCTTTCCATTGATAATATAGCTATTCTACCCGGATTTTGTGATGTGCACGTTCACTTCAGAGAGCCGGGTTTTTCTTATAAAGAGACCATTAAGACAGGCTCTGAGGCTGGGGCTAACGGTGGCTACACAGACGTTTGCACTATGCCTAACCTGAATCCTGTGCCTGATTCTGTGGAATCGCTTAAGGCTCAGCTTGATATTATCGAAAGGGACGCAAAAATCGGCGTTTACCCTTATGGCTCTATAACCGTTGGGCAAAGGGGCGAATGTCTTTCCGACCTTGAGGGCATGAGAGATTTATGCATTGCCTACTCTGACGATGGACGAGGTGTGCAGAGTGATGAGATGATGGAGTGCGCTATGAGAAAAGCCAAGGCGCTTGGCAAGATTATAGTCGCTCACTGCGAAATAAACGACCTACTTAAGGGTGGCTACATTCACGACGGAGAGTTTGCAAGAATACACGGAATGAAGGGTATTTGTAGCGAGAGTGAATGGGGACAAATCAAAAGAGATATTGAGCTTGCTAAGAAAACAGGCTGTAAATACCACGTTTGCCACATTTCCACTAAGGAAAGCGTTGAGCTGATAAGACAGGCGAAGCGTGACGGAGTCGATATAACCTGCGAAACTGCGCCTCACTATCTGGTATTTAATGATATGGACCTAAAGGACGAGGGTCGATTCAAGATGAATCCTCCTATAAGAAGCGAGGCTGACAGGCTTGCACTTATTGAGGGTATAAGGGACGGCACCATTGATATGATAGCTACTGACCACGCACCACACAGCGCCGAGGAAAAGTCCAAGGGGCTTGCAGGAAGCAATATGGGTGTTGTAGGGCTTGAAACTGCCTTTTCAGTAATGTACACTCACCTTGTTAAAACAGGCGTTATTACAATGGACAGGCTACTTGATTTAATGTGCTACAATCCACGTGCAAGATTTGGTATTGAGCTTGGTAATTCCTTTACAGTATTTGACCTAGGTGCAAAATACACCGTTGACCCACAGAGGTTTAGGTCAATGGGTAGGGCTACTCCCTTTGAGGGCTGTGAGCTTTACGGTAAATGCTTAGGCACCGTCAAGGACGGAAAATTAATTACGTTTGAAAATTAAGATATAAATTGAGGAGAAGTAAAATGGCAAAAAGAACAGACATCAAAAGAGTTATGATTATCGGCTCAGGTCCTATCGTTATCGGTCAGGCCGCTGAGTTCGACTATGCAGGCACACAGGCTTGTCTTGCACTTAAGGAGGAGGGCTACGAGGTTATTCTTGTAAACTCTAACCCTGCTACAATTATGACCGATACAGTTATCGCTGATAAGGTTTATATGGAGCCTCTTACACTTGAATACGTAGCAAAGATTATTCGTCATGAGCGTCCAGATGCAATCGTTCCCGGTATCGGTGGACAGACTGGTCTTAACCTTGCTATGCAACTGGAAAAGAAGGGCATTTTGAAGGAAAACGGCGTTGAGCTACTTGGTACAAGCTCTAAGAGTATTGAAAGAGCTGAGGACAGAGAGCTATTTAAGGAGCTTTGTCAGGAAATTGGTGAGCCTGTAATTCCTTCCGAGATTGCTAACAATATGGACGAGGCAATGAAGGCTATCGAAAAGATTGGCTTCCCTGTTGTTTTGCGTCCTGCATTTACCCTTGGTGGTACAGGCGGTGGCTTTGCGTACAATATGGAGGAGTACGTTGAGCTTGCTGAGGGCGCTTTGGCTGCTTCCCCTGTTCATCAGGTGCTTGTAGAAAAGAGCGTTAAGGGCTACAAGGAAATTGAATTTGAGGTTATGCGTGACGGCGAGGACAATGCAATCACCATTTGCGGTATGGAAAACATTGACCCTGTTGGTGTTCACACAGGCGACTCCCTTGTTGTTGCTCCTATCCTAACACTTAACGACCATGACCTAAAGATGCTTAACGATAGTGCTATCAAGCTAATCAGAGCCTTGAAGATTTCCGGTGGCTGTAACGTTCAATTTGCTCTCAATCCAGAAACAAGCGAGTATTACCTAATTGAGGTTAACCCAAGAGTTTCCCGTTCCTCTGCCCTTGCTTCAAAGGCCAGTGGATATCCAATTGCAAGAGTTACTGCAAAGGTTGCTCTCGGTATGACTCTTGATGAAATTGAGGTTGCTGGAACAAAGGCTTCCTTTGAGCCTTATCTCGACTATATCGTTGCTAAGTTCCCTCGCTTCCCATTTGATAAATTTACAACTGTTCCAAACAAGCTTGGTACACAGATGAAGGCAACCGGTGAGTGTATGGGCATTGGCTCTAATCTAGAGGAGTGCTTGTTAAAGTCTGCAAGAAGCCTTGAGATTGGTGTTTGCCACCTACACATGGCTAAGTTTGACGAGCTTTCAACTGAGAAAATTAAGGAATATATAAACGAGTTCCACGATGATAATGCATTTGCCATTTGCGAGCTTCTCCGTCGTGGCGTAACAACCGGTGAGCTACACAAGATTACTATGATTACAGAGTTCTTCCTAAAGTCCTTTGAAAAGATTGTTAAAATGGAAAAGGCTCTTAGCGCAAGCGTTAACGATAAGGCGCTTGTTAAGGAGGCTAAGGAAATGGGCTTTAGCGATAAGTACATTGCTAAGCTTTGGGGCACAAGCGAAAGAAGCGTTTACGACTTCCGTCACGAGAACGGAATTATTCCTAACTTCAAGATGGTTGATACTGCTCACGTAGGCGCTTACACACCATACTTCTACTCCTCATATCAAGGAAAGAATGAGTCCATTCATACAGATAAAAAGAAGATTATCGTGCTTGGCGCAGGTCCTATTCGTATCGGTCAGGGCGTTGAGTTCGACTACTCCACAGTTCACGCAGTTACAACAATTAAAAATTGTGGCTACGAGGCTATTATCATTAACAACAACCCAGAAACAGTTTCTACCGACTACACAACCTCCGACAAGCTCTACTTTGAGCCACTTACCGTTGAGGACGTTATGGAGGTTATTGAGTTTGAAAAGCCAGACGGCGTTATCGCTTCTCTTGGTGGACAGACTGCTATCAACCTAGCTGCTCCTCTATTTGAGCGTGGAGTTAAGCTTATCGGTACTGACTGTCAGGCTATTGACAGAGCTGAAAACCGCGATACCTTTGAAAAGATTCTTGAGGAGCTTAACATTCCTCAGCCAAAGGGTCAGGCTGTTACAAACATTGAGGACGGCGTTAAGGTTGCCTCCTTTGTCGGCTACCCTGTTTTGGTTCGTCCTTCATTCGTTCTTGGCGGTCGTGCAATGCAGTTAGTTTCTAATGAGGAGCAATTAAGACATTACCTCAGAACTGCCGTTGAGATTGACGTTGATAAGCCTGTGCTTGTTGACCACTATATAAGAGGTAAAGAGGTTGAGGTTGACGCAATCTGCGACGGACACGACGTATTTGTTGCCGGTATTATGGAGCTTGTTGAAAGAACTGGCGTTCACTCCGGCGACTCTATTTCCGTATATCCATCCTTCTCAATTTCCGACAAGGTTAAGGGTAAGATTCTAACCTACTCAAAGAAGCTTGGTCTTGGTATTGGCATTGTTGGTCTTTTCAATATTCAGTTTATCGTTGACTCAAACGACGACGTATATATTATTGAGGTTAACCCACGTTCCTCAAGAACCGTTCCATTCCTCTCCAAGTCAACAGGCTACTCCCTTGCTGATATTGCCACAGAGGTTATCCTTGGTAAGAGCCTAAAGGAGCTTGGCATATTTGACCTATATCCACAGGAGAAAAAGCGTTGGTACTGTAAGGTTCCTGTATTCTCCTACAAGAAGATTAGTGGCGTTGACGCTTACCTATCTCCTGAAATGAAGTCAACTGGTGAGGCAATCGGCTACGATGATACACTAAATCGTGCTTTCTATAAGGCGCTTCAGGCATCTGGTATGCAGGTTCAAAACTACGGTACTGTTTTGGTAACTGTTGCTGACAGCGATAAGGATGAGGCACTTCCTTTAATCCGTCGCTTCTACAATCTTGGCTTCAACATTGAAGCAACTGAGGGCACTGCAAAGTTCCTAAAGGAAAATGGCATCAGAACAAGAGTTAAGCGCAAGATTGGCTCAGGCTCCAGCGATATTCCAGAATCTATGCGTCAGGGACACGTTGCTTACGTAATCAACACAAGCGACCTTGACACAGACCAAGGAAAGAAGGACGGCTATCAAATCAGACATCTTGCAATTGAGAACAACATTTCTCTATTCACCTCACTTGACACAGTAAGAATCTTGCTTGACGTTCTTGAGGAAATTACACTTACTATCTCTACTATTGATTCATAATAAGGCTTAAGAGGGGCACGTCCCCTCTTGCCCTAAGATAAAGGATTTTTAATGAAGGATTTAATTTTTGAAGTTACAAGTAATAAAAAAATCGCAAAAAACACCTACGAAATGGTGCTTTTGGGCGATTGCACTGATATAAAATGTGGTCAGTTCGTAAACATTAAGCTTGACGGCTTTTACCTACGCAGACCTATTTCCGTATGCGACGTCGAGGGCGACTCCCTTACCCTTATATACAAGGTTGTAGGTGGTGGCACTGAGGCTATGGCGCAAATGGGTGCTGGCGTTAAGCTTTTAGTTTTAACCGGTCTTGGAAACGGCTACGATACAAGCAAGAGTGGGGACAAGCCACTTTTGGTTGGTGGCGGCGCAGGTGTTCCACCTATGTATAAGCTCTGTCGTGAGCTTGTAGCGCAGGGCAAAAGTCCCAGCGTAATTTTAGGCTTCAACTCAAGGGACGAGGTTTTCTACGAAAATGAGTTCAAAGAGCTTGGAGCTAAGGTTATTGTGGCAACGGCTGACGGTAGCTATGGAGTAAAGGGCTTTGTTACTGACGCATTTGATTTAGTTGATTACACTTATTTTTACACCTGTGGCCCAGAGCCAATGCTTAAGGCAGTTTACAACAAGAGTGTAACAAGCGGTCAATTCTCCTTTGAGGAAAGAATGGGCTGTGGCTTTGGCGCTTGTATGGGCTGCTCCTGCAAAACAAAATATGGCAACAAGAGAATCTGCAAGGACGGTCCTGTGCTTGAGAAGGAGGAGATTATATGGTAAGCTTAAAGACAAGGCTTTGTGGAATTGAGCTTGACAATCCTCTTATTCCTGCAAGCGGTACCTTTGGCTTCGGCTATGAGTTTGCAGAGATTTATGATATAAATATGCTCGGTAGCTTTTCCTTTAAGGGAACTACCAAGGACCCTCGCTTTGGCAATCCTACCCCTAGAATTGCCGAGTGTGAGCGTGGTATGATTAACTCCGTTGGACTGCAAAATCCTGGAGTTGATAAGGTTATTGAAAATGAGCTTCCTAAGCTTAAGAAATGCTTCTTTAAGCCTGTTATGGCTAACGTAAGTGGCTTCTCTGTTGAGGAGTACGTTTACACGGTTGAAAGGCTTGACAAGGAGGAGCAAATCGGTTGGTTTGAGGTAAACGTAAGCTGTCCTAACGTACACGGTGGTGGAATGAGCTTTGGTACCTCCCCTGAGGCTGCCTCAAGCGTTGTAAGGGCTGTTAAGGCTGTTACAAGAAAGCCTGTTATCGTTAAGCTTTCTCCTAACGTTACTGACATTGTAGCAATAGCTAAGGCTTGTGAGGAGGCAGGGGCTGACGGAATTAGCCTTATCAATACCCTTTTGGGTATGAAGATTGACCTAAAATCAAGGAAGCCCGTTGTTGCAAACAAGATGGGTGGCTTCTCCGGTCCTGCAATTAAGCCTGTAGCTATAAGAATGGTTTATCAGGTTTACGAGGCAGTTAAAATTCCAATTGTTGGCGGTGGTGGTATATCCACGGCTGAGGACGTAATTGAAATGATGCTTGCTGGCGCAAGCGCCGTTGAGATTGGTGCTGCCAACCTGGTTGACCCAATGGCTTGTCCTAAGATTATTGAGGATTTACCAAGGGTTATGGAGAAATACGGTATTAAAAATTTAGAGGATATAATAGGAGGTGCCCACTAATGGGAAAGGACGTAATTATCGCTTGTGATTTTGCAAGCAAGGAGCAGGTTTTCAGCTTTCTTGATTTGTTCAAGGAGGAAAAGCCATTTGTAAAGATTGGTATGGAGCTTTTTAATGCTGAGGGTCCAGATATCGTTCGCGAGATTAAAAGGAGAGGTCATAAGATTTTCCTAGACCTTAAGCTTCACGATATTCCAAATACAGTTAAAAAGGCAATGGCAGTTTTGTCAAGGCTTGACGTTGATATGACAAACGTACACGCAAGTGGTACTATTGCTATGATGGAGGCTGCTCTTGAGGGTCTTACCCGTGAGGACGGCACTTGCCCACTTCTTATTGCAGTTACCCAGCTTACCTCTACAAGTGAGGAAAGAATGAGAGACGACCTACTTATTAACGAGCCTATGGATAAGGTTGTTATGCATTACGCACAAAACGCTAAGAAGGCTGGTCTTGCAGGCATCGTTTGCTCACCACTTGAGGCTGAAAAGGTTCACAACGTATGTGGTAAGGACTTTGTTACTGTTACACCAGGCGTTCGCTTTGCTGATGGCGATAAGGGCGACCAGGTAAGAGTTATGACTCCTGCTGAGGCTAAGAAGATTGGTAGTGACTACATTGTAGTTGGAAGACCGATTACAGCGGCAGCTGACCCTGTGGCAGCTTATCGCAGATGCGTAAGTGAGTTTGTTGGATAACAGGGCGGACAGGCAAGCATAGAAAATCACAGTGATTTCACTGTGGCGAAATCCAAGCAATGCTTGGGTTGAAATAGTTAATAAAAAGAGGTACGGATATAATGGAACAGTATAAAAGAGAGTTTATTGAATTTTTACAGAGTGCTGGTGTTTTGAAGTTTGGTGATTTTACTGCTAAGAGTGGCAGAAAGATTCCTTACTTTATCAATGCTGGTGAAATTAAGACCGGTGAGCATATTGCAAAGCTTGGTCAGTTCTATGCAAAGGCTTATATTGATAAGCTTGGCAAGAAGCAGGCTGCACTTTATGGCCCTGCTTACAAGGGTATCTCAATTGCAGTTGCTACCTCAATTGCACTTAGCGAAAACGGATTAAATCTTCCCTTCTTCTTCAACAGAAAAGAGGCTAAGGACCACGGTGAGGGTGGCGTTTTCGTAGGCTACAAGCCAAAGAGCGGTGAGGAGGTTGTAATCGTTGAGGACGTTATTACAGCAGGTACTGCTATTCGTGAGACTATGGAAATAATGAAGGGCGTTGAGGGTGTAAGGGTTGCTGCCACCTTCGTTATGGTTGACAGAAAGGAAAAGGGTCAAGGTCAAAAGGGCGCTATGGTTGAAATTGAGGAGGAGTTTGGCTTCCCTGTTTACTCCGTAGTTGACGTTTATGATATTATTGAGTACCTTTCCGAGGACGAGTCCAACAAGGAAAACGTTGATAGAATTAAAAAATACCTTGAGGTTTATGGAGCATAAGGCAATTTGCTAAAAAATTTTTAACTGCCTGTAAATCTTATTTATTAGGAGATTTTAATGAGAAGTTTGATAGACATTAAGGAATTATCCTTACAGGAGCTTGATAGTCTTATTGACACAGCTCTTGATATTATTGCAAATCCTTCAAAGTATAGTGAAAAATGCCGTGGAAAGAAGCTTGCTACTCTTTTCTTTGAGCCATCAACAAGAACTCGCTTGTCCTTTGAGGCAGCTATGTATGAGCTTGGTGGAAACGTGCTTGGCTTCTCTGAGGCTAGCTCGTCATCCAGTGCTAAGGGCGAAAGCGTTGCTGATACTGCGAAGATGATTTCCTGCTACGCAGATATTATTGCTATGCGTCATCCTAAGGAGGGAGCGCCACTTGTTGCTTCTATGAATGCATCTATTCCTGTGGTAAACGCAGGAGATGGTGGACACAATCACCCAACACAGACTCTTGCTGACCTACTTACAATTAAGAGAAAGAAGGGACGCTTTAACAACCTGACCGTTGGTCTTTGTGGTGATTTGAAGTTCGGAAGAACCGTTCACTCACTTATCTCTGCTCTTTCAAGATATGAGGGCATCAAGTTTGTGCTTATCTCCCCTGTGGAGCTTAAGATTCCTGATTACGTAAAGACTGAAACCCTTAACAAAAAAGGAATTGAGTACGTGGAAACCACTGACCTTGTTGGTGCTATGCCAGAGCTTGATATTCTATATATGACAAGAGTTCAAAAGGAGCGCTTCTTCAATGAGGAGGACTACCTACGCTTGAAGGATAGCTACATTTTGGATCTTGCGAAGCTTGAGAATGCGAAGAGTGATCTTTGCATTATGCATCCACTTCCCCGTGTAAATGAAATTAGCGTAAAGGTAGATAGCGATCCACGTGCGTGCTACTTTGAGCAGGCGCTAAACGGAAAGTATATGCGTATGGCGCTTATTCTAATGCTTTTAGGAATTGAGTAAGGGGGTTAGGCTATGAATATTGATTCAATTAAAAATGGTATAGTTATTGACCACATTACTGCTGGTCGTGGTATGGAGCTTTATTCACTTTTGAAGCTTGATACGCTTGACTGCTCTGTTGTTATTGGCAAAAACGTTGGTAGCGACAAAATGGGTAAAAAGGACATTATCAAGATTGATGCGGACATTGAGCTTGATACTACAATCCTTGGCTACGTTGACCCAGAGGTAACAATCAACATTATTAAAAATGGCAAAATTGTTGACAAGAAGGGCGTTACGCTTCCCGAAAGACTTGTAAACGTAATTTCCTGTAAGAATCCACGTTGCATAACCTCCTGTGAGCAGGAGCTTGACCAGGTGTTTACCTTAACGGACAAGGAAAACAGGGTTTATCGTTGCTTGTATTGCGAAACAAAGGCGAAGTAGAGTCGTGATAGCACAATGAGAACGGAAAAACGATTTACAATTCATTTTCGTTTAATCACTATTTAACAATTATTCAAGGTTGAGATTTTCACGCTTGTGAAAATCTCTTCTTTTTTATGCTTTTCCTAAGTGCGACCTCTTCTCTGTCGTACAAAAGACCTTGCAAAGCAAGGATTTGAATAATAAAAACCGAGTTTTTTGAACTCGGTTTTTGTTTTCAAGATGCAGGCTCTTGTTATTTTATTGTTAGAATTTGGTCTAATGAATTTCGTTGTGGGGCGTCGGGATTTACGTCAGCCTTGCCGAGGGCAATTACCACAACCACGTCCTCGCTATCTGGGATTTGGAAAAGAGCCTTTATTTTTTCGGGCTTATAAAGTCCCATAATAAGTGAGCCGTAGCCAAGCTCAGTTGCGGTGAGCAGTAGGTTTTGAACGCTTAAGCCGTTGTCAAAGCATTCAAAGCCGTTTCCTAAATGAGTAGGCTCTCCATTTACGTAGCCACTAATTCCCTTTACTACGGTTGTAACTACAAATGCACCTACATTCTCCGTTCTTTCCTTATTAAAGCTGGCTAAGCAATCCCTCATTTCCTCTATTGCGCTATCTGTGTGAGCAACGTAAAATCTTGCAGTTTGGGAATTCTTCCAAGAGGGCGCCATTTGCGCACTTTTTATCATTTTTTCAATATGCTCAAGTGGAATTTGTACCTTTGCATACTTTCTTATGCTTCGTCTTTCGTTAATTGCCTTATTAAGCTCCATAATATCCTCCTTTATAGATAGCAAAGACAGCCACCAAAGCAACCAAAGGTTTTGTTTTTGTAGCAATCCTTACATTTTTCCCCAGGGTAATTATTTATTATTCTGCAATCTACTTCCTTAAAGAAGTAATTTTTCAGATCCTCAAGGGACTTAAAATCGTTAATGCTTACTCTTGCCTTGTCGTACATACCAAAGCACCTTGTAGCAGTTTTATCGGGGTATATATCAACAACCGGTGAGCAAACTGAGCGCTTGCCTGTGAAAATTTCCCTCTCAAGCTGATTTTCGTAGGGGAGAGTGTCTAAAAACGACCTTTCCTCCTCAGTGAAAACACACTCGGGAATTGCGTTACAATCGTAGCCTAAGCACACTCCAAGCTCCTTTGCTTTTTCGTAAAGGGAAAGAAGTGTTTTCTTCATTCTTAAAAAATATGGAATTCCGCCCTCGCTTTTATCCTTGGGAATTACAAGGCTAACCCTTAGCCTTTTGAGCTGAAATTTTTCCAGCAGATAAAGCAGACTTGAGAAATCCTGATTTCCCTCGTAAACGTTTATGCCTAAATCCACGTTTGATTTGGGTAGGTGCTTAAGTGCTTCCTCTATTCCAGCTTCAAGCCTTGAAAAAGCCTTTTCGCCTATGTCTTTTTTTGAGTTTACGTTAATTAGAAGGTGAAGCTTTTTACTATTGAGACTCCCTGCAATTTTATCAAGAAATATGCCGTTTGTAAAAATGCTTACCCTATGAAAGCGAAAATCCTGCTTTAATATTTCTAAAATCGTTTCGATTTTACTATATAAAAGAGGCTCCCCGCCTATTATTCCCACGCTTCCCTCGCTTGAGCAAAAGTCCAAAAGCTCAATAAACGTATCTATTGTTATATCGTCCCCCTCGCTACCTACGTAGCTATCTGCAAAGCAATAGGGGCAACGCAGGTTGCATCTGTTCAAAAGTGCTATATTTGCCATTACAACACCTCCCCCTTGATATTCTAGCATAAGTCAGATAAATTTTCAACATATTGATTTTTTATTTTTATTATGCTAAAATAGGTTTAGAAATATGTCAAAGTGAGGTTTTTGTCATGATACATACTATTAAAAACGAGTATTTAACAGTTCAGGTTTCCTCCTTGGGTGCAGAGCTTTATTCCATAAGGTCCTCTGACGGAGTTGAATATTTGTGGCAGGGAGATAAAAAATATTGGGGTGGTCGTGCTCCTGTTATGTTCCCTATTTGTGGCAGACTTTTCGAGGGCAAGTACACATACCTTGGTAAGGAATACTCAATGCCAAACCACGGCATTGCAAGGGCAAGTGAGTTTGACCTTGTGGCTTTATCTGAGGAGTCCGTAGCTCTTGAATTAAAATCAAATAAGGAAACCCTTGAGAAATATCCCTTTAATTTTTCCTTGCAAATTATCTTTGAGCTTTCAAAGAATAGCCTTAACGTAAAATACGTTGTTAAAAACCTTGATAGCTCTGAGCTTATTTTTGGTATAGGTGGACATCCTGCCTTCAACGTTCCAATTGAAAAGGGCCTTTCCTTTGAGGACTACTGCGTTGAGTTTCCTGTAAGCTGTGAGGCTGTAAGGGTTGACTTCTCCCCTGCCTGCTATTGCACACACGAGGACAAGGTTTACACAGGCTCAGCTATAAAGAGAATTGACCTTGCACACTCACTTTTTGACGATGACGCAATCTTTCTTTATAACGTGCCTAAGTCGGCTAAGCTATACAGTGCTAAATCAAAAAGAAGCGTTACTATTTCCTATCCAGCAATGAAATATTTAGGTCTTTGGCACGCACCAAAAACCGACGCCCCTTATATTTGCCTTGAGCCTTGGTCTTCAATCCCTGCTGACGAGGGCATAGTTGATAATCTGCTTACTAAAAAGGAAATGTATCACCTGCCATCAGGCTACACCTATCGTGGTGGTTACACAATTACTGTTGAATAATTTTATGGAGAAAATGATGAAAAAGCTTTTATTATCTACTTTATTAGTTGCAACACTTTTGTTGATTATTGGCTGTACAGCTGTTGACTTCGATATTAGCTTTGTTTCCGATGGTCAGGTTGTGCATACTGTTTCAACAAGCGGAAGCGAAGCGATTACACTACCAAATAATCCAGTCAAGGAAGGCTTTGTCTTTGAGGGCTGGTACTGGGACAAGGACACTTGGCAAAAGCCCTTTACTGCAAGCTCTCTTTTGAATGAGCCATTGACTGCTAATATGTCAGTTTATGCTAAGTGGACACCCGAGGTAGTACCACCACAGAATTATACTGTTACCTTTAATTCAATGGGTGGGTCTCTTGTAAATGATCAAGTGCTACTTTTCGGTGATTTTATAAGCAAGCCCGTTGACCCAATAAAAACAAATTACGCATTTGGTGGCTGGTACTTAGATAAGGACTATACAGTTACATGGGATTTTGCCGTTGGTGTTGTTACAGAGGACTCTACCCTTTATGCAAAATGGATTGATAAATATTTAGTTACGCTTAACGTAAACGGTGGTACTCTTGCAAATGATACTGAAAGCGAATTTTACATAGTTGATGGTGAAAAAATCAGTCAGCTACCTACACCTACAAGGGAGCTTTACACCTTTGGTGGTTGGTATAAGGACGAAGCCTGCACTACCCCTTGGGATTTGGGCATAGATGCCGTTGACGAAAACACAATTCTTTTTGCAAAATGGATTAAGCACCATTTAGTTACTCTTAATGCAAATGGTGGTACTCTTGCAAATGATACTGAGGGCGAATTTTACATAGTTGATGGTGAAAAAATAAGTCAGCTACCTGCACCTACAAGGGAGCTTTACACCTTTGGTGGTTGGTATAAGGACGAAGCCTGCACTACCCCTTGGGATCTAAGCACAGATGCCGTTACTACGGATACAATTCTATATGCAAAATGGACTAAGCTCCACTTTATTACCCTTGATCCAAACGGTGGTACACTTGCAGACGATGTTGAGACAGAATTCTATCGTGGCGAGGAAGAAAAAATCGGTAAGCTTCCAACACCTACAAGAAAGGGTTACACCTTCCTTGGTTGGTACTTTGTTGACGACATAGCACTTGAGGAAAAAATTACACGTTCCTTTGAGGTTGAGTACGATATGGATCTTATTGCTCAATGGCAAAGAAACGAGGGCGAGGGCACACTTGTAACAGTTGAGCTTATGCTTGGCGCAGATGAAAGCTTTGTTACTGATGAAGAGGGTAACGTTCCAAATGACGTTATCGAGCTTGAGGCTGGTGACAGACTCGGAAGACTACCGATAGCTGAAAAGAACGGCTTTAGATTCAAGGGCTGGTATGATGAGAATGGTGCTTTATATACTCAAACATCTATTATAAAGGTTAATCTAAGGCTTTTCCCTAAATTTGACAAAATTTACTACTGTATTGACGGTACAGAAAACCACGATTGGGCTTCAACTGGTGGTTACAAGCTAAAGTCCGAGGCTACATGTACAACTGCTGAAATTCACGAGCGTAAGTGTGGCAGACCAGGCTGTGGTGTTGTTGAATCAACTGAAATGAACCCAGCACTTGGACACGAATATGATTGGAACGACGAGATTCCAATGCAAAGAACAGGTATTTGCTCAAGATGTGGCGACGATGAAAAGATTGAGTTTGTTGACGTTACACTTGAGGCTATGGGTAAGGGTAACCCTAAGGTTGAGTCTAGCGCTGGTTGGGGTCTAGCCCTTGGTGCTGACCTTATCGATGGTGACTGGGAAAGTAAAACAATTTGTGGTAACCAAAAGCCTATTAGCGTTACACTTGAGTTTGAAAAGGCAACAATGGTTGACGTAATCTACGTTGCAGGTCAGGGCACTGCTGGTTACACAATTACCTGGTATGATGCAGACGGCGAAGAGGTTGGTTATGATAGAGGTGCCTTTGGTTCTATTGCAGCAGGTAACTACATTGTTATGTTTGAGGTTGGTGCAGAGATTGCAAAGGTTGTAATTGAACAACCAACACCAAGTTACGGACAGGACTACTGGAGCGAGATTCGTCTAGCACAATATCCTGAAGAATAAAAACAAAAAAGGCTATGCGTTTGCATAGCTTTT
This sequence comes from Clostridia bacterium, assembly GCA_017461385.1. GTDB lineage: Bacteria > Bacillota > Clostridia > Oscillospirales > CAG-272 > RGIG2000. The sequence goes on along the minus strand of JAFTXZ010000011.1, from coordinate 68,831 downwards.
TTGTTTTATTTTCCTGCGCGAGTAGCAACAAGAACTGCTATTAGCATTGTGCCCACGTCGCCAAGGACTGCTACCCAGATTGGGAAGGCTGGGATTGCCAGACTTAGTGCCAAAAGCACTGCCTTTATGCTTATTGAAAAGGCTATATTGAATACTGAAGCTCTCTTTGTCTTCTTTGCTATCGTAATAGCCTCTGGAATTTTTTCAAGGTCGTCGTCCATTATGATAACGTCGCCCCTTTCCACTGCCACGTCAGAGCCAACAGCCCCCATTGAAATGCCAACGTCTGCGCGAGTTAAGCAGGGTAGGTCGTTTATGCCGTCGCCACAATATCCGATTTTTATGCCCTCATTATTTTGAATAATGTCCTCAAGCGCCTCAAGCTTTGTTTCTGGCAGAAGCTGGGAATATGCACCGTCAGCATAGAGTGCGCTTGCCACTGCGTCAACCTTTGACTTCTTGTCGCCACTTAGAATTATCATCTTTTTAATTCCTAAGCCTCTTAGTCTTTCAAACGCCTTTTTGCCGTTTGGCTTTAGGTCGTCGCCTACACCAACGTAGCCTACGTATTTTCCGTCAACGGACACAAACACTGTGCCAACGTTTGAGCCGGTTATTGCTCCTACGTATATTTTGCTTCCTGCCTTAATGTGTCCGTATTCAGAATCACATTCAACTCCAAAGCCCGGCTTTTCCACGTAATTCTCACCACTTGGAACGTTGATTTTGAAGCGCTTTGCTTCATTTCTTACCGCCTGCGCAAGGGGGTGATTCGATTTGCTTTCAGCGATACATACAAGCTCCAAAAGCTTAATCTTAGTATAGTCGCCATAAGCCTCAATCTTTGTTACGTGTAGGTCTGATTTTGTAAGAGTGCCTGTCTTGTCAAATGCCATTGCGTTTAGGCTCTCCAGCTTTTCAAGGGCTAGGGAGTCCTTTACTAAAATTCCTCTTTTAGAGGCGTAGCCGATTGCACAATAATATGCAAGAGGTATTGAAATTACAAGGGCACAGGGGCAAGAGATAGCAAGCATAGAAAACGCTTTATTTGCCCAATCAATAAAGTCTAAGCCGAATAACGGTGGAATTACTGCCACTAAGAGCGCAAGTCCACATACTATTGGGGTGTAAATTTTTGCAAACTTTTCAATGAAACGAATTCCCTTGTTCTTTTTTTCAAGGGATTTTTCAGCAAGGTCAATTATTCTTTGCGCTGCACTTTGCGTGCTCCTTCTCGAAACCTTAATTGTTATTACTGCATCAAGGTTAAGCGTACCACCGAAAACCTCCTTACCTGTCCTTACCTCAACGGGTGTGCTTTCACCTGTGATAATTGAGGTATCGACTAAGCCAACGCCCTCACATACTACACCATCAAGTGGAATTCTTTCCCCTGGATAGATTTCAAGAAGTGCGTCCGGCAAAATTGTGTCTGCCTTTACAATTTCGCCCGTTTCCTTTAGTCTTGCGCTATCGGGACGAATAGAAAGAAGCTTTTCAAGAGAGCTTCTTGAGCCCTTCTTAGCACCCCTTTCCACAAGCTCGCCAATTTCGTATAGAATTATTATCAGGGAAGCTTCAAATAGCTCACCAATGATTATTGCGCCCAGCGATGCAAGCGTCATAAGAAGCCTTTCGCCAACCTCGCCCTTTACAAATAGCTTTTTAATTCCTTTATAAATTGTCTTATATGCGATAAGGATATAAGCTACTATATACAAAATAAAAGAAATTTGTTCATTAAGGTTATTAAATATCAATCCTAAAGCCACCAAGCAAAAGCTAATTAAAAGCTTGATAAGGATTGCCCTGTTCTCCTTTATAAATTCCTTCATTTTTACTCCGATACGTGCTCCATGCCACAATCAATAATTGTCTTTATATGCTGGTCTGCCAATGAATAAATAATATTCTTTCCAACTCTGCGAGTTTTAACAAGATTGCTTGTTTTCAAAATTCTGAGCTGGTGTGAAACTGCAGATTGTGTGATTGACAAAAATTCTGAAATCTCGCTGACACACATATCGCTTTGTGTAAGCGCACACAAAATTTTTAGTCTTGAGCTATCTCCAAAAATCTTGAAAAGGTCGGAAACCTCCTCAAATAGCTCGCTGTTACGGGTGATTGCACCCTGAATTCTTGAAATTGAATTATCCATACTTCCTCCATATATGAGCAATTGTTCATATATTCATTGTAGCAATCGTTTTAGAATTTGTCAATAGTTTTTTGCTTTTTTCTCAATTTATTTTTAATCGTATTGATTTTTGACTCAAATACTGTATAATAAATGTATGTAAGTATTGCGAAATCAATGCAATCAAAGGCTTTTTAGGAGGTTTTTTATGCTAAATAATTCTAAATGGATTTCATATCCCGAAATGCAACTTAATCGTTGCCCTGTCTTCAAAAAATCAATTAACGCAAAGGGGCAGGTAAAAAAGGCTACTCTTAAGATTTCTGCCCTTGGCTGTTACTATGCCACAATAGACGGGGAGCGAGTTGGAGATTTTATTCTTGCCCCCGGCTTTACCTCAAGGTATCGCTCCCAGGTTCAGGAATATGACGTAACCGATATGATAAAGGAGTCCTGTGAGCTTAAGGTTTCTCTTTCACAGGGCTGGTTCAAGGGTAGGATAAACTGGAGAGTTAACAAGGATATGAAGGATATTTATCCATCTATCATTGCCGAGCTTGCAATCATCTACAAAAACGGCGAAAAGCAATTTGTCTATACTGACCAGAGCTGGGAATGCTCCCTTTCCGCTATCACAATGGCTGATATTTACGACGGTGAGCATTACGATTGTGGCTTTGAGGAATCCTACACTCAGGTAAGGGTAAACGACTACCCACACGACAGGCTTTGCGCACAGCAGGGTCCATATATCAAGGAGCAGGAAAGAATAATTCCACACAGGATTTTCAAAACTCCAAAGGGCGAGCTTGTAATCGACTTTAACCAAAATCTAACCGGATATTTTGAAATTAAGCTCAATGCAAAAAAGGGACAAAGGGTTTCCTTGTCCGTTGCCGAGGTGCTTGACAAGGACGGTAATTTCTACACCGAAAACTATCGCTCTGCAAAAAGTGAATTTATTTACACCTGTCAGGACGGCTATCAATCCTACAAGCCAAGACATACCTTTTATGGCTTCAGATACATAAGAGTAAATGAGTTCCCCGGTGAGATTAGCCCAGATAATATCTGCGCTATCGTCGTTCATTCAGACCTTGTGCGCACAGGCTATCTAAATAGCTCCTCCCCGCTTCTTAACAAGCTGTTTTCTAACATTATTTGGGGACAAAAGGGTAACTTTTTAGATATTCCAACCGATTGCCCGCAAAGAGATGAGCGCATGGGCTGGACAGGAGATGCTCAGGTATTTGTTAAAACCGCCTCCTACAACTTTGACGTAGAGAAATTCTTTGAAAAGTGGCTAACAGACCTTTCTATTGACCAGCTTGATTCCGGCTACGTTCCATCAGTTGTGCCTCAGGTTTGGGGTGATGATTGGAGTGGCTGTGGCTGGGGTGATGCATCAACAATTTGCCCTTGGCAAATGTATTTGACTTATGGAAACAAGCAGATTTTGAAAAAGCAGTTTAAGTCAATGTGCCTATACCTTAAGTACATCGCCACTAACTCAAAGGACAAATATTTGTGGACGGGCTGTGAGCATTTTGGAGACTGGCTTGGTCTTGACTCGCCTGCAGGTAGCTACAAGGGTGCATCAAGCGATGATTTTATTGCCTCTGTTTTCTACGCTTACTCAACCTCTCTTGTAATTAAGGCTGGCAGGGTTATTGGAAAGAGCGTTGCAAAATACGAAAGACTGTATGAAAATATAGTAAAGAAAATAAGAAAAACCTTTAAGGAATACAAGACTCAAACCGAGTGCGTACTTGCACTTTATTTCGGCATCGCTGAAAATAAGGAGGAGGTCGCAAGGAAGCTTGCCGATATGATTTTGGCAAACGGAACAAGAATTAAGACTGGATTCCTTGGCACTCCATATATTCTTCACGCGCTTTCACAAAACGGCTACGTGGAGCTTGCCTACGATTTACTGCTACAGGAAAGCTATCCATCATGGCTCTATTCAGTTAAGCAGGGCGCTACTACGATTTGGGAGCATTGGGACGGCATAAACGATAAGGGCGAGTTTTGGTCTAAGGATATGAACTCCTTTAACCACTACGCCTACGGAAGTGTTGCAGATTGGGTTTACGGCGTTGCCTGTGGTATTAACACGGTTGAGGAAAAGCCTGGCTTCGAGGAAATTGTAATTGCTCCAAAGCCAAGCAAAAAACTAAACCATCTAAGCGCAAAAATTGAAACAAGAAGGGGAACGGTTTCCTCTGCCTGGTATTTAGAGGGTGATTCCTTTAGATATGAAATTACAACACCAGTTAAATCAACTATTATAATCGACGGTGTTGTACATCAGGTTGATAAGGGAAGCTACGTATTCTGATTTGAAAAACGTTTTAGTTGCAATGAGTGGTGGCGTAGACAGCTGTGCCACTGCCATACTAATGAAGAACCAAGGCTATATGTGTCAGGGTGCTACAATGCTACTCCATAAGGGTGGAGATAGCTGTGTTACCAGCAAGGATATCGAGGACGCAAGGTACGCCTGTGATTTTTTGAAAATCCCCCACCACGTGGTTGATTTTTCAGGGGATTTTGACAAATATGTAATAAGTGATTTTATTTCAGCCTATGAAAATGGCGCTACTCCAAACCCGTGCATTGAGTGTAACTTTAAGCTAAAGTTCGACAAGCTTTTTGATTTTGCCGACCAGCTGGGACTGGAGTACGTTGCCACGGGGCATTACGCAAGGGTTGAATATGATGAGAAATATGACCGTATAGTTTTGAAAAAATCCTTGGATTTATCTAAGGACCAAAGCTACGTGCTTTATCGCATTTCAAGGGAAAAGCTAAAAAGAGTTATTTTTCCACTCGGCTCTGTTCTGTCAAAAAGCGAAGCAAGAGAGCTTGTTGACAAAAGCGGTATTTCTCTCGGGCAGAAAAAGGACAGTCAGGATATATGCTTTGTGCCAGATGGTGATTACGCTAAATTTATCGAGGAATACACAAAAAAGTCCTACCCTGTGGGAGATTTTGTAACAACTGATGGCAAATTTCTTGGAAAGCATAAGGGCATAATACGATATACAATAGGTCAAAGAAAGGGGCTTGGGCTTGCTCTTGACCATTCAATGTATGTGGTTGATAAAAATCTTGAAGCAAATCAAGTAATAATCGGAGACACCCCTGACCTTATGTCAAGAGAGCTTTGGGCAGACCAGGTTAACCTTATTGCACTTGATAAAATAGACACTCCCCTGCACTTATCCGCAAAAATTCGCTATAAGCAACAGGAATCACCTGCTATGGTAAGCATAGAAAACGGTCTTTTGCACGTGGTATTTGATGAGCCACAAAGGGCTATTTGCAAGGGTCAAAGCGTTGTTATTTACGACGGCGATATAGTTGTAGGCGGTGGAAAAATAATAAGAGGTGTGAAATGACACAAGAGAAAATCGAAAGAATAAACTTTCTTGCTAAGAAGAAAAAGGCTGAGGGACTAACCCCAGATGAGCTAGCTGAGCAACAAGAGCTTTATAAGGAATATATTGCAGGCTATCGTAGGAATCTTCAATCCTCACTGGGCGGCATTACAATTCAAAATCCAGACGGAAGCAAAACAAAGCTAAAGAAGAAATAATCAGTCATTTTCATTTATAAAAAAAGGGTCAGTGTGGAAAAACCACACTGACCTTTTATCTTTTTAACATTAACACTTGACCTTTCCTTTGTGCAGCTCGACCTTTCCTTTGCGTTGGATTTTGGCGGTTAGCACATGTTACGTGATAAGTGTTGGTATAGATATGAGGGTGTGGGTAAACGTTGGGTATAGACGTTAGGTTATGGCGTTTATATTTTATATAAATAATATTTATCTTGAAATAAGGAAAGAGTTGTGGTACAATGACCTTGTATCGACTTTTAATGAAATTTTGAGGGGAGGAGAAAAATGCAACTGATTATTGCCGAGAAGCCATCGCTTGCAAGAAACATTATACAAGGCATTGCAAGGCTTCAAAAGGACGAAATGGCTAAGAAAAACGGTTACTATGAGGGTGGCAATTATATTGTTACCTGGGTTTTTGGTCATCTTTTTTCTCTTGCCGATATTGAGGAATATTCTCCATCAAAATCGGGTAGATGGGAAATGGACAATCTTCCCTGCTTTCCCCAAAAATTCAAGTTTAACCTAAAGGCTGGCGCTGACAAAAAGGTTGATGCCGGCGTTCAAAAGCAGTTTAATACAATTAAGTATCTTTGCAATCGCAAGGACGTGGACACCATTGTAAACGCAGGCGACTCTGACCGCGAGGGTGAAATTATTGTCCGACTTTGTGTTGAGCATGCCCTTGAGGGCACTAAAAACCTTGTTAGACTTTGGTTGCCTGACCAAACCCCTGAAACTATCTCCGCCGGTCTTTTGGATATGAAGAACGAGGTGGAATATGATAACCTTGCCAACGAGGGCTTTGCAAGAACATATATCGACTGGCTTTACGGTGTAAACCTCACTCGCTTTGCAACCCTTAAGACTGGAAAGCTACTTCGTGTTGGCCGTGTTATTGTGCCTATTGTCAAGGCGATTTACGACAGGGATCTAGCTATTAGAAATTTCGTTCCTGAAAAATACTACGTAATCAGCTCGCACGAGCAAACTAACGATGAGTTTGTAGATTTGACCTCAAAGAACAAATTTACAAAGGACGAATATCAAAAGGCGCTTGATGCCTGCGAGCTTTACAACAAGGAGGACGCAATCGTTACCTCCGTAAAGACAAAAAAGGACACCCTTTCCCCACCTAAGCTATTCTCTCTTTCTAAATTGCAAAGCTATTTAGGAAAGAAATATAAAATGTCAATGGACGATTCCTTGGCAACGGTTCAAAAGCTTTATGAGGAGGGCTACGTAACTTATCCACGTACCAACTCCGAATATTTGGCTACTGCTGAGCAGGGAAAAATCAAAACTATTATTACAAACGTGGGGAAGCTCGGCTACCCTGTTAAGTTTAAGTTTGCAAAGTCGATTTTTGACGATTCAAAGATTGAATCCCACTCTGCGCTGACCCCAACCTATAAAATCCCCGACCCTAAGAATCTCAACGAAAGAGAAAAGCAGGTTTATTCTACTATTTTAAGGCGATTTGTTGCAGTATTCTGCGCTGACGATTGCTTGATTGAAAGGTCTGAAATTAAAATTGAGGTTGGCAAGCTAGAGGAATTTGTACTAAAGGGCACAGTTATCACCCAGCCCGGCTGGACTAAGTTTGACGACTACACTCCTAAGGACAAAATTCTACCAAAGCTGGCTAAGGGAGATAAGGTTAACACTCTTTTCAAGCCTGTTGAAAAGGAAACTACTCCACCTAAGCATTATACTATCGAAACGCTTAATAACTACCTTAAAAATCCATTTAAGGAGGATAAGGCAAGTGCCGACGAAAGCGACGACGAGGATTACAAGGCAATCTTCGAGGGCTTAGAGCTTGGCACTGAGGCAACAAGAACGGGCATTATTGAAAACGCCTGCAAGAGTGCCTACATTATGCTGAAAAAGGACTCCTACCATATTCTGCCTGACGGTGAATATCTCATTGAGGCGCTTTCACAGCTTGGCATTATTATGGACAAATACAAAACCTCTCAAATGGGTCAAGCTCTTAAGCGAGTTTTCCGTGGGGAGTGTACGATTTTTGATAGTGTTGGTCTTGCGCAAGAGGAAATCAAGGAGATTTTTGATAAATCCACAGACGTGAATCCTGAGCTTGATATAAACATTGGTCTTTTTGGGGAGGTTGTCGGAAAATGTCCTCTCTGCGACCATGACGTGGTCAGAACTAAGTATGGCTATGGCTGTACCGGCTACAAGGAGGGAAACGGCTGTAAGTTCTCTATTAACAAGACAATTTGCTCCCGTACTATTTCAATTTCAAACGTAAAAATGCTACTTGCCACAGGCAAAACAAGCAAAATCAAGGGCTTTGTTTCTAAGAATAAAAAGTCCTTTGATGCGGTGTTGAAGCTACAGGACGGCAAGGTTGTATTTGATTTTTGACTATACTCTGGCGAAATAAATTTATTGGAGATATAAAATGGAAAGAGTTTCTAAGCACAATTATTATTTGGATATTGCCCAGACAGTATCAGAAAGAAGCACCTGTATAAGACGCAGATTCGGTGCTATTATTGTAAAAAATGACGTTATTGTTTCCACAGGCTATAACGGCGCGCCCCGCGGAAGAAGAAATTGCTGTGAGATTGGTAGCTGTACCCGTGATGACCTTGGTATTCCTAAGGGTGAAAGGTACGAGCTTTGCAGAAGCGTACACGCAGAGGCTAACGCTATTATTTCTGCCTCCCGTGAGCAGATGCTCGGCGCTACTCTTTATATGTGCTGTACTGACCCTAAAACCGAGGAGATTATCGGTGGTATGAATAGCTGTATGATGTGCAAGCGTCAGATTATCAACGCAGGCATTGAAAGAGTTATTATCAGAAATACAAAGCTTGAGTATAAGATTGTTGACGTGGCAGATTGGATTTCCAACGACGACAGTCTTTCCGGCAAGTTCGGTTATTAATATGGGCTTTGTTATTAAGCCACTTGAGCCACAGCTCGTTGACTCGGTGGTAAGGCTTGAGGAGCTTTGCTTCTCCGTTCCCTTTAAGAAGCAGGATATTTTGTCCTATCTTGAAAACCCTCTTTGGAGCTTTCTTGTGGCTACCCACGAGAATGAGCTGCTTGGCTATATAAGCTACTACGTAAATTTTGATGAATGTCAGATTTGCAACGTGGCAGTTTTTCCAGAGTGCCGTGGGCTTGGTCTTGGCAGTGCTCTAGTCGAGGAAATGATTTCTCAAGCCAAAAAAAGAGGTGCGACAAAATTCTTTTTAGAGGTAAGAGAATCGAACCTTTCAGCAATCAAGCTATATGAAAAATGTGGCTTTTCAAGGGACGGAGTGTCTAAAAATCACTATTCCAAGCCCCTTGAAAACGCTTTGCTTATGAGTTTAATTTTAGATTAAGAGGTGCTTTTTTGTGTATATTCTAGCCTTTGAATCATCATGTGATGAAACTGCCTGTGCAGTTGTTGAAATGAGCGAGGACACTCGCCAAATAAAATCGAATATTATCGCCTCTCAGGTAGATATACACGCCCTTTACGGTGGAGTTGTTCCAGAGATTGCTAGCCGTGCCCATATCGAGGCTATTTCCAAAATCACCTATGAGGCGCTTGAAGTGGCAGGCGTTACCCTTGATGATATAGGGGCTATTGCCGTAACTCAGGGTCCTGGTCTTATCGGTGCTCTTTTGGTAGGAGTTAGCTTTGCTAAGGCGCTTGCCTTTGCAAGAGGTATTCCGTTGGTGCCCGTTGACCACATTAAGGGACACGTGGCTGCTAATTACCTTTGCCACAAGGAGCTTAAGCCTCCCTTCCTTGCCCTTGTAATGTCGGGAGGGCACACCTCGTTTTTTGACGTAAAATCCTATACTGATTTTGAGGAAATTGCCTCGACGCAGGACGATGCGGCAGGTGAATGCTTCGACAAGATCGGTAGAGTTATGGGGCTTCCTTACCCAGGCGGAAGCGCAATGGACAAGCTTTCACATAAGGGAAACCCACAGGCAATACCCTTCCCCTCTCCTGCAATTTCCAAGGACACGCTGAATTTTTCCTTTAGCGGTCTTAAAACTGCAGTTATTAACTACCTTAACACTAAAAAGCAAAAGGGTGAGGAGATTTGCCGTGAGGACGTTTGTGCAAGCGCAACTCACGCAATAGTTGAGGCAGTTAAGCAAAAGGTTGAAATGGCACTTAAGAAAACAGGTTACAATACTATTGTGCTTGCCGGTGGGGTTAGTGCAAACAGCCACATTCGTGCAGGTATTGACGAGGTTTGCCAAAAGCATGGCGCAAGCTTCTTTGCCCCAGACCTTTCCCTTTGCGGAGATAATGGCGCTATGATTGGCGCGCAGGGCTACTATGAATTTTTGGACGGCAAAAGGGCTGACGAGACTCTTAATGCCTTTCCTAGCTGACTTGGAGATATAAATGAAAATTGAGATAAAGTATCAAGGAAGTATTCTGAATCTTCCTGCCAGTGTAACCGAGCATCTTAAGGATGCAGGCGAGCGTGAGCTTAAGGTTATACTTGGAATTTTGGGCTATATTGGCTCACTTTCTGCCTTTGAAAGGTGCATTCCGCTAATGGCAGATAATCTAGAGCTTTCAATTGAGGATATTAAGAGCGCCCTTGCCTTTTGGCATAAGGCTGGAGTTATCCACGTTGAGGGGCTTGATGGCGATATGGCAAAAGCTATTGAAATCGAGAGCGCTGAAAAGAACTCTGTGCCTACCTATACAGGCAAGCAAATCGAAGCCTTTGTAAGAGAAAACAAGGATATTGGTACGCTTTTCAAAAGCTGTCAGGGTGTGCTTGGTAAGGAATTTAACACCCATGATTATAACGCGGTTTTGTTCCTAAAGAGCTACTACAAGTTCTCTGATGAATATATTCTTTTGCTTCTTGCCCATTGTGTTGAGTGTGAGAAGCCAACCTGGGCTTACATAAGAAAAACTGCGCGTACCCTTTATGACGAGGGCATTGATACCTACGAAAGGCTTGAGGAGCACTTTGCTGCACGCAAAAACAAGCGCTCCCTTGAATACAAGCTTAGAAAGCTTTTTGGAATTGGCGAAAGAGAGCTTTCCCAAAAGGAAAAGCAGTATTTTGAAAAGATTGATTCCCTTAAGGTTAAGCTTGATATAATCAAGAGGGCTTATGAGGTTTCTGTTGATAATACAGGCGCGCCCTCTCTTGCCTACACTGTAAAGGTTGTTGACAACTGGCTTGCAAGCGGTGTAAGAAGCCTTGAGGATGCTGAAAGGCTACTTGAAAGCCGCAAAAACAGCAAGCTTCAAATGTCATCCTTTGACACAAACGATTTCTTTGAATCTGCCGTAAAGCGCTCGGCAGAGAAAATCCATAAAAAATAAGAAAGGAGCAAAATATGAGCTTTTCAAAAAAGGTTGTTAGTCAGGTTCGTGAGGAATTTGACAGAAAGCTTTCGCAGAAAAAGAGTGAGCAACAGGCAAGAATCTCTGAGGCTGAGCTAAGAGTCCCTGAGCTTATTTCTGTAAATGCAGAGCTTGGCAAAACCGGAATAAAGATTTTTAAGGCTTCCTTTGGCGACCCCTCTACGCTTAGTGAGAGAATTAAGGCAGTTAAGGATGAAAATCTTGCGCTTCAAGAAAAAAGAGCTAGTCTTCTTGCTAAGGCAGGCTTTGGCGCTGACTATCTTGAAATGAAGTACGATTGCTCCCTTTGTAATGATACGGGCAAGCTGAAAAACGGTACTATTTGCTCCTGCTACAGAAACGCATTAATCAAGGCTCAAATAGAAATGTCGGGCTTTTCAAGAGTTATTGAAAAATGTAGCTTTGATAATTTCGACCTTAATTATTACCCGGATAAGGAGAAAATGGCTGAGGCGCTTGAATATTTAAGAGAATATGCAAGCTCATTTTCACTAAGCTCCGATAGCGTTTTGCTTGTAGGTGGCACCGGTCTTGGCAAGACTCACCTTTCTGCCTCTGTGGCAAGGGAGCTTATCAGCAAGGGACACTTCGTTATTTGCGAAAGCGCTGAAAATATCTTTTCTAATTATAATAAGGAAAGATTTGCTCAGGACGAAAGCGACCTGATCTGCGACAAATACCTAGAGTGTGAGCTTTTAATAATTGATGATTTAGGTGCTGAGGCTGTTACTCAATACTCTGTTTCCTGTCTTTATAATCTTATAAATACTAGAATAAATGAAGGAAAGCCAACGATTTTAAGCACTAACCTTTCCTCAAACGATATTCGCAAAATCTATAATGACAGAATAACAAGCCGTCTTTTCGGTGAGTTCGTTATTATCGTTTTCACCGGTAACGATATAAGGAAATTAAAAAAGTAAAAAAATTTGAAAAAGCTATTGACAAGCTATTTCTTGTATGCTATAATATCAACGCTAATCCAAAGACAGTGGGTTACGGTAATTGCATTTTGTATGCTCCCTACCGAGGAAAGAGTTTATATTTTCAATAATTAAATCTTTTTTCGGTATGCATATTTTATGTTTTTCCGAGGAAAGATTTTTTCTTTTTTATCTGCTATCTGGAAATAACTAAGGAGGTTGTTTTATGCCAAGCATTTCAGTTCTTGAACAAAAGAAAGCCGTTGTTGCTGACCTCGTTGAAAAAATGAAGAGAGCTCAATCAGGCGTTATTGTTCAATATCAGGGTATCACTGTTGATAATGATACAAAGATGCGTGCTGCTTTCAGAAAAGCAGGTGTTGACTACATGGTTGTTAAGAATACACTCATTGGTCGTGCTTGTGATGAGGTTGGTTACGCTGCTATTAAGGAAAATCTTAACGGTATGAGCGCTATCGCTTTCGGTTATGATGATCCAATTGCTCCTGCAAAGATTGCAAAAGAATATGCAGACAAGGTTGAAACCTTTGAAATCAAATGTGGATTCCTTGACAACGCTGTTGTTAACGCTGACACAATCAAGGCACTTGCAGATATTCCTTCAAGAGAGGTTCTTCTTGCAAGATTCTTGGGAAGCATTCAAGGTCCTATTTCAGGCTTTGCTCGTGCTATTCAGGCTGTTATCGATAGCAAGGGTGGCGAGGCTGCTGCCGAGTAAGGTTTCGACATTTATCCTCTTGCAATAAGCAAGGCAAAAATGTAAAAAAATTAAGTTTATATTAAATTCTAAATTTACGGAGGATTATTAATCATGGCTAACGAAAAGATTACAAATATCGTTGAAGAAATCAAAACTCTTACTATTCTTGAGCTTGCTGACCTTGTAAAGGCAGTTGAGGAAGAATTCGGCGTATCTGCTGCTCCAGTTGCAGTTGCAGGTGCTGCTGTTGCTGCTGCTCCTGTTGAGGAGAAGACAGAATTTGACGTTGTTCTTGTTGAGGCTGGTGCTTCCAAGCTTAACGTTATCAAGGTTGTACGTGAACTTACAGGTCTTGGCCTTAAGGAAGCTAAGGAGCTTGTTGAAAGCGCTCCAAAGACAATTAAGGAAGCAGTTTCTAAGGAAACAGCTGAAGGCATTGTTAAGCAACTCACAGACGCTGGCGCAAAGGCTGAGCTTAAGTAATTTAACAAACAATTTCCTTAATAAAAATCCCCACGTAAAACGTGGGGTATTTCATTTTCGGGTATAACCCTAATACTACAGGCTACGCACAAGTGCGTCCAAAAAGGACCTGCCAGTCACGCATGTTTTACTTGCTACCCATTAAATGGGTCACGTGGGTCTGGTAAGCTTATTTGTTCCGCTTCCTTATCCTGTTCCAATTGATTTTTTATGTATTGCTTGATTACCGCTGTATTTTTCCCTGTTGTGTCCACATAGTACCCCTTACACCAAAATTCGCGGTTTCGGTATGCAAATTTCATGTTTCCCCATTTTTGAAATATCTGCAAACTACTTTTTCCTTTGAGGTATCCCATAAATCCCGAAACGCTCATTTTTGGCGGTATGCTCAATAGTAGGTGTATGTGGTCGGGACAGACTTCTCCCTCTATTATTTCTACACCTTTCCATTTACATAATTGTCGTATTATTTCTCGTATTTCTGCTCTTTTTTCTTCGTAAAATACCTTTCGTCTATACTTTGGGGCAAACACTATATGATACTTGCAATTCCATTTTGTATGTGCTAAACTATTATTGACATTATTTTCGTTCATATTTAATGTCCTCCTAATGTGATTCCCTTTGTGCAACTGGCAGGTCGCACTTCCTATTATATCACATTAGGAGTTTTATTTTTTCCTCACCGGCTTTAGCCTCCTTTGAACCACGCGACTATCGCGTGGTTTTCGTTGACACAAAAAAAGAGATAACCGATTGGTTATCTCTTTTTTATTTTCTTGACACTCACTTTAATTTATGATAAACTATCCTTATGAAAAAACAAAAGACAGCAAAGGAGATAAAATGAAGGTTTTATACTACAATAAGTTCCTTTCAAAGCAAGAAATAGTAAAGGAGCTTTCCTCCAAGACAATAAAAAATGCAACTATTAATCGCAAGAGTGAGGACGTTGACCAGGAATATCTTAGCTATATAAAAAATCCAGACAACTACACTCTTGAGGTAAGATACTTTCAATCCTTCTCCCTGCCCTGCAAGGGAAGCTACTCTACAAGCTGGAGTGCAAGCAAAAGCGAAAAGATTGTAACAGGCTATGGGCTTTCTACAAATAAGAAATCAAATGGTGATTATAGCGTTGAGTTTACGCCAGAGGTTGAAAGCATTTCCTACTCACAAAAGGGCACTATAAGTGGTAACTTCAAGGAGGAAGCAATTGTTATTTCCCAGGCAGGTAAATTTCAGCCAAGCGACGAATATAGCACATTGGGAAAGAGATTCTGGCCTCCAGACGAGGAGGATTGCGTCTCTACACCTATTGTTGGAGTTGAAGCATTAACAGAGCTTGCAATCGACCACCAGGTGCTAGAGGAGTTCAAAAAGGTGCTTCACCCAGGTGCAAGCACAGAGGCTATCAAGGACAAAAAATATTACGACTATCAGTTAAACGGAAGAAGCGATAGCTTTTCCATTTCCGACTACGACGAAGATGGCTTAGTATCTATTGTGTTCCCCTTGTACACCCTTTCCCTTACATACAGAGGAAAGGATATTAGCCTTAGCTTTTCCTACGACGGAGTTGATTCTTATCAAGACCTACCTATTTTCAATAGTGTGAAAATCATTGAGTATGCAAAAGAATGCGAAATCTATCAAGCAAAGAAACATAAGTTTTCTAGCATTCTTCTCATTTCCCTTTTCCCAAGTCTTTTGATAGGTGTAATCTTATCTCTTTTACTAATACTTGAGGTGCCTGGGATTTACAAGCCGGAAAAGGACGACCTTGGCTTCGCTATGGTTGCGACATGTGCTATTGGCTTAATTGGTGTTATTGTTTCCTGTGTGCTATTTATAAAGCATTGCAAGGAGATGCGTCAGAAAATAGCATGGACTAAGAGCAAGGACATAGACACAGACCCAAGTGCCATTCCATCATTTTATAGTTGCGACGACGAGGAAAGGTCTATGTTTAACATAGCTAGCTTTGTTTCCTTAGCCTTAATTGTTGTATCACTAGTGATTTTTGTTATTTACTTAATATAAAAAGAGTGAGCCGTGGCTCACTCTTTTTTATTTTTTTCGCTTTGTTGCTTTTATTTGTGGGTGTTGCTTTTGTGGAGCGTCAGCTACCTCCACTTGTGGCTGTTCCTTTGGTGCTTCATCTGCCACCGATGCAGGAGCTGGCTCATCCACCATTGGCTCGGAAGGCTCCTCTTGAGCCTTGCTCTTTTCAGGCTTAATCAGGTTTGCGCCCATTGGCGGTGCTTGCTTTTTCTTTTTCTTTTCAGGTAGCATATCATAGAAAATCTTTTCTATTGCGTAAATAAGCTCGCCTGTGTCGTGGACTATGTAGTCTGCCCCTGCATCCTTCAAAACCTGCTCTGCACGGTAGCCCCAGCTTACGGCAACGGAGGTCATTTTTGCATTTTTAGCCGTTTCTATATCTATGTCGCTATCTCCTACAAAAACGCAACACTCTGGCTTTACGCCAAGCTGCTTTGCCACGTATAGCGCCCCCTGTGGGTCAGGCTTTTTAGGAAGGCTATCTAAATTGCCCTGCACGAACTTAAAGAGCTTTTTTCCAAATATCTTTTCGACTATTTTCTTTACAAATTTGTCCTGCTTATTTGACAAAACTCCAAGCTTTATTTTTCTATCGGAAAGACCCCAAAGAGCCTCCTTCATTCCCTCATAGCTCTCAGATTGCTCAAGATAGCATTGGGAATACTCTGCCTCATAGGTGGAAAGGGCGCTATCTACAACAAACTCCACGCTTTGTAGCTCCTCTGGCAAGGAAAGACGAACAAAGTTCCTTGCGCCGTTATTGATAAAACGAATAAGCTCACCCTTCGTGCGCTTGTCATAGCCGAGCCTTACAAGCATACGGTTCATAGCCGTGCCAAGGTCGTCCATTGTATCAACAAGCGTGCCGTCTAAGTCAAATATAACTGCCTTTACCATAGCATTTCCTCCCGTTTCACAGAATATATCCTATTATAACATATTATTTTTAATAATTAAAGTGTTTTTTCCACATATTTTATTCCATTAAATTACATACAAGGATATAAATGCACTTGTAATTTTATCGTCGCTATGATAAAATTATGTTGGATAATTGTGTTCTTATGAAAGGAGCATTTATGGAAATTTACAAATCTTGTCTGGAGCTTATTGGAAAAACTCCACTTGTTGAGCTTGTTTCCCTTGAAAGCGAGCTTGGTCTTAAGTCAAGGCTATTTGCTAAGCTTGAGCTTTTTAATCCAGGTGGCTCAACTAAGGACAGGGCTTCACTTTATATGATTGAGGGCGCTGAGAAAAGGGGGCTTTTGAAAAAGGGCTCCACTATTATTGAGCCAACCTCTGGAAATACAGGCATTGGTCTTGCTATGATTGGTGCAAAAAAGGGCTATAGCGTTATTATCGTTATGCCTGATAATATGTCAAGGGAAAGAATTTTATCAATTGAGGCTTATGGCGCTAAGGTTGTTTTGACTCCTGCCTCTTTGGGCATGAGTGGTGCAATCGAAAGGGCTAAGGAGCTTGCCTCCCAGCTTGAAAATAGCTTTATACCATCACAATTTGATAATCAAGACAATGCCCTTGCCCATTACGAAACAACAGGTCCTGAAATTTATTCACAGCTTGACGGTCAGCTTGACTATTTTGTTTCTGCCTTTGGCACAGGTGGTACTATCACAGGCGTTGGCAGATACCTGAAGGAGCAAAGCAATAACATTCAAATTGTTGGTGTTGAGCCAGAGTCCTCTCCGCTAATTTCAAGGGGTGTGGCAGGCCCTCACAAAATACAAGGAATTGGTGCAAACTTCAAGCCCGAGCTTTTAGACACGGGAATTATTGATAAAATTATTACTGTAAGCGATGATGATGCGTACTATTACGGAAGCCTTCTTGCAAAAAAAGAGGGACTAAGTGTAGGAATTTCCTCTGGTAGCGCCCTTTGTGCAGGTGTTAAGCTTGCTAAGGAGCAGGAGGGGAAAAGCATTGTAGTTTTGCTGGCAGACACAGGTCTTAGATATTTATCCGTTGACGGCTATTTCAATTAAGTCTTAAGGAGATATTATGAGTCAAGAGCTTGAAATTAAAAACCAGCAGGAGCTAAAGGAAACGAATATTGAGCCAAGCCTAGCTAAGACTAAAATAATCAAGGGAACGCCCGACGTAAACGTAGTTCCTGCTACAAAAATGGGTAGGTTCTTGCGTGGGCTTTGGTCTTATATTTTAATAACCATTGGCACGCTTTTCGTTGCCTGTGGCGTTTACTTCTTTAAGTTCCCTAACCACTTTACAGTTGGCGGAGTCAGCTCCCTTTCCGTTGTGCTTACCCACTATTTCCCAGCCATAAACGAATCAACCTTTATGGCAATTGCAAACGTGCTTTTGCTAATTGTGGCGCTAATTATTTTTGGTAAGGATTTTGCTATTAAAACTGTTTATTCCAGCCTGCTTTTGTCAGCCTCCACTCTTGCTATGGAGTACATTTATCCAATTACTGAGTCCCTGACAGGCGACAAGTTCCTTGAGCTTTTGTTCACCATTGGTGGTATAGCAATTGGCAGTGCTATTTTGTTTAGTCAGGACGCAAGCTCCGGTGGTACTGACATTATAGCTATGATTCTTAAAAGGTTTACCAGTGTAAATATTGGCACTGCCCTTTTAATTACCGACGTGGTTTTGGTTATTTTAGGTGCTATCGCCTTTGGAATTGAAATAGGTCTTTATTCCCTTTGCGGTCTTGTTATTAAGTCCTTCATTGTTGATAACGTAATCGACGGCATTAACCTAAACAAGTGCTTCATCATAGTTACAGATAAGGACGAGGCAATTTGCGCCTTTATCAATAACGAGCTACATAGAGGCGCGACTGTTTCTATGTGCACAGGCTCCTTTACCCACGATAACAAGCGTATGATAATTACCGTTTTGAATCGTCAGCAGGCGTCTTTGCTTAAGAAGTTTATCAGAGTCAACGACCCCCACGCCTTTAGTATCATTACAAACTCAACGGATATACTAGGTAAGGGATTTAGAATTGTATAATTTGTACGCCTCGGTGCGAGGCTACACCTCATTCGCCTGCTTTGCAGCCACCTTCTGCACAAGGCACGCCCTGAAGGGTGCCCTCAAGGGGAAGGCTTGTAAGAGATTTAGAATTGTATAGTTTGTACGCCTCGGTGCGAGGCTACACCTCATTCGCCTGCTTTGCAGCCACCTTCCCCTCAAGGGGAAGGCTTGTAAGGGATTTAGAATTGTGTAAATAAACTGAGGTTTTTATGGATAAGAAGATTAAAGAAAAAAGGAGTGGCAAGTTTCTTGCTACTCTAATAATATTCAGCCTGATTGGTCAGGTGGCTTGGGTTGTTGAAAATATGTACTTTAACGTATTTATTTACAATATGTTCGGTGCAAGCGAAACCCAAATTTCATTGATGGTTGGTGCCTCCTCTGTGGCAGCAACTCTTACAACGGTTTTAATAGGTGCGTTAAGCGACAAGCTTGGTAAGAGGAAAATTTTCATTTGCCTTGGCTATATCCTTTGGGGAGTGTCTATTTTAGCCTTTGCTCTAGTAAGAGCAGATATCGTGGGAGCTATTTTCCCAGCAGTTGCATCTGTTAGTGCTATATGTATAACTATTACCATTATTCTAGACTGTATAATGACCTTCTTCGGCTCAAGTGCAAACGATGCCTGCTTCAATGCTTGGCTTACTGACTCAACCACTGAGAAAAACAGAGGTATGGCAGAGGGCATTAACGCAATGATGCCTCTTATGGCTATTTTAGTAGTTTTCGGTGGTGCAATGCTAATACCAATTAAGAATACCGAGATTAACTATTGGACTATTGTCTTTTGCGTAATCGGCGGACTTGTAATTCTGATTGGTGCCTTAGGCTTCTTTATTATTAAAGACCCTGAAATTGAGACACAGGGTAACCAAAATTACTTTGGAAACATAATTTACGGCTTTAAGCCATCTGTAATTAAGAAAAATCCTAAGCTATACATTTATTTGTTGCTATTTACCGTATTCGGCATTTCAATTCAGGTGTTTATGCCTTATCTAATTATCTACTACGAGCGTGGACTTCAAATGACCGACTACGTATTTATTATGGCTCCAGCCATTGTTTTGGCAGGTGTGTTCACTGCCCTTTGGGGTAGATTTTACGACAGATGGAAATTCAACAAATCTATTATTCCTAGCATAGCTCTTTTAATACTAGGCTATATTTTGCTATTCTTTACAAGGGACTACGTGCCTGTATTTATCGGCTCGCTTCTTATGATGTGTGGCTTCCTTTCCGGAAACGCAGTGTTCGGTGCAGTTATAAGAGATAACACTCCTGAAAACAAGGCAGGAATGTTCCAAGGCCTTAGAATTGTTGGTCAGGTTTTAATCCCCGGCATTGTTGGTCCTGCAATCGGTGCACTTGTTTTAAGTGGTGCTGAAAAGGAAGTAATCGACGGTGTTTCCACCTTTATACCTAATGCAAACATATTTATGGGTGCACTTATAGTTGCTCTTGTGCTTTGTCTGCTTCTTGTCGGTGCGATTTTCCTAGTGCGCCATCTAAGCAAAAAATCCAGTGAGGAAGGCAAATGAAAATAAAGCATTTATTAACTAAACAGGGCAAGGAATTAAAGGGAAACGAATACGACCTTTATCCAAGACCTCAATTGAGGCGTGAATCCTTTTTCTCCTTAAATGGCGAGTGGAATCTACAGGTCAGGGAGGAAAAAATGAAAATCCTTGTGCCCTACCCACCAGAGTCTATTTTGTCGGGCGTTGGCAGAGAATTTTCTGAAAAGGATATTTTAATTTACACACGCACCTTTACTCTGCCACAGGGCTTTGTCAAGGATAGAGTTATTTTGAACATTGGCGCAATTGACCAAAAGTGCTCTATTTTTATTAATTCCAAGCACGCAGGCTCTCTTGTTGGTGGTTATCTTTCAAGCTCTCTTGATATAACCGACTACTTAGAGGAGGAAAACAAAATTGAAATAAGGGTAAGCGACCAGCTCAGCAAGCATGCTTTGCCCTACGGCAAGCAACGCCATAAGCGTGGTGGCATGTGGTACACTCCGATTTCTGGTATATGGCAAAGTATATGGCTTGAATCCGTGCCATACCACTATATTAAGTCGTTAAAAATCACCCCGCAAGGCGACATGGTGGAGATTTTAGTTTACGGAATCGAGGAGGGTGAGCTAACCCTTAGCCTTGATGAAAAGAGCCTAATATTCCCAATTACCAAGGTGCTTGACCAAATTGGCGGAGTGAAAATCAAGCTTGAAAATCCTGTTTTTTGGTCTCCTGAGTGTCCTCACCTTTACTATTTTACAGTTAAGGGTAAAAACGACCAGATAAGCTCCTACTTCGCCCTTCGCACAATTGACGTGCGCGAGGTTGACGGGGTAAAAAGGCTTTGTCTGAACGGCAAGCCCTACTTCTTTAACGGTGTTTTAGACCAAGGCTACTTTAGTGATGGAATTTACACCCCTGCTAGTCCTGATTTATATAGGCAGGACGTTAAGGCGATGAAGGATTTAGGCTTCAATACCCTAAGAAAGCATATTAAAATTGAGCCTGAGTGGTTTTATTATGAGTGCGACAAGCAGGGTATGGTTGTTTTTCAGGATATGGTAAACAACGGAAGGTATAGCTTCCTTTACGATACTGCTCTGCCTACAATTGGACTTAAGAGCTTGCCAGAAAAAAGGCGTTCCAAAAAGGAAAGAGAGTATTTCCTAAAGGAAATGCGTGGCACTGTTGCACAGCTATATAATCACCCCTGTATTCTCTATTGGACTATTTTCAATGAGGGCTGGGGTCAATTTGCAAGCGATGAAGCATACAAGGAGCTTTACGCCCTTGACAAAACAAGAATTATTGACACAACCTCTGGCTGGTTTAAGAAAAAGAAAAGTCAGGTGGAATCCTTGCACGTTTACTTTAAGCCTGTCAAGATAATAAAAAGCGATTTGCCTATTGTGTTAAGCGAGTTTGGTGGCTATTCCTACAAGGTTGACGGGCACGTGGCAAACGAGAAAAAGACCTACGGCTACAGGCTATTTAAGGATAAGGGAGAATTTGAAAATGCTCTTATAGAGCTTTACGAAAACGAGATTATCCCATTTGCCAAGGCTGGACTTTGCGGTGCAATTCTTACTCAGCTTTCCGACGTTGAGGACGAAACAAACGGCCTTTTGACCTACGACCGAGAGATTTGCAAGGTTGACAAGGACAAAATGGTTGCGCTTGCAAGGAAGCTAAGGATATAAAGGAGGTATTTTGAATGACAAAGCAGAAACGTCTCGGAATTATTGCATTTTTTATCGTTATCACTATTTTACTGACCATAGTCGGTGTTTTTGCTGCTAATCTTTCCATGGAACATCAAAAATACAATGAGGTATTGCATTATTTTGAGAACGTACCTAAGAATAAAAACGTTGTCTACTCCTCTTACCACACAATATATTTGCAGGACAAGGAGATTGACTGGAATGGTGGATGGATTGTTCATTTAGATAAAGATTATGCTTTTGTCTTTGAAAACAACTCTTTAGTAAAAAAGGACTATTACGGAAACTCCATTGAACAAATAATTAGCTTTGATAACACTGTCGCCAAATATACCTATTTCGATTATGCAATAGCCTTCTTTGAGGAAAACAAAAGTCAAGCTATATATTATTTTAGCCTCGGAGAGCTTGAAGAGGTCAAGGGCTTGTCACCAAAAGAGGTTAAAGAGCTTATTATGGAAAAATCAAATTGTGATTATACGGTAAATAAGGTTAGATACGAAAATTTTCAGCCCTATTATTACGAAATTACGTGTCTATCTACAAACGAAACCATTGCTTTGTGTGAAGATGATCTGTCTTTAATTTTGCAAGCAACTCACGCAAATGAAATTAATAACATTTCAAAGCTTCGATACTACAAAGCATTTGTAATTGATGGCAAAATATATTTTCAATTTGTCGCTGCTGATAACTTTTTGGGTGGTGTTGTTTTAACCTATGAGTATGATTTTGACAGTAACAGCTTTACTTACATTGATTATGTAGATGTTTACGATATTGAAGAATACGACACGCACTTTATTACACAATGACTATTTATAAACAAAAAGGTCTTAGCCATTTTCGCTAAGACCTTTTTTTATTTCTTTAATGATTTTGGGTCAACGCCTGCGTCCTTAAGGTCGCCGTTTACACGATTGAGCCTTGTTACCATTTTCATAAGTGAGATAAATACGAAAAGGGACAAAAGTCCAATGGCTACCATTAAGCCAATGTACAGTGCAATATGAACCTCGCAATAAAGCACAAGGGCAATTATTGCACCAATATCAAGCAAGCCCCACAAAACAGCTGGAATTACGCCTGCCTTTATAATTGTTTTTTTAGATTGAGAAACCTGCTCCTTTAGCTCCTGTCTTGACATTCTTTTAATGGAAGCGTTCAAAAGCTTTTTGCTTCTAGATTTCATAGCAACACCTCATTTCCAAAATATTGTACCATATTTAATTATTATTTTCAAGCCTTAAAATAGTCTTAAAATACACATAAATCCAATAAGGATTGCTAAAAATCCAAAATTAAACAGGGAGAACTTCAAAATATAGTCCCTTGTGCCCTGTGGATTATGCTTTGCGTACTCTCTTAGGGTAATCAAGCTGGCAAGGGACGAAATAAGAGTGCCGACACCACCGATATTAACACCTAGCAAAAGTCCCTTGTAATCTGTTGTGAATTGGGAGAGCAGGATTGCGCTTGGCACGTTACTGATGACCTGACAGGACAATGCTGAGGCTATCATCGTATCAAGCTGTAAAAAGCCCTCTAGCAAATATGCTACCCCATCTATTCTTGCCATATTTCCAGAAAATATGAAGAAGAATACAAAGGTTAAAAGCAAGGGATAATCCACCTTCAAAAGAGCGCGTCTGTCCATAAATAAAAGGACAATTGGAATCAAAATCAGTCCGATTTGATAGGGTATGCCACGGAATACTATGAGAATCGCCAAAAGGAAAAGCGCAAGGTAAACGCTTAATCTGACAGGTGGTAGGCTTATCCTGTCCCCCTTTATTTCGATTGCTTCCTTTTTTACAAAGATAAGGGTACAAAGAGTGATAAGCGCAACGGAAAGCAAAAAGGGTGGGAGCATTATTCCCATAAACTCCAAATTGTCAATGGCGAATTTTGAATAAAGATAAAGATTTTGAGGGTTGCCAAAGGGGGTCAGCATTCCACCGAGGTTTGCAGAAATGTTCTGCATAATAAAGGTAAATGCCATATACTTTTCCTTGCCTGTTTCCTTCAAAACAATATAGCCAAGAGGCAAAAAGGTTAAAAGTGCCATATCGTTAGCTATCAGCATTGAGCCAATAAAGGTTATGTAAACAAGTGCCAAAACGCTTGCTCTGGTATTTTTGAAGATTTCTACCACGCGTCTTGCAATAGAAAAGAAAAACTTAATGTTTTTAAGGGCGCAAACCACTGCCAAAACGCAGAATAGGCACGAAAGGGTCTTTAAGTCAAAATAGTCAAGATATTCACTATCAGGTGGTACTATGAAGCAGGTTACAAGCGCACATAATCCTGCAATTATCATAACAACGTTTTTCTTGGCAAAGGGTAACACTACACCCTTTATGCGCAAAAGCAATTCTCTTACGTTAAAGCCATGATGCTTATAGCCTGTTGCTCTCATAACGCTCTCCCTTCGTTTTTTGTCCTGTGGCATTATACTATTTATTTTAATTTTTGTCAAGTATTTACTTGAAGTATTTTTAATTCTAATATATACTTATATTAGATTGTTACATTAAAGGAGGGCTTATGAAAAAAATCTTTGTTGTTGGTAGCTTGAATACTGACCTTGTAATAAACGCGCCATATATGCCCCTTGGTGGCGAAACTATTCGTGGAGACGGCTTTATGACTAACTGTGGTGGTAAGGGTGCAAATCAAGCCTACGCCTGCGGAAAGCTTGGTGGCAAGGTTTATATGTGTGGCTGTGTTGGCAAGGACGACTTTGGCAAGATGTCCAAATGCAACCTTGAGGGAGTCTCGGTAAATACCAAATATATCCGTGAAATTGAAAAAACGCCCACAGGAGTGGCTGTAATTGTAGTTACTGAGGGTGAAAATCGCATTATTATTGATAGTGGTGCAAACGGTCTTTTGACCAAAAACGATATTGATTTATTCCTTGAGGGCGCAAATGAGGGCGATATATATCTGACTCAGCTTGAAAACCCAATCGATATAATCGGCTATGGTCTTTCTAGGGCTAAGGAAAAGGGTATGATAGTTGTTTTGAATCCTGCTCCTGCCTCTCTTGATATAGTAAAATATCTTGAATCCGTCGATATTATAACGCCTAATGAAACCGAGCTTGAGCTTTTGGGTGGCAAAAACGTGCTTTTTGATAAGGGTATTAAGACGGTTATTACCACCTTGGGTGGCTCTGGCTATGAAATTGCAACTAAGGACAATTCTTCGATTTACCCTTGTATTAAGGTTGACGTCCTTGATACAACTGCAGCAGGCGACACTGCTACAGCGGGGCTTTGCATTGGTCTTTCAAAGGGCTGGGAGCTTGAGCGTGCTATGCGCTTTGGCTCAGTTGCTGCCTCCCTTGCTTGCACAAAAAGAGGCGCACAGCAAAGCGTTCCAAGCCTTGAGCAGGTGCTCGAGTATTTGAAGTAGGAGATTTTTATGATTTTAGGAAAAAACCCAGTTTTAACAGGCTTTCACCCCGACCCTTGTATTTTAAGAGTAGGTGGCGATTACTATATTGCAACCTCGACCTTTCAATGGTTCCCTGGTGTGGAGCTTTATCACTCAACGGACCTTATAAATTGGGAGGTGCTCCCCTCACCTCTAAATCGTGTATCTCAATTAGACATGCGTGGAAATCCCAACTCGGGTGGAGTGTGGGCGCCTTGTCTTTCATACTGTAACGGAACATATTATTTGATATACACAAACGTTAAAAACTTTCATGGAATCTTTAAGGACACTCATAATTATTTAGTTACAGCAACTGATATAAACGGTCCTTGGAGCGAGCCTATTTATCTTAATTCAAGTGGCTTTGACCCCTCGCTTTTCCACGATGATGACGGGCGAAAATATCTTGTCAATATGCGCTGGGATCACAGAATGGAAAAAAATGACTTTTCTGGCATTCTGCTTCAGGAATATAGCGAAAAGGAAAAGAGGCTCGTTGGCCCTGTCTATGAAATTTTTAAGGGTACACAAATAGGTGCAACCGAGGCACCTCACATTTACAAGAAAAATGGATATTATTACCTAATGGTTGCAGAGGGTGGCACTATGTATAATCATGGTGTTTTGCTTGCCAGGTCTAAAAATCTTTTAGGTCCTTATGAGGCTGACGCCCCTCTTTTAACTGTAAGAGACGATAAGGAAAGCTATCTTCAAAGAACGGGACACGGCTCTCTTGTGGAAACTCCCGAGGGGGATTTGTACGTTGCCTACCTTTGTGGCAGACCTACAGGAGATAAAAAAAGGTGTATACTTGGTCGTGAAACCTGTATTGCCAAGGTTAAATGGGTTGATGGATGGTTAAGATTAGCAGAGTCAGAAACTACCACTCCACCTCTTACATATTCTGTTAATTTGCCTCAAAATGATAAAAAATGCGACACTGGGGTTGACTTTTTCAAGGGTACGCTTCCTCACAAATACAAAACCTTAAGAATTCCCCTTGAGGAATTTGGTAGCTTAACCGAGAATGAGGGCTACTTAAGGCTATACGGCTATGAGGCGCCTACTAGCTGGAACAAGCAAGCCTTAGTAGCAAGACGACTTCAGCACTTCAATGCTGAGGCTACGATTAAAATGAGCTTCGAGCCAAAGACCTTTCAGCAAATGGCAGGGTTAAACGTAATTTACGATACCTATAATTTCTTCTATTTGTATATGTCAATTGACGAGTGTGGGGACAACGTGCTAAGAATTATCGTAAGAGATAATTTTAACTTTTATAATCCTGTTGGCTACGTGTCAATTGGCAAGAATACCACTGCTTGGCTAAGGGTAAGAATCAAAGAGGACTTAACTCTGCAGTTTTACTATTCCTTAGATGGTGTTGATTTTCTTGAGATTGGTCCCACTCTTGACTGCTCTAATCTTACAGATGAAGCGTATTGCGATATAAACCACGAGGGACACACAGGCACGTTTGTTGGAATGGCTTGTACCGACCTTACCGGTGGCACAGGCACTGAAAACGGTCGTGCTTATGCTGATTTTGAGCTTATGGAATATAAGGTGTTAGATAAGTAAGGCTAATGTTTTGAAAAAACACCCCCTCAATGTACCATTTTTGGTACATTGGTTTTTTGGAAGGCTAAGTGTTTTGAAGCATTTTATAAAAAACACCCCCTCAATGTACCATTTTTGGTACATTGGTTTTTTGGAAGACTAAGTGTTTTGAAGCATTTTATAAAAAACATCCCCCCAATGTACCATTTTTGGTACATTGGGGGATTCCTTTTGAAAAGCTTTATGTAATTCTGCAAATTTTAGAGAGATTTTTTGCAGTTTGACTGCTCTGCGTTGACTTTTGTCTACTTTTAGTTGACGGTTGACTACTCTTAGTTGACGATTGACTACTTTTAGTTGACGATTGACTACTTTTGGTTGACTTTTGTCCACTCGTAGTTGACACTGCGCAGCTCTGCGTTTCCTTTGCGCAACTTTGCATTACTTTTTGAGAAAATGGGCACTTCTTATGTGTCACTTCTTGCACATAACTTCTTACAGGTGTAACTTCTTAGATCTAAGAAGTTACACCTTCTTTTGTTTTAGCTTTGCTAGGGTATCTTAAGGTTGTTTTTTAGCTTTGCTAAGGCTTCTTTAGGTTTGTTATTTTTGCTTTGCTAGAGCTTCTTGTAGTTTGTTGTTTTTTGCTTTGCTAGGGTTTCTTAAGGTTTGTTATTTTTGCCTTGCTAGGGTTTCTTAGGTTTGTTATTTTAGCTTTGCTAGGATTTCTTTAGGTTTGTTATTTTTGCTTTGCTACTAGGCTTCCCTGGTATTCGTTTAGGAAGTCCTCGGCGTTTTTATTAAAGGTTGCGTATAGCAAGTCGTCCTTAAAGCCGAATTGGATTGCAAGATTGCCTAAGTACTGGTCTATTATTTGAACATACATAAATAGCTTCTTTTCCTCAAGGGCGCAAAGGGATACTGCGTCCTTATAGGTTGATTTGTCGGTGGTTTTTGTTCTTCCGTACTCCTGTGAATAGCCATATTGTGGAAAGTTGCCAAAGACGTTTTTATCAATGCCGAAGGGTATTTTTTTCTTGCCCTGTGCATTTTCGTAGGCAAGGATTCCACAGTCGCCGTCAAAGGTTAAGGACAGGGATTTTATGCCCATTTCGTTTTCCTTGCAGATATATTTTTTGCCACTTATGGATTTTATAAATGGGGACAGGGGTATTCCCTTTACTGAATAAAGCTCCCTTGTGCTGGCATATTTTTCAAGCTCGGCTTGTGCCCCTTGACTTTCCAAAATGGGAGCTGTCCTTACGGTGCTTAAAATATATTCCTCAAGAGCGTCGAAGATTATTTCACGAATGGTGTCATTGCCTTGATTGTCGCACACACAGCAAAATACTATTCCATTGGGAAAGCAGGCAGTAAGCTGATCGCCCATTCCCACAAAGGCAAAGCCATCTCCTATTGTGCGCCATATCTGGTAGCCATAGCCACGGTGGTAGTTGCTTTCGTGCGTGCCACGATTGTCAACTATTTTTGAACTTGCCCTCTCGATATAGTCCCTTGGGACTAACTGCTTGCCCTGATAATTGCCCCCTTGCAAAAGCAATTGACCAAAGGAATACATATCGCGAAGGGTGCAAATAAGTGCTGAATCCCCCCAGCTATCTCCGTTTGGCGCTTTTAGGATTTTTGCATTTTCAAAGGTGCCAAGGTGGGAAAATACCCTTTCGTTTAGGTAGTCAAAAAGTGTTTTGCCACTTAGCCTTTCCACAAGCGAGGAAAGCACCTGCGACCCTGTGCTATCGTAGTCCCAAATAGTGCCTGAGGGGTGGGTTTTTCTTTCACTGCTCAGGTAGTGCTTGGTCCTGTCCTTTTCCTCAACGGAAAACCACTCCTTAGGTTTGCCAGCTGTTGACATAAGAAGCATATCCTCTATGGTTTGCTCCTGTAAATATTCAATTTCCTTATTTATTTTGTCGGGAAAATGCTTTCCGATTTTATCACTCAGGCTTAGCTTACCCTCAGCCTCTAACAGTCCTATTGCAATTGACACATAGCTTTTGGTTTGAGAGTACATTCTGTGAAGTGAGCCAACGGTATAGGGCTTATAATAGGACTCGTAAATGATTTTGCCGTGCCTTGCAAGCAAAATGCCGTGTGTTTTAGAGCCTCTTTTTTCTAGCTTTTTAACGAATCTTAAAATATTGCTGGAGGCAACTCCAACAGATTCGGGTGTTACCTTTTCAAACATAGCTACTCCTTAAAGCATACTTAAAATTTCTTGTGGGTTGGTATCAGGCTTTACCTTCTCCATAGCTGATTGGATCGTGCCGTTTTCATCTATTATATAGGTGGTGCGCACAACTCCCATTGACACCTTGCCACAGGATTTCTTTTCCTTCCATACGTCGTAGGCTTTAATTACCTCAAGCTCCTTGTCGGATAAGATAATAAATGGAAGCTGATACCTTTCTGCAAATTTCTTGTGGCTTTCCACGCTATCACGGCTAATGCCGATTACCTGTATGTTTTTATCAAGAAAGCCCTTGTATAAATCGCGAAAGGCGCAAGCCTGCCTTGTACAGCCAGGGGTGTTGTCCCTTGGATAAAAATACAAGACTACCTTTTTCCCAAGAAAGCTTGACAAGGAAATTTCCTTGCCCTCTTGGTCCTTTAACGTAAAAGCTGGTGCTTTATCTCCAATTTTTAGCATAACGTTACCTCTCTTGTTTTCTTTAAGCCTATTATACTATATTTTCTTCTGGTTGTAAATAAAAAAATGGCTTGAATGATTCAAGCCATTTTTGTTGTTTGTTCTCACTTTACTCGACAAATTCTATTTCAAGAGTAACCTCAATAGCCTCGTCGCCCTGATTTGTTACAAAGAAGTTATCTACGCCCTCAAGGGTAGTCTTCTCCTCACCATCAAGCAAAAAGCTTCCGTCTGAGTCGATTTCAAGATTTACAGGATTGCCTGTTGCAAAGTAAATTGTCTGACCTGCCTCAAGGGTAAAGGTCTCCGTTTCGTAAAGAACAACTCTGTTAAATTCCTCACCAAGACGCTCCTCAACCATTACGCTTAGCTCAATTGGAGTAGATTCCTGTGCTGATGGCAAAAGCTCAACACAAATGCTGATTTCGTCCCCTGCGTTTGCCTTAATGTAGATAGCCTTACCACCAACCGATGCATTAGCTGATTCATAGGTTGTTAGATTGCTTACTGAAATATTATTAAGCTCGTCTGGGCAGTGAACTATAACATATCCTGTTTGAGTTGCTATTACCTTGTAGTAAATTGTCTCACCCTTAATCAGGCTGATTTTATTAACGTAGTGATATGAAATTTCAATTGGATTGTCAGCTGTGCCAGGCACGGACTCAAAGCTTAGGGCAATCTCATTTTCGCTATCAAGTAAATTTACAACCTGAAAATTAGTTGCGCTATTTGAGCTTGTTGCCTCAATCAGCACCTTAACAACGCCACTCTCAGCGTTATACTCCGTGCCCTTATAGATAACCCTTGCGTATTCGTTGTTGATTACAAGATATCTTTTTACAATGCTCTTTGTGATAAAGTTATAGGTTTGGTTTGCAGGGAACGTAAGCGCCGTTGCCTCGCCTGTTTCTGCGTTCTCAGCAGGATAAGGCTTTCTTTCTGTGCCGTCCGGAGCATTGTTTATAGCCACGTAGCTAAAGTCCTTTTCATCCTCTGAAATTGTGATTGTTGAATAGCTTTCGTTGCAGTACCAATACTCAGGAAGTCCCTCGATAATAACTACGTATCTGCCCTCAACCACTTGTCCTGTTGCAACGCCGTCCTTGTCTGTTACAAGGTCAGCTACGATTTCATCCTCGCTATCCTTTAAGGAAATTGTTGCGTCCTTAACGCCTGCACCGTTTTCATCCTTAATGGTAAATTGATAGCTTACCTTTGGAATTTCAAGCTTTTCACGGCAGGTGTCGCACACGTAGTCCTTGTTTAGGTCAACGTGGTCGCATGGTGGAATTTCTGTCTGAC
The DNA here is from genome assembly GCA_017461385.1 of Clostridia bacterium. Lineage (GTDB taxonomy): Bacteria > Bacillota > Clostridia > Oscillospirales > CAG-272 > RGIG2000. Next base: position 38,256 of record JAFTXZ010000011.1, on the reverse strand, counting down.
AGGTATCACAAATACCGTCCTTGTCGGAGTCCTTATGCTTTTCACAGGGGGCAGTGCCACCATCGCAGGAGGCAAGCGCCAAGCATGCAAGCATTACCACGCACAAAATAATTGATAATAGCTTAATTTTTTTCATTACATATCTCCTAGAAATGATTTACATAGATATTCTACCATATAAGCCTCCTTTTTTCAAGTAATAAATGCACACACTTGAAAATATGCTCTCGTAATGATAAAATATTTTTGTAGGGTGTAACCGCCCCTTACCTTTTCTCGTCCTTATTATTGCAGGGCACAAGAGCTCTGCAACAGACGAATGACACCTGCTGAAGGGATGTGAGGCTATGAATGATTTGGAAATAGTTAAGCTTTTTTGGAAGCGAGACGAAAGCGCAATCAGCGAAAGCGACAAGAAGTATGGCAAATATCTTAGCTACATTGCAAAAAACATATTAGCCTCCGATAGCGACAGTGAGGAATGTGTAAACGATACGTATTCTCGCGCCTGGGGCTGTATTCCACCTCACAAGCCCACCAAGCTGGGAGCTTTTCTTGGTAAAATTACAAGAAACCTAGCGCTGGACAGGTACAATGCACAAAGAGCGCAAAAGCGTGGTGGCGCAAGCGCTGAGGTACCACTTTGTGAGCTAGAGGCTATTCTTTCAGAATCAGAGGAGGAGAGTCCCATTGACTCTTTATTGCTTAAGCAAGCGATAAATTCCTTTCTTGAGGGCTTGGACAAGGAAAAAAGAATTATTTTCCTTCAAAGGTATTGGTATTTTGCCTCGATTAAGGAGATTGCAAAAAATCAAGGCTTAAGTGAAAGCAACGTTAAGGTGATTCTATCTCGTCTAAGAGACAAATTAAAAAAGCACTTAGAAAAGGAGGGGATACGTGTATGAAAAGGCAGGATTTAGACAAAATGCTTGACCTTGTTGATGAGAAGTACATTGATGAGGCTAACCCTAAAAAATTTTCATTTTGGGACAAAATAAAACGGCCTAAAATTATTTCCTATATTGCCACAGGGCTGTGCGCTGCTCTTTTAATTACAAACATTGTAACAATAATTCCTCTTATAAAACAAGGCCCCGGCGGAAATACTACTCCGCCTGCAAGCGAGGGGGGCGATATTGGTGGCACCGGTGGTAATGGTGACGGAATAGTTGAGATAGTCCCACCAGATAACGAAAATGGTAACGAAATTTATCACGGAAGCTCTTTCTTGCCAAACGTCAGCACCCCTGACAGTAGCTACGATAAGCTACTTGATGTTTTTTACGTTGGTAGTGACAAGGATGAAATAAACGACGAGCTAGAGGACGCGACTGATAAAGCCGAGCAGGACAGTGTCGGAAATAGCTCAAATGATATAACCGACAATCAGGTTGCAGGTGTTATTGAGGGCGACCTTGTAAAAAGGACAGATACCCATATTTTCCACATACGTGGCAATTATTTAGCAGTTTATGATATTAACAAGGACCAAAGTAGGCTTGTAAATACCTTTGAAATCAAGTACATTCTTGATTATATTTCAAACAAGGTAGATAGCGTTTTGGAGGATGACGACACCCTTAAGGAGGAAATTTTAGATTCCAATGCGCCTGATTGGGAAATGCTTTTGTCAAGCGATGGAAAGCAGCTGACAATTATTGCAAACACAAAAGATGGCGGTCTATGGAATGAAAGCAAGATTTCCACCTCTGTCGTTATGTTTCTTGACGTGTCCGACCCTTGCAAAATCGGTATTAAAAACGTAATTACTCTATTCGGTAATTATCAGACCTCAAGGCTGGTTGGGGATCAGCTTTTAGTGTTTACCAGCCACTATGCTTCTCTTTACAAGCTACTTATTCCACAGTATGACAATGGCAGTGGATTTGTAAGAGTTGAGGCAGACAAGATATGCATTGACAAGGAAAAAACAAAGGAATTGACTACAATTTATAGCATTGATATGGACACTCACCAGGTAAAGGACGCCTGTGCATACACAAGCTACCAGGCACAGGGTACTTACGTATCAAGGGACAGAATATATCTTTCGCGTATGGTTTACGAAAATTCCAAATATTACACAGATATTGCAATAATGGGCTACAAGGACAGATTCGTTCACATAGGCACAGTAAGGGTTGAGGGCTGTATTAATAATCAGTACAGCTTTGACGAGTACAATGGTATATTAAGAGTGGTTACTACGAACAGAGGCTACTCCACCCCAACGAATGCAAGCCTTTATTGTATTGACCTTACCTATTTAAGGGTTGTTTATTCTCTTAAGAGATTTGCTCCAGATGGTGAATCCGTTCGCTCCGTAAGGTTTGACAAAAATCTTGCCTACGTATGTACGGCAGTACAAATGACCGACCCTGTATTTGTAATTGACCTAAGCGACCTAGAAAGCGTTAAGGTTTACGAGTCCGATGAAATATACGGCTACTCTACCTCCCTTATAAATATTGGTAATGATTTGCTAGTCGGAATTGGCTACGGACAAAGCACCAGATACCTTAAAATTGAGCTTTACAAAAAGATAGGCGATGAGGTTGTGTCAATTGATAAGTATGAGGTCTTGGCCTCCTTCTCTCTTGACTATAAATCCTATATGGTAAACAGAGACCTTGGGCTTGTTGGTCTTGGCTATTCTCAATGGGTAAAAAATGCATACGTAGATAAATACTTAGTCCTGCAAGCAACAAGCGACGGCTTTGTGGTAATTGACGACTATTTATTCACTGGCACAAATAGCACTAAGCGTGCATTCGTGCATGAGGGCTACATTTATATGCTATCAAACACCTATTTCAAGGTTGAAAAATTGATAGGCTTAGTAACAGAATAAAAAGGTAAGACTCTCCTTACAATATGCATTTACTATTGACTTTTAATTAATAGTATGGTATAATTGCTACGTTGATTATAAAATTTGCAAATTATTAAGGAGTTAACACCATGGACGACGGCGTCAGTCGTATATATTTGAAATTTCAGTAAATAAGGCGTTGCCTGTGCTTTTTTCACAGGTAATGCCTTTTTGTGCTTATTTTTGAAAATTACTAAAAAGGAGAATTAAAAAAGGGGCTTGCCCCGACATTATGGAATACATATTACCGATTATATTACAAATTGTTCTTATTTCACTAAACGCAATTTTTGCAAGCGCTGAAATTGCAGTTATTTCCTCAAGCTCAGCTAAGCTTGAAAAGCTAGGCGAGGAGGGAAACAGAAGCGCTAAAAGGCTTTTGAAAATCAGCTCTAACCCATCTAAGTTTTTATCTACCATACAGGTGGCAATTACTCTTGCCTCCTTGCTTGGCTCTGCCTTTGCTGCAGATAGCTTCGGTGAGCTTTTGAGTGATGCCGTTATAAATTGGCTTTCAGTTACCAACGAAACAGCTAAGGCAACCGTTGAATCCGTTTGCGTTTTGCTTATCACTCTTATTTTATCCTTCTTCTCCATTGTTTTTGGCGAGCTTGTGCCTAAGAGAATGGCTATGAAGAATCCAGAAAAAACTGCCCTTGGCATCTCTGGACTTTTGTCCTTTGTTTCTGTTTGCTTTACTCCCTTTGTTTGGATTTTGACAAAGACAACAAATGGAATCTTAAGACTATTCAGAATCAATCCCGATGAGGAGGACTCCAAGGTTACTGAGGAGGAAATCAGACTTATGGTTAACTCCAGCTCCCTAAGTGGTGAAATTGATGAAAGCGAAAACGAAATGATTCAAAACATTTTTGAATTTGATGATATTTCCGTGTCGGAAATTTGTACTCACCGTACAGACGTTACCTTCCTTTATCTTGACGATTCCTTTGCAGATTGGAAAAAGACAATTATTTCCACAAGGCACGGCTTCTACCCTGTTTGTCGTGGCAATACTGACGACATTATGGGTGTTTTGAATGCTAAAAAGTTCTTCCGTTCAGAGTGCAAGGACCAAGAAACTGCCATAAAAAAGACCGTTGAAAAGCCATTCTTAGTGCCTGAAACTATAAAGGCTGACACCCTTTTTGAAAAGATGAAGGAAACGAGAAACTACTTTGCCATTGTTATTGACGAATATGGTGGAACAAGTGGTGTTGTTACAATGCACGACCTGCTTGAGGTGCTTGTTGGTGAGCTTAACGATAAGGACGACGTCAAGGTGGTTGAAATTGAGAAAAAGGGCGAGGACGTGTGGGAAATTTCCGGTACTGCCCCAATTGATGACGTGTGCAAGGAGCTTGATATTACTATTGACACTGAGGATTACGACACCTTTGGTGGCTACATTTTAGGCTCTATTGACGCAATTCCTGATGACGGAACAGTTTTTGAGCTTGAAACAGAGCTTCTTTCCATAAAGGTAACTAAGCTTGAGGACCACAGAGTTGAGAAGTGTATTGTTACTAAAAAGAAAATCGAAAAGGAAGAAAATGAGGAGTAAGCGTGCAAGCACGCAATTAAATCCGTCTTTAATAAAAAACAAGCCGAGAGAAATCTCGGCTTGTTTTTTTATTTAGTACACATTCATACCTTTTTAATAATTTTGCTTAGATGATATTCGCACTTTGCCGTTTTCTATCTTGTAGTTAAAGCCCACGGCTGAGGTTCCATGATTTCGCTTGCCTTCCTCGTAGACATGTTCAATTTGAACAGTTATGTGACCATTGTCTTTTGTAAGTATCTCTTCTGTTAAAACAATCTCCTCACTATGATTAAAAACTTTTCTTTTGGCATCAATATCATAATTACATGAATATTCTTCTGTAAGTATTTCATCTACTGTAAACTCATGTAATATAATTTCTTTTCCATCATTATTTCTCAGCTTAACATAAATTGGTGTTTTCGCTTCATTATCCCGGGGTTGGGGCAATGATGCACCAAAATAAAGTGTAAATTTAATTTCCTTGCTATCATAAATGCAATTATCAAATCTGTACGCGCAATACAACGCCGTCCACTCTTCAACACAACCGTTACTGCCACTAAATCCAGCCTCAACAGTAGCTTGCTCGGGGCAATCATTTTCGTTGCTTGGAGCTTGGCAAGAAGCCAAGCCAACTAAGAGGATAAAGGTTGCTAACGTAATCGATAGAAATTTTTTCATGACAGTCCCCTTTCTTAAAATACTAATTTTCAAGATTCCTTATGTGCGTACAGAGTATATTCACCAATTTCCGTTGAAAAAGCTCTGACTCTTATATAAATTGTACAGCCTTCAGATAGCCAATACGATATTTTGAAATTTGTTGAATCTCCAGAGTCATCGTCGCAAATCATCATATTATCCGTTCTAAGGCCATATGCCATTCTGTTAAAGACGTCAGCATAAGTATCAGTGGTTCCCGTTGTATAAAAGGTATATGTTCCACTACTAGTAGGAGTAAATTTATACCAATCATATCCACTAGGCTCCTCTACACTTCCCTGAACAGCAACGTCAAGATTCAAAGGAATCGTCGACACAGTTACAGTTTCAGATTTAATGGATCTATATAGTCCTGTTTCCATGCCATCTGTCTGATAAGCGATCACAGCCCATTGGAATTGATCTCCACAGTTTGATAGTATCGTTTGCCACTCATTTTCGGTAAGCTTATATTGAGTATCTGTTACTCTTGGTGTTTCAAGCACTTCGTCACCATATATATTGTAGAATATCAGATTAAATGCGTTGTTTTCAAAATAGTATGATCCACCACGTGCTTCCCAATGAAATGTCGGTAAAGAAGTTGTATAACACCCCGGATTGTGAAGTGGTTTGGCATTCACTTCCTGATAGTCTAACAAATTACTCAAATCGTCCTCATTTACGATATTAGTGCCTAATAAATACGATGTAAAATCAGACAAAACAGACGATTCCGAATTAACAGTTGCATTCCAAAAACCTTGATGCCCTAACGAAATATTATCAAAATCATTGTTATTTGAATCATATAAATTGTATAGTATTGTTATGATACTTGTCTCGTTTGTTTCTCCAGGAGCATCATCTACATATGTTTCTAAATTAATACCATTCAAGGAACCAATATTATATGCATCATACCTCGCATTTCCGATAAACTCAATGTTCTGTAGTGAATTTATATAATATTCTTGTGCCATAAAGCCAAATACCGTTGCCCATGCTTCAGCCCACGATAGTTTTAATGCTCTATTTCTGCAATAGTCTAAACTATCGATTTCTAATCCGTCGTCTTGGCAATCTTGGCACAATCGTATATTATAAAAAACTTCATAGTAATGATCAGCCATGTTCGTGTTTACGTAATGTGTTCCTCCTGGATTATCAGAAATATTTCCAATAACATTTTGAACATGATGACCATATTCGTGCATAATAACATCCCAAGAAGCATAGGCGTTTGGAGTGCCCGGATATTCAGCACTGTCTCCGCTTAAGTATATGCGTTTTGTTCCGCTCGCATACCAGCTCCCATCAGCCACAGGATAGTATACTTCCACCGGATCCAATGCCTGTGAATTGTTCATTACTTTAGCGTACCTTGAAGCAACAATTGCCGGCTGTGATACTTGCATAGCTTTTGCTAAATCTCCACCTACAAAGTAGCCGTCGTCTATCATTTCGAACTTAATACTAATAGTACTTGTTGTTCCGTTACCTACGTTGTTTATAACCTCATCAACTGTACTAATGCTGTAAGCAACTCCACTTGTGTTTTTTACTGATACTGTTTCACCCTCAGCAAAAACCTCTATATATAGGTCACAACCTAACTCCCATATAATATCCTCATTTTCAAATGTCACCGAATAAAAGCCACCTACATTCGTATATGTTGTTGCAAGAAGTTGAGGGTTCCATGCCTCCTTATCATAAACATTAACCTTAACATATTGACAAGGGTGTTCAATACCTCTGTCGTCATTCCAGGTTATATATCCTTTTACATAAGTAGTTTTAGAAGCAGCCTGAGTTTCTGCTGTTCCCGGAGCAACTATTGTTTGCATTGCCAGTTCTGTACTTGTTGTTATCGAAACGAATTGTTTATAATAGGTATTTCTAATTGATTTGTATTGATTTTCATCTATTGCTTCAATGTTTAATAAAAACAAGCAATATTTTTCAAAAGCATCATCCTTTGAAGCCCCACTAACAAATAGCTGACCTTCAAAATAATAGCCATACATATTGGCAGTTAATATCGTATCATCTTCCAACAATACTGCTACTGTCAGCATTGGAGCAATTACATTATCATTATATGTAAATGTCACATATACAAGCCCATTTTGATAGTTATTTGAAACAACGGTCAATCCATCGCTTTCGCAATTCAACTCCACTACTTGCTGCTCAGAATTCAATTCAAATACCACTGTATTTGTTGTTGTAGCATTCAAGCTATCTCCATTATCTCTCAAGCGTAATGATTCTTTTGTAGCATCAGAAAAGCTTGAACAACAAAAACTATTATTCATTTCCATAGCTTCAGCGCTTTCATTATTGATATTTGTTGATTCTATATCGCTACCGTTAGCAAAAATTTTAATTTGGGAAAGTAACATTAAAATTACTGTAAATATTGCAAAAAATCTCTTCTTCATATTTTTCCTCCGTGGTACATTTATTGCCTAATAAATCTATATTGTTATTGGTTTTTAACAGTTCAAACAGTTCATTGGAAACACCTCTTTTTCAATAAAGGATATTATCCTTTTATTAAGATAAACGAGCAAATTTTGAAAAAATGGAGTTTTAGGAATTTTCAATTTTTGCCTTTCTACTATTAAAGGGTGTGTTTAGTGTCAAAAACCTTCACTTTTTATGGAAAAATATTAAAGTTTACAAATTATTCATACTTCAATTGAACCTTGGGGTGTTTTGCTATGAGCAGAGCTTCTTTCCATAAAGGTAACTAAGCTTGAGGACCACAGAGTTGAAAAGTGTATTGTTACTAAAAAGAAAATTGAAAAGGAAGAAAATGAGGAGTAAGCGTGCAAGCACGCAATTAAATCCGTCTTTAATAAAAAAAATAAGCCGAGAGAAATCTCGGCTTGTTTTTTATTGCACATTGGCACGCCTCTTACAAGGCTACACCTCAACCACCACTGATATTAGCTTCATTTTTTGTCTTGTTTGGCGGTTGCGGTCCCCCTTCCTCTTGAGGGGGAGTCTTTGAATGCCTCGGGGCAGAGTCCGTCGTCTATGAATTTGTCGTTGCGTACATATTCTCCACCAAAGCCTGCGGGACGATAGCATTTTAGCTTAATATTTTCGGTAATTGAGACACTTCCCTCGTCCTTTCCAAGACAGGCAAGAATCTTACCCATTGGAGAAGCTATTAGTGAACAACCGCCCAGGTTATCCTTACCCATTGTATAGGATGAGCGAAGCACGTAGGAGTTACACCTATAAGCAAGAAGCGTTGCTTGTGCCTTGATTATATCAACCTGCTCACCTCTTTGATAGCCTGGTAATATTATTATATCTGGCTTGAATTTTGCTATATGCTCAATTTGTTCATTGAAATAAACGTCGTAGCAGGTCATAAAGGCAAAGCGTATGCCGTCGCACTCTACTGTGCAATTGCCCTCTCCCCTTACGATACCTAGGCTCTTTTCAGCAGGGGGCAGGTGTACCTTATCGTAAACAAAGACAACCTCTCCATCCTTTCCGTACAGGTAGGTGCTATTTTTTATCTTGTCTCCTCGCTTTTCAAGTACGTTTACAGCCACATAGGCTTGTCTTTCCTTTGCCATTTTGGAGCAAGCCTTTTTCATTTCCCTTGCATATTTTAGGTTTTCCTTCTCAACCTCGGGATCCTTTGTGCCACCTGCGTTTGAATATTCGGGAAGCACCATTATTTCGTCCCTTTCAAGGTGAGAAAGCTTTTCGAGTAGGTATTCTCGTACGTTTTTACAGGGGTTTTCCTCCCAATGGAATTTTGGTTGAATTATGGTTAGCTTTTTTTCTATCTTTTTTCTAGTTACTATTTTGCAACGATAGTATCCTTGCCCGTCGCGATAGGAAAAGCAATTAAATTTGCTTGTTAAATATTCTGTTCCCTTTAGATATTCGTTGATTTCTGCAGGGCTTAGGGTATATTCCAAGGACTCCTCGTTGTCTATTTCGGGAGCGATACGGAAATTAAACCAATTTATTTCCCTTGTGTAGTCCATTTCCTTTACGAATTTTATAAAGCCCTCTTTTATTTCCTCATAGGTCCAAAAATAAAGTCCCTTTTTGTGATAATAATTATAGTCGGTTTTATCGCATACAAGGTCCTTGTAGCTCTCATTTGTATATTCGTAGCCCTCTAGCATTTCCTTGTCGGTTACGTTGAACATACAATATTGGGTAGTTTCCTCATCCTTTGATTCACCAAGAATTGCAGTTATGTCCCAATGATAGTAGGAGCCCTCGTGCTTTATAGCGAGCCATGCGTGAGTGCTTTTTTCAGGGTCTATGTCCTTATCCTTTGACTCTCCCACAACATAGGCTGTGGGTATTCCTCGTCTTTGGAATATGTATTGGGCTAATTGGGAAAAGGCAGAGCAAACGCCCCTTTTCCTTTTGATAAGTCCTACTATTGAGTGCATTTCCTGTTTGGTTTTAGGCCCACGAGAGATACCGCAATACGTATATTCCTTGCAAATAAAATCGGTAACTGCCACCTGCAATTCAAATGGGTCGGTTATGCTATCAAATTTGTGGTAAATTTTATCAAGCTCTTTTCTTATTTCTACTATTTCCTCGTGGGTATAATATTTTTTGCCCATTACCTTAAGTACATAAGGCTTCGACCAGTCTAAATAGCTATAGCTTACGTAAAAAAGCTCTGGGAAATCGTCAACAATCGACTCGAATACCTTCAAAAAGTTTGCCTTATCCCAGGTTAGGTCGTGGTTTATTACATAGTTTTCCTTTAGCAGGCTTTCTGCCATTTGGCGATATAGCTTTTTTTCGTATTTGTTCAGCTTAGAATAAAAAAATCTTGTATTAAGGTTTAGCATATAATTCTCCCTTTATTTTTCTAAAATTATTATTTCAATTAAAAAATGCTTTGTCAATTGACTTGGGCCTGTTTGTGTGATATACTTTTAGTAATATCTTTATATGAGGTTTATTATGGCTATTGAAAGAGTTAAAGAATATTTTAAGTCCCTTGGAATTGAACATAGAATCAAAGAATTTGAGGTGTCTAGTGCTACGGTGCAATTAGCCTCCCAAGCGCTAGGCTGTGAGCCTAAGCGAATTGCAAAATCCCTTTCCTTTATGGTAAATGGTGGCGCAATTTTAGTTGTTGCCGGGGGAGATGCGCGAGTTGACAACGGAAAATTTAAGGCGCAATTTGGCACTAAGGCAAAAATGCTTACTCCAGACGAGGCAGTTTCCTTGGTGGGTCATGCAGTAGGTGGAGTTTGTCCCTTTGCTCTAAACGAGGGGGTTTTGGTCTATCTTGACAAGTCCTTGACTCGATTTGAAACGGTCTTTCCTGCCTGTGGCAGTAGCAATAGCGCAATTGAATTAACGATTGCTGAGCTTGAAAGGTATTCGGGCTACACTGCATGGGTTGACGTTTGTAAGGATTGGGAATAAGCGTAATATATTTTGAAAAAATAGGGGGTCAATGTACCATTTTTGGTGCATTGACCCTTTTACGTGAATTAAGATTTCTTGTATGTTTGTTAAAAAATGCCTCCAATGTACCATTTTTGGTACATTTCATTTTGCGGGAATTAAAATTTTCTCTTAGGTTTGCTAAAAAACAGGCTTCAATGTACCATTTTTGGTACATAGCTTTTTGTGGGAATTAAAATTTATCAACTAAAAGTAGTCAATCGCCAACTGAGAGAACAGCCTTCCACTTGAGGCGATTCCCCTGTGAGGGCACCCTTGTGGCGTGCCTTGTGCAGAAATGTCGCAAAGCGACAAAAGGGTTGCGCCCTGCCAAAGGGACGCTTGGACGGTGGATTAAGTGACACTCGAAAACTTGTTTTCGTTAGTGGAACTTATGCACGGGAACAAAGTGAGTCGCAGAGGTGTAGCCTCTAAAGAGGCGTCTACGCAACGCAAAGTAGTCAATCGTCAACTGAGAGTGGACAAAAGTAAACTAAAAGTAGTCAATAGTCAGCCTCCCGTGGGGGTGGGGTGTAACTTCTTAGATGTAAGAAGTTAGATGTAAGAAGCTAGATGTAAGAAGTTGCACATAAGAAGTACCCTGTGTAAGAGGTTATGTGTAAGAGGTTGCACATATTGAGATATAGTGATAAAATAGCTTTGCGAGAATAATAAAAAAGCCACAGATTGTTCTGTGGCTTTTTGTTTTGTGCTTATTAGAACAAGGTTGCTGGAACGAAGAAGTATGCTACGAATAGTAGTGCTACTATAATAGCTACTACAGAAACCTCCCACCTTGGCTTCTCCACGCTCTTGCCCTGCTTCTTTTGGATTGCGTACTTAATTATATCGATTAGGTATGCGATAGCTGTCATTACTGTGTATGAAATCATACCAACACCGATACCGGTTGTAATTGAGTATGATAGCACCATTACTGCAATTGTCAGGAACGCAGAGGTTGCGTTGATTGCATGTGAGAAATCAATGTTCTTTACGTTGTTCTTCATCATAAGAACGCCTACGTAGATAAGTGCTGATGCTGTTGCTGCAGATGGAATTACTGCAAATACAGGCATTGCAAACATAGCGAGGAAGAATAGGCATGCGGTTGTAAAGGCTGTAAGACCTGTTCTACCACCTGCAGATACGCCTGCGCCAGATTCAACGAAGGTTGTAACTGTTGATGTACCAACCATAGCACCTGTACAGGTTGCTACTGAGTCAGCAATCATAATCTTGCCGTAGTTATGTGGCTTGTTGTTTTCGTCAGACAATACTCTGTTACCGCCGCAGCATCCAACGATTGTACCCATTGTGTCGAACATATCAATCATACAAAGGGTGATAACAATCATAATAATTGTAAATATTGTTGCGCCTGCTGGAATTAAGCCTTCGCCTGTGAATACGTTTATAAATGAACCGAATACGCTTCCACTTCCTGCAACCTCTTGCATAATTGCTTCGCCTGTTTTAGGGTCGAACTGTGGAATGCCGTTCTCTATAACCTGCTCATACTCAGGTGCGCCTGCTGTAAAGAATCTTGAGAAGTTCTCCCAGAATTTCCAAGAGATACCGTCCTCAGAGCCTGTAAGAACGTTTAGATTTGTAACCTTTAGAGGAATACCAACTACTGTTGCACCCAAAATACCAAAGATTACAGAGCCCTTAACCTTAAGCTTGTCAAGGATTGCGATTAGGAATAGACCAATAAATGCAACCGCTGCTGTCTTAGCTGCCTCTCCTGTAAAAGGTACTGCTACTGCGAAGCCATCTTTCCCGTCTGGAAGAACTCCGTTTTGAATCAATTGGGAGCCCCAATCTGTGAAATCAACAAATCCAATCTGTGTAAAGCCGTTTGTTACGATAATACCTGCGTTTTGGAAGCCGATAAATGCAATAAATAGACCGATACCAACGGAAATTGCACTTCTAACTGCAACAGGCATACCGTCAAACACTAGCTCACGGAAGGTTTTGCCATTGATTTTGATTACGGAAAGAAGCATAAATACTAGTCCTGAAATAAGAACTAGGAAGAATGCCTGTCCCGGTGTGAATTTAGCACCGTAGCCTGACGTTCCGGCAATCATACCACCGAGCATTGCGTTAAGACCCATGCCTGATGCCTGTGCAAGTGGCATTTTAGCAAAGAATGCCATTAACAGTGTACCGATAACTGCACCGATTGCTGTTGCAATAAATGCACTCGCCCAGTATGCACTTGCTGTGCTACCGAAAAGCTGGTTAGGGTTAACTGTCAAAATGTAAGCCATTGCCAAGAATGTAACTACACCTGCGATAAGCTCTGTTCTTACGTTTGTTTGCTTTGCCTCAGGGTCAAAGCCAACAAGCCTTGTAAACCAGTTGCCCTTCTTTGCAGGAGTCGCTACGCCTTGCTTGTCAGACTCTTGAATAGGTTCGTCTTTTGTTGACTTAACGAATTCTTCATTTGTGTTGTTTGACATTTCGTTTTCTCCTTCTTTTACGTCCTGTGACGATTATTTGTAATTTTATTATATCACTTAACTATGTGTTTTTCAACACATAACTCTGCAAAATGTGACAAAATAAGATTTTTTTACAAATATCTACAAAGTGCAATTTCACCAAGTATTCCAGTGGGTGGAATTTGCATGAAGCTACTTAGCCAATCGGAGCGACGGTGGGCAAGATTACTTTTTACTATAATCTCCAGGTGATTCTTGCCAGCTACAAGCTTATTTTTCATATTGAACTTATACGGTGGATTTATGCGCAAGCCTAAATCCTTGCCGTTTAGATACACCTGTGCTATCTCGCCAACCTGTCCTAAATCAATTACCTCAAAGCCATCGACAGAATTAAAATCAGCTTCATAGCGCACGCTTCCTGAAAAATCCGGAAGTGAGTCGGGTGCTGAAATATCAAAGAGGGTTGATTCCTTGGCAAGAAGCCTATAATCGTCCTCGCCCTCTGCCCTTATGGAAATATCAAATTTCAGGTCAAGGGGGATTCTTTCTCTTTCGTGGGTGAAATATGGAAGATGAGAGTAATCCTCACCGTCAAAAATTACAAAGAGCATATTGCCCCTTTCAATTGTTAAATCAAGAACGCCGTTTTTTGCCTCGTAGCGATATGCTTTATTGTCCCAAGGCTCGTAAATCAGACACTCTCCCGCTTGCTTTAGGGAAATTTTAGCGTTTATTATTTTATTAATGCCCTCGTTTGAGAAAAGGTATATGTGGGATTTTTCTCGCTTAACGTGATAGAAGCGAAGCTCATCAAGGTCTTCTCCACTTGCGCCAAGCTGACAAAGGTCTCTTTCTCTGAGGACTGCTGTAAGCTTACTTGTGGGTATTGCCTCAAAGCAAGTAAGCAGACTTGATATGTCAATATTCTCTGCGCTTTTTTGCGGTAGGCTATCTGTAAAAATCACCGGCAAGCCACGCTTATTAAGGCTGGCAAATAGCTCTAGTCTGTCCATTGGCAAAATTTCGCTTTCGGAAATAATTAGTGCCTTATAGCTCTCCCCATTTATACAAAGCGAATTGTCATTTACCTGCGCGCCTTTCAAGGTATCAAAGGGAACAATATCAAAATCAATTTGATTTTGGGTAAGAGTCTTACATATTTCAAAGAACAGTTGGTTTTTGCCACCTGTCCACTCGCCCTCTGCGTTATAAAATACGCACACGTCGGCTTGGTGAGTGCCACCTGTTGTCAGATGGGCACAGCGATTCATATAGCCAATAAGCCTTGCAAGCTCTGGGTATTGAATATTTTTGCCACCGTTATAAAAATGCGGTGGGCAATCCTGATCCTCCTCCTTAGGAGAAAAGGCGTGAGGTACAAAATAATTTATACCGCCTGCTAGCATAATATCGGCAAGCCCCTTCATAAAGGGCAGTCCCTCTGCCCAGCCAAAGGCGCCAAAGATTTCACACATAGCTCTGCCATTTTTAAGGGGCTGTATGTGGGAATGTGATGAGGCTAGCTTAGGAAGTGTATAACGGAAAAAGGCAGGGTCGGCTTGTCCACCGTCGGCAAGAGGTCCTCTGTGAATTGAGTCGCTAATGCCTGGTATGTCCTGCATTAGCACAATGTCAATTCCTGCCATATCCTGTCCCTCAAGGGCACGGAAATAGTGGCCTGCGCCATATCCCATACGCATGTGGGCGCCCATATCCTCGATAACGTGTCCCGTATACATTACTCCATGCTCACGACACCAGTTGCCCAGCTGATAGCTGAAATTATCTCTGTATAGCTTAGTAATTGCCTCCATATAGTGAGCACGCATAAGGGAGGTTACCTTGCCTAAATCCTCCCAAAGTGCTGGCAGATATAGCCTTGCCTCATCCTCGCTTATGCCTGCGCTTTTTGCAATTAGCCTTGGCAATTCTCTTGCCCACGGGTATGGGGAATACATTTTCCCAAGGGTGTTGTAGTAGGTATCATACACGTTTAAGAATGCAGGCTCATCAGAAAAGAAGCCAGCAAAGGTATTGCCAAAATATTCGGCAAAATGCTCATAATGTGGCTGATAAATCGCATCTATCATTGCATGACAGGATTCGGGGCTCAGCATATCTATGTAGTAGAAAAGGCGTGAGTCCTTTTCTTGAAATTGGGTTTCAACCAAAACGCAAGCTCGCCAAGTGCCCTTTGGAATGTCCCAATAGGTCATTCCTTTTTTCGTTTTTTCGGTTAGGTCAACGGCACTTTCGTAGTCCAGTCCCTCGCCACTATCTGCGTGCTTATAGGCAATTACGGAATACAGGCTTTCGTCGTTTGCAATTCTGCCACCTACGAAAAGCTTTGCATTTTTCATAGGGCCGACCACGTCTATTTGAAATTCCCTTATGAGCCTTTTGCGCAGGTGAGCATTTTCCTCTCTCTCAAGGTAGCCGTTTGCGTAGCCCGTTGGGAACTTTTGGTCATCAAGAAGCCAAACCCTCATACCTAGCTCACGGGCAGTTTTGAGAATAAAGCCAAAATCCTCCCACCAGCTATCCCCACAAAAATCCTCGTAGGGTCGGCTTTCGGCGCAAAGCTCGGTTATTCCGCTATTCTTAATAGCTAGAATTTCCTCACGCACTCGCTCCTTTGGCTCGCCGTGTAGCCACAGAAACGGTAGCATATAGTTATTTTCCTTGCATTTTAAGCAATCTATTAGTCGTTTATCCATTTTCTCTCCTTATTTTACCAAGGGATATTTTTTCTGCTTTTCCTTAAGGATTTTTTCGGCTAAATTCAAGACTTGTAGCCACTCCTCAAGGACAATTGCCTCGTTTGGCGTATGTTCATTATAATAGCCAATGCCTAAATTGACTCCACAGATATCACGGCACAGCCTAGTTATGTCCGTTGATGAGCTTTTGCCTGAATTGTAGTAGCCTGTTTCCCTCTCAACAAATTCTATAAATTCATCGCTTACAGGTAGCCTGTAAACCTTGTAATTCTCACACTCCCTGCGGTCAAATTGCATCATATAGCAGTGGTCGTTCAGCTCGTCAAAGAGCTTTGGGTAATTGTCTCTCAGATATTCTGAGCCTACACAACCAATCTCCTCGCCGTCGGTTATAAGCAAGCTATGTCCACTATTTCTTAGAAGCCAAAGAATTGCACAGCCTGCTCTGTCATCTGCGCCAATGCCACAATCCTTATTTCTTCCCCAAAGTGCGCCATAGCTTTCAAAGATTTCCTGCTTGTAGTCCTGCTCGTTATATTGCTCATCCCAAACCGTATCTGCATGAGAGACCAAAAGGACTCTGTCCTCTCTTGTACCAGGTATGTAAACGAAATTGTTCTTGCCTCCGTCGTAGTGAGCAATCGCACCTGGTAGCTCCTCAAATTTTTTCATTACCTCCTTCGAGGTGCTTATATCAAAGGAGCAAAACTCCTTTAACGTATCTATCGCCAGCTTTCTGTCCATCTTAAGCCTCCTTGGGTGTGTGGGTATATAACGATTATACCACAGTCGCCCCCTTAGTTGCAATGGATTTTAATGATTGGAAATAAAAAGGACACCGTTTGGTGTCCTTTTTTGCTATTCTGTATTGTGCTTCCTAAATGGATGCCGATTAAAAATCCTTTACGTTTTCTCTTATAAACTTTTTCAAATATGTTTCCAACGGCTCCATATCATAGAACGCATCATCATATTCGTCAAACGGATATTTTTCTGTTTTTTCTTCAAATTCTTCCACTTCGTTTACATCAAAAAATGAAAGCTCCGTCAAATCAATTCCATTTTTATTTACAAAGTCATCATACAGCTTTTTGTGTTCGACTGCACCGATAATTCCCATATATTCACTTACAAGTGGCGCAACCATACGGCTCGAATTTACAAAGAACTGACAAAGTCCTCCGTTGTTGACCTCCATCTCAAGCCAATTAACAGAGTAA
The DNA here is from genome assembly GCA_017461385.1 of Clostridia bacterium. Classification (GTDB taxonomy): domain Bacteria; phylum Bacillota; class Clostridia; order Oscillospirales; family CAG-272; genus RGIG2000. The sequence continues at coordinate 21,274 of JAFTXZ010000011.1, read as the reverse complement.
AATATTTTCTGTGATGGATTCAGCGAATTTACGCCATCTTCCCACTCGTCAAAGCTATCTACTTTGCTTTCCGTTCTTGCTACTACCGCCTCAAAAAGTTCATCGTCGGAAAGAGCAGACAGTTCTTCTACGGTCATTTCAAGGTAACGTTTTTCTTTTTCTTTGGCTTCTTTGATGCTCTTCTTTAATTCTTTTTTGAATTTGATCATATTTTTTATTGCACTGAAAAGTCCCATAGTTTTAAGCCTTCCTTTTATCGTTTATTGAAATAATTATAATAGCCATCTAATGACTTTTTGTTCTTCTTGAAGCCAAGCATATCAATCTTCTTCTGGTTTATCCAATACGCCTTTTGAATGATGTCGTAAGCGTATTTTTCATCCACGTTTTTCGGGGAATTGTGGAGAAAGTAGGTTTTACATCTGAGCAAGGTTAACTCAGCTTGGTAATATGGCTTTAAGTCTATCATTTTCTCGCTCCTTTTGGGTGGTAATACACATTATACCGAAAGAATGCGGAAAGTCCAGAGGTTTGGGGAATTTTATTTATTATCTTGGTTTGCTTTAGCTGTATTAAGGGAAGAAATTAAAATCCTTTTCAGCTCCGTACATTTATCGAGCAAGGTTTTGTCGTGGTAATATCCACTTTCCAAAACAAGTTCAATCCAATATTCCGTTTCGGAACACTCTTTCAAAGCAATTTGCAGTTTGGCAATAAAGTCAGCCTTGCCGTGAGCGTAAAAAGCTTCTCTAATATTCGCGCCTATACTCGTTCCCGAACGCAGAAATTGATTTATCAAAGCACTTTCACACTTCGCTACTCGAAGCTCCTTACATACCTGTATCACTTCAAGCGCAAACGCTTTAGATTTCACTATCAAAGGGCTGTCAGTCATAACCTTTCCACCTTTCGCTTTGTTATATCAATTATACCATAAAACCTATAACTTTTTCAACCTTAAAATAAAAATGCTTTTCGCCACAGCGAAAAGCTACATCTAATACCTTTTCACTATTCACTATTACCTATTACCTCCAAAAAAATTCCTCGGCGGAAGGAGAAAAGTGAAGAGTGAAGAGTGAAAAGTGAATAGGTAAAAAAATATCCTCGGAACAAATCCGAGGAATTTTTTTGTGCAAGGGCTATAAAAAAGATATTTTTGCCATTTTGCTTACGGGATTTGAACCTCACGGGTTATTCGGTAAGCAGTTCTTCGGTCACCTCCAATCCTCCGATAAATATTACCTTTATGCGGTCTTTTGACTCGACCACTATGCACTCGATTATTTGCCTTACGACCTGATCGTCATACTCCATGGGGCGGTTCTTTAAGCCCTCGATCACCGTGAAGATTTCGTCAAGTCGAGACTCGGTGGTTTCTCTCTTTTGTTTGGTTTCCGTGATATCTGCGAGTTGGCGTTGCAACTCGCTTTTTTCATCCATCAGCTCTCTCACCTTGTTTTCATCGAACTCGCCGACGGTATCGGAGGATATCGTCTTGAGCATGGCTGAAAATTCGGCATCGATCTCTGCGATTCTGACCTGTATTTCGAATGTTTTATCTACGGATTCCTCGCCGTTCAGTGCCATTCCGATGTGAAGCTTGAGTGTTTTTAACACGTCGATATTCATTTGAGCCGTCTTTTGAATTGCTCTCATGATCGCTTCGTGCAGAGTGGTTTCTTCGACCGTTGGTGACTCATGGCAGTATTTCTTGCCGTAGTCAAGGCGGTTGATGCATCTCCACACATATCGCTTTTCGCCTTTGATTGTCCATGTGCATCTGCGGTACAGATACGCATCGGCGTGTACCTTCACCGTGCATTCCTCGTCAAGCTCGTCCATGAATTCTTCGAACCGAGTCCATCCTTCAAGGTCACCGTATTCTTTTGGAATACCTGCTACAAGGAATTCCGATTGTTTTTCGCCTGCGGTTAACTTAACCGCAGAAAATAGGACACCCATATATTACATCCCTCCCATTGTATGACCTTCGTATCCCATCTCTTGGTCGGCGTACATCTCGATATAATCCTCGACCTTTGATGCAATATTCTCATATTCGGTAGCCGTCGGTTCGTAGCCAAACCAACTTGCCTTACCGTTGTCATCCCATATATGGGGCTTTCGATCTCTTGCCGCACCCTTGAGTCCGATGATCTCGTGGAACATAAAGGTCTGCGAGTCGATAAGCCCTTCATTTTTATTTATGATGGAGAGCTTCAGACCTTCGTATTGTCCTGAAACTCTTGCCGTCACAAATTCTACCTTGGCGCGAAGGTCATCGCTGATCTTGCTGACCATCGCTTTGCCTGCAAATACTGTATCTGCCGAGAGAACCTCGGATTCTCCGAACATTCTCTTGAGCTGTCTTTCATAAAAGTTCGTCATGCTTAACCCCCGAATCTCATCCCAGGGAGTTCTGACAGGTATTCGTCGAACTCATCCTCGGTGTGAAGGAAGTAATCGTCGCCGCTATGCCAAAATGAAACATAGAGGTCGCCCTCGTCGATAGGGATTTCACGCTGCTCAAAGCCTTCGCCGAGACCGTCGCTGTTTTGACCGCTGATTGCATCACGGAGGCGTTCGGTTTCATCGGGAGTGAGGGATTCTGTGAGGTAGCAATCGATCTTGCCATAAAGAGTGCCACGTTGTTCCTCAACACCCCATTCTGCGAACACGAGCTTATCCTTGATGCCTGCGTGATCTCCGACATACTCAGCCATATTGATTTCGGTCGCTTGCTCCTTGGCAATGGCTTCCTCGATGGCATCTGCATTGTTGTTGATCATATAGGCATCGGTTTCATAGTAGTCGCCGTCGTGGTCGGAGAGGTTACCGGTCAACGGGCAGAAGAAGGACATCTTCGTGCCTGCAAGCGATTTCATCATCTCCTTGATGTCTGCGTACAGTTCCTCTGTGGTATCATACTGCTCATTCACAAGGTTTGCTTCGAGGTCATCGCGCAGTTCCTCACGAACACCCGATACCGATTCGTCGGTAACTCGCACGTCGTAAAGACTATCCGAATCGGGAAGTATTCGGAGCAGACCGTTGCCTACATCACTATCTGCGTGAAGGCGGATGGGAGCATCCTCGGCTTTCATTTCCTTGACCTTCAGAGAAAAGATGGAATTGATGAGTCCGTACTCCTTGGCTCTGTCGAAAAACTGATTGAATTCTGTTACCACATCGTAGGTTTCGGTTTCCTGTGTGGTCGGGTTCTTGATGGATAATTTAAGCATCTGCGTTCTCCTTTTCCTCATTATTTTTATTGCCGTTGAGACCGTATCTGCGGATTGTGATCGCCGTGGTGATCGTTCCGAGCATCTGCGGAGAGATGAGTTCGGTGTCAGCGAGATCGTGGAGTGAGAGATAGTGCGTTCCGTCGCAGAGATCCTTTGCTACACACAACAAGGTATAGGACTTGAGGTTGCCTTTCTTCACGCTGATGTTGTCAAGGTCAATGTAGCCCTTCCTGATGTGAGGCTTGGCTGCATTCCACAAACGGACATCTGCCGTGAGAAGGTAAAGCACCGACATTTTTACATTGTCGTTTCGATTGAGCTTCTGCGACTCGCAGCTGAAGATTGCCTGATGGTTTTTGTTCTTGAATTTCATTTTGTTTCTCCTTTTCAGTTGGTTTTTAGGAAATAAAAAAAGCCAACCGTTTTTGAGAATCATCTCTTAAACGATTGGCTTAATTTCGGGTGTAAAAAAAGCACGCAAGGGATTTTCTGCGTGCTACCATTTTTATTAAATTGCGTGTACGAGGGTTCAAATCCCCCGAAAGTAGGGAAATACCTATTTTATATCCTTGATTTTTGACATTAAATATTCGGGCTATAAAAATCAAAAAACCCTTGAAAAATCAAGGGTTTCTTGTGGCTATATCTTTTTTATAGCCTTGTTATGGGTGCGGAGGTGGGATTTGAACCTCACGACCTCCGGGTTATGAGCCCGACGAGCTACCAGGCTGCTCTACTCCGCTATATTGTTACAAGGAATCTTAAATGGTGCCGATGACCGGACTTGAACCGGTACGAGATTGCTCCCGAGGGATTTTAAGTCCCTTGCGTCTGCCGATTCCGCCACATCGGCTTGTGTGCTTGTATAGTATATCATACAATTTTTTCTCTGTCAAGTGTTTTTTTTATAAAATTTTTTCGGCTCTTTTCCTTTAACACTATTCATATTAGAGTATATTCTCGCTACATTTCTTTTATTTACTTTTTTGCAATTTTATTTTATTTGAAAAAACTATTGCAATTTATAAAAACTTGTGCTATAATTCATAGGTCAAATAAATATAGGGGTGTAGTTCAGTCGGTAGAACACCAGTCTCCAAAACTGGGTGTCCAGGGTTCGAGTCCTTGCGCCCCTGCCAGAAAAAACGACAGGTTTCGACCTGTCGTTTTTTCAATGAAGCGCGTCTGCGACGCATGAAAAATGAAGCAGGACTTCGCCCTATGAAGCGAGCCTTTGGCTCAAGTCGAGGTTACACGCGCTTCGCTTCATATTTGCATAGCAAATACTTCATACGTGCGTAGCGAGTGCTTCATATCGGCGCAAGCCGATGCTTCATTAACACACAGGTTCAAGTCCATACGAAAGCTCCCAGAAATATCTTTTCATAGTCTTTACACTAAAACAACGACAAGCTTCGGCTTGTCTTTTTTGTTTAATTTGTTTAGAGTCGCCCTGCTTGAATCCTTGTAGATATACTCATTTTTTATTATAGTTGCACAAAAATTTGAGATTAAGACCCAAGCTATTGCCAGCCTGACTTGAAGTATGTTATAATTTATATATTACTTTTAATAATAAAAGGAGAAAATTATGGAAACAAGGTTAAGAAGCCGTGTTTTTGCTTTCGTTTTGGCTCTTTTAATGGTTATTGCCATTATGCCATTTCAGGCAATTGCACAGACTGTCGAGAACGATGCTTCAGCAGGCGAGAATATTGAAATCGACTCCCCTGATATAGGCATCGGCGATGAGGAGCTTGTAGGCTTCCCGAACACAACAAGAAACGTAACTAGCTCTGCTGAGCTTGAGGGCGCTTTGGCAGATGGCATTGATGCCATTTGCATTGCAGGTGATTTTTTAATCGACCGTACCCTATTCGTTACAAAAAACACAATTATTTATGCAGAAAGCAACGTTACACTTACTCGTAGTCCTGAGTTTGCAGGGGACATTTTCGTTGTAGGTGCTGACCAGACAAATGCTCTCTGTCAAGAACCCGCTACCCTTTATTTAGGTGGCTTTAGCGGTGATGAGGCAGGAGTGCTCACCATTAACGGTAACAGTGAAAGCATGACCGTTGACGTTTTAGGTACTGTTGTTTTTATTGCGCCTAATTCCAAGGCTGACCTTTATGAGGGCTTAGTAGTTACTAACTGCAAAAAGGTTGGTAATGAAAGAACCTTGGTTGAGACTTATGGGCACACAAATCCTAACAACATAGGTGGCGCCGTTGCTATCGTTAGTAAGGATAGTGAGTTAAACATTTATGGCGGTGTTTACAGCTACAACTCTGTTAACACGTCAGGTGCGTCTATTTATGGCGGTGCGTTTTACAACTATGCTATAACTAACGTTTATGGTGGTATTATTGAAAACAACTCTGCTTCTCGTGCAGGAGCTTTTTATAACTACCGTACGCTTAATATTTACTCTGCTGAGATAAGGAATAATACTGCCTCAACCTCCGGTGGTGCTATTTATCTTCCATCAAGCTCAGGTGCTAGGCTTTATCTGGGTGGAAACGTTGGCTCTGGCGAGGGCTCTGTTATATTTAAGAATAACTCCGCTACCTCTTATGGTGGTGCGATTTATGCAACAGGAAGAATTTCTGCGCAGGATACATTGTTTGAGGGTAATACTGCTAAAACCGGCGGTGCCGTATATGGTGGTGGTAATTATACCTCCATGTCCTATACAAATTGCTCCTTTGTGTCAAATGACGCAACCTCCTACGGTGGTGCAATTTTTTCAACCTCCCACAACACTCTTGAAATTGACAACGACCTAGTGCTACTAAATTGTAGCCTTGAAAAAAACACCTCTGCTGACGGTGGTGCCGTGTATATAGCCAAGGGTGCTTATGCTTACGTAAGAAATACAAGCCTTGTGGAAAGCACAGCAACCTCGGAGGGTGGTGCATTTTACATAATCAACTCGGTTGTTGAAATGGATAATGTAAAAATTTCATCAGGCGAGGCTGCCCTCGGCGGTGGTATTTTCGTTACTACCGATAGCTCTATTGAGAACTATATTCCTAGCTCCCTTACTGCTAATAAGCTTGAGATAAATGGCTGTACCTCATCAGAAAAGGGCGGTGCACTTTACGGAGCTAACAGTACAATCAATCTTTACAATAGCACGTTTAAGAACAACACTTCCTTTGCAGGTAGCGCTATTTACCTATATACAGGTGCAACGGCAGGAATATATGGCTGTAGCTTTATTTCTAACGCATGTAGTGAAACAAACACCTCAAACGCAGGTGCCATTTTCGTATATACGGGTGGCACAGAGGTAGTAGTACATTCCACAACCTTTGTACAAAACTCCTCAAGCGGTCTTGGCGGTGGCATATTCGTATCAGGCAAGAGCAGCTTGAAGCTTTACAACATTACTGCAATTGAGAATAGTGCATCTAAGGGTGGCTTTATGTACGAAACTACTGCCGGTACCGTTGTTACTCTTTCCGGTCTTACGGTTTCCTCAAACACTGCAACGGTAGGCGGTCCTATCATTTGGGGTAACACCTTGAACGCTAAGCTTTTTATCAACAAGCTAAACCACGTTGACCTAGATACTGAAATCGGTGCTGACTATTGGTCTGACGCTATTGCAAATAAGCTGACTGTAACTGAAACACAGGATCAAATTCCAAGCTACACCGACTACAGTGGCGAAAGCGTTTCCGGCCTTTGGAATGCAATTTTAGTTAAGGATCAGTCCGACCTTGAGTCTGCTCTTTTGTCTAAGGCTCCACTTATTAAGATAGTTTCTGATATTTCTCTTGATAAAACACTTTATATACTTGCAGATACAATTATCTTTACAACTACCTCTTGTAAAATCAGTCCTATTGAGGGATTTGAGGGTCCTTTATTTGTGGTTGGCGAGAACGAAGCCACAAGCCTTACCCTTGGTCTTTCAACCTCTCCCAGTGCTGACCTTTTAGTAATTGAGGGTAACGTTAAGGTGTCGAGCGATTCAACGCTTAACATTTATGAAAACGTAACCTTGACAGGTACAATTTCCGTTTTGGAAAATGGTACACTTAACCTTTATGGCGGTACTATTAAGGGCAATTCAGACTCTGCAATTAACAATAATGGTACTGTTAATATAAGTGGCGGTGTAATTACTGAAAACACTGCCGAAAATGGTGGTGCTATTTACAATCTTGGCACTCTTACAATTTCAGGCGGTACAATTTCAGCAAATACTGCAACCCTCGGCGGTGCTATTTACAGCCTTGGTACTCTTACAATTACTGGCGGTACAATTGAAAATAACACTGCGGAAAACGGTGGCGCTATCTACGTTGAGAGTGGTGCTGTGTCCCTTGGTGGTACAATTCTAGAAAACAATGCCCTACTCGGCGGTGGCGTTTATGCCTTAGCTGGCAACGTTACTATTTCCTACTTAGTTGAGGGCAACACTGCAACACTTGGTGGCGGTGCTTACCTTGATAATGAAAACGTAGCCCTCTCAATTGAAGGCTCTACCTTCAAGTCTAATACCGCTGAAAATGGTGGTGCTATCTATTCAATAAACAGAGATTTTGATATAACGAACGCAAGCTTTGTATCAAACAGTGCAACAAACGGCGGTGCTATTTACCTAGAGAGCTGTTATGCTACAATTTCTGATTGTAGCTTCCTTTCAAATAGCGCAACTAATGGCGGTGCTATTTACCTGAAGGGTGTTGAAGCGTCAATCGACTCAAGCGAGGCAAATGCAAACGAAGCAAAGGAAAACGGTGGCTTTATTTGTGCCCTTGACTCTACTACACAGACAAGCAACAATACTTTTTCTAAAAACGAGGCAGGTCTTGGTATCGTATACGTAAGCGGTGGCGAATATACCTCGGTTAAGGATAGCTTTGAGTATGGCTATGCATCTGAGGGTGGTGCTATTTATGGTACACTTACCTCCGTTTACGTTGACTCATCTACCTTTACAGGAAACGATGCTGACCTGAATGGCGGTGCGATTGCCCTTTATTTAGCAAGTGGCTATCTCTCCGGTGCTACATTTAATCTTAACTCCTGTGCAAACGAGGGTGGCGCTATCTCCCTTGTTGATTCACAAATTAAGGCTTATAGCTGTACGTTTAATAGCAACGAATCCGTTATAAACGGTGGTGCTATATCCCTTAGTGGCAAATCAAATGCTGAGCTCTACCTTTCGCAAATGATTGGTAACGAGACAGGAAGAAACGGTGGTGCCGTTTACGTTGACGGATCTAACGCAAGCATTAAGCTACAGGATTGTGAGCTAAGCTCCAATATGGCAAATGGCAACGGTGGCGCAATCTACCTTTGCAAAAAAGCAACCGGTTATCTTTATGAGATAATAGCCTCCTCTAACAAGGCGGACAAGGGTGGAGTTGCTTATATTAGCGATGCTGACACTTCCTTAACCATTAACGGAATTACAGCTTCCTCTAACACAGCAACAAACGGCTCATTTGTAAATGGTAGCCTTAACGCAATTCTTAACCTAAGCAAGGAAAACTACAAGGACGTAAATAACGCAAATCCTACTCAATCTTACTGGAATAGTGTTATTTACAATTCAGTTACGTTAAACGTAATTACAGATAGCATTCCTGAATATACAGAGGAGGGCAACGAGCCCTCCGGCAAGCTTGAAAATGCAACCGACGTTTCAAGCGCTGAGGAGCTAGAAAATGCTCTCTTGGCCGGCAAGAGCGTAATTCGAATTGTGGCTGACTTTGAGCTTGACCGTACCTTCTATATTACAAGAAAGGTAACTATCTTCTCTACTGCTTACCATACGCTTACAAGGTCCCCATCCTTTGGCGGTGATATCTTCGTTGTAGGTGAAGCAAAGGACGGCACTAACTCAATGCTAAAGTCTGCTGATGATTTACTAATTCTTGGTAATCCTGAGTCTACAACCACAGGCTTGCTTACATTTGACGGTAATAAGGACAATATGCAGACAGAGGTTTACGGTACTGTTATATTCGTTTGTAACGGCGCTATAGCTAAGCTATACGAAAACCTTTCAGTTATAAACTGCTACAAGTCTAACAACGAAAAGACCTATGGCGAGCAGTACAGAATGTCAAGACCTAACCGTGTCGGTGGCGCAGTTGCCATTATTCCATTCGGTGGCTTATATGTTTACGGTGGCGTTTACAAAAACAACTCCGTTAAGCTTGAGGATTCCTCAACCGAGGAGGGTCGTAACTCCACGATAGGCGGTGTTTTCTACAGTGAAGGCAATATAAGAATTTACAACGGCTTATTTGAGGCTAACGAGGGTGCCCGCGGTGGTATCGTTTACAACTACGGCATCATGAAAATTTACGGCGGTAGCTTTATTGGAAACCACGCAACCGTAACCGGAGGTGTTTACTACTCTGCCTCCTATAGCACCTCACAATTATATATCGGCTACAAATCCTCAACTCCTGTATTATTTAAGGACAACTACGCTGAGGTAAATGGCGGTGCTATTTATACAGCAACCTTAAACGGCGTCGTTATTTACGGCAATACTACCTTTGAGTCCAACAAGGCAGTAACCGGTAGCGGTGGTGCGATTTATACATCAAGCTCCTTTACAATTAAGAATACGGTTTTCAAGGACAACGTGGCAAAATCCCGAGGTGGCGCTATCTTCAATACAAGAATAGTTGACTACACTCCTCGCTTCCTTTATCTTGAAAATTGCTCGCTTATAGGCAACAGTGCAGCAAATGGTGGTGCTATTTCACTATACAGTAGTGATACAGAGTACGAATTTGGCGCAAGAGCTAATCTTGTAGGCTGTGAGCTTGTTTCCAACTCTGCTACAACCGGTGGCGCTATTTGCGTTGAGCGTGAGTCAATTCTTACAGTTAACGACTCCTCATTTGTAGGCAACACTGCCGAGAGTGAGGCTGGTGCGATTTATATCATAGCTGAAAGCAACGTTTCGCTTTACAATTCTACTCTTTCAGAAAACTCCTCCGGCTCTTATGGTGGTGCAATTTCTGTAAGAAGCGCTAAGCTAACGATTGAGTCCTCAACAATTGATAAAAACTATTCAGCAAAAAATGCCGGTGCAATCTACATATCCTACAGCAGTAGTATTGATTGCAACTCACAGGTTAATATTTACAACTCAACTATTAAGGAAAACAACTCAAATGGTAGCGGTGGCGCAATTTACGCAACCAAGCGTGCAATTGAGGGTGATACAGCACAAAATCTTGGTATTTACGATACGGATTTTGCATCTAACACTGCTAAAAACGACGGTGGCGCTATCAATTTAACAGGTGGCGTATCTGCACGAATTGAGCGTTCAAGCTTTGTTTCTAACAAAGCAAGCTCAACCGACTCCTTAGGTGGTGCAATTTGTATGTACACATCAAGCCTTGTGGCAGATGGTGTTATATTCACAAGAAACGAAAGCCGTGGTACAGGTGGCGCTATTCAGCTGAACTTAGGAGCTGAGGCTACACTTAACAACATAGTTGCCTCAAGAAATACGGCAAGATCAAACGGTGGCTTCCTTTACAATACCTTTGGTGCGCTTACAATGTACGGTAGCACCATAAGAAATAACTCCTCCAATATGGGTGCCGGCGTTTACCTATACGAGGGTGCTACTGCATCTGTTTATTCAAGTGATTTTATTGGTAATACAACTACTGAAAACGGTGCAGGTATGTTTATCTACACCTTTGGCACTGAGGTTACAGTAAATGGCTGTAGCTTTGAGAATAACGAGGCACAGGGCACCGGTGGTGCGCTTTACGTTTCTGGTAAGAGTATAGCTAACCTTTACAATGTTATTGCTAAGAGCAATAGCGCTACAAAGGGTGGCTTTATGTATGAAACTGCTGCATCTACTGTGGTTAATTTGGCAGGTGCGACGGTTTCAGGCAATACCTCCCTCGACGGTGGCTCAATTATTTGGGGTAATACCAAGAACGCGGTTCTTAATATAGACAAGTCTAAATTCGTTGATCTGGATACAACAATCACAGACGAATACTGGCAGGACGCTATTGATAATCTCCTTACTGTAAACGAGGTAACTCTTAAGGCTCCAGCTGTACCTACCTTTAAGTCAGCTACAAGCACAGAGAAAACCTACACCATTAAGGAGCCTGTATCCGTAAATGACGTATTTAACCTAGCTATAAATTCAAGCGACGGCTTTATTAACGCAACCTACGACAAATTCCCACATCTTGACAATTCCTCTAACTTTATGTCTCGTGGGGAAACGGTATTTGAAAATATCAACGGAGAAACAGTAACCGTTGATACCTTCGTATATCCAAAATATTCGACTGCTCACAACATGACCGTTGGTGAGGCGCTTATGATTTATCAGGCTATGCTTTATAAGAAAGCATTCCCCGAGGAGGAGGTTTACGTTGACATTTCCTCCTATCGCTTCTCCGTTCAAACAGCAGTCAATATTAATCGTGATAGCAGATACTTCGGCTACACAAGACAGCTTGTTAATGAGCAATACGATGAATTTGGCTTTGTAAGAGTATCTTATTTGCTTCTATCCTGTGCAAAGATGGGTATTCACGTAAACGTTCTTTCCCACAGAGACGCTTATCCAATTACCTATTCATCAAAAATTCCTTCAACCGTTGTTGAATACTTCAACACATATATGAACGACCCCTGTGATCCTGAGTATCAGCCTGACAAGAAGATTTCCGACTTCCTTGACTTCACTTACTTTGACTGGACTCTTAGTGAGGGCAAAAAGGGTGGTAGCGATATGATGCACACTAAGCTCTGTGCAGTTTCACACTATCTTGACAAGGACGGCGTTGTTCACAAGAACGCAGTTTGGACATCAAGCTCCAACCTTGACGGAATCTATGCAGGTGGCTACAATGCTAACTGGAAGCTTCAAACAGCTACAATAGTTTCAGACCACAAGGAGCTTTATCAGGTTTCTGTAAACTACTTAAGACTTATGCCTACACTAAAGGGTCAGGAGGAAATCCTTGAGTTCCAAAACTATATGAATGAGGAATCTACAAGACAAATTGACTTGATTCTTGCAGGTCGTGGCAACGAAATTGCAGATAGCGAAAAGATAGTTTATATCGGTACTGAAAGCGATGACGTGTTCGAGCTTTACTTTACACCATTTGGCGGTGACGTTCTCTCCTGGAGCGAGGTTTACAATCCTTACTCTAAATACATGAGAGAGCTTTATGAATCCGAGGATTATATTGTGTTCACCTGGAATGCCGCTGAATATAGCGGTAAGTTCCCATTAGGTCAACAGCTGGAGCAAATGCTTATTGATGCATTCCACAAGAATAAAAATCCTAAGAACAAGATTTATGCTAATATGGAATCCTTTGACCCAACTACCTTTGACGATCTAGTACTTGGCGTTGATATTGGCTTTAAGTCTATTAACGAGTGGCCTCTTGGCGCTATTCATAATAAGGACCTACAGTTCTCCTATGTTAAGAATGGTCAACGCTACTACGTTTCACTTCTCAATTCCCTTAATCTGCACTCAGGCTCTATGTACTTCCAATCTAACTCTGCACTAGTTATTAAGGAAACGACATGCTCGGAAAACAGCGTGTTCTCTATCGTTGCTAAGTACTCAACAAACGGACAAATGGTTGAGCACGACTTTGGCAAAGAGCAAAGAGTTGAGCCTACTAAGGATCAGCACGGCTACATTTATAAGGAATGCAAGTGCTGTGGCAACCAGGTTGTTACAAAAACCCTTCACTTTGGCAGTGAGTGGATTACACAAAAGCCTGCTACTCCCGCTGAAAATGGTATTAAGTACAAGCTTTGTACCGTTTGCGACAAGCTAATTGAATCACAGGAAACAGTATTCTCAGGTAGCTCAATTTTGCCTGATAATAACACAGGCTCAGGCTTTACAGAAAGCACAACCATACCTGTTTCAGTAAATAAAGCACCACTTACTATTGAGGCTACAATTCAGCTTGACCCAAGCATTTTTGCCCGTGGTGGTGTAATTGTTGGTAACTACTCATCAATGGATGATGAAAATGCAATCAACCTAGAAATATATACCGGTGGCAAGGTAAGACTATTCTACATTACTAACGGTATAAGAACTGACGTGGTATTCTCCAAGGACATTCGTTCCAAGGACCCTGTCCATATTGCAGTAACGATTGACGGCTATACTGCCTCACTCTACGTTAATGGCGCGCTCACAGAAAGCGTTGACGTGATAATGCCAATGCCTTCTATTGATAGAAGCTTTATGATAGGTGGAGATAATCGTGAGGGCAAGCAGGTGTTTATGGGCAAGATATTCTCAGTTTGTATGTTTAGTGACGTAAGAACAAACGAGGAAATTCTTCTTGATAAGGACTTTGTTTCAGCCTCTGCCCCTGACGTTCTTTGTGTAGAATACTTTGGAAAGAGTGAGGGCATTTCCTTTGTAAGTGGCACTACCGTATCTGGCTCCTTCTTTGATTCCAACAAAATCAACTCAATTGAAAAGCTAGAAAAGCCATTTAAGACAATCGAAGCAACGATTATGCTTCCTACAAGCTATGCTGATCGTGCCGGTGTAATTATTGGCAACTACACAGATGGCTCAATTGATACAATTAATCTAGAGGTTCTAGCCGGCGGTATGCTAAGACTATTCTATATAGTAAATGGCACAAGATACAGCTATACCTTTACAACCGACATTCGCTCCGATAAGCCAATTAATTTGGCACTGACAATTGATGGCCTTACTGCTTCGCTTTATATCAACGGTGAGCTTGCTGAGTCGACTACTCTCACTATGGCATTGCCCGAAATTACAGACGGCTTTGCCCTTGGTGGTGATTATCGCTTGAATAACGAGCAGTACTTCAAGGGTAAGATTTACTCACTACACCTATTTGAAGACGTAAGAACAGAGGAGGAAATCAAGAGCGATATTCTCCTTGTGAAGAATGGTACAGAGGGACTTTTATACTCTACTTACCTAACTGAAAATGGATTTACTAAGGATTTTGCAGGTCAAGAATTTGACGAAAGCAAGATCGGTGGCACAAGCTGTGATCTAGGCAAGACTCCTTTAACCTTTGAGGCTATTATTCAGCTTGACAAGGATTACGAGGGTCGTGGAGGTATTATCCTTAGCAATAACTTTAAGAGCAAGCCAATTGTAAGCTTTGAGGTGTTCAAAGAGGGCAAGCTAAGGCTTTACTTCGTAAACGGCACAACTACAATCGACTGTAAGTTTGACACCGACGTTCGCTCCGATGAGCCTGTTCATATTGCACTTAGTGTAAATGGCAAGGAGGCTTCTCTATACCTAAACGGCGAGCTTGTAGAGGTTAAGACTCTTGCACTTCCATTGCCTGTATCAACAAGTGGCTACCATATTGGTGGTGATTTCAGACCTGGCAATGCTCAATACTTCAAGGGAACAATTTACTCCGTTAACCTCTTTGATCACGCAAGAAGCGCTGAGCAGATTGCGCAGGATATGATTGCAATTGATAATGAGGCTGGATTACTTCTTTCAAGTGCATATTTTGAAGAAGCTATTCTTGACGAAAGGAAATTCCACGACACAGTGTTTGAGGTAATTACCGAGCCTACCAAGGACTCCGAGGGTCAAGGCAAGCTAATTTGTAGAGCCTGTGGCAAGGTATTTGAAATTTGCAGTATTCCTTATGAGTCTGATGGTACAATCAGCAATGACTACACTAACACAGACAGCTCACTAAAGGACGGTAGCTACTACATTATTAAGGATAAGCTAGGCTCTACTCCTATGACCTTTGAGCTTCTTGTTAAGCTATCTCCTGATTGGAATGACAGAGGTGGCGTAATTCTTGGTAACTACGACGGCACCTCAAGCAACAAGATGAATCTTGAGATTTACACAAACGGTGCACCTCGTCTATGGTACAAGATAGCTGGTGTAAGCTACTCTTACCTGTTCAACGTAGATATTCGTTCAAATGAGGCGGTACATCTGACCTTTACAATTAAGGACTTAACTGCTTCACTTTATGTAAATGGCAAGCTTGTTGAGTCAATTGCGCTTGACAAGGCAGTTCCATTTGATAACTCTTATTTCTACGTTGGTACTGATAAGAGAATTTCAACACAGCCATTCAAGGGTGAGATTTTCTCTGCTAGCATCTTTAATGACGTACGTACACCTGAGGAAATTGCAAACGATATGGTTATGATTACAAGCGATGCCAGTGGACTTCTATTCTCTGAATACTTCGTTGCAAGCGAGGCTATTCAGGCTAAGGGTCCATGGCAGGATAAGACTGCTATATTCGTTGGTGATAGCATTACCGAGGGTGTTGGCTGCGAGGGAAAAACCTATTGGGAAATCCTTGGTGAGGTTCTTAAGCTAAAGGAAACCACTGGCATGGGCGTTGCTGGAAGCTGTATTAGTAATTCCAGTGGCTATGGCAATGAATACGACCCACTTATCAATCGTTACGAGCAAATTCCAGAGGCAGACTTAATTACTATCTTTATGGGTACTAACGACTACGGTCACGATACTCCGTTGGAGGACTTCAAGGAAGCTCTTAACACAATTATCCCTGCACTGCTTGAGAAATATCCAAGCTCTAAGCTTGTATTTATCACTCCTCTCCACAGATACGGCTTTGGCACTAACTCACAAACCGGTGTTGATTTCACTGACGATACACAGGTAAATGGTGTTGGCTGTACTCTTGAGGACTACGTAAATGCAATAGTTGAGATATGTGATATTTACTCCGTTGACGTAATTAATCTCTTTGAAGACCTTGACCTTGACCCAAGTGCCGAGGAAACGAGAGAATATTACATGCCTGATGGCTTGCATCCTAACTCAGCTGGTCATAGATATATCGCAGATTATCTAAGCCACGCTCTTGAGGAGCTGGCTAACGCTCAGGAATAATAAATAAAAAAGAGAGGACATTTCGGCTATAAACCGATTTGTCCTCTCTTTCTCTTTTTTCTTGATTTTTGAGAGTAAAGGATTTATAATAAGAATAGTAGCTTCATCTAGGAGGGTTTTATGAAGGAAAAAATTTGCAAAATCGGACTTAGCATTGGGGAATTAAACGAGATTTTGGGCAAGATAAACGCCGGACTCGTTGAAAGGGATAGAGGCGCCTATTCCCTGAACACCATACTTTCATTTATTGATGCTTACAGTGAGGGGAAAATCGACTCTATTCAGCTAGAGCTTTGGGGTCGCGCTTATTCCTACTTATTTGAGCCTGTTATTACTATTTTACCTGTTTCCAAAAAAGAGCTTTTGCTTCTTGAAATTGCGCAGAACGTTGCTTCTCTTTATCGCTTTGAAAGGGATAAGTCCCTGCCTCTTTCTGCTTCTAAGAAATACTTCGAGCTTTTGGATTCCATTGGACAAGAGCTTGACAAATGGGATTCTTACTTCTCTACCTCGTATATGCACTACCCAGATGGTGAAATCGTGGGCGTTGTGGAAATTGAGCTTGTTAATCATAAGGATAAGCTACACCTTAATCTTAACAAGACCTTGCGTGATGGCAACGAATTGAACCTTGAGGGCAATCACCTAGGTGTGCTGGAGCTAAACCAATTTGTAGCCGAGATTAAGGACAAGGGCTACACCACATTAAAAAAGGTTTAAGGTGTTCTATGAAAGAGAAAATTTACGAAATTTTAGACACTGCCCTTGATGAAATTCTGGAAATTGGTCGTACCCCACGTCTTTCAGCCTACAAAAATATAAGCGCGCCAAACGTGCTATTTAGCAACAAGCGTGGCACTGAAAAAATGAATCAGCTAGTAAAGGAATGGGCTAAGGAAAATAATCTTAATTTATTTGTAGTTACTCCAAGCGGTGGAGAGATTACAATAAACAGGGAAAGATTAACCATTGACCATATTGACGACTCCTTTATAGCCCCCACTAAGGAAGAAATTGATGCTCTGAATAAAAAGCATACCGTTTTGTTTCTTGAGGATTTTCACCAGTACGACTCCGCACAAGCGTACTATCTACTAAAGCTGGTAAATGAACGTATTGTAATTGATAAAAGCGCGGTTGCTGGCTATTCACATCTTGATGAGATTATGTTTACCATAGCCACAGTTGGCGATATGGGGCACGGTGGACTTTCAAGGCTAATAAATTCCGATTCAAAGAACTGCTTTTACTACATAAGCAAATTTGAGGAATAATTTGGAGATTTTATGACAAGAGCTGAACGATTAAAGGACGACCTTAACAAAAGAATTGCACAGATAAATCATATAAGGCTCAAGGTGCAACGTCTTAATAGCTTTGCCTCATCGTCTACTCTTCGAGCTTTTGAGAACAGATTAAAGAAAAGGCAAGAATATTTTGAGGACGCATACAGGGGTGGTCCCAACTGGATTTCATATCAGTCCCTTTCAAATAGCGAGGAGCTTACCACTTCAATTATAGTTGGGCAAAGGCTTGAGATTTTTACCCTTGAGGTGAAATTTGAAAGACTTGCCATTACCTATAGCACGGAATTTTTTGGGTTTTACAGCCCTGAGCCGTTTAAGCTATTTGGCTTGGAGCCTGATTTAGTTTTCAACAAGGGCTACAGTGGTGGCTATTACGTTGATAGCTATGGGCGTGTCCGTGATGCGATTAACAAGAACCCGTCCTTAATTCTTAAGGAGAGAGAAAAGGTTACGGAGTATCTAATACGTGGTAGCGAAACCTGCGTTTACAAAAGGCAGGGCAAGCCCTTCCCCATTGATTTGACTGTACCCTATGGATATTAAAAAAAAGCCGACTATGTGTCGGCTTTTTGTTTATTTAAGGTTGTTTTTGTACTCCAGCAGGATTTTAGTTGCCTCGTTGCTGTTTAGGTCTTGGGCTCTTTTTAGCATAAAGTCAAGCTCGGTTGGAGTTATTCTTTTGCCTGCGTAGTCTAGGAGCTTATCAAGCAGGTCTATGCGACCTCGCTTTATCAGGCTTTCAGTTGCAATTGTTGGCTCTCTTACGATTTCCCTTGCAAGGGTGCTATTCCTTGATAGATTATCAAGGGCAATTATAGGAAGAAGCTCTCTGTCAAACGCCCAACTCCATTTGCGAATATTTCTGTTTTCCCAATCTGACCCACTTCCAAGCTTAATATATGAAAGGTTATCGCAGAAGGAAAATGCACCTGTATGAATTGTTGTTAAGCTTTCAGGAAGCTTTACCCTTTTTAGTCCGGAAAAGGAAAAGGCGTTAAAGTCAATCTTTGTAATGGAATCGGGAAGCTGAATTTCCTCAAGAGCTTTACACTCACTAAAGCACATATCACCAACTCGCCTAAGAAGGCTTGGCAAAATTACACTTTTCAAGCTTTCACAGCCCTTAAAGCAACACCAAGGAAGCCTTATTATGTCTCCCTCAAATATTACGCTCTCAAGGTTAGTGCAGTTTTCAAAGGCATTTTCGCCTAATTCAGACACGCTCTCGCCTATTTTTACACTTTTTATGTGCTTGTTGTCCTTAAAGGCGTTTTGAGCAATAGCCTTTATTCCATCTGTAATTTCTACGATTTCTTCAGTGCCCTTATACTCCAAAAGCACGTTATCACTTACAATAAAATCATTCATTTTCTTATCCTAAATCCGGCTTATCAAGGAATTCAACGCTTGGGCAATCAACCTTTGCTCCGTCGCTTTCAAAGATTACGATTTCGTTTTCGCCCTCTTTTAGTAGACATGCAGGAATATAGTAGTTCTTTTGTGGACCTATTTCCCAATATCTACCGATATTAAAGCCGTTTACCAAAATAAAGCCCTTTGTAAAATCATCAAGGCGGATAAAGGTATCAGCTACCTTATCAACCATAAGGGTGCCCTTATAGAATCTTGTTGGTTCGGTCACGTTGTTGCCATAAACAACCTTATCAAGATTATCCATTGGCAATGGATAAACCTGCCAGTTAAAGTGAATTATATTGTCGCCAAGGAGCAATCTGCCTGCAATTCCCTTTTTGCGCATCATTTTTGGACCAAAGTTTGCTCTACCCATATTTTCAACAAGGATTGTTAAGGTATCGCCAGCATGGGCATTGATTGTGGTCTTTAATTCGTCGTCATTTACGTAAACTATGCCCTGGAGTGTACGATTTACGTAAACCTGTGCTCTATCTCCTAAATCCTCAAAGCGAAGCGGAGTATCCTTGTAATCTCTGTTTAGTGTAGTTGTATAAGCTATGTAGCCGTAGCCCTGTCCGTAATGCTCCATACACTTTGGAACGTTTGAGAAAATTGGACTTGACAAATTATCAAGGTTATCAAAGAAGCCACCCTGTGAATCAAGAGTAATCCTTCCGTAGCCTCTTTTCTCTCTGTTAGCAGGAACGGGAGGCAACTCCTTATCTACGTACTTTTTAATTACGTCACGAAGAACAAAATACTTTTCAGTTGTATCACCACACTCTGAAAGAGGTGCGTCATAGTCGTAGCTTGTTACGTCCGGTCTAAACTTCTCATAGTGGTTTGCGCCACTAGTAAAACCGAAGTTAGTGCCTCCAATGAACATATACATATTAAAGCTACCCTTTTGAAGCATATCGTCAGCAACCTTTGCATAATCCTGCGCCGAGGTTTTGTGGTGGAAGCCACAGCCCCAGTCATCAAACCAGCCACACCACATCTCCATACACATTTTTGGTGAATCTGGGAAAAGCTTGTCATGAGCCTTAAAGTTCTCCTCCACGCGAGAGCCAAAGTTAAGGGTTGCAAGACAACCCTTGATTGTTCCATCAAGCAGGTTGTTTTCGCTTGTGCCGTCGGAGGTGAATAGTGGCACGTCAATGCCTAGGTCCCTGTACATATCACGAAGCTTGTTCAGATAAACCTTATCGTCTCCGTAGTAGCCATACTCATTTTCGCATTGAAGCATAATGATAGGTCCACCATTTGTGAAAAGAAGTGGGCGAATTTGGTCGAACAGGTTCTTTAGATAATTTTCAAAGTGGCGCACGTAGGTTTCGTTACAGCAACGGATTTCCATATCATCCATTGTTTGAAGCCACCAAGGAAGTCCACCAAACTCCCACTCGGAGCAGATATATGGTCCTGGTCGAACGATGACCATAAGACCCTCCTCGCCTGCAATTTTTATAAACTCAGCAATGTCCAGATTTCCCTCAAAATCAAACACTCCTACTTGCTTTTCGTGCATATTCCACGCGCAGTAGGTTTCAACGCAGTTACAGCCTAGTGCTACAAGCTTCTTGAAAATATCTCTCCAAGTGCCCTGCATATTTCTAAAGTAATGAACGGCACCTGATATAATTTTGGTAGGCACACCGTCCTTTACAAATTGGTTTCCAACAATCTTAAAATCCATAGCTTTCTCCTTGTGATTAGTATTTACATTTAGTATACCATACCACCCCCCGTTTTTCAATGTATGACGGAAATTTTTCCAATAAGTTTTGTAAAAAAGGGCTGTCAATGTACCATTTTTGGTACATTGACTTTTTGCAAGATTCAACCCTTTCTTTAGGTTTGAAAAAAGTGGCTCCAATGTACCATTTTTGGTACATTGGAATATGAAAAAAGCAAACCGAGCTTCTCAATCAGATTGTTTTACGATATTTTCTTCTGAAAAAGAAACGCAGAGTTGTGCAAAGGAAACGCAGAGTTGCGCAGTGTCAACTGAGAGTAGACAAAAGTAAACGCAAAGTAGTCAAACTGCAAAAATTTTCCTCTACGATTTGTAGAATCCATCAATGTTTTGCAATAAATGGGTGTCAATGTACCGTTTTTGGTACATTGGAACATATAAAAAAGCAAGCCGAGCTTCTCAATCAGATTGTTTTAGGTAATTTCCTCTGGAAAAGCAACGCAGAAAACAGCCTTCCACTTGAGGCGATTCCCCTGTGAGGTCACCCTTGTGGCGTGCCTTGTGCAGAAATGTCGCAAAGCGACAAAAGGGTTGCGCCCTGCCAAAGGGACGCTCGGGTGGTGGATTAAGTGACACTCGAAAACTTGTTTTCGTTAGTGGAACTTATGCACGGGAACAAAGTGAG
>JAFTXZ010000010.1 GCA_017461385.1 Clostridia bacterium | reverse complement strand
TCATTCCTAATAAGCAGTCTATCAAAAGCACACAACTTTAACGGAAATCACTCTCGAAAAAGCTCTAAATAGGAATCATTCCTATTTGACGCAAAAAAAGGACACCGAGTTGGTGTCCTTGTTTGTGGTGGGGGATGGTGGATTCGGACCACCGAAGTCGTTGACAACAGATTTACAGTCTGCCCCCTTTAGCCACTCGGGAAATCCCCCTTGTAGTTGTGAGACTGGAGCTGGTGAACGGAGTCGAACCATCAACCTGCTGATTACAAATCAGCTGCTCTGCCATTGAGCCACACCAGCATGTATCTCACAACGCAGAAGTATTATAGCATAAGAAAAAATATTTGTCAACAATTATTTTTACTTTTTTCAAAAATTTTATTTATGCAAAAAATAAACGTCTTTGAAAGACTTAAAAAAGGCACCAACAAGTGCCTTTTTTAGTTTAATCCAAATTAAGCTTCTTTTCCATAAGATGCTTAAGGGCGAAGAAGAATAGCACGGTCAAGCCTGCCAAAACAACGCTCATAATTCCCAAGGAAAGATTTGTTACAAGGAACGGGTTTGCCAAAGCAGTTCCTGCAATAGAGCCAAATAGAGAAATGATTCCCTGAAGAAAGGCTATAAAGCCGCTATAAACGGAGTTGATTCCAATAACACCCAAAATCGCAACAAGAGCCTTGTGCTTTCTTACTACCGTTGACACAAAGAAAATTATCAAGAAAACAAGCAGTAAAGAGTTTAGCATGCTCACAATAGCGTAAACAATGGCAATTATTATGCTTGCGGTGTATGATGCTGAATACTCAGGTGGCACTAAGCTAGAAAGATCGAGGGAAAGGAACATATCCTGAAAATAATAGTAGCCGTCTACGTTAAAGGAAAAAGCGCCCACCAAAATCATAAGTCCACCTGCCACAAGGGTAGCAAGAGTAAGAACAGAGGTCCAGATAATAACGCTTAGACACTTAGAAAAAATAATGTCCTTTGCCTTAACTGGCAGGGTAAAGGTAAGATAAGCCTCATCGGTAACGGTGGATTTGTAGAAGTCGAAATACATAAAAATCTGCATTACAGACACAACAAGAGCAAGTCCAAAAATTATTACGTACATAAAGAGAAACGTTGCAAGAAACGAAAGGGTAGGGGCGATAATAACAGCGTCCTCAACGTCCTCAGGCAGAGTTGAAAGCACGTTAACAGCACTTGCCATGCCAAAAATGTCCAGCATACCGAGAATAGCAAGAGCACCGGTTGCAATTAATAGGGGAATACCCATTCGCTTAGCGCTTTTAAGGTCGTACTTCAGTAGCTTCTTAAACATATCTGAACACCTCCCTAAAGTAGGAGTCAAGGGACTCAATGCCTCTTGCCCTTAGGCTGTCAACATCCTGACTTTCCAGAATGTTGCCCTTGTTGATAAAGACGTAGCTATCAATAATAGGCTCAATATCAGAAATCAGGTGGGTGGAAACGATAACGGTAGAGTTCACCCTGTAATTTGAAAGAATAGTTTTGAGTATGTACTCACGGGCAGCAGGGTCAACGCCTGCAATAGGCTCGTCAAGAAGATAAAGCTTAGCGTTTCTTGACATAACAAGCACAAGCTGAACCTTTTCCTTAGTGCCCTTGGAAAGAGTCCTTAGCTTCTTGTCAGTGGGCACGCCTAAATCTGCAAGCATAGCCTCAGCCTTGGCTCTGTCAAAATCTGCATAAAAGTCCTCAAAATAATCAAGACACTCGCTAACCTTCATCCAGCTGTTAAAGTAGGGACGCTCGGGCAAGTAGGAAACAATAGATTTTGTTTCAATGCCAGGGGCGTGCCCGTCAATTAAAATGCTACCAGAGGTAGGAGTCAAAAGTCCTGCCAAAATCTTAATAAGAGTAGTTTTTCCACTGCCATTAGGGCCTAAAAGTCCGATGATTTTGCCCTTTGCAATATTTATACCAATGCCCTTAAGAGCAGTAAAGGAGCCGTAATTTTTCACAAGACCGCTTGCAACAATAAGTGGCTCGTTATAAAGCTCGGAGCGATTTTTAATAAAATCACCAAACAAAGCCGATTCATTCTCCTGCTTAATTTCGGGAGCAGGCTCAGCCTCGTTTTCTTTAGAAATAGCCTCAGCCTCGTTTTTATCTAGCTCTTTAGCAGGCTCAATTATAGGCTCAGACTCTGGGGTATCTTTCGTATCCCTTGGAAATAATTCGTCCATATATAAAACCTCCTTAATTTCCTTAATATTATTGTAACACCAAAAAAAGAAAGTGTCAATAGAATGTGCTTATTGTTCAACTGAATAGCAACGCTAATACACATTAAAAAACGTGCACAACCCACAAGGAACAACCTCGCAAGGCTAACCTATCACGCCTAACTTATCGTGTGTAGCTTTTTCCATCTGGCTCCTTGTGCGTAGCTTCCTGCAGGTGTAGCTTTTCCCATCTGGCTCCTTGTGCATAGCTTCCTGTAGGTGTAGCTTTTTCTATCTAGGCTCTTTATGTGTAACTTCTTATATCTAACTTCTTACGTGTAACTTCTTACATCTAACTTCTTATGTGCAACTTCTTACATCTAAGAAGTCTCATATTTAGCTAAAATATCTCGTTTTTTGTCTAGCCCTCTGTCAGAAGTGATAGATAGGAAGTGATATATCACAATTGATAGATAAGAAGTCCCCATAGCCCACCTTTAGCTAGACTGCGCAATTTGACCTTTCCTTTGCGCAATTTGATCTTTTCTTTATGCAACTATCCGTTGCTTTTTTCTAAGAAAATAGGACATCGCAGTAGATTGTTTTGCTTTTTGCATATTCCAATGTACCAAAAACGGTACATTGGAGCCACTATTTTTACAAACTCGAATGGGATTTTGACCTTCACGAAAAGGCTATGTACCAAAAATGGTACATTGACCCCCTATTTTTTCAAAACATTGGTGGATTCTACAAATCTTAGAGAAAAATTTTTTCAGTTTGCTCGCTGACCTTTGCTTTTGTCTACTATTAGTTGACTTGTGTACCAAAAATGGTACGCTGGCAGGGGGGAAAGCAAAGCCTCTTGCAATGCTTTGAAAAAACGGTGAGCAGTACAATAAAAAGGAGCAAGCCTCGGCTTACTCCCTTTATTGTGTACTTATTTTGCGTAATCTACGATACGGCTTTCACGAATGAGGTTAACCTTGATTTGTCCAGGATACTCAAGCTCGCTTTCAATCTTCTTAACGATATCACGAGCAACAAGCGCCATTCTTTCATCACCAATAACCTCAGGCTTAACCATGATACGAACCTCACGACCTGCCTGAATAGCAAAGGTCTTTTCAACACCATCAAAGCTCTTAGCGATTTCCTCAAGCTTTTCAAGTCTCTTTATGTAGTTCTCAAGGTTTTCACGTCTAGCGCCTGGACGAGCAGCAGAGATTGCGTCTGCAGCTTGAACGATAACAGCGATAATAGACTGTGGCTCAACGTCGTTATGGTGAGCCTCAATTGCGTGAAGAACTTCCTTAGATTCCTTATACTTTTTAGCCACGTCAACACCGATTTGAACGTGTGAGCCTTCAATTTCAGCGGTAAGAGCCTTACCGATATCGTGGAGAAGACCTGCGCGCTTAGCAAGTGTAACGTCTGCACCAAGCTCAGCTGCCATAACTCCTGCAAGAGCAGATACCTCGATTGAGTGAGTTAGAACGTTTTGACCATAGCTTGTTCTGTACTTAAGTCTACCAAGAAGCTTAACAAGCTCAATATTAATACCATGAACACCAGTTTCGAAGGTAGCCTTTTCGCCTGCCTGCTTAATGGATTGCTCAACCTCACGGCGAGCCTTTTCAACGGTTTCCTCAATTCTTGTAGGATGAATACGACCATCGGAAATGAGCTTTTCAAGCGCAATTCTAGCAACCTCACGTCTAACAGGGTCGAAGCCTGAAATAGTGATGGTTTCCGGAGTATCGTCAATGATAAGCTCAACGCCGGTAAGATTCTCAATAGCTCTTACGTTTCTACCCTCACGACCAATGATTCTACCCTTCATCTCATCGTTAGGCAATGACACAACGGAGATAGTAGCCTCTGAAACGTGCTCAGCGGCGCATCTTGCAATAGCCAAGGAGATAATGTTCTTAGCCTTTTTATCAGCATCCTCCTTAAACTCAGCCTCAAGCTCGATAAGCCTTTGAGCCTGCTCATGCTTAACGTCATCCTCAAGATTCTTGATAAGCAGAGCGCGTGCCTCCTCTGCACTGTAGCCAGAGATTTTCTCTAGCAATTTAAGCTGAGTTTCGTGTGCCTGTGTCAGCTTTTCTCTAATTTCTTCGTTTTCTTTAACCTTATTTTGAAGTGCCTCTTCCTTCTTTTCAAGAGCATCAACCTTCTTGTCAAGGTGGTCCTCTTTACTGTTAAGACGTTGCTCCTGACGTGCAAGCTCATTACGTCTTTCCTTTACCTCAGCGTCAAATTCCTTTCTTAGGGACAAGATTTCGTCCTTAGCCTGAAGGGAGCTTTCCTTACGCTTGGTTTCGGCAGCCTTAATAGCGTCAGCAAGGAGCTTCTTCGCCTGCTCTTCAGCAGAGCCGAGCTGTTTTTCAGCGGATGCCTTTCTTATCATAATACCAAAGAAAATGCCAAGACCAATGCCAACAGCTGCACAGGCAACTCCAATGATGACTGCAATATAAACTTCAATCACAATAAATACCTTCCTTTCTTACAGATTTGTGTAGTGAAAATTCTCAAAGCCCTGTGCGAAAACATAAAACAGGGCAAGGTATGTAAAAAGCATAAAAAGAGTACACAAGCTCCTTATGCCAAAATTCTACATACTATTATTTTATATTATATAATCAATAAAGTCAAGGAAAAATTCAAAAATAATATACAAATGTAACAAAAAAATATGAGTAAATTGCTTGCGTCAAAATTTCACGGAAGCATATTGAAAAAACGATGCGTATGATATATAATAAAAGGGAGGTGATTTTATTATGCTAAGCTCAGCAAAATGGAATTTTGTAGAAAAAATAGGCAAGGGTGCCTTGCTTACGGCAACAAGCTCGCAGGGCGAGTCGAATCCAATGACCGTTTCCTGGGGTGGATGCGGTGTTTTGTGGGGTAAGCAGGTGTGCTTTTTGTTTGTAAGACCCCAAAGATATACGCTTGGCTTTTTAGAGGACGGAGAGGTATCAACCCTTAGCTTTTTCGGCAAGGATAGGGCACAGACTCTTGCATTTTGTGGCAAGGAAAGTGGCAGAGATTTTGATAAATTTAAGGAATGCAAGCTTTCCTACAAAAACGAGCACGGCGTGGTTTATGACGACGCAGAGCATACCATAATTCTTAAAAAGCTATACGCACAAGACCTTAAAAAGGAGTGCTTTATCGACACAGGGTCGCTAAAATGGTATAAGGACGATGATTTTCACAGAATGTATATCTGTGAGGTAATTTCAGTGGAATAAAGGAGCAAAAAATGAAGGATTGCAAATGGATTACGGAAAAATCAAGAGAGGCTAGCGCCAACAAGACCTACTACTTCAAAAGGGAATTTGAGCTTGAGGCTATAAAAGATGCCAAGATTGAAATTTCTGCTCAAGCAAGATATAAGCTATTTATAAACGGTAGCTTTGTTTGCTGCGGCCCCTGTAAGGGAACAAGGGAAAAAACCTACTTTGACACAGTGGACGTTACGAAATACCTAAGGGTAGGAAAAAACGAGATTTTTTGTGAGGTTTTACAGCTTGTTTCCACCGACGTTGAGGGCAAAATGTCTCCAATTGAGGGAGTCTTGCGTGTGGGACCTGCTCTGCTAATTTGTGAGCTTACCTGTGGCAAGACGGTTGTTCAAACGGATGAAAGCTGGCTTTGCGCTAAGGTTGAGGGCATTGAGCACGTAAATGCTCGCTCCTGCTATTCTGGCGCAACAAGAGAGCACGTCTATGCAGAAAAGCTTAAAAATATCAAGTACGAAAACGCAGTAGTACAATGTGGACTTTCAAATGGTGAGGCTGACCACTTCTGGTGGGGTAGCACAAATAAGCTTTTCCTCTTTGACAGACCTATTCCAATGCTTTCCTTTGAGGATAAAAAGGACATTATAAGCTACGATGGTGAGTATTTTGAAGCAAAATATCTTACCTTTGGCTTCCCTCGCTTCAAGATAAGGGGTAAGGGTAAGGTTGACCTTGTATATTTTGAGTGCTTTGACTCAGATAAGGGCAAGACAAACAACGACAGAACTGACAGAAGTCTTGGAATTTGCCGTGAAATGATTGATACGGTTGAGGTAGATGGGGAGATTATCTTTGAGCCATTCTGGTTTAGGTGCTTCCGCTTCATAAAACCAGAAATCACAGGAGACGTGTCTGTAATTCTTGATAGCTTCCTTGAGGTTAACTATGATATGACAGTGCGTCAGGACTACGATTTTGGCAGAGATGACGACAATGCCCTTTGGGATATCAGCGTAAGAACCTTAAGACGCTGTATGCACGAAACCTATGAGGATTGTCCGTTCTACGAACAGCTTCAATACGCTATGGATACCTCAATTCAAATGGTGTTTAACTATCAGCTAAACGACAATGACCTGCTCGCAAGAAAGGCAATGGACGACTTTGCTGCCGACCAGCATGCAGATGGCTTAATGCCATCGAGAACACCATCGGTTGGTGAACAGCATATTCCAACCTTCCAGCTTTACTTCATATTTATGGTATATGCCCACTACATTCGCTTTGGAGACGTTTCTCTTGTTAGAAAGCACTTAAGGGCAATGGACGGAGTTATTGAGTGGTTCTCAAGACACCTGACCGAGCAGGGACTTGTTGGACAAAGCAAGTATTGGAACTTTGTTGACTGGGCAAAGCCATGGAAATACGTTGAGGGCAAAAACGACGGTGGAGTGCCAATTGCAATTGATGAGGGCGTTATTGGTATCTATAACCCAATGATGGCATATT
Organism: Clostridia bacterium; assembly: GCA_017461385.1. Taxonomy (GTDB): domain Bacteria; phylum Bacillota; class Clostridia; order Oscillospirales; family CAG-272; genus RGIG2000. The sequence continues at coordinate 16,305 of JAFTXZ010000010.1, read as the reverse complement.
TCCTACAATGCGCCGCAAAGCTTAACTCAATTTGTGGCAGAAACGACGTGGCAAGAGAATATCTTGCTACGGCTGAGATGCTAAAGAAGAATACAAGAAAATACTTTTACGATAAGAAAACAGGCTTGTTTGCCGACGACCTAAACCATAAGTATTACTCCCAGCAAATGCAAACCTGGTGCGTGTTAAGTGGCACGGCTAAGGGAGATAAGGCTAGGTCGATTATGGAAAAATCACAGGACCTTGAGGCTAAGGCAACCTACGCCTTTGCATATTTCTATTTCAGAGCTTTAGAAGCAGTTGGACTTTACGAAAAGACCGAGGAAATGATGAATAGCTACCGTAATTTGCTAAAGCTCAATTGCACAACTGTGCCTGAAACACCTGAGTATTCAAGAAGTGATTGCCACGCTTGGGGCGCTCTTGCAATTTATGAATTCAGCGCAACTATTCTTGGCGTACGCACCTATGATATCGCTGAAAAATCTGTTTCAATTAAGCCATACATAAAGGATAGAAGCTACGCTCGCGGAACAGTTTCCACAATTGGTGGCGACATAAGCGTTGAGTGGAGAAAGCAAGATAACGACTTTGAAATCACCGTATGTGGCAAAAAGGGAGTAGAAAAGCGCATCTATCTACCAAACGGCGACATTTACCAAACAACAAAGGACAAGGTAACCTATACCTGCAAAATATAATCGATATTCAGTAAAATATAATTAAAAGAAAGGAAAAGCAATTTTCCCCTTTACACTTAAACTGCTCCAGCTACACAAAATCAACCTTAATAGGAATCGTTCCTAATAAGCGAGCCGTAAGAAGCATACCAGCTCGACGAGAAATATTCTCAAAAGAAGCTAAATAGGAATCATTCCTAATAAGAAGCTAAATAGGAATCATTCCTAATAAGAAGCTAAATAGGAATCATTCCTAATAAGAAGCTAAGTAGGAATCATTCCTAATAAGCAAGCCGTAAGAAGCATACCGGCTCAACGAGAAATATTCTCAAAAGAGCCTAAATAGGAATCATTCCTAATAAGAGCCTAAATAGGAGTTATTCCTAATAAGAGCCTAAATAGGAATCATTCCTAATAAGAGACTAAGTAGGAATCATTCCTAATAAGCAAGCCGTAAGAAGTGCACCAGCTCAACGAGAAATATTCTCAAAAGATGCTAAATAGGAATCATTCCTAATAAGGATAACGCAGGCTATGGTGTGAGAAAGCTACAAGTAAAGGGAAAATTGGGAAAAATTATGAAAATAGCATTAATAGCCCACGACAAGAAAAAGGACGCAATGATTGAGCTAGCAATAAAATACAAGGACACACTAAAGGACCACGATCTTTATGCAACCGGCACAACAGGTACCCTTGTAATGGGAGAAACCGGACTAAAAATAAAGAGAATGAAAAGCGGTCCCCTTGGTGGAGACCAGCAAATCGGTTCTATGGTTGCCGAGGGCAAGCTTGATTTGATAATATTCTTGCGTGATCCACTAACCTCACAGCCTCACGAGCCAGACGTAAGCGCACTGCTTCGTCTTTGCGACGTTCAATCAATTCCACTTGCTACCAACGTGAAAAGTGGCGAAATTATGCTTGAGGCAGTAAAAAACGGCGTTATAAAGTAAAGAGGCAAAGCTTTCCCCTTGAGGCGATTCCCCTGTGAGGGGAAATGTCGCAAAGCGACAAAAGGGTTGCGCCCTGCCAAAGGGACCCTCGGGTGGTGGATTAAGTGACACTCGAAAACTTGTTTTCGTTAGTGGAACTTATGCACGGGAACAAAGTGAGTCGCAGAGGTGTAGCCTCGAAAGAGGCGTTATACTACACAAATGTTAAGAGTTTGTTTCGCGAATGTTTAGAGTTAGTTAAACAAAGAGGACAATTCTTGTCCGTTTTGTTGACATTCATCTCTTAATATGATAAAATTACAATATCTTGCTGAAAAAATAAATGTAAAGTTTTCAACGTTTGATGAGGAATGCTTGGTTTCTAGAAAAATAACTTCCCATAAAAAAGGCGATCTAAAAAACGATTTTATTAGTGAAAAATTTATGACAACAACTTTGCTCTACAAGGTTGTATTTTAACCGACAAAAAAGCACTTCGATTTTCGAAGTGCTTTTTTTGTTATTTACCAAGAGTATTAAACTTGTATTTATAACCCTTAGCTGCATTTTTCTTCTTAAAGAAGGTGAAGTAAACCGTAAGAACAACACCTGCAAGAAGCAGAACAGAGCCGATTACAATAAGAACTATAACTAATGGTGGCAGGCTATCGTCAGAGGTGTCCTCCAAACGAGGAATTTCTCTTACGATTTCTGCTGCACAAATTGTACAGAAGTATCTCATTTGACCCTTTGAGTCAACGGTTGGAGCGAGAAGAACTGTACCTGCATTTTCATCAACCACGTGCTGACCGTCAACCACAGTTTCACGCGTATCGCCACAAACTAGACAGGTTCTTATGCCAAGACCGGTTGTTTGACAAGTACCTGGGTCGGTAATTTCAACCTCCCCATAGTTGTGTCTTCCACTTGGCTCAACTCCCACAAGCTTTTTCTTGCCACAGGTATCGCAATGCTGCTCCTCTTGACCTGCTTGACCACAGTTAGCCTCAATCAGAACGTTTGTATCCTTTGTGTCCCAAGTGTGGAAGCCGACCTTTGTGTGATAAATTCGATTTCCAGGAATATCCTCCTCGATTACACCACATACGCATTGACCTAAGGTGTAATAATCAAGCTCGCATATATAACCCTTTGTTACACCGGGAGCAAAGTAAACAATCTCCTTTGCTGCGTATTTGTGGTTGTTTACGTCATAAGCCATAAGCGTTTTGTTTTCCTCATCCTTAGCGCCACAAACGGAGCAAACAGGAGTATAGAAGCCTCTTTCACGACAGGTGGAAGGGGTTTCCTCACAGTAAGGACAGTCTGGGTAAACGCCACTGGAATTTTTAATATGTGTATGTCCGCTATCGGCAAAGGAGTGAGGAAGTCTTTCCACAACACCGGTTACGACAGTAAGATTACATCTTTTACATACGTTAGTTGTACTACCCTCGCGATCGCAGGAAACGCCAACTATTGTTTCAACGTTGTCATGTCCTGAATAAACGATATTAAGGGAGGCGAACTGTTGGTCTGTGCTATTGTAGCTCTTTCTGATAATGCTACTAAACACCTCGCCAGGACCACGACCAGTCTCAATACCGGTTCCAGGATCAATAAGAGCAGTAACATAGCCCTCAACAAAGATTTCCTTAATCTTAGTTTCACCAGCCTCAAGCTGGAATGCTCCACGCTCGATTGTTTTAACACCTGAACCAAAGGTAATTGAGGTCATATTAGCATTTGCAAAGGAATACTCACCGATTTTGCTTGCGTTGAAAACAACGTGACCGAGGTCAAGTGGGCTTCCGGGATGCTGATAGAACGCCTTAGTGCCAATGTTGCCTGTAATATATTCAAGACCCTTGATAGTCTTTAGATGAGTCATTTCCGAAAAGGCGTAATTCTCAACGGATTCCATAGAAACGGGAAGAATAATTTCCTCAACAGAGGAAACACGGTTGAAGGCACCGATGTTTGCACCGTTTCTGTTTTCTCCGTAAACAGACTTTGTGCCAAGAGGAATCTCTATAGACTTAATGTTTTCCTGTGTAACCTTAAGCACGTCCTCAAGATATGCAGTTGAGAAGGAGATTAGTCTGGATGGATTTTGCTCATCAAATGTAAATAGATAAGAGGTATGAACTCTTACAACCTCAGGCTCGCCCTTAGAGTTGATAATACCAACGGAAACGTACACGTCCTTTGGTGATGGATAGAAGTACTCGTTTTTCTCGTAGCCACAGCTTACACAGTGATAGGTGTAGCAACCGGGCTGAGTAACCTCCTCGTTATTTATCAAATCCTGTGAGAGGGATATTGAGTAGGAGTGCCCAATACCATTGTCAAGCTGAACAGTGTAATTCTGATGACAGTATAAGCATTTGTGAGTAACGGTAACGGGCTCAGTACAGCTTGAAACCTCAGGCTTTATTGCAACCGGTCCGTCGTGGTTACATTTATCAAACTCGTAGCCGTCAGTAACCTTCTTGAAGGAGTAGTTTCCACCCTTAAAGAAGAAGGAAATATCCTTTGAGAAAAGGGGCTTTGAGTTAGGAATCAAAATAGCTATGTTAAGGTCTTGGTTCTTTGCATAGCCTAACGTAGTATCAAGATTAAACGTACCGCCGTAAATTGTTAGCGTTGTAAGGGTTGAGGAATTGTAGGTGCCAAAATCCTCAAAGAAATACTCGCACTGGGTTGTGTAGCTGGAGCCCTCGTAGAAATCAACGGTTGCACCCTTGATACCAAAGGTACGAAGAAGTCTATCGGACTCAATGCTTCCGTAAACCTTAAGGGAAAGCGCACCCTCAAGACCAGAAATGTCGTTCTTTACCTCAATAAGTCCAAGGCTTGACTTGACTGTTGCGTCGTCCTTTACTATGAAGCTGAGATTTGAGATTGAAGTGGTAGGCAGGAGCTGAAGCAAGGAGTAAAGCTTAAAATCTGGATTTTCACCGGTGAATTCGTAAGCAAGAGTACCACCACTAACGATAAGACCGGTGTTGCCACCAATCAAGCCGTGACTATCATTCTTAATTGTAAGAGAGTAGCCGTTTAGGTCAAGATAAATAAGCTTGTCGGCAAGCTCAAGAGAGCCCTCGTAAACAACGTTAGTAGAAAGCTTAATGTAGCTAGAGCCTCTTGAAATATTAACCAAAAGACCGTCGAGCATAGAAACGTTGCCACCCTGTGCAAGATTGAGGGTGATGTCCTCGTTTACAGTAATAGAGGAGCCCTTTGCATAAAAGTCACCCTGACTTGTAAACCAACCGAAGTATGAGCCAACGGTAGCCTCTCCATCTGCAAGAGCATAGGTTGAGCCCTTGTCAACCAAGGCAGTACCAACCACCTCTCCATCACGAAGATATGTAACAGTGCACTTTTCGTCCCCTGCCAAAACACCCACTGTCAAGGCAAGCAGGGCGCAAAGCACTAGCGAAATAGCAATACTTAGTTTAAGTCTTAGGTTTTTCATAAAAACTCCTTTATGTTTAGCTCCTTAAAGCGTAGTTGTTAGTCATAATGCCCACTTGTGGGATTGTTACTCACTTTAGATTATACAATATTTACAAATTTTTGTCAATATATAATATATATTTTGATAAAATAAATAATTTGCGCAGGTTAATCTAAAAGAAAAGGAGCAGAGGTGCGCTCTGTTCCTTTATCTGTTAAAATTTGGTGTAAACTTGGAGCTTGCCGAGGATTTGTCCTGTATAAAACCGTCAAAGCCCAGCTTAATTGCCTCGTTTACCACGCTTTCATATTCAAAGGTAGTAATTTTTCTCTTTAGCTCCTTGTATTCCATAGGACAAAATTCTGGGGTGTATTGACTCATTAAGGAGAGCTTAAAGCTATTTACATCAAGCTCTCTTGCAAGCTCGTTTAGTATTTTTATGGAATCGGCTCGGTGAGAGGGAAGACAAAGATGTCTTACAATGACTCCTCTTTGCATAGCCCCCCTTTCGTCAAAAACCACCCTTGGCTCAAGCTCAAGCATTTTCTTAAGGGAACTGATAGCATACTCAAAGTAGTTGGAGGCGTGGGAATATTTTTTGGAAAGCTCACTGTCAAAATACTTTACGTCCGTGAGAAAAATAGACACGTACCCTGCCATTTTTGCAATTTCCTCTGGCTTTTCATAGCCCGAGGTGTTGTAAACAACAGGAATTTTCAGCTTGCCTCTTATGAGGTCGAGAGCTTGTCTAATCTTGTCGGAAAAATGACTTGGAGTTACAAGGTTTATGTTGGAAACACCCTTGTCTTGAAGCTCAAGCATAATTTCACCAAGACGGAAGGGGCTAATCGCCTCGCCCTTCATCTGCGCGCTTATCTCCTTGTTTTGACAATAAACGCATCTTAAATTACATCCGGAGAAGAAAATAGCGCCACTGCCCTCGCCACATACAAGGCAAGGCTCCTCCCATTTGTGAATCATATATTTTGAAATGACAAGCTCGTTGCCGGCACCACAAAGTCCAAGCGATTTGCTTCTGTCAACCAAGCATTCTCTCGGACATAAATTGCACAAGTGTTCCCCCTTGCTCAAGGAGCACCCTTGTGGCGTGCCTTGTGCAGAAAAAGAACCATCACGGCTGGCGGATAAGGTGTAAGACACCCTCGCTTCACTCCCTTCGGATAAACAATGAAAAGCTAGTAGTAAGAAAAATCAACCAAGAGTACACAATCGTCAACTAAAAGTAGTCAACCGTCAACTAAGAGTAGTCAACCGTCAACTAAGAGTGGACAAAAGTAAACGCAAAGTAGTCAATCGTCAACTAAGAGTAGTCAACCGTCAACTAAAAGTAGTCAACCGTCAACTAAAAGTAGTCAACCGTCAACTAAGAGTGGACAAAAGTAAACGGAAAGTAGTCAATCGTCAACTAAGAGTAGACAAAAGTAAACGGAAAGTAGTCAACCGTCAACTAAAAGTAGTCAACCGTCAACTAAGAGTAGTCAATCGTCAACTCAGAGTAGACAAAAGTAAACGGAAAGTAGTCAACCGTCAACTCAGAGTAGACAAAAGTAAACGGAAAGTAGTCAACCGTCAACTATTAGTTGACGAAATCTATGATTTTAGTAGATTATGCAAGTCTAGTAGCTGAAAAATACTATATTTTCCCAGCAGTTAGCTTGATTATTTTTTTAATATCATCAGGCTGAATGCTTGCCTCGTGAGCAGTGCGATTTCTTTTAATTTCACCGCATTTTCTGCATTTGTGCAGAATAATGTAGCCCTTTTTGGAGTCGATTTCAACCTTTATTGGGTCCATAACTCCGCCACAGGAGTTTTCTCTGTCGCCTGGCATAATATCAACGTGCTTGGAGCACAAGCATTTTGGACAATGGTTTCTTGAGGAATACCCCAGTGGCAAAACCTGAAAGCCACAATTTTCACAAACAAAGCCATTGTCGTTTTTTGTAAATCTTTTTCCTTCAATCATATATTAACCTTATTTACCTACGCAGAATTTTGAAAAAATAGCAGAAACAATCTCCTCGCTGGCTCCTCTTGCGTCAATCATATCGAGGGCGCTGAGCGCATTTTCAAGGGTAGAGCAGACAATGTCGGGAGTTTGCCCAAAATCAAGAGCCTCCTTAGCTAAAAGAGCTTCCTCAAGAGCCAAATTAACCGAGGAAAGCTGTCTTGCGTTGGAAATAATTGCATCGTGGCTCAGGTCAATTTCCCCAAGCTCAAACATCTCAGCAATAGCCCTTGAAAGCTGCTCCTTGCCCTCTTGGTTTATTGCGCTCGTATAAATCGTTCTAGCCACTGACCTTTTGATTTTTTCTTCAAATTCAGTGGAAATTCCCCTAGGAGTGTCTGTTTTATTAATAATTGCAATGGCGCTTTTGCCTTGAATTGACTCAAGAATCAGACTGTCCTCAAGGCTTTCTCTTTTGGAATAATCAAAGACGCAAAGCACAAGCTCGCTTTTTTCAAGTTTTTGTCTTGCACGCTCAACGCCGATTTTTTCAACTAAATCCTCGGTTTGGCGAATGCCTGCCGTGTCGGCAAGATTAAGGGTAACTCCACCTAAGGAAGCGACGCTTTCAATAACGTCACGGGTCGTGCCTGCAATATCTGTAACTATTGCCACGTTTTCGCCAAGTAGCATATTGTAAAGGGAGCTTTTTCCCGCATTGGGCTTGCCAACGATTGCAGTTTCCACACCCTGAATAACCGCCTTTCCGGCACGATAGCTTCTTTTGAGAGTCTCAAGCTCGGAAATAACAAAGGAAAGACAGGAGGAAATCTCTCTGCTTTCTGCCTCATCAATGTCCTCATCGGGATAGTCGATAGTTGCGTAAACGTGGGCGAATAAATCTAATATTCTTTCGTGAATTTTCTCTACCTTGATTGACAAATTGCCCCTTGCCTGAGAGGATGAGAGCATAAGCTGAGCATCTGTTTTTGCATCAATTATATTTCCAATTGCCTCGGCACGGGAAAGAGTAAGCCTGCCATTTACGTAAGCTCTCTTTGTAAACTCACCGGCGCCTGCCAGAATTGCCCCGTTGCTAAGAACACATTCGAGCACGGCTTGTGTAACGTAAATGCCACCATGACAGCAAATTTCGCACACGTCCTCCCCTGTAAATGAGTTTGGAGCCTTAAAGTACGTTAAAATTCCATCGTCAATGGCAGTGCCATCACGGAGAATTTGTCCATAGTAGCTATATCTTGGCTTTGGCTCGTCGCATTTGAGAGAAAAAACTCTTTTCGCAACGTCTAAGGCATCGGAGCCACTTATTCTAATCAGCGCAACGCCACCCTTGCCACGGGCAGTAGATATGGCTGCGATAGTCTTATTTTCTAAAATCATTTTCCTTCCTTTCGTCAAAAAACGACAAAAATCCTATTTTTTCTCCACAATAAAAAAGTATGGAGAGGTTGGGGAATTTACAATTCTGAATTTTGAAACGCTCATTTCAAATCTGCTGAGGGTAGAAAGGTACTCCTTTAGCATAATGCCCTCAAGCTCGCCCTCTGCATGACCTGGGTAAACGGCAATTAGCAAAATACCATCACTATCCAGCATTTCAATTGCGTCCTTAACGGCTGGAAGCGTGGTTTCTCTTTTGGTAGTTAATTCCTTTTTACCACTGCCGGGCAAATAGCCAAGATTAAACATTCCCGCCTTGATTTTTTCACCTATATATTTTTTAGCGTTGTGGTGTGAGTCCAAAATCAAGGTGTAATTTTGCGGACACCCCTCGCTCTCAAGGGTTTTCCTTGTGCTTGCAAGGGCGCTCTCCTGTATATCAAAGGCATAGACCCTGCCACTCTCTCCAACGGCTTTTGAAAGAAAGGCTGTATCGTGGCCGTTACCCATGGTAAAATCGGCGCATACGTCTCCCTTTTTCAAATGAGAGAGAATAAAGCTTTTTTGTAGAGTTAATAAATCGGTCATTTCGCACCTCGTAAGGAATAATCTTACACACAATTATACAACAAATTAAAGGGGGTGTCAAGGCTTCTTAGGTGCGCATTATATAATAATTTAATAAATTTCCTTGACAAAGCGGAGGCTTAATGCTAAAATGTATGCGTATATTTTTTTATGAAGGGAATATCAATCTATGAAATGGACATCATTAAACGACTTAAGAGAAAAATATCTTTCATTTTTTGAGTCAAAGGGACACCTAAGATTAGGTAGCTTTTCTCTTGTTCCAAATAACGACAAATCACTGCTTTTAATAAACTCCGGTATGGCACCAATGAAGAAGTTCTTCACAGGTGAGGTAACACCTCCTTCAAAGAGAGTTACCACCTGTCAAAAGTGCATAAGAACACCAGACCTTGAAAGAGTAGGACATACAGCTCGCCATGGTACGTTTTTTGAAATGCTTGGCAACTTCAGCTTTGGTGATTACTTCAAGGAGGAGGCAATTGCCTGGGCTTGGGAGTTCCTTACTGAAACTCTTGAAATTGACAAGAATCTTTTGTGGCCGTCTATCTACGAAAACGATGAGGAGGCTTACGAAATCTGGACAAAGAAAATCGGCGTTGACCCATCTCACGTTGTAAGACTTGGCAAGGCTGATAACTTCTGGGAGCACGGCTCAGGTCCTTGCGGTCCTTGCTCTGAGATTTACTTTGACAGAGGCGAGAAGCGTGGTTGTGGCTCACCTGATTGTAAGCCGGGCTGTGATTGCGACAGATTCATGGAAATCTGGAACAACGTGTTCTCACAATTCAATAACGACGGTCAGGGCAATTATACCGAGCTTGCTCAGAAGAACATTGACACAGGTATGGGACTTGAGCGTCTTGCATGCGTAATGCAAAACGTTGAAAATATGTTCGAGGTTGACTCTGTTCGTAAAATCCTTGACACTGTGTGCGAAATTTCAGGCAAGAGATATGGCGACAATGCAGAAAACGACATTTCAATCCGTGTAATTACAGACCATACAAGAAGCGCAACCTTTATGATTTCTGACGGCGTTATACCATCTAACGAGGGACGTGGCTACGTATTGCGTAGAATTATAAGACGTGCCTGCCGTCATGGCAAATTGCTAGGCATTGACCACCCATTCCTAACCACAATGTGCGACGTTGCTATCAATGAAAGCAAGGACGGCTATCGTGAGCTTGAGGAAAAGGCAGACTACATTAAAAAGGTTCTTTCTCTTGAGGAGGAGCGCTTCAATACAACAATCGACCAAGGCTTGCAAATCCTTGATAGTCTGATTTCCAAGGCAAAGCAAGAGGGCAAGGACGTTATCGACGGCGCTGATGCGTTCAAGCTATACGATACCTTTGGCTTCCCAATTGACCTGACAAGAGAAATTGCTGAGGAGCATAAGCTCAGCGTTGATATGGACGGCTTCAATGGATTTATGCAGGAGCAAAAGCAAAGAGCAAGACAGGCAAGAGCTAATATTAGCGGCTGGCAGGAAAAGGCAAGGTCCTTTGATTTGCCAAAGACAGAATTTTTAGGCTATACCACTCTTGAAGCCGAGGGTAAGGTTCTTGCGCTTCTTGATGAAAATGGAGAAGCAATCGACCAAGCCTCCGAGGGCGAGGTTACAGTTATTCTTGACAAAACTACCTTCTATGGCGAGGGCGGTGGACAGGTTGGCGACACAGGCGTGCTTTCTAGCGAGGGCTGTGAGCTAAGCGTTGTTGACACTAAAAAGAGTGAGGGCGTATATATTCACCAGTGCGAGCTTGTAAGTGGCTCACTTAAGGTTGGCGACACACTTAACTGTAAGGTTAACAAAGCAAGACGTGAGGCAATTATGCGTAACCACTCCTCAGTGCATCTTCTTCAGGCTGCACTAAGACAGGTTCTTGGCACTCACGTTGAGCAGGCAGGCTCATACGTTGATGAAAAAATCGGACGCTTTGACTTTACTCATTTTGCACCTCTTACTAAGGAGGAGATTGAAAGAGTTGAGGCTCTTGTAAATGGACAAATTCTTGAGGGAGTGTCTGTAAATACCCTTGAAACTGATATCGAAACTGCACGCAAGAATGGCGCAATGGCGCTATTCGGCGAAAAGTACGGCAAGGTCGTTCGTATGGTTAAGATGGGCGACTTCTCAGTTGAGCTTTGTGGTGGTACTCACCTTGATAATACTGCTAAGGCAGGTATGTTCAAAATCGTTTCTGAGACTGGTATTGCAGCAGGTGTAAGAAGAATTGAGTCTGTAACAGGCTACGGTGTTCTTTCTCTACTTAAGAATAAGGAAGACTTAATCGAAAGAACTGCAGTAGAGCTAAAGTGCCAAAACGCAAACGACATTGCAAGGAGAGCAAGCTCCTTAGGCGATGAAATCAAGGAATTAAATACAAAGATAGATAGCTTAAACGCAAAGGTTGGCTGTGCAAGAGCTAATGAATTTATCCAAAACGCAAAAGAGGTTGGCAAATTCAAGGTAGTCGTTGAGGATCTTGAGGATATGCCAGTTGATGCAGTACGTGCGCTTTGCGACACGCTTAAGGATAGACTTAAGGATGGAGTTGTGGTATTCGCAATTCACGGTGGACAAAGATTCAACTTTATGGCTGTATGTGGAGAGCAGGCTGTTAAAAATGGCGCTCACGCAGGCAAAATTCTATCTCAGGTAAGTGCCGTTACAGGAGGCAAGGGCGGAGGCAGACCAGACAGCGCAATGTCTGGCGGAAAGGACGTTTCCAAAATTCCGGAAGCTCTGGCTCTAGTAGAAGCACTACTCAAATAATCACAATATAAAATTAAAAAGCAAGACGCCCGTCTTGCTTTTTTTTATCAATTGCCCCTGCTTGTACTACTTTACACCTTATTAGGAATGATTCCTATTAACAATTTGCAAAAAGGCACCTCAACTGACCTATATTTTAACAAATCTCAACTTGGTTTTCTCCCAACTACGCCTTATTAGGAATGATTCCTATTAACAATTTGCAAAAAGGCACCTCAGCCGACCTATGTTTTTTCACCCACACTCTGCATTTTCATCAATTGCGCCTTATTAGGAATGATTCTCAATAATTTTTGGCAAAAAACGACTCAAGGCTGACAGGCGAGAGGAAAGCAAAAATATAAATGTAAAAATATATTAAAATATTATGTTTAAGCTATTTACTTTCGTGTAAAAATATGGTAGAATATAAAAAATTTGGGCTTTGATATTTTATATCAAGTTTTTGAAAAGGAGTGAAGAGATGTTTAATTTGTTTCTAAGCACACCCACACCTCAACCTGAGGAGACACCAGTTTGGCTCGTATGCCTGCTTGGCGTTTCGGTTGTATTTGTAGGCTTGCTATGTATCATTGGCTTGGTTGAGCTAATGACGTTTGTGTGCAACAAAATTGCTGACAGCTCTGTGAAAAAGGCAGAGGAGAAAAAGCCACAGGCTCAAGCACCACAAGGCGTAGCACCAATGGTTATTGAAAACCGTGGTGAGCTGGTTGCAGCAATCTGTGCAGCAGTTGCCGAGGAAGAAGGCACTGACATTTCAGCAATAAGAGTAATCTCCCTTAAGAGAATACAATAATTTAGTTAATAATTTGAAAGGAATATAAATAATGAAGGCGTACAGAGTAAATGTAAACGGAAATGTTTACGAAATCACACTAGAGGTAATAGATAAGGCAGATATAAAGCCAGTTGAGTCAAAGGGCGAGGCTGCGCAAGCTCCAGCTCCAGTAGCACCAGTAGCTGCTCCGGCAGGTGCACAAGCCATCAAGGCTCCAATGCCTGGAACAATCCTAAAGGTTAACGTAGCAAACGGACAGGCTGTAAAGAAGGGCGACGTTCTTATGGTTCTTGAGGCTATGAAGATGGAAAACGAAATTCCAGCTCCAGCAGATGGCACTGTAACAGGCATTAGCGTTTCTGCAGGTCAAACAGTTGACGCTGGTGCAACTCTTTGCTCACTTAACTAATCCGAGGAGCTTTTCGGAGGAAATTCAATGGAAAAATTATTAGATTTTTTGAAGGACACAGGCTTTTATCTGTTCTCTGAGGGCAGCAACTGGAAAATGCTGATAATGATAGCAATCGCTTGTGTGCTTTGCTACTTGGCAATAGTTAAAAAGTTTGAGCCATTGCTCCTTTTACCTATTGCAATCGGTATGCTTCTTACAAACCTACCTGGCGCAGGAATGTTCCATGAGGAGCTTTTCGCAGGTGGTCATATTAACTGGGAGCTTTTCGGTGGAAGCCCAGTAACACAGGAAATGCTAGCTGACCTTGTAAATCACGGCGTTCAAACGGATAGCGAGGTTTATCTCTCGCTTAAGGCACTTTGCGACGCAAACAAGGGCATTACCGTTGGACTCATCGATATACTTTATTTAGGCGTTAAGCTTGGTATTTACCCTTGCTTAATCTTTATCGGAGTTGGCGCAATGACCGACTTCGGTCCACTTCTTGCAAATCCAAAGAGCTTGCTACTTGGCGCAGCTGCACAAATCGGTATTTTCGCAACAGTTGCAGGCGTTATGGGTGTCAGTGCTATCGGTCAGGCAACAGGCTGGAATGACATTCTCTTTACACTAAAGGAGGCTGCTTCTATCGGTATTATCGGCGGAGCAGACGGACCAACAGCAATCTTTGTAACCTCAAATATGGCACCTCAATTGCTAGGACCTATTGCAGTTGCCGCATACTCCTATATGGCGCTTGTGCCTGTAATTCAGCCACCAATTATGAAGCTTCTTACAACAAAGAAGGAAAGAGAAATCGTAATGCCTGCATTACGTCCGGTATCAAAGACAGCTAAGATTGTATTCCCAATCGTTGTAACTACCTTTGTTGCACTTCTCGTACCAAGCGCGGCAGCTCTTGTCGGTTGCTTAATGTTTGGTAATCTTTTGAAGGAATGTGGCGTTTGCGACAGACTTTCAAAGACAGTTCAAAACGAGCTTATGAATATAGTAACAGTATTCCTGGGTATTTCCGTTGGTGCAACTGCTACTGCAAAGACATTCTTGTCCCCAAAGACAATTATCATTATTGCAATGGGCATTGTAGCATTCGGTGTTGCTACCGCTTGTGGCGTTCTTATTGCTAAGCTAATGAACCTATTCTTGCCAGAGGGTAAGAAAATCAACCCACTTATTGGCTCTGCTGGTGTATCGGCAGTACCAATGGCTGCTCGTGTATCACAAAAGGTTGGTCAAGAGGCAAATCCTGGCAACTTCCTATTGATGCACGCAATGGGACCAAACGTTGCAGGTGTTATCGGCTCTGCTATTGCAGCAGGCGTGCTAATGGCACTACTTGCTTAAATGAGGTAATAAAATGGCTAAGAAAATTTTAATAACAGATACAATATTGCGTGATGCTCATCAATCTCAGGCTGCAACCAGAATGAGAATTGAGGATATGCTTCCTGCCTGTGAGGCACTTGATAAGGTTGGCTACTGGTCCCTTGAGTGCTGGGGCGGAGCTACATTTGACTCCTGTATGCGCTTCCTTGGTGAGGATCCATGGGAAAGACTTCGTACACTTCGTCGTGCAATGCCTAATACAAGGCTTCAAATGCTTCTTCGTGGTCAAAACCTACTTGGCTATAAGCACTATGCAGATGACGTTGTTGAGGAATTTGTAAAGAAATCAATTGAAAATGGTATCAGCGTTGTTCGTATCTTTGATGCGCTTAACGACGTTAGAAATATCGAAACAGCAATGAAGGCTACAAAGAAATACGGTGGACACGTTGAGGCAGCTATCAGCTACACTGAAAGCCCCGTTCACAATCTTGAGTATTTTGTAAGCCTTGCAAAGGAGCTTGAAAACAGAGGTGCTGACACTATCTGTATTAAGGATATGGCAAACCTCTTGCTTCCTTATGATGCTTATGACCTTGTAAAGGCGCTTAAGAAGGAAATCAATGTTCCAATTCACTTGCATACTCACAATACCACAGGTACAGGCGATATGACGTATCTTATGGCAATTCAGGCAGGAGTTGATATTATTGATACAGCTCTTTCCCCGCTTGCAAACGGTACGTCGCAGCCATCAACCGAGGCAATTGTAGCAACACTTCAGGGCACAGAGTACGACACAGGCATTAAGCTTGATGCATTAAGTGACATTGCAGCACACTTCAGAAGCGTTGCGAAAAAGCTTAAGGATCAAGGCTCGCTTGACCCTAAGGTATTAAACGTTGACCCTAACACACTTCTATATCAGGTACCAGGCGGAATGCTCTCCAACCTTATTTCCCAGCTAAAGCAGGCTAAGGCAGAGGATAAGTATTACGAGGTGCTTGCAGAGGTTCCAAGAGTTAGAAAGGACTTTGGCTACCCACCACTAGTTACTCCAACCAGCCAAATCGTAGGCTCACAGGCAGTGCTAAACGTGCTTGCAGGTGAAAGATACAAGATGGTAACTAAGGAGTCTAAGGGACTCTTAAGAGGTGAGTATGGTAAGGTACCAGGCGAGGTTAACGAGGAAGTAAGACAAAAGGCAATTGGTAATGAGGAAATTATCACCTGCCGTCCAGCTGACCTAATCGGACCGGAGCTTGAAAAGTACAGACAAGAGGCAGGGGATTTAGCAAAATGTGATGAGGACGTATTGTCCTACGCGTTATTCCCAACCGTTGCAACAAAGTTCCTCTCTGAAAGAAACGCACCAAAGCCAGACCCTAACGCTATTCGTGAGCTTTTCATCGAGGACGCAGGAAACTAAAATAAGCTACGCACAACCAAGCACCTAAGGGATTTAGCCAAAGCATTATATAAGCTAAAGAGCTGTAGAATAACTAAGGCTAGCCTCACTGACAGAGAGGTGCGTGCTAAAAGCTATAATCACAATAAAAGAGCAAGCTGAGGCTTGCTCTTTTTTGCGCCCTAAAGGGTGCCCTCACAGGGGAATCACCTCAAGGGGAAGGCTGTTTTCTGCGTTGCTTTTCCAGAGGAAATTACCTAAAACAATCTGATTGAGAAGCTCGGTTTGCTTTTTTACATGTTCCAATGTACCAAAAATGGTACATTGACAGCCATTTATTGCAAAACATTGATGGATTCTACAAATCGTAGAGGAAAATTTTTGCAGTTTGACTACTTTGCGTTTACTTTTGTCCACTATTAGTTGACGATTGACTACTTTTAGTTGACGGTGTGCAACTTTGCGTTGCGTAGACGCCTCTTTAGAGGCTACACCTCTGCGACTCACTTTGTTCCCGTGCATAAGTTCCACTAACGAAAACAAGTTTTCGAGTGTCACTT
>JAFTXZ010000030.1 GCA_017461385.1 Clostridia bacterium | reverse complement strand
TTGGGGTAGCATATCCCCTTAAAAATATGTTACCATTTTTATGAAAATTTGTCAATAAAATTAAGGTAATTACTTGAATTAGCAAAGTGCCTATGCTATACTAAAGAAAAAAACAATCGCGAGGTATTTCTTATGATTAAGGTAACAGTTTGGAACGAGTATCGTCATGAGCAAGAGGAAGAAAGAATTGCAAAGGTATATCCAAAGGGTATTCATAGCGCAATTGCAGAGTTTCTTGGCACAAATGAGGATATCAAGGTAACAACAGCAACACTTTATGACGAAAACAATCAATTAAGAGAAAATGCAGGAATCACTGACGAGCTTTTGGCTGACACTGACGTTATGATTTGGTGGGGGCACATTGCACACGGACAGGTTCCTGATGAAATAGCAATTAAGGTTAAGGAAGCAGTTCTTGCTGGTATGGGTATTATTTTCCTACACTCTGCGCACCATTCCAAGCCATTCAAGCTTTTGATGGGCACAACCTGTAACCTAGGCTGGAGAGAAAGCGACGACAAGGAAAGACTATGGATTCTTGACCATAACCATCCAATTATGGCTGGATTTGAGGACAAGAGATTTATCGAGCTAGAGGGCGAGGAAACCTATTCTGAGCCATTCGGTATTCCTGACCCAGATAAGCTACTTATGATCGGCTGGTACAATGGTGGTGAGGTGTTCCGTTCTGCTTGCTGCTGGAGAAGAGAAAATGGTAAGATTTTCTATTTCCAACCAGGTCACGAGTCATATCCAACCTTCTACAATAAGGACGTTCAAAGAATTATTACAAACGCAGTAAGATGGGTTAATCCACAATGCCGTATTAAGCTTGAGTGCCCATGGATTGCAAGACTAGAGGAAAAATAATGGTTAAAATCGGCATAGTAGGCGCAGGCAAAATCTGTCAAGGACCTCACATGGGTGCCTATGACAAAATAGACAATGCGGAAATAACTGCAATTTGCGAGATAGATGAAAAAAAGCTGGAGAGTGTCGGAAAAAGATATCCAAACGCTAAGCTTTATACAGACTATCGTGAAATGATTCAAAATGAAAAGCTTGATGCGGTTGATATTTGTACACCAAACGTGCTTCATTCTGAGGTTGCAATTTATGCACTAAATAACGGCTTGCACGTAATCTGTGAGAAGCCAGATGCAATAAATGTGGCAGAGGCAGAAAAAATGAAGGAGGCAGCAGAGAAAAGTGGCAAGGTTTTGATGGTTATTAGAAATAATCGCTACAGACCTACCACAAGGTTCCTGAAGCAGTATATTGCCGAGGACAAAATGGGCGAAATCTATGCAGGTCGCTGTGGTTGGATTCGCCGTCGTGGTATTCCTGGCTGGGGTGGTTGGTTTACCGATAAAAAGCAATCGGGTGGTGGACCGCTTATCGACCTTGGCGTACATATTATTGACCTTGCAATGTACCTAATGGGCAATCCAAAGCCTGTTACAGTAAGTGGATGCACCTATTCAAAGTTCCCACATACCTCATACTCAAAAACCGACGTTGAGGACCTTGCAATGGGCTTTATTCGTTTTGAAAACGGTGCTTGCTTGCAAATAGAATTTTCTTGGGCATCTAACATTGAAAATGACCAAATGTTTGTTGAGCTTCGTGGTACAAAATCAGGCTCAAGAATGTCGGGCATTGATAGAAAATTTGATGTGTTCACCGAGGAATGTGGTACTAATATTACAATTAAGCCTCAAATTGACGACTATAATTGCCCTCCACATCACGAGCAAAATATAAGACACTTTATAGACGTTATTGAGGGTAAGGCTGAACCGGACTTTATACCACAGCAGGGTGTAAATATGGTAAAAATCCTTGAGGCTATTTATAAATCAGCAGAGCTGGGACACGAAATAGCATTAGACTAAAAAATCGAGGCATTGCCTCGATTTTTTTATATACATTATATATTGATTTTTCACTTATACTATGGTAAAATATAAAAAACTAAGAAGGAGAGAATAAATATGGGAGTAGTTATAGGAATAGATATTGGTGGAAGCACCACTAAAATCGTAGGCTTTGACAGTGAAAAGAAATTGATAAAGCCCATGTTTGTTACTGCTGACGACCCTATTACCTCAATCTATGGTGCCTTTGGTAAGTTTACCGACACTAATGGCTTGGGACTTAATGATATAGAAAGAGTAATGATTACAGGCGTCGGCTCATCTTACGTAAATAAACCAATTTATAATCTGAAGTGCGAGGTAACACCTGAGTTTAAGAGCATTGGCTTAGGAGGCCTTTATCTCTCAGGACTTGACGAGGCTATAATTATTAGTCTTGGCACAGGTACAGCACTAGTTCACGCAAAGCGTGGGTGCGAGCCTGAGTATCTGGGAGGCACAGGCGTTGGCGGAGGTACTCTTATGGGGCTTTCAGGCAAGCTTTTAGGACTTAACAAAATAGAGCATATTGATGACCTTGCTAAAACAGGCGATATAAATAACGTTGACCTAAAAATCAAGGATATTTCCAAAAAGGATATGGGACTCAGCAGTCAGATGACTGCCTCAAATTTTGGCAAGCTTGATGATATTGCAACCCAAGGGGACCTTGCAATAGGACTTATCAATATGGTATTTGAAACCGTTGGTATGGTTGCATATTTTGCATCAAAGCAGTTTGGATTAAGAGATATTGTCGTAACTGGTAACTTAACTCAAATTTCCCAGGCGAAGGAAATCTTTGACGTACTAAATAAAATGTTCAATATGAACTTTATGATTCCTGAAAATGCACAATTCAGTACAGTTATAGGCTCTGCCTTGTCGTCCTTTGAAAAATGACACAAGAGGAATTAAAGCTTCTTGAGGAGCTAGAGTTAGTAAGGAAAAAGAACTTCTTGGCTTGTGAAGCCGTAGCAGGATATTTGAATGAATTTCCAACTCTTGTAACTAGAGATATAATGAAGGAAATAGGTGCTCAGCTTGATAGAGACGAGGAGCGCGCCTTTGCAATCTTTTTAGCAAATGCACTTTCTGATGATGAGGAAATAATCAAAATTCTGGAAAAGGACTTTTTCAGAAAATCCATAAAAAAGCTAAATGCCGAGGACTATAAATCCGACCCCTACTATAAAAACATAAAAATACCTACAAAAAAGCTGAAAAGCTGGAGCCTTGGCTACCAATCCTATAAGCCCTATGAGGGCTTTATTTATAAGGATATAACTGTGGAGAAGGACTACCTCGAGATTCCACAAATTGGCTTTTTTAGCGAGACGTTTTCCTTTCCAACCGTTTTTGAAAATGGTGTAGAATGGATGGCAATCAAGCCAAACGAAATTGAAACAATGAAGCCTCATATTCAAAAAATGGTGGGAGACGTGTGCGTATTCGGACTTGGAATGGGCTATTTTGCCTATATGGCAAGCCAAAGGGAGCTTGTTTCATCTGTAACTATTGTTGAAAGAGATGAAAACGTAATTAAGCTATTTGAGAAAAACATATTGCCGCAATTCCCAAGCAAGCACAAAATAACTATTGTAAAAAGCGATGCCTTTGAATTTGTCATAAAAAATAAAAACAGTGAGAAATTCAGCCACGCCTTCGTGGATTTGTGGCACGATGCGGGGGATGGCTTGCCACTTTACGTGAGAATGAAAATGCTTGAGCATGAATTTCCAAAAACACGCTTTTCCTATTGGATTGAGGATAGCATTTTATCATTAGCAAGGTGGAAAATTTTCGGTGATAGCTACAAGCAAATAAAAGAAGGAAAGCTAGACGTTTCCTACAAGGAATTGCTTTACTCTATTTCAAACGAGGGCATCAAATCAAAAATTAAACAATTATTAGCAAAATAAAAAGTGATTGCTTGGCAATCACTTTTTTTATTTTCTTCGTTGTACAAAATCTGCAAAAATCTCTGGAATCTTAATGCCCTGTGGGCAAACGCTTTGACACGCACCACAACCAATACAGGCACTAGGCTTTTCACTCTCGTCCATATTAGCAAGCCTCATACCAACAATAAATCCACCACCGGAAAATACTTGCTCGTTGTATAGCGAAATTAAGTCAGGAATATTGAGTCCCTGTGGGCAGTATTCCGTGCAATATCTACAAGAGGTGCAGGGAACAGCCATAGTCATCTTTTTGCCAAGAACGAGGATTTTTTCAAATTCTTCTTTGTTAAGGGGCTTATTTTCGCTAAAGGTCTTAATATTTTCCTTAACCTGTTCAAAATCAGACATGCCCGAAAGCGTAACGACAACCTCGTTGATTGCTTGTACAAATCTAAAAGCAACAGCAGGCGCATCTTCATTTCTAATTGTATTTAGCTCAGCAAGCTCATTTTCACTTAGCCTAGCGAGCCTGCCACCACGCACAGGCTCCATAACCCATACAGGAATGTTAAGCTTCTTTAGATATTCAAGCTTCGCCTTAGCATCTTGAAATTCATAGTCTAAATAGTTGAGCTGGATCTGACAAAATTCCATATACTCCCCATACCTATCAAGAAATCTCTTGAAATTTTCAAAGTTAGCATGGGTAGAGAAGCCAAGATGACGAATTTTGCCATTTTTCTTTTGCTCTAAAAGGTACTCAACCGTTTTGTATTGTGGATCTAGATAGTACTCAATGTTAGCCTCGCAAACGTTATGTATAAGGTAAAAATCGAAATACTCCACCTGACATTTTTCTAATTGCTTTTCAAATATTTCCTCTGTTTTTCCAAAATTTCTAACGTCATAGCCAGGGAATTTTGTAGCAAGATAAAAGCTATCTCTTGGGTGTCTTTTTAATGCTTTACCAACCACAAGCTCAGAATTACCACCGTGATAGCCCCAAGCAGTGTCAAAATAGTTTACTCCATTTTCAATAGCATAGTCAAAAATCTCAAAAACCTTATTTTCATCAATCGAATCACTACCCTCAATTAGTGGCAGTCGCATTGTTCCAAAGCCTAAGCTAGATAGCTTAAGTCCCTTAAAACTCTTGTAAATCATATTAATCTCCTATATCACTTAAATCAACTGGAACGCTTTTGTCAATTTCAATGCTGTTTTCAGTAATAA
>JAFTXZ010000029.1 GCA_017461385.1 Clostridia bacterium | reverse complement strand
GAAGAGGTGTTGAGCGCTTTGAAATAGTCGACGGTGAGCTTATTATTTACTACACCGACGGCACAAGCCAAAACCTTGGCAAGCTTGAAAATGGCTCACAAGAGAGCGAGGAGGCAACAGCCGAGCTTGATTTTTATCCTCTTGACGACGGCACCTATGGCGTAGGTGTCGGTAATGCAACTCAACTAAGCAATATAGTTATTCCAACCTTGTATAAGGGCGCACCTGTTACGAAAATAGTTGAAAATGGATTTAAGGATTGCTTGAATCTAACAAGTATTACACTTCCAAAGGGATTAACTACAATTAGCAATGGTGCCTTTAGTGGTTGCACAGGACTTATAAGTATAGAAATTCCAAATAGTGTAACTACAATTGGCAATGATGCCTTCAGGGATTGCGCGTTACTTACAAGCATAACAATTGGAAATAAAGTAACCACAATTGGAGACTATGCCTTTAGTGGTTGCGCAGGACTTATAAGTATAGAAATTCCAAATAATGTAACAACAATTGGCTCCTCTGCCTTTTATGGTTGCACAGGACTTACTATCTACTGTGAGGCAGAAAGCCTACCAAGTGGATGGGATAGTTTGTGGAATCGCTCTGGTTGCCCTGTTGTTTGGAATTGTAAAAATAATGATGTAGCAAGCGATGGCAAGATTTATCTTGTAGATGATGGTGTAAGATACAGTATTTATGAAGGAAAAACTACTGTTGAAAGACAAAGCGCAGCTATTACTACATCAAATATAAAGGGAAAGATAAGCTATAAGGGTAATGAATATACAGTTACCACAATCGGCTCCTCTGCCTTTTATCATTGTGAGAACCTTACAAGTGTAACAATTGGGGATAGCGTAACCACAATTGGAGACAATGCTTTTAGATATTGCACAAGTCTTACAAGCGTAACAATTGGGGATAGAGTAACCACAATTGGAAAAAGTGCCTTTGATGATTGCACAGGGCTTACAAGTATAGAAATTCCAAATAATGTAACAACAATTGGAGACTATGCTTTTAGACATTGCACAAGTCTTACAAGTGTTGAAATTCCAAATAGTGTAACCATAATTGGAGGCTATGCCTTTGAGGGCTGCACAGGGCTTACAAGTGTAACAATTGGAAATAAAGTAACCACAATTGGCAACTCTGTCTTTTTTGAGTGCACAGGACTTACAAGTGTAACAATTGGAAATGAAGTAACCACAATTGGAAGCTCTGCCTTTGCTATTTGCATAGGACTTACAAGTGTAGTAATTCCAAATAGTGTAACCACAATTGGAAACTATGCCTTTGATGGCTGCACAAACCTTACAATTTACTGCGAGGCTGAAAGCAAGCCAAGTGGTTGGGAGAGTAAATGGAACTATTCAGATTGTCCTGTATATTGGTACAGTGAAAACGAGCCAAGTACAAGTGGCAATTATTGGCACTACGTAGATGACGAAGTTACAATTTGGGAATAAATAAAAAGCATACAGACAAAAGCCTTCCGTTATTGGAAGGCTTTTTCTTTGTCTATTTTGTTTAATGAAATGTGCTACGCACGTGATTTGTTGCTTGCCTTCCTCGTCATAGAGAGGCAAGGTGGGGGGCTTTACATAATCGCTTGGTCGTTTATAGTCAATTTGAAATGCGTGCCAAGGGCGTTAGCAGCCTTTTTGCACATTAGCATTCGTTCCGTGAAAATTTCAAAGTAGCTCATTACGTCGCTGATTTCGGTGTCAATTTTCAGACACAGGGTAATAGTTTTTGCTTCTTTGTCTACGTCCAGGTGAGATTCGTAAACGGAGTAGTTGACTCTGTCGTGAATATCAAAGGACGCATCAGTTGGCTTCACACGAACACGAGTGCGTCTAACGTCAGTTTTATCGGCTATGATAAGGGAGGCTGAAATTGGGTTAACTGCCTCGCCCGTGCCCTCGTCGTGATTGCCAATGGCAGTTACTATGTCGGCAATATCGTTTGGCTCAAGGTTAAGATTATCAAGTATTCTGAAAGCCATAACTGCACCGCTTTGTGAATGCTCACGACGGTTAACTATATTTCCAATATCATGCATAAAGGCAGAAATTTTTGCAAGCTCAATTGTCTTTTCGTCATAGCCCAGCGCCTGAAGAATTTTCCCAGCTCTTTCGGCAACTAATGTAACGTGGGCGAAGCCATGCTCAGTAAAGCCAAGAGCCAAAAGGGATTCGTCTGCCTTTTTTATGTAGGCTCTGATTTTTTCATTGTGCTTTATATCGTTGTAGGTAATCATAGAAATCTCCTTTCTTAAGCCTTCCCCTCGAGGGGCAAGGGGGACCGTCTAAAGACGGTGGATGAGGTGTAGCCTCTAAAGAGGCGTCTACGCAACGCAAAGTAGACAACCGTCAACTAATAGTAGACAACCGTCAACTAATAGTAGACAACCGTCAACTAAGAGTAGACAACCGTCAACTAAGAGTAGACAATCGTCAACTAATAGTAGTCAACCGTCAACTAAGAGAACAGCCTTCCCCTTGAGGGCACCCTTTAGGGCGTGCCTTGTGCAGAAGGGGAACCGTCTAAAGACGGTGAATGAGGTGTAGCCTCTAAAAGAGGCGTTTGTATTTTCGGTTATGAAATTGCTTTGCAATGAAATCCGTTTTCAACGGATGAAGTCAACACGAGAACCCCAAAACCCATTCTTCTTTTTCATTGTGCTTTATATCGTTGTAGGTAATCATTGAGATTTCTCCTTTTTTATTCTTTCTATATTTTACCACAAACCACATCGGCATACAATAATTTTTCAAAAATTTTCACTCTTTGGCTCATTTGCGAATAAAATACTCTTGCCGATAACTAATAATTTTGCTCGCTTTTTTGTTGATATTGCACAAAGTTTTTGACATTTACGAAAAATATTACACAAAATGCACAAAAAATATTGAAAGGGCAAAAAAATTATGCTACAATCATTATATAAAAATAAGCAAGGCGCATTCCGGACGGCTTGACTACATAAGAAAAGAGGAAATTTTACAATGGCGAAGTATGTTACAAATGACATTAGAAACGTGGCTATTCTAGGTCACAGTGGAAGTGGTAAAACTGAAACAGTAGAGGCTATGCTATGGCGTGCCAAGGCTACTGACCGCTTAGGTCGTGTATGCGACGGTAACACAGTTTCTGACTATGATAGCGAGGAAATAAAGAGAGGCATTTCAATCGGTACGTCTGTGCTCAATCTTGAGTGGCAGGGTACAAAAATCAATTTGTTTGACTGTCCTGGCTTCCTGGGCTTTGCTGGCGAGGTTAAGAGCGCATTAAGAGTTGCTGACGCAGTTCTTATTAACGTTGACGCAAAATCAGGCATGGAGGTTGGTACTGAAATCGGCTGGTACAACGCACTTCAGGCAGGACTTCCAAGAGCCTTCTTTATCAATAAATGTGATGACCCTGATGCAGATTACGACAAGGTGTTCAATCAATTAAGAGATGAGTTTGGTAAGAATCTTTGTCCTGTATTTATTCCTATTAAGGAAGCAACAGGCACAATGATGGTTGATTTGATGACCATGACCTGCTTCCGTTATCTGCCTAACGGCGAAAGACAAGAGGAGGAAATGACTGAGTCCCGTCTTGAAATTGCCCAAAAGTATGAGGAAATCTTTATGGAGGCGGTTGCGCAGACAAGCGAGGAGCTTCTTGAAAAGTTCTTCGAGGGTGAAAAGTTTTCTCAGGAGGAGTGCGAAAATGCTCTCCACGAGGGTATGATTACAGGCTCAATCGTTCCGGTTTGGGCAGGTAGTGCTTCCAATATGAGAGGTATTTATTCAATCCTTACCTCTATTGCAAAGTCCTTCCCAAGACACACAGCTAAAAAGGTTGAAATGGACGTAAACGGCGACGATGTTGCTATCGAGCGTGAGGGCGAGTGTAAGCTATTCGTATTCAAGACAATTGCTGACCCATTCGTTGGCAGAGTTTCCTTCTATAAGGTTATGAATGGCGAGCTTAAGAAGGATATGACTCTTAAAAACGTTACTACAGGACAGGTTGAGAAGTTTGCAAAGATTTACACAATTTGCGGTAAGAAGCAAACCGAGGTTGACTCCTTAGCTTGTGGTGATATCGGTGTAATTTCTAAGCTTCAAAATACTAATACAAACGATACTCTTTGTGAAAAATCCGACACAGAGTACGCAAAAATAGTATTCCCAGAGGCAAATATGACAATGGCAATTAAGGTTGACTCCAAGGATGAGGATAAGGTTGCTAACGCAATCTCCAAGATGCTTGACGAGGATAAGACCTTGAAATACGAAAACTTTGCAGAAACAGGCGAATTGCTCCTAAAGGGCGTTGGTGACGTTCATCTTGACGTTATAGTTGCAAGACTAAAGTCCCGTTATGGCGTAAACGTTACACTGGTTCAGCCTAAGATTGCATATAGAGAAACGATAAGAAAGACAATTTCCGTTGAGGGCAAGCACAAAAAGCAATCTGGCGGTGCAGGTCAGTACGGTCACGTTAAGATTACCTTCTCCCGCGGTGAGGAGGAGGGACTTACCTTTACAACTTCAGTTGTAGGCGGTGAGGTTCCAAAGGGCTACTTCCCAGCAGTTGAAAAGGGACTACAGGAGGCTATGCTTCAGGGCGTGCTTCTTGGCTATCCAATGGTTAACCTGAAGGCAGATTTAACAGGTGGCTCATACCACGACGTTGACTCTAACGAGCTTTCCTTTAAGCTTGCAGCAAGGCTAGCGTATAAGGAGCTGGTAAACGCATCTCCTGTATTGCTTGAGCCAATTGGCACACTTAAGGTTAGCGTGCCCGAGGCTATGGTTGGTGACGTAATGGGTGATCTTAATAAGCGCCGTGGCAGAGTTTTAGGTATGGAGCCAGACGCAACCCATCCAAAATATACAGTAGTAGAGGCAGAGGTGCCAAAGGCAGAGATGACCGACTACGTAATTTCACTTCGTGCAATGACTCAAGGCCGTGGAAGCTTCACGTTCCACTTTGTTCGTTACGAGGAGGTACCAGCACAAATCGCCTCCAAGGTAGCACCTAGAGAGTAAAACAACGCGTGGCTTTGCAATGCAATCCTCTAACGAGGAAGTCCTTGCAAATCAAGGAATAATAAAAGCGAGCAGAAATGCTCGCTTTTTTTATGGAATTGATAAAGCGTTTACAAAAACAAGCAAGCGTTTTCCCAAAAATAAGCAACACCTTTTATAAAATGCAAGCTTAATTTCACTAGGAAATCCATATCACTTCTTATAGATAACTACTTATCTATCACTAGTGATATATCACTTCCTATCTATCACTTCTGACAGAGAGGGCAGATAGGGGTTGACAGGATTTTTAGCAAATAAAGGACTTCTTATGTGCAACTTCTTACACATAACTTCTTATACGTGGCACTTCTTATGTGTAACTTCTTACACATAACTTCTTATACGTGGCACTTCTTATGTGTAGCTTCTTACATCTAAGAAGTTACACCCCACCCCCACGGGAGGCTGACGATTGACTACTTTTAGTTTACTTTTGTCCACTCTCGGTTGACGGTTGACTACTTTTAGTTTACTTTTGTCCACTCTCAGTTGACGATTGACTACTTTGCGTTGTGTAGACGCCTCTTTAGAGGCTACACCTCATCCACCAGCAGAGCGTCCCTTTGGCAGGGCGCAACCCTTTTGTCGCTTTGCGACATTTCCCCTCACAGGGGAATCGCCCCCTTCCCCTCCGAACAAAGG
>JAFTXZ010000028.1 GCA_017461385.1 Clostridia bacterium | reverse complement strand
CCAGAGTAGTCGATTAGCACCTGACCTGGTGAATTTGATATTTTTTGATTTTTCAGAGCATTTGGTAGAGCAATGTACTTGCCCCAAGCACACTCCTGAGCGTTGAGCAGGCTCATGGCAATATTAAAATTGATAGCCTTTTGGTTCGGAATTATGCCCTCAACCTCAGAAAGTCCATATATGGAGCTCTCCTTTCTTTCATAATATCCACAAACTATCGGAAAAAGCGTTGCAACGCTTTCGTTTGTGTTGCTTGGACTTGCACCCTTGTCCTGTATAGCTTTGTCATTTTGAGCTTCGCCAGCTACGTTGTCGCTATTTGGTGTTATTCTAAAGGGCTTATTTATAATTTGCTCCTTGGTTGCTCTCTCGCAATAAATTTCGCCGTTTTGCTTAAAGTACCTTGTTAAAAGAGTAGCTGTTTTGTCGGCATTTTGCTCCCTTGTGCCGTATAAATTTTCGCCCTCATCGCTTTTAAGGGTAGAGGTGCTTATATTTTTGTCGCAGAGTGTAGCGATTTTCTCCAGTGAGCGACGAGAAGCGATTAAAATCCAGTCCTGCTTTTGCTCGTTTAGCTCGCTTGGGTCGGAAAAGAAGATGTTCAAGGGGTCAATTAGCTCGCATCTTACACCACCTGTAGCTTGACCGTCAATTCCTGAGGCGTTCGGGTCCCAATAATAATGATAGAAGTATGAGCCCTTTTTAACTCCGTCATCGATAGCCTGCTTGTCAAGCTCCTCTTGACCTAGCTCCTTAAGAACGTAGCTTGCAAAATCGTTAAAGGCGCCCGTGTCAGTTAGGGGAGAGTAGCTCTTATAATGAATTCTGACTGGTGTTGAAAGAATTGACGCCTTTTTGCTTCTGCAAATCATCTTCACTATGTTAATAACCGGTCTTGGTAGATTTTTTGTGCTTGGCGTTGGGTTGGGCCACTGCTTTCCCTCGTAAAAGCTTACGTAGGTCGGCAAACTGTCGCGTAAGCCTATCTGATTTTGAAAATCAAGCCCCTTTTCGTATAGCTCCCAAAGGTGAGTTTTCTTGTCTAGCTCTTGTCCTTGCCATTGAGCCATTGATCAATCACCTCCTTATAAGAAGGGGAGTCATCCTCTGATTTTTGTACGGTGCTACCAGTAATTGAGTTTACGATGCTCTCAAGCCTTTCAACTCGGGCAGTAAGCTCTAAAATTTGCTTAGTTTTTGTCATTTTACCACTCCATAAAATCTTTTTGCTCGGGAAGCTCGAAGGTAAAGGAATTTGTCAAAAAGCTCGACTCTGTGTCGAAGCTTTCAATTTTTTGAGAAAAATCGCTTCTTACAAAATGGGCGATCGCGGAAGCCATTATTAGGTCGTCGTGGCTTCCCTCACAGGCTGAATATTTTCCCGTTGAATGCCTTACAAAGTGAAGCATTTCAAAAAGAGTTACTCTGTCAGTTTCCAGCCGAATGTTTTCGCGCATAACCTCAACGAGATTAGCAAGAATAATAGGTCTTGAAACGGCAGTTGTCAGAAAGCCATAATAGCTATCGTATCTGTCCTGAGTGTTAGTTTTTCCCTTAGAAAGATAGATGTTTGGATAGCCTAGCTTTCTAAGCACTCTTACCGGATGTCTGGAATAATTGGTTTCAACTGCGATCAACGCATCATTGTAGTATCTTCCTAGACAATAAAGCTGTTTTGCAAACACGTCCTCGTCCATTTTGCGTTTTCTAAGAGTTGCAACGCAGATGCCGGTTGTGTTATCAAGAACCTTAGCTGCAAAGAAGTCCTTGCCGATTCCTGCAGTGTCGGCACCTATAACGTAAGGCTTTTTCTCCTCTCCCTGCCCTGATTTTGCATGATAGGGAGGAGCAACGATTGAAATATAGCCGTCCTCCTTTTCCAGAAATTTGATGTTCGTAATAACCTTTTGAAAGCCCATAAGGTTTCCAAAGTCATCCTTGATTGGCTCGTGCTTCGTATCGTAGGTGAAAACACCGCGGATTTTAGGCACGTTAAAGCTACTTAGATAGTTAGAAATAGCCTCCTTATCAAAAAGACACTCGCCACTTGAAAGAAAAGCCTCCTCTGCTGTACAGGGATACTCCTGCTTAATGGTGCTTTTGTCGATATACATAAAATATTTTCTGGCATACCAGGCTAGTTGATATTCGTGCAAGCCTATCTCCTTGAGGCTATCAAGGCGCTCTTTTAGCCACTGGGTCGGCTTTTTTAAGAATTCCAGACTCCTGTCCTCATATTCAGCAGTTTTCCACCAGGGGTAGAAAAGATTAACACAAGCACCACTGTCCCACAGGGATTTTGCCTCGTTAAAGCCGTTTGCCGTGGTTTCGTAAACGCAAAGGGCGTTTGCAGTAGCAGCCTCTTGAATTGATTTTTGTAAATCGCTTAAGGGGCATTTGTAAAAGGCAACCTCAGAATAGTGTATAAAGGAAAGAGTTCTGCTTCTTCCTATGTTTGAGCTTGCCGTTGCAACTCTCCAAGAGGAGTTAAGCCTCTCGAAAAAAAGCTCGCTTGCAGAGTTTAGCTTCTCAGTTGGCTTTAATCTTTCTGGTAGACTTGAATACATTTGCTTAGCCTTGTCTATAAAGATTGCCTTTGCGTTGTCCTCTCGGTCTGCCAGCGTAAAGCCTGAGAAGTTCCTTGTGGTAATTGCATAGGCAAGCTGAATAGCAGTAATCAGCGTGGTAAAGCCCTGCTGTCTGCCCTTCAAAATGAAATATGGCTTTTCCGTGCCGTGCTTTTCAAGCTGAGAGATAAAATCCCGTTGCACCTCGTTAAGTATAAAGGGAACGCAACACTTGTTTTTGTCAACGACGGTGAAGCATGCCTCTATTAAGAGGTATGGCTTTTTGAGAATTTGCTCTCGAAGTGCTTTTGTTTCAAGGATTGTATCTGCAATAGCTGTGCAAATTTCACTATCCCTTATGATATCTCGGGTTTGATACCAGCTTATGTGCCTTTTCTCTACAAGCTGGTCTATTGTTAGGGTCATTTTTCCTCCTTTCTTGCTTCCCTATCTCTATTCTGACAGAAAAAAGTGGTACTGACCGGTACACTTTGGAATTTTTGAAAGCTTTACCACCTTGTCCCGCTTTTTTAAGAAGCAAAATGGGGCAAATAAGCCTTGACATTAAAATAAATAAATGCTATACTTTATATATTAAAAAATAAGGAGAGAAGAAATGAAGGCTGTTGTAACTGTAATTGGAAAGGACTCTGTTGGAATTATTGCCGAGGTTAGCGCTGAGTGTGCTAAGCATAAGGCAAATATTGTTGATATCACTCAAAGCGTATTGAAGGATTACTTTGCAATGATTATGCTTGTTGAAATAGATAAAATGGAAGCTGATTTTGCTAAGTTCCAAAAGGAGCTTGCGCTCCTTGGGGAAAAGAAAAATCTTGACATTCGTGCTATGCACGAGGACATTTTCAACTCAATGCATAGAATTTAAGAGGTAAAAAATGATAAACATAAACGATATTCTAGAAACCGTCAATATGATTAAGCAGGAAAATCTTGATATTCGTACTATTACTATGGGTATCTCCCTGCTTGATTGCGTAAGCGACGACCAAAAAAGATTAGAGGAAAAGATTTACGATAAAATCACAAAAAGTGCAAAAAATCTTGTTTCCACTGCAAACGACCTTGAAGCAACCTACGGTATTCCTATTATTAACAAGCGCGTGTCAGTAACTCCAATCTCGCTTGTTGGAGCTTGTGCAGACGTCGAGGACTACGTTCGCTTAGCTCAGGTTCTTGAAAGAGCTGCTAATGAGGTGGGCATTAACTTTATCGGTGGCTTCAGCGCTCTTGTTCAAAAGGGAATGACAAAGGGTGCTAAAAATCTTATTGAGTCAATTCCTCAGGCGCTCGCTTCAACGACTAAGGTTTGCTCTAGCGTAAACGTGGCAAGCACAAAGGCTGGTATAAATATGGACGCAGTTGCTCGCATGGGCGAGATTATGAAGGAAACTGCATACTTAACAAGAGATAATGATTCAATTGGCTGTGCAAAGCTGGTTGTATTTTCAAATATTCCAGAGGACAACCCCTTTATGGCAGGCGCAATGCATGGTATGGGTGAAAACGACACTGTTATTAACGTTGGCGTTTCTGGCCCAGGCGTTGTAGCCTCTGCTATTAAGCGCGAGGGCTTTTGCGATTTTTCCCGTCTTGCCGACGTAATCAAGAAAACCGCATTTAAGATTACAAGGGTTGGTCAGCTTATTGCTTATGAGGCGTCAAAGCGTCTTGATACTCCTTATGGAATTATCGACCTATCCTTAGCTCCGACCCCTGCAGTGGGCGACTCCGTTGCGCATATTCTTGAGAATATGGGACTTGAAAAGTGTGGTACGCATGGTACAACTGCTGCCCTTGCTATGCTTAACGATGCAGTTAAGAAGGGTGGAGTAATGGCATCATCTCACGTTGGAGGCTTAAGCGGTGCGTTTATCCCTGTTTCTGAGGACGCAGGAATGATTTCTGCCGTTGAAAACGGTGCATTATCAATTGAAAAGCTAGAGGCTATGACGGCTGTTTGCTCCGTTGGACTTGATATGATTGCAGTACCTGGAGATACAAGCGCATCAACCCTTAGTGGTATTATTGCTGATGAAATTGCAATTGGTGTTATAAATAACAAGACAACTGCAGTGCGTCTTATTCCTGTTTATGGTAAGGGCGTTGGCGAGGTTGTTGAGTTCGGTGGACTTTTGGGCTATGCTCCAATTATGAAGCTGAGCGATTATTCATCAGAGGAATTTATTAAGCGTGGTGGCAGAATCCCTGCTCCAATTCATAGCTTAAGAAACTAAAAGGAGTTTATTATGAAAAAGCTAGATACATTATGCGTGCAAGCAGGCTACACTCCAAAGAGTGGTGAGCCCAGAGTCGTGCCAATAGTACAAAGCACTACCTTCTATTACGAAAAGGCAAGCGAGCTTGCAGATTTATTTGATCTGAAGGCAGACGGCTACTTCTATACAAGGCTTGCAAACCCAACCGTTGACGCTCTCGAAAAGAAGCTCTGCGCTCTTGACGGCGGTACTGTTGCAATTGCAACTGCCTCCGGTATGAGTGCAACGCTTCTTGCTATTTTGAACGTTTGCGGAGCAGGGGACAACGTGGTTGCTTCCCGTGCAATTTACGGCGGAAGCTACAATTTATTTTCCGTTACCTTGCCAAAATATGGCATAGAGTGTCGTTTCTTTGACCCAGATGATTCAAAGGAGAACATCGAAAGGCTAGTTGACGACAAGACGAGAGTTATCTTTGCAGAGACTATTGCCAACCCAACAATCGTTGTTTTGGATTTTGAAAAGCTTGCTGATATTGCAAAGCGTAACAAGGTTTTATTTATGGTTGATAACACTCTTGTAACACCTGTTTTGTGCAGACCATTGGATTTTGGTGCAAATATTGTTATTTACTCCTCATCTAAATATCTTGACGGACACGCAGTTGCACTTGGTGGTGTAATTGTTGACGGTGGAAACTTTGATTTTAGTTCAACTGACAGATACAAGGAATTTTTAGTGCCAGATGAAAGCTATCACGGTCTTGTTTACTCCAGCCTTGGCAAAACTGCCTTTGGCGTTAAGTGCAGAGTACAGATGATGAGAGATTTAGGCGCTATTATGAGTCCGGAAAATGCGTTCCTTACAAACCTTGGTATGGAAACCCTTGCACTCAGAATGGAAAGACACTCAGAAAACGCAAAAAAGGTTGCAGAGTATCTAAGCAAGCATCCAAAGGTTGAATGGGTTAAGCATGCTTCCCTTGAAAGCAATCCATACCACGCTCTTGCTATGAAGTATATGCCTAAGGGACAGGGTGGAATGATGAGCTTTGGCGTTTTCGGTGGTAGCGC
>JAFTXZ010000027.1 GCA_017461385.1 Clostridia bacterium | reverse complement strand
GCGACTGCAGGAGCAATGATAATAGGGCAGAATATTGCCGCAGGAAAGCTAAAGCGAGTGAATGGCACACTAATACGCGTAGGAGTCGTTTCCTTGTCTGTTTCTGCGTTGCTCATTATACTATTTCTTGCGTGTCCGATTTCGATTTTTGGTATATTTACAAAAGAGGCAAATGTTCTTGAATTAGTATATCCGTATTTACCCATTTTAGTTTTTTCTTTAGTTAATGCAGGACTTCGACCTATAACAAGAGCCTTAATTGATGGAAGCGGAAATAAACGAATCAACTTAATAGTTGCCCTGCTGGATGCAATTGTTGCAAGAATTGGATTAGCATTTGTTTTTGGTGTTTTACTAGACTGGGGATATATGGGATATTGGTTTGGCACAACCCTTGCAGAGCTTGTGCCCATATTAATCGGAGTGGTATTCTATTTTACATCAGTGCGAAAAAAATTACTTAAAGGCAATACAGAAAAGGAAGTACAGTATGGAAAACAAGGTAATAAAGCTAGGTGTAGTGGGACTTAAAAGAGGCGCTTACGTGGCTTGGACAATAATAGGGGACGACAACGTAGTTATTCGTGCTATCGCCGATAGCGACAAGGAAACCCTTGAGGCTTGCAGGAAGGATTATGAGAAAAACGGAGTGAAGGACCTCCTATGCTTTGACAGCATAGAGGAGCTTTTGAAAAGCGATATAGACGCAGTTTATATAGCAACTGACAAGCCACTTCACACAAAGCATACCTTAATGGCATTGGAGGCAGGCAAGCACGTTTTGAGTGAAATTCCTGTAATAGAAACGTTAGAAGAAGCAAAAATTCTTCGAAACGCCGTAAAATCACACCCCGAGCTTAAATATATGGCAGGAGAAAACTGCTTTTATTGGGCATTTATAGAGGCATGGAAAAGGATGCGTGAGGATGGAAAATTTGGCGATATTCTTTACGCCGAGTCTGAATATTTACACGCAATCCATCCTGATGAAATAAAGCCATATAATCCAGAAAATCACTGGAGAAGCTATAACCCGGCAATAACCTACTTAACTCACAATTTAGGTCCACTTCTTTACATAATGGACGACGATGTAGTTAGTGTTTCCTGTATGGTGCCGGACTCAGCTAAATATAACCAATATAGCAAGAACGACGAAAACGGAATAGCAATATTCAAAACTGCTAAGGGTGCTGTAATTCGTATTTTCATCGGCTTTGGTATGTACGTTGGTTACGACCATAATTTTGCACTATATGGAACAAAGGGCTCTATTATGACAGACAAAACAAAGCCTCTTGAGGAAGCAACGTCCTTTGCTAAAATGTACGAGGTGCCTAATACCTTTGAGAAGTATTTTGAAATTCCTGTTAAGCTATCAAACACAGGCGACGTTTACGGACATGGTGGCGTAGATGCTAAAATGATACGAGATTTTATTAAATGCATAATTGAGGACACCGACCCACCAATCGACGTTGATATGGGTATTAGAATTTCTCTTCCCGGTATAATTGCTGCCGAATCAGCGAAACGAGGCGGAGAACTGCTGGAAATACCAAAAGAATTTATTTAATTTTGTTATCCCTCGCGAATATTATGAAAAATTAAAAGTTAAGGAGAAAGAAAATGAAGAAACTAAGTTTGACATTGGCGATTTTATGTATGCTTTTGTGCTTATTTGCCGTTTCAATAAGCGCAGCGACAACAAACGAATTCGGCGAAGTAGAAATTGTTGCAGGAATGAATGAAAAATCAGTATTCGGCGACGACGGTAAGGCAGACACCTTCACATCAAGAGTAGTGCTTTTTGATGGAACTGAATATCATACTTACCCTGCATACTACATTTTTACAAACAACGTTAACACAACCACAGACTTCTCACAGCTCAACGAAATAACAAAAAAATGATATTATAAAAATAGTGTTATAAGAGCTGAGGTTCCACAAAACGTGCAAGTGGTAACTGGGGATATTTTTAGTAGATATAACGACCTTAAATATGTACGCTTCCCTGATACGTTGACTCAAATTAGTGGAAATATGTTTTACACCTCTCACGGACTTGAATGGACAAACGTACCAAGGGATTGCGTAAGCATCGGTGGATATGCATTTTATGGTTGTTCCTCTCTTGTAACCATTGATATGACAAATGCAAAGAGCTTGAAAAGAACAGAAGCGAATCAGTTTTACAATTGCCCAAATTTGAAGGAGTTAATCTTCCCTGAGGGCTTTGAGTATTTTGGCGGAGCAGGCGGTGGTGGAGCAAACCAAACCGGCTTAGGCTCATTAGAAACACTTTATTTGCCTAACTCAGTAACATATATGGGCACAATTTCTGAAGCAAAGAAAATCGGTTCGTTTACAGTCCCACTTGGAGTAACAAGCATTAAAGCATCACAATTTTGCTGGAGCCCTGGCTTGAATCAGGTTGTTTTACACAGTGGAATAACAAGCATTGACCCCAAAGCCCTTGATATGACCTTATATCTAACCGAGATTGTTTACACCGGTCAAGCAACAGATTCAATAGTTAACTCTATTTCCACTGCATTTTCCAAAGCTACCATAACATACGGCAACCACTGCAACTATTACTATGACGGAGAGCATCTTAACGATACTAATCCTTGCGTAATCAATTGCACACGTTGTAATTCGGTAAACATACCTAAGGAAAACCCTGTTCATAGCGAATTCACTTCAACTTCGTACTCAAGCTTTGACAAAGCAGGCGCAAAAACGACAGTATGCACAAACGAAGGCTGTACACACACAGTAATCGAGGAAGTACCCGCCATCTTTATCTGTCTTGGCTACTCAGCGCAAGAATATGCAAGTGGTGGCATTTCAATCAGCTTCGTAATAAACTATGACGCACTTGATGAGTACACTAACACAGGAAAGAGTCTAAAATATGGCGTATTTGCCGTAGCACAACAAAACGCACAAGAAACAGTTGGCGAGGAAAAGGTTGATAAGGAAATTATAAATGCAGACGGCACAGCAACAAAGGGTGTTGCAAGCGTTGATTTTTCAAAGTATAGCTACGATATTTTCGCAATCAAGGTAACAGGCTTTGAAACTGATAATCTTAAGAATACAAAAATAGCTCTCGGCGCTTACGTTATCGAAAACGGAAGCAAGGTTTCTTACCTACAGGCAAATGCCCCTGATACTGGTGCAAAATATAGCTTTGTATCCTATAACGATTTAGCATAAACAAAAAGCAAGAGGACACACCTCTTGCTTTTTTATTGACAAAAACAATAGATAATGATACTATTATAATATAAAAAGACAGGAGGTGGCTTTTGTGGATGGCTTTTTGATTTATGACGGTGTGCTATCGGGATATTTAGGCTTAGATAGACAAATTATTGTGCCGGATGACGTTCATACAATAGGGCAAGAGGCATTTTTGGATATTACCTACATTACAAGCATCGAATTGCCAAATTCGCTCAGTATGATTTACGACTATGCCTTTGCAAGCTGTAAAAGGCTAGAAGCTATAAGCCTGCCTGACTCTGTTATGTTTATCGGCTCACATGCCTTTGAGGGGTGCTTGTCGCTTAAGAAAATTGAAATACCCGTCTTCGTTACTCAGCTTCAGGAAAATACCTTCGAGGGCTGTAGCGGACTTGAGTATGTTAAGCTTCACGACGGAATAAATACCATTGAAAGCAATGTGTTTTGTGGCTGTAGCAAAATTAAAGAGCTGACTATTCCGAGGGGAGTTAGCGAAATATCTGAAAGCGCCTTTTGTGGAATGACAGGGCTTGAGTCTGTTACCCTGCACGACAGCATTGTATCAATCGGAGAAAATGCGTTTTTTGGTTGTGTAAGACTAAAGGAAATCTTTATCCCCCTATCGGTTGAAAAAATTGGAATGGGCGCCTTTGCCTTTTGCAATAACTGTACAATATATGCAGAGGCTACCGAAAAGCCAGATGGCTGGGACGAGGATTGGAATTTAGATGGACTCCCCGTTGTGTGGGGAAAGAGATAAAAAGCACAAGACTTACTACGGAGGAGATAAAATGCCAAGGTTTTTTATAAGACAAAATCAAATTGAAAAGGATTTAATACGTATAGTAGGCGAGGATGCCCACCATATCGCAAGGGCGCTTCGCATGGCGCAGGGAGAAAAAATAGAGGTGGTAGATATGCAATCCAACCTTTACAATTGCACCCTTGTTGAATTTATACAGGATAAAGAGGTTGTGGCAAAAATTGATAGCCAAGAGAAATGCGATACTGAGCCAAGCCATAAAATAACTCTTTACCAAGCGCTTCCAAAGAGCGATAAGATGGAAACAATAATCCAAAAGTCGGTGGAGTGTGGCGTTTTTGAAATAGTACCCTTTAATTCCGAAAGGTGCATAGCAAAGCTTGATAAAAAGGACCAAGACAAAAAAATAGCCAGGTGGCAAAAAATCTCCGAGGGAGCGTCCAAGCAAAGTGGCAGAGGCTTAATACCTGAAATAAAGCCTGTCCTATCGTTTAGCCAAATGATAGAGGACGCAAAGGGTAAGGACGTAGTTCTATTTTGCTACGAGGCAGAAAATGGAGAAACCATCAAAAGCGTGCTTTCAGGCATAAAGCCCCTTGATACTATTGCATTAATCGTTGGAAGCGAGGGAGGCTTTAGCGTGAAGGAGGCTGAGCAAATAAAGGCTAGTGGAATAAAAAGCGTAGGCTTAGGCAAGAGAATTTTGCGTTGCGAAACTGCGCCAGCCTTTGCTCTTGCGTGCATTGTGTACGAAACTGAGCTCTGATTTTTGGGCACTTTCACAATAAAAATAGCAAAATAAACAAAAAAATATCAAAAACACTATTGATTTTTTAATGATTATAGTGTAATATAGATATACGATGTGCACAAAATGCACAAAAACGACAGATTTGTCTGGAGGTATATTATGTCAAACAGATTATTCCAGGGCGTTATTCATCAAATGCACGATGCAGTTGATAGGGTTATCGGTGTTGTTGACGACGGTGGCTTTGTAATTGCATGTAGCGAGCTTTCCTTAATCGGCGAGAACCGTGCAAGGGTTAAGGAAGAAATGGTTTTCACAAACGACCGTATGGTGATTGAGGGCTACACCTATCATCACATTGGTACAAGTGCAAAGCCAGAATTTATGGTATTTGTAGAGGGTGAGGACAAGGCTGCTGAAAAGTATGCTTCAATTCTCTCAATTACACTTTCCAACATTAAGAGCTATTATGACGAAAAGTGCGATAAAAGCTCATTTATCAAAAATATCATTATGGACAACATTTTGCCAAGTGATATTTATGCAAAGAGTAAGGAGCTTCATTTCGATGGTAACGAGCCAAGAGCTGTGTTGCTTGTGAGATTCTACACAAGAACAGAAATGTTGCCTTACGACATTATTCAAAATATGTTCCCTGACAAATCAAAGGATTTTGTAATAAGCACAGGCGAGCAGGACATAGTAATTGTTAAGAGTCTTGATCAGGATGCAACTCCTGGTGACGTTGAGCAGATTGCTCAAAATATTGCTGATACTACAAGTGCAGAATTTTATTGCAAGGTAGGCATTGGTATTGGTACAATCGTGTCAAACGTTAAGGACCTTGCACGCTCCTACAAGGAGTCTCAAATTGCAATTGAGGTAGGTAAGGTATTTGAAAGCGAGAAGGAGGTTATCAGCTACGAAAACCTCGGTATTGGTCGTTTGATTTATCAGCTTCCAACTACACTTTGCGAAATGTTCCTTTCCGAGGTGTTTAAGCATGGTAGCCTAGATACACTTGACAAGGAAACGCTTCAAACGATTCAGGTATTCTTTGACAACAACCTAAACGTATCAGAAACCTCAAGAAAGCTATTTGTACACAGAAATACACTTGTGTACAGACTTGAAAAAATCAGAAAGCTAACAGGCCTAGATTTGCGTCAATTTGACCACGCAATCACCTTCAAGGTTGCATTGATGGTTAAGCGTTATCTAACATCTAAGCCAATTAAATATTAATCTGACCTCTTTGCTTTAGCTGAAATTTTAATAAGAGGATAAAAATGGATAAGCAAATTAGCATAAAGCACGCAATCATAGCAGTTGTATTGGCTGTGGTTGTTGCAATTGGCGGTACTGCAAGCGTTATGGGCATTGCAAACAATCTTATAATTGCCCAGCTGAATAATTCCTATAATAATAAGCTTGAGGGCGCAATGGAGGGTGCCGAGGTGTTCTCCAGCATAGTGGATATGTATGCTTCACTTCCCGAGGAGCAAAGGAATTATGAAATGTACCTTAAGCTTGCTCAGCTTGATTTGTATTATCGTACCTACTACGTAAGGGGCGATGATATTTCAAATGCTGACCTTACCTATATGGTAGCAAACGGCTATATTGCAGGCGTGGGAGATGCCCACGGTGAATATTATACAAGAGATGGCTTTTCTGCATTGATTGGTGATGCAGAGGGTAACTCCGTAGGAATTGGCGTTTATGTAAGCATGGACGTGGAAACACAATGTGTTAAAATTTTAACTGTAATGAAGGATTCTCCTGCTCAAACAGCAGGAATTAAAACGGGCGATATTGTTGTGGGAATTGACGGCGCAAGCGTTAAGGAAATCGGCTATTACGAGGCACTTAATCGCGTAGCTGGCAAGGAGGGAACTACTGTTGAGCTCAAAATTTTGCGCGACGGTGAGGAAATTACCCTTGTTGCTACAAGAGCAAAATTTGAAACTGAAACGGTTTACTACCATAAATACGCGCTTAACGAGAGTATTGGAGTAATTCGTATTTTGGAGTTCAATAATACAATGCCTGCTCAATTCAAGAATGCAGTATCAAGTCTTTTGGCAGATGGCTGTACCTCCTTGGTTTTCGATATGAGAAGTAATGGTGGCGGAACACTTGATTCTGCTGTTGATGTGCTTGATTATCTATTGCCAGAGGGCGATATAGTTTATACAACTGATAAGGACGGAAACGTTTTACAGACTCATAGGTCCAAGGCTGGCTCAATTGACGTACCAATGGCAGTTTTGACAGATGGCTACACGGCAAGCGCTGCGGAGCTATTCACCTGTGCGCTTCGTGATTACGAAAAGGCAATCGTTGTTGGAACAACCACCTATGGCAAGGGCTCTATGCAAAGCGTTGTAATGCTAGAGGACGGATCGGGCTTGCGTATGACCACAAATCTTTACAACCCACCAAAGTCACCTAACTATGACGGTGTGGGAATTACACCAGATATCGAGGTTGAGCTTGATAGCTCTCTTGAAAATAAAAATTATTTTGAAATTACTGATGCAGAGGATAATCAGCTGGAAAGAGCTTGCTCAGCATTGGCAAACAACTAACGAAAGGCTAAGGGAAAAACAAATGGCAGAGAAAAAGACAAAATATACACAAGAGGGCTTTCAAAAGTTAATTGACGAGCTCGACTATCTAAAAACTATAAGACGTGCTGAAATCAAGGAAATGCTTAAGACAGCAAGAGATTTC
This sequence comes from Clostridia bacterium, assembly GCA_017461385.1. Classification (GTDB taxonomy): domain Bacteria; phylum Bacillota; class Clostridia; order Oscillospirales; family CAG-272; genus RGIG2000. The sequence continues at coordinate 186 of JAFTXZ010000027.1, read as the reverse complement.
GGCGACCTTTCAGAAAACAGTGAGTACGATGAGGCAAGAGACCAGCAGGCTAAGGTTGAAGCTCGTATTCTTGAGCTTGAGGCAATGATTAAGAATGGTGAGGTTATCTCCATTGAGGAGGGCGCAGCTAACCATATCAATATCGGTTGCACAGTTGTAGTTAAGTTCAGCGATGGTAAGGAGGTT
>JAFTXZ010000026.1 GCA_017461385.1 Clostridia bacterium | reverse complement strand
ATAAAGGAAAAGATTGATTCCTCAAGATAAGAGCCGTCATAACGGCGCCAGCCGTCGCCCTCTGGTAGGTAGTAGGACTTGCCATAGATTGTGTCAATTCCAAGAAAATCGTCATCAAGTGTACGGATTTCCTTCCTTGTTATGCTACCATTAAAGTCGCCGTCAAGGCTATTTACTAACTCAGAGGTATAGGTTGTGTTCTTTGCTGATTTATAAAGCATTGCACCAAGGATAAGGGAGCCATCCTCCTTTATAATAATTATGTCGTGAAGTGTGGTAAGACTCTCGTAGCCACTAATTGCATCGGCTAGGACTTTGTCTAGCTTTATAAGCACAGGGTCAATTGTATCAGGCTGTGGGTCGCTTGGCAATTCAGGGGAGGGGTCATCTATTAAGCCACCTTGTGTAGAGGTATCGACCACTTGGCTATTAGTTGTTATGCCTGTGTCGGTTGACGTGTCTGTGATGGTCGTATTTGGCGTTGTGTCCTCATTGCCCGTTTCGCTTTGTGGAGGTGGTGTGCCACAGCTACCCAAGGCAAGTGCAAATAGCAACAAAAGAATTATACTTAGCCTTTTCATAGGAATCACTCCTTTCATAAATAATGACGGGAAATATAAAAGGCTAGTTACAGTATCTGAAAAAAATATGGTCGAAAATCGACCATATTTTTCATTTTGTACTAATTGAAAGGTTAAATTCACACACTCCTGTGGGTAAAACGTAGTCGATTAGGTATGCGTTAAACTTTACCTCGCCTATGTGGGTTTCTGCCTCGTGGATAGAAATATTTGGTATTATACCCTCTTTACATTCAAGAGTTGTGTCCTCAATAATTACCTTGTTGCCAACAATTTTTGGCTCGATTACGGAAACGAAGCGTTCTGTTATTACGCTTTCCTTAGTTAGGATAAATTTGTCGCAAAGCGCTATTTTATCATCACTTAGTGTAAAGGTACGCTCGGCTTTTTTTAGGTAATCTTGACCATATCCGTTTGTAAAGTCCATTGATACAACCGAGTTATCCTCGTTTACGTTCAGATAAACGTTATCGCGACGGACACCGTCCTGACCAACACCGTCAAAGAATGGAATATTATGAGAAAAGGCAGAGGGGTTAAAGAAGGTATATCTTGCGTTTTCGTGGTAGCCAGTTTTGTATGGACCTGCGCCAAGGTCGCAAAGGATTTGGTGATTGTTTCTTGCAAAAATGAAGGAGCCAACGTCGTTGTGGTTATGGCTTTCTCCATTATTACCACCCTTGGTTGCAAAGCCGTAGTGTGGCGTGCGCTTAACAAAATAAGCAGAGTCCTTCATGTGATATGTGGCGCTTTCCTCAATTTCGTTAGTTACGTATTCGGGACGGAAATAAAGGATACAACGAAGGAGAAAATTGTGGTGTGTATTGTCCTTTGCCATAATTGCAAGCTTGATTGGTAGTCTTTCAACGGCTTCACCGTAAATTGTCCTTAAAACGTGTGGAAGCCATACGGAATAGTTTTGTACACCTGCGCAGTCACTAAAGGAAACGATAACGTCACGTTGTAAAAACATTTTTTGCATAAAGGTTGCAATTTCCTTTACCTTAGGTAAAGGAAACCAGTCAACCTTGCCACCGGTTAGCTCCTTTTCTAAAAGAGCGTAGGTTACAAAGAAGCCAAAGCCAAAGGACCAGTAGCCTGTACCCTCAACGCAAACGCCGTCGTCTTGATAGGAATCCAGGTAAACCTGCATAACGGAGTCAAGACGCTCTCTTTGCTGTAAAAAGATCTCGGGGCATTCGTACATTAAAACACCACCTACACCTCCTGCGCAAACTGCTGCCCAGTTGTTAGGGTGCTTTTCCCAGAAATACGTCCTTGTAAGGAATGGCTCAATTGTTCTGCGCCTTAGCTCTGCACTGATTCTGTCCTTTAGTAGCTGAGGAAAGCGATCAGCAAAAAGATTTTTAATTTCAGCAAGAGCAAGGGCAGTGCTAGATGCAAAAATATCTATAAGACCTATGTCGTAATCCTTAGGGGTTCTATTATAGTAGCTATTATAGTGTCCTAAGGGAGCCCAGGTGTATTCGCCAAGATATGCCCAAACTATTTTTAATAGATTGCTATAATACTCCTCGTTATCTGGGTAAATCAGAGAAAGCATTGAGGCTGTTTGTAGCTGGTCGAATTGCAATCTCCAAAGGCCGTGGTCGTTATTTTCCAAAATTTCCCTTGCAGAATGAGGACGAGGCTCGGTTTTGAATGCCTCCTTATATAAGTCTAAAATTTCCTGTCTGTGTTGGGCGTAGTCATCAGAAAGACGCACGTTTTCCCAAAATTTCTTGTCTTTTGCAAAATCTAACATATTAGTACCTCGCACAATGCTTTTATAGCATAATTTTAGCATAGAGGCGAAGGGTTTGCAATAGAAAAGATAGTATTTCTACCAGTAGAAATACTATCTTTTTCTAACTTATGCAGTTATAAAGAAATGAAACCAAGCAAGCTTGAACGAAATCTTCGTTTAACACTCAGATGAAGCTAACCACAGCCCGACGAAGTCGGATTTGGCGCGCCTTACTTGCCTGATGCTTTGAAATTATATATAGGCTTAATCACCTTTACAATCTCGGCAGTAGGAGTGATTTGAGAAACGATTGCGTCCATATCCTTGTACGCCATAGGGGACTCATCAAGAGTGCCCTGAGATACACAGGTTGTATAGATGCCCTCCATTTGCTTTTGATATTCCTCAAGAGACAAGGTTTCCTTTGCAGTGCTTCTCTTTAGAAGTCTGCCTGCGCCGTGAGGAGCAGAGCAGTTCCAATCCTCGTTGCCCTTACCGATACAGATAAGCGCGCCGTCACGCATGTTGATAGGAATCAAAAGCTTTTCACCCTTTTTGGCAGAAACGGAGCCCTTTCTCAAAATCATTGACTCTGTGTCGATATAGTTGTGAATAGTGGTGAAGCGCTCTCTTTGAGCAAGACCCAGGCAGGAAATAATCGTATCAGCAATTGCCTGTCTGTTAAGGGTAGCGAACTCTTGAACTATTTTCATATCGTGAATATAGTCATTGAATAGCTTGCCCTCAAGGCACGCAGTATCTCTCAGAACAGGTATTTGGGCGTAGTCCTTTTTCATTTTGTCAATTATTTCAGCAATTTCGCCCTGCTTCTTGCCTTGAGCTAAAAGCTCCTTTGTTACCTTGTCGCGTAAGGACTCTGGGAATGTGCGTTGCATTTCGTAGGCTTCCTTTATGTAAAATTCAGCCACCTCCTTGCCTAAACGTCTGCTACCAGAGTGAACGACTAAATACTTGAGCCCGTCCTCGTCCTTGTCAATCTCAATAAAGTGATTACCACCACCGAGTGTGCCTAAGCCGAAAAGTGCCTTTTCAGCCTCAATTTTGTCATAGCAGTAAAGCTTCTTAAGGTCGATTTTTTCAGCGTATTTGTGATAGGTCTTTCTGTTTGAGTTGCCTGATGGAATGTTTTTTCTGATGCAATCGTCAAGCTTCTTGAAATCAACCTCGCCATCGCCTATGCAAACGGTTTCCATACCACAGCCAATATCAATGCCAACCATTGAGGGTGGAACCTTATCTATAATAGTCATAGTTGTACCAATGGTACAGCCCTTGCCTGAGTGAACGTCAGGCATAATTCTGATTTTACAATCCTTAAACGCCTCGTTATTGCAGGCGTTTAATATTTGACCATAAGCGTCCTCTGCTAAAATATCAGTGTAGCACTTTGCTACGTTATATTTACCATAAACCTCTACCATAACTTAAACCTCCTTGTGTATTAAAAGTATGTATCTTATTCAATTATAATATTTTTTATCAGCTTTGTCAATTTATAAGAGATGGGAGCAAGCTTGAATAGCTTCTTTGAATTATTTGCTTCTAAGAATTGAAGCAAGCTCTGTGATTGCATTAGAGCCACCGCTTAGGTTAAGAGTGTCAACCTTTTCGCAAATGCGCTCAAGGTACTCAAGCTCCTTAAGCTTGTAAAGGGTTGCATTTTCATCCATAAGCTTGGCAGTGTTAAGAAGCGAACGGGTTGAAGCAACCTCCTCGCGCCTAGCGATAACGCTAGCCTGAGCCTTCTTTTCAGCCATAAGAACGGTGTTCATTATAGCTCGTATCTCGCCTGGAAGAATGATATCCTTAACGCCTGCGTTAGAGAAGCTAACGCTAAGCTCGGACTCCTTACTTACAAGCTGTTCAAAGACGTATTTAGAAATTGCGTCCTTGTTCTCAAGGATTTCATCAAGCCTTGCCTTGCTTACGTAATCGCGCATAGCAAGCTGTGCATAGAGTCTGATTTGCTCCTCGTAAGAGTTAAGCTGTGTAACAGCCCTTACAGCATCTGTAACACGATAATTGCAAACGAAGTTAATACGAACATTGACCTTATCCTGAGTAAGAATTTCCTGACACGCTACGTCCATTCGCTGGAGTCTTGTGTCAACAGGGATTACCTTTACGTCAGTGAAGCCCTTCCAGAAGTAGTAAACTCCACTCTCAAGCACTCTGTCAAGCTTGTTGTCAAGGTACAACAGAGCCTTTTCGTAGGAAGCAACTGATACCCTTTGATAGTAAAGGGCAGGAATTTTCGCCATAATTTGAGAGGGAACATTCTCAATTATTGGGCTGGAGGTGTCGAAGCGATAAAGCTCCTCACACCCTTGAGTTTTAAGATAAGCATATCTACCCTCCCTTAAAAAGGAAGTAGAAATGCCATTTACAATACGCATTGCGTACTCTCCTGCAGGAATATCATAAACGTTTAAGGCGCTTTTGATTTTCTCGTTGGCAAGCAAGGCATCAAGTGAGCATCTGCTTGAGACAATTGGTGCATCAATAGACACTATTTCAACCTCTCTTTGTCCAAAAAATCTATATGTACCTGCGGAAAGTAGCCCTTCAAGCTTACCCTTTTTGAAAAGTAAGCCTCTTTGATTTTCATTAATTAGATACTTTTTCATTCTGTTTTCTCCTTTAGTATTTAGTCTTATATTAAGCGGCTAAGCCGTGGTGAATGCGAATGAACTCGCCTCTTATACAAACGGCGGTATTTCAATTTAGTAAAGGGGGAGAAGGAGCGGGGCTTTATAGCTTGGCGCCAAAACGCCCTTTACGATATCCTTAAAACAACAAGGCTCGCTTGTATATCCTTTACCATTAGGCGTTAGCCATTGCCACGGCGTGTGGCAATGGCACTCTTAAGGCCTACCTATTTATTATAGGCAGGCTTGCCCTTAGGGAAAGGCATGGAGACGGGGTTCAAGAGTGTGTTTATGTTTTTTATAACTCCTTAGTTATTTTTGGGAAGATTTTATTCTTCTGGCAAAAAAATTGTAACCAACAAGTGTAAAAGCAACACTCCGTGGAATCGAACCACATTTTTGCAGGCTGATATACACAAGAGAAATATTAGCCCTTTTTGCAAATTGCAAAAAACGATGGGACACTCGTGTATCTCCGTGACGCCAGGTCTTAATTGACTTACCGACAAATCACTGGTACTGTCCTGCTGACAATATCAGTTTATGGCATAAAACGGAACAAATCACGGAAAAAAACTTGCGAATTCTTGATTTTTGCATCTTTTTATGCTTTTTGAGTAAAAAAAGAACAGACATCTATGCGTAGTGCCCTTAAGGACACTACGCAACTAAGTTTGCCCTTGCGGGCAAGTGAAGTTTACTTCGTAAGTGAAGTGATCCTGCAGATCGTGAAGTTTTGCCTTCGGCAAGGTGGGCAAACTTAACTTCACTCGTACGATAGCACGAACTTCACTGCAAAGCAACTTCACTTTCGCATAAGCGAAAACTTCACTAAATTTGCATTTGTGGCTACAAAAGCAGTGCTTGCAAAGAAAAGAGGACGAGGAGCTTTACAACTCTTCGTCCTTTTCCTGTCGGTAGGTAACGTACTTTATTACATTTCAAAAACTGTCCTTAAGAATACGCTCCATAGCGTCTGTTCCTTTTATTATTTTTTACTGGAAAAGAGAAGTTGTTGCTTTTCAAGTCGCGCTTTTATAAGCTCCACAAAATCTTGTGGGGCAACGGCACGCACCGTTGGGCCAAAGGAAAGCACGCGAATTAAAAGCTCGCTTTCGTCCTGGGCGCTATACTCAATTTGCACCGTATATTTGTCCTTGTCGGTTTTCCTTGCTTGCTTTTTGAAGTGGGCAAAATGTAGCATAAGCCTTTCGAGAGTGTTTCTTTTGTCAGTTAGCTCAAGGGTAAGGGTCTTTGTTCTTGACACGCGACTCTTATCTGCTAGCCAATTAAGCTTAGGTACAGCCTTACAAAAGACGATAGTCGAAAGATTAATAACTCCTATGTCCTTGTTGCCAGACACAATAAGGCGAAATTTGTCGTCCTTTTGTGAATACTCAAGTCGCTTAGGTAAAACTTGTACGCGTCTCGCTTTATCTGCCCTTGTAATAAAGGAAAGCTCAAGGGCGCTTTGGCTCTCAATAGCCTCCAAAATAGTATGAAACACTTCCTTATAGAAGTCGTTTTCATAAGGGTCGCTATCCTCATACTTGTCGTAAAATTCTATATCACTAGGCAAAAATAAGGGCTCATAGCACCAAAGCTGATAGGGAATTTCCTTTACAAAAAGCTTAAACCTTTTGTCCTCAAGCAGGGAGCGAAGCCATCTTAACTGCAAGGTGGTAAGGGGCGTTTTAGGTGGATTTTTAAGGCAAGTTTTGAAGTCCTTAGTAAGAAAGAGCCACCTTTCATCCTTTATTGCTTGCGAAATTTCAATATAACTATCGGAAAAGGCATATTTTTCTACAATTTCTAAAAGCTCTCCCTTTTCAAGAGAGCCTTTTTCCAAAATTTTTGCTATGATTTTGGAAACAGTATCATAATATACGCCGTAAATTTCATTAAAAATCATACACTCTCCCCCTCGTCTTTGAAATAAAGCTTGTAGGTAGAGTCAAAATCCTTATAAAACTGCTGACAAACGTGCTTGTTTTGAAAATTGACGCTTGTAATTCTTGTGATAAAGGTACGCACCCAAGGTATAATTTCTTGACTGTCGTAAATGTAGGCATAAAATCTTGCGTGATTTTCGTCAATCATTTCCACAAATCCACAGCGCTTTTCGCGAATAAGTCGGTTGTATATATATTCCTCGCCCTTGTTGATTTCCACAGTAAATTCCACGTATTCAGTATCATCCAGATCCTTTTTCATAGACACGCCCCAAATGTGGCTACGCATTTTTGAAAATAGCTGACAAAGAGATTCATAATCCTCGTAGCTTTGACCGAGAGTAATGCTTTTTATGTAATCAACCCGTAGAGGAACCATTTTTTGCAGGCGCAGGTCGTAAGCCATAAGATGCACCTTACCATTTTGCGCGCTGGAAAAGATTTTTATGGGAACAACCCTTATTTGACCCTCCTTGACACTCTTGGCTTTGCTTTTTACCACTATTTCTCGCCTTTCTCTTATGGCTAAAAGTGCCTGGCACAAAATATCACTGTCGAGGGCAGAGGTAATGTAGTGATGCTTAAAGGAAAGAGGAAACTGGGACATTTCATCTCGCTTTAGTATAAAAGAGCCTAGTGCACCTAAGGGAGAGGTTTCGGCAAAAAATGCAATTGCGAGATAAAGCTCGGTAAGGCTCGGCTCTGTGGGGCGAGTGTATTTTACCGTCTTACCTTCCTTAAAGGAGCAAAGAAGACCTTGACCCTCATAATCCTTCAGCTTCTTTCTAAGGGTGGACTCATCGCAAAGCTCAGTTATGCTTTTTCCCATTTCCGCAAGCTGTTTATCGATTCCCTCCAAAATTTCCTTGTGGGAAAGAGAGACGTGGGGGGAGTGTAGTAAATCCAGAATTAAAAAGTGCAGAGCGATATCTCTGCTCGTGAAGCTTTTTGACCTTAAGGATTGAAACAGGGGGTTTGATACAATATCACGGCTATCAATAGAAAGAAAAACGTTTTTGCCATCAGCTGTTCTGTTAAAGGACATATAGTCTCCAAGCCAGCTTTCGATTCTGTGCTTTTCGTAATCATAGGAGCGAGCGCTCTTTGAGCTGTAATCCTCACGATACTTAAAGCCGTATACGTAAAATTCTCTCATATAATCACGGATTTTTTCGTAATTTTTTATAAGCTCGCTAGCCATTTTGCAAATTCCCCTTTCGTAATATTCCAGTATTATTATAATTATTATATTTTATAAAATTGACAAAATCAAGCATTATTCGACTTTTCTCTTGACAAGTGTCTAATTTGAATGTATAATTTTTATGTAAAACTACATAAAGGAGAAAAACAATGAAAAAGTTTTTTGAAGAATTCAAAAAGTTTATTACCCGTGGCAACGTTGTTGATATGGCTGTCGGCGTTATCGTTGGTGGTGCATTCACAGGTATTGTAAACGGACTCAGCAACTACGTGCTAAAGCCACTCATTAACGCAGTTTTGGCATTGATTATCGGCAAGGACGGACTTAGTGGCGCTATCACTGTGCTTTCGCCAGTATACGTTCTTGATGAAAACGGTGCTGCTACTGATGTCATCGACCTTGCAAGCTCCATTTACATTGACTGGGGCTCATTCATCAGCGCTATTATCAACTTCTTTATCATCGCATTCGTTCTTTTCTCAATCGTTAAGATTATTAATGGTGTAAGAGAGGGTGGCGAGGAAGCTAGGAAGGCAAAGGAAGCTAAGCGCGCACTAAAGGCAGAGCTTAAGGCAAACGGTATTGACAAAAAGGACAAGGAAGCGGTTGCAGCTTACCTTGCAAAGAAGGAAGCAGAGGCTCAGGCTCAAGCTGAGGCAGAGGCTAAGGCAGCTGAGGAAGCAGCAGAGGCTGAAAGACTTGCTAATCCAACAACCGAGGATCTACTTAAGCAAATCAGAGACTTGCTGGCAGAGAATAAGTCCACAAAGTAATAAAATTTTCCTCCGTGATTACACGGAGGATTTTTTTGTCCTGTGCGCGTCTTTACATAAAAACACAAGTGTGCTATAATAAGAGGGAAGCTTGTTTTAAGTAAGGAGAATTTTATGAAAATAGAAAACGGAGCTCTTGTTTTAGAGGGTGAAACAATAATTACAAGCGATTTTGCAGAAAATGAGGAGCTAGTTGAGGTAATCCTGCCAAAGGGCGTTTTGAAGATAGAGGACGGAGCCTTTAAGGATTGCACAAGCCTTAAAAGAGCTTGCTTGCCCGATGGGCTTGAGTATATTGGCAAGGATGCATTTCGTGGCTGTGAAAAAATTGAGGAGATTGAGGTGCCCGACACAGTAAATTATATTGGAGAGGGAGCATTTTTAGGCTGTGAGGAGCTAAAATACTTGATTTTGCCCAGGGGTATTGAAAAAATACCAGACAATCTTTGCTACTGTTGCTTTAAGCTTATAGGAGTTACTATTCCCGAGGGAGTTAAGGAAATTGGCGAAAGAGCCTTTTCAGCCTGTTGGGAGCTTGAAAAGATAATTCTCCCACCACACCTTGAAAAAATAGGAATTCAAGCCTTTTTTGGGTGCAGGGCTGTTTGCGAAATAAGCCTACCACACACCCTTGTTGAAATCGGAGACGGTGCCTTTGAGGATTGCTTTGAGCTAAAGCATATAGAGATACCAAAGGGAATTAAGTACTTAGGCGATAGCGTGCTTGAAGGCTGTGGGGAGCTTGCCTCCGTGGAGCTACCTGAGGGACTAGAGACTCTTAGCAGAAACGTTTTTTCTGGTTGTCGAAAGCTAAAGAGCATTCGCTTGCCAAGAAGCCTTAAGACTATTGACGACTATGCCTTTGCGTATTGCAAGGAATTAAGGCGAATTTTTATTCCGTCAAGTGTGGAATATATGGGCTTTTGCGTATTTTGGCAAAGCAACGTGTACGCATATTGCGAGGCAGACGATGTGCCAAAGGGCTGGAGCGAGGGCTGGTCCTGTGGCACAATCACCTACACCTGGGGAAATAAAAGAAAGAATTAAAAAGACGGCTGCGCCGTCTTTTTTTATCTATTTAGTAGAAAATTATTCAAGATTTGACTTATCTGCTCAAGGGTGGTGGCGTTGTTAATTTGAACACGGGCTTGGGCAGCACCATGTACACCGCGAAGATACCAGGAAAGGTGCTTTCGAGCCTCGCAAATTGCAACTCTTTCGCCCTTTTCCTCAACCATAAGGGAAACCTGCTCAAGGGCAACCTCGACTCTTTGGTGAATTGTTGGGGGAGTGTACGGAATTTTGTTCATTTTGCACTTGATTTCCTCAAAAATAAAGGGATTACCCATAGCGCCTCTGCCCACCATAACGCTATCCACACCGGTTCTGTCAAGCATATTGATTGCATCATCACCTGTGAAAATATCACCATTTCCAATAACAGGGATTGAAACTGCTTTTTTTACAGCCTCAAGGTATGACCAGTTGGCGCTTGGCTCATACATTTGCTCCTTGGTGCGTCCGTGGATTGTAATAGCTGAGGCACCACAGCCCTCGACTATTTTTGCAATCTCTACGCAGTTGATTTTGTCTTTGCTCCAGCCTGCACGGATTTTTACAGTAACAGGCAAAGCAGAGCTCTTAACGCAAGCAGTTACTATCTCCTTAACCAGCAAAGGGTTATTCATAAGGGCACTTCCGTCTCCTGCGGAAACGATTTTCTTTACAGGACAACCCATATTTATATCAATATATGAGGGAAGTGGCTCTAAAAAGCCACGAGGAGTGTCTATATTTTCAGGATTGTAAAGACCTCTTGACAAAAGATATGCGCTTTGTGCCATGGCACTTGGCTCATGACCAAAGATTTGTATGCCATAGGGCACGTCGTCATTTTTTGTGTATATAAGAGTTGCAGTTTTCTTGTCGCTGTACTCCATAGCACGGGAGCTTATCATCTCTGACACAGTAAGGTCGGCACCATAGCGCCTTGCTATTTTTCTGAATGGGTAGTCCGTAACCCCTGCCATAGGAGCCAAAACTATTTTATTCTTAAAGTCCATTTTTGACTCCTTTCCAAGCATACAACCTATGGGTTGATTCTATACACTACCTGTGGTAGTAATTCCATACGACACGTTGTGTCGATTCCATACACTACCTGTGGTAGTAATTCCATACGACGCGTTGTGTCGATTCCATACACGCTTTGCGTGATTTAATTTTGCTTCTGTACCGACTTGTATTCGTCGTAGAATTTGTAATAGGGACAGGTTAAAGCCTTCCCCTTTGTTCGGAGGGGAAGGTGGCTGCAAGGCAGACGGATGAGGTGTAGCATAAAGCAGTTAATTTTGTTTTTGTACAGATTTGTATTCGTCGTAGAATTTGTAATAGGGACAGGTTAAAGCCTTCCCCTTTGTTCGGAGGGCACCCTTTGGGGCGTGCCTTGTGCAGAAGGTGTCTGCAAGGCAGACGGATGAGGTGTAGCATAAAGCAGTTAATTTTGTTTTTGTACAGATTTGTATTCGTCGTAGAATTTGTAGTACGGACAGGTTAAAGCCTTCCCCTTTGTTCGGAGGGGAAGGTGTCTGCAAGGCAGACGGATGAGGTGTAGTATAAAGCAGTTAATTTTGCTTTTGTACAGATTTGTATTCGTCGTAAAATTTGTAGTATGGACAGGATTGGTTTTTACTTGATATATAGCGAAGATATTCGTCCTCGTCAAGGTTTATTTTGCAGTAGTATTCTTCAAATTCCTCGTCGTAGTCGTAATACTCGCAGGATTCACAGATGTTAGGCATTTTATATCCTTTCACTAAATTTTCAAAAAGAGGTGCAAGCACCTCTTTTTTGTTAGCTTTTTATTGATTTACTGTATATGTTGTGCCCTCACGGGTGTCCTTAATAGTAACTCCCATTTCGGTAAGCTGAGCTCTTATTTCGTCAGCACGTGCAAAGTTCTTTTCCTTTTTTGCGCTTGCTCTTTCTTCAATAAGTGCTTCGATTTTTGCCTTTAGCTCTGGGTCAATATCGGCACCCTGTGAAGCGCTCTCGTCAGCCTTTTGTGGAGCAAGGGCCTTAGCACCCTCAATTAGGTCAAGAGAAAGCACCTTGTCAATCTCCTTAAGTGTTTCAAGCTTTGACTTGTC
>JAFTXZ010000009.1 GCA_017461385.1 Clostridia bacterium | reverse complement strand
CCATATCCCATACCCCAAGCGTGCTACGGGAATTGTTCAAAACACTCCCGTGATCAATTATCCTAAGGCACTCAATTTCACCAAACGCATCGGCACGGTGGATTATGTTGTCAATACCCATTTTGCCGAAGAAGGCAAAAGCACTCTGCTTTCGCAGTTTCGCGATCTGATCCTATCTCAAAAGCTGACCGACGACTTACTATGACAGAATTGCAAGGATGCGCCGGGCATTGTATAATAAGGCTACCTTACAGCAATGCTCGGCTTACAGAAAGGAAAAGGTGATTATATGACAAAACAAGCCGAGAATAAAATAACCGCCCTCTACTGCCGACTGTCACAAGATGACGGGAGAGATGGCGATAGTAATTCAATCGTGAATCAAAGGGAGATCTTATCTCAATACGCTCGTTCCAATGGTTTTCACAATACACAGTTTTTCGTAGATGACGGTGTTTCGGGTACGACCTTTGACCGTCCCGATTTTCAGCGGATGCAGAGGATGGTTGAAAACGGAGAGATCGATACAATCATTGTAAAAGACCTTAGCCGTTTCGGTCGTAATTATCTTGACGTCGGCAAATACTTGGAGATCAAATATCCCTCGCTCGGTGTTCGCTTCATAGCTATTCAAGAGAACGTTGATACGATGAAGAACATCGGTACGGAAATGATGCCGTTTAACAACATCTTCAACGAGTGGCACGCTGCACAGACGAGCAAGAAAATTCGTGCCGTTTGGAAAGCGAAAGCGGACAAGGGAGAGCGTGTATCGTCGGTAATTCCATACGGATATAAAAAATCCGAGGATAACCCCAAGCAATGGGTGATTGACGAGGATGCAGCTAAAGTGGTTCGTTATATTTTCAACCTCTGCCTTCAAGGTCTTGGACCGACGAAGATCGGACGTAGATTAGAGAACGAACAAATACTCTCACCAACGGCTTACTTTATATCAGTGGGGCGTAAAACATCTAAAGATGTATCGAAACGCGGTGAATATGCTTGGACAACAAGTAGTATTGAGCATATCTTGGCAAACCGACAGTACACAGGATGCACGGTCAATTTCAAAACTACTCTCGTCAGCTATAAAGTACACAAGACGGTTCACAACCCCGAGGAAGAATGGCAGATCATTCCTAATACGCAAGAAGCTATTATTGATGAGGATACCTTCAATCGCGTTCAAGAATTACGAGAGAACCGTAGAAGGAATACCGCTACGGGCAGAGAAAGTCTGTTTTCGGGACTGCTTTACTGTGCTGATTGCAAATCCAAGCTTTATTTCTGTGCGGCAAAGAGCGTCGATGAAAATCAAGAATTTCATCGATGCTCCGCATACAAAGAAAACCGAGGAACTTGCTCTATCCACTTTATTCGTGAGGTGGTTTTGAGAGAAACGATGCTTGAGCTTGTCAGACGAGTTGCAATATTCATTCAGCAGTACGAAGCGGTGTTTCTCTATATGTATTCCAAAAAGCACAGCTTAGCCAAGGCAGCCAATATGAGAACGTTAAAGGCAAATATCGAAAAAAGTCAGCGAAGAATCGTGGAGCTTGATAAACTTATTGAGCGTATTTATGAGGATAACGTTCTCGGTAAAATTCCCGACGAGAGATTTTCTAAGATGATGGGTAATTATGAAGCGGAGCAAAAGGAACTGATAGCGTTTACGGCAAAGGCTGAAGAAACCTTAAAGGCAGCGGAGCAAGACAAGGTGGATCTTCGCGTATTTCTTGAAACCATTCGTAAGTGTACCGATATTAAGGAGCTAACTCCCGAAATCGTTAATCGACTTATAAGACGAATTGAAGTTCACAAGAGCGCGAAGATAGACGGAATAAAGCGCGTAAAACTTGATGTTTACTTTACCGCCGTCGGGCTGATTGACATTCCCGATGAAAAGGGATTGATTGAATTGATGGAAGAAATCCGTAGAACCGCGTAAGATCTAAAAAAGCAAGAATACGGCATATCTCTTGCGAAATATACCGTATTCTTGCAAAACTGTCCTTCCGAACGACGAGCGTCGGGGGTTCGATTTTTGTTTGTGAATGAAGCACACCTGCAGTGCATTAAGACACTTTGTTAATGAAGTCGGCTTCGCCTAATGAAGTCGCTTCGCTAATTATTTTGTGTGCTTCGCTTCATACGAACGGAGTGAGTGCTTCATTGTTGCGTAGCAACTGCTTCATATTGACAAAGTCAATGCTTCATTAAACTGGCTCGAATTACTTTTCAAAACAAATTATATTGATGAAAGCACATATAAATCACTAAACAATGCTTGCACAAGCATTCGTGTAATGTTAATTTCCTCTATAAATAATCAAAGCAAGGCTGAACTTTCAACCTTGCTTTTTCATTATCTGCAAGCACACGCCACAGTGTTATTTCATAGAAAATCATTTTTTAATCTCGTCATCAGACAATATTTTTTTACCTAGTCTTTTTTGAATTTTGGAATATTCCAGTTGTTCTTTATATGTTGATGGTTTATTACAATTTGGACATTTATAAATATATGTAACCAATGTTTGACTATGTATATTAACTATTTTATGTCCTGCTGGTCCAATTTTCATAGTTCTTGAAAAATTCGGGTCTCCCACAGTATAAACATCTACAATTTTATGTTTTTTAAGCCTTTCTCCACAATATCTACAATACATTTTTCTAAATAGCATACCAACAGGTATTTCCATTTTATATCCCATAAGTTGTCTCCTTCCTATTTAATATAATTTTACCACACCACATAAAGCATTTCAATAACGCAATAGTTGATTTTTAATGTAAACCATTCAAGCGAGTGCCGAAAAAATCAGCACTCGCTTTTTAGGAGGTATATTAGAATTTATGCAATTCCAAAGTCTTTTGCAAATTTTAGTACAATGTTAACCCAATGCTCATTCTTGAACTCTCTTTTAACATCGGACATATCAACATAAGCACCACATCTTATACATTGAATAATTGCTTCTGCGAGTAATGCTTCGTAGGTGTATTCCTCTTTTGCATAATCTTCAAAATCAATATTCATTTTATTGTTAATACCTTCGATAGCTCCAATGTAAAATACATTATCCTTACCCAAAAGCTCTCCAATTCGTGTGAAACAGTTTAAGGCTTCTTTTGTTTCCTTAACAGTTACCTTTCTTCCGTAAGACAAAAGTGCATTTCCACCATTAAGAATATTATCGGTAGTTGTTTCTAAAACAGTAGCAAGCTCAACAAGTATAGATATATCAGGCATACTTTCGGCTCTTTCCCATTTTGAAACTGCTTGATAAGATATATTCAATCTTTCACCAAGCTCGCTTTGTGTTAGTCCTTTAGCTTTTCTTAAATTGGCTATTTGGTTGCCAACCTTTTTCATATCAAACATAGCAAATCTCCTTTCCTTTTGCTACTTTTATGATACCATTCGTTTGCTTTTAGTTCAATAACGAGATAGTTTTACTTTTTAAGCCATAATTCAACTGTTGGTTTAGAGTTTAGCGCTAATCAGAGTACTTTCATTATGTTGTTTATATAATACCACAAAATAAAATGTAATGCAAATAAAATAGTATTTCATATTTGATTCTTACATTGAATCTATAGTTGCTAATACTCCATCTGTATCCTTTTCAGGATATTTCTTAGATGTAGCATCAATATCAAGTAACAAATCCAAATGATGACCTGTAGTTAGAATTTCCTTAGTAAAATAATCTGTAAAAACTTTACTTGTTGGGCCGTTAGATATTCCAATATGATAGAGTCTGAAGCCGGAATCAGTTAAGTTACCTTCAGAATCTACAACCTGAATATGCTTAAGAAAAGTCACATAATTCTTTTTGATTGAATTGTAATAGTTATCCCCAGTGAAAGAAGTATCAATTGCTTTTCTAACAACATTTGCCCATTGATCTTGCGGTAATGTCTTCCGCGCATTCGCAACTATCTTTTCTAAGAACGTAAGTGGTTTGCTTGTTCTAAGTGTCTCAATAACATTACCGGATATATCTTTTACTGGTGCTGTTTGAAAGTCAGCAAGAATATTTTGAGGAATAATTCGTTCCTTCCAGCAAGAAGCAAAGGCATCTCCGCTTATAATTCCAACTTTCTTCAAGTAATAATAATGAAGAAGCAAATGGAACATAGCAAGTGGCAAGTCCTGATGCTTAGCCCAAAATCGATCGGCTGAAGGCGCGTGTACTCGAGGCTCGCCAGTCACAGAAATAGAATCCACATTATGAGCCAACGTCAATTTTGTTGGGTCATTATTGTCATAAACTATCAGACCTACTGGAACCTTGTTATCAAGTTGTGTCTTGTACAAATCTGTTAAAAAATCACCTATATTGAACCCATCAATTATCTGTGGAGAAATTAAATATGCAAGATCGCAACTTTTGAGGTAAGCAATACTCTGACCTACGCCAGTAAGCATGCCCCTCTTTGTTTCAGTCGCAGGTTTGAATTCAAAAGATGCAAGTTTTTTATTTGTTGGATCATAAAATGCTGCATCCGGCGAAGGAAAGTCAGCACTAGTTCCAACTCTATAAAAATCCGCACCACAATTACCGTTGTATTGCCACGTTGCCGTTTTGAAATTTTGCAGTATAGTGTCAGTAGTAGCTTTAGCTAAAACATGATGATTTAATGCCATACAATTACTCCTCCAACATAGATTTTTTTGCAAGGTGAGTGGCTGTATTTTCACGCCATTCTTTATTAACAACAGTTCTCAAGCGTTCACCAAATGACTGTGCCACAATACAAGGGAATGCGTTTCTTTGCTTACTGCGTATCAAATTTTGAGTGCTGATTTTATTTCTCAACCTACTTGACAAAACTGGGATTGTAAGTTACAATACGACAACTGCAGAAGAAGAAATATCACTACACCCTTTGACTGACCACATGGTTATCATCTGCTTCTTTGAACCTGACCACATATCGGTATGATTTTGGAGCGTTTGATATAGAAAAATGATGACCACATATCAATCATTCGGTACTCGGATTTGACCACATCTTTGACCATAAACAGAACCGGAGTACACGGAGTGGGGAGTGCACGAGAGTATGAAAAAGCCGTTTTTGCGTAGCAGAAAGGGCTAGAAAAAGCAAAAACGGCTAGAAAAACATATATCAATCAGTTGGGGTAAAGTCGAGTTATGTCATTTTTTCGGAGTAAAGTAGACATAATGGACTAGAAGCGACTAGAAAAATTATTATGTGTAAAAAGGTCTAGAAAAATCAAAAACTGCGTTCTTATGAACACAGTTTTTGATTTTTTTGTTCTGCTTTTTACCTAAAATCACCTTATAAACACTTGAACTTCAAAAGCGAAAAGAGAATTTTTCAAGTTCTCATAATTTGAGTCTCTTATAAAATTACACTACTCTCAAACCATTCTTCATTCATTTGTGTTACCTCGTAAAATTGGAATTTGTTTTCTAACACAGTTCTGTTTTTTTATGAATATGTTGGTGCTTCTTGTCGGACAAATAATGGTTATGCGAATGTTCATGCTCTATCGTATGGGAGTGAGTTGAACCGTCGTGAGTATGGATAAAGGTGTGCTTATGAATATGCGTGTGTTTTTTCGCCAAAGTATCAATGACAACGATACAGCCCTGCGGCTAATATTGCAAAAAATATTGCTAATCATTTTTTATTCATACCTTCGCCTTCAAACAGGGGGTTTAATTAATTCTTTTTGTATTCAAACAAACGATACAGCTTTTTCGAGAAACTGCCTGCATATAGCCTTGCAAAAACGAACCTTTCAAATCCTTTTAGCTCGTCAATGTATTTCTCTGGTATCATTGTGTGTTCTTTTATAAAAGCAAGCTTCTCGGTTTGATAAGCTTGAGGGTTATCTATACCATAAACCTCGGTTACACCTACATCATTTATAGGGTTTCTTCGCTTTGACATTTTAGCGGCAAAAGAAGTATAAGCATCCACCAAAAGCGTAATGCTTTCAAAATGAGTGCACAAACTGTCTGCTAAATTTCGCATTTCATCTATGGTCAAATACATACTCACGCCTTCCATAACTACAATGGCGGTTTTGTTTTCTTTGACATTTGTTAGCCATTTGCAATCTCTTATATCGCCTGCAATCATTTTATAGTCATCTGTTTCAGCATAGTAGCGTTTTCTTTCTTCAATAACCTCATAAAAATCCACGTCGTACCACTTGTGATTATCAGTTCCTACTCTTATGACGCGACTATCCATTCCACAACCGATATGAATAACCACGGCATTTGGAGCATCTGTCATTTGCCTCTTTACCCATTCGTCAAACACGGCAGAACGAATACCCATATAGTAAGCAAGCCATTTGGATTTTGATTTCCCTTTAAGCGAAAATTCTTCTGCTTCCCAAATTTCCTCGGCTTTTTTATCATCAAGGAACAAGCCCTTCTTGCTCACATAAGACTTACCATATAAGGGAATGTATAGTGTTTTATTTACGCTATTCATATATGCTCCTACAAATTCTTATTTATCTGTTTTATCCATACCGCAGGAGTAGCACCTATTAGATAGCAATTCCTCATTTTTGATGCTGCTATATAGTCTAAAGCCACCTGCGAAATTGTAGGCATCAAAGCCATTTTGCATTAAAATTCGTGTTGCCAAATAGCTACGAAGTCCACTTTGGCACATTACATAGATTTTTTTGGATTTATCAAGCTCGCCTATGCGCTCCCTTAAATCGTCAAGCGGAATATTAACAAAGCCGTCTGCACGACCTCGCATATATTCAAACGGAGTGCGCGTGTCAAGCAAAATTACATCCTCTCTTTCACGCAAGGCGGAAATATCCTCATAATAAAACTGCTTTACCACACCGTTTTTGATATTTTCAGCGACAAAGCCTGCCATATTAACAGGGTCCTTTGCCGAGGAATAAGGTGGTGCGTATGCCAAATCTAAATCCTTTAGCCAATCAGCCCTCAAGCCTGCGCGAATTGCTGTTGCAATAACATCAATGCGCTTATCCACGCCATCGTAACCGACAATTTGTGCACCTAAAAGCTTAAAGCTATTCTTTTCAAAAATCAGCTTTAGAGTCATTGTCTTTGCGCCCGGATAATATCCTGCGTGGGAATTTTGGGTTAAAATAACCTTTTCGTATTCGTAGCCACTTGATTTTGCTTGCTGTTCGTTAATTCCTGTCGTTGCCACTGTCATATCAAATAGCTTTATGACAGATGAGCCCTGTGAGCCCTTATATTCGCTTTCAAGTCCACAAATATTGTCAGCAGCGACACGTCCCTGCTTATTTGCAGGTCCTGCTAAGGAAATTACTGCATCCTGCTCGGTTACAAAATGCTTCACCTGCACGGCATCACCCACTGCGTAGATGTCAGGGACAGAGGCTTCCATTTTGCTATTTACCTTGATTGTACCCTTTGTGCCAAGCTCCAAGCCTGCCTTTTTAGCAAGTGTATTTTCTGGTGTAACACCAACTGCAAGCACGACCATATCGGCGCTGATTTGCTTTCCAC
This sequence comes from Clostridia bacterium, assembly GCA_017461385.1. GTDB lineage: Bacteria > Bacillota > Clostridia > Oscillospirales > CAG-272 > RGIG2000. The sequence goes on along the minus strand of JAFTXZ010000009.1, from coordinate 74,000 downwards.
TATCAAGCTCAAGCAAGACCTTGTTATCTGCAATGCTCATTTTACTTGCGCTACTGTTAAGTAACAGCTCTACTCCGTGGTAACGGAAGCTTGCGTGAATGAACGATGCCATATCGCAGTCAACGGGTGGCAAAAGATGGTTGCCACGCTGAACTATTGTTGTTTTTATTCCAAGCTCGGCAAGGTTTTCTGCCATTTCAAGACCGATAAAGCCACCGCCGATAATAACTGCCGTCTTAGGCTGATTTTGCTCGACAAAAGTACGGATTTTTAGTGTATCCTCTACTGTTCTAAGAGTAAAGGTTCTTTCGTTTTCAGTATAGAAATCGGGCAAAATAGGCTTTGCACCAGGGGATAAAATCAGCTTGTCATAGCTTTCCGTGAAGCTCGCTCCTGTTTTTAGGTCGGTTACGGAAACGGTTTTGTTTTTTGCGTCAATATCGGTTACCTCGTGGTTTACCTTGGCTTTGATTCTAAATCGCCTATAAAATCCCTCGGGTGTTTGAAGCGTCAAATCCTCTTTTTCCTCGATAACGCCACCTATATAATATGGCAATCCACAGTTTGCATATGAAATATAACCCGAGCGCTCAAAAATGATAATCTCCGCATTCTCGTCTAATCTTCTTATTCTTGCCGCGGCAGTTGCTCCACCCGCAACTCCACCAATAATTACAACCTTCATAGACTCTCCTTTTTTTAATAGTTTTTAATAAGCAATACACTTGGTGTATTCTTTGCTTACTGCATATCAATTTTTGATTGATTACTTACTACTCTACTTCAAGCAAATCTTCTATGGTGCATCCCAACACCCTGGAAAGCTTTAAGAGCTTATTTGCGGGAGCTGTATTGATGTTTAACTGTCTTTGCTCATATGATTGAATAGATCTTAATGAGACTTGACTGTATCTTGACAATTCAATTTGAGATAATCCTGCATTTTTTCTGTATCTTGCCAGGTTAGTTTCCTTTTGGAACACGATTCTATTTGCAACCTCAACGAACTTTTGCAAATCCGCCTCGTGTAATGGATAATACATTCTCATTATTTGAGATGGTGGCAATTTTCTTCCTATTTGCTCAAAGCTTAATCCTGTATACCATTGATAATATGCCAGAACAAAGCCACACCAATATTGTGAGCTTCTTCCCATCCCTATTGGACGAATCAACGGCATTCTTGTTCCAACAATCTCATAAAACAATGCTTGAGATGGCATATTAATATAACGAGGATTTCCCCTTCCGAATTGATACGCTATTCCACTCATTACGAAGTCTTGAAATAACATGTCAGCTTGTCTTTCATCTTGGACATAGCTAAACACCTCTGCGAGGGTGTACATCGCATCATTTACGTATAATTCGCTGTATGCGTGGATCATCTTTCTTTACCTCTTGTCTGATAATATCCATTACAAATAAATCATCTTGTGTTACACTTGAAAGCTTAGTGGTTTCTTTGTATTCGTCCCTAGCTATCAAATCGCGAGCACGTCGTTTCGTGTAATAGGTTTCATTGTCAGCAACTGTGCTTCCAATATATTTTAGTTGTTCAAAGGCTTTTTCTGAATGTAATACAACTTGAATACCAAGCTTACCAAGCTCCATTGCTTTTGACAGTTGTGCTACCGTTATTGTGTTCTTTAAGAAATCACGAGCGAACGAAAAGTATGAATCGTCTGCTCTATATCCAATAATTACATCAACCTTTGTTAAATCAATGGAGAAATTCTTGAGTATATACTCTCTTGCCATTTCATCATTAGGAGTCATCCCTTTAGGAATTCTGAATTGTAGCAAAAGCGCCATCCAATTAAGTATGTTATACTCGGGCTTTGTCAAATCCAAAACGTTGAGATCTGTCATATCAAGCTCATATTTATTTGCATATCCATCATTATTATCTGGGCATGCCCATTCGTTTGCTAATTCTATGCTTTCTGTGCAGTAAAATCCGTATCCATAATCGTTTGTTTCCTTGCCACCCTTTAGTGTTGGCCTTTTTATAATTTCCTTAGAACCATGATAAAGTATCTTTGTCTTCATAGCATTACCTCCATTTCACTATTATTATATCACTATACTGATAGTTTTGTCAATATTTTATACAAACTTGAAAAAATATATCTGTATAATGATATTAAATCTAAATGTGTAAAATTGTATTCTTTGATTACTGCGTATGAAATTTTGAGTTTTGGATTTATTTCGGGTCAGTGGTTGACATTCAGGCGAGAGAGAGTTAAAATAGCGCAAATGTGAGGAGGAGTGTATGTTTTTGGGCGATGGGTGTTCTCTATTTTACGACCACTTATGAAATTTCAGTTGGGGGAAAATGTCCACATATTTGGCTACAGTTGTGGGTGGAGTGTGTAGTGTTAAAAAGTGCTAAATGTCAAGATGAGTGTAGCAGATAGTGGCAAAAGAGGCTAAAGGTGGTTAGAAAAAATTTTTAAGGATTGTTGGGGTTTGCTCCAAAGATGGTCAAATTTGGTGTAGCAAATGATAAGAAACAGCGCTAAATGATAACAAAAAGCATTAAAAGGATTAGAAAAAATATTTTAGCATTTGGTGTTGATGTAAGGTTTTTTGATAGGATACATTGGGCTTTCATTCAAACAAATTAGGATCTTAAGCGATGGAATTTATTGTTGTAGGAGTTTTCAACATATAAAGCATCAAAAGCGGTGGGCATTTCTGCTCACCGCTTTGAGTTTGAGTCTGTGCGTACACTGTGCGTCGCAGGCTCTTTTTATTTTGTTGTTAATCGGTAGTTTTTACCAAAAGGGGGTTGTCATCATCACCAATTTCCCAATGATAGTTACATTTTTCGGTAGCAGTGCTATTGTAAGTATCGATAGCTGAGTTCATAGTATTTACAACCTCGACAGTGTTGACATCGCTTACAGCAGTTGTTCCATCTTCTCCGTCAGTATCTTCAAGTGCTACGTAATAGCAGTCTGTAGAAGTTGCAAGCGAATTACCGCAAAGATTACCTTTAATAGTATAACAGCCAATCAGCATTTCATATGATGCAGGATCTCCCACAATACCGCCAACGTTGCTATTCCCGCTAATCTCTCCGAAATTAGCACAGGCAACGATTATAGCCTTGACACCGCTAAAGCTACCACCTGAACCAACAATACCACCGACCCATTGGTCGCCTGTTACTTTGGCGCTATTTGTGCAACCGTAAATATAGTTTGTGCCATTGGGAACTGTTCCTACCAATCCACCTGTACCATTCATTTCGCAGGTAATAGAGCCACCTTGTACGTGACAATTTATAATTGAAGTGCCGTAACATGCAAAAGAAACCAAGCCCGACGTGTAAGCTGATTCGCCATAAACAACAGGATTAACAAGCGTAAGATTCTTTATCGTAGCGCCATCAGAACGCCCAATGAAGTATGCGTTATTTTCACTGTATATACGAAGGTTTACAATACTGTGTCCGTTTCCGTCCAGCGTACCTTCGAAGAAAAGCACGAACTCCCAATTACTTGAGCTCGGTTTGCCATTTTCATCTATGGTGATGCCATCAGTGGAGAGAGTAATGTCATCCATCAGGATGAGGTTGGTTTCATAGTTCTCAGCCACGGCAAGACGCCAGATGTTTAATCCCTCCTCATTCCAAACGGAATAGGTATTGGTTGCGCTATCGTAGACATATCCGAAAGTTTTAGTCTGTGCTTCAAAGGCTACGTTTGTAAATACAGCAGAATGAGCTGTGCCGTTTTCGGTTATAGCTTCTAACGTAGCTTGCACCGTTTCTTTCACATCAACGTAGCTGCATTTTGTGCAGGTATATCCTGCGGAGCAGATAGTATAATCTTCATTCCAGAAATAAGCTACTACATCTCCAACACTGTGCATATTTGCACCGTCAGCACAGATATATGCCACTGACTCAAAGGTATATCCTGCAAAGGTATTCTCTGACACATCAGCCTGTTTGTTTACGTGCAGGATAAGCTGCACTTGCTCAGAAACAGAGGGGTCGCCAAAGACTTTTTTTAACATATTTATTTCACCTAAAGTAATTTCTCCCTCTGTCGTCAAGCTAAGAGTTTCAAGGGATGTACATCCGGCAAATACGTAAAGGGCAATATAACTTGCGTTCGGCGCAGACACAGAAACAAGAGAGGTGCAATCCATAAATGCGCTCCAACCGATTTCCGTGGCGTCCGTAAGGGTAATAGAACCGATCTTTGTTACAGCCGCTTCTTCTACATATTCTCCGATTTCCTCATGGTAAAAGCTGTACTTACCTAAAAAGCTCTGGATTACAACTTTCAGTCCTTTTATCGTAAGATTGACAGAACCATCTGCCACAGCAGAATTACTCAATGCGGAGCGAATCGCATATTGCATAGTAGTCCTACTATCTGGAAACGCATCAGCATCAGCATCGGCAGGGAGCTCCACCACAATGTTAGTCTTACCCTGTGCAAGAAGCTGTGCTACCGATGTATTCAGTTGCTCTGCGGTCATTTCCGTAGCATCTATAAAGCCACAAGAGCACACTCTATCAATAAAAGTATGCTTGTCGGGATTGAGCTCGCCGTATACTGTGCCACAAGCTGCGCAAACAGCTTTTTCAGTGCAGGTGGCTATACCACCCGCATGGTTATCTTTTGCTTCTGCTGTTATCGTTCCGCATACGCTACAGGTAATAGCGGTGGTGCAATCTCCATCATCCTCATTGGGAGTGTGTTCCTTATTTTCACCGTCTGTAGCACCGCATCTTGAGCAGGTGGATTGAACCTGGCACAAATCAACATCAGGTGTGGTCCATTCGTGCCCGAGAGCTTCACCCACAAACGCTCCGCACTCCTCACAACCCTCGGGAGTAGTACAGGTGGCAGGCTTCCAGCTATGTTCTTTCGTTACCTCTCTCTCTTTTCCACAGCTATGGCATGATTTATCACAGTCACCGTAATAAATATGCTCAACGGAAACCTCCCTTTCTTCTCCACAGTTATCGCAGGTTTCATCGCAATCGCTGGAATAAGAATGCTCGCATTTGTTGCAAGAGATAAGCATAACGCTTAGTGTAAGAAGCATTATACAAATTGTTAATATAGTTATTGATTTTTTCACAATTCCCTCCAAATTAAGTTTTGCTTTCAAGATATGCAAGCATATTTTCAATCACCTGCTTTGCAAGTGCTTCAAAGTCGAATTGGGACGCAAATTTTATTGCTTCCTCTATTTTAGTTCTTGGTATTTCATATAAAAGGAAGGTGTTTTCAAGAAATGCCTTTACCTTTCTGTCCATTGTAAAATATATTCCACAGGGACGTGTCATATAGTTACGCATTATGCCTGCCGAGGCAAGCTCCTTTTCGTAAAATTCACCCTGTGTGTAGTTGGGATATTGCTCCTTAAATATATCTGCCAATTTTTTTGTTATCTTAGTATAGATTATGTCAGTGGACGCTTCAAGTGAATAGGACAAGGAATAAAGCTCCCTGATATGCTCGCTTGATTCTGCCATATAAAGCTGTAGGGTTGTTTCAACTGCATAAAAAAGTATTTTATCCTCTGTTTTACCGTCTAGTAGCTTTTCGGTAAATTCAAATTGACCTTCAAGAACAAAGCCCACAAGCTCAGAAAGAATATTTTCCTTGCTTCTGAACGCAAAGGTTAATGAGCCATAGTTCACGCCTGACACGGCTGATAGCTCTCTCAGGGTGGTTTCTGTATATCCCTTTTCAAGAAATAGCCTCGCAGCTGCGTGAAGCACCTTAGACTTTGCCTTATCCGACCTATAATGTATTGATTTTTCTGACATACTTGCACCTCAATCATAATCTTTCTATATCGTGATATAGTTCTTATTTGAATTATAACACATTTGTAAAATAATTGCAATAGACATTTTGTAAAAAATTTATTCATAGCACGTGGTAAAAAAGTTTTCGTCAAATAAAGAAAATTTGCAGCTAACGTTTTATGAATGTAAAAAAAGGCACGCTTGTGCCTTTTTATGGTCTTTTTTGGGAAATGCTCCTTTTGTCAGCTGTGGCGGGATTATTTAAGACTCTACCCTGCTCGTCAAAGCGCGAGCCATGACATGCACAATCCCACGAATGCTCCTCCTTATTATACTTGAGTGCGCAACCTAGATGCGGGCATCTTGGTGTTGTAGGGGTTATAAGTCCTATGAGGCTTTCGTATGCATTTATAAAAAGCTGAGGGTGAAGAATTTTTCTTGAGGGTGAAAACACCCTTGCATATTTATTCTCCTTACCCTGTACTAAATCTGTAAGAATCATAGCTGATACCATTGAGTTAGTCATTCCCCATTTATTAAAGCCTGTTGATACATATAAATCAGACACTCCCCTTGAGTATTTACCTATATACGGAATAGAGTCCAGAGTCATACAATCCTGAGTTGCCCATTTTCCGATGATTTTTGCTTTGGGGTAATTTTTAGTTACAAAACGCTCTAGCTCCTGCCAGCAGCCTCCCTTTTTACCAGTTCTGTGATCCCCTCCACTTAAAAATAACACTCCCTTATAGCTTCTGAAGGACATGCCATTTTGGCTCTCGTCCACATACATTCCATCAAGCTCTTGTGCGTTCTCAAGTGCTATGGTATAGGACCGATGCTGATACATTTTCAGAAAATATGCTCCGTGCTTATTTAGAATTGGAAAGTGAGTCGCAACTATTATTTTCTCACACTCCACCTCACCATTTTCCAAAATTGCCTTATTTGGTGCAAGCTCAATTACCCTTGTACTCTCGTAAATATTTAAGTCCCTTGCTAAAGCGTAAATCAGCTTAAGAGGGTTAATTTGAGCTTGATTTTCTACTCTTAGTGCTCCTGCCACCTCTAGTGGAATTGATAATTTATCAAAGAATTGAGACTTGTAGCCTAGCTTTTCGAGTGCAATTCTTTTTTTTTCAATTCTAGCAACATCATTTATTGAATATACATAGGAATCCTTTACTTCGTAATCGCATTGATATTTTCTGCCCAGCTCCTCAAATTTTTTCATTGCCTCAGCTTGCGCATTCAAATATAGTCTTGCCATCTCAATACCATATTTTTTTATTATTTTATCATAAATTAGCCCGTGAGCCAAAGTAATTTTTGCATTGGTATTTTGCGTTACGCCACGGCAAATTCTGTCCTTTTCCACAAGCATATAGTCAACACCTGCTTCTTTAAGCATATAGGCGCATAATATGCCTGCTATTCCTCCACCTATAATTAAAACCTTAGCTTTTGCCTTACCCTTGAGCTTATCAAAGGTTACTATTTCGCAATTTTCATTCCATATTGGGTTCATTTTTTATATTCCTTTCTTTTTTGCTAGTATTTGCTATTTGTGAAAAGAATATTATTGAAAGTTATTTTCAAATATGCTACAATTTTTTAGGTAAATAGTGTGGATTCTTCCTTATTTTACGAGATTGTAATTCAAGCTCAATATAGTTAAGTGATTTTTGTGGGAGGTGATAAAATGGCACGAGGAATGAAAATAATTGCATTTATATCATCAGCTTTATTTGTCGGTTTTTTAATATGGCATTTAATTTCCCCTCATAGTGTGCTTTTATCCTTGACCATTACCCTTGGCGTTATTGCCTATCACTTCGTTATGCGACTTTTGGTTGGCACAATAATTAACGCAATTTTCAAAAATAACATTAACTACAATTGCCTTTGGTTTAAGCCAAGGAAATTTGAGAGGAAGCTTTACAAGCTTTTGAGGGTTAGAAAATGGACGAAAAATATACCGACCTATTCCCCCGACACCTTCGACACTAAAAGACATAGTTGGGAGGAAATTGCAGGTGCCACGGCACAGGCCGAGCTTGTACACGAAGTAATTATTCTTTTAAGCTTTCTGCCACTTTTTTTAATAATTCCCTTTGGCACCCCCTTAGTGTTTATTCTTACATCGGTGGGCTCAGCACTTTTTGATTCAATTTTCGTAATTGCACAAAGATACAACAGACCTAAAATAGTTGCATACCTTAATAAATTAAAGAAAAAAGCCGAGTAAAACTCGGCTTTTGTTATTCAAAATTCCATTGAGAATTTTAGTGCTAGCTTTTTCATGCTACGTCCTTCATCAAAATCGTACCTACCTTCTACTAACCACCTTAGTGTTTTTCCTCTAATCTTTTTGAAGCAAAAACTGTATCGCCCACGTCCCACAGACGACACTATTCCTTCTAATTTTATTCCGTCGCCCAAAAGACGTTTTTCTAATTCTTCTGAAAATTCAATACAATTATCATTTAATCCGACAAGGATAAATCCACATGCCTCCGGATTGCACATTTTATACTCGTTATAACTTGCCATTTGTGGAAATTGCTTTCTTATTTCTCTTTCCTCTCTATTAGTAAGCTTTGATATTTCAGCGATAGAGTCGTTAATTTTTTCATAAAAATCTTTTGGTATCTTTATTTCTTCTTGGAATCGATAATATACATATACTTTATTTTTATCCTTTTGTCTTTTTATATTCCCATTAACTACCTCGTGCCGAATTTCATTCTTTACCCATGCGTATGCGTCTTTAATGCACATTTCAAAGCACTCATTCCAATTCTTTTCAACATCTATTTTAAGTTGAGCAAGCAATCTATCTCCTTTTCCCCTTGCATCCTCGCCTTGACTTTTTGCTTGTTTTAATTGTTCCTCAAAGCTTTGTTCCTTTGACTCGTTGCCTTTTGTGTCTAGCATTGTTATGTCCTTTCTTGTATGTTGTTTTTTATGTTATAAATCATAACATATATTTTTAACTGTGTCAAGGTTATAATTATGGTAACACGTAAGCGAGGTTGAATTTATGAAGAAAAAACTTGTTATCACAAAAAAGTCAATCAAGGGAGAGGACGGATATAAAACCTTTTCTATAAGAATTAAGGATGAGACCGTGGCAAAGCTTAACGAGCTTGCTATAAAAACCAATCGCACTCGCAACGAACTAATAAATATTTTGCTTGACTTCGCTATGAATGAATGCGAGGTTGACGAATAGAAAAAGACTGTCTGTGAAGGACAGTCTTTTTTGCTAATCGTTCATTTGATAATACGCCTTGAGCCACTGGCTCTTTATGTACTCGTGGCCCTTTGCGCTTGGATGAACTCCATCACATAGCCAGTATGCTTCTGGTGCTTTTTTGCAAAGCTCATCAAAGCCCTTTTGCAATTCAACGAAGGGGAGTGAATACTTTTCAGCTATTTTTCTTGAAGCCTCTGCTCTAAGTGGCACCTCTTTTTCAAAGTATTCCCATTTTTCAATGGTTGAGCACCCCTTTAACACAAACGGCTCCAGAATGATTATTTTTACATCAGGTAGTGCTTCCTTTATCTCCTCAATAAGCATTGAATAAACCTTGAAAAACTTATCAGCATCTACACCATTTGGATTTTCACCCAGCTCGTGCCATACGTCGTTAACGCCTATTAAGATGCTGATTAGATCAGGCTTTAGATTTATTATATCCGCCTTAATGCGTGCATACAAATCAACTATTCTGTTTCCACTTATGCCTCTGTTTATAAATTCGTGCTTACCAGCTTCCTCAAGTCCCAGGCTTGCCTCTACTAGAGTTGCGTAGCCATAGCCCAGACGAGCCTCGTCATTTCTGCTTCTGCCTGCATCTGTAATTGAATCACCTTGAAATAAAATCCTCATTGTCCTTCTCCTTTTTTCTTATACATTCATTCTAACATTGTAAATATTAAAAATCAATTATTTTCTTGCTAATTATTTATTTTGGAAAAAAATTGTGGTATATTACTTATAGAATTATTTTTCAGGAGCTTACGATGAAAAAAAACGTTCTATATTCATATAGCATTATGCCTCTTGACACAGACCACATAGAGGAAATCTGTCAAGATATTAAGGAACAATACGACAGTGGTGTTGCATCCTGTGCTTTGTTTTCAATGACGCTTGTTCCCGAGGGAAATCCGCCCTCTGACAAGGCTAGCATTTTATGTGCAAGATTTGCAAAATTCAAAAAGCGTCTTGGCGAAATGGGACTTGACTGTGGTGTTCTGGTTCAAGCAACGGTTGGACACGGCTGGATTCTTGGAGAGTTATTTCCTTATCAGACTCACGTCAATTTTAATGATGGTGTTGCAACAAGGGTCGTATGCCCTTATGATAAGGGATTTTTAGATTACATATATGGCGTAATGCAAGCGATAGCTAAGGAGCATCCCTCCTGCATTATGATTGATGATGATTTAAGAACTATTTGGTATAAGGGTGAGGGCTGTGCCTGTCCCCTACACCTTTCAGAATTTAATAAGCGTGCTGGAGCCTCGCTTTCAAGAGAGGAGCTTTGGGAAATTGTAAATAACGACGGCGAAAGCCGAAAGAAATACACCGATATTTTCATTGACGTGCAAAGAGATTCCTTGATAGGGGCAAGTCGTGCTATCCGTGCAGGAATTGATAGTATTGACCCAAGCATTCCTGCCTCATATTGCTGTTGTGGCAACAATGCAGAGTTTGCTTATGAGATTGCCTCAGAGCTAGCAGGCAAGGGAAATCCTGTAACGGTAAGAATAAACAATGGTAACTATACTGCACTTGGAACTAAAGGCTTCAGCAGAATCTTTCATCGTGCCTCAACTCAAATTGCAAAGCTTAGAGGAAAGGTTGATATTATTCTTGCAGAAACTGACACCTGCCCACAAAACAGATACAGCACCAGCGCAATGGCACTACATAGCCATTTCACAGGCACTATTTTAGAGGGTGCAAATGGTGCTAAGCATTGGATTACCCGTTTAATAACTTACGAGCCTGAAAGTGGTCGTGCGTATAGAAAGATTTTAAGCAAGAATCGTGGATTTTACGAAAGGCTTGCCTCTATTCAGCCTATACTTAAGTACAGAGGCTTTAGAATATTTGTACCAAGCACCCCCGACTTTACTTATGGTCGTGTCAAGGAGGAGTGGGACGGCTGGAGCTTTTGTGTTCTTGAAAGATTGGGGCTTCCTATGTATTTTTCGCCAGATTTTGGTGGAGCTGTTTGTCTTGAGGGAGACGTTGATACAAGGCTTAGCGATGGCGAAATTGAAAAGCTACTTGGTGGAGTCGTTTTTCTCGCATCAGACACTGCTAAAAATCTAATTAAGAGAGGATTTGGCAAGCATCTTGGCGTAGACGTGCAAGAATGGCATGGTAAAATCCCTGTAAGAGAAACGTTTGTTAAAAATAACAAGCTTACTAAGCTACAAAACAACACGTTAGAGCTTGTTCCACTTTATAATGAGGTTGAAGTTGGCTCCTATGCCTGTAACACTACCGACTACGAAAGCTACGAAAGACTATTTCCAGCTACAGCTATCTACAAAAATCAGCTGGGAGGTACTATTTTTACATTTTGTGGCACCCCTGTGTCTGAATTTCACCTTGATAAAGCGTTTTCCTTCCTTACCTATTCAAGAAAGGAACAGCTTATTGATATGCTAAATTCTACTGGTGAGCTTTTAGCTTACTACCCTAACGACGAGGAGGTATATCTAAAGGTGGCAGATATGGAAAACGGCGACGTGTTTCTTGCCCTTTTCAACATTGGCACAGACCCAATTGACTCTCTTGAGCTAGTGTGTAATTTCGAGGCTAAGAGCTTTTACAAGCTAATGCCAAACGGTAAAGAGGGATTACTAAGCTTTAGACGTGTCGATAATCGCTATATTTTAGATACCTCAGCCAACACTCTTGACCCTGTTGTATTATTTGTTAAGAGGTAATGGTATGAAGCAAGTATTTAACCCATACCTACCACTCGACGAATATATTCCAGATGGTGAGCCTCACGTTTTTGGTGACAGAGTGTACGTTTATGGCTCTCACGACAAGGAAAACGGTGAGCATTTTTGCATGCTTGATTACGTTACATACTCGGCACCAATTGACAATTTGAAGAGCTGGACATACGAGGGTGTAATCTACAAGGCATCGAAGGACCCACTTTATCCAGAATACAAATATATGTTTGCACCCGACGTTGTGCGTGGCAACGACGGACGGTATTATCTTTACTACTCCTTAGCTAATGATTATCCTAATTGCTCGTACATAATGAGTGTGGCAGTTTGCGACACCCCTTGTGGTGAATTTGAGTTTTTGGGTCACGTAAAAAACAAGGACGGCACCCTTTTACAGGATGGTGTTATCTTCGATCCTGCCGTTTTGAATGATAATGGTACAATTAGACTTTACTACGGAATGTGGTGGAATTTTGAAAGAGATTTTTGTGAAAAGGAAGCAATAGAAAAGCAAGCTACAACCTTTAGGAAATCAAGAGAGGAAATTCTCGCCTCCACCGACGGAGTTATGGGTCCCTTTGTTGTTACACTTGATAATGATATGATAACTGCAAAGGACACACCAAAAAGGATTTTCCCACGAGATTTTTCTGGTACTGACTTTGAGGGTCACGAGTTTTTTGAGGCAAGCTCAATGCGAAAAATCGGTGACAAATACTACTTTATCTACTCCACATTTCAAGGTCACGAGTTAGCTTATGCAACAAGCGACTATCCTGACAAGGATTTTGAATTCGGTGGTGTTATCGTTTCAAACGGTGACATTGGCTACAGGGGAAGAAAATACAAGGATATGGTTATGCGTATCGGCAACAATCACGGAAGCGTTGAGTGTATAAATGGTAATTGGTACATTTTCTATCACAGACACACAACAAAAACCGAGCTTTCTCGCCAAGGCTGTGCCGAAAAAATTGAAATACTAGAAAACGGCTTTATTCCACAGGTAGAAATTACAAGCTGTGGCTTAAATGGCGGTCCCCTTTTAGCAAATGGGTCCTACCCTTCTATTATTTGTTGTCATTTATCAAACGGTAAGCTTACCTATGGCTATTGTGCTGACAAAAGAGTGCCTCACATAATCTGCGAAAATAACGAAAGATTTATAAAAGAGGTAGAAAACAACACAGTTATTGGCTACAAATATTTTGACTTTAAGGGCAAGGTCAAAATCGGTGTAACATATCGCACAGGCAGTATTACACCTTGCGGTAAGCTATATGTAATGACCGAGGAAAATGGCGCTCCTCTTTGCTATTTAGAAGTAAATGATAGCAAGGAATGGACAACAAGTCTTGCAGAAATTTGCCTTTTTGGCAGACAAGCTTTATATTTTAGATACGAGGGCTCGGGCGACATTGATATTTTAGAGATTTCCTTTAGATAAAAAACTTGGAATTTTCCAAGTTTTTTTATTTTTCCTATTTACTTTTTCCTTTGTTGTGATAAAATATATATGCATTATTTACGGAAGGACATTTTTATGAAGCCAGAGCTTTTCAATTCACTAAAAAATTATAAGAAGAAATATATTTTGAATGACCTATTAGCAGGTCTTATGGTTGCTATCATCGCACTTCCCCTTTCAATCGCACTTGGTATTCAATCTATGCCAGAGGGTGTTGGTAATGGAATTCAAGCTGGAATAATTACTGCTATTGTAGCAGGATTTTTCATTTCCTTTCTTGGTGGTAGCAGATTCCAGATAGGTGGTCCTACAGCTGCCTTTGTTGTTATTCTGTTTGGATATCTTTCCGACCCAGATATTGGGCTTTTGGGTCTTGCTCTTGCAGGAATTATGGCAGGCGTGCTACTTATACTAATGGGACTTTTACGCGTGGGAAACGTAATGAAGTTTTTCCCTTACCCAATTACAATTGGTTTCACAACCGGTATTGGTATTACCCTTTTGATAGGTCAAGTTAAGGACCTCTGTGGCTTTGAAGCATCAGGCACTGAGGCAATTGAAAAGATTGTTTCGTATGTACAAAACATTCACACCTTTGACCTTGCAACCTTCTTAGTTGGTGCGCTTGGACTTTTATGTGTAATTATAATTCCTAAGATAAACAAAAAGATTCCGTCCGCCTTTGTAGCGCTTATTTTATGCACTATCGTTACTCAGCTATTAAACAATTTTGCAGGGACAAGTATTGCCACAATAAGTGAGAGCTTCGGCACAATTACTGCTGGCTTTAATCTGATTGATTTTTCCGGCATTGGAAGCGTTAAGTTCCCTTCTCTTATCGTTCCTGCTATTGTAATTGCCTTCCTGTGCGCAATCGAAAGCCTGCTTTCAGCTACGGTTGCATCTGGTATGACTGGTACCTCCTTTAGTGCAAATCAGGAGCTTATTGGTCAGGGTGTGGCTAACATTTGCTCCTCTCTTGTTGGTGGCTTGCCTGCAACTGGTGCAATTGCTCGTACCGCAGCAGGAATAGAAAATGGCGCAAGGAGTCCTCTAACCGGAGTTTTCCACGCAATATTCCTTTTAATTATGTATTTTGCGCTTATGAGCGTTGTGGGCTTAATCCCGCTTACAGTGTTCTCTGCAATTCTTATTTCAGTGGCTATAAATATGAGCAGATTTAAGCTGTTTGCAAAGCTAACAGCCTTTGGTATTCGCGATTCCATTATTCTTATAGTTACCTGTGCATTAACTATTATTTTTGACCTAACCTATGGAGTTATAGGAGGTGTTGCTATTACTCTTATAGCTAACATTGGTAGCTTTAAGCGAGGACTTTCAATTGACCGTCGTGGCTCCCTTATTAAGGCTAAGGGGTCTGTTAACTTTGTAAGCGTTAATAAAATCATCAATGCATGTGGTGCTCTTGCCAAGGAACAGAAAATAACTATTGATTTATCCTCGGTTGACAGAATTGATGAAACTGCTCTTGAAAAGCTAGCCTCGCTTAGTAGACTAATGAAAAAAGAGGAAAGAGAGCTTAATATCATCAAGCTTAAGCCCAGGGTTCAAAAGAGATTTGACAAATTTTTCTCAGTAGTATGAGCAAAATCCGTGCCCAAAAAAGGCACGGATTTTTTTATCTAAAAAGGTGATTTTTATTGAATTGATAGTTAATATATGATATGATTTTAATATAGAAAATTAAAGGAGCTAATTATGATTAAATTTATTCCTGTTTCATCCCTTGAAAAGATTTTGCCAAGCACTAAGGCACCCCCCGTTGAAAAGAGTGGCAAAATGGCTAAAAATGAGGTTTATTCATTCCAGCTTGCATACATATACGATTGTACCCTGTTAAAGGCAAAGCTAACAATAGATAGCACCATTAAGGATTTTATAACTGTCAGACAGGTTGATTATGTTCCCTGCACCTCTCCTAACACATGGGCAGGTGATGATTACATAATTTCAAAGGAGCCATTTTTGTGCCCTGACGTTTTGCGTCCTCTTGACAAGCGCGACGTCCTTGCCCGTTACGGATATTGGAATGCTCTTTGGGTAACTGTTAAGGGCGACTTACCTGTTGGCAAGCATAAGATAAAATTCACTCTTTCCCACGAATGGCGTGAGCCTATTTCCTGTGAATATACCCTTGAGGTTTTGGATTTCGACCTACCCTGTGTTGATTTTACCTATACAAACTGGTTCCATTACGATTCTATTGCCAACTATTATAAGTTACCTGTTTTCTCAAAGAAATACAATGAAATTATGTATAAATTCATTAATCGCGCCATTGACCACGGTATGAATATGCTTTTAGTGCCTATGTTTACACCACCACTTGATACGAGGATTGGCAGTGAAAGATTGACCGTACAATTAGTTGACGTTTCCTTAGAAAATGGCGAGTACGTGTTTGATTTTGATAGACTTATTTCTTTTATGCGCAAGGTATCTGAGCTTGGTATTAAGTATTTTGAAATGAGCCATTTATTTACTCAGTGGGGCGCTAATTCTTGTCCTAAAATTGTAGGCAAGGTAAACGGCAGAACCAAAAAGCTATTTGGCTGGGAGGATAAAGCTACTGGTGAAAAATATGCACACTTCCTTAGTTGCTTTTTACCTAAGCTAAGACAAAGACTTATTGATGAGGGTCTTTATGAAAAATGCCGTTTCCATATTTCCGATGAGCCTAACGAGCGTTGCATTGATAGTTATAAGGCTGCAAAGGAAGTATTCAGAAAATATATGCCTGATGCAATAATTACTGATGCTCTTAGTCACTATGATTTTTATAGGGACGGGCTTGTTGACAGTGCTATCTGCTCAACTGACGCAATAGACATATTTCTTGAAAACAAGGTGCCTAACCTTTGGGCATACTACTGTTGTGCGCAGGCTGGCAAGAATCTATCTAACAGATTTATGGCTTTCCCTTCTGCGAGAACCAGAGTCCTTGGTATTCAGCTTTATCTAAATAACATTAAAGGCTTTTTACATTGGGGCTATAACTTTTACAACTCAGTTTTGTCCGACGTTACCCTTGACCCATTCTATACAACTGATGCTGGTGGCGGCTTACAAAGTGGAGACTGCTACGTGGTATATCCAGGCGATGATGGTCCTTGGGATTCTATAAGGCACGAGTGCTTTTATGATGCATTTCAGGATATGCGTCTTCTCTATGCATTAGAAAACAAAATTGGCAGAGAAAGTGTTGAAAAAATTCTACTTGAAAATGGATTTAATAAGGGCTTTGTAAATTATCCCCTTGGCAACAAGCCACTTATTGAGCTAAGAAAGCAAATACATAAGGAACTGATAAAATGACATTTCAGGATATAAATATAAGAGACCCCTTTATACTCACTCATAAGGGGAAGTATTACATGTATGGTACAAGGGCAAGGTTAACCTGGGACCATAATCTTAATGGCTATGGCTTTGACGTATATATAAGTGAGAATATGACGGACTGGCAGGGCCCAATCTCTGTTTTTGAAGCTCACGAGGGCTTTTGGGGACAGTACGATTATTGGGCACCCGAGGTGCACTATTACAACGATAGGTTTTATATGTTTGCTTCGTTCAAAAGTGATGACCGTCACAGGGGCACTGCAATTCTTGTATGCGATACTCCAGATGGTCAGTTTAAGGAGCACTCAAATGGTGCAGTAACGCCAAGTGAGTGGGAGTGCCTAGACGGCACGTTTTACATAGAAAACGACACTCCCTACATTGTTTTCTGTCACGAATGGACACAGGTGCACGATGGTGAGGTTTGCGCCCTACAATTGACATCTGACCTAAAGAGCGCGGTTGGCGAGCCTATTCTTTTATGGAAAGCTTCACAAGCAAGCTGGAAATATGATATTCGTGGCTATGGTGATTACGTAACTGACGGACCGTTTTTTGTAAGGCACGGCAAGGATTTGATTTGCATTTGGTCAAGCTTTGCAAATGGCGAGTACGTTGAATCAATTTCAAGAAGCGACAATGGTAGCATTCTCGGTAATTGGACAATTGATGATAAATTACTCTACGAAAAAAACGGTGGTCATGGTATGATATTTACAGATCTTTCCGGAAAGCTTAATTTCGTTTACCACGTGCCAAACGATACTCCAAACGAGCGTCCTGCTACAAATATAATCACATACGAGGATTTATTCTAAACAAAAAAAATGCTATTGCGAAACGCAATAGCATTTTTCTTATTTTTTCAAAAGCTCCACAACAGTGTCGTAAATTCTATCGAAGGAGTCTATTTCCATAGTTTCCTGTGGAGTGTGTAGATCGTGAACGTTAGCTCCGACTGAGATAGCCTCAAGTCCATTTACCTTAGAGGTAATAAGACCACATTCAAGGCCTGCATGAATCAGTGTTGGCTCAGTCCTTCTGCCCGTTGCCCTCTCGTAAGCGCTTTGCCAATCAACAACAAGGGCTGAGTCGCCCTCTCCCTGCCAGCCTGGATATCTTTCGTGATGATAGGTGGAGGCGCCGATTTCCCTTGCTATTTTGTCAAGCTCAGCGCAGGACCAATCAAGCTTTTCCTCAAGATATGACCTTGATGAAAATCCAATTGTGATTTTGCCATCAGGATAGCTCCTTATCTTTGCAAGATTGCGTGAGGTTTGTGGTAAAATTGGCTTCACCTTGCGATATTCCAAAACTGCATTTGGTAAGCTAAGAACCTTAAGAATTTTTTCTGTGGATTCCTTGCTATAATGATAGCTACAACTTACCTCCTCAAGCACTACAAGGAAGCTTTTGTCCTCATCTACTAAATCCCTTTTGATATCGGCTACTACTTCTTCAATTAACGATATGCACTCTCTGCTTTTTTCTTTACTTTCCGTAGCAAAGATGGCAGTACATTCTCTTGGAATTGCGTTATCCTTATCTCCACCCGAAATTGAGCTTATGCAAAGGGAGATTTTTTTATTTATCTCCCCCAAAATGCTACCCATAACTACGTTTGCATTTTTTCTGCCCTTATCAATATCCTCGCCAGAATGTCCGCCACAAAGTCCACCAATTGTGATTTTAACGCCATTAGTTGACTCGCTTATACAATCCACAGGAATTGTCATTTCAGTTCTTACGCCACCGCAACAGCCAATTATAACTGTATTTTCCTCGGCAGAGTCAAGATTTATCATTCTTTTTGCGTTGATTTTCGAGTAATCAAATTTGCCAGCACCAACAAGTCCTATTTCCTCACTTGCAGTAAACAGACACTCAATTGGTGGGGTTGACAAGGATTTATCTGTTAAGACAGCAAGCATAATAGCAACTCCAAAGCCATCGTCAGCGCCAAGGGTTGTGCCGTTTGCCCTTAGTATATTACCATCTTGAATAAGCATAATTGGGTCAGATGCGAAGTCGTGTACTGTATTATTATTTTTCTCGGCAACCATGTCCGTATGAGCTTGAAGCATTATGGTATCCTCGTTTTCTCTGCCAACGCTTCCCTTTTTCCTAACTAGAATATTATCACCCTTGTCAGTGTAATATTCTAGCCCGTTTTCAATTGCAATATTTTTTATATATTCTACCATTCCCCTTTCATTACCTGAGGCGCGAGGTATTTTAGAAATTTGCTCAAAGTAATAAAACGGTAGATGATTCTTTATATTTTTTATAGTTTCAAGCATTTGTTTTCTCCTTTTAACTTGTTCCTTATAATTCTATCACTATTTCTAAAAAAATACAACTATTTTAAGGATAAAATCTATCCTGTGCCTCCTTGAAATGCTTAATATAATATGCTAAAATAAACTTGTATTATATAAGAGGAGGTGATACTATGCTCTTTGAATATGTTGACCCAATGATTGGAACAGTGGGAGACGTGCAGACGGAAAGCGTGCATGGTGGTGGAAAAACGCATCCCTGTGCTTGCGTTCCATTTGGAATGGTTCAGCTAGGGCCTGACACTGTAACTGGTGGAGACAATGGAACTGGCTACAATTACGAGCATTCAACTATTGAGGGCTTTAGCTTTAATCACCTAAGTGGCATTGGCTGGTATGGAGATCTTGGAAATATTCAAATAATGCCTATTCTTGATAAAACCGATCTGCGAAGCGGTAGCAACTCTGAGGTTTCCTTTGAGAAGGGTACCGTTGGTTGGAGGTCCCCCTTTAGTCACGAAAACGAGATCGCACAGGCTGGCTATTACTCTGTCCTTTTAGATAGATATAATATTCAAGCTGAGGCAACCGTTACCGAGCATGCAGGGATTTTGCGCTTCACCTACAATAAGTCCCAAAAGCGTGGCGCTATAATCAATCTTTCGAGAAGAATTGCAGGCCGTGGCTCTTGTCAAAAAATTAAGATAGATGAAAGACACATTTACGGAGAGCTAGTCTTTAAGTCAGAGGACGGCGGATTCGGCCGTGGCCGTGGTGGAATTACGTACATTTTGTATTTCAATATGGAGATATCCACACCCTTTGACTACGAAATATACGAAAACGAGGAGTCTAAGGGAAAAGCCTCCAACTATGAGGGTAATGACGTACATCTGGTTATTTCCTTTGATAGCGATGAGGTTTTAATCAAATGTGGGATCTCTTATGCTACGGAATCGGGTGCTAAGGACGCGCTTGATGAAATTGTGTCCTTTGATTTCGATGGTACAAAAAGAAAGGCACAAAGCCTTTGGGAAAGGGAGCTTTCCCGCGTTAAGGTTACAGGCAGTAACAAAACCGACCTCATTCTTTTTTATACCTGTATGTATCACACGCTACTTGACCCTAGGAGCTTTTGCGATATAAATGGTGATTATTCAGCCTCTTTCGGAATTGTTGCCAATGCAGAATACAAAAAAAGAACAGTTTTTAGTGGTTGGGACGTTTACAGAAGTCAATTTCCTTGGCTTTCCCTAGTACGTCCTGACGTTGTACGAGATACGGTTTATTCTCTTATAGATATAGCCAACGAGCGTGGCACAGCACTTCCTCGCTGGGAGCTAATGGGAGCCGACTCTGGCTGTATGGTGGGAGACCCTGGCCTTTTAATCCTTGCAGATGCCTGCAAAAAAGGGCTTTGTCAGGATTATATGCTGCACAAGGGCTACAAATATTGCTTAAGCGCTTCTCTTTGCAAAGATGAGCTTGATGGTAAGCAGTTTTTACCTAACAGGCCAAAAGGTCCTGTATTCAAGGAAAAGGGCTACGAGCCAGAATGCATAAGCTCAACTCTTGAATTTTTGCTAGCAGATTTTTGTATGTCTCAGCTTGCTGTAGCTACTGGCAATCACGCTGACTACGATTATTTTTACAATCGAGCAATGAATTATGAGCAAAACTACAACAAATCCATTGGATTTATGTGTCCCCGAAATGAAAATGGCGAATTTCTAGATATAACCGACAGACTGGATACGTCCGGCTGTGTTGAAAGTAATATTTTCCAGCAATCCTTTTTCGTGCCTTACGATATTGAGGGATTAGCTAAGCTTTTTGGCAAGGAAAGATTTATTTCCCTGCTTGAGGAGCTTTTTGAAAAAGCTGATTTTTCAAGGCTTTGGAACGAATATTACAACCACTCAAACGAGCCTTGCCACAACCTTACTCACTACTTTAGTGTGCTAGGTCTTGACGACAGGACTCAATATTGGACAAGACGAGTGCAAAAGGAAGCCTACAGGCTTGGCGCTTACGGCTTTTGCGGAAATGAGGACGTAGGTCAACTATCTGCGTGGTACACACTTTCAGCAATTGGCTTTGCACAAATTTGCCCTGCTAAGGATCAGTTTTACTTTAATACACCACTGTTTAAGGAAATTGAAGTAAGGCTGAGCGCTGATTTTCATAGCTGTGAAAGGAGCAGGTGCTTAAAAATAATATGCGACAAGGACCCACTTGAATACCCGTATATTGAAAGCGCTATGCTAAACGGAAGCAGACTAAATAGAAGCTATATTACGTACAAGGAGCTAACTAACGGTGGTGTTATTGCATTCAATCTTAGTAAGACTCCAAAAAGGAAATAAAACGATAGGTATTAACCCATTTATGCCACTTTGAGAACGTTTGCGACACTCCCACTGGCGAATACAAGTTTTATCCACTTTATTTTGAATATTTTGGAAATGGAGAAATATATATAAGGGAATTTTATTTCCCTTAATAATGGCAAATGAAAACAATTAAGAATCAATCCTTTGATAATGAGCGCGCACTATATGAGAGTACAGATCTCGAGGTAATTGATTGCAAATTTACTGGCGAGGCTGATGGTGAAAGTGCACTAAAGGAAAGCAAAGACATAGTAGCAAGAGGCTGCTATTTTAATCTTCGTTATCCATTTTGGCATGATGACGAGGTACTGATTGAAAAGTGCGAGTTTACGCCACTTTGTCGTGCGCCCATTTGGTATTCAAGCAATATTAAATTAAACAACTGCTTGATAAATGGCGTTAAGGCGCTAAGAGAGTGTGAGCACGTAACTATTACAAGCTCCTGCGTGGTGTCAACTGAATTTGGTTGGGATTCCAGGAGAATTGACGCTAAGGACTCCCAATTTGATGGTGAATACTTTATGGCAAGAAGCAAGGAACTTTGCTTTGAAAACGTAAAAATGAGTGGCAAATACTCCTTTCAATACATAGAGAATTCAACGTTTGATAACTGTAGCTTTGACACTAAGGATGCCTTTTGGCACGCAAAGAACGTAACTGTTAAAAATTCCACTATTAAGGGTGAATATCTAGGCTGGTATTCTGAGGGCTTGACCCTTGAAAATTGCACTATTATCGGAACTCAACCCCTTTGCTACTGCAAGGGGCTTAAGCTGATAAATTGCAAAATGGAGCTTTGCGACCTTGCCTTTGAAAGAAGCTATGTTGAGGCAACTGTTGATTCTCACATTGATAGCATAAAAAATCCTAAGAGTGGATTTATAAAAGCACTATCAGTTGGTGAAATCATTCGTGATTATCCAGAATTTGACTGTAAAATTGACACAGGGTGCGCTGTTTTATGATTAAAGCAAAGAAAAAGCTTCCTTTAGAGATGCTTCCTGTTATTTTAGCCCTTGCCTGGCCTACCATGCTGGAGCAGTTATTACATACTGCAGTGCAGTACATTGATACGGCTATGGTTGGCTCTCTAGGTACTGAGGCAACGGCAGCAGTTGGTGCTACGACCACTGTCAATTGGCTTTTTGGTAGCACCATTTCTGCAATTGGCGTTGGCTTTCTTGCCTTCATTTCACAGGCTAAGGGGGCCGGAAAGCTGGGGGACATAAAAAAAGCCTCTGCGCAGGCTTGCCTTTCTGTTTTGGTGATAGGCTTATTGTTTACAGTAATTGCCCTTACACTAAGTCCCTTTGTTCCAATTTGGATGCAGGTAGATGAAAGCATTCAGACAACTGCTTCCATTTACTTTTTCATTCTCTACACACCTATGCTATTCAGAACTGCCTCTATTATTTTTGGCACTGTGCTAAGGGCTGTAGGTGATACTAAAACGCCTATGCGTGTAGGTATTTTAGTAAATGCTACGAACATTATACTAAACTTTATTATGATTTACCCTACAAGAGTCACTATGCTTGGAGACCTTATAATTATTATTCCCGGAATGAATCTAGGAGTAATCGGCGCAGGAATAGCCAGTGCTATTGCCTTTTTAGTGGGGGGAGTGTGCATATTCATCGCCCTTTGGCGTCATCCACTTGTTTCGCCCAAGGGAGAAAGCCTGAAGCCTAATCCACATATACTAAAGCCTTGTCTTAAGGTTGCTCTGCCTAACGCTCTACAACGCTTTGGCACTTCCTTTGGCTACGTTGCATTTGCTTCAATGGTAAATTCCTTGGGAGAAATTTCAACTGCGACCCATACTATTGCAAACACCGTAGAGTCTGCCTTTTACATTCCAGGCTATGGTATGCAAAGTGCAGCGTCTACTCTTGCAGGCAACGCTTATGGAGCAAGAGATAAAAAGAAAATCAAGGACCTATCCCGTATGATTTTGCCAATTGAGGTTGTCTTAATGATAATTTCAGGCGGACTTTTGTTTTTACTTGCTCCCTTCATGATGAGCCTGTTTTCAACCGATGCCGAGGTCATCAGCCTTGGCGCAACGGTTTTAAGAATGGTAGCAATATCCGAGCCGTTCTATGGCGTTTCCATTATAATTGAGGGAATGATGCACGGCATGGGAAAAACCACAATGCCCTTCATTACTAATATAATTGGTATGTGGGCAATAAGGATTGTGGGTACGTTTATATGCACACAAATATTTAGCTTTGGTTTGATTGGCGCTTGGGCGTGTATGATTTTGCATAATTTAATGCTATTTGTTATGTTCTTGATTTTTTACTTGACTGGCAAATACAATCCTATGAACAAAAAGGAATTATCTGCATAAAAAAAGAGCCTTTCGGCTCTTTTTTTTAATAGTTTTCTGCGTGAATTTCAAAGTAGCTTTGTGGATGTGCGCAGGTTGGGCAAACCTCAGGTGCCTTTGTTCCAACAACAATATGTCCACAGTTACGGCATTCCCAAACCTTAACCTCGCTCTTTTCAAATACCTGCTTTGTTTCTACGTTATTGAGAAGTGCACGATATCTTTCCTCGTGGTGCTTTTCGATTGCTGCTACAAGACGGAACTTTCTTGCAAGCTCGGTAAAGCCCTCCTTCTCTGCAGTTTGTGCGAAGCCCTCGTACATATCGGTCCACTCGTAGTTTTCACCCTCTGCAGCGTGAAGTAGGTTTTCTGCAGTATTGCCAATACCATTTAGCTCCTTGAGCCACAATTTTGCGTGCTCTTTTTCGTTTTCAGCTGTCTTTAGGAACAAAGCAGAAATCTGCTCATAGCCCTCTTTTTTTGCAACTGAAGCAAAGTAGGTGTATTTATTTCTTGCTTGGCTTTCACCTGCGAAGGCAGCCTCAAGATTCTTTTCTGTTTGTGTGCCTGCATAAGGATTCTTTGGTGTTTCATCAATTAGCTCAAGCTTGTCCCTGCCTACCTTGCATTTTGGGCAAATTGGCTCCAAAACTCCATCCTCAACCTCAAATTCATACTTACATACTGTGCATCTGTACTTTTTCATAATTTATCTCCTTTTATTATATTAAGCTGATTAATTTTTCCTTGGTGCAATAGCCTAGCTGTTTTCCAGCTAGCTCACCATTTTTGTAGATTAGCAGAGTTGGTATGCTTTGAATGCCAAAGCGCATTGCAAGCTCCATTTGCTCATCCACGTTGATAACTCCAACTGATACCTTGTCCGCATACTCAACTGAAAGCTCCTCTAAAATTGGAGCAAGCATTTTACAAGGTCCACACCAGTCTGCATAAAAATCCACTATAACTGTCTTTTCACCCTTAACAAAGCTGTCAAAGGTATCCTTTGTTAATACTGTTTTCATATCATCCTCCTATTTTGATTTATAGTAAAGCATACAATGGCAGAAGCCTTCAAAATCAGGGTCGGCAATTTGCTCCCTAAACTCCTTGCACATACACTTTATATCCTCGCTTTTACCCATTTTACAGGGGCAGTAGCCTCCCTTTTTCAAAAGCCCGTCCTTTACGGTTTTGACTACCTCTTTATCAGGATTCAAGGTTATCTTCATTGCTGTCACCATCCTTTTCTTTATTATAGCATTTTATTTATAATTTTCAAACTCTTTTTATAAAAAAAATCGGCAAAATGCCGATTTTTTTATTCATTTGCCTTAAGCTTAACCGCTTTTGTCTTATCGTTGTGTGGAATCGTCTTCCATTGTAGGTTTTTGCTGAAGAGTGCAACTACAACGATTATGTTATTTATCATGCCAAAGAGTGGGTAAAGTAAAACTGAAAGCACGCGAGTGCCAAAGCTGATTTTGCCAACTCTTTTATGCTCGATTATGTAAAGGACAATTGCCAAAAGGAAGCTTGATACATAAGCAGATAGCAAGCCTGTTGCAAATGACATCAGCCAATCTATGGCAACAGTTCCAAAGGTCTTTTCCTCAAACAATGGAGTTAGAGCAAAAAGAATTACCTGAGCCACTGAGATAATAGTTGAAAGTAGGTTTGATGGAATTATGTTTGATAAAATATCGTATGTTGACATTTTGTGCTTGCTTCCACCCTTGGATTTTGGCAAGAACAAGGATTTTAGTAGCTTGCCGAGACGGGTAACGCACACTAAAAGGTGTCCCCTTGCCCATCTAACTCTTTGACGCCACATTATCTTCACGCTTGTTGGCTGTTCATCAAAGAAGGTAGCCTCGTCGCAATAATAAACCTTACTGCCACCGATAATCTGGTCAGCAGAAAACTCCCAGTCCTCAGTTAAGGTTAGGTAGTTCCAGCCGTTTCTTACAACCTCCTTACTAAAGAGGAAGCCTGTGCCTGCAATACGGGTTGAGCAGTTCAAAACTGTTCTACCTCTATTTTCAAATCTACAGCAATTGAGCCAGAACAAGCCGTAAATCGCACTCATTGGATTTGCGCCAAAGTTCTTTGAGCTTAAAAACGCCTTGATTGTGTTTGTTCTGCCTGTTGCAACAAAGGCATCGTTCATCTTGCTAAGATAGTTTGTATCAAAGATATTATCTGCGTCGTGAACTAAATAGCCATCACAACAGTCGATGCCATAGTCTCTGATAATACAATTGAAAATATGATGAAGGGCATAGCCCTTTGTTCTTTCCTTATCATTATTATATTCGTAAACTATTGCACCTGCTTCTCTTGCAAGCTTTGCTGTATTATCTGTACAGTTGTGGGCAATTACGAATACCTTTAGCTTGTCCTGTGGGTAATTCATACTCTTTGCGCTTTCAACGATATTGGAAATAACCGCCTCCTCGTTTCTTGCGGCAACGATAATACCATAGGTAAGCTTTTCGCTTGATACTGGAAAAACCTTTTTCTTGAAAACACCCACAATTCCAAATATTACAAAGTGAGCAGCTAGCAAGCCAAGAAGCGTGGTTAAAATAGTTGAAATCAAATATACGTAGTCGGTATAGGTTTCGGGCCTGAACATATCTAAAATGTTTTCATTAAACCACTTAACTATTACCTCTGTCCAAAGCCAGCTTGCCTTTTCTTTAATCCATTCCATAAATTATCCTCTCAATGCTACACAAAAAATGAAAGTACCTTTCATACGGTTACGCTGAAAAGTACCATTCATTTATTTGTAAAATGTTAGTCTTGATTATCATCCGATGAGGCTTGACTTCCAACTAATGCTGGCTCAGAATTCTCAGCCCTTTCCTCATCGCTATTCAAATCGCCAAAGTTTGTTGTATCATTGTGTGGTATTGCCTTCCAGCCAAGGTTTGGGCTGAATACAGCCTGAAGCTCTTGGAAAAGATAGATTGCAATAAATAGTGGCCATAGAAGTGTTGACCAAATTTTCAAGCCTACGCTTACGTTTTTAATTCTCTTTCTTTCAGCTATGTAAACGATAATTGTAGCAAGAACCAAAACTAAATAGGAAGCAATAAATCCAAGAACGCCATTTCTTAAATAGTCACCTAAAACAAGTCCCGTTTGCCACAAGCCATCCATAAAGGTCTTTATTGTTCCTCCATTAATACCACTCACAATTCTACAAATGATAAGTGCAATAACCTGTGAAACGTTTACAACTGCTGTTAAGAGCATAATTGGCAAAATGTTTATGGAAATATCGTGAAGCGAGCCCTTGTTTGGACACCCGCCCTTTTTCTTTGACTTAAACTGAGCCTTGATAATATCCTTATATCTTGTGAAGAATACAAGGAAGTGTCCTCTTGCCCATCTTACCTTTTGACGCCACATAATTCTGAAGCTTGTAGGCTGTTCATCATAGAAAACTGCGTCGTCGCAATAGTAAATCTTTCTGCCCTCGATTACTTGGTCAGTTGAGAACTCCCAGTCCTCAGTTAGTGTAACGTACTTCCAGCCGTCCTCCACGAGGTCAGGGCTAATAACGTAGCCTGTGCCTTGAACTCTGGTTGAGCAGCCAAGAACTGTTCTGCCACGGCATTCAAGACGACAGCCGTACATAAAGTGCAAGCCGTAAAGCGCTGAGATAACGTTTGAGCCAAAGTTCTTTGAGTTTCTGAAGGATGTAATTGTATGCTTCTTGCCCATAGCAACGAAGGCATCATTCATTTTGTCAAAATAGTTGATATCAACGATGTTGTCTGCGTTGAAAAGGAAGTAACCGTCGTAAGACCTAATACCATAATCCTCCTTGATTCTATCAAAAAGGTATCTAAAGGCAAAGCCCATTGTATTTTCCTTTTCATTATTGTACTCATAAACTATAGCGCCTGCTTTTCTAGCAACCTCTGCAGTTTTATCAATACAGTTATGTGCAATTACAAAAATTTCAAGCTTGTCCTGTGGGTAGTTATTTTTCCTTATGCTTTCAATCAGGTTGGCAACAACTGCCTCCTCATTTCTTGCCGGAATAATAATACCGTATTTAAGCTTTTCATCGGTGTGTGGGTACGTCTTTTTCTTAAACAAGCCGACAACTGCGAAAATTACAAAGTGAAATGCGAGTAAAGTAAATATCGTTGTTAAAATTGTTGCTACAATATTAACTATATCTGTAGGAGTTGGGCTTGAAACCATTCTTTGCCAGTCTGAAAGAAAGGTGTTCCATTGTCCTATAATCCATTCAATCATAATTAGTTCCTTTTTTAAGTATGTTTATCTATTTTGGGCATCTAAAATCAGTGCCAACAAAATTTCATAGTAATTCTATCATATAATAATAAATAATTCAAGCATATTCAATATTATTAACAATTTGTTCACATTCCCATTTCTATATTTGGAAAATATTTGTTTTTTTAACATTTTTTGTTAAAATGTATAGAAATATATGGGGCTTTTACATTGAATTTGAATTTTTTTCGTGATATACTATTTTAACAATGTTAACATTTTGAAAATGCGAGGTTAGCTATGGATTACAGAATTGAAAGAGATTCAATGGGTGAGGTTAAGGTGCCCATAAATAAATACTGGGGTGCGCAAACTCAACGAAGCCTTGAATGCTTTGATATAGGAAGCGAGAAATTTGACTCATTTTTCATTCACTGCATCAGTCTTATAAAGCTTAGCTGTGCTATGGCTAACAATCAGCTTTGTCCAGAAAGACTAACTGATGAAAAATTCAAATATATTTCAATGGTTTACGAGGAAATTCTTAAGGGTGCGCTTAGCGAGCATTTTCCATTATTCGTTTGGCAAACCGGAAGCGGCACACAGACAAATATGAACGTAAACGAGGTTTTTGCCAATCGAGGAAACGAGCTGGCTGGCAAGGCTTTGCTCCATCCTAACGATGATATAAACATGTCTCAATCCTCAAATGACGTTTTCCCATCCGCTATGTACGTTTGTGCCGTTTTAGATATTTCGGAAAATCTTATTCCTGAGATTGAGGACTTAATTTCTTGTCTAAAGACGCTTGAAAAGAAATACAAGAGCACAATAAAGAGTGGAAGAACTCACCTTCAGGACGCTACTCCTATCACCTTTGGTCAAGAAATTTCTGGCTGGAGAGCTTCACTTGAGTGCGACCTTGAACAAATTGAAGCATCCTTGAAGCCACTTCAAAGCATTGCCCTAGGTGGCACTGCCGTTGGTACGGGTCTTAATACACCTGTGGGCTTTGACGAGATTGCCTGTGAGTATTTAAGTAAGCTAAGCGGTGTTGAATTTAAGCCCAGCAAAAACAAATTTCATTCACTTTCCTCAAAGGGTGAGCTTGTATTCGCCCATGGAGCGCTAAAGGCGCTTGCATGCGATCTTATGAAGATTGCAAACGATATTCGTTGGCTTGCCTCTGGTCCTCGCTGTGGTCTTGGGGAAATTACTATTCCTGAAAACGAACCAGGCTCGTCTATTATGCCAGGCAAGGTAAATCCTACACAGTGTGAGGCTATTACTATGGTTGCCACACAGGTAATGGGCAATGATGCCACAATTGGTATATGCGCATCACAGGGCAATTTTGAGCTTAACGTATTTATGCCTGTGATGATTTATAACTTTATGCAATCAGTTTCTCTTTTGTGGAGTGGTATTTATTCCTTCAGAGAGAATTGCGTTAAGGGTGTTTTTGCAAACGAGAAAAAGATGAAGGAAAATCTTGATAAGTCCTTGATGCTTGTAACTGCCCTGACTCCACACATTGGCTACCAGCGAGGGGCTGAGATTGCCAAGCTTGCATATAAGAATGGCATTACACTTAAGGAGGCGTGTCTTAAGCTTGGTTACCTAAGCGAGGAAGATTTTGATAAATATTTTAAGCCTGAGGATATGGTATAAATAGGTGTTGGGGAAAATCAAAGGCATACAAGCTCTTTTCCCACTTTCGAATAATCAGCAAAAAAGCAAGAGTAATGATTATCTCTTGCTTTTTTATTTTAATAATTTATTTTTTCTTTTGGTATTGACAATTCGTTATGCAAGTATTAAAATAATTAAGTCTTAAAATTACTATTATCACGAATCGTAGGTGTTTTCACAATGCAAATCTTAATGTGTCTTTCTATTGCTTTATTTGCAGGACTTATGCTTTCGAGGCTTGCAAAGAAGCTCAATCTACCTGCCGTTACTGCATATTTAATTGCAGGCGTGCTTATTGGACCATTTTTTATTGGCTCGCTAGGCATTCCCGGGCTTGGCTTTAATAGCTTGGAGCAGCTTGAGTCATTTTCAATAATTTCCGACGTGGCGCTTGGCTTTATTGCCTTTGCTATTGGTAACGAGTTCAGACTTAATCAGCTAAAGCATATTGGTAAGCAGGCTACTATTATCGGTATTATTCAAGCGGTATTTACAACTCTTGTTGTTGACGTTGCCCTTGTGTGCGTACACTTTATTGTACCAGAGCAATTCCCTCTCCCCGCTGCAATCATTCTTGGTGCTGTTGCGTCTGCCACTGCCCCTGCGGCTACTCTTATGGTTGTTAAGCAATACAAGGCAAAGGGTACTGTTACAAGCACACTTCTTCCTGTTGTTGCCCTTGACGACGCTGTTGGTCTTGTTCTTTTCGCAGTTTCCTTTGGTATCGCAAAGGCGTTTTTGACAAATCACATAAGCATTATTTCTATTATCGTTGAGCCTATTGTTGAGGTTATTCTTTCTCTTGCTCTAGGTATGGTAATGGGTATTTTGTTCACAATGTTTGAGCAATTCTTCCACTCAAGGTCAAAGAGACTTGCAATGACGGTTGCCTTTGTATTTATCACCTGTGCTATATCAATGATTTCATTTAACTTCTTTGGTGTGCATATTGCATTCTCATCCTTGCTTAGCTGTATGATGCTTGGTACTGTATTCTGCAATATATGTGATTTCTCAGCAGAGCTTATGGATAGGCTTGACCGTTGGACTGCTCCTATTACGATTTTATTCTTCGTGCTTAGTGGCGCAGAGCTTAATCTATCAGTGCTTTCAAATATTATCATAGTTGCAATTGGAATTGTTTACATTGCATTCCGTTGCTTTGGTAAGTACTTCGGTGCAAGAATCAGTGCTACTATTTCTCACGCAGATTCAAACGTTAAAAAATATCTTGGCATTACATTGTTCCCACAGGCAGGAGTTGCTCTTGGTATGGCAATTCAAGCAACGTCCCTTGGCGACGTTGGTACAATAGTTGCAAACATTACTCTTTTCTCAGTTCTTGTCTATGAGCTATTTGGTCCATACCTTACAAAGATGGCGCTTACAAAGGCCGGTGAAATTGACCCACAGGGTAAGGTTAGTAACAGAATCAGACACCACAAAAAGGGTACTCATACAAACCAAATATAAAGAAAAAGAACCAAACGTGCGTTTGGTTCTTTTTTTGCTTACATTTCCCAGCTACCTAGCCAGTTTGAAAATTCTTGATATATGTTATCTAATTCCTCAATTAACTCGTCTCCCCTTGTAAGGGTATAAACATAATCGTAGTTATCAAATTTTTCAACATACTTATATTCAGAGGTGTAGTTTCGATCGTCCAATTCCTTTATCGCCTTACCTGCTAGCGTCTCTGCCCTTTCAACGTTAGCAACAAGAGAGGAAAAGGCGTTTTCGTCTATTGCTTTTATTTTTGCAATTATGCTATCAAAATATCCATCTTTATAGCCATAATTCCATTGCTGACCATCCTCCTTTATAAGCCTTTCGGCATCAGATGCATAAAGGAAAAAGCCCTTGTGCTCTACACCATTTTCATCTGTGTAATTGTTTATAAAGTAAGTATTCCAAGCACAAAGGAAGTTTACGTAATCATACATTTTATATATGTCGCTTATTATGTCACTTGAAGCAATTTTTTGCCATAGAGCAATATTTTCACCCAGCTCCTCTGCTTTCAAAATTTGATAGGTTGCATCTACAATTTTGAAGTTAAACTCATAACCATATCTATCTGTAAAGTATTCGTTTTCGCTTGGTGCAACCTGAAGAATGCCTGTTACCTTTATTGCCTGTGTGGTATATGGAAAGCTTTGATTTTTCTTAGGATATACCTCCATGGTGTTGGAAAGCTGTGAGGTGTTTGGTACGCAGAATGGACAGGATTGATATGGCAAATTCATTAAAAACATAAATGATCCGTCAACAGGAGACGAGGTTGCCATATAACCATTTATAGTTACCCTTTGCCCATCAAGCGTTTTTAGATATTCATAGGTTGAAGCCGACTTAAAGCTTAACCTTGTTGCCTCCCCGTTGTCAGTCTCTCCACAGCCATTAATTATCGGAAGCATCAAAAGAATACATAATATAAAGCATAATATTTTTTTCATCATTAACCACCTCAATCAGGAAATGCTGTCTCTCTTAGACATCACAAGTGTCCATATTGCAGTTGGTAATATGCTGATTATAAATACGCCTACTAATATAACAATTTCAAGGGGATAAACTAAGCCAAGATTTAAGACAACCCCCATGCTTGAAACATAATCATTCATCATAAGGAGGCATAATCTGGACACACCGAAGGCTAAAAGGATTGACACGAAGCCTATTATGCCATTTTGAATTATGTACAATAGATTTATTTTCTTCATGCTTATGCCTATTAATCTCATAAGTGAAATTTCCTTCGATGAGTGATACATATTAAGAAGTGTGATTATTGAAATAATCATTATATTCATAACCAATATCACTGCACAAAGCACGAATACTATATACTTTGTGTCGTCTGCATCGTTCAAAACGTCTCTTACTGCATCCATAGGCTCAATTGCTTGTAGGGTGAAGGTTTCGTCATCGTGTGTAACTATTTTGCCATCATATTCGTTTAGTAATTGAAGCGCATAGCCTGGGTTCTTTGCATTCACAAGGATTGCACATACCGTTTTATGCCCTTCCTCTCCCTCGTGTGTATGAACCTGCCACAACGTTTGTATTTGAGTAAATACAACGTTATCAAAGGATGAGTGGCTTTCCTTCAGAATGCCGACAACCTTTATTCCCTGCTCATGTGTGTCTAATCCTGTTGAGGAGTGGGAGGTGTGTAATACATCGCCAATTTTCAAGCCGTTATACTTTGCAACGTTATATCCTACCACCGCCTCTAAGGTCTTTGAGCTATCAAAAAGACTTCCCTCTCTCAGCTCCTTATCCTTAAGAAATTCGGGTGAGGTGCCTACAACGCCATAACCGTTATAATTGTCTGCCATGGCAAAGGGTATAACTGAATTAACCCTCATTCCATCCTTTGAAAGAGTTGAAACAACCGAGTATGGAATTGTACCAAGTGGCTCATCTGTAAAATACATAGTGTTCATGGCAAGCTGTGTTTTGCTTCCGCTTGGTCCAATGATTAAGGAATAATAGCCTGCGTTACTTGTTATTCCGTCGCTTACTTGACTTGAAACATTGAAGGCAAGCACTCCAATTCCTGCTGAAATTACAATTGATAAAGCAACCAATATAATTTGTATTTTCTTTACTGCCATATTTTTAAGGGCGAATCTTAGCATTTTGTTCCACCCCCTGCACCAAAAATATCCTTTTTGTCAGCGATCATTTGATTCATATCAATGACCTTGTCAAAATATTTAGATAGTCTTTCGTCATGAGTAACGGCAATTAAGGTTTTATTCTTAGACGCCTTTACTAGCTTTTTTATTACAAGCTCCCCAATTGCAAAATTCAAGTTGCCCGTGGGCTCATCAGCTAAGACAATATCAGGTGCCTTCACAAGCGCTCTTGCGATTGCTACTCTTTGCTTTTGTCCACCTGACAAATGCTTGATTTTGCTGTTTTTCTTTTCGGCTATACCTAATTCCTCAAGAAGCCGTGGAGCATCTTGAGTGTTTATTCCCTCAAGATTAAGAATATTTATATTGTCAAGGACCGTCATTTCATTTATCAGCTTAAAATCCTGAAATATGTAGCCGATTTTTTCTATACGAAATTTATCTCGTTGCTTTTGGCTTTTTTCTTGCATATTGACTCCGTCAATTAAAACTGAGCCACTTGTTGGGGAAATAATTCCCGCAATTATGTTGAGAAGTGTGGATTTTCCACAACCACTTGCTCCTAAAAGCATATAGGACTTACCTGTTTCAAAGGTTATGTCCTTATACTTTATTTCTGTTTCATTTTGAAATTGCTTTGTTACATTCTTTACCTCTATCATAATTTTTCTCCTTTTGAATTTGTTTAAGCCTTAACAAATTCAATCGGAGAGCTTCACCTTTAAGCTGAATAAGGATGAGCATACTTGATTTGGGCACTTATAAAGTAGCAATATTTCAAATAAAAGGAGGGTGAGCATTAAAAATACAACGCTTACAAATATTATACAATCGGTGCTTGTGCTATCCTTATAAGCTTGACAAACGTTACATAAGCTCTCACCATCAGCAGTACAATGGTGACACGAAGCAAAAGAAAGTGATAAAAACGTCATAGCCAGAATTACTACAAGCATAGCTATTGCCAAGAGCTTAAGTCTTCTACTATTTCTCATTTTATCACTTCCTTTTCTTTTTATTTTCTTAAATCGGCAATGTCAAGGATAAGTCTTTCGGTCTTTTCCCAGCCTAAGCATGGGTCAGTGATTGACTTTCCATATACACATCCGTCAGGCTTTTGGTTTCCGTCCTCAATGTAGGACTCAATCATAAAGCCCTTAACGAGCTTACAAACATCCTCGTTATGTCTTGTGCTATGAAGAACCTCTTTTGCAATTCTTACCTGCTCTGCCCATTTCTTGCCAGAGTTTGCGTGGTTAGTGTCAACTATTACGCCTGGGTTTTGTAGGTTTGTCTTTGCATAGGTTTCACAAAGTCCAATTAAATCCTCATAGTGGTAGTTAGATAATGATTGACCATGTCTGTTAACGTAACCACGAAGAATTGCGTGTGTCAGTGGGTTACCCTGAGATTCAACCTCCCAGCCACGATAAATAAAGGTGTGGGAATGCTGACCTGCAGTGATTGAATTCATCATAACTGAAATATCACCACTTGTTGGGTTCTTCATTCCTACCGGAATATCAAGTCCAGAGGCTGTAAGTCTGTGCTCCTGATTTTCAACGGACCTTGCGCCGATTGCAACGTAGGACAAAAGGTCGTCAATGTACTTGTAATTGTATGGGTATAGCATTTCATCAGCACAGGTAAAGCCTGTTTCCTCAATCGCCTTCATGTGAAGCTTTCTGATTGCAACAAGTCCCTCAAGCATATCTGGGTCCTTATTAGGATCTGGCTGGTGAAGCATTCCCTTGTAGCCGTCGCCTGTGGTTCTTGGCTTGTTGGTGTAGATTCTTGGAATGATAATGATTTTGTCCTTTACCTTTTCCTGAACCTTGCGAAGCCTTGAAATGTAATCAAGCACAGCGTCCTCTCTGTCTGCTGAGCATGGACCTATTACTAAAACTAGCTTGTCGCTCTCACCTGTAAATACCTTTGCAATTTCCTTGTCGTTCTCTGCCTTTATCTCTGCACTCTTTTTTGAGAGTGGATACATCTTTTTAATATCCATAGGGATAGGTAGCTTTCTTTTGAAATTCATGTTCATTGTTGTTTTCCTCCTCGGGGTAATTATTTTTTATCAAAGTACCTACGGCGCTGAGTCGAGGTTCTCATGATAGACTTGATTTTTTCGGTGTCGGAATTCTCGATTCCTTCTTTAAGCTCATTAAACTTCTCAATAAATAGCTCCATTTGAGAAAGAAGCTCACATTTATTAAGTAAGAATAGCTCGCACCACATATCTTCATTTATTTTTGCAATTCTAGTTAGGTCTCTGAAGGAGTCTCCTGTGTAATTTACAAGATCCTCGGATTCCTTACAGGTCATTAGAGAAACTGCTATGCAGTGAGTTAACTGTGACAAAAATCCAATCATCTCATCGTGCTTTTCAGGGCTTAGCTCTGCAACAGTCTTAAAGCCTAAAAGCCTGCCGAGCTGAGCACACGCTTCAATGCCCTCTTTTGTATTTTTGTCTGTGGGAGTTACAATATAGTTTGCATTTCTAAAAATGCTCTTATCTGCGTTTTCAACGCCGTAAACCTCTTTACCTGCCATTGGGTGAGCGCCCACAAATTCCACGTCATCCCTTAGCATGTCCTGAATCTTATAAACAATAGAGCCCTTAACACCTGTTACGTCGGTTATAAGCGCACCACTCTTA
Source organism: Clostridia bacterium (assembly GCA_017461385.1). Taxonomy (GTDB): domain Bacteria; phylum Bacillota; class Clostridia; order Oscillospirales; family CAG-272; genus RGIG2000. The sequence goes on along the minus strand of JAFTXZ010000009.1, from coordinate 38,125 downwards.
AAATAGCCTTGATAGTTTTCAAGCCAGCTTAGTAAAACCTTTGGATAAAGAGCAAAAACAATTACGTCAAAATCCTCAACATATTCCTTTGTAACCTCAGTAGTTCCACTTGAAATAAATCCTTTTTCCAGTGCATAATCTATTGATTTTTGACTTCTGGTTATAGCACCAACCTCATAGCCAAGGTCAGATAATGCTTGCGCGTAGCTACCACCTATTAAGCCAAGACCGACTATTAGAAATTTAACATTCTTTATTAGCTTCATACTTAGCCTCTTTTCTCTATTTGAATTCCCAAGCCTGCAATGTCCTCAAAGAAGCCAGGGTAGCTTTTATTTACAGCCTCACAGCCTTGAATTGTTCCACCTGTAATGGTGCACAGCACCGTAAGTGCCATAACAATTCTGTGATCGTTGTGACCATATAACGGCTCTGTGGGCGGGGTAATTCCACCACTTACAATCGCCTCATTTTCAAAAAGCTCAACCTTGCAGCCAAGCTTTCTAAGCTCGCTTGCCATAGCCTCACATCTGTCGCTCTCCTTAATTCTTAGCCTTTTAACTCCTGTAAAGGTAGCGCCATTACAGGCTGAAGCAAGAGCAAAGCAAACTGGTCCTAAATCCGGGCATGAGCTTAAGTCGATTTTCGGAGTAGAATTTTTAATTTGCTCAAAGAGAGACTTATATACGTAATCCCCCTGAATTGTGCTTTCATTTAGTCCTAAAACAGACACTTCACCGCCAATTACGTTAAAAGCATCAAGAAATGCGCTATTTGATGCATCCCCCTCAACAACAGTGCTCTGTGGCAAATAGGACTGGTTGCCCTTAATATAAAATGAGTTGTTTTTTCTCTGGATTTCAATTCCAAACCTAGATAAAACTTCAAGAGTTATGTCAACATAAGGCTCACTCTCAAGTCTTGTTATTATTTCGATTGTACTATCCCCATCTAAGAGAGGTAGAGCAAAAAGCAAGCCTGTAATAAACTGGCTACTAATATCTCCCCTTATCTTGAAGTGAGCTGGTCTTAGCTTACCCTTTAGATATAGAGAGGTTTTTTCTAGCTTATACTCAATTCCCTGCTCCTTGAACAAGTCAAAATACACGTCAAGTCCTCTCGACATTAGCCTTTCTGTACCAAAAAAAGTGCACTCAGTGTCGAAAATTAGAGAAATTGGTATAAAAAATCGCAGGGTGCTTCCGCTTTCAAGGCAGTCGAAGCTTGTCCCCTTCCTTATTCCACCATTTACGCTAACCACACGGTCTCTTTGCTCTAGTGAAACGCCTAGCGCCCTTATGCAATTTATAGTTGCCTTCATATCCGAGCTACTTACAATTCCCTCTATTCTGCTCTTGCCATTTGCCAGTGCTGAGGCTATCAAAAGCCTGTGGGCATAGCTTTTTGATGGGGGAGCAGATATTTGACCTATTGCCTTAGCTCTTTGTATCTTTACTTCCATTTTCTATATATTCCTTTAGGTAATCTATCGCCTCTAAATATCCGTTAAAGCCCTTGCCTGTTATTGTTGTAAGAGCAACGTATCGTACATAGCTTACCTGTCTAAACTCCTCACGGCTATCTACCTTTGAAATATGTACCTCCACACAAGGAATTGACACAGCCTTAAGCGCGTCAAGTATAGCAACGCTTGTGTGTGTATAGCCAGCTGGGTTTATTACAATACCATCTACACTATTAAAATATGCATTTTGGATTTTTTCAACTATGGCTCCCTCGTAATTGGATTGGAATATTTCAACCTCTGCACCACGTGTAACGCAGTGGTCGGTTATTCTCATCTTTAACTCCTCATAGGTGCCATTTCCATAAACCTCAGGTTCTCTTATTCCGAGCATATTTAGGTTTGGACCGTTAATTACTAAAATCTTCATTTTTATACTCCTTTGAGTATTTCGTTAGCCACCTGACTTATTGTTTGACTTCCATTTACCCTCTTATCTGCAACGCTACAATAAATTGGGTATCTTTCCTTATATCTTTTTTCAATTGCTTCTCTGTCTCTTGCCAAGGGTCTGTCCTCGGTGGGCATTAAAAGCTCAAGACCTCTGTCAAGAAAATAAAGAACGCCATTTTGCTTAAGTGCATTTGCGTTTTCCTTGCGTAAAATTGCACCACCACCAGTTGCAATAATTACGCCATTTTGCTTAGAAGCCTCAGCCACAGCCTCGCTCTCAAGCGCTCTGAAGTGCTCCTCACCATATTTTTCAAAAATTGATGGAATATCCATTCCATTTTTTTCAACAATCAGCGAATCTGTATCAATAAGTCTCTTGCCAGTTTTTTCAGCAAGATATGTGCCCACTGAGGTTTTACCACTTGATGGCATACCTACTAACACGATATTTTCCTTATCGGAGAGAACGTTTTTATAAACCCTATCGCAAAGCTCAACGCTTGCCTTGTTTCCAGTAAAATGCTCATAGGCATAAACTGCCTGCGCGCCTAGCATATAGAGTCCACCCTCACTTTTCAGACCTAGCTCCCTTGCCCTTTGAACTAGCCTTGTTCTAATTGGGTTATATACTACGTCTAAAACACCCTCTAGCAGAGGGAATTTTTTCAAATCAATTGGCATTCCCTCGTTTTTAGGATACATTCCAACGGGTGAGGTGTTGAAAATTATTTGGGTGTCAAGATGATTCTTATAAATCTCCTCATAGGAATAAGCTCCTGGCACACAAACGTTAGATACATAAATTATCTCCCTAGCACCCAGGTCAGATACAACTGCAGTTGCAGTTTTTGACGTGCCACCAGTTCCTATTATAAGTACCTTTTTGCCCTTAATTTCTAGTCCGATACGCTTAGCCAAGCTTAGCATACCTGAATAGTCTGTGTTGTAGCCGTAAAGCTTACCGTCTCTATTTACAACTGTATTTACTGCACCAATCTTTTTTGCGCTCTCGTCCACGAAATCAAGATATGGAATAACCTTTTCCTTATAAGGAATAGTTACGTTTATTCCACAAAAGTCCCTATTCTTCATAAAGGCTTCAACATTTTGTGGCTCAATTTCCAAAATTTCGTACACGTAGTCGCCAATTTGCTCGTGTATTGCCTTGGAGAAGCTATGCTTAAGATGCTCTCCTATAAGTCCGTATTTCATTATTATAGTCCCTTTACAAATACCTTTGTTCCGTATTCAGTAGCAAGAAGATCGCACATAACAAGCGCTGAAATGCTATCCACAACCACCGAGGCACGTCTTATAATTGCAGGGTCGTGTCTTCCCTTAATTTCGATATCTACCTCTTGATTTTTAAGGAAATCAACGGTTGACTGCTTTTTACCAATAGATGGGGTTGGCTTTATTGCACAGTTAAACACAATTGGCATACCATTTGTAATTCCACCATTTATGCCACCATTATTATTTGTTTTAGTTACGACTTGACCATTTTCATCAAGTGCCAGCTGGTCGTTTGCCACGCTTCCGTGCATATCTGCAAAGTCAAAGCCTGCGCCAAACTCCACGCCCTTTACACCGCCTATTGAAAATAGTGCGTGGGACAAAAGTCCCTCTACCGTATCAAACCAAGGCTCGCCAACGCCCTGAGGCATACCAACGATAGCAGTTTGTAGCTTACCGCCAATGCTATCCTTTTCCGACTGTGCCTTAATTATTTCATTGTATATTGCATCCTCAACGTTACCAATAACGGGAATCGAGCCACACTCTCTTGAATTTAGCTTGTCGATTTCTTTTTCTACCTGCTCACTCTCCAAGCTAAAGGAGGTGTCATTAACGCTTCCACAGGAAAGTATGTGTGTGCCAATTTTAATACCAAGTCGGTTTAATGCCTGAATTAAAATTGCCCCTGCGCATACAAGTCCAACGGTTACTCTGCCAGAAAAATGTCCGCCACCACGATAATCCTCATTGCCATCATATTTCTTGAAGGCAACGTAATCTGCGTGTGATGGTCTTGCAGGGCCATACTGATAGTCCTTGCTCTTTGTGTTTGCATTAGGAATTATTATACCTATAGGTGTGCCTGTGGTTTTGCCATTGTACACACCGCTTACTATTCTATATTCGTCCATTTCGACGCGTGGAGTGTCTGTTTTCCCACTTGGACGTCTTTTCGCAAGCTGGGATTTGATAAAGCTATCATCTACCTCAATGCCTGCACACAAGCCATCGATTACTACTCCAATCGCCTCGCCGTGGCTTTCACCGAATAAGGTTAGGCTCACGTTATTTCCAAAGGTGTTTTTCATATTATAAACCTCTTTTGATATATTCTTCCATCTGGCTTACTGGAATTCTTCTTTCCTCAAAGCTTCCTATTTTCTCAACATATATAATGTTTATCTGGTCGCCAGTTGTCTTTTTATCTCTCTTTACGTACTCCATAATTTCCTCTGCAGAAACGTTTTCGCAAAGGGGAATTGAATATTTTGTAAGTAGAGCCTTAATTCTTTCCTTTGCCTCGCTTGAGCACATTGGAAGCATACCCATACCAACGCATTCACCGTGCAAATACTTGCCTAAGCCGTATCTTGATTCAATGCCGTGACCAATTGTATGTCCAAAATTAAGCACACGTCTTAAGCCCTTTTCCTTTGGGTCCTTTTCGACAACGTCTTTTTTAATTCGCAAGCCACCCTCGATAATTTTATCAATATCCTTATCTAAATCCTTGCTATTTTCTATAAGCTCAAACAAGTCTTTATCGCTGGTAGCAGACATTTTAATCGCCTCACAAAGTCCTGCGTGAATCTGTCTTTTGTCAAGAGTTTTCAAGGTATCGGGGTCAATTAAAACACACTTTGGCTGATAAAATGCACCTACGATATTCTTAACGCCGTCAAAATCTATGGCAACCTTGCCACCTATCGAGCTATCCAGCTGTGATAAAAGAGTGGTTGGAACGTTATAAAAGTCAATGCCACGCATATAGGTTGAGGCAACAAAGCCTGCAAAATCACCTACAACGCCACCACCTACTGCAACAATACAGTCAGTTCTTGTTAAGCCCTCCTTTACAAGAAAGGAAAGTACCCTTGTATAATTTTCTATGCTTTTGCTCTGCTCACCCTGTGGTAGCGTATATATTTCACATGCCTTACACTGCGTCTTTATTGCAAGTGCATATTGTGCTGGCACGCCACTATCGGTTATGACAATTACTTTTCTGTCAAGATTAAAATACTTGCCTGCGCTTGCAAGAGCATTTCTTTCGAGCACTATATCATAGCCTGCTTCGTTAGTATTTACATGCAAAATCATAGACTTCTCCTTTTATTTTGTCAAATATGAGCCGACAACCTTTAGCCTATCACAGCTCTTATCAAGCTCACTAAGCATTGTCTCTCCCTCTTTAGTTTGTAGATTTCCGTCAGCCTCAACAAAGAAGTAATAGTTCCACAAAAGCTCCTTCATTGGCCTTGAACGTAGGCTTCTCATATTAAAGCCATGAGAGCCGATAATATCAATTGTTTTAGCAAGAGCACCTGCCTCATTTTTAACAGTAAACACGAGAATAAAATGCTCGTTCATTTTCCTCTTTGAGGAATCCAGCTTATTAAGTGCCCTTGAAAGTGCGACAAACCTCGTTGTATTTGTTCTGCTGGTATTTATTCTTCTTTGCAAAACCTCAAGGTCAAGAATTCTTGCAGTTTCCTCTGACGCGATTGCACCAAGCTCCAAGCTTCCAGAGTCCTTTACCATTTTTGATGCAAGGGCTGTATTTGAAAAGCTTTGCGCCTCTAAGCTATGTAAATGAATAAACTCCTCACATTGAGCAAGAGCCTGTGGATGACTGGCAACCCTTTTGATAGAGGAAAGGCTAGCACCTTTATTTGCAATCAAGCAATGATCAATTTCAAGGTCGAAGATTTGGTTTGCATACAAGCTACCACGGAAAATAAGATCCATTACTGTTTCTACGTCTCCTGCGTAGCTATTTTCGATAGGCAAAACGGACACGTCGCACTCACCATTTTCAGTTGCCTTATATGCTTCCTCAAAGCTCTTATAAGCAATAAATTTAGCCTGTGGGAACATGTTCTTTGAAGCTATATGGGCATAAGCGCCCTCAACACCACAGTACGCAACTCTCATGCCCTCGTTAAGTCTTGCCTGATAATTACGAGAAAGCTCCATAGTTTTCTTCAAAAAATCCACATAATATTCCTTAATAACTGGGTCATTTATGTTCTTTATATTTTTTGAAATTACCTCATTTTCTCTTGACGTATCAAGTATATTTAACCCATGCGTCCTTTTATATTCAGCAACTATTGCTGAGGCTTCCATTCTCTTTTCAAAAAGCTTAGCAATTTTAGAATCAAGCTCACTTATGGTATTTCTTGCAGATTCAAGCTCGTTCATTTTAGCTCCTTTGTTCCTGTTTTCTCGTATAAAAAATACTATCTCATTTTATTTATACTAATAATTATAAAACTATATATTATAATTGTCAAGAGATACAGGTTGGTTTTTTCAAAAAATTTCACTATGCTAAAAGGATAAAGTGTTTTCCAATTTATTTCAAAAAAAGCACTCGCAAGCGCGAGTGCTTTTTTATTATAGCTTATAATTAGTCATAAAGCTTGTAGAAGGAAACTGTTGCGTCAGCAGAAGCTGTGATTTCAACCTTTGCTACATCATCCTTTTCGTAGAAGCATACATAAGCGTCTTCGCCGTTAGTATTTTCTACTGTGAGTGAAATCTTAAGGTCTGTAATTTCGTTACCCTCTGAGTCGTAAGCTTTAATTGTGTAGCTTGTGCCTGCTGCACCCTTAAGCTCAATCAAGCCATAGCCAAGGTCATATTCCTTAGTAAACAGAACTCCACCTGTAAGTGTCTCTGGAACCTGTGGCTTTGTTGTGCCAGTTGCTACGAATGAGCCACCACATGTAATTGTACCTTCACACTTACCACATAGACAGAAGCTACCCTCTGTTCTGTCCATAACTGTTGTAATGTTAATGTAAGCAAGCTTACAGTTAACGTTCTTACATACTAGGATACCATCCTCGGTTACTTCAGCAAAGTCGTGAGCTGTCTTAGCAACGTATGAGCCCTTTTCTGTGTATGGACAATCTGGGTCGTTGTTACATCTGTAAATTGTGTAGCCCTCGCTATGACATGTAGGAGCAATTACACCGTTTTCAGCAATATATTCACTTGAATGAACGATATCATTGTTTTGATGGTAATCGTAAACTACGTCATTCTCATAGCTTTCAAAGTCCTTGCCACAAAGTGGGTTTGTACATGTATAAATACCACGTGATACGCATGTTGGGCCCTTCTTGTATGTGCCAAGTGTATACTCATGCTTAACATCTTCTTTTGGTGTCTTGTCAGTTACGTTTGCATAGTCAGGGTTAGCCTGTAGCTCTACTTCATAAGCCGTGTCAACGCCACAGTTACGTGAGCACTTGAACTGCCAGTGACCCTCTGTATAACAGTTTGGTTCTCCGTCGGTTCCAAGAACTGACTCATCAAGCACCCAGTCGTGCTTTAATGCTTCTACGAATGGCTTATAGGAAGCGTCATCCTTTTCTTCATCTAGAAGGTCTGCTCTCTTACCTGAATAAATACAGTTTGGATCAAGTGTACATTTAACATCCCAGTAGCTATCGGTTGTACATGTAGCCTCGTGGTATGTAACGCCTGTATAAGCGTCGCCACCCTTACCTGTAAAGTGTGCGATTTCATCAAGAACATTAACGGAAGTATCGGAGTATGTATCACACTCTTGACACTTAGCTCTTTCCTCACCCTTTGCACAGCATGTAGGCTCAATAGTTGTTGCATAAACCTGTGTGCCACCAGCTCTGTCGTATGTATGTCCGAGAGCAGGGATTTCTGCACTCTTAATGTGATCAGCACCGCATCCGTTTGCGCATGCGAGCATATCATAACCAACTGTTGTACATGTAGGAGCAACTGACTCAGCATCAACCTTTACTGTGAAGGCGTGATCAAAAGCAGCAAGCGTAGCTGCAAGAGCCTTATCCGCATCGGAGCCAGCCTCAAGATCTTTAATCTCTTTCCTTACAGAGTGACCCTCAACACCTTCACCACATGTAGGGTCCTGACATACGTATAAAACGTATCCGTCAACTTCACACTTAGGAGGAACAACCGTAATGCCCTCTGGAGTTACTCTTTCATAGGTATGACCAAGTGCTGGAATAACTCTTCCGTCGTAGCCCTCTTGCTGACAAAGTGAACAAATTGTGGTAGAGAAGCCAGGAGTTAAGCACGTTGCAGGAGCCTCATCAGGTACATAGTCATGTCCATTAGCCTTATCAGGCTGTGTTTCGCGTTGCTTTTCCTTGTAATCACAGTGAAGACAGCTATACTCAACATAGCCACCAGTCTTACATGTAGCCTTTACCTCTGTGTAGTTTACATTGTCAAGCTCATGTCCCTTAGGTGATGAGTCTTCAACCTTTTCCTCTCCACATTGGGAGCAAATAGAAGTCAATTGGCCAGGTGCTGTACATGTAGCTGTATCGCTCTTTGGCTCGAACGTGTGCTCACATCCGCCACCACAGGAAGCAAATACGCATACTAGTATAGCTAAAACAGCCAAAGCAAGTAGTATTTTGTTTTTCATGATTTTCTCCTTAAAATCAATATTTTTCACGACTTTATTATATAATACTATTTTTCAACTGTCAATAGCATTTGTGCGTTTTTGGACAAATAGACAATATTTCGAGACTTTTTTTGTGCATTATGACCATTATCTTGCAAAGCAATTAAAACAGTCCGTAAAAATCCACGTGTAATCTACTAAGATAGCTGAACTAAAAGTGCATTATCTACAAAAAAGGACGAGCTAGCGTGATACTCTTAACGAAGTATCACGCAGACAAATCCACTTTTGGTGAATGAAATCGCTATCGCGGTGAAATCCTGCTTTGCAGGGTTGTCTTTAGGCGGATTTGATTTCATCTGAGTGGAGCGAAGATTTCACCGTGGTATGACCACGATTTCATTTATCTAATGGAAAAAGAGAGAACATTACGGATAGACCGTTTTGTTCTCTCTTTCTGTTTGTGTAGGGGTTCCCCGAAGCGAAGCATGAGCTTTGGGGGTTCACGAATATGGGTTTGGGCTTAGCCCATTTGGCTGGTCAAATGCGACGCTCGTTCAAGCTCTCCGATAAGAGCATCACACGTTCTTTCGACCTTTTTTGTATTATTGATTATTGTCCTCACCACTGTCCTGTGGGTCTTCTTGAGGCTTTTCCTCTGACTTTGGTTCAGGATTTTCTTCATTTATTATTTCATTATTAAATGAATTATCCTTAGATGATATTGGAAGAATTACAGTCTGAGGCTTATCGTCATCAGAAGCTATTCCTAAAGCCTGCTCCATCAAGCGACGCTCCTCGGCTTTTTTACGCTTTTCCTCATCAAGCTCTTCTTTTCTTCTTTGATTTTCCTCTTGGCTTCTTCTCTTTTTAGCTGTAACCAGGCTTTCTACCTCCTCCATAGTTACTCCCTCCTTCATAGCTAGCTCAAATTGCTCGCTATCCATGGTTTCATGCTTAAGTAGGAAGTCAGCTATGAAATTAAGCTTATCCTTGTTTTCTGTAAGAAGCTTAGTTGCAAGGTTATATGCTTCGTCAATAATCTTCTTAATCTCTTGGTCAATCTTGTATGCGGTTGTTTCAGAATAATCCGGTGTTGATGAAAAATCTCTACCAAGGAACACCGCATCACTGCTATGCTCAGAGCCGAAGTGGATTGTACCAAGCTCCTCACTCATACCATACACAGTAACCATTTTTCTTGCCACCTGAGTAGCTCTTAAAATATCGTTTGAAGCACCACCCGTGTAGTCCTCAAATATAATCTGCTCTGCCACTCTGCCACCGAGCATCATAGCTATTCTTTCCTTCATTTCCTGCTTACGCTCACTGTATTTGTCCTCAGCAGGTGGTGTAAGTGTATAGCCAAGCGCCCTACCACTTGGAATAATGGATATTTGCGTAACCTTATCTTGCGTTGGAAGAATGTGTGAAAGAATTGCGTGTCCAGCCTCGTGAATAGCTGTATTTCTTCTTTCTCTTTCCTGCATCTTCTTTGCTTTCTTTTGAGTACCTACGGTAATCTTAATCATAGCGTCCTCAATCTCCTCCATACCGATTAAGGATTTGCCACGTCTTGCTGCAAGCAAGGCTGATTCGTTAAGTAGGTTTGCAATGTCGGCACCAGTGAAGCCAACTGTCGTTTGAGCAATTTGGTGCATATCAACGCTTGCCTCAAATGGCTTACCCTTTGAGTGAACCTTCAGAATCGCCTCTCTGCCTGCTAGGTCAGGATAGTTAATTGTAACCTGTCTGTCAAAGCGTCCCGGTCTTAGAAGTGCAGAGTCAAGAATGTCAGGACGGTTTGTTGCTGCCATTACTATAATGCCAGAATGTCCATCGAAGCCATCCATTTCTACAAGCAATTGGTTAAGGGTCTGCTCTCTTTCGTCGTGTCCTCCGCCAAGGCCTGCGCCTCTTTGACGTCCAACTGCGTCGATTTCGTCTATGAATATGATTGCTGCAGGATTCTTTCTTGCCTGCTCAAATAAATCTCTAACTCTTGAAGCACCAACACCAACGTACATTTCAACAAAGTCAGAGCCTGACATTGAGAAGAACGGTACTCCTGCCTCACCCGCAACTGCCTTGGCAAGAAGCGTTTTACCTGTACCTGGAGGGCCTACAAGCAATACGCCATGTGGAATTCTTGCACCAAGATGAGTAAATCTTGATGGGTTTTTAAGATATTCAACAACCTCCTTAAGCTCCTCCTTTTCCTCGTCAGCTCCTGCTACGTCATCAAAGGTAACCTTAATATGGCTATCCGCTACGTTTTTAGCCTTAGATTTTCCAAAGCTTGACATTTTGCCACTTGATGCACGCATAGTGAAAATCAAAACGATTACAATTGCGCCAATCAAGAGAATGTATGGTAGATATTCAAGTATCCATGGGGTTTCACTTGCAGACTTGTGCTCAGTGCTACCGAGATTGCTTACTATCCCTTGCTCCTTAAGAGCCTGCTGGATTCTATCTAAATCGCCCGCTCTACCCAGATTGAAGCCAAAGAACAAATGGTATTCATTGTCCTGAAACTTGTAGGTAACTGTCCAAACCTCAAGCTCCTCTGGCTTTTTACCCTCGGTTTTTTCATCAATTACGCCGTCTTTGTTTTTATCTTCCTTGAGAAGCATTGTGATGGTATCCTTATTTCCATCATATACGTACTCGTATACTCTATTGTTTTCAAATTCAGCCAGCATATCACTATATACGTATTTGTCAGTGGTATCTGTGCCGAGCATTGAGGCAATTGTTACAGCAATTACTATCGCTATTATTGTCAAGCCCACATAGAATACAATAGAAAAAATACTATTTTTCTTTTTCATCTGTTCCTCCGTTTTTGTTTATTAGAGTGGCGACACACATTTATTTTGCCGCATCTGTTTTCTTGATATACACTTTTATACTAACGTCCTTGCCCTTTGCACCATCACGTATTGCAAGAGATGGAACTGCAACGACGCCATCTTCATCACATACGATAGGCATTTTTGCCCTATAGTGAGATGGAATATGCTTATCTGCCATCATTTTTTTAAGTTTTTTAGTCATTTTTCCATGATAAATTGTATCGCCGTCAACCTTATTGCGAACTGTAAGCTCGCCTTTTAGCGATTCAGCACAGAAAAGCATTGAGCATACCTCATAGTAGCCATTTGGTGCCTCAGCATCATTAAGTGAGATGTAGGTATCAATTTCCTTAAGATAGGTTAGCCCTGCTTCAAGCTTATAGGAAAATTCGATTTTCTCAAGCTCCTTGCTCTTGATAAACTTAGCGTAGCCTCTTTCAATCTTGAAGGAAATTCCGTGTGCAAGATTTACAAGCTTGCCCGTCTTTCCATTTTTTATGAGCTTAATACAGCTTTGTATTGATTTATAGTCTAGCTTATCACAGCTAAGTCTTATTAGTGTCCTAGTCAAAATCGGCATTTCAAGATTTTGAGCAAGCTCTAAGCTCAGCTTATCCTTGATTTGCTCATTTTCAAAAAGCTCATCGACCTTTTTATCAAAATACTCCCTATCCTCACGAAGCGTTTCTGAAAGCCTTGTGCACGCCTCCACTAAATTGGGATTGATTTTTTCAAGAGCTGGGACTACGTTATGTCGTATATAATTTCTTGTGTAGTCCGTATCGTTATTTGTTGAGTCATGAACGTATTCCACGTTATTCTCAGTGCAATACTCCAAGATGTCCTCACGAGTTGCGTAAATTAGCGGTCGCACTATGTTACCAAGCACTGGTCGAATACCAGATACACCGTTTGCACCACTACCTCTTGTAAGATTGAATAGCACGGTTTCTGCATTGTCATTTGCCGTATGAGCAGTAACAATACATTTATATTCAGGATGTTGTTCCAAAAGTCCCCTGAAAATTCTGTATCTTTCCTCTCGTGCAGTTTCCTCAATTCCCTTATGTCTTTCCTCTGAAAGTGCAGGAATGTCTACTCTAAATGATGCAAACCTTACGCCATATTTTTCACATACGCTTCTACAAAAATATTCGTCACGAAGCGCCTCCTCCCCACGAATAAGGTGGTTTATATGAACGCAAAGAAGATTTTTTGTTTTGTCCTTAAGATAGTGAACAAGTGCCGAGGAATCAGCTCCTCCAGAGAAGCCGACTATCGCTCCCTCAAAAAGCTCCTCCATATTATACACCTCTATTGCCTTGCCAATTTTAGTGTTCAACAGCATTATATATATCCTCAATTTCTTTTTATCTTTATCATAATACTATATTTTTTATTGAATTGCAATAGCAAAAAAATAAAAACCGCATATTTCAGCGGTTTTTCACACGTTCAACATATTTCTTTTAGATAGGAGCTCATATACTGCCTCCCTTAGGTTTTCTCCATCAATTTCAAGGCTACATATTTCTTCAAATATGCTCAAAGCCACCCTATATTCCTTTGCAATATCCTCTACTAAATACCTTTTACTACCGTATTTATCCTTTTCCTCCATAAGGATAGAAAACCTACCATTTTGAATTTCAAGAATAATTTTCTGCTCCTTGCCACAATACACCTTATCCCTACTTATCATAATAACCTCCACTGGCTTTATGACAAAATTCTACAATGAAAACCGTCCTTTTCCTTAAATCACAAGCTTATACATACCACCAGAATGTTATTTCAAGCTTCAATCCACAAATGGAAATTTGAATTGGAAAATATTGTACCTTGCTTATTCTACATGGGTTTGATAAACTTTTAAGTAAGGGGGGATCAGATGAACAACAGGCTAGAAAAGGAAGATATGCAATACGTATTTTGCACCCTCAAGGTTATGTCTATCGCTATGATTTTGGGCTGTTTATTCGTAATTGAGCTTTTTTTGTGCCCGAATACACGCTTTGAGCAGTTATACGTTTTACCTATGAAGGATCAAATAATTGAACAGCTTTTGACATCGGGCTTCATTTATTTAGGTTGTGGCGCCTACATACTTTTCAGACTGCTTTTTTGTGCAAACTGAATATTCGACAAATTATTCACTGCCAAAAAATTTGGTTTTGTGAATATATTCATGTCAACAGATTTTTTCAAATTTTTTATTTTTCTACACCTCCGATTTTTGGCATTTGAGTAAAATACTACCCTACTTTTCAACTTTTCCACGGGGTGCAATAGTGGAAAAGTTGAAAAGTTTGCTTGAAAATGCTTGACTTTTCCACGTTTTCCACTAGGTTTTCCACACCCCGAAGATTTTTTCCACGTCTTTTTTTGGTTTTCCGCACAAAAGACACTTGTCTAATATCTTTGTTGAAACTATACAAATATACTTAGCAAACTAACATTTTTGAGGAGGAGCAAAATTCTTAAAAAATTAACAATTTGATTTTTCGGTGAATAAAGGCAAAAGTCTAAAATGAATAATTTTTCAAGTTATTCACTACTTTTCAGGTTATTAGTGAATAAATTTCATTTAGACTCCTTGTGAATGCATATTTTTTAATCTTTTTAGGGTTATTTTCTACCTAAAGTTACCTATTTTTATCTATTTTTACACAAAAAAAGCAAGAGCGAGCTCTTGCTTTTTTATTAATATCCCAGTGCTAAAACGGTCAAATTTTTAATTCTTGGGTGAGTTACCTCGTGGAGTGGATTGAGCATTTGTTGCATATAAACTATCGAAAGCTCTCTGTCTGGGTCGATGGAAACGAGCGTTCCTGCTGCGCCATCCCAGCCAAATTCTCCAATCGAGGTTAAGCTTCCACCTAGACCTTGGTCTATTTTAGTTCTAACCCCAAAGCCGTAACCGTAGCCAACGTTTGAATTCCAGGTTCTAAAGGTTTCAAGGCGCTTGCCGTCTAAAACGTTAGTTCTCATAAGGTCAATGGTGGATTTTGAAAGGATTCTTGCCCCGTTCATTCCAACGCCACCATGTGCCATAGCGTAAGCAAACTTTGAATAGTCATCCATGGTTGTAATGATTCCTGCCCCGCCACTGTCGTATTCAGTGCCAAAAATATAGTCGTTTTTCTTTCCTACCAGTTCAGCCTTGCCTGCCTCATAATTGTAGCGATACTGTTGCATCATTTTGGAAAGAATTTCATCATTTATTCTATAGGTGGTCTTATCCATTCCCAGCTTGTCAAAGATTACCCTTTTAACGTAGTCCTGAAAACGAGTTTTCGTTGCCACCTCAACAAGACACGCAAGCACGTCGTGGCAAAGGCTATAGCAAAAATCCTCTCGTGGTTGAAATTCCAGTGGCATTTTCGCAATGCCCTTTATAACCTCTCTTGTAGGAGCCTTGCCATTTGTTTTTGCAACTACCTCTCTTATCTGCTCGCTTTCGCAGTTATAGTTAAGCCCTGCAGACATTGAAAAAAGGTCTTGAATTCTAATTTCCTTATCAAGTGGCACTAATTTTTCGCTTCCATCTGGTTGCTTTTGCTTAACCTTGCAATCCTTAAATTCAGGTAGATACCACCAAACCGGCTCGTGAAGAAGAAACGCTCCCTCCTCAAAGGCGTGAAGCGCTGCTGCGCATGTAATCGGCTTAGATGCAGAATATATGTAGTAATATTCCTCGCCATTCATTTTTATTCCCTGCTCTCTGTCGGAAAAGCCATTGAAATGACGAAAAACCTCCTTGCCCTTGTGGTATATTTTACAGTCAAAGCCAGGGACACCCTCCTTGACCAATATGGTGTCTAAATATTTTTCTAAATCCTTAAAGGTGTACATATTTTTCTCCTCTATCATTAATAATTAAATGATATCACCATTTAGCTTAAAATACAAGAGGTTTGTAAGCTTTTTTATTATAAATATAATGTAGTCTCTGTCGTATTTTTATTGACAAAGGACTAAAAACGAGATATACTTTTTATAAGGACATTTTGCAAAAAGGAGGATTATATTATGCAAATTGGATTTTTAGTTGGTTTTTTATTGTTTGCAGTTATGGGAGGCTGTCTTGCCTTTGTGATTGTCAAGCATTCAAAGGAAAAGAAAAGCTACGGAAAAAGCGCTAAGGATGTGGCGGTGCCTCTTGGTACTAGCGAAAAGGTAGCGCTAATTATTGCTTGTGTGGCACTAGTTATCTTTATTATCGTTCCGCCAAGCTTCCATACGGTTGATACCGGTGAGATTGCCGTTGTTAAGCATCTTGGAGAGGCACGAGGCGTACGAACATCCGGTACATATTTTGATTTCTGGCTAACAGAAGCCTACGAGATTTATGATGCAAGAGTTCAAAATTCCGAGATTACTACCGCTGCATACTCAAAGGATGCGCAAACTATGGACGTTGTTATGACAATACAATGGCAAATTGATTCATCAAAGGCTGTTGAAATTGCAAACAAATACGGAAACCTTTCAACCCTAGGAAACAGAATTCAAAGCGTTTCTATTGAAAAGGCAAAGAGTGTTCTTTCAAACTACTCTGCTATGTCAATTATTGAAACACGTTCTTCCATTTCTCCAGAGGTAGAGGCTAAAATAAAGCAAGCAATTGATGAAAACTACTACGTTGATATTGTAGCTGTAGTTCTTGTTAACATCGACTTCTCAGACGCCTTTGAGGCAACGGTTGAAAACAAAATGATTGCCGAGCAGGAAAAGCTAAAGGCTGAATACGAAAAGGAAACGGCTATTGTAAACGCAGAAAAGGAGCTTGAGGTTGCCAAGCTAAACGCACAGGCTAAGCTTGCACAGGCTGAGGCTGATGCCGAGGCACAAATTAAGATTGCAGAGGCTGAGGCAGAGGCTATTAAGCTAAAATCCATCGAGGTTGCTCGTTCTCTAGGCTTCAAGATCGATTCAAAGGATATCACTCTTGAGGACGGAACAACTGCTGTTGAATACGAAATCAACTTTGATGGCAAGAGTGCTGACGAGATTAAGCTAATTTCAGAATACCTAAAGTATCTTGAATACCTTAACAAGTGGGACGGAAAGCTTCCAAGCGTTATGACCGACAGTGGTGCAACAGTTGTAGTTCCAACCCCACAGCCATAAGAGCAAAAGCGACGCTAAAGCATATAATAAAATGCAGAGAGTGGTTTTTCCATTCTCTGCATTTTTTATCACTGGGAGGTAACAGATGGAGCTTACCCTTTCAAAAATGTTTTACAATTGTACTCACATAACTTATACAAGCATCGGTGAGTGTGGCGATTACGCCATCAGGCGTATTTGCAATAGCTTATACATATATTTTCAGGGGTCAAATGGTAAGATTGACTGGAAAAATAATCTTGATTTTCCTGCAAAGCCGTATAAAAGAATGGGACGAGTCGTGTGGCTCGCTCACAGAGGATTTCTGAAGGTCTGGAAAAGCATGGAGAGTGCAGTTGGGCGATATATTTCAGACACGTCCCTTGAAAAAATCTATGTAATCGGCTATTCACACGGTGGAGCCCTTGCTACCCTTTGCTATGAATATATTTGGTATAACAGAATTGATTTGAGAGAAAATATTTTTGGGTTTGGCTTTGGAGCACCTCGTGTTCTATGGGGGCTTAGACTCAGGTCAATAACCTCGCGTTGGGAAAACTTTTTGGTTATAAGAAACATTGATGATTTAGTTACTCACGTGCCTCCCTTTTTGTTTGGTTATTTTCACGTCGGCAAGCTTTTGAAAATCGGTAAGCGAGGGAAATACACTAGCATTGATGCCCATAGAGATAACAATCTGCTTTGTGAGCTTTTAAGATATGAAAAAGGCGAGTAATCATCTGCCCTTTAGCAAAAAATCTCTTACCAAGTGTCTGAATTAAACAAAAAAAAGTGCTTTAAGAGCACTTTTTTATTGTTCAACTGTAATTACCTTTCCATCGGTTTTAACAGACACTGTACCATATCTCGTTTCGTAGCTTTTTACATTATATTCCTCTAATATTCCGAGGGTTTTTTCATCAGCTGGATTTTTCTTTGAATCTGTTATTACTGAGTAGGCTGGTCTTGCCATTTCCAAAAAATCCTTATAATTGTCTAAATAATTTCCGTGATGCGGGAGCTTTACAAAATCATAGACACCTATATTATCCTCGATAATTTCGCTTAGCCTCAATTCCATAGCGTCTCCACAAAAAAGAAAGCTTGTATTCCCACACTGCATAGATATAATTAGCGAGGAATTGTTGTCCTGCTTTTCGTCATACTTGTCCTTTCGTGGTATATCTATTGTAAATTTACAGCTATCATATTCAAATAAATAGCTCTCATTAAGCTTTTTCGGTGTTATGCCCAATACTTCCATTGTGTTATGGTAATCATAATATTCATAGCTATTGTCCGTTATTCTTGTTTCAATAACCTCTTTTACGTTGTAGGTAGAAATAATATCACTTGCCCCACCTATATGGTCCTTGTCGTAGTGGGTAAGAATTAAAGTGTCTATTGTCGCATATCCCTTTTTATTCATATAAAAATGAATATCGTCTAGGTTTTCAATCTCGCCTGTGTCTATCATTACTAATTTTGTGCCTGTGTTAATCACTATGCAATCTGCCTTGCCGATTTTCAGTATATCAACACTTGCAGGGGTAACGCTCTCCTCGTTACACGAAAGAAGCATTAGGAGGCAAATTGCGAGCACGCCCAAAACAATAAGATATGCTTTTCTCTTTGTCATAGACTGTCCCTCCCGTTTTATTATAATTACATTATATCACACTGATTTCATTTTTTACAATCCTTCCAAACGTCTTTTAGATAAAATTTGATTATGGTCAATTGAGCTATAACGCACCCTATGATTAGAAATTTCTCACATTTTTAACCACTTTACATAAACGTTACATTCACCAAACTAAAATATGATTGCTGGAATATTTGTATCGATATACAATAAGGGTGCAAAATATGAAAAAAGGAGATTATTAAAATGAAAAAAATTTTTGCACTCATTCTTACATTCGCAATCGTCATCTGCTCTATCGGAGCACTCACCTCCTGTGGTGGCGCAAGATTTGATGAGAATAAAAACATTAGTGTTGTCACCCGTGAGGACGGAAGTGGAACAAAATCAGCATTTATGGAAATTATTGGTCTTAAGGGTAAAACAGATATTTCCGGTGTTATCGTTGCCTCAAATACTGCATCTGTGCTTGTGGAGGTGAAGAACAACCCTCTCGCAATTGGATACGATAGTCTTGGCTATATTACCGACGAGGTTAAAATGCTTAAGGTAGATGGTGTTGAAGCTACAATTGAGAATATTAAAAACGGCTCTTACAAGATTTCAAGACCACTAAACATCGTTTATCAAGAAAGCTCCATTAACCATGAGGCGAACAAAGCATTCTTCGCATTCCTTCAAAGCTCGGATGCACAAGCAATTATTACAGATAACGGATACGTTTCAACAAACGACACTACTACATCATATACAGTAATCCCCGGCCTAACAGGTGAAATTGATATTTCCGGTTCAACCTCTCTCCTTCCCCTTATGGAGAAGCTTGCTATGAAATTTGAAAGCATTCAGGACGGTGTTAAAATCACTGTTGCTGGTGGTGGAAGCGGAACAGGCTATAACAATGCTAAAAACGGAGTGTCGGACTTTGGAATGATTTCAGAAGACTTCAATCCATCAAAAGCAGATAATTGCACATACTACGGGGTTGCAAAGGACGGAATTGCTGTAATTGTTAACAAAGAAAATACCTTTGACAGCATTTCTCTAGAGGACCTAAAAAATATTTATAACAAGGACGCAGGCGACTCCGCTATCAAGACCTGGGCAGGCGTTTCAAAATAATATGAATAGTCTTTACAGATTTATAAGTGCGCGAGAAAAGATAATGCATGGGGTTTTCCTTTTCAGTGCAATCTTTTCTATTCTTGCGCTTGCAACAATTACAATCTTTCTTTTTGTAAGTGGTGTGCCATTTATAGCAAAAACTGGATTTGCTGAATTTTTATTTGGCAGTGATTGGGCACCTGTTGCTGATAATCCAAGCTATGGAATTTTCCCAATGATTGTAGCCACCTTATACGTTACAGCCCTTTCGGTTATCATCGGCGTAGGAATAGGCCTTCTTACCTCAATCGCATTGTATAAATTTTGTCCTAAAAGGCTTGTTACACCGGTAAGGCAAATGATAAATTTGCTAGCAGGCATACCCTCTGTTATTTTCGGACTTTTTGGAATGACTATTATCGTTCCGTTTGTCAGAGATTACATTTCACCCACAGGTGTCGGTTATGGTATTCTTTCAGCATCCCTTGTTCTTGGAATAATGATTTTACCAACTATTGTTAGTGTAAGCCTCGATTCCTTGAATAGCGTCCCCTCATCCTATTACGAGGGAGCTTTAGCTCTTGGTGCAACAAAGGAGCAAGCAACCTTTAAGGTTATGGTGCCCTCTGCAAAGAGTGGCATTCTTGCAGGGGTAGTTCTTGCAATAGGACGAGCTATTGGCGAAACTATGGCAGTTATTATGGTAATTGGTGGAAGCCCTGAAATGCCAGAGAGTATATTTCAAAGCGTGAGAACTCTAACTGCCAATATTGCAATGGGGGCTCTTGAGCTACAAGGTGATGCTCTTTCAGCACTAATCGCAACAGGTGTTGTATTGTTTGTCTTTACGCTTATTTTGAACGTAAGCTTTTCATTGTTGAAGAAGGATAAATCCGAAAAGAAAGAAAAGCGAGGTGAGAGCAAATGAGAAAGCTTTATTCCATTTTGAAATATATTTGCATAATCGCGCTTGTTATTTCTCTAATTTCTCTTTTAGCTGTTGTAGCTTACGTTCTAATAAATGGTGTTGATAAGCTTTCCTTTAACCTTTTGTTTGGAGAATACACAAATTATCCATCTATATTCCCTGCATTTGTAGGAACGCTTCAACTTGTAGGAATTGCTTCTATCATTGCTGTACCTATTGGAATTGCAAGCGCTATATTTCTTGTAGAATATACAGGAAACAAGGGAAGATTTGTTAAAATCGTTCAGGTTGCAACAGAAACTCTTGCTGGTATTCCAAGCATCGTTTATGGATTGTTTGGATATTTAATATTTGTAGTTGCCTTTGGGTGGGGATACTCAATACTCGGTGGAGGAATAACTCTTGCAATTATGATATTACCAACCATTGTGCGATCTACGCAAGAAAGCTTACTATCCGTGCAGAACGGTCTTCGTGAGGGCTCATACGCGCTTGGAGCAAGCAAGGTCAGAACCATATTCAGAATCGTCCTTCCCTCTGCAGCGGGTGGTATTGTTACAGCCATTATCCTCGCAATCGGTAGAGTTGTTTCCGAGAGTGCGGTTCTGATACTTACCATAGGTATGGTTGTCAATAAGGTCCCTGAATCATTGATGTCCCCAGGCACAAGCCTCGCTCTTGATATTTACTATTTTGCAAGCCACGGATATCCAGACGAAGCGGCAGCAACCGCAGTTGTCCTTCTAGTTTTCGTTATATTCCTTAATCTCTTGGCAAGCTTTATTGGTAAAATTATTAAAAAATCTACTTATGGAGATACAGAATGAATGAATTTATAGGCAATATGAATATCACTGCAAAAAATTGCAATCTTTTTTACGGTGATTTTCAAGCATTAAAAAATATAAATATAGAAATCCCAGAAAAGCAAGTAACGGCATTTATCGGCCCATCTGGTTGCGGAAAGTCAACCTTTCTAAAAATATTCAACAGAATGAATGACTTAGTTGAAGGATGTCGCATTGAGGGAGAATTTAGAATAGGCGGTATTGACATTTTCGATAAGGAAACAGACGTAAATCTTTTAAGAAAAAACGTAGGTATGGTTTTCCAAAAGCCTAATCCCTTTCCAATGAGCATATACGACAACATTGCATTTGCTCCAAGGACCTTTGGTATTACTAAAAAAAGTGAGCTTGACGAGATAGTTGAGCAGTCGTTACGTCGTGCCAGCATTTGGGATGAGGTAAAGGACAGGCTTCGCAAAAACGCCCTCGGTATGAGTGGTGGACAACAGCAAAGGCTTTGCATTGCACGTTCTCTTGCAGCAAGTCCAAAAGTTTTGCTAATGGACGAACCAACCTCTGCTCTTGACCCTATTTCCACAGGAAAAATTGAGGAGCTAATGGAGGAATTAAAAAAGGATATTACTATTGTTATCGTTACCCACAACATGCAACAAGCAACACGAATTGCTGATAAAACAGCATTTTTCCTTCTTGGTGAGCTTGTTGAGTACGGAAGCACAGACGATATCTTTACTTCCCCTAAGGATGAACGTACCGAACGCTATATTACTGGAAGATTTGGTTGATTTTGCAGTGATTTTATGATATAATAAAAGGAGATAAAAATGTCTATTAGAAAAATATTTGAGGACGAGCTTGCCGAATTAAAAAAACAGCTAGTAGAAATGTGCAGACTCACCGAGCAAATGATTAGCGATGCTATTACTGCTCTTGTAAACAAAGACCGTGAGCTCGGCAAGAGCATCGGGGTTGTGGACAAAAGAGTGGATGAATACGAAATGGCTATCGAAAAAAGATGCATGCGAATCTTACTTAAGCAACAGCCTGTTGCAAAGGATTTTCGTGAGGTTTCAACTGCTCTTAAAATGATTACAGATATTGAACGCTTTGGTGATCAAGCTACTGATATCGGCGATTTGGTTTATACTATGCCCGGAAACACCTACATTAAAAAGCTTACACATATTACTGCTATGGGAAATCTTGCAGTAAAAATGGTCAGAGAAAGTGTAAATTCCTTCATAAACAACGATGAAAGTCTTGCCGACGAGGTAATTGCACTTGACGATCAAATGGATGAGCTTTTTGATACAGTAAAATCCGAGCTTATTGAGCTTATAAAAAAAGATGGAAGCAATGGCGACCAAGGCATTGAGCTTATGATGGTTGCCAAATATTTGGAGCGTATCGGTGACCACGCTGTAAACGTCGCCGAATGGACTAAATATAACGAAACGGGGGTACACCAAAAATTTTAATGGAAGAGCTTATTTACATTGTCGAGGATGACGAAGGCTTAAGAGAGCTTTATGAGGGTGCTTTTGAAGGAGTTTATAAAACTATGCTATTTGAAAATGGCAAGGATTTTTTCTGCCAATTTGAGAAAAATCGCCCTGATCTAATTATTCTTGATATAATGCTTCCTGACATGGACGGTTACGCTATACTCACTAAAATACGAGAAATTGACGAAAAAATACCTGTTCTTATTGTAAGTGCAAAGTCCGATGAAATCAGTGCGGTTAAGGGTCTTAACAAGGGGGCTGATGATTATATATCAAAGCCCTTCTCTGTTCTTGAGTTAATTGCACGTATAAAGACTAACATTCGACGCACAAACCTTTACGTTAAAAATCAACGTGGCTTTGTAATTGATAACAATGTTTATAAAATCTTTTTTGAGGGCCATGATTTGGGGCTTACCCTAAAGGAATTCAAGCTTCTAAAGATGTTAATATCAAATGCTGGTGTTACTGTTGAACGCGAAGATCTATTCCGTGAGGTTTGGGGTGAAAATTTCATGGGTGAAACAAGAACCCTTGATATTCATATTTCTCAACTGCGCGACAAAATAGCAGAATGTGGAGGCGGCGATGTAATTGTTACCGTGCGAGGTATAGGATATCGTTTTGAAACGCAATGAAAAGAAAAATAATTTTTAGATTTTTTGTGGTTTCAATAGTTATTGTGCTGTTAATGTTTATTTTCGGAATTGTAGCAGTTAATTTGAACACAAAAAACATCATAAACCAACGATTGAAGGAGGAAACTGAGCTTGCCTCTTCTCTTTTGAATAGCGAAGACGATTTTTCTAATTTGGAAAAATACGAGGACAATTCTGATCTTCGTATTACAATTTTTGACCTTGATGGTAACGTTCTCTACGAAAGCGATACAAAATCAGAGCTCGAAAACCATTCTGATCGTGAGGAAATCAAAAATGCACTTGCAAAAAAGCCAGGTACCGTAGAAAGATATTCTGAAACCTTCAAGTGCAATATGACATATTATGCAACCATAACAGAATTTTCTAATGGTGCTCAGGTAATTTTGAGGCTTGCCGTTAGAAGCAGTGAGGTAACTCCCTATATTACTGCTATAATTCCGTTGCTTGTGCTTGTTCTCATTATATCTCTTGCTCTATCATTTGTGCTTGCAAATCTTCTTTCTCGCAATATTTCCTCTAGCATCATCGAAATCGGAGATAGCCTGAAGAGCTTAAACGAAGGAAAATATACGCCTATACATACGGATATGAGCGAGCCAGAGCTTTTTTCAGTTCTGAGCCAAATAAATGAATTAAATTCAAATATTCATAATCATATTCGTATGGCAGATTCCGAGCGTATGAAGCTAAATGCCGTGCTTGATAACGTTTCGCAAAGCATTATCGCTCTTGATAAATCAAAGCATATTGTTTTTGCTAACAAACAAGCACTTCAAATGTTCAACGGTACAAATTCAGACATAGGAAAGGACCTTGTTTTCTTAATTGAAAAGCTTCCTGTTTATGAAAGGATTAGCCGACACATAGGCGAAGATTTTGCCTTTGAGTGTATATACGATGCTATGCATCTATCAATAGTAATTACAAAGGTTACAAGCGACGTAATATGCGACAATATTTCCACTATAGTTATTGTAACTGACATCACAAAGGAAAAGCTGATTGAAAAGCAAAAAAGCGACTTTTTTGCGAATGCATCTCACGAGCTTAAAACACCAATCACAATTATGCAGGGCTTTTCCGAGGTGCTTATGAACAAGGAAAGCATTGATGAAGGCTCTAAGAAGCAAATAGCACGCATTCATAAGGAGAGTATTCGTCTTGGCTCTCTCATTTCTGATATGCTTATGTTATCACAAATAGAAAATAACGATACTGAACAGAGTACGCCTACATTTGTTTCTCTTGATGAAACAGCCAAGGAAATTATTACTGAATTTTCAGAGGAAATTAAAAAGAAAAGCATATCAACTAAGATTATTGGCTCCGCAAGCCTCGTTGCCGAGCAACATATGATATTCGAGCTTATAGAAAATCTTGTATCGAATGCTATCAAATACAATAAGGATAACGGCTCAATTACCATTACGTTTTCCAACACCTCCTCTGGAACAGTTATGCAGGTTAAGGACACGGGAATCGGCATAGAAAAGGAGCATTTGCCTCGTTTGTGTGAGCGCTTCTATCGTGTTGACAAGTCCCATTCCAAGCGCACTGGTGGAACCGGTCTTGGGCTTGCCATTGTCAAGCATATTTGTGCTTTTATTGGCGCAGAGCTTTCCATCGAAAGTGAATTTGGTATTGGCACTACCGTTACAGTCGCTTTTACAAATAATAAATAAAATTAACCTACTGTAGGATTTCTTGCAAAGTCTTACAGTGGGTTTTCTATTTCATAAAAAAACAGACACATCATCAAGGATTTCTCCAAAATGATGTGTCTCATTTCTTTATTTACATTTTCGCATATAAGTCATCATAAGCTTGATAAAAAGTTAATTATTACTTTCTAAAAAGTTGCCATAAAGCCTTATACTACTTGGGTTTTACTTGCTTGCTTCTTCAACTGCAACTGCAACAGCAACAGTCATACCAACCATTGGGTTGTTACCAGCACCAATAAGACCCATCATTTCTACGTGAGCTGGAACTGATGAGGAGCCTGCGAATTGAGCATCGCCGTGCATTCTACCCATTGTGTCAGTCATACCGTAGGAAGCAGGACCTGCAGCCATATTATCTGGGTGAAGGGTTCTACCTGTACCGCCACCTGATGCAACTGAGAAGTAGTTAACTCCGTTTTCGTTACACCATTTCTTGTATGTACCAGCAACTGGGTGTTGGAATCTTGTTGGGTTGGTTGAGTTACCTGTGATAGATACACCAACGTTTTCAAGTCTCATAATTGCAACGCCCTCTGGAACGCTATCACTACCGTAGCACTTAACGTCTGCTCTTGGACCCTTTGAGTAAGGTGTTTCGGAGAGAACTTTCACCTCTTCAGCATAAGGGTCAAATTCAGTCTCAACGTAAGTAAAGCCGTTGATTCTTGAAATAATCATAGCAGCGTCCTTACCAAGACCGTTCAAAATAACTCTAAGTGGCTTTACTCTTACCTTGTTTGCGTTAAGAGCAATCTTAATAGCACCCTCAGCAGCAGCAAAGGACTCGTGTCCTGCTAGGAAGCAGAAGCACTCTGTTTCCTCAGAAAGAAGCATCTTACCAAGGTTACCATGGCCGAGACCAACCTTTCTGTTCTCAGCTACAGAGCCAGGGATACAGAATGATTGTAGACCAATACCGATTGCAGCAGCAGCGTCAGCAGCCTTTGTGCAACCCTTTTTAATTGCAATTGCAGCACCTACTGTGTATGCCCAAACTGCGTTTTCAAAGCAGATTGGCTGTGTTTCTCTTACGATTTTATCACAGTCAATTCCCTTTGCAAGTGTAATTTCCTTACACTCCTCAATGGAGTTAATACCATATTCCTTAAGAGCAGCGAGAATCTTAGCTTCTCTTCTCTCGTATCCTTCAAATAATGCCATTATTCGTTACCTCCCTTATTGCTTTCTTGGGTCGATATACTTTGCAGCATCTGCAAATCTACCGTATGTACCCTTAGACTTCTCGTAAGCCTCGTTTGGCTCCATACCCTTCTTAATGAAGTCAGTCATTTTGCCAAGAGAAACGAATTCATAACCGATAACCTGATCATTCTCATCAAGAGCCATTCTTGTGCAGTAGCCCTCTGTCATCTCAAGATAACGAACGCCCTTTGCCTTAGTACCATACATAGTACCAACCATTGAACGAGCACCCTTACCAAGGTCCTCCATACCTGCACCGATAACAAGACCACCCTCAGAGAAAGCGGATTGTGTTCTACCATATACAATTTGTAGGAAAAGCTCACGCATAGCTGTGTTGATTGCGTCGCAAACAAGGTCAGTATTAAGAGCCTCAAGAAGTGTCTTACCTGGTAGGATTTCTGCTGCCATAGCTGCAGAGTGTGTCATACCTGAGCAACCAATTGTCTCAACAAGAGCCTCCTCGATAATGCCGTCCTTAACGTTGAGTGATAGCTTGCAAGCGCCCTGCTGTGGTGCGCACCAGCCAATACCGTGTGTGTAGCCTGAAATGTCTGTGATTTGCTTAGCCTGTACCCATTTTCCCTCTTCTGGAATTGGAGCTGGACCATGCTTTGGTCCCTTTGCTACGGAGCACATGCTTTCAACTTCGTGTGAATAAACCATTTGAAATTCTCCTTAGAAAATATTTTGCTGATTTTTAGCACTTCTATAATATCATATTTCGACATCAAAATCAACATATTTGAGCAAAAAAATATTTTTTACAAAACAGTACAATTTTTTCATATTTTTTATGATTTTATTATTTACTTTTACTATATTATATGTTAAAATAGAAGCAGTAATTTTTTAGAGGTGAGTTATGCGTCTTGACAAGCTTTTATGTGAGTGTGGCAAGGCCTCCCGTAGCGAGGCAGGCAAGCTCATTCGTGGTGGAAAGGTTTTAGTTAACAATCAGGTTATAAAAAAGCCAGATTTCAAGGTTAACGAGCTTACAGACACTATTACACTAAACGGCGTAGCTGTTGAGTATAAAAGATTTACTTACATTATGCTAAACAAGCCGGAGGGCTACGTTAGTGCAACTGACGACCCAACCGAAAAAACCGTTTTGGAGCTTGTTTCAGAGGAGGACAGACGCAAGGGGCTTTTTCCCTGTGGAAGGCTTGACAAAAACACTCTGGGGCTTGTTATTCTGACAAACGACGGAGATGGTGCGCACTTCGTTTTATCTCCTAAGCATCACGTTAAAAAGGTTTATCGCTTCAGGTGCTTATCCCCTCTCTCCAAGGAAAGCGTTTGCAGACTTGAGGGTGGTGTTGACATTGGTGGCTATTTTACAAAGCCCTGCACTATCAAAATGGAAAACGAGCTTTGTGGAGAAATCACCCTGACGGAGGGAAAATATCATCAAATCAAGCGCATGCTTGAGGCTGTTGATAACAAAATTACTTATCTTGAACGAATTTCCTTTGGAGATATCGTCCTTGACCCTAGCCTAGAAAGAGGTCAATGGAGATACCTTACAGAAAACGAGGAAAAAATATTTATAAGAGGCAAAAAATGAAAAAGTACATTTTACCCGAAAATGTTAATTGGTATCGTGCCAATATGCACTGTCATACTAACATTTCCGACGGAACGCTTTCTCCCCAGCAGGTTAAGGAAGCGTACAAGGCGCAGGGTTACTCTATTGTCGCCTACACTGACCATGAGATTTTGCTTGATCATTCTGACCTAAACGACGAGGATTTCCTTGCTCTTACAAGCTCAGAATACTCAATTACCGAGTCAAAAGCCTCTGTGCCAAGTGCAACAGGCTCTAAGGGCAATAATCCTTGGTCCAGAAAGAAAACGATACACATGTGCATCTATTCTAAAAATCAGCACAACGAATTTCAGCCTGCGGCTGATGATGATAGCTTTAGATGGGTTCAAGGTGGCATTCACACTGGCAAGGGTAAGTGCGACGGATATCACCGTGAATATACTAAAGAGAGCATCAATGAAACAATAAAACGATGTAACGAAGCAGGCTTTCTGGTACAGTTCAACCATCCAAACTGGTCATTGAACGATAGGACAGACTATATCGATCTTAAGGGGCTTTGGTCTCTTGAAATTCTCAATTATGCAACAGAGCTGCTAACGGGCGCTGAGTATTGTCCTTACATTTACGATGATATGTTTCGTGCCGGTATGTACGATCTTTATTGTACTATGGGCGATGACAACCATAACCGAGACGGAAGCCTCGTTCAATCCTTTGGTGGCTCAACCTTTATTGGTGCTAAGGAGCTAAAATATGACCAAATCATTGAAGCTATGGAAAACGGAAGCATTTACTGCGCTAGTGGTAAAAATCCACCAAGAATTAACGCCCTCTACGTTGAGGACAACGTAATCAAGGTAGATTGTACCGAGGCAACAGACGTTATTCTTACAGGCTACGCCAGAAACTGGAGAAACATTTCAGGCGAGGATATAACTCACGCAGAATTTCCACTACAGCTTGATGACGTTTACTTCCGTATTACAATAAGAGATAAGTATGGCAATAACGCCCATACCCATTACTACAAGGTAAAGGACTTTTATGAGGAGGTAAACAGATAATGAAAAAGTATATCATTTCACCGGAGCTAAATTGGTACAGGGCAAATTTCCACTGCCATACCGTTTGCTCTGATGGCGCATTGACTCCTGAGCAGGTCAAGGAGGCATATAAGGCTAAGGGCTACTCTATCGTTGCCTACACCGACCATGATATTTTACTTGACCACTCAGATTTGAACGACGATGAGTTTATCGCTCTTACAAGCGCGGAATATGCAATAAATGAGGCTACACCAAGCTTTCCTAAGATTTTCGATACAGAAACAAACGATTGGGTGCGTAAAAAGTGTATGCACCTGAACATTTTCTCGAAGGACCCTCATAATACCTTTATGCCTGCTACAAGCGCAAAACAGCATTGGCATTTACAAAATCGTTATCCCGACACAAAATGTGATGACTTTATGAGAGAGTTTACTACGGAAAACATCAATGAGATTATAAGGCTTTGCAACGAGGCGGGCTTCCTTGTACAGCTTAATCACCCATACTGGTCTCTCAACACAAGAGAGGATTATAACGGGCTTAAGGGTCTTTGGGGACTTGAAATATTAAATTATGCAACCGAGCTTGAAACAGGAAGCGAGTATTGTCCCTATATCTACGATGATATGGTAAGGAACGGAATGTTTAATCTATACTGTACCATGGGAGATGACAATCACAATCACGTTAGTCTGCGTGAATCCTTTGGTGGCTCCACCTTTATCGGTGCAAAGGAATTAAAGTACGATCAAATCATTGAGGCTATGGAAAAGGGAGATCTTTACTGTGCTAGCGGTAGAGATAACCCACCACAGTTCAAGGAGCTTTACGTTGAGGATAACAAAATTGTTATTGAATGTACCCCTGTTGAAAGCGTTTATATAAATGCTTACGGACGTGCTGACCGTCATATCACTAATGAGGACGGAGAGGGCATTACTCACGCAGAGTTCCCACTAAGAGAAAGCGACGTTTATTTCCGTGTTACTATAAGGGATAAATACGGAAACAACGCACATACACACACCTACTTTGTTAAGGATTATCTTGACAAATAAACAACAATAAAAGCAACAAAATTTTGAAATCGAGGACAAAAAATGAACATTATTAATCAACTTGCAAAGGAATTCAACTTAAAGGTTAGCCAAGTAGAGGCTACAGTAGGACTAATTGACGATGGAAACACCATCCCATTCATCGCTCGTTATAGAAAAGAGGTTACGGGCTCACTTGATGACACCGTTCTTCGTGACCTTGACGAAAGACTTAAGTATTTAAGAAATCTTGAGGCCAGAAAGGCTGAGGTTTCCTCACTTATCGAGGCTCAGGGCAAGCTTACCCCTGAAATTGTCGAGGCACTTGAAAAGGCACAAATTTTAACTGAGGTTGAGGATATTTATCGCCCATTCAAGCCTAAGAAGAAAACAAGAGCTTCTGTTGCTCGTGAAAAGGGTCTTGAGCCACTTGCACAGCTTCTTATGGAGCAAAGAGACGCTTATGATAAGCCAATCATGGAGCTTTGCGCCGACTATATCTGCACTAACGAAAAGGATGAAAAGCTTAGCGTTTTAACTGCTGAGGACGCACTTAATGGTGCTAAGGACATCATTGCAGAGGAAATCTCCGATAATGCTGAATACAGAAAGGGTATTCGTGCAATTACCCACGACAACGGTAATATTGTATCCAAGCAGGCAAAGGACGAGGATTCAGTTTATAGCTCCTACTACGACTACCAGGAAAGCATCAAGAAGATTCCAGGACACCGTGTTCTCGCAATAAACAGAGGTGAAAAGGAAGAATTCCTCAAGGTTGACGTTCAAATCAATCCTGAATTGGTTATAAATTATCTAAACAAAAAAATCATCACAAATCCAGATAGCCCTGCTAAGGAGCATCTTGAGGCCACAATCATTGATAGCTACGACAGACTTATTAAATCCTCCGTTGAAAGAGAAATTCGCTCTGCTCTATTTGATGATGCGTGCGAGGGTGCTATCAAGCTATTCTCTGACAACCTGAAGCATCTTTTAATGGGTGCACCACTCAAGGGCAAAACCGTGCTTGGCTATGACCCTGGCTATAGAACAGGTTGTAAGCTTGCGGTAGTTGACAAAACCGGTAAGTACATTGACTGGGACGTTATTTATCCGACAAAGCCAAGAGAGGATATTGAGGGCTCTACTAAGAAGGTTGAGCGCCTTATCAAAAAGTACGGTGTTGACGTTGTAGCTATCGGTAATGGTACTGCATCAAAGGAAAGTGAGATTTTTATTGCAGGCGTGCTTAAGGGCATGGGCAATCCAAACGTAAAATATATTATGGTAAGTGAGGCTGGTGCTTCTGTTTATTCCGCCTCCAAGCTGGGTGCTGAGGAGTTTCCTGACTTTGACGTTACTCAACGTTCTGCTATATCAATCGCAAGACGCTTACAGGATCCACTTGCAGAGCTTGTTAAGATTGACCCTAAGTCAATCGGTGTTGGTCAGTATCAGCACGACATGAAGCCTGCAAGACTTGACGAGGCTCTCGGTGGCGTAGTCGAGGACTGTGTAAACAGCATTGGCGTTGACGTAAATACAGCTTCATATTCACTTCTTTCCTACATTTCTGGTATCAATACTGCTTCTGCAAAGAACATTGTAAAATACCGTGAGGAAAATGGCGAATTTACTAAGAGAGAACAGCTTCTTAAGGTTCCAAAGATCGGCGCAAAGGCTTACGAGCAATGCGCAGGCTTCTTAAGAGTTCCAGATTCTAAGGAAATTCTTGACAACACAGGAGTTCACCCAGAGTCTTATGCTAGTGCAAAGGCACTTCTTGCTAAATTCGATTACACACTTGAAAGCGTTGGCTCAGGTCTTAAAAATATCAGACAGCAATGCACAAAATACGGCACAAAGAAGCTTGCTGATGAGCTTGGAATCGGTGAGCCTACTCTACTTGATATTATCGGCGAGCTTGAAAAGCCAGGCCGTGACGTGCGTGATTCATTGCCACAGCCGATTCTCCGTGATGACGTTTTGGGCATGGAGGACCTAACTGCTGGTATGGTTATGACTGGAACTGTTCGTAACGTAATTGACTTCGGTGCATTCGTTGATATCGGTGTTCACCAGGACGGCCTTGTACACGTTTCAGAAATTTCCGACAAATACATCAAGCACCCATCCGAGGCGCTCAGCGTTGGTGATATAGTTACTGTTAAAATAAAGGCTGTTGATGTAAACAAAAAGCGTATAAGCCTTACTATGAAAATCTAAAATGCGCCACAGATATGACTTTATGAGTTGCTTTTACTGACTAGGGAGATAGTAAAACACTCCCTATCAGGTTAAAATTGGCTCTAAAAGCATACCACTTGTGCATTTTGACAATTTTTGTTTATATTGCACAACAAGTGCAGTTAAATTTTGTGCAAAAAAGATATTCCAATTTGTATAAAATTCTGTTATAATAATTATGTTAAAGTAAAATTATTGTGGCTTATTGCGATTTTTTTAGTATTTTCGCCGTTTTTTGGTGTCTAAATAGCATAAGCAATGATGCAAAAAAGGAGAAATAAATAATGGCTAGTTTATCACTTAAGCACATTTACAAAAAATATCCAGGTGGCGTTACAGCGGTTTCCGACTTCTGCCTTGAAATACAAGACAAGGAATTCGTTATTTTCGTTGGCCCTTCAGGTTGTGGTAAGTCCACTACCCTTCGTATGATTGCAGGACTTGAGGAAATTACTGAGGGTGAGCTTTATATCGGCGATAAAATCATGAACGATATCGCACCTAAGGACAGAGATATCGCGATGGTTTTCCAAAACTATGCTCTTTATCCACATATGACCGTTTATGAGAACATGGCATTCGGTCTTAAGCTAAAGAAAACTCCAAAGGAAGAAATCAAGAGACGTGTTGAGGAGGCTGCTGAAATTCTCGGCATCACTCACTTGCTTGACAGAAAGCCAAAGGCTATGTCAGGTGGTCAGAAGCAGCGTGTTGCGCTCGGTCGTGCTATCGTTAGAAACCCTAAGGTTTTCTTGCTTGACGAGCCTCTATCAAACCTTGACGCTAAGCTCCGTGCAACAATGAGAACCGAGCTTACAAAGATACATAAGCGTGTTGGTACTACATTCGTATACGTAACTCACGACCAGGTTGAGGCTATGACAATGGCTACACGTATCGTAGTTATGAAGGATGGTCTTATCCAACAGGTTGATACTCCACAAAATCTTTACGACAAGCCTGTTAATATGTTCGTTGCCGGATTTATTGGTACTCCACAAATGAACTTTATCAATGCTCTTCTCGAAAAGAAGGAGGACGGCGTTTACATTTCATTTGAGGGCTACTCCTTGAAGCTTCCTCACGAAAAGGCTGTTGACCCTGCAATTCAAGATTACATTGGCAAGGAGGTTATCGCCGGTATCCGTCCTGAATGTATCCACGATGAACCAATATACCTTAGCACAATGGCTGAAAACGTTATTCAGGTTGACGTTGACGTTACAGAGCTTATGGGTGCTGAAATCTACTTGTACCTCTCAATTGGCGAACAGGCTGCTACTGCTAGAGTTTCTTCTCGTTCACAGGCAAGAGCTGGTGATACAATCAGCGTTGCTATTGAAGCTGGTCGCATTCACTTGTTTGACAAGGACACACAAAAATACATTATTCACTAAAGCTTTGAAAATGCGTGATGCAGTGGCATCACGCATTTTTTCATCATTAGATTATATTAAATATAAATTATCTAATCCAAGGTTATATTTTCCTTTTACTATTGACTTTTTTTGATAAATTTGGTATACTGACTTTGTATGAATTAATTTTGTGATATCTTTCGAGAGGATTTATATATGAAAAAGAAAATTGCTATTGTTGGCTATGGTGGAATGGGCTCCTGGCACGTTAACCATGCATTAAAGAGTGATGTTTTAGAGCTTGCAGGTATATATGATATAGATGAAGAAAAGATTAAGAAGGCACAGGATAACGGCATTCACACGTATTCTTCTCTTGATGAATTGATTGCTGATAAAGACGTTGAAATAGTTACTGTTGCTATTCCTAACGACGTTCATCTTGACACCGTTTTGAAGTGCCTTGAGGGTGGCAAAAACGTAGTTTGTGAGAAGCCAGTTGCCCTATCCTCCGGCGAGCTTGAAAAAATGATTTACACTGCCAATCGTGTAGGAAAATTATTCACTGTACATCAAAACAGACGTTGGGACGTTGACTATCTTGCTATGCAATCAATCGCTGATTCCGGTGAAATTGGAAAGCCCCTACGTATTGAATCAAGAATTCACGGCTCACGTGGCATTCCCTCTGACTGGAGAGGTGAAAGAGTGCATGGCGGCGGCATGATTTTAGACTGGGGTATCCATCTAATTGACCAGCTTATGCTTATCTATAAGAACGAGGAAATCGATACAATCAACTGCGAGGTTACAAACATCACTAACAAAGAGGTAGATGACGGTTTTTATCTTACAATTACCTTTAAGAGTGGTGCAGTTGCCTTCGTCGAGGTTGGTACATACAACTTTATATCATTACCTAGATTTTATATGAAGGCTGAAAAGGGCTCTGCGCTAGTTACAGACTGGAGAGAAAAGTGCAAGGTAGCCAAATGCAAGTATTGGCACGAAAACGACGTTTTGCCAATTCAAACTGCTGCTGGCCTAACCAAGACTATGGCTCCAAGAGATAGTGTTACTCTTGATGAATATGAGCTTGAAATTCCAAAATCCGACGTTCACGATTTCTACAGAAACTTCGTAAATGCAATAGACGGCAAGGAGACTCAGCTTATCACCCACGATCAAATGCGTCTTGATATGAAGATTATGGAGTATTGCTTCAAATCTGCTAAATTGCATCAAACAATTAAATTTGAAAACTAAAAAAACAGGCAATCTGCCTGTTTTTTTATTCCTATGAAATAAAAAAACGGAAGGACTTGCCCTTCCGTTTTTTTATATTAGATTAAATCCACTTTTCAACGTCGATACCAAACTTTACAAGAATATCAAAATATTCAATTGGAGAAATGATATCAAGGTATGAAGCACGCTTAACAGCAGATCTTGTAGCAAAGTCCTCGGTTGGATAACGTCCGTGAAGCGTTCTTGATGAGTCAAGCATATAGCCTAAATATGGACCGTAAATATAATCTGAAGAATAAACCTCAAGCTCCTTCAAGTATGGGAATACCATTCCGTTTGTAATGTATACAACGCGAATGTCATCTGTCATAGTCGGAGTAACCTCTACAGATACTATTGGAGACTTTTTGTCTGCATCGTACGATGTACCTGAGCCAATAGTTACGTATTGATTATTTACCTTCGCTTGAATTTCAAACTCCATTACGTGTTCTTCAGGCTTACCCTCTGTAATAGCATCATTGAAATACAATACAACCTTTGTAATCTCGTGCGCTTCCTTAAGAACTACGCCACAATATGTACCTGTATCAAAGTTTGCAGCAAACCATGAGAAGCTATCATCTGATATGTTACCATCCATAATATATGATGGATCAGAAATACTTGAGTATTCGAATGAGGATGATGCGTAAGCTGTGCCGTAGCAAGCAAGGTTACCTGTTGCAGTAGAAGCCTTTCTTGCAACCGTCATATAGTCTGCGTAGAAGATCGTCTTCTCAGGTGTTGTGCCCTTTGTAATTTGTGCAATTATTTCGTTTACAACCGGCTTAACGTCCTCGCCATTCTTCTTTGAGGAAGTAAAGGAAATCTTAACGCCTTGAATGCCAGCCTCGTTTAGCGTATAGGTCTTTAGCTTGTCAGCGTTAAGCTTGTCGGTAATAACGTCTGTTATAGTAGTAACTCTTTCACCCTGCTTTATTACCGTCCAGTTATTGCCCTTTTTAACGCTGAGCGTATAGATGAGGTCAACGCCTGAGTCAATTTCACTCATACCACCAAAGTTAAGAGAAACCGTTGAAATTGCATACGCAGTATCAAAATCTATCCAGAATTCGTCAACGCCACCTACGTTGTTGCCCTTCCAGGAGGTTGTTGAAACATTATCATTACCAAGACCTGGATATCTAGCATTTGTTGCAGATGTAGCATTAGCAAATCCACCGAGAGCTGCATTTGTAGAGAGCAAGGCTCCCTCTGGTACGTCAAATTCAGGCTTGTAGCCCTTTCTACCCATAATGATAACCTCGTGCATTACAGGCATCTTCCACCAGTGGTCCCAAAGTGGAGATTTATCAGGGTCATAACCTTGATCTGTGTACCACTTTGCATATCTTCCGTACTCTGTACATTCAATTCTTACATTCTTTGTGTTTGCCTTGAATGGCTTTGGATCACCATTTTCGTCAAGCACAAGATTTCCTTCCTCGTCATACTCGTAGAAAGGAATTTCAACAAAGGCATTGTTACCGCCCTGTACTGCGTTTTCGCCCTCCGGTACATAATACGTTAAATCATTATTGTAAGCAATACCAAGGATCTTCCATTCACCAAAGATAAGAGCCTTAATGGTGTACTTAATATTATTATGTTGATCTGTTAAGAAGCTTGTTATTTCCCCATCACAGGTTGGACACTTAGCAGATTTGCGAACCTGCTCACCTGTCTTACTATCGGTCTTGTATTCAAGATCCTTAAGTTCCTCGTTCTTATACTCTTTCTTACATTTAACGCAGAAGGCTCCATCAATAGCATCCCATTTTTTCATATAAATGGTCATGCTCTCGCCCTCATAGTAGGTGTTAAACTTCATACCACAATACTGTAGCGTGTCATCACAAGGTCCTACATTACGACCTGTTGATAATGGCTCCCACATTTGATATGAATTCCAAAGAAATCCATTGTTTAGATATTTTGAGCTACGGT
Source organism: Clostridia bacterium (assembly GCA_017461385.1). GTDB lineage: Bacteria > Bacillota > Clostridia > Oscillospirales > CAG-272 > RGIG2000. The sequence goes on along the minus strand of JAFTXZ010000009.1, from coordinate 1,504 downwards.
CATTATTAAACACTGATGAATGGTAGGTCATACCATACAATGCAACGTTTTCTAATTCACCAGTTGTCTCGCCCTCCTCAGCAACAATTTGCCAAGCGAAGCAAGGAACTAGCATGAGCAAGCACAAAATTAGTGATAATGCTTTTTTCATTAGTGTACTCCTTGTACAAATAATTTTTACTATTGTATTTTAACATAATAATAGGGCGATTACAAGTCCTTTTCGTAAATTTGTCATAATTTATATAATATATGTATAAATTTCGTGCAATTTGCATAAAAATAAAATCAAAGATCCGTAGCCGTTTTTTGCTGACCCCGTTGGGGCAAAATGGGCTATGGATCTTTTTCTCTGTCAATTAAAGTAATTTTTCGATCGTTCTATATCTAGATTAACCTGTTTAGTTAAAGCATCAAGACTGTCAAATTGCATTTCATCGCGAATGAATTCGCGGAAGACAACCTTAATGTACGAGCCGTACAACATTCCATCATATCCAATTATATGGCTCTCCACGTTCAAAATATCGTTTCCATCAACTGTAGGACGCACACCTACGTTGGTTACAGCAGGATAGGTGTCCTCACCGATGTAGCATTCAGTTATATATACACCTCTTTTTGGAACAGCCTTTCCCTCTGGAATTCTTTGGTTTATGGTTGGGAAGCCCAACCTTCTGCCCAGATGCTTCCCCTCCTCTACTATTGCGTATATGGAATATGGTGGCATATACGCTTGTATCTCGCCGACCATACCATTTTCGACCATTTCTCTTAGCTTAGTGGACGAAAGCGGCTCATTTTCAAGAAGGATTTTTTCGGAAATTACGACACTTCCCCCCATTTTTTCGATTTCTCGCTTCAAATCCTCAGCGTTCATTGACGCATTTTTCCCAAAGCGATAATTAAAGCCACAGCAGGCACATACTACGTGAAGCTTATCACACAGCACTGTCTTAACGAAGTCCTCACCACTCATATTTTTTACATCCTCAAAATCATCAAGAGCCACATAATCAGCTCCAAAGCCTCTAAACGCAGAGAGCTTTTCCTCAAGAGTCAAGAGCTTTGCAACAGGCTTGCCGCCTTTCGTTTTTGGGCTGTCAAAAAACGTGTATGCAACAAGGCTAGCTTTTCTTTTTTTTGCCTCATAAAATGCGTTTTTGAAAACAGAGGCATGCCCCAAATGGCAACCGTCAAAGGTGCCCAGCGCAACCACTGTATCTTCCTTGATTTCGCAGACCTGCATAGTCCTAAGATTGTAGGTAACCATTCTCACCTCTCCTTTCATTTGTATATTTTATCACAAGTTGGCTTCCGTTTCCATATTTTTTTATTTTTTTCGCATTATTTTATGGAAATTTTAACACATTTGTATTTTTTTATGGTAAAATGAATTGATACTATTTTTTACGAGGTAATTTCAATGAAAGTAATGTGGATAGGACACGGTGGTCTTCTGTTTGTTTCTGGAAAAACTAAGGTCCTAATTGACCCTTACCTT
>JAFTXZ010000025.1 GCA_017461385.1 Clostridia bacterium | reverse complement strand
TGGGCGCGAAGCAACGACGCATTTCGTAGCTTGTAATGATAAGTAAGCAAGAAAGGCTAGGCGCACCGTAAGTCCCGCAGACGATGGTTATCTTTTCGATAATCGAGGTTGTGGGCGCGGAGCAACGACGCATTTCGTAGCTTAATTAAGCTTATAAATCCAGCCGAAGGTATCCTCAACCTTCCCCCATTGAATGCCTGTTAGGGTATCGTATAGCTTTTGAGTTACCTCGCCAATTTTGCCGTTATTTACAACGTATTCCTTGCCTGCGTAGGAAAGCTTTCCAATTGGGGATACCACTGCTGCTGTGCCTGTTCCCCAAGCCTCCTCCAGCTTGCCATTTTCAAGAGCTTCGATAAGCTCATCAACGGAAAGAAGTCTTTCGCTTACCTTATAGCCCATATTCTTAAGAACCTCTATGCAGGATTTTCTTGTAATACCCGGAAGAATTGAGCCTGTGAGCATTGGAGTTACGATTTCGCCATTGATTTTGAACATAACGTTCATAGCTCCAACCTCTTCGATATATTTTCTATGTACGCCATCAAGCCACAAAACCTGTGAATAGCCAACCTTACTTGCCTTTTCACCAGCTCTGTTTGATGCTGCGTAGTTTCCACCACATTTAACCGCACCAGTACCACCCTTTACGGCACGAACATCCTCGTCTTCAATCATAATTTTAACAGGATTGATGCCCTCTGCATAGTAGCTTCCACTTGGAGATGCAATAATCATAAAGGTCGCGTTTTTAACAGTATGTACTCCTAGGCTTTCGTCGTTTCCAAACATAAATGGACGGAGATACAAGGAGGTACCAAAGGAATATGGCACAAATCTTTCCTCTAGCTTAACAAACTCACAAAGAGCCTGTAAAAAGTCGTTTTCGTCGATTTGTGGCAGGCACATTCTTTCAGCAGAATTATTCATTCTCTTAATGTTTTCCATTGGTCTAAACATTTGAATGTTGCCCTTTTCGGTACGATATGCCTTTAAGCCCTCGAAAATTTCGGAGCCGTAGTGCAGCACTGTTGATGCAGGATGTATGCTTAAATATCCAAAGGGAACAATTCTTGCATTGTGCCAGCCCTTGCCTGCCTCGTAGTCCATTAAGAACATGTGGTCAGTAAAGTGCTTTCCAAAGCCGAGCTTGCTTTCTTCGGTTAGCTGTTGTGGGTTTTGTGTTTTTGTAATTTTAATTTCCATTTTAATTCCCCTTTAGTTGACTAAAGTATTATGTAGATAATCATAGCACAGTGATTTTTTTAAGTCAATAGTTTTTTTCGATTTTAACAAAAAAGCACCACAAAATTGTGGTGCATAATTTATTGAATAATAATTCGCTTAATTTCTTGAGGATTTTTTGCAATGTGGGTTGCCCCTGCCGTGCGCAATTCATCCTCTGAGCCAAAGCCAAAGGTAACACCGATTGAATCTAGTCCAAAGCATTTTGCCCCATTTATATCAAAATGTCGGTCCCCAATCATTACAATATCGCATTTATCACCCTCAACAAAGGAAATTGCCTGTTCTACTACCTGCTCCTTTGTAGAAAGAGTTTTTTCATCAGCGCTTGCGCAGGAGAGATAATCGAGATAAGGTAAAAAGCCCTTGTCCTTAACTACTCTTGTAGCATAAATATCAGGCTTTGAGGTGGCAAGACAGGTTTTGACTCCTAATTCCTTAAGCTCCTTTAGTAGCTCAAGCATACCCTCATAAGCCTTACATTCATATATGCCCTTTTCTGCATAGTATTCCCTATAAAGCTTGATTGCAAGGTCAGTTTTTTCCTCATCAAAGCCACAAAAATCTCTAAATGACACGGTAAGAGGTGGTCCTATAAATCTAAGTAGATTTTCGGGAATTGGCTCACCCATTTTGCCAAGTGCGTATCTTACTGAATTGGTAACACCAAGGCTAGAGTCCACTAAGGTGCCGTCTAAATCAAAAAGTGCGATTTTGTATTTCATATTATTCCTTTGCAAACGATTACTTAACGTATTTCTTGCTTAATATGTCAGTTAATTTATGAAGTGATGGTGCAAATACAACATTAATTGCAAGCTCGATAAAGAAGTTTACAGTAATCACTGACACAAAAATAAATACTATAAAGTTGCTAGTATCGCCTTTAATGCCAAGCTGATTTGCAACTTGGATTACATCATTTTTAATGATAAGGCATCCAAGTGTAAATATACCTGTGTTTACTACAGGTGTTGTGATTGCTGATATTATTCCTGCTACTAGTCCGCCTGCCTTAAACTTGAATGCTTCTGAAAGCCATTTGTAAACAAGTCCTGGGACAATTCCAGCAATAGTGCCCTTTACAAGACAAATAAGTATTGTCATGACAGGGTTGATCAAAAAAAGCGCATTTGTAAATAAGTCCACACCAACTATTCCCCAAAAGGCGGCAACAACGCCAAAGGCAGCGCCAAGCCCTGCACCGTATTTCCAGCCTAATAGCATTGAGCCTAGAGTTATAGGAATTAAACAAAGGCACAATGGTAAAACTGTGCTAGGAATTGATTGAAGCACTATTACAAGTGCAAGTAAAATGCCAAGCTGTACTAGCTTGAGTGTTTTTTGCTTGTTCATACAAGCCTCCTTTTCTACCGTCTGCTCCTCACAGTACGATGATATATTTCAAGCACACTATTTCACACTCGGTACTGTTTCCTTTGGAATACAGTCCATAATGAGTATTATTTGCGTGTAATTGACTTGTGGTAAATGGCATTTAAGCCCTTTAAGGTTAGATTTGGCAGATGCTTTACCTTACAATTAAAGTGTGGCAAAAGGTAATCTGCAAAGCCTCCCGTAACAATAACAGTAGTATTCTCTGGCAGGGCATATTTACATTTGAAGGTGTTTATAAAGCCCTCAACTGCCAGAATTGCTCCCATAGATACCCCTGAGCGCATTGAGTCTTGACTATTTTTTCCAACTAACGGAAAGTCCTTGTCAGCAATAACAGAGGGCAAAAGTCCTGTACCATTAAGCGAGTCAAGGCTCATCTGAATTCCCGGCATAATGTAGCATCCCACATAGGACTTATCCTTATTTATACAGGAAACAGTAGTTGCTGTGCCAAAATCAACAATTATAGCTGGAGCACCTACAAGCTCTAAGGCACCAGCAGTGTTTGAAACAAGGTCAGCACCAAGCTCTGTCGGGTCATCAAGTTTAATATGATATCCAGTTTTCGTTCCCTTTCCTACAAGAATAGGTGAAAGATTTGTAATTTTGCTGATGGCGTATTCAATTTTGCTAGTTAATTGAGGTAGCACAGAGCCAATAATTGCGTCGTTGAAGCTACCCAAATTATATCCAAGCTCCTCAATATGGGACTTCAAGGTGTGCGCGTATTCATCACCAGAGCGTGATTTGTCACTACCCAAGGAAAAGTAATTTTCAAGCTTATCGCCCTCGAAAACTCCTACATGTATGTTGGTATTTCCAATATCAACAGTAAGAAGCATAACAAAATCTCCTTAAAAACTAAGTTTTTAGTTATATTAGCACACCCTTTTAGTTTTGTCAATAAAAATTGTCATTAAGCTAAGCAATTTTTCTAAAATAGCGAGGGGAGTGTCCAATTTTTAAGCGAATAAGTTTTCACGCCTCCTTTTTAGATCAAAAGTTTTTTATAGAATTTGAATTAGTATTGACATTTAATTTATTCTACTATATAATACTTCTTGTTACTTATACAAGGAGAAAAATATGCAAATTCAGCTTTCAGATAAATTTACTTATGGCAAGCTTTTGAGGTTTACTGTTCCATCTGTTATAATGATGGTTTTTACTTCAATTTATGGCGTGGTTGACGGCTTTTTCGTTTCAAATTTTGTTGGTGAGGAAGCATTTACTGCCGTAAACTTTATTATGCCATTTCTTATGATTTTAGGTGGCTTTGGCTTTATGTTTGGTACAGGTGGCTGTGCTTTAATTGCCAAAACTCTGGGCGAGGGGAATCGCGAAAAGGCAAATAGCCTTTTTTCATTGCTAGTATATTTGCCCTTTGCGTTAGGTGTCGTTATTGCAATTTTAGGCATTTTCTTGGTGGGTCCTGTTGCCTCTCTTTTAGGTGCTGACGGGCTTCTGCTTGAAAATTCAATTTTATATGGCAGAGTTTTTCTTATTGGTCTTCCCTTTTATATGCTACAAATAGAGTTTCAAAGCTTTTTTATTACTGCTGAAAAGCCCAAGCTTGGCCTTTTGATTACTGTCATTTCCGGAGTTACAAATATGGTGCTCGACGCACTGTTTGTAGGTATTTTGCCGTGGGGGCTTGTTGGTGCTGCCTGCGCTTCTGTTGTTAGCCAAGTGGTTGGTGGCGTTATTCCTGTTATTTATTTTGCAAGAAAAAACACTAGTCTTTTAAGTCTTGGCAAGGCTGAGTTTGATAAGCGTGCTCTTTTTCACACCTGTACAAACGGCTCCTCTGAGCTTATGACTAACGTTTCTATGTCCTTGGTTGGTATGCTTTATAACTATCAGCTCCTTAAGTACGAGGGCGAGGGTGGCGTTGCTGCTTACGGAGTTTTGATGTACGTAAACTTCATTTTTATTTCTATGTTTATTGGCTATGCAGTAGGCTCTTCACCTATTATCAGCTACAACTATGGCGCTGACCGAAAAAATGAGCTGAAGAGTGTTTTCAAGAAAAGTCTCGTTATTATTAGTATTATGTCAATTCTTATGTTTATTCTTGGCGAGGCTCTTGCAGTTCCTATGTCTATGCTTTTTGTTGGCTATAATCCAGCTTTGCTTGAGCTTACAAAGAGAGGCTTCTTTATTTGCGCCTTCTCTTTCATATTTTCAGGAATTGCTATTTATGGCTCCTCATTCTTTACTGCTCTTAACAACGGACCTGTGTCGGCAATAATTTCATTCTTGCGTATGGGAGTTTTTCAAATCATTGCAGTTTTAGTGCTCCCCTTGTGGCTTGGCACAGATGGAATTTGGCTCTCTGTTGTTGCATCCGAGGTTCTTGCAGTTTTGGTAACTGCTTGCTTTATGCTAGGTAAACGAAAGAAATATGGATATTAAAAAAGCTTTTCGCAGATGCGAAAAGCTTTTTTTCTTATTTAGTAAACTATATTGTCGCTTTTGTTTTAGCTTACTGCTGTTAAGGCATTGTGACTAATGGTACTAATAGCTTTGCTTTCGGTACCATTGTTAATATAGGTAACAACCCCGTCCTCAATAACATAAGCGCAAAGGTATAGCTCGTATGATTTGTATTCATCGGTTTCAAGTCCAGTTACCTTCATAACAAACATATCAAATTCTTTGTCATCAAAGGAAACATTATGTGCGCCGTCAATTACATTTAGCTCATTATCAAACAAGGTTTCTTTTTCGCCAATCCTGTTTACGCTACCAACGATAACGCCATATTTTACACTCTTATTTCCATTGATTTGAGTGTAATCAGACAACGCGTCTCTATTCACCACAAAGCCTTGAAGAACTGAATCAGGGCCGTAAGAAAATCCGAGGTTTACGAATAGTGGTGCTGTTTCTTCAGAATTTTTACAGTACTCGCAACCATCGTTTTCACAGAAGGCTGCGCGTATTCCAGTGCTTAGATATCCGTTTTCGTACTTAATTGTAGTTTTGAGTGTGTGCTCGATTCCTTTAACTAAAACGTAATCGCAAACAAGACAACAGGTTGATTCTGTACAGTCGTCATCTAACACCACGTTATATGTCATTTCAGTTGCCGTGCCGTTTTCCTGTGAGCATTCAACCAATGCAAATTCACCCGTTGCGCTATCGTAAGTGCAATTGTATTCTGTAAACGTACCATTTCCGTTACAAATTACAAAATATCCATACTTATATGCTGCAAATCTTGAAAGAGTATTAGCACCCTCAGTGGTTGATTTTACGCTATCAATGTAGTGGTTAAATTCACTCATATTTTTGAAGTAATAGTCAACGTATGGGGATTTATCGGGCACACTTGTTACACCATCTAAAGCATCGTACGCATTAATGTATCCGTCGAATATAAATCTCGTGCCACCCTTAGCAGTCCAGTATGTAAGTCCTGCTTGGAACAATACCTTTGGAAGAGTAAGTGCCTCTTCAGGTGTTTCTCCTCCAATCAAGTGAATGGTAGCAGGCGATTCAACAGCGGTATCAAGTCTAATGGTATTAAGCTGGTCTGCATATATCTTTATGTATTTCCAAGTAAGAGTTCCCTGATTTCCTGCACCTAATGTAAAGGAGTTTGATGCATATACCACTCCGTTTGTTAGGTCAAGGCTTGTGATAATTGTTGGACAACCAGTATAATAGTGGTTACTATTCGTGATATATCCGCTTGTTGAAAATGCATTTGCACCTACTGATTTCAAATTCATAAGGTCAAATTCGAGAACTGCAGTCTTTGAAATTTCTCTCGCAAAGAAAGCACTATCACCGATAGTTTCAATATTTTTACTCTTACAAATAAATTCCTTTACACAACCACCCTCACTATAATAAGTGCGGAAGCCGATTTGACAGAACGCATAACTACCTATGGTCTTTACATTGCTACCAATATAGACATATTCAGCACAAAGAGCATATTGAAAAGCTTTGTTGCCAATAGTTACAACAGTGTCTGGAATATAGATATTTATAAGCACTTCATTAAAGTTGTTACGAGTACCCTTTAGAAGTTGGTTAATGGTTGTAACCTTATAGATCTTACCATCGTAGGTAATCGTTGATGGAGCAACAAAGGTTACAGTTGTCGTCTCGTCTGCAATTGCTGTAATAGTTGCCTCCATTGTTGTGTTATCAAGCTCATAAGTCATACCCACTGTTGGTTTTGGAATTTCCTTTTCTAATCCCTCAATTATACACTCGCCAAGTGTAATTTCTGTTGTACCGTCGTCAACAACTGTTATTGTTTCAGCTGATACAACAAAGCATAGCATAACCATTGTTAAAAGCACAAAGGCTAATGCGAGTAGTGTTTTTTTCATAAAACTTCTCCTTAAATATATATTTAGTTAAGATAATATTAACATAGGTGTGGAAAACTGTCAAGGCGCACAAAAAAAAAAAAAAAACAAGTTTGTTTTGTTAATTTTGCACAAAGCAGCTTGAACTTTTACTTGCTTTTTAATTTTGTTTACTCTCTTATAGATTGAATTTTTGTTGAATTCTATATAACTTGCACAATTGTTAATTTTTTGTAAATAAACAAAAAAACGGCAAAATATGCCGTTTTTTCTTACATTAGCATTGATATGAGCAGAATTATCAAAACGTGCGCTGGATAATAGAAATAGAAAAAATATTTTAGCTTTAGCTTGCCACGCTTTCCGTTGTATAGCGCAAGAGGTATTAATGCAAGGTAGCAATACCATTGAATTGAAAATCCAAGAGTAAGGCAAAGGGGCAAAAGTCCTATGGCGCAAAGGATTACTTTTGAAATTTTGTTTCTGCCCAGATAAACAAAAAGTGGCAAAAGGGCTCCGAAAAAGCCGTAATCAAAGCTGAGTCCCAGAGTTCTGGGCACTACGCTTGGTATCACCAGCATAATCACCGCAATTAGGGTAAACGTTACAACGCTATGACTATGTGGCTGATTTTTTTAGTTTTTACAGCTTGGTCAAACGCAAAAATCATAAGTTGGGAAAAAATAAACGTAACGAAGATGTTCATCGTAAGGCTACCTGTTGCAATAGACATTGCCACTTGGCATACCACTGCAAAGATTAGCATTGTAATAAAGTATTTCTTTTTGTTTCTTGTGTATCTGCAGCCCTCAGCAATTAAAAAGGCGAAAATGGGAAAGGCTATTCTTCCAATTATTCTTAGCCACTGCTCTGTAGGATATAAAAAATAACCCACGTGGTCTATCGTCATTGTAATAAGTGCAATTATTTTTAGCATATTGCCTGTTAACACACCTTTATTTACAAAGCTTTCCTTCTCCACGTTCTCACCTCATTTCACAAGCATTTTAACACAAGATTTTATCTTTTGCAACTATTACCTCAAATCAGCATAAAACATTAATTTTTGTGTTCAAAGGGTGCTTATAAAATTTTTTGAACAAAATTTAGAAAAGTATTGACAAATCATTTCCTCTTTGCTATAATAGTATGGCAATCAAGCAAAAGCACCTTTTCGAGATGTAGCGCATAAGTGATACTCCAAGAACACAAGCCCTTGGCGACGTGCGATTGGCTAAGTAGAACTTATACAGCGAGCATAGCGAGTCGTAGTGGTAGCGCGAACAACTGCTACCTAAAATTTAATACTAAATCGAGATGTAGCGCAGTTGGTAGCGCGCATGGTTTGGGAGCGTGCAGGCAGTTTCCTGCCGTGAGTTTTCAAAAACGCTGAAAACCCTTGAAAACACTCACTTTTTCGGGTGTTACCCTTTTCAAAAAAACACCAACAAAATGTTTTGACCACAGATTTGACCACTTACGGAAAAACTTAATACAATATCGGGGTGTAGCGAAGCTGGTATCGCACCGCATTTGGGATGCGGGGATCGCACGTTCGAGTCGTGTCACTCCGACCAAATTTGGCTTTGGGAAGTAATTCCCGAAGCCTTTTTCTTTGCTTACCGCACCGCAAATTTTGAGGGGCGACCGTTCGTGGTCGCCCCTCTTTAGTTTAGGCGTTGGTTGACTTTTTCATCTCTGCGATTTCCGCTTTCATCGTTTTTATAAGTTCTGCAAGCTTTTCTTCGCATTCCTCTCGTGTCTTTGCGTAGATATTCTTGGAGATGCGTTTGCCGTTGACTCTCGGTGTGAATCGTCCTTCGTAGAGGTGGTCGTTTATCATCGTTACGCATCCCGTGCCACTCTTTCTTATCTTCGGTCTGTACGGCTCAAAAACCGTTTCTGTGGCGTTTTCGGGGGGTGGCTCGTCACTTACCTTTGGAGGAGGCGGTTCGGGCATTTCTGCGTTTGTACCGCCGATCTCTCGGTCAATCCTTACCGCCGCTTGCTGTTGCATGGTGTCAGTGATATGGCTGTAGATGTTCAAGGTGGTTTCCGAGCTTATGTGCCCTATCATAGCTGAGAGCGTTTTAATATCCATACCGTTCTCTAACGCCATCGTAGCGAAGGTGTG
>JAFTXZ010000024.1 GCA_017461385.1 Clostridia bacterium | reverse complement strand
ATCCTCCTCACAGCTCAGGAACTCAACTCCCCTGTTATCCTCGGTGTTTCCGAAGGTGCAGGCAAGTACATGTGCGGCTACAAGACAGTAGTTGGTATGGTTGAAGGTATGATGGAAGAACTCAACATCACAGTTCCTGTTGCTCTTCACCTTGACCACGGCTCCTTTGAAGGTGCTAAGGCTTGTATCAATGCAGGCTTCTCATCTGTAATGTTTGACGGCTCACACTACCCAATCGAGGAGAATATCGCAAAGACAACTGAGCTTGTAAATGCTTGTAACGTTCTTGGTATCTCTCTTGAGGCTGAGGTTGGCTCAATCGGTGGTGAAGAGGACGGCGTTGTAGGTGCTGGCGAATGTGCAGACCCTAACGAGTGCAAGATGGTTGCAGACCTTGGTGTTACAATGCTTGCAGCTGGTATCGGTAATATTCACGGTAAGTATCCTGCAAACTGGGCAGGCTTGAACTTCGACGTTCTTGGTGCTATTTCTGAAAAGGTTGGCGATATGCCTCTCGTTCTTCACGGTGGTACTGGTATCCCTGAGGATATGATTAAGAAGGCTATCTCTCTTGGCGTTTCAAAGATTAACGTTAACACTGAATGTCAGCTAGCATTTGCTGCTGCTACAAGACAGTACGTTGAGGCTGGTAAGGACCTAGCTGGTAAGGGCTTTGACCCAAGAAAGCTTCTTGCTCCTGGCTTTGAGGCTATCAAGGCAACCGTTAAGGAAAAGATGGAGCTATTTGGTTCTGTTAACAAGGCTTAATTATATTTTATATTGAAAGGACATTCTTATTATGAAAACCTTAGGTAACATCATTTGGTTCATTTTCGTTGGTCTTGCAAGCTGGATTAGCTGGATTATGACAGGCATCATTCTTTGCATTACCATCGTCGGTATCCCTGCAGGTAAGCAATGCTTTAAGCTAGCTACGCTTTCTGCTCTACCATTTGGCAAGGACGCTCAGCTCAATTTTGAGAAGCATCCTATACTCAACGTAATTTGGGTAATCCTATTTGGTTGGGAATTCGCAGTTTCTTATGCATTTTCTGCATTAATCTTTGCAATTACCATTATTGGTATTCCTTTTGCAAAGCAGTGCTTGAAGCTTGCTAAGCTTTCTCTACTTCCATTCGGTGCAGAGATTGTAGCTGGTGCATAAATTCCAAAGTCATAATTGAAAAACAAAAAGAAGGCTTTTCGCCTTCTTTTTTTATACGCTTTCTCTTAAAAGCTTGATTTCCTTTACAAGCTCATCGCTTGTTAGATTTGACTTTTTCAGCATTGCGTTCTTCATTTCGTCAACCTTGATTAAAGACTTCATACTTGAATTAAGGGTATCTAATCTGGAATTAATCGCATCCGTACAATTGCTAACAAGCCTTGTCATTCTATCGTTTTCCATGCTTATAGTGCTACAAATTGCTTGTGTTGCCATTCTGATTGCGCCAACTATTTTTTCCGTGTTTCTATAATTATCAACCTGTTGAAGCGCTTCCTTTAAGGTATCAGCTCTACCTGTTTCCACATTGTAGATAATTAAGTCGATATTAGACCAATCTCTATAGTCGAGAGTGCTTGAATATTCATTTACTAATGCATTATGTAACGTCATGCTATAATTACGAGCTTTCTCTATTATTGCTTCTTGCTCTTCGATTTCTCTTTGTTTGTTTTCGTTAAAGAGCCTTTCCTTATCGTCGCATTCTGCAATTTGCTTGTCAAGCGCTTCAATCTCTTTTGTTAATTCTATATACACCTTATCGCTTTTCCAAATTTCATCAATTTGCTCGGCTGTTTTCAATTTAGGCAATAATCCTTTTAATTCCTTTCTCAATCTGCCAATATTAACGCCCTCTATAATAGCAAAAATAGGAAAAGTCAATATTGCCAACCAGATTCCAATCCAATAAAGTAGAATGGCTCTAGTGATTTCTCCACCAGCCAGCACTCTGATTTGCAATTGAAACATTCTTTTAAGGCATTCCTTGGTTTTTAACTCTCGTTTCAAGCTATCAATTTTGCTAGCTATTTCGTTATTCTCCTTGGTCATTCTCCTTAGATTGTTGCCTCTGCGTGACTTGTAATCTGATCTTTTGCTCATCAGCAATTTTCTTTCGTTGAATTTTTTATTTTTAATTGTTGATTTGCTTTGCTCAGCACCAACTACTTCATCCTTCTTCACTGCAATTAGTGATAGTCCAGCTCTTAGGCTATAAAGCTTATCGACTAAGGTTTTGTTTTCCACTGCTAAGGTTTCGTCCATTGTTTTTCTCCCGTTTACATATTTTTCATAATAATATCACAATTTGAGATAAAAGTCAATATCTCAAGTTGAGATTTAATCTATGATGTATGATTGGCGCAAAGCGACAAAAGCCAACATTAGCGTAATTTAAGCACACTTGTCGTTTTTATTAGAAAATTATTTATGCTTTGAATTTTAATTGAATTATTTATTCGTGTATGGTAGAATATTATATATTAAGCTTTACACAAGGAGATTTTATGAAAAGAGCTAGTGGTGTTTTAATGCACGTTTCTTCCCTTTGGGGAGAGTTTTCCGAGGGTGCTTTTTCAAAAAGTGCCAAGGAGTGGATTGATTTTTTGAGTGATTGTAAATTTTCTTATTGGCAGGTGCTTCCATTTTGCTTGCCAGATGAATACAATTCTCCATATAAATCATATAGTGCCTTCTCTGTAAATCCTAATTTTATTGATATTGAGAAGCTATACGATAAGGAGCTTATAACAAGAAGTGAGCTAAAGGATGCTATACAAAGGAATCCGCACGCTTGTGAGTTTGAAAAGCTAAATCGCGATAGATTAAAGCTTCTCAAAAAGGCATCTAGCCGATTTTTGGAAACAAAAAAGCTTGATGAGTTCTATAAGAATCATCCTCAAACAGAGCGCTTTTGCGAGTTTATGGCGCTTAAGGAAGCAAATGGTGGCTTAGAATGGACCCAGTGGACAAATAACAAGCCTAGCAAGGATTCTCTTCACGCTTGGAGATTTATTGAGTATATTGCCATAACTCAATGGCTAGAGATAAAGGAATATGCAAACAAAAGGGGCGTTAAAATAATAGGAGACGTGCCCATTTACGTTGCCCTAGATTCAGCAGACGTTTGGGCAAATCCAGAGGAATTTCAGCTTGATGAAAGGCTTCGTCCTACTAACGTTGCAGGAGTTCCACCAGATTACTTTAGCGAGGACGGTCAGCTTTGGGGCAATCCTCTTTACGACTGGGAGAAAATGAAGAAAAACGGCTACTGCTGGTGGCGTGAAAGAATGAGCTTTATGTGCGAGCTATTCGACGGTGTTAGAATTGACCATTTCAGAGGCTTAGAGTCCTATTTCTCCATACCAGCCACAGAAAAAACCGCAAGAAACGGCAAATGGGTAAAGGGTCCTGGAATGTCGCTTATTGACGCATTTAAGGATATTTGCAAGGATAAGCTAATTATTGCAGAGGACCTCGGTGAGATAACCCCTGAGGTTGAAAGGCTTGTTTTAGACAGCACCTATCCAGGTATGAGAGTTTTACAGTTTGGACTTTTGGGTGAGGACAATTCAATGCACTTGCCTCACAATTATCCTAACAATTGCGTAGCATATACAGGAACTCACGACAACAACACCCTGCTTGGCTACGTCTGGGAGCTTGACGAGGCTAAAAGACGACACTTCCTCGACTATTTTGGCTATGAAAGCACCAACTGGGACAATTGCTATGACACAGTAATTCGTTCCATGCTTGCATCCCACGCCGGTCTGGTTATCTTCCCTGTGCAGGATTTATTAAAGTATGGAAGGGACACACGTCTTAACACGCCTGGTAGCTGTGATGACAACTGGTCCTTTAGAATAACCAAGGAGCAATTTGAAAAAATTGACAGAGATAAGCTAAGACGCTGGAACGATATATACTCACGTAATTAAAAAAGAGGGAATTGTAAATTCCCTCTTTTTATTCTGCGTCTGTGCCTGTTATTTTATCCTTTACGCTCCTGACTGCTTGTCTGCCCTGCTGGATTGCATCAATAGCCTTTTGCTCCCTTTCGGTAACCTTGCTTTCATCAGCGCCTGTGCTACCTGCTGCACATCTTACAAAATTGCCCACCTTATCCTTCAATATAAGCACCTTATCATACTCCTGCTTTATATCGCTTGCAAGCTTAGCTATCTGCTTTTCGAGAATAGAGCGAACAACCTCAAGCATAACCTGTGCTATCCATAAAAGAAGGGAGAAAATTACAACTACAACAGAAAACCAATTCACGTCGTTTATAATCATTACTAAACCGTATATTGATACTCCCAAGGACACTGCCTTAGCAAATATTTTAATGATTCTGCAAATTTTTTGTACTAGCTTTTCAACGCTTTTAAACTTTTTACTTTCTTGGATATGTCTAATAATTGTAAAGCTAAGAAGCACGGCTGAAATGCTGGCAAGAACGATATTTACCGGTATTACTCCTACATGAAAGAAAATATAGGAGATTGGCAAAGCTATATTTAAGCCTTGAAGCACAACTAAAAATATAAATGATGCAAGCTTTATAAATGCAACTATTTCTTCAAAGCGCTGTTTTACTGGCTTCATTTCCATTTTCTCCCTTCTTTTCTATTCCTTAGTATTTTATCACAGAGTTCTATTTAAGTCAAGAATAAAAGCAAATATAAAAAAAACGGACACTCCTGTGTCCGTTTTTCTTTATTCCTCGTTGCCGTCAGCGCCTTGAGCGTTATCAAGAAGCTCATTATACTTTTGGAAAACGATATCAATGATTTCGTCGTCAAGGACGATTTCAAACTTATCGTCGCCTGTTTCCTCGTTTCTTGACACCTTGAAAACAAGAGCCTCGTCCTCTGACATACCCTCAAGTAATTCTACCGGTTGGAGAATTGCATAAAACTCGCCCTTGTGAGCAATTCCTGCAATTTCAACAAAATCAATTTTCTCGCCATCACCAGATAACAACGTAACGATATCGTCATCAGCGAACTCGTCCTCGCCGATTTCCTCTGGAAAGTTCTTCTTATTTTCTTCCATAATATTCTCCTTTATTATTTTGTTTACTCTACTAGTTTAGCATATTTTTTTGAGCAATGCAACAAATTATTCGTTTGCCACCTTAATTTGACACATTTTCATTGCCTCTAGTGCATTTTTGTGGCTTTCAGGTGTTACGCCTGCACAAGCATTTGATATTACTGAAATTTCAATTTCCGGAAACGTTGCCTTTAATAAAAGTGCGTTTGAAATAACACAAATATCGGTGCATAGTCCTACAAGAGTAATCTTGCCTATTGGGCTTGCTTCGTTTTCCTTTTTTAACTGCTCGGAAAGTGCAACTGAGCCAAAGGTAGGCTTTTCTATTACCTCCTTTGCATACTTTTCTAGGGCAGGGCAAATTTCCCAGCCCCTTGTGCCCTTTATGCAGTGCTCAACGGGTAGATTTTTACCCTCTTGGGTTGTCAAATAGTTGGGGGAGTGTGTGTCTTTTGTGAAAATTACTCTCCCGTTGTGAGATAGAATTACATTCTCTACAGCAGGCACAATTAAAACAGCCTCGGGTGTACCAAGTGCGCCATCTATAAAGTCATTTTGCATATCAACTACAATTAAAATATCTTGCATTTTGACTCCTTAAATATAGAATCTAACCTTGGTGATTTTCACCTCGTTATCAGAGCTGAAAACGAGATTTTGCTCCCATTGCATTATGGAGACGCTTGCCTTAACCTTTCCAATGCCACCATTAGTACCCTTTGCGACAAAGGTACATGCCTCCATTTTATTTATTTTCATAGGGATTTTAATTTGTGCAAGCTCGCTTTGTGGAGTTGTAAACTCAAGCTCTATCACATATCTGCCCGGCTTTGCAAACATCATTGGCAATATCGCGTTGAGCTCAACGTCTTCAAGCGTTACTTCAAGGCTCATTTTCTCTGTTTC
Source organism: Clostridia bacterium (assembly GCA_017461385.1). Classification (GTDB taxonomy): domain Bacteria; phylum Bacillota; class Clostridia; order Oscillospirales; family CAG-272; genus RGIG2000. Next base: position 9,733 of record JAFTXZ010000024.1, on the reverse strand, counting down.
AAGACTTGAGGCATCATACTTAAAGTCGTTTGCCTTAAACCTTTCATAAGCGTGAGTGGTCATTGCAAATTCGCAAATTCTCTTAGCGCACACCTGAAGCTCGGCAACGCTTAGGTAGCCATTTTCCAAGGAAGCCTTCAAATTATCGTTATTGGTTCTTGCATTATCCATAACCATATAAATGTCGTTTTGTGCCTTTACCATGCTCGCAAAGTCACTTGTACTAGTGGACTTATCAAGGTTTGTGATATGTGCCCACCAGTCGGTCATAACAAATCCGTCATAACCCCAGTCATCGCGAAGCAATGTCTTAGTAAGGTCATAATTCGATGCAGCGTGATAGCCGTTTACTGCGTTATATGCAGTCATAATTGACTTCACACCGCCCTCTTTAACGGCAATTTCAAATGGGCGTGCATAGATTTCACGCACTGCTCTTTCAGAAAGAACAGAGTCGTTTGTATGCCTATACCATTCCTGACTATTAGCCATAAAGTGTTTAATTGTAGCATATACGCCTACCCTGTTAAGACCCTTAGAAATAGCGCATGCCATTTTACCAGTCAGGTATGGGTCCTCGGAGAAGTACTCAAAGTTTCTGCCATTGAGTGGACTTCTGTGAATATTGATGCCAGGTCCTAGGATTACGTCAATTTCGTATGCAGTCATTTCTACACCCTCAAGGGAGTATAAATCCATTACCAGGTCGTCATTGAAGGTACATGCAAGGCAGGTTCCGTTTGGCATACTTGTAGCTGGCAAGCCACAGTCCATTCTAATACCAGATGGTCCGTCTGTGCCACACAAAATTGGAATGCCGTAGGAGGTTAGCTCCTCAGTAACACCACCAAAGGCACAGCCTGTACCAGGGGTAACCTTAGGGCTATTCATACCCTCACCACGCACCAAGCAACAAAGCTCGTCAACGCTTAGCTGAGCTATAAATTCATCGATAGAGTATCTGTTTTCTCTAACGTCCTCAAGCTTTATGCCTTTGTTTCCTGTATATGCTATTTCCTTTGGAAGATTGCTATTTACTCTTTCAACAATGTCATATTTTGCAAGTGGAACGCTTTCGTAAACAATTTTACCACCCTCGTTCTTCATTCTTTCAAATGGAACGGTAGGAGCTAGGGCTTGCTCGCATTTTCTTACGACAGTAGTTTCCTCTTGCATATACGAATATACAGGAAGTGCATTTCTTGAGGAATTGCCGACATAAATTATGTACTGACCTGCCTCTAGTACATAGCAAAACTCGTTTCCAGTTGCGCCACTATCATCGTATGCACACATATCATTTATATTGAATTCAAGACACAGGGTCTGCTTTTCACCCTTTTTAAGAGATTTCGTTTTAGCGTAAGCCACAAGCTCGCGACTAGCCTTACCTAGCTTACCACACGGTGCGCCAAAGTAAACCTGAACAACCTCCTTACCCTCTTTTTCGCCAATGTTTTCAACTGTCGCTTCTACAATAATCTTGTCATTTTCTTGTCTGACAACTGAAGAAATATCAAAGCTCGTATAAGAAAGACCAAAGCCAAATGGGTAAAGTGCCTTTTCTTGTGCGAAGGTTTCAAAATAACGATAGCCTACGTAGATATCCTCCTTATAGAGGTTTCTTTCCTTACCACCAAAGAATGGGCTTGAGGAATAGTCGCTAATATCATAAGCGATTGTGTCAGCTAGCTTACCACAGGGAGATTCACCCATAAGCACCTGTGCACAGGCTGTGCCTCCACACATACCTCCCTGCCATACGTACAAAACAGAAGAAACGTTATACTTTTCCACCCATTTCATATCTATGATTGCGCCAACGTTTAGTATAACTATAATTTTGTCAAAAACAGAAGAAACCTTTTCAAGAAGCGCTTCCTCACCCTCGCTCAAAAGATAGCTACCACGAGATGCAGAATTGTCTCTATCCTCGCCAGCAGTTCTACCAATAACAACGATAGCCTTGTCTCCAAACTCTCTTGCTTTTTTTACAACGGAAATATCAACGTCCATTTCTTTTTGACACCAAGGCTCTTGTCCCCAGCCCTGTCCCTTATCAAATGGATTTTCCTTTTTCCACTCCTCATACAAGGAGAGCAATTCTTCATTTATTTTTATTTCAGAGTATTTCTTAAGCTCATCAACAATGTTTGTAACATATTTTACGTTAACAAGTCCACCCGAGCCAGTTCCACTCTTGTAATATTCTCTTTGAATTCTGCCAAAAACAGACACAGAGTCGCCCTTTTTCAGTGGCAAAACTTGATTCTTGTTTTCAAGCATTACTATGCCCTCTTTTGCGCATTCAAGGGAAAGCTCCTCAAGCTCCTTTATTGAGTCCTTTGGCAATGCACCTAGGTCATAGCTCTTATAGCAATTATTTTCGTATTTCATATTAGCCTCCGAGTGATCATTATAAGTATATTTTATCATATATCCTTTCTAAAAACAACCATATTTTTCATTTTGTAAAAAAGAAAAAAGCAAGCGATTTCGCTTGCTTAATCACAGGTATTTAGTTCATCTTGTACGTAAAAATCCCATCTTACAAGCTCCTTGGGCTTTCTCTCAAATAATCTTTCATAGGTGTAATCCAGGCTTGTTACGTAATCGGTTATTGCAAAAATTGTAATATTTCCATTATCAATTTCGATTGTAAAGGCTAGCTCTCTTTCCATATAGTCTACTATTTGCCTAGCTTTGTTTGAAAGCTCCCTTTGAAGCTTTTCAAAATTATCGCTATATGCCATTTTATATAATTTTCTTTCATTTTTTGAAAACCAGCTCCAAAATTCGTCAAGCCTGCTTTCATCAGGCTCAATAGCAAAATAATGGGGCTCTGCTTTTTTAAGAAGCTTGTCAAGCATAGTTGCAGCCACAGGATACACCTGATTAGACTTGTCAATGCTTTCTAGCATATCCTTTGACGCTTCCTCATCTCCTGTAAGTGCAAGAAGCATCATTTCTATCATTTTATTTCCTTCGTCCTGCTTTCCATCCCACACCTGATGAGCCTTTTTTACAAATTCTAGTCCTCCAATATAATCGTGTGTAAACATAAGGGTATTTGCAAAATCAAAATACAGATTATAAAGGGATAGACTTCTTTCATTTTGCCTATTTCTTCTCTCGTAATACTCAAGCATTTTATAAAAATACTCTTGTGAGCGAAAAAGATTACAGGACTTGTGCAAAAGCTTTGCTTGTCTTATATACGGTAGGTAAATATATATAGGCTCGCTAGCCTCATTTAGCTCCAAATACCTATCGTAATTTTCCTCCATTTTTTCCTTATCACCGAGAAAATCGTAGGCAAGTCCCTTAAAATAGCATAACGATGCCTCGTCCTGTGGATAGTCACAAAGACCCTCTAGGGACTCCAGATGTGTTAGTGCACCCTTAAAATCCCTAAGCATACCTATAAAGCTTAGTGCACCTGTGAGTATTATCTGAGCTTGCTCAGAATTCTTAAACGCCTCGGTAAATGCGCCCTTAAAGGTCGAAGCGTGAATCATACGATTTCGAAGATAATTGGGGTTCGACCTTGTTTTTTCTATATCAAAATCCATACTTTCTCCTGAAAAAAGCTTATAGGCTACTTGTTCAGTAGCCTATCATTTTACATTATTATCTTTTTGAATGCCTTTTTGCCACGTCTTACAACAATGCCTGCGGTAAGCTGTGCTTTTGTGTAGGTTGCTTTAATATCAGTAACCTTGTCGCCCTCAACTGTAACGCCACCCTGCTCAACTGCACGTCTTGCTTCACTTCTTGATGGAACAAGCTCTGCCTTGACGAGAATCGTAAGAATATCAATTGCGCCGTCTCTTAGGTCGTTTTCCTCAATTTTAGCCTCTGGCATATTATCGCTTCCACCAGCAGAGAAAATTGATTGAGCTGCACTTTGAGCCTTTTGCGCTTCCTCCTCGCCATGTACAAGCTTAGTAAGCTCATAAGCCAAGATTTCCTTAGCCTTATTTAGCTGACTTCCCTCCCAGCTATCCATCTTGTTAATTTCCTCAAGTGGTAGGAAGGTAAGCATTCTTATACATTTCAAAACGTCTGCGTCGTTAACATTTCTCCAGTATTGATAAAAATCGTAAGGAGGGGTTTTGTTAGGATCAAGCCATACTGCACCTGACTGAGTTTTACCCATCTTCTTGCCCTCAGAATTCAAAAGAAGGTTGATGGTCATAGCGTGTGCATCCTTGCCTAGCTTCTTTCTAATAAGCTCAGTACCACCGAGCATATTTGACCATTGGTCATCGCCACCAAACTGCATATTACAGCCGTAACGATTGTATAGCTCCAAGAAGTCGTAGGATTGCATAAGCATATAGTTAAACTCTAGGAATGAAAGTCCCTTTTCAAGTCTTTGCTCATAGCATTTTGCTCTTAGCATATTGTTTACAGAGAAGCAACAGCCGATTTCGCGAATAAACTCTATATAGTTAAGATCAAGAAGCCAATCGGCATTGTTTACCATCAAAGCCTTGTCCTCGCCAAACTCAATAAAGCGAGACATCTGCTTCTTAAAGCACTCACAGTTGTGGTCGATAGTCTCCTTTGTCATCATTGAACGCATATCTGTTCTACCTGATGGGTCGCCAATATGAGCAGTACCACCACCGATAAGTGCAATTGGCTTGTTTCCTGCCATTTGTAGTCTTTTCATCAGGCAAAGCGCCATAAAGTGACCTACGTGCAAGCTGTCAGCCGTTGGGTCAAAGCCGATATAAAATACAGCCTTGCCATTATCTATCATTTCTTTAATTTCTTCCTCGTTTGTTACCTGTGCGATAAGTCCACGAGCGACTAATTCGTCATAAATTTTCATAAATTGTCCTCTTTTTGCTACATTAATTTATAATACAATAATTTTAGCAAAAATAAACCTGCTTGTCAAGATTTATATGCTAAAACCTTATTTCTGTACTCTTTATTTTTACTTATGTCCTCACCAAACCACTTGGGTGGCACAAAATTCTCGGCGTCACTTACGGTTTCAAACTCAACCTCCACAACGACTAAGCCCTCTAGCCGATTTTTGTATATGTCAAGCTCAGCAGTATATTTTCCAATGCTTATTAAGTAACGTGTCTTTTCTACAAGAAGGCTTTCAACCTTAGAAAAAAGCTCCTTTCCTTCTTTTTCAGAGATTTTCGTTTCCTTTTCCTCACGAACAACGTCTCCCTCTCCCTTGATTGTTAGAAAGTATTCATTATCTCTTTTTCTTACTCTTGTTTCTGGATTGAGAGATAAATAACCCTGCACTATTTCATAGCATTTAGCTTGAGTGAGGTCTGGGATTTCCTTGACTAAAAATTTTCTTTCTATCTCCATTAAAATCACCTCGTATCTATTTTATCACTTTTTGTTGGATTTTTGAATAGTTTATGTTAAAATATATTTAACATTTATAAAGGAGATTTTTATGGTAACGTTAAACGCTATTTTCAACTCACACATGGTATTCCAAGCAAACAAGCCGATCAGAATTTTCGGTCACGGCAACGGCCTTGTGGAAATTACATTTTTGAATAACACCAAGACTTCAAATTCAAACGGAGGCTGGATGATCGAATTTGACCCCGTTGACTACGGTGGACCTTATACAATTGACGTCAAGCTTGACGGAATATGCACAAAATTAAGGGACGTATATTTTGGCGACGTATATTTACTTAGTGGTCAATCAAATATGCAATTCAAATTAAGAGAATGCAATGAGCCTGTTGAGGATTACCGTGGCAACGATAACGTGCGTATGTTCACCGTTGACAGGCTTGAGGGAGGAGAGTTTTTTTATTCCCGCGACGGTTGGGTTGTTCTAACAAAGGAAAACGCAGGGGAATTTTCATCAATTGGCTACTACGTTGCTCAAGAATTAGCAAGAAATGACAGAAAAATCGGTCTTATTGCCTGCTATCAGGGTGCTTCTGCTATTCAGCCTTGGATTAGAAAGGATTTGTCTGACAAATTTCCTATTTCCTTAGCCAATCGTGGTTTTCCACTTTGGAATGGAAATGGTACACTGTACGAAAAAATGCTAAAAAATATTATTCCATATAGCATTTCCCACGTAATTTGGTATCAAGGTGAAAGCAATGCGTACACGGGTGAGGCTGAGCTATATTGCGATATGCTTTCCTGTATGGTTAACAACTGGAGAGAGGATTTTATGGACGAGACACTTCCCTTTGTTATTGTTCAAATAGCTAATTACATTTGGGAAGAGGACAAAAATGGTTGGAAAACCGTTCAAGAGCTCCAGCTAAAGGCGCCCGAGCTAATTAAGGGACTTTCAGCCGTGGTTTGCCGTGATATTTGCGAAAGTGAAGATATTCACCCAAAATCAAAAAAAGGCCTTTCTTTGCGAATAGCCAAGGCTATCGAGGGATAAACATAATAATATTTTGATAAATTATAATAAAAAGTAGTCGAAACGTATTGAAAATGCTTTTATTCTTTGATATAATTAAAATGGCTTAAAATGGTTTATATAAAGCTAGTAATTTTAAGAAAGAGGTATAGATTTATGATCAAATTTGAAAACAAAGCTCTTACTGACAGCAAGTTGATTCTTGATTGGATTGAGGAAATGGCTGAAATGGTTAATCCTGACAAGATTGTTTGGATTGACGGAAGTGACGAGCAAACAGAATCTCTAAAGGCTGAGGCTTGCTCAACTGGCGAGCTTGAAAAGCTCAATGAGGAAATTCTTCCTAACTGCTATCTCCACAGAACAGCTATTAACGACGTTGCTCGTGTTGAGGGCAGAACCTTCATCTGCACAAGAACTAAAGAGGATGCTGGTAATATTAACAACTGGATGGACCCACAGGAATGCTATGCAAAGCTTTCTAAGCTTTATAAGAATTCTTACAAGGGTAGAACAATGTACGTTATCCCTTACGCAATGGGACAGGTTGGCTCTAGCTTTGCTAAGTATGGTATTGAGCTTACTGACTCTATCTACGTTGTGCTGAATATGCTTATTATGACAAGAGCTGGTGCTGAGGTTGCTAAGGCTATGGGTAATGGTGAGGGCTTTATTAAGGGTCTTCATGCAAGATGCGACATTGATGAGGAAAATCGTTACATCTGTCACTTCCCAGAGGACAACACAATTTGGTCCGTAAACTCCGGTTATGGCGGAAACGTTCTTCTCGGCAAGAAGTGCTTCGCACTCCGTATCGCTTCATATCTAGGACGTAAGGAGGGCTGGATGGCTGAGCACATGCTCATTCTTGGTGTTGAATATCCAAACGGTGAGACAAAGTACATCTCTGCTGCATTCCCATCTGCTTGCGGTAAGACTAACCTTGCAATGCTTATTCCTCCTAAGACATACACAGAAAAGGGCTACAAGGTTTGGTGCGTAGGTGACGATATCGCTTGGCTAAGAGTTGGTAAGGATGGTAGACTTTGGGCTATCAACCCTGAAAACGGCTTCTTCGGTGTTGCTCCTGGTACTAACGACAAGTCCAATCCTAATGCTCTTGCTACAACTATGAGAGATACAATCTTTACAAACGTTGGCCACGTGCTTGATGATAACACAGTATGGTGGGAGGGTCTTAACGACAACGCACCAGACAACTGCATCAACTGGAAGGGCGAAAAGTGGGATAAGACAAAGTATGACAAGAAGGATAAGGTTAATACAAGCGCTGCTCATCCTAACTCAAGATTTACAGTTCTTGCAAAGAACTGTCCTTGTATCTCTAAGGAATTTGACAATCCAGCTGGTGTTCCTATTTCTGCAATCGTATTCGGTGGTCGTCGTGCAAAGACTGCTCCACTAGTATATCAATCCTTTAACTGGCAACATGGTTCATTCGTTGGCTCTATTATGGCTTCTGAGACTACAGCAGCTGCTGCAGGTGCAGTTGGTGTTGTAAGACGTGACCCAATGGCTATGCGTCCATTCGTTGGCTACAATATGGGTGACTACTTCCAGCATTGGCTTGATATGGGTCAGAAGATTCCTAACGCTCCAAAGATCTTCCACGTTAACTGGTTTAGAACTGATGACGAGGGTCACTTCATTTGGCCAGGCTTCGGCGATAATATGAGAGTTCTTGATTGGATTCTTCAAAGATGCGAGGACAAGGTTGAGGCTCGCGAAACAGCTATCGGTTACATTCCTTATGCTAAGGATATCAATATTGATGGTCTTGATATCACAGTAGATACAATCGAGGGTCTTCTCTCCGTTGATAAGGCTTCTTGGCTTGAGGACGTTGAGAATATCAAAGCATTCTATGCTCAGGTTGGCGACAGAGTTCCTGCTACTATGTACGAGGAGCTCAAGGCTCTTGAGGCTAGACTAAGCAAGTAACATAAAAGGGCTTGACAAATTGTCAAGCCTTTTTTATATACCAAGAGTAGTATTCAAGCCCACAGTGGGGAATTTTTCCTATTTTTACTCAAATTTCTTCATATTTTTTGTATTAATTTCAGCAGAATTCTTTTATTGCTTTGATATTCTTAATTTTTTCAGGTCAATGTGGTTTTTAGTATCAGTTTATTAGATATTGCTATTGATTTTCACCTTATAAAATGGTACAATAGGGGTATACTTTTGAAGGAGGAATACTATGAGCTACGACATTGGAAACATTATGCTTTCTTTTCTTTTACAGTTACTTTTTACAGTTGGTGTAATTGTTTTATTTGGCTTCTTGATTTCTCTTTGCAACAAGCTATTCTATTCAAATTTCGGCAGTTGGGGACGTGCCGTTTGCTACGTTACTGGTGCTATTGGGACTCCCATTCACGAATGCTCTCATGCTCTTTTCTGCTTGATTTTTGGACACAAAATAGAAGAAATGCGTCTTTTTCAAATAGATGACGATGACGGAACGCTTGGCTACGTTTGGCATAGCTATAATAGACGAAACATTTACCATATTATAGGCAATTTCTTTATAGGTATCGCTCCTATAATTGTTATTACCGCACTTCTTTATTTGCTTGCACTTCCTCTTGCTCCCAGCATGCTTGATGGAATTTTCGTAAGCATTGGAGGTCTTGATGTAGCAAGTGGTTTTATGAATCCTCTTATGGTTCTTTGGGACGTTATAAAGGCTATTTTCTCACAGGTTACAAGCTTTAAGTGGTGGTTATTCGTTATTATTGGTTCATTTTTGTGCCTACACGCAACCCTATCAGGTGCCGATATTAAATCCACGCTTGGTGGTGGAGGAATCCTTATAGGAGCTCTTCTTATTACTAATCTGATTTTAGGCTTTTTTGGCGGTGGCGTAGTATCTGCTTTTACAAACGCAATCTTATCATTTGGAATTTGTTTAGCATCATTTTTAATGCTATCATTGGCAATCTCGTTAGTTGCCGTTTTGTTTTCATTTTTAATAAGGCTTATATTTAGAAGATAAAAAAACCGAGCTTAGCTCGGTTTTTTATTTATTTTGTATTATTGACAACATCATTATAGGATACAAATACATAATTTTCATTTTCGTTAGGTGTGCCTGCTTGCATATATGAATACTTTGTACCATTTGCATCAGTTACTGTAACATAGCCACCCATTGCAATTTTTATGTCCTTTTGCTCCTCTGCAAAGCCTACTATTCTAAGCTCAAATATATCAAAGTCGTAGCTTGAAATATTTGCAGAGATAGCACCCTTTGTTATATTGCCATCCTCATCGAATATGTCGTTTTCTCCAAGGCGATCCTTGACTATTGCAAAAACACCATAT
>JAFTXZ010000023.1 GCA_017461385.1 Clostridia bacterium | reverse complement strand
TTTTGCATCAACCTTATCAAAGCTTACAAGCTTGATGTTGTCACAGAAAGAAAATGCAGCCTGACCAACAAAGTTTATCGTTGATGGAAATTCTACATAAGTAATTTGATCGCATTCCGTAAAAGCACATGGTGAGTTAATCGATGTAACACCCTCAGGAATAATCAAAATGCCTTCGGTCATAAGACCATCTATGTTTCTTAGCAACTTACAATTTTCAAACATATTATTTCCGATGCTTTTAATTAAACCACTTTCTATAGTTGGTCTAAAGCCGGCAATTTCCTCAAGTTTTGAACAGTGTCTAAATAATTCAGAGGTATTTATAGTAGTAAGAGTGCTGTTAAAAGTAATTTTTGTCATATTTGAGCAGCTTCTAAACGCATAGTTTTGAACATTTTTAAGCGTTGATGGAAGTGTAATTGACGTTGCAGCAACACTTGAAAGTCCACCTGCACCTATATAATTAACCTTGGTTCCGGATAAGTCAAGTGGCATATTTGCAAAAAGCTTTGAGCAACCGTTAAAGCTTTGTGAACCAATTGTTGCAAGCTCTGTAAGCTCTTCGATATTTATGTATTTGAGGTTTGAACAAGACTTAAAATCCTCTGTGCTAAAGCATATTGTAACTTCCGGAACATAAACATACTCAAGATTTGTGCAACCGTTGAAAGTTCTTGAAAAATAATCAACCGTATTTCCTATGCGGTAACCACTTGTGATTTTTGCATGTCTAATGTTGGCAACAGCAATAGTTGACACTGCGTATTCTACGCCCTCAACGGTTATTGTAATTTTGTTTAGCTGATTTCCACCACTCCATGTGTTGTAATAATCAACTGCACTTGACGTTGCATCAACGTAAGCATAGGTCTTAACGCCACCGTTGTTTGACGTTACGTACCAAATAAGAGGGTTGCCCTCTGTGTCCCAAAGTGCACATACTGTGCCATCAGCTAGTGTTACTGTTTCTTTAGATGTGTCCGGCTCCGCAGCATTTATGCCAAGAGCTAACAGGCAGCACAAAACAGAAATGATAGCCAACATTAAGACTAGTTTCTTTTTCATAGATTTTCTCCTTTTAACTATATATTTATACAGTATAAATTTACCACATATATGCGGAAAAGTCAACAAAACCCACAAAAAAAAAAAAAAAATAACTCATTTTTGTTAAATTTGCACAATTTTTCAAAATTTTGGTTGGAAAGCTAGCCTTTTACAGGGTAGCGGTGGGGGTGATTTTTTCTTTTTTTGTGCATTATGCTTTTTTTTGGTCAAATTGTAAATAAATTGTCAATTTTACATTTTTAAGGAGATTGAAAAGAAAAAAACGGCAATTTTGCCGTTTTTTTCTGCTTATTTACTATCAAAGAATATCGCTAAGAGCTGTAATATAGGTGTAGCCCTTGTCCTTTAATCTTTGCTTTTCACTTTCCAGATTTGTGTCAATTGTACTTGTGGAGTGGGTGTCAGAGCAAATTACAAAGGGCTTATTTTGGCTTGCAATTATATCTATCATTTCGTCGCTTGGATATGGAGATTTACGATATCCACGAGAGATTGCGCCTGTATTTATTTCGTAAATTACAGGGGTGCTTTTTAGCTTCTCTATTGCTTCCTTATATGCCTTTATATACCTTGGGTGAGTGGTGTCTATTATAGGGTCGATTTCGTTGAATTTTGTTATTAAATCGAGGTGCCCTATTATGTGACATTTCGTTTTATTATACAAGTCTGCTACTAGCTTATAATAGTCCTCGCAATAAGCCAAAGCATCTCCACCGTAATATTTTTCTACGTTTTCTCTCGTTTTTGCAGGGCTTTCATCAAGAGGCAAATATACCCCATTTTTTTCGATATAATGAACGGAGCCAATCAAATAATCATAGCCACTGGCAGGGGTTGAATAATAATCCTGCTCTATGCCAAGATAAACCTTTATTTGATCCTTATACCTTTCCTTTAGCTCAAGAATTATGCTTTTATAGGCGCTCTCATCCTCTTGCTTCATGCTCCAGCTACACGGAAAAATCATTGGTGCGTGGTCGGAAAAGCCATATTCCCTCATACCAAGCTGGATTGCCTTTTTTAGCATTTCCTCGTGAGTGTTTTTTCCGTCACTAAAATTCGTATGTGTGTGGTAGGTCGATACTTCCATTATTTCATTTTTTCTTGCTTTACCTTATGGTCGATAATATGACGGGAAGCAAGCTCCTTTTGTATGTCCTCGACGGAAATACCCATTTCTACCATTAGTACCATTACGTGATATGCAAGGTCGGCAATTTCGTAAATAGTTTCTGCCTTGTCTCCTGCTTTACCACCAATTATAACCTCTGTAGACTCCTCGCCTACTTTTTTTAGTATTTTGTCAATACCCTTTTGGAAAAGATACGTGGTATATGAGCCCTCGGGCATTTTTTCTTTTCTATCAAGCAAAAGCTGATACAAGCCTTGCATTGAAAATTCGTGTCTTTCCTCGCTTTGATAAACCTCGTTTGTAAAGCAAGAGTCGGTGCCTGTATGGCATGCAGGGCCGTCCTTTTCAACTACTACTGTAAGGGCATCTCCGTCGCAATCTGCAGTGATTGAAACAATATGCTGATAGTTTCCACTGGTTTCACCCTTTAGCCATAGCTCCTTTCTTGAACGGCTATAAAAGCAGGTAAGTCCCTTTTCCATTGAGATTTTTAAGCTTTCCTTATTCATATAAGCTACGGTTAAAACCTTTTTAGAGTATGCGTCCACAATTACTGCAGGAATTAAACCATTCTCATCAAACTTTAGCTTCTCTATATCTAACATTTTTCTACCTCGCTATATTCTTACTCTTATATTGTTTTCTTTTAGCTGTTTTTTAAGCTCCTTGATTTCTACCTCGCCAAAATGGAAGATAGATGCGGCAAGCCCTGCGTCTATGTTGGGGATTTCGTTAAATAGCTCAACAAAATGCGCGATACTGCCTGCACCACCCGATGCAATAACAGGCACATTCACTGCCTCACACACTAGCTTTAACAGCTCAATATCAAAGCCATTTTTCACGCCGTCTGTGTCAATGGAGTTTACAACAATTTCGCCAGCACCCAGCTCTACTCCCCTTTTAATCCAAGAGATTGCCTCAATGCCTGTATTTTCACGTCCACCCTTGGAGAAAACAAGGAATTTTCCGTCTACTCTTTTTATGTCGGCAGACAAAACAACGCATTGGCTACCATATCTTAAGGCAGCCTCCTTAATTAACTGAGGATTTTTAATTGCGCCAGAGTTTACGCTGACCTTATCAGCACCACATTTCAAAACTCTATCAAAGTCATCAAGTGTATTGATGCCTCCACCAACTGTCAGTGGAATAAACACGTTTTGCGCTACCCTTGTTAGTATATCTGTAAACAGCTTTCTTTCCTCAAAGGAGGCAGTTATATCATAAAACACAAGCTCGTCTGCACCACAGCTTGAATAATATTTAGCAAGCTCAACCGGGCAGGAAACGTCGCTTAAGCCCTCAAAATTTACACCCTTTACCACACGACCATTTTTTACGTCCAAGCAGGGGATTATTCTTTTTGTTATCATTTTGCTACCTCGATAGCCTCTTTTATAGAAATTGCACCTGTATAGTACGCCTTACCAATAATCGCACCATACATTTTCATATCCTTAAGGGCTTTTATATCCTCAATACTGGAGACACCACCTGATGCTATTATGTTCAAGGAATACTTCTCGTTAAGTGCCTTATAGAGCTCAAGATTTGTGCCCTTCATAGCACCATCCTTAGAAATGTCGGTGCAGATTACTGTTTTAACGCCTAATGCCTGTATTTTTGAAAGGAATTCCTCAAGGGTATATTGGCTTTTTTCCACCCAGCCCTTTATTGCAATATAGCCATCCTTAACGTCTGCACCTACCGCAATCCTTTCGCCGTATTTTTCTATTGCCTTCTTCAAAAAGGCTTCATCAATTACTGCGCTTGTGCCAAGAATAACACGGCTAGCACCATTTGAGAGGTATTTTTCAATTACCTCAAGAGAGCGAATGCCTCCGCCAATTTCAAGAAAAAGGCTTGTTTCCTCGGCTATTTTCTTTACCACGTCGATATTGGGGGTATTGCCATTTTTAGCACCCTCTAAATCTACAACGTGAATATATTTTGCACCTTGGTCTTCAAAGTCCTTTGCGATTTCCCAAGGCTTATCGCTATATACGGTAAGCTGATTATAATCGCCCTTAAAAAGCCTTACTGCTTTCTTTTCGTATAAATCTATTGCTGGAAAAATTTTCATATCTAGCTTGATTGCTCCTGTTACATTTCACAAAATGCTTTTAGTATATTAAGACCAACCTCTCCACTCTTTTCAGGGTGGAATTGACAGCCTATTACATTGCCCTTTGCAACGATGGCAGTTAGCTCCTTATCATACTCTGTTGTAGCAAGCAAGCTATCATCGCAGTCTGTTGCATAAAAGGAGTGGACAAAGTATACGTAATCTCCGTCGTTTATGTACTTAAAGAGGGGGTGGCTTTTCTTAAATATGAGAGAATTATAGCCAATGTGTGGAATTTTTAGAGATTTATCTATAAATCCTGCCATTGGAACAACCTTTCCTCGCAAAAGCCCTAAGCCACGATGCTCACCAAATTCAAGGCTTTTATCAAAAAGCAATTGCATACCAAGGCATATTCCCATAATAGGCTTGCCACGATTTGCTTCCTCGATAATTACCTTATCAAGCCCTGTGCTTCTTAGCTTTGCTATTGCATCCTCAAAGGCGCCGACGCCAGGTAGTAAGAGCTTTTCTGCCTGTCTGATTACATTTTCATCGCTGGTTACGACTACCTCTGCGCCTATGTAGGAAAACGAGGACTTAACGGAGAAAAGGTTCCCCACGCCGTAGTCAATTATTGCTATCATCAAATTACCCCTTTTGTTGAAGGAATTTCATCCTTTGCTTGTGGGTCGATGGCTACTGCCTTTTTCATTGCTCTTGCAAATGCCTTAAAAGCACCCTCGATTATGTGGTGAGAATTAACGCCTGCAAGCTGTCTTAGGTGTAGAGTGATGCCTGCTTCCCTTGCAACGGCAACAAAGAACTCCTGTGTTAGCTCTGTGTCAAAATCGCCAACCTTACAAGTTGGGATATCAAGGGCATAATAAAGTCCGCCTCTGCCTGAAATGTCAAGGGCGCACAAAATCAAGCTTTCATCCATTGGCAAGGTAATATCGCCATAGCGAGTAATTCCCTTTTTGTCGCCTAGTGCATTTTTAATAGCTTGTCCCAGGCAAATTCCCACATCCTCAGTGGTGTGGTGAAAATCTACATTTATATCTCCCTTGCAATTTACCTCAAGGTCAAAGCCTGCGTGCTTAGAAAAAAGAGTGAGCATGTGGTCAAGAAAACCACAGCCTGTATCTACCTTTGATGTTCCCTTGCCGTCTAGATTTATGCTAAGGGTAATATCGGTTTCAGCAGTTTTTCTTTCAATTACTGTTTTTCTCATTTTTCTTCCTCCAAAATGCAGATTATTTTTTCAATCAAAATATCCATTTGCTCCCTTGTGCCTATGGTTATTCTGTTAAAGTCCTTTATTTTTTCTTTCGTAAAGTGGCGAACTAAAACTCCCTTTGATTTTAATTTTTGGTACAATTTCTCGCCACTGATTTTGTCGCTTTTTGCAAATAGGAAATTTGCGCTTGAGTTAAGAACTACAAAGCCAAGCTCCTCTAATCTTTGCTTGGTATATTCTCTGTTTTTTATAATTTCCTTGGCGTTTTGCATATAATACTCATCATTATCGATTGCCATAGCGCCTGCTACTTGACTAAGCCTGTTTACGTTATATGGGTTAGTTGAGTATTTTATGGTATTTAAGTCGCTTATAAGCTCAGGTGAGCCAATTCCAAAGCCTATTCTGCCTCCTGCCATTGAGCGAGATTTTGAAAAGGTCATTGTTACAAGCAAATTGTCGTATTTCTTTACTAGCTCTACACAGCTTTCCCCACCAAAGTCAACATACGCCTCGTCAATTATGACTACTCTTTCAGGATTTCTCTTAACGAGAGTCTCTATTTCATTTCTCGAAAGGGCAATTCCCGTTGGGGCATTAGGATTTGCAATAACTATATTTTCCTCAAGGTCATAATAATCCTTAAGGTCTATTGTAAAATCGTCCTTTAGTGGAATTATTTTATAAGGGATACCATTAAGATCTGCAAATACAGAATAAAAGCCATAAGTAATATCGGCAAAGGCTATTCCCCTTTTACTGTCGCAAAATGCCATAAAGGCAAAGTTCAGCACCTCATCACTTCCGTTTGTTACAAGAACCATGTCCTTGCTAACGCCGTAGCGATTAGCGATTTTTTCGGTTAGGGCGCTACATTCGGGATCAGAATATAGATGCAATTTCTTTGATTCCTCCATCACTGCCTCATAGACCTCTTTTGAGGGTGGGTAGGGAGATTCATTGGTATTAAGCTTTACATATTTCATATCCTTTGGCTGTTCACCTGGTGTATAGGGTGTTAGCCTTGAATATTTTTCAGAGAAAAATCTACTCATATTCTGCTCCTTTCATAGATTTGCCTTAGTTTTCCTCGAAGCGAATTGTTGCACTCTTTGCATGGGCATGAAGTCCTTCCTTGTCTGCAAAGGTAGCTATTTTATCATAAACCTTAGATAGTGCATCTCTTGTATAATAGGTGAATTGAGATTTCTTCACAAAGTCATCTACTGAAAGTGGGGAAGAAAATCTTGCGCTTCCACTTGTTGGTAGGGTGTGGTTTGGTCCTGCAAAGTAGTCGCCCAGTGCCTCCGGACAGTATTTACCCATAAATATTGAGCCTGCATGCTTGATTTTATCAAGATAATCAAAAGGATTATCTACGCAAATTTCAAGATGCTCTGGTGCGATTTCATTTGCGATATCTATTGCAACCATTAGGTTTTCTGCAACTATAATTTTTCCATTTTTGTCGATAGAAAATCTTGCAATTTCAGCTCTTGGCAAAAGTGGGATTTGCTTTTCAAGCTCACTTGAAACCTTGTTTGCAAAATCTACGCTATCAGTTACTAAAACAGCGCTTGCCATTTTATCATGCTCTGCCTGTGAAAGCAAATCTGCTGCAACGTAGGCTGGGTTACAGGTGGAATCAGCTACTACTAAAATTTCGCTTGGCCCAGCAATCATATCAATTGAAACCTTGCCAAAAACCTGTTTTTTTGCCTCGGCAACGAATGCGTTTCCAGGACCTACGATTTTATCAACGGCAGGTATTGACTCCGTTCCATAGGCTAAGGCAGCAATTGCCTGTGCTCCACCTACCTTGAATATTCTGTCTACTCCTGCGATTTTTGCAGATGCAAGAATTGCTGGGTTTACAGAGCCGTCCTTTGAGGGGGGAGTTACCATTACAATTTCTTGGCAGCCCGCGATTTTTGCAGGCACGCTATCCATTAAAACCGTTGAGGGATAAGCAGCTGTGCCGCCCGGCACGTATAGTCCTACCTTCTCTATTGGTGTTACCTTTTGTCCTGTAATAATTCCGTCGTTTTCGCTTATGATAAAGCTGTTTCTCACCTGTTTTTTATGGAATGCCTCGATGTTTGCCTTAGCTTCCTTAACGATTTCGATAAAGCTCTTATCAACAAGCTCAAACGCCTTGTCGATTTCCTCCTTGGTTACCTCTAGACCGGAAAGCGTTACCTTATCGAACTTTTCTGCATAAGCATAAAGTGCCTTGTCGCCGTTTTTTCTAACGTTATAAATTATGTCGGTAACAATGTCCTCTACGCCTGCGTCAATATTTTCACGTGCGAAGATTTCGCTATTTGCAACCTCGCCGTATTTATATATCTTAATCATTGCTCTCTACCTGTGCCTTTAGCTCTTTTGCTATGTTTTCAATTTCCTTTGTTTTGAACTTGAAGCTTGCCTTATTTACAATAAGTCTTGCAGAAATTGGAACGATGGTTTCAACAACCTCAAGGTCGTTTTCCTTAAGAGTTGTACCAGTTTCAACAATATCTACGATTACGTCGGATAAATCAAGAATCGGCGCAAGCTCAATTGAGCCGTTTAGCTTTATTACGTCGATATCACGGCATTTACTTGCGTAGTATTTTCTTGCAATATTAGCAAACTTTGTCGCTACTCTTAGTGTGCTCACATTGTCGTCATGGAAGCTCTTTTTTCCTGCAACTGCCATTCTGCACTTGCCAATGTTAAGGTCAAGCATTTCGTAAACGTCAGGCTCATACTCTAAAAGAATATCCTTGCCACATACGCCGATATCAGCAGCACCTCTTTCAACATAAATTGAAACGTCAGAGGGCTTAACCCAAAAGAAACGAACGCCTGTCCTTTCATTTTCAAAAATCAGCTTTCTATTGTTTTCAAGAATTGATGGACACTCGTAGCCACTTTTTGCAAACATATTATAAACCTTTTCGCCAAGTCTGCCCTTGGGAAGTGCTACATTTATCATAATTAGTCCTCCATCTCCTTTAATTCCTTATATCTGAGCTTTTCCGGAATTGTTCTTTGTGCTGAAACGGTCTTGCCCTGTGAAACAAGCCATTCTACTGCCTTTTGAACCTTATCAAGTCCTGTTGTGTCCTTATACAACAGCAGTACGTCAACGTCGTATTCCTTTGCTTCCTTATGAAGCTTGTTTAGTAGGTCGGTATAAATTGCGAAGCCGACGCCACCTGCCCTTTTGCCCATTTTGGAAAGAAGCTTGTCATATCTTCCACCAAAAAGAACACATTCACAAATGCCGTTAATGAAGCCTCCCAGCACTATGCCGTTATAGTAATTCATATCACTGGCAAGTGAAAAATCAAGACGAATATTTGCATACTCATCAGTTAGCTTAAGTAGCTGACATAGCTTTGAAAGCTCCTCAACAGCTAAATCAAGCTCCTTGCTTACGTTCATTTTTTTAAGCTTTTTAATAACCTCATCAGGTGTGCCATAAAGCTTTATCAAATCTGCAAGCATTTTAGTTGCCTGCTCCGTTGCCTCGTATTTCTTACAGCAATCAAGAAGCTCATGCTCACTTTTCTTTTTAATGCAATCAACTGCCTCGTTCTTAAAATTATCATCACCTGTGATGGTTTCAAGAATCGCAGAAAGAATTCTCATATCAGAGATTTCCAAAACATAGTCCTTAGAAATGGACTCAAGGCTTTTTGCAGATAGGTACACAACCTCATACATATCGTAAAGATCGATATCTCCAATGCATTCAAGTCCTGCCTGCATAATTTCCTTATATTCGCTTGTGCTACCAGAAATACGATAAACGTTTTCGTTGTAAAAAACCTTATTTTTTACGCCCTTGCCCTCTGTCGCATTCTTAATAATCGACAGGGTAACGTCAGGCTTTAATGCAAGTAGCTTGCCGTGAGTATCGGTAAAGGTAATGACACTATCACTTACTAAGAACTCTTTGTTTTTAGCATAAAGGTCATATTCCTCAAATTTACTCATCTTAAAGGGCTGATAGCCATATTTACTGTAAAGGGAGCGAAGATTAAACAGCACCCTTTCCTCATTTTTCAGATAGCTTTCTAAAATCACTTTGTTCCCTTCTTTCCTAAACGATCAAGAACCATTGTATATCCACCGTCGCCATATTCAAGGCATCTATTTACACGGCTGATTGTAGCAGTGCTCATTCCTGTTTCCTTTGTAATGTCTGCATAGTTCACGCCGTTTCTTAACATCTTAGCTGCCTTCA
Source organism: Clostridia bacterium (assembly GCA_017461385.1). Taxonomy (GTDB): domain Bacteria; phylum Bacillota; class Clostridia; order Oscillospirales; family CAG-272; genus RGIG2000. The sequence continues at coordinate 13,574 of JAFTXZ010000023.1, read as the reverse complement.
ATCTTTGGGCAATTTCCAAAACCTCCTTGATTGTGCATGCATCATCAAAAAACTTATAGCATTCCTCAACTGTCTTTAGACTGAGTATTGCCTCAAAAAGCTCATCAACCTCTGGTCTGTGCATTTTACTCATAATAATTTCCTCCGTGCTTTTCACGTTTTAACGCTTTAGTGTACTAAAATATTATAATACCATCTAAGTCAAAAGTCAATAGTTATTTATAATAATATTTCGATATATTTTAGAGCTACAGAGTGTGAGAGCTTAGCTTATTATGTTTAATTCTATGAAAAAGTCAAAAAACAGACACGCTTACGCATTTTTCGACTATAAATCGAAAAATGGAGTCCGTTTTTGGACTCCATTTTGCTTTTTGAAATTAACCTATTTTCGCAATAACCTCTACCTCTACCAAAACATTTTTGGGAAGAGTTTTTACTGCTACACAGCTTCTTGCAGGCTTAGAGGTAAAGTATTTACCATAAACCTCATTGAATGCCGAAAAATCGTTCATATCGTAAAGAAAGCACGTTGTTTTTACTGCATTTTCAAAGCTTGTGCCTGCTTCCTCCAACACTGCCCCTAGGTTTTTCATAACCTGCTCTGCTTGAGCAACGATGCCCTGTGCATCTACGTTGCCTGTTTCCGGATTAATTGCGATTTGACCAGAGGTATATACCATATCACCACAAACTACTGCCTGTGAGTATGGACCTATTGCTCCTGGTGCTTTATTTGTAGAAATTTTCTTTAACATAATTATCTCCTTATAGTAGCTTAAAGCCAAAATCAACGAGTGCCTTTTTAATATCAGCTATATGCTCAAAGTTTCTTGTTTCCAAAACTATTCTTAAGTAGCATCCGTTAACGTCAGAGCCCTCATTTGCTCTTTCGTGGTGTACGGAAATTACGTTACCACCCATATCGGCAATGATTCTAGATACGTTTTTGAGCTGACCAGGCTTATCAACAAGCTCAATCATAAGCTGTGCTGTTCTTCCTGACATCAAAAGTCCACGCTTGATTACTCTTGAAAGAATTGTAACGTCAATATTACCACCTGATAGCAAGCAAACAACCTTTTTTCCTGCAATATCAAGCTTTCCAAACATTGCAGCAGCCACAGAAATTGCACCAGCGCCCTCCGTAACCAGCTTGTGTTGCTCCATAAGCGCAAGAATTGCGGCGGAAATTTCATCATCTGATACTGTTACGATATCATCAACGTATTTACTGCAAAGCTCATAAGTAAGGTTACCTGGCTTTTTAACTGCGATACCGTCAGCAATCGTTGAAACAGATTGAAGCTCCTCAATCTTTTCGTTTTTGATTGATTTATACATAGATGGAGCGCCGTTTGCCTGTACTCCATATACCTTAACCCTTGGATTAAGCGCCTTTATTGTATAAGCGATGCCTGAGATGAGTCCACCTCCACCAACCGGTACTATTACTGCATCTACGTTTGGTAGCTGTTCTATAATTTCAAGGGCAATTGTGCCTTGACCTGCAATTACGTCCTCATCGTCAAAGGGGTGAATGAAGGTATAGCCCTCCTTGTCACGAAGCTCTAGCGCTTTCTTATAGGCATCGTCATAAACGCCCTCAACTAAGCACACCTCTGCCCCGTAGCTTTTAGTTGCCTCTATCTTGGAAATTGGCGCACCATCTGGCAAGCAGATTACTGCTTTTATGCCGTTCTTTTGGGCAGAAAGAGCCACACCCTGTGCGTGATTTCCTGCTGAGCAAGCAATTACGCCTCTTTCCTTTTCCTCAGGGGACAGAGTTGACATCTTATAATATGAGCCTCTTACCTTAAAGGAGCCTGTTATTTGAAGATTTTCTGTCTTTAGATAAATATCTGCATCACGTCTTAGCTTCGGTGCATAAATCACATCAGTTTTACGAATTATGTCCTTTAGGGCGTAGCTTGCACGATATACATTATCAAGCGTCATCATTTGATATTCCTCTTTTCTAAATTAAGCTATCAATAAACTGCTCTGCGCATCTTGGCGAACGATAGCCACGGCTAAGTGCAAATGCCTCTGCCTTAGTTTCAAGCTCATTCTTATCCATTTTTATGTTATGCTTCTTTGCTAGCTGATTGATTATTTCAAGATATAGTGCCTTCGGTGGCTTTGAGAATAAAACAGTTAAGCCAAAGCGCTCCGACAAGGAAATTGTTTCCTGTATCGTGTCGTTTCTGTGTACCTCTGTACCGTCTCTGTCTCCAAAGCTTTCCTTAACTATATGACGGCGATTGCTTGTTGCATAAATTATTGCATTTTTCGCTCTTACAGATGCAGAGCCCTCAAGCGTCGCCTTAAGCATACTAAAGCAATCGTCATTTTGATTAAACGAAAGGTCATCTATGAAAATAATAAATTTCAGTGGATTTTTACTGATTTCACCCATTATTTTTGGGAGAAGCAGAAGCTGATTTTTCCTTACCTCCAAAAGCCTTAAACCACAATCAAAGAAATGATTTGCTATTGCCTTGACGGTTGAGGATTTTCCTGTTCCCGCATCGCCATAAAGAAGCACGTTTGCCCCTGGTCTACCTTCCAAAAACGCAAGAGTATTATCAATAACTCTTTGTCTTTCAGCCTGATATCCAATAAAGCTATCAAGGCTTGTAGTGTCGGCGGACAATACAGGAATGATATCACCGTTTTCATCAACTGAAAACATGCAGTTGGAGGCAAATATGCCGTAGCCATATTTCTCAATGCTCTCGAGGCGAGCCTCATATTCCTTCTTCAAGTCGATTCGATTTGTTTCAAATTCTGGCAAGGAGTGAGATGTCCTTAAGTCAAGCTGAAATGCTTTGCTATTAAGTGCAACGAGGTCGGTGAGAGTATTAAGCTCAGATGCCACTGCACCTCTAATGCTTTGTGGTACTTCCACTCCCTTTGCCTTAGAAACAACATATATGTTTTCATCCTCAAAAAGCATTTTTCGTACACACTGTGCCAAATTTCCGCCATTTTTGTTGATTTCATAAACAAATTCACCATATTTTTTTAGCTTTGAAGAATTATCATTTTCCTCAACAAAAGCCATAAAGTCCTTAAAAAGCTTCTTTGAAAGCAAGCCTCTAAAAACGCAAAACAGGCTTAAATTTGTATATATTTCCGTTACTTTAGACATATATTTCCTTAAATATTTTCAATGATTTTATCTGTAATTTCTGTTGTTGTTAGGAAATCGCCACCATGAGCAAGATCCTTTGTTCTATAGCCTGCCTCAAGAACCTTGTCAACTGCATTTACGATTGCCTCGCTTTCCTCCTTAAGGTTGAAGGAATATAGAAGCATCATAGCGCCTGAAAGGATTGTGGCAATTGGGTTTGCAATATTCATGCCTGCAATATCAGGTGCTGAGCCGTGAATTGGCTCGTACAAGCCTCTTGTGTTATCTCCAAGACTTGCAGATGGTAGCATACCAATTGAGCCTGTGATTTGTGAAGCCTCATCAGAAAGGATATCTCCAAACATATTTGAGGTAACGATTACGTCAAATTGTGCAGGGTTACGAACAAGCTGCATTGCTGCATTATCTACAAGCATATCAACGCATTCAACATCCTTATAATTAGCTTCAAGCTCATGAACTACCTTTCTCCAAAGTCTTGAGCTTTCAAGAACGTTTGCCTTATCAATGCTCGTTAGCTTGCCGTTTCTCTTTTGAGCTGTTTCATAAGCAACCCTTGCTATTCTTTCTATTTCCATACGGGAATAGCATTCTGTGTCGTAAGCCTCCTCGCCGTACTTGCCCTGACGCATTCCTCTTTCACCGAAATAAATGCCTCCTGTAAGCTCACGAACAATCATAATGTCAAAGCCATTTGCAACAATGTCCTCACGAAGTGGGCAATCCCCCTTAAGTGCAGGATAAAGCTTTGCTGGGCGTAGGTTTGTAAATAGTCCCATTGCACTTCTAATGCCCAAAAGTGCCTTTTCTGGTCTTTTATTGCCTGGTAGGGTGTCCCATTTTGGTCCACCAACTGCACCAAGGAGCACGCTGTCAGATGCTAGGCATCCATCAACTGTTTCCTTTGGAAGTGGCTCCCCTGTTGCATCAATTGCGCAACCACCTATAAGATATGGTGTGAAATTGAAGGTATGACCATATTTTTTGCCTATTACCTCTAGCACCTTCACTGCGCTATCAACGATTTCCGGGCCTATTCCATCGCCCTTTAATAATGCTATATTGTAATTCATTTTGATACCTCGATTAGTTTAAGTCGCCCTTTTTGATGGTTTCAATAAGTCCACCGTTTTGAATGATTTTTTGAATAAACTCTGGGAATGGCTGAGTTTTGAAGCTTTTACCTGTGGTATGGTTGTAAATAATACCATTATCAAGATCTGCCTCTACCTTGTCGCCATCATTTATATTTGCAACTGCCTCTGGACACTCCAAAATTGCAAGGCCTATGTTGATTGAGTTACGATAGAAAATTCTTGCAAAGGTATTTGCTATTACCAGGGAAATACCACTTGCCTTGATAGCAATTGGTGCGTGCTCTCTTGATGAGCCACAGCCGAAGTTATCGCCTGCCACCATAATATCACCCTTTTGAACCTTTTTGGTAAAGTCCTTATCTAAGTCCTCCATACAGTGAGATGCAAGCTCACTATGGTCGCTTGTATTCAAATATCTTGCAGGGATAATTACGTCAGTATCAACGTTATCGCCATATTTAATTACTTTTCCTGTAAAATTCATAGCTTGCCTCCTTATATACTTTGTGGGTCTGCTATCTTACCTGCAATTGCAGATGCAGCTGCAACTGCTGGGCTTGCAAGATAAACCTCACTTGTAACATCGCCCATACGACCTACAAAGTTTCTATTTGTTGTGGCAACTGCTCTCTCGCCTGCTGCCAGAATACCCATATATCCACCTAGGCATGGTCCACAGGTTGGTGTGGAAACGATACAGCCTGCCTCGATGAATATCTTGACAAGACCATTTTCAACGGCTTTTAGATAAATATCCTGCGTTGCTGGAATAATAATCGCACGAACGTTTTTAGCAACCTGTCTGCCCTTCAATATCATGGCAGCCTCTTCAATGTCCTTGTATTGTCCGTTTGTGCAAGAGCCAATTACAACCTGATCGATTTTAATATCAGGGATTTGGTCAAAGGTTCTTGTATTTTCTGGTAGGTGTGGGAATGCAACCGTTGACTTGATTGTAGATAGATCTATTTCGTAAACCTCATCGTATTTTGCGTCCTCATCTGCCTTAAAGGAAACAATTTCTCTGTTGCTTCTTTCCTTTATGTAAGCGATTGTTTGCTCATCAACCTCAAAAATGCCATTTTTAGCACCAGCCTCAATTGCCATATTACAAATTGTGAGTCTGTCATAGATTGTAAGGGAGGAAACGCCCTCGCCGACAAATTCCATTGACTTATAAAGTGCACCATCAACGCCAATTTTTCCAATAATGTGAAGGATTACGTCCTTACCAGAAACGTATTTATTAAGCTTGCCCTTAAGGACAAATTTAATAGCAGACGGTACCTTAAACCAAGCCTTGCCTGTTGCCATACCACAAGCCATATCAGTTGAGCCAACACCCGTTGAGAATGCACCAAGTGCGCCATAGGTGCAGGTATGTGAGTCGGCACCGATTACTACGTCGCCTGATACAACTAGTCCCTTTTCTGGCAAAAGTGCATGCTCAATTCCCATTTTTCCAACGTCATAGAAGTGTGTAATCTCCTTGTCGTTACAGAAATCTCTGCACATTTTACATTGAACTGCCGCCTTAATATCCTTATTTGGGGCAAAATGGTCCATAACCATTGTTACCTTTTCTTTATCGTAAACAGAATTTACACCTATTTTGTTAAATTCCTTGATAGCTACAGGAGACGTGATATCATTTCCCAAAACTCTATCAAGCTTAACAAGAATAAGCTGTCCTGCCTCAACGCTTTCAAGTCCTGCGTGGGAAGCAAGAATTTTTTGAGTCATTGTCATTGACATAACTATATTTCCTTTCCTCAATGGATTTTCAAACCAAAGCGCATTAAGCTTAATGCGCTTTGGTTTGCCCACAACCTCTTGGTTGTGGGACATATTTTTTAGTCAGTGGCTATTGCCTGTGACTGAAAAAGCTATTGTGGTCGCTGTCGAGGAACAACGAAGAAATTTGACGTTGGGCTTAGATGCTAAAAATTTCAAGGCGTACCACAGACAAAAGGGCGATAATGTACTCAGTGTACATTGAGGTCGCTGTCGAGGAACAACGAAGAAATTTGACGCAGGTAAGCTCAACGATTGATGATTGCACCCTTATCGGCAGACGACACCATCTGCGCATAGCGCTTCAGATAGCCTGTAATATTTTCCTTTTTCTTAATTGGCATTTCTTTTCTTCTCTTTGCCAATTCCTCATCGCTAACCTTTAATTCGATTTTATATTCTGGAATGTTTATTGAGATAATATCTCCGTTCTTTACATAAGCGATTGTACCACCACTTACAGCCTCTGGAGATACGTGGCCGATTGATGCACCTCTTGTAGCCCCTGAGAAGCGTCCGTCAGTAATAAGAGCAACGTCCTTATCAAGACCCATGCCCGCAATTGCAGAGGTTGGAGATAGCATTTCTCTCATGCCCGGTCCTCCACTTGGTCCCTCATAACGAATAACTACAACGTCACCCTTTTCAATTTTTCCTGCGTAAATAGCAGAAATAGCCTCCTCCTCGCTTTCGTAAACCTTTGCAGGTCCCTCGTGAACGAGCATTTCCCTAGCTACTGCACTTCTCTTTACTACACAGCCATCAGGTGCAAGATTACCCTTAAGCACAGCAATTCCACCAGTTTTGGTAAATGGATTGTCAACTGTTCTTATGGTTTCCGTATCACGATTATAGGCATTTTCAATATTTTCACCAAGAGTTTTGCCTGTTACTGTCATTGTATTTGTGTTAAGAAGGTTAAGCTTTGTAAGCTCCTTCAAAACTGCATAAACTCCACCTGCCTCGTTTAGATCCTCCATATAGGTTGGACCAGCTGGTGCAAGGTGGCAAAGGTTTGGAGTTCTTTCGCTAATTGTGTTTACATAATCAAGATCAAAATCCACTCCACACTCATTCGCAATAGCTGGTAAGTGAAGCATACTATTCGTTGAGCAACCGAGAGCCATATCAGCAGTGATTGCATTTTCAATAGCTTCCTTGGTCATAATATCCCTTGGTCTTATGTTCTTTCTAACAAGCTCCATAACCTGCATACCCGCATGCTTTGCAAGCTCAATTCTTGCAGAATATACGGCAGGAATTGTGCCATTTCCCTGAAGTCCCATGCCTAGAACCTCAGTCAGACAGTTCATAGAGTTTGCAGTGTACATGCCTGAGCAAGAGCCACAGGTTGGGCAAGCCTTTTCCTCATATTCACAAAGCTTACAATCGTCGATTGTGCCTGCTTTATAGGAGCCAACTGCCTCAAACATAGCAGAAAGGCTTCTCTTTTTGCCGTCAACTCTACCTGCAAGCATTGGACCACCACTTACAAATATTGTTGGTATATTAAGTCTTGCAGCTGCCATTAAAAGTCCCGGTACGTTTTTGTCACAGTTTGGAATCATAACAAGTCCGTCAAAGCCGTGTGCCATTACCATAGCCTCGGTTGAATCAGCTATCAAGTCTCTTGTTACAAGAGAATATTTCATACCAACGTGTCCCATTGCAATTCCGTCACATACTGCAATTGCAGGGAACGTTATAGGTGTACCTCCTGCCATAGCTACGCCAAGCTTTACAGCCTGTGTAATCTTATCAAGATTCATGTGACCAGGAACGATTTCATTATATGAGCTAACAATACCTATTAATGGTCTGTCCAGCTCCTCTCTTGTCAAGCCAAGTGCCTTGTAAAGAGAGCGGTGTGGCGCATTGTGTGCACCATTAACAATAGTTTCCTTAATCATTTTAAGCTCCAATTCAAAGCTCCAAGCCCTCTAAAAATAAGAGGGCTGGAACGCTTTAATAATTAGTTATTGATGAACTTCTCCTCGTCAGCCCAGCTGTAAAGCTTTCTGATGTCCTTACCAACTGTTTCGCTTGGATGCTCTGCTGCAATCTTTCTCATTGCGTTAAAGTGTACCTGTGCGCCTGCATCAGACATATCAAGCAAGAAGTCCTTTGCAAATGTGCCATCTTGAATGTCCTTGAGAACCTTTCTCATTGCATTCTTTGTGTCCTCTGTAATAATCTTTGGACCTGTGATATAGTCACCATACTCTGCGGTGTTAGAGATTGAATATCTCATACCCTCAAAGCCACTTTGGTAAATCAAGTCAACGATAAGCTTCATTTCGTGGATACACTCAAAATATGCATTTCTTGGGTCGTAGCCAGCCTCAACAAGTGTTTCAAAGCCTGCCTGCATAAGTGCGCAAACACCACCACAAAGAACTGCCTGCTCACCAAAGAGGTCTGTTTCTGTTTCTGTTCTGAAGGTCGTTTCCAAAACACCTGCTCTTGCACCACCGATACCGAGTGCGTAAGCAAGACCAAGATCAAGAGCATCGCCTGTTGCATCCTGATGTACAGCGATAAGACATGGAACGCCCTTACCTACCTGATACTCTGAACGAACTGTGTGACCTGGTCCCTTAGGTGCAACCATGATAACGTTTACATTCTTTGGAGGCTTAATGCATCCGAAGTGAATGTTAAAGCCATGAGCGAACATAAGTGTCTTACCTTCTGTAAGATTTGGCTCGATGCTTTCCTTATAAAGCTTTGCTTGCTTTTCGTCATTGATAAGGATCATAATCATATCCGCATTCTTTGCAGCCTCAGCAGCAACCATAACCTTAAGTCCTGCCTTCTCTGCCTTTGCCCAGCTCTTTGAGCCCTCGTAAAGACCAACGATTACGTTAACGCCTGATTCCTTTAGGTTGAGCGCGTGAGCGTGTCCCTGTGAGCCGTAGCCTATAATTGCAACGGTTTTTCCGTTTAGTTTGTTAAGATCACAATCCTGTTGATAGTAAATGTTTGCCATTTTCTTTTTCTCCTTAAATATTAAAAATTATCTGGTTTTGTGTACACCTGTTTTGGTGTTTTTTGAAAGAAGTGTTCCACTTCCTCTTTCTAGAGCAACTATACCTGTACGACACATTTCAATTATCTCGTAGGGCTTCATATACTCTATAAAAGCATTGATTTTACTTGGCTCACCTGTGATTTCGATACACATTTCATTAGCTGTAAAATCGATAACCTTTGCTCTATATACCTCAACTGCTGAAAGCACGTCTGCTCTAGTTTGAGAATTGTTTTTCACCTTTATAAGTGCAAGCTCACGCTTAACACTCATTGAGTCATCAATAACCTCAACCTTTTTAACGTTAATTAGCTTTCTTAGCTGATTTATAAGCTGTTCCTTTGCATATCCATCTCCACTTAGGCAGATGGTTATTCTTGAGTACTCAGGACACTCCGTTTCTCCAACTGTTAATGCATCAATGTTGAAGCCACGGCGAGTAAACATACTAGTTACTCTTGTAAGTACACCGAATTTATTATCTACGTATACTGCAATTACGAACTTATTACTCATTGTCCTCTCCTCCTATCTTTACAATAATATCGTCTATTGAGCCACCCGGAGGAAGCATAGGAAGAACAAATTCATCCTTGTCAATATAGGTGTCAATTACAACTGGACCGTTTATTGAAACTGCCTTTTTGAAGGCATCCTCAAATTCGCTAATATTGGTTGCACGCATACCAACTGCACCGAATGCCTCAGCAAGCTTTACAAAATCCGTCTTTCTTTCAAGTACTGTATTTGAAAATCTCTTTTGGAAGAATAGATTTTGCCATTGTCTTACCATACCAAGCACTCCATTGTTACAAAGAACAATTACAAGTGGTACGTTGTATGTAACTGCAGTTGCAAGCTCATTCAGATTCATACCAAAGCTTCCATCACCAGTTATCAAAACCGTTGGATCATTTGTTGCTATTCTTGCACCGATTGCAGCGCCTAATCCAAAGCCCATTGTGCCCAAGCCTCCACTGGAAACGAAGCGTCTTGTTGAGTCGAATTTTGCGTATTGAGCAGTCCACATTTGGTGCTGACCAACGTCGGTTGCGAAAATAGTTTTAGGAAGCTTATACTTATTGATTACATCAAATACCATTTTAGGAGTCATTCTATCTCCTGCCATGAGCGCTGCCTTTTGTGCAATTTGTTCTTCCTTAAGCTTAAGCTCCTTTACCTGCTTTATCCATTCAGGCTTCTTTGATTCATCAACCTTCTTTGCGATTCGCAAGAAGCTATCTCTTACATCTGCAACTATACCAAGGTCAACGTTTACGTTTTTATTGATTTCAGCAAAATCAGGGTCTAGCTGAATAATTTTTGTTTCCTTCGCAAACTTTGCAGTATTTCCTGTTGCTCTGTCGCTGAAGCGAACGCCAACGCCAATAATAAGGTCAGCGTGCTTTTGAGCCATTGAGGAGGCAAAGTGTCCATGCATACCCTGCATTCCAAGGAACATTTCAAAATCATCAGGTACGGCAGATAATCCCATAAAGGTACAGCCGATGCATGCATCAATTTTCTTTGCAAATTCTATTATTTCTTTACCCATTCCAAGACCTGCTGCACCACCACCGATATAAATGTATGGACGCTTAGCCTTGTTTATTAGGGCAACTGCCTCGTCGATTGAGTCCTCATCAGTTTTTGGTAGTGGGATTTTTTCAACCACGCCCTGTGGCTCAAAATCGTAAACGGCAACCTGCACGTCCTTTGGAACGTCAACCAAAACAGGACCTGGTCGACCTGACTTTGCAATTTGGAATGCTTCTCGAATTGAGTCCGCTAAATCCTCTATTCTATTTACAAAATAGTTGTGCTTTGTGATTGGAAGTGTAACGCCTGTAATGTCAATTTCCTGGAAGCTATCCTTACCGATTAGTGAGCAAGGAACGTTTCCTGTAATTGCTACCATTGGGATTGAGTCTAGCATTGCAGTAGCAATACCAGTAACTAGGTTTGTAGCACCAGGACCAGAGGTTGCAATGCATACGCCAACCTTTCCCGTTGCTCTCGAGTATCCATCTGCTGCATGAGAGGCACCCTGCTCATGCGCTGTTAGAATATGATTTATTCTGTCCTTGTTTTTGTATAGTGCATCATAAATATTGATTACTTGTCCACCTGGATAACCGAAAACATCGGTTGTGCCCTGCTCAATCAAGGTGTTTATGATGATTTCTGCACCTGTCATTTTCATAGCTTTTCTCCTTTCAATAAGGGGATTATTTCGTTAACATAATGTTTACGGCACTTAAAAGAGCTTTTACAGATGATGTACTGATATCGCTATCTATTCCTGTGCCAAAATAGGTTTTTCCATTGCTTGTAATGCTTACATAGGATGCAGCCTTCGAGGTTGTCTTGCCCTCAAGTGCATGCTGAGTGTAGTCAAGCAATTGATAATCAATGCCAATAACTGATTTAATAGCATTGCTTACTGCGTCCAGTCTACCATTACCTTTGGTTGTAACAGACGTTATCTTGTCGTTATACTTAATTTGACATTCTGCAATTCTTATATCGTCTTCCTTAGTAAACACAGTGCTTTCTACGCTTACAGGAGTGGAGATGTTCACAAAATCTCTTTGGAATATATCGTAAACCTCCTTAGGCTGAAGCTCCCTATGCTCATGATCTGAAATGCTCTTTACGTGATAGCCAAAGGCTTCTCTCATCTTAGGTGGAAGAACAAGATTGAATTGTGTTTCGAGTATGTAGCCAATTCCACCCTTTCCGGACTGGGAATTGATACGGATAACATCTGCCTCATAAACTCTACCAACGTCGGTTGGGTCGATTGGTAGGTATGGCACGTTCCAGACTCGCTCTGTGCCCTCACGGAATTTCATACCCTTGGCAATTGCATCCTGGTGTGAGCCACTGAAGGCTGCAAATACAAGCTGACCACTGTATGGCTGTCTTTCATACACGTGCATTCTTGTAACCTTTTCGTAAATCTCGGTGATCTCTGGAAGATTTGAAAAATCAAGACCTGGGTCAATGCCCTGTGAGTACATATTTAAGGCTAAGGTGATAATATCTACGTTACCAGTTCTTTCGCCATTTCCAAACAATGTGCCCTCAATTCTGTCTCCACCTGCTAAAAGACCCATTTCGCTATCTGCAACTGCACAGCCACGGTCATTATGTGGGTGAAGGGAGATGATTACATTTTCTCTATCTTTGAGATTTTTGCACATATATTCCACTTGGTTTGCATAAACGTGTGGCATTGAGTGAGAAACTGTAACGGGTAGATTAATAATAACCTTGTCGTCAGGTGTTGGCTTCCAAATAGAAATAACCTCGTTGCATATTTCAGCTGCAAACTCAGGCTCTGTGCCCGTGAAGCTTTCTGGTGAATATTCAAAGGTTATCTTACCTTTTGCCATTGCCTTGTATTTGTTGCAAAGCTCGGCACCAAATTTTGCAATATTTATAATTTCTTCCTTGCTCTTTTTGAAAACCTGCTCTCTTTGAGCAACGGAGGTTGAATTGTAAAGATGAACGACGGCATGCTTAGCACCGTCAATCGCCTCGAAGGTTTTTTTGATAATATGCTCTCTTGATTGAGTCAGCACCTGAATGGTTACGTCGTCAGGAATGAGATTTTGCTCAATAAGAGTTCTGCAAAATTCATATTCTGTTTCGGAAGCTGCCGGGAATCCAATTTCGATTTCCTTGAAGCCTACCTTGCATAGAAGCTTAAAAAATTCCAGCTTTTCCTCAAGACTCATTGGTATAATAAGCGCTTGATTACCATCTCTTAGGTCAACACTACACCAAATTGGTGGTTGTTCAATTGAAGCTTTCTTCACCCAATCCATCGTTACACCACTTGGTGCAAAAAACTGCTTGGAGTACTTATTAAAATTCTTCATTACTTTAGTCCTTTCTTGTCTTAAGAGCTGGTGATGAAAGACTCATAAAATAAAAATAGTCTCTTTAATACAACACGCAACTCTGCTATTGTATAAAGAGACGAAGATATTCTCCGCGGTACCACTCTTTTTGACTAATAGTCCTCTCTTATCTGTCAATCAACAGATTACTCTGTAACGGGAGTTCCCGACCAAGTCTAATCACAATTGCTTTCGGTTGGTAGCTCAGGGAGGAGAAAATCAAGCTGAGCATACTGTCTTGCACCACCCGACAGCTCTCTTGAATGCTTTACAGGACTTATTTCCCTTCATCGCCTTATGTATGCTATATATTCTATAGTATACAAGGCTATTTGTCAATAGTTTTTTCACTTTTTTCTAAAAAATCGTTTTAATGCACTAAAGTGTTAAAGCAAAAAAGAGTTTTTTGTGCAAAAAAACGGGCAAAATGCCCGTTTTTATTGGTCGCTTTGAAGTTTTGGATTGCATCGTAAGTCCCGCAGACGATGGTTATCTTTTCGATAATCGAGGTTGTGGGCGCGGAGCAACGACGCATTTCGTAGCTTAATTAAGCTTATAAATCCAGCCGAAGGTATCCTCAACCTTCC
>JAFTXZ010000008.1 GCA_017461385.1 Clostridia bacterium | reverse complement strand
CCTACTACGCAAGCAATGGTGTAGTAACTGAAACACTTTCAGGCGCAATAAGCTACAACGAGCTAATAAATGCACAATAAGGAGGAAACTAAAATGTACGTAAAACCAGAATACAAGCTTGAAATAATTTCAAGCGAGGACATCATGGAATTTTCTCCAAATAACCTGGCAGTAAAGAATGAGACCTTTGACTTTGGAGACGGCAAGGGCGAGGTTAACGTAACCAAGGCTACTGCTACTGCAAAAATCGAAGACTTACTATTCTAATTGTCTAAATTAAACACAAAAAGCCTTGACGGGTTTGCGTCAAGGCTTTTTTCAGCACTATAAAAGCTTGCTTTTTATGTTATCCTCTATCACTAGTGATAGATAAGTAGTTATCTATAAGAAGTGATAGATAGAAAGTGCCCATTCTACCTTGTCAATGACGGGCACAGAGAAAAAAGCAAGGGCGCCACGCCCTTGCTTTTTTTTCTCTATCGTTTTTTCTTTCATTATTATATAACAAAAAAGGGTGTCCAAAGGACGCCTACCATAAAGCAGATTTTACCAACCGCAAATACAACAAAAGGAGTACGGGCAATTTTGCCTGTACTCCTTTTCACACCTCTTGCCCTGCAAGGTATAGTGTGTTACACTTTTGTTTTTCGGGTGGTAATAGGTGAAGTTTTCACTAACGTGAAAGTGAAGTTGCTTTGCAGTGAAGTTTATGCTTCGCACAAGTGAAGTTAAGTTTGCCCACTTTGCCAAAGGCAAAACTTCACTATCCGTAGGATAACTTCACTTACGAAGTGAACTTCACTTGCCCGAATGGGCAAACTTAGTTGGGCGACCTGCTTTACCGTAGGTCGCCCAAGACACCCTCTTTTTGTTATGTTAACAGCAAATGCCGTTTACAACCTCATACATTTCCTCGAAATATTTGCGTCTTTCAGCGCATAGAGCCTTCATTTCTGCGATTTGCTCCTCGCTGAAATTATCAAGGTCTCCATCCTTAAGCTTGCCCTTGTACATTCTGTCAACGATAAGAGCATACTTAATTTCAACAGGAACAATTTCACCGTGTCTTGAGCAAATAACCACGTCGCTAACACCATCAAGCAAAAGCTCAACAGCCTTATAACCACTTCTTGAAGCAAAGTTTCTATCTGCAAGAGTAGGAATACCACCACGAACAATGTGTGCAGGACGAACAAATCTTGTTTCAACTCCTGTGTTTTCCTCAATCTCCTTAACAAGTCCCTCGGAGAATTCAGCACCAAGACCCTCAGCTACAACTACGATAAAGCTACGTTGACCAGCCTCCTGTGAAGCCTTTATTCTCTTAAACATAGCCTCCTTATCAAAAGGAAATTCGTTTATAGCAACACCAATTGCATTAAGTGCAAGACCGGTTTCGATGGCAATATAGCCTGCATTTCTACCCATAACCTCAATAACGTTACAACGGGAGTGAGATTCACAAGTGTCCCTTAGTCTGTCGCCAAGTGCGAGTACAGAGTTCATAGCTGTGTCATATCCAACAGTAATATCAGTTGCAGTAATATCGTTATCAATAGTACCGGAAACACCAATACAAGGGATACCCCTTATGCTAAGGTCAGTAGCGCCTCTGAACGTACCATCACCACCGATAGCAACGATGCCGTCAATGTTATGCTTCTTACAGGTAGCAATAGCCTTTTGCATACCAGACTCATACTTGAACTCATCGCATCTGTCAGAGTAGAGGAATGTACCGCCACGAGAAACTATATCAGCCACGTCAATCTTTGAAAGTGGACGGATTTTATCATTGATAAGACCGGAGTAGCCACCCAAAATGCCTACAACCTCAACACCCTTGTCGATTGCAGCGCAGGTAACCGACTTTATTACTGCGTTCATTCCTGGTGCATCACCACCGGATGTTAAAACGCCGATTTTTCTAAATTTCTTTTCCATAAGCATATCTCCTTATTAATGCCAAGACAGTAAAATTTTAACAAAAACATTTTATCATAATATATATATAAAATCAATACCTTAATTAATTTTTTCTAGTAAAAGCTTTGCAAGCCTGCAGGTAGCCTCGTTTCTTATTTCATCTCGACTAAGATGCTCGCCAAGACTTAAGCGATAGCTTTCAGCCTTGCCATTTATACATAAGCCTACGTAAACAGTTCCAACGGGGTCGGCACTTGTTCCGCCACCGGGACCGGCAAAGCCAGTTGTACTAACTCCGATATCAGTCTTAAGCAAGGTGCAGACTCCCTGTGCCATCTCCTTAGCACACTCGTAGCTAATTTCCGTATGCTTTTCAATAGTATCAGCAGACACACCAAGAACACCTATTTTAACGTCGTTTACGTAAGAAACAACCCCACCATTGAAAACACAGGATGCCCCTGAAATGTCAGTAATAGCTTTAGCAAAAAGGCCACCGGTACAGGACTCTGCACAGCTAAGCAAAAGCCCCTTTTCCTTAAGCGTTTTAACCAACAATGTGAATAAATCCCTCATAAAAGCACCTCCTAAACAAAGATATTTTACCACAAAATCCCAAAATTATCAACCTTCTGTGTATAAAAAGAGCAAAGAATGGAAACAATTTTTTATAAAACAAACTAAGGAGAAAAATATGAGACTAATTGGCACAGTAGTAATTTCTGTTTTAGTGTTCCTATTTATGAATAGCATAATACCTACAATGTCCGAGGCAGAAATATATTCATCAACCATAAGGCTTCACGTTCTTGCCAATTCCGACAGTGAGCAGGATCAAATGCTAAAGCTAAAGGTGCGTGATGCACTCCTTGAGGAGATAGCGGAATACGATGCGCAAAGCAAAGCGGAAGCACTTTTGAAAATGGAGGAAAATAAAGACAATTTAATAAAAATAGCCGAGGACGTGTTGGAAAAAGAGGGATGCGACAGAGAAGTTTCAATCGAAATCGGAAGTGAAAGCTATCCAACAAGATACTATGAGGATTTTGCCCTACCTGCAGGTAAATATACCTCTGTAAGAGTCTTAATAGGTGAGGGCGAGGGGCAAAACTGGTGGTGCGTCTTATATCCACCCCTATGCACCAGCGTTGCCGTTGAGCTTGACGAGGAATATATCGACGTGGGCTTGACAAAGGATCAATATAACCTTATAACACAGGCAAATAGTGAGTATAAAATCAAATTCAAGCTACTTGAAATGGCATCACAGGTCTTCGGATTTAACTATGATTAAGGGGCAGGGTAAACCTGCTCCTTTTTGGTGAACAAATCTTCACAGAAATTTCACTTGAAATATATGGTAATTAGTAGTAAAATATAATATATAATTATTATAAGGAGGGTGAGATATGTTTGGTTACGTAAAGCCCTACGTCCCGGTGCTTAGAGTCAAGGAGCATGAGCTGTATAAGGCTACCTACTGTGGACTTTGCAAATCGATGGGAAAAACTACAGGTTGCTTTTCCAACATGACACTAAGCTATGATTTTGTCTTTCTCGCCCTATTAAAGATGGCTCTTAATAACGAGGGGTATGAAATAAAGAATAGTAAGTGCGTGGCACACCCCTTTACTAAAAGACCGATGCTTTTACCTAATAATTCTCTTAAGCTTTCTGCACGCACCAGCGTAATTTTAACAAGGCTGAAGCTAAAGGACAATATAAACGATAGCCACGGCTTTGGTAAGCTAAAGGCGATAATTCAAGGGAGTGTGTCTATTTTTCTTAAAAAAACAAGCAAGGAGCTAAGGGAGCTTGAAGGGGAAGTCAAGTCAAGCCTTTTAGAGCTTTCTCGTTTGGAAAAGGAAAACTGCGATTCGGTTGACAAATGTGCTCACACCTTTGGCACTCTGCTAAGCGCCATAATTTCAGAGGGCACCGATGGACCAAATAAAACCCTTGCAGAAAAAATTGGCTACCATTTAGGCAAATGGATTTACGTAATGGACGCCTATGATGACTTCTATGAAGATATAGGCAAATCCTTTAATCC
The DNA here is from genome assembly GCA_017461385.1 of Clostridia bacterium. Classification (GTDB taxonomy): domain Bacteria; phylum Bacillota; class Clostridia; order Oscillospirales; family CAG-272; genus RGIG2000. The sequence continues at coordinate 257,915 of JAFTXZ010000008.1, read as the reverse complement.
ACTGGTTAATAGCTACGGTAATCATTTAACCGATAGCACAAGAGAGCTAATTAAGAACTCGCTTTTGCTTGAATTGGGTGAAATGTCCAGGGCAGTGTCGCTTTTAGATATAGAAAATGAGGATATAAAAGCGCTAATTGAGAACATAACCTACCTTGGCTTGCCTAAGGAATTTGAAAACATAACTAAAAAACAAAAGGAAAAATACAAAAATTCTGTGGAGGAATAGCATGAACGATCCATACAAGACGCTTGGTATAGATCCTAATTGTACGAATGAGGAGCTAAAGCAGGCATATAGAAGCCTTGTCAAAAAATACCATCCTGACAACTATGCAGATGCGCCTGAGCTTGCAAGCGTTGCTGATGAAAAAATGAAAGAAATAAACTCTGCCTACGACGAAATTCTTAAAATCAGAACAGGCAAAGCAACTGGCTACAATAACAATCCGGACTCAAACGGAACAAAGGGTCAGAGCTATGGTGCAGGCTTTGGTCAATCCAGTAGCAAAAATCCAATTTATAATCAAATACGTCAAGAAATCAACAAAGAAAATTTTAGATATGCAGAACAGCTATTGAGCTCCATAAAACAAGAGGAAAGAGAGGCAGAGTGGTTCTTTTTACACGGCTGTATTCTTTTGCGTGGTGGATACTACTTTGACGCGCTTAAGTATATTGAAAATGCTTGCAGAATGGACCCTAATAATCAGGAATATAGACAGGTTTACCAGTCTATTCTTACGCAGGCTCAGGGCTATAATCAGGCTCATCAGCCCCAGTCAAGTGGTGGTGATTGCGAGGACGGGCTTTGTAGGCTCTGTTGTGCAATTCAGCTTATCGACTGCTTCTGTGGAGGCTGTAGATAAATGAAAAAGGCGAAAATTGTTGCACTGTGTGGCGTTATTTCAGCCCTGTGCGTGGTTTTGCTAATGGCAGGCTCTCTTGTGGAAATATTAGATATCACCATGGCAGTCATCGCTTCAATTTTAGTTTTAGTTATGTACGAGGAAATAAGGTACAAAAGCCTGTTTGTTTATGCGGTAACAAGCCTTGCCGGCGCGCTGATTTGTCCTAATAAGCTAGTGGTGGTTGAGTTCGTTATTTTCGGCTTATATCCAATTATCAAAAAGCTATCAGAAAAGACAGGCAAGGTGCTTAGCCTGATAATTCGCGTTGCATATTCAATTGTATCAAGCCTCGTGGTTGTGCTCATTATGCGATTTGTCTTTTTGATGGAATCAAATCTCGTCTTTGATGTAATCTATTTTGTGGGAAATCTTATAGTATTTATTCTGTACGACGTTGCTATAAAAAAATTCCTCATTTACTACCATAACAGACTTCGTTCAAGACTAAGAATTGACAAATTTTTCGATTAGTTATAATAACCAAAAGAGTGGCTGAAATCAGCCACTCTTTTGGTTATTTATACAATATTATATTAAAAAAGTTGACATATTAAATATATATAAGATAAAATAATTATATTACTATTAAATTAAGGAAGTGTAATATGTTTAGAAGTATGACTGCCTTTGGCAGAGCACGTGAAACCGTAAATTCAAAGGACATTGTGGCAGAGATTAAATCTGTCAACAACAGATATTACGATTGCACGGTAAAAATCACAAGGCTTTATAGCTTTTTAGAGGACAAGATAAAGCAATATCTTCAAACCAAGGGAATTTCCCGTGGAAAGGTTGAGGTTTATGTGGGCATTGATGTGCTGGAACAGCAGGGAGTTGAAATTCAGCTTGACTCTGCCTATGCAAAATCCTACATAGACGCACTTTACAATCTACGTGATACCTTTGAGCTTAAGGACGATATAACCGTTTCAAGGGTTGCATCAAATAAGGAAATTTTCGTTATTAAAAAGCCCGAGGACGATATGGAAAAGGATTGGGAGGACATAAAAATTGTCCTTGACAAGGCACTTGAGGGCTTTCTTGATCGCCGTGAGGCTGAGGGTGAGAATCTCTATCGCAACATTGTTGAAAAGATTGATAACATAAAGGGCTATCTAAGCGTTATTGAGAAAAACTCTGAAAGCGACATTAAGGGTTACGCCTCAAAGCTGGAGGAAAGAATCTTGAAGTTCCTCGGCGACAATTCAATCCAAATTGATGAGCAAAGGATTTTGACTGAGGTTGCTATCTTTGCCGACAAGGTTGCTATTGATGAGGAGCTTGTAAGATTAAATAGCCACTTTGATGCATTTTATGAAATTGTAAGCTCTGATGAGCCTGCTGGAAGAAAGCTTGACTTCCTACTACAGGAAATGAACAGAGAAACGAATACAATCGGCTCAAAGGCTTCAAATGCAGACACTGCACATTTAGTGGTTTCTATTAAGAATGAGCTTGAAAAGATCAGAGAGCAAATTCAAAATATAGAATAAGAGTGGTGCTTGTATGAGATTAATTGATATTGGCGCAGGCAATATGGTGCTTGACCAAAGGATAGTTGCTATGGTTACACCGGACTCTGCACCTGCAAAAAGAATTGTTGGCGAGGCAAAGGAGCAAGGAAGAATAATTGATTGCACAGGTGGAAGAAAAACAAAGTCTATTATCATTACAGATTCCGACCATGTAATTCTCTCATATCTTTCCTGCGAGGCGCTTAGCGAAAGGCTGAATAAGGACAATGGAGGGACAAAATGAGCCAAAAGGGTAGAATCTTTATTATTTCAGGTCCCGCAGGAAGTGGAAAGGGCACAGTTGTAAAGGAGCTTTTGGGAAAGCATGACAACATAAGACTCTCAGTTTCTGCCACAACCAGAAACCCACGACCGGGAGAGGTTGAGGGCGTAAATTACTTTTACCTGACTCAAAAGGAGTTTAAGGAAAAAATCATAAGTGGCGATATGCTTGAATATGCAAAATACTCAGGCAATCTATATGGTACGCCAAGGGACGCAGTAAACGAGGCTCTTGAAAAGGGCTTTGACATTATTCTGGAAATCGAGGTTGAGGGTGCAACTAAGGTTAAAAAGAAAAATCCGGACGTAATTACAATTATGCTAACCCCACCGGATTACGCAACTATTGAAAAGCGACTTCGTGGCAGAGGTACAGAAAAGCCAAGCGAAATAAAGAAAAGGCTAAGACGTGCCCGTCAAGAGGTTAAAATGATGCCTAAGTATGATTATTCTGTAATAAATCACGAGGGAAAAGCAAGTGAGTGTGCAGACGAAATATACTCAATAATCGAGGCAATTCACAGGGGCGAGGAAGTAGAGCACCTAAAAACAGAAAACACAAAGTCAATAATTAAAAAACTTATAAAATAATTTCAAAGGAGAAATACAAAAATGTTATATCCATCAATTCAGGAGCTACTAAACGCTACATCAAAGGACGGCAAAGAAAGACTTAACAAGTATTCAATCACAATGGCAACAGCAAAGTGTGCCCGTGTGGTTACAAACGTGTATCTTGAGCAACGCTATGTAGCTGAAAAGAAAATTAGCAATAAGGAAACTGACAAGGATCTAGCTTCTCTTATCACAAAGGAATACAGAGATGAAAAGTCTGTAAAGAACGCAGTAAGAGAAATCAAGGAGGGTAAGTTTGAGATTTATCTTCCAGGCGAGGATGGCTACGACGAAGCCTTAATTGAAATTGAAAACTATCAGGAGCCAAAGCCAGTTGAGGAGCCAAAGGAGCAAAAGAAAAACGAAAGGTTTGACGACTTTGATATTGCAGATATTATGGACGCAGAAGAGGTATTTGACGGAGAAGACGGCTTCGAAATCGAGGGCGGAGAGGACGACGAATAAAAGCTACTAGTCAGATTTAGAAGGGAGATATGGTATGTGCAAGGATTATATTAGGGTTCATATTCTTGATGTGCCATATCAGGCAGACTGGGAATATACCTATTCAGTACCAGAGGAGCTGAGGCAGGATGTCGAAATCGGCACGGCGGTGGTGGTTCCGTTTGGTAAAGCAAATAGAAAAAATACTGCAATTGTTGTTGCAACAGAGGCAGAAGAAATCACAGGGGCAAAGCCAATTTGCTCTGTGTTAAGTGGCTATTTCAAGCTAAGTCAAGAAATGCTGGAGCTGTGTAGCTTTATGAAGCTTCATACCCTTTGCACCTTTGGTGAGGCAGTAAAATGTATAATTCCCTCTGCAATAGTTACTAAAACAAAGGAGCTTTTTAGAGTAACAGGTAACGGACGCATGCCCGACGGGGAGCTTGGTTATCTTTACGAGCTAATTGAGAATAACCCCAATATAACCCTAGAGAAGCTAAAGCAACAGGAGCCAAATGCTCAAGCGCTCATACAAAGGCTTATTCGAATGGGCGCTGTCAAAAAGGAAACAGTTGTCGAGGAAAAGGATAAAAGCAAGTACGAAACCCTTGTTTCCCTTTGTCAGGATAAGGAAAGCGTAGCTAGGCAGATAAACGGAGAAAAATCCTTCAAAAGCAAGATGCACGTGGAAATCCTAAGGCTACTTTGCGAAAAGGGAATTCTTTCAGATAAGGAAATTTATCAGGAGCTGGGCGCAAGCAAGGCTCACCTAGATGCCCTTGAAAAGAAGGGCTATATAGAAAGAACAAAAAGGGAGCTAAGTCGTGACCCTTATCTTTCTGCAAAAATGCAAAAAAACGACTCCCCTGTAGTGCTAAGCCCATTACAAAGCGAAGCCTTTGAAAGCTTAAAGGAGCTTTATTATACAAGAGAGCCACGAGGCGCTCTTTTATACGGCGTTACAGGCAGTGGAAAAACAAGCGTCATTAAAAAAATGATAGACGAGGTTATTTCAGATGGTAGAGGAGTAATAATTCTCGTGCCGGAAATTTCCCTCACACCACAGACCGTTTCAACCTTCTGTGGATACTATGGAGACAAGGTAGCAGTAATACACTCATCTCTTTCAAGGGGTGAGCGCTTTGATACCTATAAAAAAATATTTGATGGCGAAGCAACTATTGTTATAGGAACTCGCTCCGCAATCTTTGCCCCTGTTAAAAATCTTGGCTTAATTGTCATTGATGAGGAGCAGGAGCATACCTATAAATCAGACACAAATCCTAAATACCTTGCTCACGATATTGCAAGATTTAGGGCGAGCAGGTCAAGGGCGCTTATGCTTCTTGCCTCAGCTACCCCATCTCTTAATTCATATTTTAAGGCAAGAGAGGGCAAGTATGCCCTTGTAAAGATGATGTCAAGATATGGTGAGGCAACCTTACCCGAGGTAGTTATCACAGATATGCGCAAGGAAAAAGCAAAGGGAAATATGTCCCCGTTTAGCGATAAGCTTGCTCACTTGCTTGACAATGCCTTCAAGAATGATAAGCAATCAATTCTGTTCTTGAACAGACGTGGCTATCACTCCTCAATCAGCTGTCAGAGCTGTGGCAAGGCTGTGGAATGTCCAAATTGCTCTGTAGCTATGACATATCACTCCTACAGAAAAATCGACGAAAGCATAACCAGCGATAACGCAGGCGAGGTTATGAGCAAAAGTGGTATTTTAAGGTGCCATTACTGTGGCTATAAATCCAAGCTACCAAGCAAGTGTAATAGCTGTGGAGATACAGAATTTGATTACGTTGGCTTTGGCACGCAAAGGGTTGAGCAGGAGCTTGATAATCTGTTTGATGGAGTTAGCATTTTAAGGCTGGATGCAGATACCACGGGCAGAAAGTCATCTTATGAGCAAATTTTAGGCGACTTCAGGGACAAAAAGGCAAAGGCGCTAATAGGCACTCAAATGGTAACAAAGGGACACAACTTCCCACAGGTTACAGTGGTTGGGGTTTTAATGGCCGATACAATGCTATACACGGGAGATTATCGCGCAAGCGAAAGAACCTTTTCTATGCTGACACAGGTAATAGGAAGGGCAGGACGCGCTAAGGATCACGGCGTGGCAGTTATTCAAACCAACTCCCCCAACGATCAAGCGATTCTGCTTTCAGCTAAGCAGGATTACGACTCCTTCTACGAAAACGAAATTCTTATAAGAAAGGCTTATGACTTCCCGCCGTTTTGCGATATAGCAATGATAACACTGTCAGCCACTGACGAGGCGTTGCTCGATAAGGCAGGAGGCGAGCTTATTAAGGATTTAGAGAGGGAGATAAACCAGCTTAACACCCGTGCAATTGCCTACGGACCCTTCGAGGCACCGGTTTACAAGACACAAGGAAGATATAGAAAGAGAATAATAATCAAGTGTAAGCTAAATAATAAGCTAAGAGCATTGTTCTCACAAATTTACATAAATTATATGAAGAAATACGACAAGGTCAGCTTGTCGATAGATTTTAATCCATCTAGTACGTAAGCTAAGGAGAAGAAAATGGCTAAGCTAAAAATACTAAAAAGAAGCGAGGACGAGGAAACTCTAAGAAAGGTAAGCCGTGAGGTTACAGAGATAACCCCAAGGATTTTAACCTTGCTTGACGATATGGTAGAAACAATGCGAGATGCAAACGGCTGTGGACTTGCGGCAGTTCAGGTTGGAGTTTTGCGTCGAATTGTTGTTATTGAAACAGGCGAGGGCTTGTTTGAGTTTATCAATCCTCAGATCATAAAAAAGACGGGCACTCAAATTGGTGAGGAGGGCTGTCTTTCCCTGCCAGGTGAGTGGGCACAGGTTAAAAGACCTGCTTGCGTTACTGTAAGAGCTCTGAATCGCAAGGGCGAGGAGATAGAGGTAACAGGCTATGATTTACTTGCAAGAGCAATGTGTCATGAGCTTGATCATCTAGACGGCATTTTATATATTGATAAGGCAGAGAAAAGGTCAAACTAACAATGAGAATATTATTTATGGGCACACCCGACTTTGCAAGGGATTGCCTTAAGGAAATATATGAAAGTGGCGAGAAAATCGTTGGCGTTGTAACGACTCTTGATAAGCCACGTGGCAGAGGAATGGTTCTCACCCCAACACCGGTAAAGCAATATGCCCTTGATAATGGCTTAAGGGTGTTTCAGCCACAGACTCTAAAGGACGGTGCATTTTCAGAGGTGCTTGAGGAGCTAAAGCCCGATTTGATTGTGGTGGTTGCCTATGGCAAAATATTACCACAATACGTGCTTGATTTCCCAAAGCACGGATGCATAAACGCACACGCATCAATTTTGCCAAGGTATAGGGGCGCTGCTCCTATTCAAAGGGCAATTATTGACGGTGAGAGCAAAACAGGCGTAAGCATTATGAAAATGGATATCGGCTTAGATACTGGCGACGTTATTTTAGTAGAAGAGGTTGATATTTTAGAAAACGATAACCTTGAAGCTGTTCACGATAAGCTTGCAGTAGCAGGTGCTAAGGGATTAATCAAGGCGATAAAGCTTCTTGATTGTGGCAAGGCGACCTATACTAAGCAGGGGGATAAGTTTACTTATGCCGAAAAAATCACCAAGGACGATTGCCTGATTGATTTTGAAAAGGATGCCCGAGCCGTTCATAACCAAATAAGAGGACTTAGCCCAATACCAGTTGCCTTTACCAAAGCAATGGACGGAAAAATATTAAAGGTAACCCGTGCTCACTTAGCAGAAAAGGATTTTGAGGGCAAGTGCGGACAGGTAGTTCTTCTTGATAAGGGTATATACGTAAAATGCAAGAACGGAGCTATCGTTTTTGACGAAATAATCCCTGAGGGAAAGGGAAGAATGAGTGCCGAGGCATATATTAACGGCAGAAAAATAAGCGTAGGAGATATTTTAGGCTAAGAAAGGAGAATTGCAATGAGTAATCCAAGAGAGCTTGCTCTGAAATCACTTATTAAGTGGAGCGAGGATGGAAGCTTTTCAAATCTTGAGATAAATACAGTAATTTCAAGAAGCAATATGGAAGCGCAGGATTCAGCCCTTTATACTCTTTTGTATTTAGGCGTTATTGAAAATGCAATTTATCTTGATTACGTAATTGCTCAATACTCATCATTGCCACTTAGCAAAATCGACCAAGACGCAAAAAACATATTAAGACTAAGCCTTTATCAGCTTTTGTTCTGTGATAAGATTCCCGAATACTCAGTAGTCAATGAGGGAGTAAATCTTGCAAGAAAAAGGTCAAAGGGCTTTGTAAACGGCTTGCTCCGTAGCTTTATTCGTGCAGGTAAGTCAGTTAAGCTACCTAAGGACGAGAAAAAGCGATTCTTGTTAGAGAATTCTGTACCAGAGGAGCTTTATGAGCTATTTGTAGACTCCTTTGGTAAAGATGTAGCAAGAGAAATTTTAAGCTATAAAAATGAGGATAAATCCCTTTCCTTAAGGGTAAATACCCTTAAAGCGACAAGGGGTGAAATAATTAAGTGCTTGACAAGCCAAGGCTATAAGCCAGAGGCATCAAGCATTGCATGCGATATTATAAAATGCAATTGTCCTATTTCCAAAATAGAGGGACTAATATCTGATGGAAAGCTTTTCGTACAGGATGAGTCCTCAAGAATTGCATCACAGCTTGTTGAGGCAAGGGAGGAAATGAGGGTTATCGACCTTTGCGCATGCCCGGGTGGAAAAAGCTTTTCGATGGCTATTGATATGAAATCAAGGGGAAGCCTTGTATCCTCTGACCTACATAAAAATAAGCTTTCCCTAATAGAAAAGGGAGCTGCGCGATTGGGCATTGACATAATAACCACAAAAGAGCAGGATGCAAGAGAGCTTGTCAAGGAATATGAAAACAGCTTTGACAGAGTTTTGTGCGACGTGCCATGCTCTGGACTTGGCGTAATCTTCAAAAAGCCCGATATCAAATATAAATCTCTTAAGGAGATTGAAAAATTACCGGAAATACAGCTCGGTATTTTAAGAGCTGGGGCTAAATACGTTAAGGTGGGTGGCTATCTTGTATATTCCACCTGCACCCTGAATAAAAAGGAAAATCAGGACAATATCGAAAAATTCCTTCTTGAAAATAAAAGCTTTAAGCCAGTGGAGTTTTCAATTGACGGAATAAATTCACAGGGGGGAGTGTACACCTTTTTGCCACATGTCAACCAAACAGATGGCTTCTTTGTTGCAAAAATGGTGCGTGTAGAGTAATATGACACAAATCCCAAAAATCGATATTCTTTCTCTTAACCTTAAGGAGCTTGAGGGTGAGCTATTGAAGCTGGACGAGCCTAAGTATCGTGCTAAGCAAGTTTACTCTTGGTTAGTTAAGGGCGCATGGGGAGAGGAAATGAGAAATATTCCGCTAGCCTTGAGAAAAAAGCTTGAGGAAGTGTTTGAATTCAGACTTCCAAAAGTAAAGCTAAAGCTAGTTTCTAAGCTTGATGGTACTATAAAATACCTATTTGAGCTTATTGATGGCGAATGCATTGAGGCAGTGTTTATGAAATATGAGCACGGAAATACCCTTTGCATCTCCTCGCAGGTGGGCTGCCGTATGGGCTGTAAATTCTGCGCCTCCACGTTAGCTGGCAGAGTAAGGGATTTAACCCCATCTGAAATGCTGGGACAGATTATAACTGCTCAAAAGGACACGGGTGAAAGAATTTCCAACGTGGTAATGATGGGCATAGGTGAGCCACTTGATAACTACGACAACGTAATTAAGTTTTTAAGGCTTGTTAGTAGCGAGGACGGCTTAAACATAGGCTTAAGACACATTTCCGTGTCTAGCTGTGGCTTGGTTGATAAAATAAACGACCTTGCAAATGAGGGATTGCCGATTACGTTGTCAATTTCCTTGCATGCCTATGATAATCAGGTTCGTTCAGCCATAATGCCAATCAATAACAAATATCCAATTGAGGCTTTGCTTAAGGCGTGCCAAGGCTACTTTGAAAAAACGGGTAGGCGTATTTCCTTCGAGTACACGCTTATCGCAGATAAAAACGACACACAGGAGGGGGCAATTCAGCTTGCCAGCCTTCTAAAAAAATATATCAAATCAACGCCACACGTTAATTTGATACCGCTTAATGAGGTGAAGGAAACAAGGCTTTCCACATCTAAAAATGTAAATCTATTCAAAAACAAGCTAATATCCTTAGGAATAAATGCAACAGTCAGACGTAAGCTAGGCTCTGACATAAATGCGTCCTGTGGACAGCTAAGAAGACAAACAAAGGAGGAAAACGACTCGTGATATGCTCAGCAGATTCCAATAAGGGACAAAAGCGTAGCACTAATCAGGATAGCTACGTAGTAAGAAAATACACAGAAAAAACATATCTTGCGGTAGTATGCGATGGTATGGGAGGAGTAAGAGGAGGCGAGGAGGCATCTCAAATCGCCTGCGAAGCATTCTTGCACACGATTGACAAATGGATTTCTCCATATCTTAAGGATAGAAACAAGCAGGTAAGCACCACGGAAATAAAAAGAGCCTTGAATCGCGGTGCTGATATAGCAAACGAGCAGGTTTACCTTAAGGCTAAGCAGGAAACAGGCTTAAAGGGAATGGGAACGACTCTTGTTGCAACGCTTGTTCTGGATAAAACTGCCTTTGTTATAAATGTAGGTGATAGTCGCTTGTATCACCTAAAAGGTAATAGCATTACACAGGTAACAAAGGATCACTCCTACGTTCAATACTTAATTGATATGGGTCAAATTACCGATGGCGAGGCTGTAAGCTCTGCAAATAAAAATATAATTACTAGGGCAATAGGCACCGAGGTATGCTGTGAGCCTGATATTTACGTACAAAAGTTGGAAAACGGCTCGTTTTTGCTTCTTTGCACAGATGGACTTACAAATATGGTGGATGATGCAGCTATTTGTGATATTGTAGCAAGCGAGCGAGGAAATAAAAGGCTTGATCAGGTTGAGCTTGACATAAGGGTTAGACGATTGATTGATACGGCAAACGCAAATGGTGGCCACGACAATATTACTGCCGTGCTACTAAGAGTGTAAGGAGGGACCCAAGTGGAAAGAAAGCTAGATAAATACGAAAAATATAAAGAGCTTGAGGGTCAGACTCTTGACGAAAGATTCGTCATTAAAAGACTTGTAGGTGTTGGTGGAATGGCTGTGGTTTATCAGGCAAAGGACAAGCACCTTAACAATATGGATGTGGCTATAAAAAAGCTTAAGGATGACGAGGCAATGGACGAAAACGTTGTTAAGCGCTTTAAGAACGAGGGAAGGGCTCAGGCGCTTCTCAATCACCCAAATATTGTAGTAGTTCACGACGTATATGTAAAAACAGAAAACAAATATATGGCAATGGAATACGTTGATGGTATCACTCTGAAAAGCTATCTAAATGCAAAGAATGAGCCACTTGCTTTTGATGAGATAATCAGCTATACAATTCAGATTCTAAAGGCTCTTGCAAGGGCACACGCAAGTGGAATTATTCACAGAGATATTAAGCCACAAAACGTAATGGTTCTACAAACTGGACAAGTAAAGGTAATGGATTTTGGCATTGCAAAGCTACCTAATACCGAAACTATAACCGTAACCGATAAGGCTGTAGGAACAGTTTATTATATGAGCCCTGAGCAGGCGAGTGGTAAAAAGGTTGACCCAAGAACGGATATATATTCCCTCGGTGCAATGATGTATGAGCTTGCAACGGGTGAAACTCCATTTAAGGGCGAAACCCCATTTGCCGTTTTGGTAAAGCACATGAATGAGCCACTTGTTCCACCAAGAAACATAAACAGCTCGATTCCGGTAGGACTTGAGCAGGTTATTATGTGTGCTATGAGCAAGGACCCGGCGCAACGCTTCCAAAGCGCAAACGATATGCTAAGATACGTTAAGGCATTAAGAGAAAACAAGAAAACCAGATTTGAGGAGCTTCCCTCAAACGGCTTTTGGAAAAACCTTATGGGAAGATTAAAGAGAGCATTCTCAAAGAAGGGCAACAAATGATAAAGGGACTTGTAACGAAATGCCAGGGTGGACTTTATACAGTTTTACTTGATGAAAAAATAGATGGTGAGGAGCTTGTCTCTGTTAGAGGCAGAGGAGCCTTCAGACATGAAAAAATCGTTTTGCTCTCAGGCGACAGGGTTGAGCTTGAAAGAAATGATGATGGAAGCTTCTTCTGTAAGGGCATTCTTGAAAGAAAAAATTCCCTTATAAGACCCCCTCTTGCTAATCTTGACTATATTTTTGTTGTAATCCCCTGCAAAAAGCCAATGCCATCTCTTGAGGTGGTTGACAAAATGATTGCTATTGCAGAGTACAATAAAATAGAGCCTGTAATCATTATTTCAAAATCAGACCTTGACGATCAGTTTGCTAAGGAAATGTACAAAATTTATAAAAGCAGTGGCTTTGATGCCTTTATTACCTCATCGCAAAGCAACGAGGGCGTTGAGGACATAAAGGAATATTTATTAAAAATAACCAAGGAGCAAGACCCAATATGTGCCTTTGCAGGAGCTAGTGGCGCAGGGAAAAGTACACTCCTTAACGCGCTTTTTCCTAAGCTGAGCCTTGAAACGGGGGCACTGAGTGAAAAAATTGAGAGGGGTAAAAACACCACTCGCACAACAGAGCTATTCTCACTAAGAGAACAGCTAGATGGCGCAAGGGGTGGATATTTAGCCGACACTCCTGGATTTTCACTTCTTGATTTTGAAAGGTTTGATTTCTTTTCTTTAAGCGACCTTTTGGGAACCTTCAGAGACTTGAACGCAGTTTCCGAGCAGTGCAGATATACCAAATGCTCTCACACTAAGGAGCAGGGTTGTGCTATTCTAGAAAAGGTTAAGACTGGAGAAATAGAGAAATCAAGACATCAAAGCTATGTAGCTCTATTTGAAATTTTGAAGAAAAAGCCTACTTGGAAAAAATAATTATAAAAAGACGGAGAATTCTCCGTCTTTTTTATTAGCTTTTTGATATTTTGAATAGCTTCCTTAGCAAAGGAGCTAAAAGCTTAGGCGACTTTACAATAACGATTTTCATAAAAATGCTCCCTTCAAAACCTATTATTATAGTATGCAGAATAATCAACTATGACAAAGACCAACAAAAAAAGGGGCGTATTACCCCTTTTTTATGAAACTGTATCAAATATAAGTGGCTCATTCGTTGGCTTGCTTGATGAATAGGAAATAGCAGAGTCAAGCATTTTGACACTTCCCTCAAATAAGGACTTATCCTTTGCGTAAAGTGTTGCAATAGTGTCTCCCTTTTTGACGTAATCGCCAAGAGTATTCTTTAAGAGTATTCCTGCAAAATGGTCAATTTCTTGGTCCTTTTTTGTTCTGCCGGCACCAAGTAGCATTGAGGAAATTCCCACACTCTCTGCGTTTATTTTAGAAATGTAGCCATTCTGCAATGCCTTATACTCATAGGCATACGTATTGCCAACAAGTAGCTCTGGCGAGTCAATATATCTTGTATTTCCACCCTGTGCCTGTACCCATTCCCTTAGCTTTTCAAGTGCCTTTCCAGAGGAAATCGCAACCTCAACCATTTTTGTTGCTTCTTCGATATCTAAGCCAAGGGAAAGAGAAACCATTCTTGCACTAAGAGCAATTGCTACCTGACGTAGCCTTTCCTCACCCCTTCCGCTTAAAACGGAAATTGCCTCATAAACCTCAAGCGAGTTGCCAATAGCGTAGCCAAGAGGAATATTCATGTTTGTAATCAAAGCGCAAACGCTTTTGCCGTAGCCCTTACCAATTTTAATCATAGCGCTTGCTAATTCCTTACCCTGTGTGGCATTTTTCATAAAGGCACCGGAGCCAACCTTAACGTCAAGAACTATGGTGCTTGCACCTGAAGCAAGCTTTTTTGACATAATAGACGAGGCAATAAGAGGCACTGACTCAACAGTTGCCGTTACGTCTCGCAAGGCATATAGCTTTTTGTCAGCAGGCGCGAGAGCCTCGTTTTGTCCAACCACACATACGCCAATTTTTTCAACCTGGGAAATAAATTGACTCTGACTTAGCGAGGTGGTGAAGTCTCCAAGGGACTCCAGCTTGTCAATCGTACCACCGGTGAAGCCTAAGCCTCGTCCGGACATTTTTGCGACCTTTAAGCCAAGGGAGGCTACAATAGGTGCAATGATAAGCGTGGTTTTATCTCCAACGCCACCGGTTGAGTGCTTGTCAACGCTCAAGCTCCCAAATTTCGACAAGTCAACCACCGAGCCCGAGCTTATCATAGCTCTAGTTAAATTAAGGGTTTCCTCATCATTCATACCCATTATACAAATCGCCATTAAAAGGGAAGATGCCTGATAATCAGCTATTTCGTTCTTCATATAGCCATTGATGAAAAACTCAAGCTCCTGCTTGCTTAAGACACCACCGTGTCTTTTTTTATCAATAATATCATAAATTCTCATAGCTTACACAATACTGCTCCTATTAAAGCTCTTTGGTAAAAGCTCACCAAGCGTTGTTTTTTCTATATAATTTCCATTGAAAAGCACAATTTCCAGCTCCTGTGGGCAAAGCTCGCTTAAAAATTGTCTGCAAGCGCCACAGGGATAGGTAAAGGATGTAATACTGTCCTTGCCACCGACAACTGCAATTGCTACAAAATCCCTTTCTCCCTCGCTAATAGCCTTTGAAAGAGCAACCCTTTCTGCACAAATTGTCTCTGAATAGGCAGAGCTTTCAATGTTACAGCCTGTGTATATTTTTCCATTTTTGCACAACACGGAAGCGCCAACGCTAAAGCCAGAGTAGGGAGAGTATGAGCTTTCTCTTGCCTTAATTGCTAAATTGATAAGATTTTCGTAATCCATATAACCTCTTTTCTAGGGTAAGGTCGTACCCTGTGTCTAATTTTTAATGCTAAAATGATTTATCACCATATTACCTATTTCACAAAAGGAATCAAGCGTTCCAAGATTTTTCGCCCATACCCCTTTTTTATAGACAAGCACAGGAATATATTCTCTTGTGTGGTCGGTGCTTGTGTCCCCTGGGTCACAGCCATGGTCAGCGGCAATTATCAACAAATCCTCATCTCTTAGCTTTTCTAGTATAGCTGGTATAAATCTGTCAAACTCGCTTAGGGCACTTGCATATCCGTCAACATCGTTTCTGTGGCCGTAAAGCATATCAAAGTCCACAAGGTTGGTAAAGCAAAGACCACAAAAGTCCTTGTCAAGATATTCAAGAGTTTTTTTGATTCCATCTGAATTGGAGCTTGTCTTGTTACTTACCGAAATGCCTCTGCCTGCAAAAATATCAAATATTTTGCCGATGGAGATAACGTCGTAGTTGTTTTCTGATAGAGTGTCAAGCATAGTTTTGCCCGTCGGCTCAAGAGAAAAATCACGTCTGTTAGCAGTTCTTTTGAAATTGGGAAACTCACCAACAAAGGGTCTTGCAATTACACGTCCAACGCCATGCTCACCGACTAAAAGCTCACGGGCAAGCTTGCAATATCTATAAAGCTCCTCAATTGGTACAACGTCCTCGTGAGAGGCAATTTGAAAAACACTGTCTGCCGACGTATATACAATTAAAGCGCCTGTCTCGATATGCTCCTTGCCATAGTCGTAAATCACTTGAGTGCCAGAGTAGGGCTTGTTGCAAATGACGCGTCTACCGCATAGCCTTTCGAATTTTTCGATAACGTCGGGTGGAAATCCGTTTTCGTAGGTTGGAAGTGGATTTTCTGAAATAACACCGGCTAATTCCCAATGCCCAACGGTTGTATCCTTTCCGTGGGATTTTTCCATAGCACGACCGTAAATAGCCAATGGAGTGTCTGCTTTTTCAATGCAATCCACACCATCAACGTTTCCAAGACCGAGGCTTATAAGGTTGGGAATGCTAAAATCCTTTGATTTCGAAATGCTAAGTAGCGTGTTTGGGCTTTCATCACCGAATTCCTTACAATCGGGAAGAGGACCTATTCCAAAGCTATCAAGCACTATTAAGAAGGCTCTTTTCATAGACTTATAGCCACCTCTAGAGCAAGTATAATCATATCCTTAAAGGTTTTTTGCCTTTCCTCACTCGTTGTTTCCTCACCGGTTATTAAATGGTCAGAAACTGTACAAATTGCAAGGGCGTTTTTCTTAAGCCTCATAGCAGTCATATATAGTCCTGCAGCCTCCATCTCAACTGCAAGGGCTCCCATTTTTGCCCAATCTAGGCTACTTGTATCACTGTAAAAGGTATCGCTGGAAAGTAAATTGCCAACGTGATAGGAAAGACCAAGCTCCCTTGCCTTTTCAACTGCTTTTTCAAGTAGCTGGTAGCTGGCAATAGGTGCAATTGTGCCCTCAAGGCCATATTGCTTGCCAAAGGCAGAGTTGGTGCATGCGCCCATGCCAATTACAACGTCTCTTATTTTTACATTTTCCTGCATTCCACCGGCAGAGCCTACACGTATAATGTTCTCAACACCGAAAAAGGAGTATAGCTCGTAGGAATAAATGCCAATTGAGGGAATGCCCATCCCACTTGCCATAACGCTGACAGGAACACCCTTGTAGGTGCCGGTATAGCCCTGAATCCCTCTTACGTTATTTATAAGAACAGCGTTCTCAAGGAAATTTTCAGCAATAAACCTTGCGCGCAATGGGTCTCCAGGCATAAGAACCGTTTTTGCAAATTCCCCCTGTGGATTAATATGTGGAGTTGCCTTCATTGTATTTACCACCCTTCTTTACTATTTGAACAATTCTGCTTGTGCCGAGACGAGATGCGCCAAGCTTGATAAAGGCTTCTGCATCCTCAATTGATGAAATGCCACCTGCAGCCTTGATTTTTACGTTTTTGCCAATGCTTGCGCTGAAAAGAGCAATATCCTCTCTTGTAGCGCCACTGGTTGAAAAGCCTGTTGAGGTTTTGATAAAATCTGCGCCAGCCTCTGTTACAATTTCGCACATTTTTACCTTTTCATCATCTGTTAAAAGGCAGGTCTCTATAATTACCTTAAGCACCTTATCCTTGCAACAAGCCTTTATTTTCTCAATTTCAGACTTTATTTTGTCATAATTCTTAGCCTTTAGGTCCCCAATGTTAATAACCATATCAATTTCGTCAGCACCATTCTCCAAGGCGTCTTTGGTCTCAAAGCACTTAACCTCGGTGGTTGAATAGCCGTTAGGGAAGCCGATAACCGTGCAAATCTTAATTTTATCCAAAACGTACTCCTTGGCACCTTTAACAAAGGAGGGAGGAATACAAACGGAGGCACAGCCAAACTCAATCCCCTCATCACAGGTTAATAGTATATCCTTAAGCGTTGCATTAACCTTTAGATTAGTATGGTCAACGCACGCCAAAATCTCTTTAATTTCCATATAATAAATACCCCCAATCTTTAATATTATAGTATCATAAATACGCTTCAAAATCAACAAGAAATAAATATCTTGAAAAAATGAAGAAAATATGATAAAATAAAATAGTTCAAGACGCAAAAAAAGCGCCTTAATCTAAAACGTATTAAGAGGTTTTATGCCAGTACAGGACAATGTAATTTTAGAGGAAAAGAGCTTGGAGCAGGAGCTGCCAAAGGATAAAAAGACGCTCAAAAGGGAGGCTAAGGCTCAAAAAAAGCTTCTTAAGAAAAAAGCAAAGGAAGAGCAAAAAAGGAACAAAATCAGACGCATAAAAACCTTGACCCCTTATGCGAGAATAGTCCCTTACATAATGGAGGACAGGGTAGGCTCACAAAACTTTGTTTTTGATAAAATTGATATGGAGCCAATTGACAGGTACGTAAAGAGAAAGCAGGCAGAGGGGCTTAAGTATTTTAACCTTATGCACGTAATTATCGCAGGCTACGTGCGCTCTGTGTCTCAATTTCCGGGGCTGAATCGCTTTATTCGTGGTCAAAAGGTTTATACAAGAGAGCTTGTTGAGGTCTCCTTAGTAATAAAAAGAGAAATGTCAATTGACTCGCCTGACACAGTTATAAAGGTTTTGTTTGAGCCAAATGCCACGGCGGACGACGTTTATCACAAGCTCAATGATAAGATAGAGGAATACAGAAAACAGCCTGAAAGTAGCTTTGATAAGCTAGCTAAGGTTCTAAACTTTATACCAGGAATTTTCTTGCGCTGGACGGTTACAACTCTTAGATTTTGGGATTATCTCGGATGGCTTCCTAAATTTCTTACAAATCTTTCACCATTCCATTGCTCGTTCTTTATTACGTCAATGGGCTCGCTTGGAATTCCTCCAATTGTACATCATCTTTACGATTTTGGCACGCTTCCAATCTTTTGCTCCTTCGGCTCAACTCAAAGAGAGCTAAAACTAATGGAGGACGGCACGGTTTGTAAGCATAGATATGTAGATGTTACCTATAACCTTGATGAAAGAATTTGCGATGGATTTTACTACGCAGCGGGCATGAAGTATATGCGTGCGATCTACAGAAACCCGGAAAAATTAGACACTCCCCCTGAAAAAATTGTTAAGGACATCAAATAAAAAAACAGGCAAATGCCTGTTTTTTATTTATTCTGGAAGAATTAGACCATACCCACCAGCCTTACGTCTGTAAACTACGCAGGTCTCTTGAGAATCAGCATCCTTGAATACGAAGAAGTCGTGTCCTAGCATATTCATCTGTAAAATCGCCTCCTCAACGCCCATAGGCTTAAAGGAAAAGGTCTTTGTCTTTATATTTTGAACGTACTCATCCTCAGTTGCGTCGGGGAAGTCCTCCTCAATAATCTGGAAGCCCTCAGCTCTAATCTTCTTCTGAAGTCTGGTTTTGTTCTTTCTTATTTGTCTTTCAAGTGCCTCGATTGATGCATCAATAGCGTTTGCAAAGGTGTCTGAGGATTCCTCGGCACGATAAACCATACCACCGGCACGGATTGTCACCTCAACCTTTTCCGTACCGTTAGGCATTGAAAAGGTAACGTCCATTTCGCATTCTGAATCAAAAAACTTGTCAAACTTTGCAAGCTTTTTCTCTGCGGTTTCCTTAACAGAGTCATAAACTCTCATCTGCCTTGCGGTAAAATTCATTTTCATAATAGCACCTCTTTTGCTTAGTGATTTCAAAGAGTTATCTCTTTGTTGATTACATTATATCACACTTTGAGGTGAAAATAAATAGAAAAATTGAAAATAATTCAAATTTTTTGTGAAAAATAACTAAAAAGTAAATGAAAATCGAAAAACACAGGGCTTGATTGTGCCAAAATGTAAAAAAAGTGAAAAATAGACACAATTAGGAGGATTATTGTTGACTTTTTTCTTAATAATATGATATACTAATTATGTTTAATTATACTATGAGGAGAGCATACGGTGAACGCAATAGTAGGACAATCTGGAGGGCCAACCTCTGCCATAAACGCAACCCTTTCAGGCGTTATAAGACAAGCTTGTAAGTCTGAAAAAATAGACAAGCTTTATGGTATGAAAAACGGAATAGAGGGCTTGCTTATGGGTAATATAGTTGACCTGAGCTATCTGTTCAACGATGAAAAATCATTGTCCCTGCTAGAAACCACTCCATCAAGCGCTCTTGGCTCCTGTAGAAAAAAGCTACCTGATTTTAATGCAGATGAGGAAATCTACAGAAGGTTGTTTTCCATATTTAAGAAATACGACATTGGATATTTCTTCTATATCGGTGGAAATGATTCTATGGATACAATTAAAAAGCTCGGTGAGTATGTAAGGAACAAGGGGATTGATTTTAAGGTAATTGGCGTTCCTAAAACTATTGATAATGACCTTGTGGAAACTGACCATACACCTGGCTATGGCTCGGCTGCTAAGTTTATTGCAACGGCCATTAAGGAAATCGCTTGCGATTGCTCCGTATATACCATCAAGGCAGTAACTATTGTTGAGCTTATGGGTAGAGATGCAGGCTGGCTTACCGCCTCCAGCGCCCTGCCTAAGTATTATTATGGCTTAGGGGCAGACCTTATTTATTTGCCGGAAAGACCATTTTCTCAAGTGGAATTTATAAAGCACGTTAAGGCTATGCTTGAAAAACAACCTAACGTTGTTGTGGCAGTAAGCGAGGGAATTAAGGACGCAAATGGTGAGTACGTTGGCGCAAGCAGTCAAAGCGGTGTACAGGATGCCTTTGGGCATAAGTATCTTGCAGGCACTGCGAAATACCTTGAATCCTTGGTAAGACATGAAATCGGGTGCAAGGTGCGTTCTGTGGAGCTGAATTTGCCACAGCGTTGCTCAGCTCATATTGTATCAGCCACCGACATTGATGAATCTGTGGCAGTTGGCGCTTATGCAGTTAAGCTTGCAGAAATGGGCGAAACTGGTAAAATGGCAACTATAGTTAGAAAAGATGGCGAATATGGGGTGGAATTTTCCTGCATAGATGCTAAGGACGTGGCAAACAAGGTAAAATACGTTCCAGCTAACTATATAAATGAAGATGGAAATAATGTAACAGAGGAGTGTATAAGATATATTACTCCACTAATTTTAGGCGAAAAAAGCATTAGCTATGAAAACGGTATGCCTGTTCATTTGAAAATAGGCTTTTGAAGGGGAAAATATGTATAAAATAGGCTTTGACAATAATAAATATCTAAAAATGCAATCTGAGAAAATCAAGGAAAGAATAAACCAATTTGGTGGAAAGCTTTATCTTGAGTTTGGTGGAAAGCTCTTTGATGATTTTCACGCATCTAGAGTTTTGCCGGGCTTTGAGCCGGATAGTAAGATAAGAATGCTTACTGAGCTCAAGGATCAAGCAGAAATTATTATTGCAGTAAACTCTGCAGATATCGAAAAAAATAAGGTAAGGGGAGACCTTGGAATTACTTATGACCTTGACGTTTTGCGTCTTATAGATGCATTTCGTGGCTTTGGCTTGTACGTAGGAAGCGTTGTTCTTACTAAGTATGACGCAAACTCAGGTGTCGAGGCGTTTAAGGCAAAGCTTGAGGGCTTGGGAATAAAGGTTTATAAGCATTACCCAATCAAGAATTACCCCTATGATATTGATTACATAGTAAGTGACGAGGGCTACGGCAAAAACGACTTTATCGAAACAAAAAGACCACTTGTTGTAGTAACTGCGCCAGGGCCTGGAAGTGGAAAAATGGGCACCTGTCTTTCCCAAATTTATCACGAATATAAAAGGGGCGTTAGTGCAGGCTATGCAAAGTTTGAAACCTTCCCGGTGTGGAATATTCCTTTGTCCCACCCTGTAAACGTAGCCTATGAGGCAGCGACTGCCGACCTAAACGACATAAATATGATTGACCCATTCCACCTGGAGGCTTATGGAGTTACCTCTGTAAACTATAACAGAGACGTGGAAATCTTCCCAGTGCTTCGTGCAATGTACGAGGGAATTATGGGTAAGTGCCCATATAAATCTCCAACAGATATGGGCGTAAATATGGTTGGCAACTGTATAGTTGACGACTTAGCAGTAAGAGAGGCTGCAAATAACGAAATAATCAGAAGATACTACAACGCCCTTTGTCAGCAAAGAAAGGGAAATCTTTGCGAGGAGGAGGTTCATAAGATTAAGCTTCTTATGAATCAAAGTGGTATCAATGCAAAGCAAAGGGGCTGTATTCAGGCAGCACTTGATAAGGCAGAGCAGACAGGCGCACCTGCTGCAGCTATCGAGCTAAGAGACGGCAGAATAGTAACAGGTAAAACCACCGCACTGCTCGGCTCCTCAAGCGCAGCGCTTATAAACGCAGTAAAGGCTATTGCTGGAATTGATAAGGACGTTGACATAATCTCTCACGAGGTGCTAGAGCCTGTTCAAAAGCTAAAGATTGAAAATCTTGGAAATCATAATCCAAGGCTTCATACTGACGAGGTGCTTATTGCACTTGCAATCACCGCAGCAACAGATGAAACTGCAAAAAAAGCAATGGAGGCTCTTGCGGAGCTAAAGGGAGCAGAGCTACATTCCTCTGTAATCCTATCTCCGGTTGATACAGCAACCTTTAGAAAGCTAGGCGTAAACCTGACCTGCGAGCCAATGTACCAAACCAAAAAGCTATTCCATGGCTAAAACAAAAATCCGTGTGATTTCACACGGATTTTTGTTTTATCTACACAGGGTAGGCTAATTTATAGTGTTGGATTTTGAAACACAGGTTTCTTCAACCCTTTGACGAAGATAGTCTAGCTCATCTCCCAAAAGAGCAGGATTGCTTGCCAAAAGCTCCCTTGCCGACTCAAAGGCAGAGTGAACAAGGCGTGTATCTGTGCAATTTTTCGCAATTCCTAAATCAAGCTGACCAGATTGCCTTACGGAATCACTGCTTGAGAAGAAATCACCTGGACCACGCATTTGTAAATCCCTTTCAGCAATCGAATAGCCGTCATAGATAGTTTTCATAATATTAAGTCGTTCAACGGATTTTTCGCTCTTTGAATCTGATACTAAAACGCAATAAGACTTATCCCTGCCACGACCGACACGACCTCTTAGCTGGTGGAGCTGAGAAAGACCGAATCTTTCTGCATTTTCAACAATCATAAGAGTAGCATTGGGTACGTTTACACCTACCTCGATAACGGTGGTAGATACTAAAACTTGGATACTTCCCTTGGCAAATTCCATCATAATCTCGTCCTTTTCCTTGGGCTTCATTTTGCCGTGGAGGAATGCGATATTATAATCTGGAAATACCTCGTTTTTAAGATGCTCTGCATATTCAACAGTAGCCTTAAGAGGTGGCATACCCTCATCAAATAGAGAAGCAAAGGGGTCGTAATCAGTAAAGTTGTCTGCGTCCTCCTTCTTTTCCTCAACAGACGGACAAACAATATAAACCTGATTGCCATTTTTAATTTGCTTTTCAATAAATCCGTTTAATCTTGTACGGTAGCCCTCATCTACCACAAAGGTGTCAACCCTTTGTCTGCCTGGAGGCATTTCGTCGATTAAGGAGATATCTAAATCACCATAAATCATAAATGACAGCGTTCTTGGAATGGGAGTAGCACTCATAACAAGTGTGTGGCTGAAAAGTCCCTTATCTCCTAGGCTTGAGCGCTGTCTTGCTCCAAAGCGATGCTGCTCATCGGTTATAGCAAGGGCAAGCTCCTTGAATTCTACACCACCCTGAATTAATGCGTGTGTGCCAATAACAAATTGAGTTTCACCGCTTTTTAGGCGGAGAAGTGTCTGATTTTTCTCTTTTCTTGGGGTAGAACCGGTTAGTAGCTCACAGCTTATTCCCAGCTTGTCAAATAAAGGCTTCATTGATTCATAGTGCTGATGAGCCAAAATTTCAGTGGGCGCCATTAACGCACATTGATATCCACTTTTGCAGGCAAAGTACGCACCAATTGCCGCAATTAAGGTTTTACCACTGCCAACGTCGCCAACGACTATTCTGTTCATAGCCTTGCGCTTGCCTGTGGAATTTTTATCACATAAATCCTCGCTAAGCTCTCTGATAGCCTTTGCTTGTGCATTAGTTGGCTTGTAGGGTAATAGACTTAATAGTGGCTCTGCATCTGTGTATGAAAAGGCAGGAGCATAGCTATCCTGTTGTGTTACCTTCATTTTTGAAATAGAAAGTGCAAATAAGAATAGCTCGTCAAAGGTCAATCTCTTAATAGAGGCCTCAAGTGCCTCCTCGCTTATGGGTGCGTGTATGTTCTTAAGAGCAAATTGCAAGGTAGGAAGCTGATTTTTTAGCCTTATATCCTCTGGCAAAAAGTCCTTAATAAGTGTGGAAATATTGCTGATAATTTCACCTTGAAGCTTAGCCATAAGCTTTTGATTCATTCCGTGAAATAGAGGATAAACAGGGATAAGAGGGTCAAGAATTTTTGTAGGTAAAATCGGCTCGTAGGCAGGAGAGGTCAGGGAGAGTGTGCGTTTTTCCTTATTTAGCTTACCCCAAAATCTAAAGGTACTGCCAGTATGGAATACGTCCTTGAGATAGTTTTGATTAAAGTAGGTTATATTAACCTTTCCCGTATCATCAAAGGCACGGAATTTCAACAAATTCATTCCACGCTTTATCATAGCAACGCTTGGCTCGTTAGCAACAGTCAATATGTAAGAATGATATTGACCATAACAGCTCTCGTCGTCAAGCTCCTTAACGTCGCCTCTGTTTTGATATGCCCTTGGCAGATAGTAAAGCATGTCGTTTACTGTAAAAAGTCCGGCAGAGTGTAGCGTTTTCTCTAATTTATCACCTACACCGTAAAGACATTTTACTGGTGAATTGAGCTCCATTTTCTTCCTCCCTTCTTTTTTTGTTTCAAAAAGCCTAAACCGATTAAACGATTTAGGCTTTTGCGTTTATAGTCCTAGAACTGCTGCACCAACGATACCGGCATCGTTTCCAAGCTCAGCAATTTTAATTTCTGTTTGCTTTGCAGAATCCTTGTTGTAGGTTTCCGCGAATATCTTTTCCTTAAGTGGTACAAGCAGATAATCCTTTTCGTTGCATACTCCGCCACCAATTGAAAGAACGTTTGGTTGGAAAATGTTAATCATATTTGAAATACCGCAAGCAAGATATGAAATGTATCTATCAACGATTTCAGCACCGAGCTCGTCGCCCTGCTTCATAGCAGTAAAGGCAACTCTTGCATTACAGTTGTCAACGTTTCCGTTAATAAGCTCCTCAATCTTTGTTTTGCGACCCTCTTTTCTAGCCTGCAAAACTGCTTCCTTGGTCATATTTGTAAGACCGGTTGCAGAGCTGTATGTTTCCCAGCAGCCACGTCTGCCACAGGTGCATTGCTTTCCGTCCTTTTCTATAACAACGTGTCCAAGCTCGGCACCGGCAAAGTTAAATCCTGAATAAACCTTGCCGTCAAGCACAATGCCACCACCAAGGCCAGTGCCAAGGGTAATCATAACTGAGAATTTAGCACCTCTTGCAGCACCTGCGATAGCCTCAGCCTTAGCAGCTGCGTTTGCGTCGTTTTCGATATAAACCTTTTCAATTCCTGTATATTCCTTGAGTAGGTCAGCAATAGGGAAGTTCCTGAATGGTAGGTTGTTTGCATACTCAACGATACCTGTTTCGGAATTTGCTGTACCAGGTGTTGCAATTCCTGCGTAAGCAATATCCTTAAGTGTAAGACCGGCTTCCTTGATTAGGTCAAGACAAAGCTTGCCCATGTCCTTCATTATTTCCTTTCCATCTCTATGCGCAAGAGTAGGAACACTTTTTTTCTTAATAATTTGGTACTTGTCATCAACAATACCAGCAGCGATATTTGTACCGCCTAAATCAATGCCTAGATAATACATAGTAGCACACTCCTTTTTCTAACTTCTTTAATTATAATGGTTAAGTTCGTCAATGTCAATACTTGCACTTTAATTAACTAAAATTTTTTCAAAAAATTGACCTTAAATGGAATTTCGTGAAAAATGACACCTTACAAAAAATCAACACAATTTTTGTGCAACTTGCACAATGCGTAGAAATTTTATATTATATATAGACAAAACCCCCTGAAGCCTTATAGCTATTGACTTTGTAACACATAAAAAATATTCAAAATACCATTTTGGGGAAGACTGACAAAAAACGAAAATGCTTCCAATATGCAAAATGTCAAAATAAACGTCGAAAAATCAGCGAAATTATCAACTTGACTTTATTTTTATATTATGGTAGAATGACTTTAACCATATTTTAGTACACGCGTATATACGTATGTGCTATTTGGAAATAAACACGGAGGTTTTCTTATGAAAAAGAGAGCGACTAGGGTGCTGGCTATGCTTCTATGCTTAATAATGGTTGCTGCAACGATTGCGGTTCCAGTAGCTGCAGCTGGCAATGGCACCTCGACGGGAAATAACGTCTCTATTTCAGATATCAGCGAAATTTTGAACGCTAAATCCTATGCTGATTACAGAAATAGCATCCCGTCCAAGAGTGTCGGTAACGCTGAGGTTAGTATAGACGTATTCGATTACGAATATACCTATACGGGTACAGCTCCAAGCGTTGGCGTCACAAAAGACTATAATGGAGAGGAAAATACCTTGTACATTCCTGATAAGGGTACTGTTACATGGTCATTCCAGATTCCAGAGGGTGGTACGGGTAACTATACCATCGAGATTGAGTATTGTCAGGCATCCACAAAGGCAAACTCAATTGAAAGAATTTTCTATATTAACGGAGAGGTGCCATTTGCTGAGGCTCGTTCTATCGTACTATCAAAGGTATGGGAATACAAGTATGCCGAGGACGAGAATGGCGATAAAACCTTCGAGCTTGACAGTAACGGAAATGACGTTCGTCCTACAGTTGTTCCTGTTACTGATAAGGATAGAAAGTGGGTAACCTACGCAATTAGCGATTCTAATGGTTATGAAATTCACCCATTCCAGTTCTACTTTGAGCAGGGTGAGAACACCATTTCCATGGAGAGCCAAAGAGAGCCGGTTATCATCAAATCAATTAAGCTTGTTCCATATACCAAGCTACCAGGCTATCAAGAGTATATCAACAAGATTTTGGCTCAAATAAATGGAACCCTTGAAAGCAACAGAGTAACTGCTGAGCAGCTTGCTGCAATGGACAAGGGCAACGTTTATATTGAGGCTGAGGCTCCAGATAGAGTATCAGCCGTTACAATGTACCCAGTATATGATAGAACCTCATCAATCACAAGTGGCTTGACAGGTCCTCAATCATCAATGGTTACAAAGTACAACACAGCAGGTAAGGAGCAATGGCAAAACGTTGGTGAATGGATGACCTATAAGCTAACTGTTCCAAAGTCAGGCTTCTATTCAATATCTGTAAGATACAAGCAGGCTCTTCTCAGTGGTATGTACGTATCCAGAAGACTCTACATAAATAATGAAATTCCTTTCGAGGAGGCAAACAACTGTCGCTTCCCTTATGCAGACTCATGGCAGACCATTTTCCTAGGAGATGGCAAGACTACCTTTGAGTTCTACTTTGAGGAGGGCAAGGAGTACGAGCTCAAGCTCGAGGCTGTTCTCGGTGAGGAAATGGGCTCAGAGGTTGAAAAGGTAAACGAAGCCCTTTCAGTTATTAACAATTGCTACCTTGAGATTTTGAAGCTCACAGGTAGTGACCCGGATACAAACCGTGACTATGATTTTGCAAGAGTTATGCCAGGCGTTATGCGTGATATGTTCGACCAATTCGTAAACCTCAAGGGCGTTTATACAAGAATGGTTGAAACCTCAGGCAAGGGTGAAAAAACTGCAACAATCGAGCAGGTATATTTGTTACTTGAGAAAATGGCTAAGGACGAAAAGCAAATTCCAGGTAACCTACAGACACTAAAGACAAACATTGGTTCACTCGGTACGTGGGTAAATAGCGTAAAAACCCAACCACTTCAAGTTGACCTATACTGCGTTCAACCTTTAGATGCAGCAGCTCCACAGGGCTCTGCAAACTTCTTTGCTACACTTTGGTACGAGATTCAATTGTTCTTCTCAAGCTTCATTATCGACTACAATAACCTCGGTAATGGCGGTGAGGGAGATGCGACTGGAACTGACCACAAGGTAGACGTTTGGGTTGCAACAGGTCGTGACCAAGCACAAATTATAAGAAACCTCATTGATAATAATTTCTCACAGGTAGAGGGACACGAGGGAATAAACGTAAGCTTGAAGCTTATTTCAGCAGGTACGCTTCTTCCATCTGTTCTTGCAGGCTCTGGCCCTGACGTTGCGCTTATGGAAGCAAGCACAATGATTATCGACTACGCGCTTCGTGATGCTGTATATCCATTGAATGAATTTATAGATAAGGAAACAGTAGTTGATGAAAATGGCAATGTAATCAGCTCACCTTTGGATGCGTTCCCAGAGGCAGCGATGGTTCCATTGACTCTCTACGATTATGATATGAAGACGGATACAGACCATGCGAAATACTATGGCTTGCCAGACTCTTTGACATTCCCAATGATGTTCTATCGTAAGGACGTTTTGGCATCCTTAGAGATTGCACAGCCACAAACATGGGATGATATGCTTTCCATTCTTCCTGTTCTTCAATATAATAATATGGAAATCGGTATCCAAAACGATATCTATACATTTATATATCAAAGTGGAAACGAGGCTTATTCAAACGAGGGTATGTCAATTAACTTTGACGACCAAGGCGTATTGAATGCATTTACAAAGATGTGTAATATGTACACACAATATTCGTTGCCATATACCTTTGATTTTGCAAACCGTTTCAGAACAGGTGAAATGCCAATCGGTATTGCGCCATATACAACGTGTAACCAATTGGCAGTATTTGCATCTGAGCTTTCTGGTCTATGGACGTTCGTTCCAATGCCAGGCTACGAGCTAACGGATGAAAATGGTGAAACCTACATTAATAACTGTGCAGTTGCAACAGTAACAGGATGCTTAATGCTATCTGGATGCGACAACAGAGAGGATACTTGGAAGTTTATGAAGTGGTACACCGCTAAGGATTTCCAGGTTGCATATTCAAATGAAATCGTATCAATTATGGGTATTGCAGCAAGACCTGCTACAGCAAACTCTGAGGCAATTAGAGAGCTTCCATGGACAACCGAGGAGGCTGATAACATTTTGGCTCAGTTCAACAACCTTGTTGCAGTTGAAAATCATCCAGGTAGCTACTATCTTGCTCGTTATATCAGCTTTGCATTCCTAGCTGCATACAACGAGGGTAAGGACCCAGCAGACGCGCTTCTCACTTACGTTAATACAATCAATTCAGAAATTGAGAGAAGAAGAGAAGAGTTTAAGAACGACGTAGATGATAATGATCCAAACAAGAGATATATGTACACAGTTGAGGAGCTAGATGCTTACATTCTTTCCGAGGGAGAGGGAAGCTATGAGGAATTCCTTGACAATCTTGCAAAGGATGAGGCTAAGTACAATGAATATGTAAAGACCTCAAAGATTTATCAGCGTTATCTTGAAAAGCAGAAAAAATACGTAACCTCACAGGAATATGAGGATTACCTAAAAGCACTAGGCGAGGACAAGAGCTTCGACCTAAACGCATACAAGCAGAATTCAAGAATGTATGCTCGTTATCTTGAATTAGTCGTAAACGTGGACGACTAAGCCGAAATACTAAAGAAGGAGAAAATGTAAATGGACGAACGTAATGAACAGCTAAATGAAGATTTAGAAAAAGACGTTTGCGATACCCCTGTACAAGAGGTAGAGCAAGAAGTAGAAAAAGCAGATTTACATAATGAAGGTATTGACGGCGAAAACGAGCAAGCTCCTGTAGTAGAGGAAAAGGCAGAGGAGAAGCCCGAGGCAAAGCCAAAGAAAAAGAAGGCTATTGCAAGAAAGGATATGACTCTTGCGCAATGGACATGGCATGAAATGAAGAGAAATAAGGTTGCATACCTTATGATTCTTCCATTTATGCTGGTATTTATCCTCTTTACAGTGTTCCCGGTTGGACTTTCACTTGTACTCAGCTTTACAAACTTTAATATGCTATCCTTTGATAGCGATATGTGGATTTGGTTTGACAACTACTTAAGATTGTTCTTTGAGGATGATATATTCCTTCTCGCATGTAAGAACACCTTAGTATTTGCTATGGTTACAGGACCTGTATCCTACATTCTTTCATTCTTGGTTGCGTGGTTCATCAATGAGCTACCACCAAGAGTAAGAGCGCTAGTAACCCTTGTATTCTACGCACCATCAATTTCAGGTGCAGTATATACGATTTGGGGCGTGCTTTTCTCAAACGACTCTTACGGATGGGTAAACGGTACGCTAATGGACTTGGGCATTCTCGATGCACCGGTTCTTTGGTTCTATGACGAAAACTATGCAATGCCACTTTGTATCGTAGTTGCACTTTGGATGTCACTCGGTACAGCATTCCTTTCATTCATCGCAGGTCTTCAAACAATTGACAAGAGCTTGTTTGAGGCTGCAGCAGTTGACGGTATCAAGAACAGATGGCAGGAGCTATGGTATATCACCTTGCCTATGATGAGACCTCAGCTAATGTTCGGTGCGGTTATGGCTATCACAAGCTCATTTGGATTTGGTGGTGTCGTTACAGCACTTTGCGGATTCCCATCAGTTAACTATTCGTGTCATACGATTATGCACTGTCTAGACGACTATGGTAACCAGCGTTGGGAGGTAGGCTATGCCTCCGCAATAGCCTTTGTGCTATTCTTAATAATGATTGGCGCTAACACGCTAGTTAATAAAATGCTATCGAAGGTAGGACAATGATATGCAAAAAATGAGAGTTAGAAATCATCAAGTTGTCCTCAACCGTTCGGTAGGAGGCGACGCGGGAATATTTTTCTTCCTTGCAATAATGGGAATATTTATGTTCCTTCCTATGGTATACGTAGTGGTACAATCCTTGAAGCCACTTGACGAATTGTGGATGTTCCCACCAAAGTTCTACGTATCAAAGCCAACGTTTAAGAACTTTATGGACCTATTCACACTTTTGAGTGATTCATGGGTACCATTCTCAAGGTATATCTTTAACACAGTATTGATTACAGCTGCTGGTACCTTTGGTAACCTTGTATTATCATCACTTGCAGCTTATGCGGTATCAAAGATACCATTCCCAGGTAGAAAAGGCGTGTTCTGGATTATTCAACGTTCACTTATGTTTACGTCTACAGTAACCGCTATTGCTAACTTCCTAACCTTGTCAAGATTAGGACTTATGGATAACCCACTGGCGATTATTATTCCGGCATGGGGCTCCACCATGGGACTTTATCTAATGAAGCAGTTTATGGACTCCTCAATCTCCGATGCAGTGCTTGAAAGTGCTCGACTCGACGGATGTAGTGAGTTTAGAACCTTCTGGACCATTGCTATGCCAATGGTAAAGCCAGCTTGGCTAACATTGATTATTTATTCATTCCAGGGACTCTGGAACACAGGTGCCTCAGCTTACATTTATAGTGAACAATGGAAAACGCTTAACTATGCTATCACACAGATTACTGCAGGTGGTATTGCCCGTGCAGGTGCATCTGCTGCAGGCTCAGTTGTTATGATGATTGTTCCTATCCTTGTATTCGTAGTATCTCAAAGTAATATTATCGAAACAATGGCATCTAGTGGTATGAAGGATTAAGGGGGATTAAATGAAGAAATTATGTAGAATCATGTCCCTCGCCTTTGTGCTAATAATGCTATTTGCCACTGTAGTATCAGCAGCAACGCCTTATGCCACCTATACTTATTCAATAGATGGCTTGGTGCTTGATTCACCTGATGCTTACGTGCCTTATGGCGACGGACCAATTACCTCTGCAATTCTAGGCCTTGATAAGCCTTTGCAGGATCCATCTGATATAGAATCAGATGCTGAGGAAAACATTTACATATCCGATAAGGGTAACAACAGAATTATCGTAACAGACAAGCATTATCAGGTTAAATATATAATTGAAAGCTTTGTAAACTACGACGGCGTAGAGGATACCTTCAAATCTCCTGTAAGCACCTTTGTAGTTGACGACGGCGATTTCAAGGGACTTTATGTATGCGATAAGGATAATAAAAGAATTGTAGTGTTTGACCAAGAAACAGGCTTCTTGAAGAAAATGTTCAACGAGCCGGAGATTGAGTTTGAGGATGACAAATCAGGCTATTCACCTGTAAGCTGTGTAGTTGACCAGCACGGAAGAATTTATGTAGTATCCGATAAAACAACAAAGGGTATTATCGTATTGACTCCAAACGGTGAATTTATCAACTTCATCGGTGCACCAAAGGTATCAGTATCTGCACTTGAGAGCCTATTACAAATCGTAAACCCAAATGCTGCATCAAACATTACTCACGTAGCAACACCATATTCAAAGCTAGATCTTGATAAAACGTCTCGCGACTTCGTTTATGGTACCGTTGTTTATACAACAGAAGATGACAAAAAGAATCAGGAATCAGCAATCACAAGTAAGAATGCAGACTATGCACCAGTAAGACTTCTAAATGCAAGTGGTGCAGACATTATGCAAAGAAATGGCTTCTTTGCACCTGCAGGTGAGGTTGCTGTTACTGCAACAGGACCAAAGACAGCCATCAACAAGAATGCACCAACAGGTGTATCCGCAGTTGTTGACGTTGCCAGTGGAGATGATGGAATCTGGTCAATTATTGACAACAAGCGTTCTAAGGTTTATACCTACGATAAGAACGGTAACCTTCTTTACATCTTTGGCGACTCAGGCGATAAGTTTGGTAACATTACAAAGGCACAGGCAATTACATATCAAGGCGATAAAATCGTAGTCTTGGACGTAACCTCCTTGTCCTTTACAGTATTCAGACGTACTGAGTATGCTGAAAAGCTTGCGCAGGCTATCAGATATCAAAACGAAAGAGACTTTGACATGGCGGCAGAGGCTTGGAAAGAGGTTTTGGCTTGGAACAACAACTTCGACACAGCTTATGTTGAAATGGGTAAGGCGCTCTTCCGTGACAATCAGCCAGAGCTAGCACAGCAATATTTCAAAAATGCCTTCGATACTGAAAACTATGCAGAGGCATTTAAGCAAACTCGTTCAAACCTAATGAAGACCTGGTTTTTCCCAATGGTTATTCTGATAGTTGCGATTTTGATTGGCGTTGTTTACCTATTTAAGTGGGCAGGCAAGGTTAATAAGGCTGCAGCAACAAAGGGAGGAAAGAGAACCTTCCTTGAGGAATTTATGTTCGGCTTCCACCTAATGTTCCATCCGTTTGACGGATATTGGGATTTGAAGCACGAAAAGAGAGGCTCTGTAAGAGCATCAATCGTTTATATTGTGTTAACAATACTTGCATTCTACTGGCAATCGGTAGGTCAAGGCTACTATTACAATCCATATAATGTAACAAGTACAATTTTCACACAAGCATCATCAATTCTAATTCCATTATTCCTATGGATTATTGCTAACTGGTGCTTTACAACCTTGTTCGATGGCGAAGGAAGCTTTAAGGATATCTTTATTGCAACCTCCTACGGCTTGTTCCCAGTGCCTGCACTTGTAGTTGTATCTACAATTCTTACTAACTTCCTTGTTGGTACAGAGGCACAAATTACAACGTTGATAGTAACCGTTGCTTATGTTTGGATGGCATTCCTAATTGTAATCGGTATGCAGGTAACACACGACTATTCAATGGGTAAGAATATTCTTACAGTAGTTGCAACACTTGTTGGTATGATATTCATTATGTTTATCGCAGTATTGTTTACATCACTTATTTCAAAGATGACATCACTTGTAACAACGATTATAAGTGAGCTTAGCTACAGGTAAAGGAGGGGGCTAATATGAAAAATAGAATATTTGCACTCGTCCTTGCGGTGCTATTGGTTATTCCAATGATAGGCGCTATGAACGTAGGCGCAAGCAACATTGTAGCTCAAACTGCTGATTTTTCAGGTGAGCAGGCGCGTCTTGATGAAATGGGAACAGCTCGTGCAACTAGTGAAAACGGCTTATATGAGCTTTATCTCGATGAGAAAACAGGCGAAATGGCTGTAAAAAACACTAAGACAGGTGAAATTACCCTTTCAAACCATTTTGAAACCTCAAAGCTTCCAACAGTGGGTGATGATGGTACAATAATTAGAACTACTGCGGAGCGTCTTTCACAGGTGATTCTGAACTTTACAACCATCAAAACAAACTCAACAGCTCAGCTAAATAGCTATGAGCACTGCATGGCGCAAAATGGTCATAAGGTGGAGAAGGTAGCAGGTGGCTTTAAGATTTCTTATACCTTAAGCGATACTGAAACCTCGGCTATTTTCAAAATGGCTGTAACATACACAGTTACAAGCGATGGCTTAAAGGCATCTCTTGACGGCTCAAGCATTTCCTATGATAAGTCAGCATATTGCTTGAACACAGTATCAATTCTCCCAAGCTTCGGAGAAGCAAAGAGAAGTGATATCGGCTACACCTTTATTCCTGATGGAAGTGGTGCAATAATCAGATTTGAGGATGTTGTAGGTAAAAACTTCCAAGCAATCATTTCTGAGGATTTGTATGGTAATGACTATGCATATTATCAGGTTGCTATAAAGAACTCTGAGCAATATACAATGCCAGTGTTTGGACTTGTAAACAATTCCAAGGCAAATGGCACAGGCTTCTTTGCAATTGTTGAGGACGGAGACGCATTTGCAAGACCAACCTCAGCGCATAATACCTTATACAACTCAGCTTATGCAATGTTCAAAATCACACCATCTGATATATACGATCTTGCAAGCTTTGATAAAAATGGTACACAGAACAATAGCTCCATGTCAATCGTTTCAGCGCAGGACTATAAGGGAAGCTATACAGTTAGCTATAAGCTTTTAACTGCAGATAAAACTGCAAAGGAAAACAACCTTGAAAATACCTATGATACAAGCTATATGGGTATGGCAAGCTATTACAGAGACTACCTAATAGCAAATAAGACACTTACAAAGCATGAGAAAAACGATGACGACGTTAAGCTCTTCCTTGAGGTGTTCGGCTCTATCGAGGTTGATGATAAGATTTTAACATTCCCAGTAAGGGTTAATAAGCCACTTACAACGTTTTGGGATGTGAAGACAATGCAACAATATTTCTCAGATTCAAAGGAAAATGAGATTACCTCTATCAAAAACATTTCATTTGTATTAAAGGGCTTTGCAAACGGTGGTATTTTGTCAAAGTATCCTACAAGCATGAAATGGCAAGGAGACGTTGGTGGATATAACGGACTTGTAGACCTTTTAACTGATGCAAAGCTAAAGGGCTATGATGTAGCACCAGACGTAGACTTTGTATATTCCTACGGAACAGAGTGGTTCAGTGGTTATTCAAACGATAACGACGGTGTAAGAACACTTGATAATCGTTTCACAACTAAACGTATTTATTACGCATCAACCCAGACCTTTGAGCGTACTGGTGGCGTAGCAGTATCAAGTGCATCCTTCCTTTATTTATATGATAAATTCTATTATTCAATAAAGGATCTTGAGCTTACATCACTTGCTCCAAGAACACTTGGCTCTGACTTAAACTCTGACTTTGATAAGAATAATTACTTTGATAGAGAAGCATCAAAGGAGAATATAGTTGCACTCTTCAAGGTACTAAAGGGAGAGGGAGATAAGAAGTCCTACAATCTAATTGTAAATTCAGGTAACTCCTATTCAATCCCTTATGCAAGCTCAATTCTTGCAATTTCACTTGATAGCTCACGTCGTATGAATGCAAGCGAATCAATTCCATTTATTGGTCTTGTATATCACGGCTCAATTGATTATGCAGGAAACGCATTAAATACAGAGGGTGACAGTAAGTATATGTTCCTTAAGGCACTAGAAAACGGAGCGTCCTTGTATTACACACTTGCAATGCAAAACTATGAATATTTGAAGTTTAACGAGGAATATAACCAGTATTACTCAATAAGCTACGAAAACCTAAAGGATACAATCCTTGAAACCTATAAGCAATACAACGAGCTAATGAAGGGTAAATCCGATGAATACATCGTTGAGCATAGCTTTATGAATTGCGAATATGGATACAACGTTACTCGTACAGAGGACGGAGCAAAGCTTAACAACTCACTTGTTGTTCTCGTTGTTTACGAGGGTGGCGATGGCTTCATACTAAACTACAATGACTATGAGGTTAAGGTAGAGTATGAGGGCACAACCTATACAATTGATGGCTTAAGCTATGCAAAATACACTAAATCGACACAGGGGGTGGAATAAGCGATGGCAAATAAGAAAAATACAGTAAGACTTATTTGTGTTTCTGGTTCAAAGGAAAAGAAGCTTTCTACCATATCTGTAACTATCAACGGTAAAAAGGTTGAAAAATCAGACGCTGAAAAGGAAAAGCTCCTAAACCAAGCCCCTGAAATCAAAGAAGAAAAGCTTATCGCTGAGGATATGCCAGTGGTTGAACCAGTGGCATCCAGCGATCCACAAGATGAAGAAATCGCAGTAGAGCAGCCTCAAGCAATTGACAATGAATCAAATGACGTTGAGTTAATAGTTCCCGAGCCAGTTGCAGAGGAAGTTCCAATTGAAGAACCAGTAGTTGAAGAAACTCCAATTGAAGAACCTGTCGCTGAAGAAGCTCCAATCGAAGAGCCTGTCGCTGAGGAAGCTCCAGTTGAAGAACCTGTAGTTGAAGAAACTCCAGTTGAAGAACCAGTAGTTGATGAAGCTCCAATTGAAGAACCTGTAGCTGAGGAAACTCCAGTTGAAGAGCCTGTAGTTGATGAGGCTCCAGCTGAAGAACCTGTCGCTGAAGAAACTCCAATTGAAGAGCCTGTAGCTGAAGAAACTCCAGTTGAAGAACCAGTAGTTGATGAAATCTCAGTTGAAGAGCCTGTCGCTGAAGAAACTCCAATTGAAGAGCCTGTAGCTGAAGAAATTCCAGTTGAAGAGCCAGTTGCAGAGGAAACTCCAATTGAAGAACCTGTAGTTGACGAAACTCCAGTTGAAGAACCTGTAGTTGAGGAAGCTCCAATTGAGGAACCAGTAGTTGATGAGGCTCCAGCTGAAGAACCTGTAGCTGAAGAAACTCCAGTTGAAGAGCCTGTAGTTGATGAGGCTCCAGCTGAAGAACCTGTAGCTGAAGAAACTCCAGTTGAAGAGCCTGTAGTTGATGAAGCTCCGGCTGAAGAGCCAGTTGCAGAGGAAGCTCCAATTGAAGAACCTGTAGTTGATGAGGCTCCAGTTGAAGAACCAGTTGTTGACGAAGCTCCAATTGAAGAACCTGTAGCTGAGGAAACTCCTGTTGAAGAGCCAGTTGCAGAGGAAGCTCCAATTGAAGAACCTGTAGTTGATGAAACTCCAGCTGAAGAACCTGTAGCTGAGGAAACTCCAGTTGAAGAGCCTGTCGCTGAAGAAACTCCAATTGAGGAGCCTGTAGCTGAAGAAGCTCCAGATGCTCTTGATATGAGTGGAAAATCTACAAAGGATGAAGATTCCTTTGAAACTCCAGCATTAGCTATTGCTCCAGTGGTTAGAAATACCCCTGTAACATCAAGTACAGCAAAGACTGATGAAGAAGGCGATGGCAAGAATAAAAAGCGTGGACTTTCTCTAACTGCAAAGAAAGCGTTGTCTGGATGGCTATTCGTATTACCCTTCGTTTTAGGTATCCTATTTATTTATGCACCAATTGTATTTGACTCTATCAGATTTACATTTATGGACAGCACCTCACTTTATAGCGGTTCTGGACTTGAATTTGTAGGATGGAGTAATTACGAGTACATATTTAATAAGGATGAATGGTTCTCACTTACTATCGTAGACGGCTTGAAGGATTTGATATTACAAATTCCGGCAATTGTAATTTTCTCACTCTTTATGGCTATAATTCTTAACCAAAAGATGAGAGGAAGAACAGTTTTCCGTGCTATCTTCTTCCTACCTGTTATTCTATGTACAGGTATCATTGATACAATCGACACCAACTCAGCATTTATGAGTCAAATTGAAAATACACAAGGTGGTATTGATGACAACACGGGCGCAGATTCGGGTGGAATTATGTCGGCGCTTGACGTTGAAATGCTCCTATCTAACATAAAGCTGGGTGGAGAGCTAGTTGATATTGTAACAACACTTATAAACAACATTTTTGACATTGTAAGCCGTTCAGGTGTACAAATGCTCATATTCCTATCAGGCTTGCAATCAATCTCACCAGCGATTTATGAATCCTGTCAGGTTGAGGGTGCAACTGCATGGGAAACATTCTGGAAGATTACACTTCCAATGATAAGCCCAATGATTCTCGTAAATGCAGTATATACAGTTATTGACCTGTTTACAGCAGCAGACAACCGTGTAATGAGCTACATTTTCGGTAGCCAAATTTATGGTAAGAGTATGTTTGCAGAAGCAGGCGCGATGGCATGGGTATACATCGGAATCGTATTACTATTTATAGTTCTGGTAGCGATACTGCTGAAATCTGTAGTATTCTATCAGAGAAGAGACTAAGGAGGGGTTTTTATGGATACTGTAAAGGTTAAAAGAGAAACTAAAAACAAGATCCGTGTAGATTTTGAAAGAGCCCCACTTGGCGAAAGACTAAAGGCAAAGTTTTTGTCAATGCATTTCTTAAAGAATGTAGTATTTGTTATATTTAGGCTAGTATTACTAGTTGGTATCTCCTACGTAATTCTTTATCCATACATTACAAAAATATTTGGCTCATTTATGTCACCAACAGACTTTGAAGACGTAACGGTAATCCTTTTGTCTAAGGCACCAAACGTAGACCAATATCGCTACATAATTACCGAAAACGGATACTTCATGGCGTTTTTGAATACGTTCTTAGTGTCGATAAGCACAGCTCTAATCCAAACAATTGTATGTGCTTTGATTGCCTATGGACTTGCTAAGTTCAAGTTCAAGGGAAATAACGTAGTATTCTTCCTTGTTGTATTTACAATGATGGTACCACAAGAAGCGATAAAGTTTGCAATGCAGCACTTCTTTAACCATTTTGGTTCAAACAATCTATTTGGAATGCTACTAAGTTCAATGGGAATAATAGAGTATGGCTTTATAGATACCATATTCCCACTTTATATCCTGTCAATATTTGGACTAGGCTTTAAGAATGGCTTGTTCATATTTATGCTAAGACAGTTCTTTAGGGGCGTACCTGACGAGCTTGAGGAATCAGCTTATGTTGACGGCTCTAACACCTTTAGAACCTTCTTCAGCATAATTCTTCCACTTGCTATTCCAATGCTAATTACCGTATTTATCTTTGCCTTTGCATGGCAATGGACCGACGACTTCTACACCTCAGTATTCTTCTCGGATGGTTATTTTGATAAGGAGGGTGCTATGCAGTTTATGAGCAGTATAGCAACAAAGACTCCACCTTCACTAAAGAAGGCAACTGAGGAGGTTGCATTGTACGGCTCTGCGATCACAGGCACATCATCAATTCTCGTGGCTTTGCCATTGATTATCGCTTACGTATTCCTACAGAACAAGATTGTTCAAGGTATCGAGCGTAGTGGTATCGTAGGTTAATTTTTCACAAATGCATTGGGCATTTGCCCAATGCGTTTGGAAATATTTCACAATGTTTGTTAAAATCAAAAAAATTGCAAAAAGTGTTGACAAACACAATATATTGTGATAAAATACTTACAGTAATATCTTTGCGTATTATGTTTTTTATATGGCAACAGGAGGGTGTTTTAAGATGAAATACGTATCACCTAAGTATGAATTAGAAATTTTAGAAGCAGAAGATATAATGGGCATCTCTGATTTGTTTGGCGCTATTTTCGAGACCAAGGACAATGACTCAGACGGTAACGACGACGAGGTTAGCGTTTCTGTAGATGTAGGAAATCTTCTTCCATAAGTTCAATAGGCGATTAAAAATCCGCACATTTTTTGTGCGGATTTTTTTATTTATCGTTATCGATTAAAGCTCGATTTGGAAATAGATTGATACTATATACAAAAGGGATAAATGCTATTTGTTGATAATGCACAATTTAAGCTTGTACTTTTCTTTTTTTTGGTAAATTTGTTGAATTTTCAACGTATGTGTGATAAACTTATTATATAATATTATGTAGGAGATAGTAATATGAAAAACAAGCTTTTAACACTGACCTTTATCGTTGCTTTTATTTTTGTAATGGTGCTTTCAGATCAGCTGCAACAACCGTTACTCCAAGTGCAGACGATTTAGGTAAATGTGTAATTAATGGAGAGATAGTTGAACTATCTGTTACCCAAGGCATGTCCTATACTGTACTTGATGAAAATGCGAAAACAGTTGCGCTTTCATCACGTGGTAGTACTGATTCCTTTACAGGGGCAGTAGTAATCCCTTCAACAATCAAAATAAACGGAGAGGACTATTCCGTTACAAAAACAAACCCTTATGTTTTTAAGGGTACAAGCATCACAAAAATTTACGTTCCTGATACAGTAGAAACAATCGCAGGCGATAGCGGACAAGATAACGGTACCTTTGCAAACTGCCATTATATTAGCGAGGTATATATTGGTACAGGCATTAAGGTGCTTGGTCGTTTTGCATTTACAAGCATCGGTAGGACCTCAACTGTTAAGGTATTCTACGTAGCTGGTAGAGTACAGGAGCTTGGCGAATACGCATTCAACGCAGCAAACTTCGCAGATGATTGCCAAATCACCTTTGACTCCACCGATATGAGAAAAATCGGCAACAATGTATTCGAGAACAGCTCAAAATCCTTGAAGAAAATCGACTCACACGTACTTGAATCAATCGGCGAAAGAGGCTTTGCATCAAGTAAGAGCCTTGAATACGTTTTAATTCCTGAATACTGTGAGGTTGGTCTGTATGCCTTTAATGGTACAGACAATCTTCAAACTGCAATTATCCTTTGTGCAGATGACGAGATTAAGGAAATTCCAAAGGAAATGTTTAGCTCGGGAACAGATGGCTACAAGACCAATATATATATTAAAGGTAGAGTAATAGCTACCGAGTGGGCAGTTTTGCCAGGCAGAGCCTTTAATATCTATATGGACTCTTACGAAAATGCAAGATATTTTGCAGATTCAATTATGAAATACCAGCACAACAGAATAGCAAATGGTACGTGGTATTTCTGCACACCATACAATGGTAACTATTGCTTCTCTGCAAATAGTAGCTTTAGCTTGACTCCAAAAGCAGACGTAACGGAAGCACCTCACACGGCTATTTATAACAAAGGTGTTGAAACAAAGGCAACCTGTAACCAATACGCAGGTGTAGGCGATATCTGTGAGGTGTGTGGCGCATACTTTAACGTAACTCAAACAGGTAACGAGTACGACGAAAGTGCACACAACTACGTACTAAAATCTCACACAGACCCTCAATGCACTGTAACAGGCTTGGATGTTTACGAATGTACCTACTGTAAGGCTACAAAGGACGTAGAAATCCCTGTTTTAGGCCACGATTATGCTCAAACGGTAATCGCACCAACCTGTTCATTAGTAGGCTACACAAACAACGTTTGTAAGCGTTGTGAATATACAATAATCACAGATAAAATCGAAAAAACACCTCATAGCTACGTAGGAAATAGCTTTGTACTTGACGGCATTAATATTTCTTACAAAACAACCTGTGAGTATTGTGGCTCAATAGGTGAAGATGTAAATACAACACTTGTAAACAAGTGCTATATTGAGGGCTACGGTATTTTTGATGCAACTCTTGAATATCTTTATGTTTCAGAGGATGGCGTAGTTAGCCCGTTAGGCACAACCTTTGACAATGCAGTAATTTACTTCCCATCTTATGTTGAAATAGGTGGCAATGTAGTAGAGGTAAACACAATTCAAGGCTTTAAGGGATTATCAATCAAGGGCGTATACATTCCAGACACAGTTACAAGAATTGTAGGTGGCTCAAATGGTACAGGATGCTTCCAAAATGCTTATGACCTTAAGAATATAGTTGTTGGTAAGGGCATTACTGAGCTTGAAGCATACGCATTTTGTATGTATGGCACAAGCATAAATGTTGATGAATTTATCTTTACTAACACAATCCAAAAACTTGGCGCACGTTCCTTGGCACGTATAAACGCATCATCAAGCGATATTCCTTATCAGCTTAATACACGTTTAACCTATGTAGGTGCTTATGTTTCTGTTGACGACAGAACTGGTGGCAACATTTTAAGAGAGGTTTATATTACAAACGATTGTGATTTAACTGAAAAATTTGCTTTTAATGGCTCTAACGGATTGAAGCGTGCTTACATTGAGGGTGGCGAAACAGAAGCTACTGCAAAGGAGCTAACTCAAGAAATGTTTAGTGGCGATGCAAAGGACCTGGAAATCTTAATAAGAGGCTACGTAAAAGCAACAGGTCAAGCAGTATTGCCAACTAATGGCGCGCTCCTGTTTTTCAAAACTATTGACCAAGCACAGGTGTTTGCAGCGAGTGGAAGGGCACAGGGCTATTATGAAAGAGTCTCAAAATCAGCTTGGTATATATGTGAAAGCGCTGAAACTGATAGATACCTACTTGACAATTTCACAACTACGGCTAGCGAAATTACATTCAAGATACAATCAAACTATAAACGTTATGAGGCTGGTTTAGAGGTATCAACAGAAAGCACCTGCACACAAGGTGGCACAGTTTCTTCATCTTGCTTTTTGTGTGGCAAGGTGCTAGAAAATACAGTTGCAGACCCACTACCACATAGATACGACGGTGGTGTGTTTGAGGTAACACCAATCTGTTGCGTTACAGGCTCGGTAAAATATACCTGCCTTGATTGTGGTGCTGAAAGGTTTGTTGCAACAGGACTTGACCTAAGCGCACATAATCTAGATACCGAAAATGGCGCAGTAATCGTAGATATTACGTACGCAAACGGCTTCCTTGCAAATGGTACTAAAATTGTTTGCTGTGGCACATGCTTTGAAAATGTTGAGGGAGAGACAGTTGCACCAATCTTTGTAAACCTTGGCTATACCTATTCAGAGACAGGCACAGGAGCAATTATGCAAGGCTTTGCAGTTAAAAATGAAGAACTCAAGCTCTACCAGAAGATAACAGGCAAGGCAATTGGCTATGGATTGGTTGTAGCAGTTAAAAATGTAGTAAATACAACAAATCTTGTAGATGCAAGCGAAAACGCAACGGGCGAAAAAATCGGTGTCGTTTCCTTCACAGACAAAAGCTATGACATGTTAGAAATAAAGCTTAAAGGTCTAAAGGAAAAATATAGCGACCTTGAGGTTTATTGCTGTGCATACTATGTTTTGGATGGTAACGTTTACTATATCGACAATGGCATAGCAGGACGCTCAGCACCCGTTGCTGTAACCTATAACAAAATAGTTGCCCTAACCGAAAACAAAACACCCCTGGAATAAACCGAAAAGAGTAAACGCTTTTGCGTTTACTCTTTTTTCTGTGTATCCTAGCAATCAAAACAGTAAATAGAAAAACTCTACCTTATAGACAGGAAACAAAAAAGCAAGGAATAAATTCCCCACTTTTCGTTCTATGTCTGCTAATCACGAGCACAGACGTCACCTTGAGGCGGGAGAGTGGGCAGAGAAATTTCGTTTTCTAAGCGTAGGCGTACTTTGTACGGTAGAGCAGAAAACGGAATTAGAAAAGCAGATAAAAAGAGTTTTTCTGAGGTAAAACAGTAGTTGATGAAAGATTATAAATAGAAAAACTCTACATTATAGACAACTCGCTTCGAAACAAAAAAGCAGGAATAAATACCCTGCT
This sequence comes from Clostridia bacterium, assembly GCA_017461385.1. Taxonomy (GTDB): domain Bacteria; phylum Bacillota; class Clostridia; order Oscillospirales; family CAG-272; genus RGIG2000. Next base: position 214,814 of record JAFTXZ010000008.1, on the reverse strand, counting down.
TTTCGTTCTATGTCTGCTAGTCACGCCTCAACCAATACTTCCATTATTTGAATAGCATTAGTAGCCGCACCCTTGCGCACCTGGTCTCCACAGCACCAAAGAGCAATAGCCCCCTCGTTTACAAGGTCTTGTCTGATTCTACCAACAAATACAAGGTCTTGGTCAGAGGTTACAAGTGGCATTGGATATACCTTGTTAGCTACGTCATCATAAAGCTTACAGCCCTTTTCCTTAGCAATAGCCTCCTTAACTGCCTCAACAGTTAGCTTATCCTCGGTAATAACTGTAACGGAAATAGAGTGTGAGCGAACAACAGGAACTCTTACACAAGTGCAAGTAACCTTTAGCTCTGGCAGGTGCATAATCTTTCTGCCCTCGTTTTGCATCTTCATTTCCTCGGTTGTATAGCCGTCATCGTTAAATGAACCAATTTGTGGGATAAGGTTTTGAGCAATTTGGTATTGGAATACCTTGTTTTCAATTTCGCCACCGTTTACGATAGCCTTCATTTGATTTTCAAGCTCAACAGGGCCCTCAGCTCCTGCACCGCTTGTTGCTTGATAGGTTGATGCAATCATACCCTTAATTTTAGAAAGCTTGTTAATAGCATTTACGGCAACAAGAGTAATAATTGTAGAGCAGTTAGGGTTAGAAATAATACCCTTGCTTTTCTTTGCGTCCTCAGCATTAATTTCAGGAACAACTAGTGGAACGTCATCGCACATACGGAATGCGCTGGAGTTATCAATAAATTTAGCACCGGCGTTTACAATATGTGGAGCAAGCTCCTTAGCAACTGCATTAGAAGCAGCACCTAAAACAAAATCAAGACCCTCAAATGCGTTTGGCTCAGCAAGCTTAACCTCAATTTCCTTGCCCATAAATTCAAGCTTCTTACCAACACTACGGGGAGAAGCGAGAAGTCTTAGCTCACCAATTGGGAAATTTCTTTCCTCTAAAACCTTCATCATTTCACGGCCAACAGCACCTGTTGCACCAAGAATACCAACGTTATACTTTTTCATTATTCCTCAACCTCACTTAAATTATATAGAACTCTAATAGTTTTCTTAAAGTTTGCATTATCAACACCGATAATAATATTAATTTCGTCAGCGCCCTGCTCAATCATCTTAATATTAATATCATTTTCACCAAGAGCAGTAAATATTTTACCTGCAATACCAATGTTTGCCTGAAGCTTTCTACCAACGATAGCAATCAAGCTGATTTCGTTGTCAATCTTGATTGAATCAGGAGAAAGCGCAGAATTTAGAGCAGAGATAAGCTCGTGCATTGAGCTTTCAATATAAGAAGAAGCTACAACAACAGAGAAGCTATCAATGCTACTTGGAATATGCTCAATTGGAACACTAAAGCGCTCAAACACCTCAAGGGCACGTCTTACGTAACCGATTTCCTCGTTCATTCTATTCTTAGCAATAGTAATGATAGAGTAATTCTTTTTACCAGAAATGCCAGTGATAAAGTGAGCATTTTTGTTTTCAGCATCGTCATCAAATGCCTCCATGATAAGAGTACCACGAGCATTCATGTCGTTTGTATTCTTAATGTAAAGAGGAATATTCTTTTGGCGAACAGGGAAAACTGTTTCCTCGTGAAGAACCTCAGCACCCATATATGAAAGCTCACGAAGCTCTGCGAAGGTAACGTTCTCAATAGGTCTTGGATTGTCAACAATTCTTGGGTCAGCGGTCATAATTCCGGATACGTCAGTCCAGTTTTCGTACATATCTGCATTAACAGCAGCTGCTGCAATAGCACCTGTAATGTCAGAGCCACCACGGGAGAAGGTCTTAACGTTTCCGTCAGGAGTTACACCATAGAAGCCGGGAATAACAACCCTTGGGTTGCTTTCGATTATATCAGAAAGAGCCTTGTAGGACTTTTCAAAATCTACCTTGCCGTTAAAGTTGAATTGTAGCCAATTTGTACTATCAATAAATGTATAGCCAAGATACTCAGCCATAAGCTTAGCATTTAGATATTCACCGCGGGAAACAATGTAATCAACGCTTGTTTTCTTGTTAAGCCTTGACTTGATGTCCTCAAATTCGCTTTCAATATCCTGTGTAAGACCACAGTGCTTGTGAATTTGACGATATCTTTCCTTAATTTCATCAAAAAGTGTGTCGTAATTAGCACTATACTTAATATGCGCATGTACAAGATATAAAAGGTCGGTAACCTTCATATCACCACTATATCTTTTACCAGGAGCAGAAACTATAACAATAGCTCTTGACTCGTCAGCCTCAACGATTTTTTTAACCTTTTCAAATGTCTCACCAGAGGCAAGGGATGAGCCACCAAACTTTAATACCTTTAACATAATATCTCCTTAATCTAGCTTATTCCTCAATACCTGCGAAGAAAGAGCTTGAATCGCTAACTAAAATTGCACAGGAAAGAGTGTGAATGTCTTTAACACTCATTTTCTTAGTAATAATGTGATTATTGCCATTTATCTTTTCACACTTAGCAACAATATCACCCTCAATTTGTGCCTTTGTTCTAATATAATATGCACGCTCAACCTTGTGGTTATCAACGGTAAGCTCAATTGGTGTATCTTGAGTATAACTACAGCCAGACACCACGTCGATAATGTCCTGAGCCAGTGCGTTACCGGTTGGATACTTGCCGGCACCCTGACCAAAGAAGGAAAGACGGCCGACGCTCTTACCAAACAAGGTAATCATATTGAAGTTTTTGCAAACGGTGCTTTCAGGTGCGCTAAGTGGTAAAATTGTAGGCTCAACAAATGTGGAAACGCTATCCCCATTTTTAATACCAAAGCCCATATAGCGAACAGTTCCAAGGTTTTTGCAAATATAATCAATATCGCATTTTTGAATAGTTCTCATAGAAAAAACTGAAACGTTTTCTTCCTTTATTATAGTATTAAAGGCAACGGACGCTGAAATAGCAGTTTTTCTTGCCACGTCAAGACCATCAATATCAGCGCTTGGATTAGCCTCAGCATAGCCAAGGGCTTGCGCTTCCTTCAAAACCTCATCGAAATCTCTTGAATCAGTAATCATTGCATCAAGAATAAAGTTTGTTGTTCCGTTCATAATTCCCATAACCTTAGAAATCTCATCGCAACGAACAGAGCGCCTAAGATTGTAAAGCCAAGGAATACCGCCACCAACCGAGGAGGTAAAGCGAATAGAAACACCATTCTCACGCGCAAGGGTGTGAAGCTCCTCATAATACTGACAAATAAGATGCTTGTTAGAGGAAACAACGTGCTTGCCAGCCTTTAGCGCTTTAACCACAAAGGTGTGAGCAGGCTCAAGACCACCGATTGCTTCAGCAACAACAGAAACCTCTTTGTCATTTAATATATCATCGTAATTTGAGGTAAGCACAGAGCCAAGCTCATCGTGTGGACGAATATCAAGAACCCACTTAACCTCATACCCATACCTTTTGAGTATTTCGTAAGCTCCGGAGCCAACCACTCCATAGCCTAAAATAGCGATTTTCATAAAAAATTTACCTTTCTGAGTGTTTTTCTTTCAAAAACACTTGTTTTTCTATGAGAGATAGTGTATCATATAACTTGTAAAAAATCAAGGGGGTATTTGAAAAAATGTTATATTTAAGTACAAGAAATAATAAAATATCAAAAAAACCATCTGAAGCAGTGCTTGAGGGCATTGCAAGGGACGGTGGATTATATATGCCACATAGCTTTGAGGGCGTTGAATTTCCAATGGAAAGGCTTGAAAAGCTAACAGGCAAGGAAATCTCCGCACAGGTAATTTCATTGCTTTTCAAGGGAGATGAAATGCTTGCAAATCCTAATGGTGAGCTAGCTGGTGCTTATGAGCTTGTGTCCAAGGCTTACGACGGAAAATTTGAGGACGAGGATTACGCACCGCTTTCTAAGGTTGCAAACGCTTACGTTATGGAGCTATATCACGGACCAACCTGCGCATTTAAGGACGTTGCACTTCAGCTTTTGCCACAGCTCGTTTCCTCTGCAAGAAAAGCTACAGGAATGAAGGATGAAATCGTTATTCTTACAGCAACCTCTGGCGATACAGGAAGTGCAGCACTAAGTGGATTCTCAAACGTTGAGGGTGTTAAGATTATTGTATTCTACCCAAGAAATGGTATAAGCGCAGTGCAAGAAAGACAAATGGTGTCAGTTGATGGCAAAAATACCTGTGTTTGCTCCGTTGGAGGTAATTTTGACGATGCGCAAAGTGGAGTTAAAAATATTTTTGCAACGCTTGAGCTTCCAAAGGGAGTTGTGCTTTCAAGCGCAAACTCAATCAATATAGGCAGACTAGCACCACAGGTTGCTTACTACTTCAAATCATATCGTGATTTACTACTAAATAAGGAAATCAAAATGGGCGACAAGGTTAACTTTGTTGTACCAACAGGTAACTTTGGCGACATTTTGGCAGGCTACTTTGCAAAGAAAATGGGCTTGCCGGTTGGTCAGCTTGTTTGTGCATCAAATACAAACAAGGTTTTGACCGATTTCTTTGAAAATGGCGTATATAATAAGAATAGAAGCTTTTACATAACAAAATCCCCATCAATGGATATTCTTATTTCCTCAAACCTTGAAAGACTCCTTTATCTTGTATGTGGTGCAGAAAAGTGTGCCTACTATATGAATGAGCTAAAGCAAAAAGGCGAATACAAGCTTGATGCACAGGAGCTTGCAAAAATCAGAGATGAGTTTGACGCAGGCTTCTGCGATGATGAGGAAACTCTTGCAACAATTAAAAAGGTATATGAAAGGGACGGCTACCTAATGGATACCCATACTGCCGTTGCTTGGAATGTATATGAGAAATGGCAAAGTGAAACAGGCAATAATGACAAAACGGTGGTTTTATCAACTGCTTCACCATACAAATTCTCCTCAAGCGTTATGAACGCACTTGGTCAAGATTACGAGGGTGAGTTTGATGCAGTAAACAAGCTTTATGAATACACAGGCGCTAAAATCCCAGCATCCCTTGTAAATATTGAAAGCAAGCCAATTGTTCACAAGGTAACAGTAGAAAAGGACGAAATGCTAAGCTTCGTTGACAAAATGGTAAATAAAAAGACTTGGCACAACTAAAAAAAAGAAGGGTGTTATAATGTTAAGTAAATATCTACTGGTTGATAAACAGATTTTGCCCTCATATTATGAAAAGGTAATCGAGGCTAAGTCTCTAATCAGCTCTGGCAAGGCAAAGGACGTGTCCGAGGCAAGCAAAATGGTAGGCATTTCAAGAAGCACGTATTACAAGTATAAGGACTATGTTTTTGCGCCAAATAGCGACACAGAGTGCCGAAAAGCTGTAATTTCCTTTACTCTTTATCACAAATCGGGAATTCTTAGCGAGGTGCTGAATACACTCTCAACTAAGGGTGCAAATATTTTGACAATAACTCAAAATCTACCTGTAAACAAAAGGGCGCACGTGGTGGTTTCAACCGACGTTTCCTCAGTGGTGGGAGATATAAACACTTTGACCGAGGCACTTAACCAAATAGATGGTGTGTCTCACGTTAAGCTTTTAGCAATTGAATAGTAAAGAGAGCCCAAAGGGCTCTTTTTATTTAAGAATATACTATTATATGTTGACATTTTGCCCATAAAGTGTTAGAATAATAGTACGAATAAGTGCAAAATGCACTAAACGAGGAGAATAATTATGAAAAAACATTTGTTAGCAATTCTTATTGCTATCTTGTGCCTTTCTATGATGGTTGTATTTACAGCCTGCGGTGGAGGACCTGCTGGACCATGTGAGGAGCATTCTGGCGACTGGACTCTTGTAAAATCCGCTACATGTGAGGACAAGGGCTCTGAAAAGAGAATTTGTACAGTATGTCAAGAGGAGGAAACTCGCGAGGTTGAAGCTCTAGGCCATGACTGGAACGACTGGAATGTAATAAAAGAGGTTACATGTACAACAGACGGTAAGCAGACAAGAACATGTAAAAATTGCTCTGAAGCTGATGAAGAAACAATCGTTCACGTAGGACACGATTATGAAAAGATTAACGACTTCAAAATGCCAAGCGCAACTGCGGACGGACAAAGTGAGGGTAAAAAGTGTACAGTGTGTGGTGAGATTGCTGAGCCATCACTAATTTATCATAAGTTTACAAACGTTGCAAATAAGGCAACCTTCTCAAGCACGGGTAATGATTTCTGGGCAATCGATTGGACAAGAGTTTTTGACGGCAACGATAAAACAGGTACAAACTCACCAAAGGGTAGAAATTTCTTCATTTACATGGATTATGAAAATCCAATGTATCTTGAAGCCCTCAAGGTTGTATGTAACGGCTATGGTACATATAAAGCTGGTGCTGGTGAAACAACTGAAAACACGTACAATATCTCTAAGCTTAAGATAGTTCTTTACTCAATTGAAAAGGTTGATGAAACAACAGGCGAGCCTCTATATAAAGAGGAGTTCACAACTGATGTTATTGACACGTCAAGCCTACTTGAGGTTAACATTGCCGACTATGGCTACACAGGCACAAAGCTTATTTCCAGAATAGGCATCAACATTCAGGACGGACCTATTGTTGAAAACAAACATCCTGGCGACAATGGTGTATATTATCTATATGAGATAACTGCAAACGGCTCAACTCTGATTACAGAGTGCGATAGCAAGGGTTGTGACTGGGGAGAATGGACTGAAACAAAGGCTCCACAGTGTACTAAGGAAGCCTTGATTAATGGTGAAGAAAGACGCGATTGCTCAAGATGTGATAAGTATGAGACTAGACCAATAACTGCTACTCACGACTGGGGCGAATTTGACGTACTAATGCCTGCTGCATGCGGTGTTGACGGTTATCAGGTTAGATATTGTGATGTTTGTGAAAAAGAGGACGCCGAGACCGTTCCAATGCCTTATGACCATAATTGGTCTGAGTGGAAGTCTGACAGCTACGATTGCTCAGTAGGTGGCACAAGGACAAAAGAGTGTCTAAACAAGGGCTGTGGTGCAACTGATAGCGAAACCGTTGAGCCAGGTAAGCATCTAAATCTTATCACCGAGGGCTACAAGGCGCCAACAGAAACAGAGGAAGGCTCAACAGGAACAACAAAATGTAGCTCATGTGGTAACACTATTTCCGAGGCGAAGGTTATTTCTAAGATTAAAAACGTATTAACAGGCGCAACAGTATCTACCACTAATGGTCACTGGCACGTTACTGCACAAAACGGAACATCAGGCTTAGATGCATTGATTGACGGTAATAAAGAAAACGGTAGCGCAAGCGCTCCTGATAACCACTATACTTACATTTATCTTGAGCTTGCAGAGGCTACTACGGACTTGTCAAAGATTATTCTTACAGTAAATGGTAAGGGATATATTCCTGCTATTTGGGCAAATGTCTCTGAGGTTACAAACAATAATTATAGAATTAGAGTTAACGTTTACGATGAAAGCGATAATGTGATTTTTGAATCCCAAGAATACAATACTCTCGACATAATTGATCTTGAAATTGATGTTGCACTTGCAGAGGGTGCTTCAGCAAAGAAAATAGAAATTATTCGTTCATCTGATACAAGTAATAACTACCTTTGGGAGGTTCAAGCTCTCGGTGGCGGCAAAATCATAGAAGAATAAAAACAAAAAAGCAACCGATTTCGGTTGCTTTTTTTTACACATAAAATAGAAAAGGCTACACAGGGTAGCCTTTTTTGATAATTATTCAGTTCTTAGCGCTATTACAGGGTCCTTCTTTGATGCCATGCTTGCTGGAACAAGTCCTGCAATAAGTGTAAGGGACATACTGATAAGCACAAGAATAATTGCAGCCATAGGGTCTAGTGCAGCCTTAAGGGTTGCAAGACCTGTTAGACTGAACAGAATAATATTTATTACTTCATTCAAAAGTATAGTTGCAACAATACCAATTACACCGGCAGTTAAGCCAATAATCATAGTTTCTGCATTGAATACTCTTGAAATATCCTTCTTTGACGCACCGATTGCACGCAAAATACCAATTTCCTTGGTTCTTTCAAGAACAGAAATATAGGTGATAATACCAATCATAATTGAAGAAACCACAAGTGAGATTGAAACAAACGCAATAAGCACGTAGGTTATAGCATCAACTATTGTAGTAATAGAGCCAATAAGAGTTGCTGCAGCATCTGAATATGAAATTTTATCTGCATCCTCTTGCTGACCATTGTAAACGTTTTTAATTTCGTTATTGATTGCTTCCTTAGCGTCAAAATCCTTAGGATAAATTACAACTGCTGAGGGCTTAGATAGATCAATGTAACCAATATGCTCTAAAACCTTATCCTGTGGCAGATTATCAAGCATATAGTTTGCAATTTTTAGTAGATTTTCATCAGTTTCTCTTGTAAAGGTAAAGCCTGTAGCACCTCTTATCGCACTGATATGCTCACTTGTGAAGCCACCATAAGGAGCAGTTGAAAGCAAAGCGGTTAGATTGTTACCAAGTCCACTCTTGAGCGCAAGAATTTTTTGGTCAGTTGTCATTTTATCAAGATAAGCACCAACCTGTGGATTCATAGCAAGAATTGTATTGATACCAGTCATATCTGGCTCAACCTTTTCAAATGGCAAGCCTGTAATAAGGTTAATCTTGTCATTATTCTTCTGTGCTTCAATTACAGGACTGTTGTTTGAAAGAGACATAATTTCATTCATAAGAGCAGAGGTGTAGCCAATTGAACCGATTGTAATGGAATCCTTGTTAGTAGGAGTTACAATACCAACGATTTTAACCTTTTTGGCAGTGGAGCCTTCAGAAATTACAAACTGGCTAAGATTATCTCTTTCCAAAATCTCGCCATTTTCTCCAAGATAAAATCTTTCAGAGTCTGGCAAAACCATAAACTCATAGCCTAAAAGCTCAGAGGTTGAAAACTCGGGAGACTCAAACTTTGTCTTGTCCTTGTCCGCAATGTCGGGATTCAGCTGGTCAGCTACCCAATTGCGTAGCTCTTGAAGGTTTCTTATACCAAGAGTATAAAGAATAAAGTCTGTAACCTGATGATACTGGTCAACGATTAGCACAACCTCGCTTGTTTCTCCCTCCTTAGTAGGGAATCTACCATCAATAAGCTCGTATTGTGTTTTAATGTGGTCAAGGCTACCAACAAGCTCAGTCCAAGCAGCAGTGCCCATCATATCCATTGCTGACATGCTATCGCTCATGCTACCAAGACCGATCTGTGTCATAAGCTCTGAAAGACCGCTTAGATTTTCAAAGCTACCAACGACCTCACCTGTACTATTCTTAATAATGGTAAAGGCGTTAAGATTTGCATTATAGATATATTTAATATCGGTTGCATTGTCCTTAATCGTTGAGTTGCTTTCAATATATTCCTTCAGCTTTTCCAAATTGTTTTTCGTTAATCCTGTAGAAAAAGCCAGCATAACGTCGGTCATAATGTTGTTAGAATAGATCTTATCCTGATCAATCTCATCCTCTTGACGCTGTGAGTTAGACATTATAACCTCAAACATTGACATAGCATCCATAGAGCTTTCGTTGATTTGAATAGGGAATGAGGACATAGTATCGTTTTCAACACTGGCGATATATGAGTTAACACCCGTTGAAACGGAAAGAATAAGGGCAATTCCTATAATACCAATCGAACCGGCAAAGGATGTTAAAAATGTACGACCCTTCTTAGTCAATAGATTGTTTAAGGACAAGGCAAGAGCAGTAAAGAAGGACATAGAGGTCTTTTGCTTCTTAACAACAACCCTTTTCTCCTTGGAATTAGGCTTAACAAGCACCGTCTTTCTCTTATCACTAAGGGCATTGCTAATAGGATTAGAGTCGCTAACCACGTTACCGTCTAAAAGATTGATAATTCTGGTTGAATACTCCTTAGCAAGCTCAGGGTTGTGGGTAACCATGATAACTAGCTTATTCTTTGAAATATTCTTTAGAATTTCCATAATCTGAACACTGGTTTCAGAGTCAAGAGCACCCGTTGGCTCATCAGCTAAAAGAATATCAGGATTGTTAACAAGTGCACGGGCAATGGCAACTCTTTGCATTTGTCCACCGGACATTTGATTAGGCTTTTTATTGATTTGATCCCCTAAGCCAACGGTGTTAAGCGCCTCAATAGCTCTTTGACGTCTTTCCTTCTTAGAAACACCGGAAAGAGTAAGCGCAAGCTCAACGTTTGAAAGAACCGTTTGGTGAGGAATTAGATTATAGCTTTGAAAAATAAAGCCAATAGAGTGGTTTCTGTAGCTGTCCCAATCTCTATCAGAAAACTTCTTCGTTGATTTTCCATTGATAATTAAATCGCCATTTGTATATTGGTCAAGTCCACCGATGATATTCAGCAGTGTGGTTTTTCCACAACCACTCTGACCTAGAATGGAAACAAACTCACTCTCTCTGAAATTGAGAGAAACACCACGCAATGCGTGAACAGTGCTATCGCCTGTTTCATAAACCTTGGTAATATCCTTTAGCTGTAGCATTTTGTTTTCCTTTCCTCAAAAAAATAAAACGATATTTTTATTATAAATATATCAAAAGACTATGTCAACATTATGTATATAATTTTTTACAAAAAATCACAAACCTATCACATAATAGTTATAAAAGCCTTGATATTTTATTTATATTATGATATTATAAAAGCATAAATAAACTAAAAATAAACAAAAATTGGAGCTAAACCAAAAATGGATAGAACGAAATGGTTTTCTGATGCTGGCTATGGTATTTTTGTCCACTGGACGACGAAAAGTCTACCTGAAAAGGGAGAAAAGAAAAGCCATGCACAGGCAATTCTCGACTTCGACGTAGAAGCCTTTACAAGTCAGATTATAAACACAGGGGCTAAGTTTTTATTCTTTACAATTACACACTCCGACGTATTTGTACCCTTCCCCTTGCCAGAGCTTGAGGAGCTGGTGCCGGGATACACAAGCAAGAGGGACCTTTTGGGTGAAATTGCTGACCGCTTGGAGGGGCACGGAATAAAGCTAATGGTTTATTTCAACGGAGACGGGCAAACAAGTCCGGAATGGCGAGCTCTTTTTGATAACGAAAATGTTTGTGAGAAAAAGGCAGAGTATTGCTATAAAATAACCTCTGCAATCTCCAAGAAATATGGCAAAAAAATCAATGGCTGGTGGATTGACTGCTGCTATGAGCCAGGTATATGTGGTGGACGTGGACTTTGCTACGATTACGAAAGATATGCCGAGGCACTGCGAAGCGGAAATCCTGACTCAATAGTTGCCTTTAATTTCCGTGGCGTTGAGCCTTGGGGAAGTGAATGGGGCAGAGGAATTGCCGACTATCAGGCAGGCGAGGAAAACGATCTTACCTTTTATCCAAATGGAAGGTTTTCTGGTGAGGGTGGCACACAATGGTTTGCTCTTTGCTGGATGGACGACTTTTGGGTGCACGAAAAGGAGGGCACGCCAAGACCTGTACACTCCAATGAAAAGGTGCTAAATTACATAAAAAAGGTAAAAAGCAACGGGGGAGTGTTTGCATATAATGTTTCCCCTTATCAAGAGGGACATATTTCAAAAGAAACCTATAATCAGCTTTTATGGCTAAAGGAAAACGGCGTGGCCGATTAAAAAGGAGATAATAATGAAAAAAATAATTGCAATATCCCTTGTTTTAATAATGATGCTTGGACTTTGCTCCTGTATGGTTCCAAACACTGAGGGGCCAATTCAAACAGGAGGTGCTCAAACAGGTAGCACACAAACAGGTGGTACTCAATCTGGTACTCAAACAGGAGGCTCAACCAAGCCTGAGCCACAAGCTCCAACTCATTTTGCTAAGGACGACACCTTAGTTTATGAGGCTACAACAAATGAAGATGGTACGTTTAACTATCTTAATGAAAAGCTTGTTCAGCCAACCTTTACACCATATTACCATAACTATAAGGCAGCTCTTTCAATGACCTTTGATGACGGAGGTCACTATCAGACGGGTTATAACATAACAAATATTTTCAAAAAATATGGCTTCCGTGGTACGGAAATGATAACTGCTAGCTTTGTAAACGATAAGGCAATTGAGGAATGGAACAAAATAGTTGCTCTTGGCTATATGGATATCGGCTGTCATGGCTACAACCATGCAAATCCACCGGAGCTTTCGGCAAGTCAGTATGAGCACGAAATAAAGGACGCAATTATGTTCTTAAGGGAAAAATTCCCAACACAAGACGTTTTAACCTATGCATCTCCTCTTGCACAGCCAAGCACCCCTTATGAGGAGTATGTTGCTCAATTCTGTATTGCAAACAGACTTGAGGCAATGGGACAACAGGCCTATCTTGGCAAGGACTTTAATATGTATAGAATAGCTTCCGTTTCCGTAAACGAAAGAACGTCTGCTCCATCACAAAAGGCAATAACAAATTATGTTAATTCAGGCGCGTGGTTGGTAGAGCTATACCACGAGGTTAGAGAGGATGCTTCGGGAATAAACTGCAACGTATCTGCCCTTGAGGCGCATTGTAAAATGCTCTATGATAACTTCAGAGACGTTTTATGGGTTGCATCCTTTGAGGATGTTGCAAAATATGCAAGACAACTTGAAAACACTTACGTGGAGTACGTTGGCTGCTCAATGGAGTCAATTACTCTGAAGGCTGGCTGTACAATTGCAGATGACGTATACAATATACCAATGTCCCTTACCGTAAACGTACCATCATTTACAGATTCTGCTTATACTATTGTAAATGGCGAAAAGCAGCATCTAGAGGTAACCACAGGGCAATTCAATAAAAAATACGTTACAGTATTAGATATAGACCCAGCTGGTGGTGAATTTACAATTTATCTTGGTGGTAACTCTAACTGCGAAAACGGCTGTAACCATCTATATTATGTTAAGGAAAGGGTTGCGGCAACCTGCACAGAAATCGGTTACAACATAAACGCATGTGCAAGGTGTGACAAAACCTACGAGGGTAGATATACAGCTAAATTGCCACACGTTTATATGGGTAATCCAATCGAGGTGCAATGTCCAACTACAGAGGAGGAGGGCTATCGCATTTACCAATGCAGAGGCTGTACTCATACAAAAACAGAAATCATACCCGTGCTTCCACCAGAGGATACGGAGGAATAGCTAAAATAAAGCCCCTAAAACTAAAATAGGGGCTTTTTATGTTGAAAAAACAACATATTTATGCTATAATGTAAAAAAATGAAAAGGAGTATGTATGTATTACAGACATAACTTGAATTACGATTATCCATCAAGAAGTGATGAACACATGATTACTGTAAAGCATCTTCGTGACACGCATTTTGATGAAAAATATAATTACGCACAAAAGGGATTTTTAGGCTGGGTAAAAAGAGTAACGTTTTTTATAGTTGTAAACCTTCTTGGAATACCTGTTTGTAGCTTAAGACATGGCGCTAAGGTATACGGCAGAAAAAACCTAAAAAAGCATAAAAAGGCTCTGAAGGGTGGCGCAATTTCAATTTGCAACCACGTTTTAATGTGGGATTTTCTTTGCGTATTAAAGGCAATAAGACCATATACCCCAATGTTTCCAGGCTGGAAGACTAACTTTGAGGGTCCTAACGGACCACTCATCGACTGGGCAGGAGGAATACCTGTTCCTACAGACAATATCAGAGCTATGGCACAGTTTAATAAAGCGATTAAGGAAAGACTTGAAAAGGGCAAGTGGATTCATTTTTATCCGGAGGGCTCAATGTGGTTTTACTACCCGGATATACGTCCACTGAAAAATGCAGTTTTCAAGTATGCGGTAAAGTATAATAAACCAATTTTGCCACTTACCATTTCCTTTAGACCAAGACGTGGAATTGAAAAATGGTTCAGCAAGGCTCCAATGGCAGAGGTGCACGTGGGAGAGCCAATTTTCCCAGATACAAGCCTTGTGGTTTGGGAAGCTGTAGAGAAGCTTCAAAGGGAAGCATACCATATAATGCAGGTTATGAATGGCATTAATCCAGGGGATCCAACATACAATACAGATCAAAATATTGATACGTATCAAAAAACAATGTGAGGAATATGAATATGAAAAAGATAATTTCTACAATTTTAGTAGCTATACTAGTGCTTTCGCTTTGCTCCTGTAATTTTGGTCATATTGAGGACACAAACGGCGAAAACGACCATACTCTTTGCTCCTTAACCGAGGAGGATTTGCTAAGTGGTAGCAACTCCTTTGTCCAAAATGTGGCAACAAAAAACAGGGTGGGCAACAAAATAACCTATAAGGTAAATAAGTTTTCTGGAGTAAACACTATAGCAAATGAATATTTTTCAAACGAAGCTGAGCTTACCATAGATACCTGCTTTGTCTTGTCCCAAGGAAATGCTCGCATTGCCGTAATAGTTAATGGTGAAATTTCTTGTGATATCCCCGAGGGAGAAAGCACCGCGACAATAGCCGTACCAGCTGATACAAGCGTAGTAATTAGACTCGCAGGAGAGAGTGCAGGCTTTGATCTTTCAATAGAGCTTAACTAAGAACAAAAGGTCATTAAAATGACCTTTTTTCTTTATTTATTTATTGATTTTATATTCTTACCGTGATAGAATAAAAGCAACGAAATATAAAAAGGAGTACCCTATGTTTAGAATTGGTCTTTCAACCCCTTGCTTTCCAGATGAGGAATGCTTTAAGTCTTATAACCGTGCAGGAATCGAGTGTATGGAAATTTCCGTTGACTCAGCAAATTATGAAAAGCTCTGCTTTGATGAGCTATCCGAGCTTTCAAAAAAGTATAACGTGGAAATTTGCTCCTTTCACTTTCCCTTTATGCCATTTAGTGAGCTTGATATTTCAAGGGAGGATTTAGCAGACAAATCCTTGGAATACCTAAAGGGCTTTATAGATAAAGCAACAGAAATTGGCATTTATAAATTCGTAATTCACGCAAGTGGTGAGCCAATTGAGGAAAAGGACAGGGCGTGCCGTATGGCTTGTGCTAAAAAAAGCCTTTTCACTCTTGCAGAGTATGCAAAGGAAAGGGGAGCGATAATTCTTGTTGAGGATCTGCCTCGCACCTGCCTTGGTAGAAGCATAAGCGATATGGAGGAGCTAATCAGTGCCCACCCGGATCTATATGTGTGCTTCGATACCAACCATCTTTTGTATGACGACAACGTAGAGCTTATTCGTAGATTGGGCAATAAAATTAAATCAACCCACATTTCTGACTATGATTTTATAAACGAAAGACACTGGCTACCTGGTGAGGGAAAGAACGATTGGCAGGGTATTATAAATGCTCTTAATGAGGTTGGATACGATGGAGTATGGTTATATGAAATAGACCTTGGATGCCCAAAAACTATTATAAGACCAAGAAGCTTAACCTACGAGGATTTTGTATTGAATGCAAAAGAGCTTTTTGAGGGCAAGACTCCAACAACAATTTCCACACCAAAGCCAAATCTCGGCTTTTGGGATTAATATGAGGTAAATATGAAGCTAAGAAAACCAGATTTTATATATCTATATACCGAAAACGAAACCCTTGACATACAAAACACCGACAAGGCTCAGCTTGTCTTGATAGAGGATAAGGGACTCAAGGTTATTCTAAAGGCAAAAGAGCTTGGTGTATGCTACCTACGTCTTCGCTGGAATGAAAAAATAAGAACAGGAGTGAAGGCGCTTGGCGATGCCTGGGAAAGAGGCTACGGAGACCTTGAATGGCGAGGAATTTGCCCTGAAAGAAATATGCCCTGGTACTTCCTCTTGTCAAACGGAAGTGATATGGAAAGAGACTACTCTCAAAGATTTACAGAATGCTTTGGAGTTGAAACAGGATGTAACTCCTTGGCATTTTGGCAGTGTGATAGTCAGGGCGTTACCCTATGGCTTGATATAAGAAACGGCACAAGACCAACCGTCCTAACAGGTGAGCTGGAGTGTGCAACTGTTCTTTTCGAGGAATATAAGGGCATTTCTGCCTTTTCAGCCCTAAAGGAATTTTCCAAGGCTATGTGCCCACAGCCATATCTTGCAGACCACGTGGTGTACGGCTCAAATAACTGGTACTATGCCTATGGAAAAAGCTCCCACGAGGAGATCATTAACGACTCAAAAATCGTAAAGGAGCTATGCAAGGAGAACGAAAATATACCATATATGGTAATTGATGACGGATGGCAACCAAACCCCACAGACGCACCATGGAATCTCGGCAACGAAAGATTTCCTGATATGAAGGGGCTCGCCGATGAAATGAAGAAAATCGGTGTTCGTCCAGGCATCTGGGTGAGATATCTGGTAAACGGAAAGGACGACGAGCCAAGAAAGGTTGATACCTTCCCGGAGGAATACTATCTTGAAAGATGCGAAAAAGTTCTTGACCCATCACACCCAAAGGTGCTTGAATATGTAGCCGAAACTACAAAAACTCTTGTTGATTGGGGCTATGTGCTAATAAAGCACGACTTTTCCACCTTTGATATTTTTGGTAGATGGGGCTTTGAAATAAATGGTCCAATGGCAAGAGGCAGCTGGGGCTTTTTTGACAAAACAAAAACCACAGCCCAAATTATAAAGGGATTTTACAAAACTATAAAGGACAATTCAAGGGGAGCAGTCATAATTGGCTGTAATGCTATTGGGCACCTTTGCGCAGGACTTCACCAGCTTAACAGAACAGGAGACGACACCAGTGGCTTTGAGTGGTCAAGAACTGCGAAAATGGGTATAAACACGCTAGCCTTCAGACTAGGACAAAATAATGCGTTCTTTGGCGCAGATGCTGACTGTGTAGGCATTACAGGTGCAATTCCATGGGAGCTAAACAGACAGTGGCTAAAAATTCTTTCAAGAAGTGGCTCGGCACTCTTTGTATCCTGTAAGCCGGGAATACTAAACGAAAAAGAACTAGAGGAGCTAAGAGAAGCCTTCAGGGTAGCTTCAGTTCAAAGGGATGAGCTTGTTCCTCTTGACTGGATGGAAACCGTTTGCCCTCAGCATTATTTGCTTAACGGAGAAGAAATCAGCTTCGTATGGGATAAAGAGGAAGGTAATTTAATAGCAAGACCATAACAAAAAATCCCGACACGTGTCGGGATTTTAGTTGTTTTTAATACAAACAGAGCAGGGAGTATATCCCTTTTCTATAAGCATTTTAAGACTAGACGTTTTCACAGGATTTTCCATTTCCCTTGCATGGTGGCAGGAGGGAAGATGATACCTTTTGCTCGACTCATTAACTACGTATTCCACGTTGCCCTGTAAATATCCAGGATACTCACCCTTATCTTCGTTTTTGCTTAGGCTGTAATCAGCACTTGAGCAGGAGCATAGAATAAGAAGTGTTAAAATGATGATAGCAAGAAATTTCCTCATAGTGATCCTCCTTTAATTCATTTCACGGATAAATCAAGATATCTGTAGCTTTTGCATATTTCATTTTGCGTTGACAAAAAAATGTATCTATGATAAAATTATTATAACTACACAAGGATAAGGAATATTATGGATAAAATCAAAAGAAAGCTAGCTCACCTGAAAAAGCATTTTGGCTTTAAGGCACAGGAGCTTGCAGAGATAGAAAAAATGTACAAGGGGGAGCTATTTGACCCCAAGGATAAAGCATATCTTAGACTACTTGAAATCTCCAAACAGTTATGCGATGAATATAATGAAAGCAATGGAAAAATGGGCAAAAATCCATCTATTTTCAAAATTCTTCGCACCTACTTCAAAAAGCTTCATTTGCTTGATTTGCTTTTTCCGATTCACGGTACACTTTCAAGCGTTGGTGAAAATCTAAGTGTGGTAATAGGCTTAGTTGACTTCAACGGCTGTGGCTTCACTAATAGAAAGGTGGAATTTTCTCCATTTTCCTTGGTGGAGTGTGAGAATTACACTATTTTTGCAACAAAAATAAGCGTCGGCTCAGATTCACCAATAGTAGAAGGAGATAAAATAAGACTCACAAGGGTACACATTGGAAGCGACACCTGGATATGCGCAGGCGTCAAAATTGATGGTGATACCTCAATTGGCGATAATACAGTAATTGGTGCAGGTGCCCATGTCACCGAAAGCATTGAGGCTTCATCGCTTGCCGTAGGCAATCCGGCTAGAGTTATCAAAATAATTGATAAAAGCCAATCACTGCTTGCAAAAAAGGAAGAAAAGGTCGGCAAAAACGAGGAGCTTCGTAAGACACTAAGGGATCTTGGCTACAGAAGCCTACCGAAAAGCTATCTTAGAATTTATGAGGGTAAGACGTTTAATTCAACTGGCATAAGGCTAGGTCTTATGTATATTTATACTCATCGCCTTTGCTCTGAAATAAATGCGCCAACCACTACCCAAAAACGCCGAGAGGAAATCTTAAACATTCTTTTCCCTAACCACGGCAAAAATCTGCAAATCGGCAAGGATTTGTTTGTTGATATGCTAGGTATGACAAAAATCGGTGATAACGTAAAAATAGGGGACAGTGTCTATTTTTCAGGCCCTGTAACCATTGAAAATAACGCAACCGTAGGAAACGACACTTTACTATATTCAACAGGACATAGCATTGTAGCTAAGGAAAGACGCGTCGGCTTTTCCTTTAAGCACCTAATGTACGAATTTTCTGTGTCTGGGCCAATTGTGGTAAAGGAAAATGCGCAAATCGGCGATAAATGCGTTATTGTGCCAAA
Organism: Clostridia bacterium; assembly: GCA_017461385.1. Taxonomy (GTDB): domain Bacteria; phylum Bacillota; class Clostridia; order Oscillospirales; family CAG-272; genus RGIG2000. The sequence continues at coordinate 196,109 of JAFTXZ010000008.1, read as the reverse complement.
TTCTGTTGTCGAAGGTGTAGTTCCAAATAATTCAATTTATGTAAAAAACAAGGTTTTGTAAGGAGAAAAAATGCAAAGAAATGATAGTGCTAGAAGCTTTATAATAAATTTCATAGTGCCCTCAATTGTCTTTGGCTTTGTTACGGGAACATTAACAGCACTTGTTGTAAACCTGTACAAGCTATGTGCAAAGCACGTAATAGAGGTGTCCGAAATGGGCTACGAGTATTTAAGGGGGCATCTTTACTTTCTGCCACTGGTTATTCTTGCGCTTTTTGGCATAAGCCTGCTTTTTGCATTCATCTACAAGAAAATTCCCAATATTAAGGGTGGAGGAATTCCAACCAGCATAGCAATTCTTCGCGACCTTGTTACCTTCAAGTGGCTTAGAAATCTCCTGGGCGTTTTTGTAATGTCCTTAGTTACATTTTTAATAGGCGTTCCTCTTGGCAATGAGGGTCCTGCCGTTCAAATGGGAACCTCAATAGGCAGGGGAAGTGTCTATATTTTAGCAAGACGGCATACGGCATGGGATAGATATTCAATGACTGGTGGAGCATGCTCTGGCTTCTACGTAGCAACAGGCGCACCAATATCTGGAATTCTCTTTGCAATCGAGGAGGCGCATCAGCGTATCTCTCCAACAATTATGATTGTGGCATCAAGCTCTGTTGTTTTCTCAAGCATAGCGAATCAAATATTTGCTCCATGGCTTGGAGTTTCAACTCAGCTCTTTGATGTTGCACCAATGTCAGCCCTTGAGCTAAAACAACTATGGGTTCCGTTGGTAGTGGGCTTAGCAATAGGTATCTTTGGAGTTTTACTCTTGAACTACTATAAGCTACTTTCAAAATTCTTCAGCAAAAGGCTTGCTGGGGTAAAGCCACAATATAAAATATTTGCAATTTTGACCGTAACGGTAATAATGGGACTAGTGTCCTTTTCTAACGTTTCAACAGGTCATGAGCTAATTCATCAAATATTCGCAGGAAGCGTACCAATCACACTTTTGATTTTGGTATTGATTGTGCGCTCAACCCTGACGTTGTCTGCTAATAAAAATGGTATAACGGGTGGTATGTTTATTCCAACCCTTGCACTTGGCGCAATCGTTGCCTCAATTGTTGGAAAAATCGTTCTTTCTCTTGGTGGAGGCGAGGAGCTATACGGAATAATCATTATTCTTGGCATAACTGCAACCATGTCTGGTGTTATGAAAACACCATTAACGGCAATCGTATTTGCAATAGAGGCTCTGTCCTGCTATGAAAATATTTTAGCGATTGTTATAGTAGCAATTCTTTCATATTTTGTAACCGAGCTATTTGAAACAACCTCTATAAATGACACCGCTATGGAGGGTAAAATCGAGGAGCTTAACCGCGGAAAGGAAGCAAAAATAGTCAAGGAGCAGGTTGAGGTAATGGCAGGAGCCTTTGCTGTAGGAAAGCAGATAAGAGATATTTTTTGGCCTGCAAATCTTTTCGTTTTATCTGTAAAGAAGGCTAGCGCTAAAAGCCAGGAGGTCGATGGTCACGGAGGAAAGCTATTGCACGCTGGCGACATACTTCAAATTCAGTACTCAACAAATGATGAAAATGAAACAAAGAGAGTAATAGAGGCAATAGTGGGCAAGCAAAAACCAAAGGCAGGAGAATAAAATGTTAGGAGCAATAATAGGTGACGTATGTGGCTCACCTTACGAGTTTGAGTCGGATAAGACCAAGACCTTCCCCTTTTTTCAAGGAGGATGCCGTGCCACTGACGATAGTATAATGACAATAGCAGTTGGTTGTGCCTTGGTAAGCTCTGACTATCACAATAAGGATGACTTCCAAAAAAAGCTCATAAGCCTGATGCGTCAGCTGGGCAATGCTCATTCCGACGCTGGCTACGGCTTTAGATTTTATCAATGGCTACAAAACGAACGCCTAGGACCATATAATAGCTACGGAAACGGCTCTGCCATGCGCGTGTCCCCAACTGCTTGGATTGCCAAAACTCTCAAGGAAGCAGAGACCTTAGCTGAATGGAGTGCAGAGGTAACTCATAACCACAAAGAGGGCATAAAGGGCGCACAAGCAATTTCAGCTTGCATTTTCTTAGCTAGAAATGGCAAAACCAAAAGCGAAATAAAAGATTACATACAAGAAAATTATTACGACCTTGATTTTACTCTTGATGAAATAAGACCAAGCTATAAATTCGACGTAACCTGTCAGGGAAGCGTGCCACAGGGAATAATGTGCTTTCTTGAATCAACGGATTTTGAGGACGCAGTAAGAAATGCAATTTCCCTAGGTGGAGATGGTGACACCATAGGTGCTATGGCTGGCGCAATTGCCGAGGCATACTATGGAATTCCCGAGAACCTTGCCGAGGAGGTTTTCGATTATCTAGACACAGATCTTATTGACTATTTTAACGAATACGCCGATGAGATTTATAATAGCTAAAAAAGCAAGCACTGTGCTTGCTTTTTTATTCAACAATGGCTGTGCTTAGAATGATTTTTTCAACGTCGCTCCAGCTCATGCTTGAATGGCATTGGAGAGAAAAATAGTAGCCATTCTGCACCCAATAAACGTTGTATGTTGCATATTTGTATGTATAAATCACCTTCAAATCGCCTACGTATGTAGTGTTACAGTCTGCGTTTTCAGTATCTACCGATGGGTTACCATTGCCAATAGTCTTTTGCAAAAGGCTAACCTCCTGTGAATTCCTTGTCCACCTTGTGCAAATCATGGAATTATATTTCTTGTAATAAATCCTTTCATAGCCGTTTTCCTTGAAATAAGAGGGCTGATATTCAACCTCTATTGTATCAGGGGCTATTTCCTCGCCCCTTTCAAAGAATATCTCTGAAAAGCTATCATAGGTTCTGACAAAAAAATCAATAATTCCGTTTCGCATGTCGGCAGAGACGGATAGCGCTATGCAAAAGCAAATAGTAAGTGTAGCTGCAAGAATAAGAAAAAATCTCCTTGGCTTGAAGCTGGAAAAGGTCCTCATATCTTGCTTGATTCTTGCCTTGAAGGCTTCGTCTGCTTTAACAAAGGAGTAATCTAATTCTTCAATTGCCTTAATCTCTGCAAGAGTGCTTTCCAAAAGCACTCTTTTTAGTTCTATATTAGCACTCATATATCTAAATCCTTAAACTTTTCCTTTAATATTATTTTACCTCGTCTTAAGCGTGTTTCAACAGTCTTTTGCGGAATGCACGTTATTTTTGAAATCTCTTTTGAAGTTTTGTTGTAAACCAGATTTAGAGTTAAAATGTCCTTGTATTTATCTGACAATTTGTTTATAAAGGTAAGTAACGAGGAGCGAATATCATCTTTTACAATTTGATCCTCTAAATTATCCTCTGCTGATATATTAAAAAGGTGGTCAATGCTTGTGAATTTTTGCTTGATTTTTGACTTTTTAATTTTTGTTGCTCTGTTTCGTATGCAAATGAATAGATAAGCCTTTGTTTTGTCATAGTCTTCTATGGGAATGGAGCAGTCGTTTTTGATTATTTCCATAAATACGTCGTGGACAATGTCCTGTGCATCAGCCTCGCTTTTTGAAAAATGGTATGCGATTTTCAGCATCCAATCCAAATGATGCTCATATATGTCTCCAAATATATCCTTGACATTTTCCTCATCGATTAAAGATAAATAAAAAAGTAACATTTCCCAGTCCCTTAAAAGTTTTTCTTAATTATATCACCCAAGCTCTACATAGTCAAGATTACGCCATTATAATATTTTTTGGAAAATTTTCAAAAAAATGAAGGTTTTTGAAAAACAAAAGACTCTTTAATTATAGAGGGAGAAAAAACAAAAAAAGAAAGGAGGAAAAATATGAAGGTGCGAAATAGAATAATCTCTTTTGTAATGCTTTGTGTAATGCTATTTGCTATGATATTGCCAACAACAGCGGTAGAAATAATGCCACGATATAACAATACTGCAAATACAGTAGAAGAATTTACAATAGACTCAACAGGAATTGCAACTGTAGAATATGTTTGTAACGGGTACAAAAACTTAACAACTACCATAAAGGTAGAAATACAACTACAGAAGAAGACCTGGTGGTGGTACAACAATGTAGATGGCGCTTACTGGAAGGATCTCATAAACGACTATAGCGCAGATGGAGCACATTCAATTCAGCTAACAGAAGGCGGAACGTATAAGGCTATAGTAACCTATACCGTATATGGAAGTGGCGGTACTGCTGATGTAATTACTCGTGAAATAGAAGCATACTATTAAACGCAAAACAAAAAAATGCCAACGATAGTTATTTTAGCAATTCCAATTACTCTAATTTGTTTTATAGTTGCACTTATAACATTTGAAAAGAAAAAGAGGAAGAAAGGCAACACTTAGTTGGTTATGGTTCTAAATATGAAAAAAATTATATCACATGCACAATTGATTGTGTTTTCGTTTTTAGCTCCAGCTGTCGTGTTATTGATTGAACTGCTGCCTATTCTTGTATTTCCAATAAAAAAAGATTTGTTTACATCCGTGTTTTTCATCTTACAATACTTGGGAATGTGGATAATTTGTTTTGCAATTCATAAATATGCGTATCGAATTATTTATTTAGATGATAAAACTGTCACAGATGGAAAAATTGAAATCAGTTGGGAATGTATTCAGAAATATGAAATCAAAGAAATTAAACTATTTCAGTATTCGATAATACCAACGATTTATCTTAAGCCTATGGTATTTCTCGTAGGAAATAACGGAGAAAAAATTGGATTTTCTATGACACAAAAAAATATTAAACAATTGATATATTTTGTGAATAAGAATCCAGTTATTAATGAATTGATCAAAAAGACAGTCAACACTTCCTCGTCTCCAAAGGAACGACATTTTAATTAACTCAAAAGGGACAAGGGTGCAAATGCACCCTCGGTCCCGATTGTGTGATTTCTTTACAAAAAATTTACAGGGGTGATATAGCACAAGCTTCTTGCTTCAATAGACAAGCTATTGCGAAGCTTATGCTGACGGCTAAAACGTTTTCTTGTCAAAAGAAAGAAAACACGCATCTTTCGATGCTAACAAACACAAAGTGTTTGGTTTTATGGTATAATTAGGTATATACAACGAGCAAGGTCAAATCGTAACACTTTATCACTATGATGCATGGGGAAATACGGTTTACTCTGCTTTTTGTAGCGATCCAGTCGCAAGAGCCAATGGAAAGGGGTATATTCTGAAATGATGTTATTTGTTAGAATAATAATGATAATTGTAAATGTTATTTCAACTGTGTTTACTGTATTGTTTAGCATTTTTGGAATATATGACGAAATACTAGGTTCTGCAAGCGCAGAAAACTTGCTCAAAACACTGCATATTCCGTTGAATCATAATCAAATACTTTTTTTGGGGGTTGTTTGTGCTGCCCTTATGCTTGTTACTCATATCATTTTAAGAACAAAATTTTCTAGATAGGAAGACGTGAAGACAGGTGACACTTCCTCGTCTCCAAAGGAATGACGTTTTAATTAACTAAAAAGGGACAAGGGTGCCTTTTGGCACCCAGTGTCTCCACAGAATGGTGGCAAACTATTTTTGATTCCAACTCATTGAAGACAGATGCAAGCAGAATAAGCGTAGAATATATACTTGATTTTCATAATGTCGGTATGTACTATGCGTTTAAGAATAGTGGAGAAGCAGAAGGTTGGTATTTTCATGATCCAGCTATGACTGCAATACTACGATTTTGATGAGGTGCATTATGAAAAAAGTAATAATACCCATTTTGTTAGTGTTTTTGATGTGTTTAACATCATGTTATGTTTCCAACAATCCGTTTTATTCAAAAGACTATTCAGAATATATGGCTTCAAGGTTAGAAAATTTATTAGATGAATTGGAAGAAAAGGATTTTGATGAACTAAAATCGTTATTTACAGAGAGCACTAGACAAACTGAGAATTTTGATATATGGTTGCAGATGTTGATAAATTATTACAATGGTAAATGTTATGATTATTATGATTATGGAGCTATACATTCATCGAATGATAATAACGAAAAAACAACTTTTACAATTAGTTATGATATTTATACAACAGAGGAAGTGTATCGCATATACATTAAGGATATTGTTTACAATGTTATTGATCCAAAAGAGGTGGGTATTGAATCTTTGTACATTATAAAATTCAAAAATGATACAACTCCCGAAAAGCGATATGTAGGTGACGGAAAAGGAACTCCAGGCATTCATATAGCAAAAACAAGAGAAAATTAAGGAGACAGGCAACGCTTCCTCGTCTCCAAGGAATTGATGATTAATTAACTCAAAAGGGACAAGGGTGCCTTTTGATACCCAGTGTCTCTACAAATTCAAGCTTCATCGGCAACTTCATCAAATACTTTTCAACCAGAACCACGCATAACTAAAGCTTTGAAAACGTTGGATGAAACTGGCATAAGACCCGGTCAAACACAAGTATCTCAGAGTGGGATTTTAGCTAAATATAACTCGTATGATTACCTCACGGCGACAAGTTCTTATACAAAAATCAATGGAACTTTACATGTTTCTGAAGGTCATCATACAATGATCGCCAACGTTATGAAATATGGAAAACTTAACACAGGACCAAATATGGGATTGTATGTAAACGATCCAAATGTGGTTACAAATATTTTATGGTCAACCTTAAAAATTGTACCTTAAAAGGAGAGAAAATGGAAGGAACTTGCATAAGTTTTATATTGTTCTATCTGTTTAGATATTATAAAAGAATTGACATTGTAACTATGAGAAGCGAAGCTTTGAATGATTTAAGGAAAATTAACTTGGTGATTGATTTAATGATAAAAAACAGGGATAGTGATATTCCTTTGGAAATAGTAAGGTATCTAGTTCGAAGAACGAATAGCTTGGGTTCTGAAATAAAACTTAAACTCCCTGTAAGATATTTAGATTATTACGACAGAGATGTGATTTTGACTATGAAAAAACTTACAAGAGAATTGATAAATTGCATCAAAAGCCCATTTTATAAAAGACTCACGAACGAAATATTTTATAGATTCGCCGCACTTCAAAATCTTTCTTGTGTGTTGGTGGACAATTCTTCGGGTGATTCATCTATATCACCAAAATTTCATTTAACAAAAAAAGACGCATTTGAAAACACATCGATATATTTACGGGCAATGAGAAAGAAGAAAAGTGGTGGGTATCTGTATTAAGAAGGTAATGAATAAAAACAATTCATTTGTTTGCTTGTTGATTGAAATATTAGATTGTGCAGAAAAAGAAAAAAAGCAATACTTGATGGCAAAGAGTCATTGTGGAAATTAGAACAAATACAAAAAGTCATTGTTCCTGAAATTAGTGAGTTGTTATCGTATGCAAATGAAGGTAAAATTTATTTCAAGTATGGAAAGAAACAAAGACTTTTGGAATCATCATATTTGATAACAGATTCAATAAATGATTTGTCTCATACTGCTTTAGGCAAATGTATTTTGAAATTACAAAATCTTTATGGAGACAGAAAACACTTCTAGGGTGGAGGTACAAAGGGGTGTGGCGTTGGAACGGAAAAACAGGAAAGGTATTTCCGTATTATGGGGAGTAAAATAATGAGTGTTAGAAACATTTTTTTAATAAAATTGAAAAAAGATATAAATATCAATCTTGTTTATAGTGAACTAGATGAATTTATGATGAATAATAAGTTCGGAATTCAATTTGAACCTAAGAATTATCAAAATGAAATATTGGAATTGCTTGAATGCAATAGTAATTATTTTACTTTAACAAATGATAAAAACAGCATAGAATGCGAAGATATTTTTGAAACATATGATTCATTTGAATATGCAATATCTTTTCCAAAATGTGAATTTAAAAAAAGAGAATTTGAGTTCTTATTTAATAAGCTTAATTTTATTGATGAGATAGTAAAAATAATATTAAAGCAAGAGAACGTTGAAAGCATTGAGGTGTATATATCCGATCAATATTCAATATCACTCAATGATTATTCTAAAGTTATAATGGTTAGCGATCAAAAATTTGTAAAAGCTCTAATTGAAAGCTATAATCCAACAAAAAAAGATAATTTCTTTGGAATCAAAACTGTCAAGTTTATCATAAAGGCAGGCAACACTTCCTCGTCTCCTAACCGCCGACACAACGCTTGATAAAGAAGAGCAATTTACTTATTATCTCTTTACAAAAAATTTGCAGGTCTTAAAAAACAAAGAAAAAGCACTTGACATTTTGTCAAGTGCTTTTTAGTTTATAGCTTTTCAAAATCCTCGGCACCGTGCTTACAGATTGGACACACAAAGTCCTCAGGAAGGGTATCACCCTCGTGGATATAACCACAAATTTTGCACACGTACCCTGACTTTTTCTGTGCTTGGGGCTTTGGTTTTACGTTTTTGTGATAATAGGAATAAGACATAGTCTCAATCTCTGTAATATTCACAGCCTCTGTAACAGTACAAATGAACATTGAGTGTGTACCAAGGTCAATGCAATCATTAACGCTTAGTGAAATAAATGAATTTGCATAATCAGCACTTAGCACAGCAAGCCCATTTGAAGAATTCCAATATAAAATACCGTCAAGCTTTGAGTGATCCTTGCCACTCTTGAAGCCTAATTTCTCAAAAATCTCAAAGGGAGTGTCGATGCTTAAGCAATTTACATTCATTTTTTTTGTGCTTTTGATAACGTCGTGAGAATAATTTGCCTTATTTATAGTAACAGCTATTTGCAAGGGAGTGCTTGTCAATTGAACAACAGTATTGCATATAAACGCGTTGTCTCTTTTTCCATCATTGTAGGAAATGGCATAAAGACCATAGCCAATGTTGAAAAGAGAGCTTGCCTCAATTCTTTCTGACATAAAAATCTCCTTTGATTGTTTTATATATTATTTCCTAAAATTATCTTTTCTTTTCATCAATTTCTTGACTTAGCTTGCTAATCATTTCATCAATAGGCATAACACCTAGGTCGATACCACCACGTGCACGAAGTGAAACAGTGCCGGCTTTCTTTTCATTAGCACCAACAACGATTACGTAGTTAACCTTTTGTAGCTGAGCCTCACGAATACGCTTACCCATAGTTTCATTACGTAGGTCAGCCTCAACTCTCATACCGCAAGCAAGCATCTTAGCTTCAATTTCCTTAGCGTAATCATCAAACTCAGAGTTAACAGGAATGATAACTGCCTGTGTAGGAGATAGCCAAAGTGGAAGCGCACCTGCATACTTTTCAAGAATAAGCGCAAGTGTTCTTTCATAACAGCCCATAGACGTACGGTGAATAATATATGGAGTTGCGAGCTGATTGTTAGAATCAACGTATTCCATACCAAACTTCTTAGCAAGAAGCATATCAATTTGAATTGTTACAATTGTGTCTTCTTTGCCGAAAACGTTCTTACATTGAATGTCAAGCTTAGGACCATAGAATGCAGCCTCATCGATACCAATCTCATAATCAAGACCAATTTCATCAAGAAGCTTACCCATAATTTCCTGTGCCTCGTTCCATTGCTCAGGAGTGCCCTCATACTTGTCAGTACGCTTAGGATCCCACTGTGAGAAACGGAAGGTACAGTCCTCCCAAAGACCAATAGTCTCAAGACAATACTTAGCAAGCTCAAGACAGCCCTTGAATTCCTCAGCCAACTGGTCGGGACGCAAGATTAAGTGTCCCTCGGAAATAGTAAACTGTCTTACACGAATAAGACCGTGCATTTCACCGCTGTCCTCGTTTCTGAATAGAGTAGAGGTTTCGCCAAGACGCATAGGAAGGTCTCTGTAAGAGCGCTTTTTGTTCAAGAACACTTGATATTGGAATGGACAGGTCATAGGACGGAGCGCAAAGCATTCCTTAGTATAGTCATCAGGATCACCAAGCACAAACATACCATCAAGATAATGATCCCAGTGTCCTGAAATCTTGTAAAGCTCACGCTTAGCCATCAAAGGAGTCTTTGTCAAAAGATAACCACGTTTTTGCTCAGTATCCTCAATCCAACGCTGAAGCAACTGAATTACTCTTGCACCCTTAGGCATAAGAATTGGCAAGCCTTGACCGATAGAGTCAACGGTTGTGAAGAATTCAAGCTCACGACCAATCTTGTTGTGGTCGCGCTTTCTTGCCTCCTCCATAGCAGTAATATGAGCATTTAACTCGTCCTTGGTTGGGAAGGCAACACCATAAACTCTTTGTAGCTGCTTGTTGCTTTGGTCGCCCTTCCAGTAAGCACCGGTGCACTGAAGTAGCTTCAATGCCTTAACTGCACCAGTTGCAAAAAGGTGAGGACCAGCACAAAGGTCAACGAAATCACCCTGCTGATAGAAGCTGATAATAGCATCCTCTGGAAGCTCGTTGATAAGCTGAACCTTGTATGGCTCATTCCTTTCCTCCATAAACTTCACAGCCTCATCTCTTGGAAGCTCAAAGCGCTCAATCTTAAGATTTTCCTTAACAATCTTCTTCATCATATCCTCAATGCTCTTAAGCACCTCTGGGGTAAAGGAAATTGCAGAATCAAAATCATAGTAGAAGCCATTTTCAATAGCAGGACCTATTGTTAGCTTTGTTTCAGGGTAAAGTCTCTTTACAGCCTGAGCCAAAATGTGTGATGCAGTATGCCAAAATACGTGCTTGCCGTCTGCCTGTGCAAAGGTCAATAGCTCAACCTTATCGCCATCACAAAGAGCCTTGGTAAGCTCACATAAATTTCCGTTAACTCTGCAGGCAATAACACTACGGTCAATTAGCTCTGCATTTTTTGATGCGTCAAAAACGCTTTGTCCCTCATCAAAAAGGACTTCCTTTTCGTTAATAAAAGCCTTCATATATTTTCTCCTTTAATAAATTAACAAATAAAAAACACCCCGACAGGAAAATACCTGTCGGGGTGCAAATAACAAATTCACACGGTTCCACCCGAGCTTTAACTTAATTACTCTTTAACGCAGAGGTACGACAAGGCTTTTTACCGCCCGTAGCTGATGGAGTGGTCTTCGCAAAATCTCTCATAAATGGCTCACACCAAGCGCCACTCTCTCTGAAATCAAGAATAATGCTACTCTTTCCGTCTTCGCTTTTTCTACATTATATCACTGGAAAATTAAAATGTCAATACTATTGACACAAAATAAAAATAATGCTAAAATAAGAAAAAACAAGGAGGGGATAGCTATGCATAAGAAGCATTTTTTACTCATTATGTTATCACATCTAATAGTTGTGCTATCTCTTTTTACACCACTTATTAGAGTAAGCGAAAACCGACTTAACAATTCAGGAATTACAACTGCCGATACTAACTACTTAAACATTTTTCAGTATGTTTATAACGATATTTACACCGTTACAGCCGTGGTTATGATTATATTAGCTGTTTTGTCCCTTGTGGGAATTGGCACGGCAGTTTATGGAATTGTAAAAAAAGAGGTCAACACAAGGGCAGTAAAAATTTCCTTTGCGCTTAGCTTTTCCTTATCTGCAATGGGCGCATTCCAAATGTACTCAAAATCCTACTTTCTGTTTATAATTTGCGCAGTATGCTTTTTTGTAGCCTCAATTTGCTCAATAAGATTAATGAAGCAGGAGAAGTATTAATGAAAAAACGAATATTTGCAATAATATTGCTTTTGCTAGTTGCGTTTTCTCTTTATTCCTGTGACGACACTGTTGATATAGACGTACAAATAATTGATGAAAACGGTGAAACTGGAGAGAGCATAAATCCAACAACCACAGGCAAAATAACAATTATAAACTTTTGGGGCGTTTGGTGTCCATATTGTCTTTACGAAATGCCTGAGCTGGATAAGCTTGCAACTGATTATGAAAACGAAATAAACGTAATTGCAGTTCATAGCTACTATTATAATGACAAGGCTCCTGAATTTATAGAGGAGTATTTCAAGGATTCAAAAATTACCTTTGCCAGAGACACAGGCGGAGATGAGCTCTATATGAGCTTGGGTGGAGAGGACTCATACCCCTACACCGTAGTTTTTGATGCAAATGGTAAGATAATATCAAGCTTTTATGGCGCAAATGACTACGAATATTTTGAAAGCACCTTCAAGCACCTAATAGAAAAATAAAAAGGACGAGAAGGAGTGTCTTCCATAAAGCAGGTTTTACCTGCCGATAGAAAATCATATTCGTAGGGGCGTTCTGTGAACGCCCGCGAGCGAACGCAGTTCGCCCCAACGGCAAAAGGACAGAGAACGTGATTTCTCTGTCCTTTTTTTTACACGTCTTGCAGGCAAGGTATAGTGTGTTACACCTTATAGGTGTACTGTCGGGCGGTAATGAGCCTTGTCAGATTGTCAAGCCTTTTAATATTCATCTATGTTTTGTCAAATTTCTTGACAAGCACTGCTTTTGTGGACACAAAAGCTAATCTCGATTTAATCCTTTCAATGATTTAGATAGTATAAGTAGTCGTTATAGGTGTAGTCACTTTCATTTGAAGCAGCATATTGTTCACACAAACTCAAAGAAGATCTTTTAATATCCTCTATGTCTGCTTTGTCAAGCCAATCAATAACATCGTCCTTGTCATTGATTACGACATTTTTTGAACAAAGAATATAGTCAGGAATGTTTCCGTACGGGCATAGTGTTCCATATTTACATGTCATACAGCATTGGATATTTACACCATCTGGCAAAGCCTTTTGAAGATTTGCAAAGGCATCCGTCCATTCGAGACTTTTACCTATTCCTAAATATGTATTATCTTTGTATTCTATTTTTATAACAACTTCTGCATCAACATTCAACTCTTTATGTGTAATAACAATAGGCACAACTATAAGATCACCGAGCACGGATAAATTCAAGAATCCTCGATATTCCATATTCCTTGTTACCTCCTCATCTTTATATCATTGTATACTATATCACAAATCCATTGTAAAGTCAAGAAAACGGCGCACCTGCTTTATCGCAGGTACGCCAATTCGTCCTTTTTTTATAATCCAATAATATTCAGCAAAATGCCACACAAAACCGCAGACACATAAAGGAAGGCAACAATTCTTAGATTTTCCTTTTTGACAGGGTTAGACTTGAATAAAACGGCAAGACCGATACCGGCACCGGTTGAAAGCCCTGCAATAGTAGAGCCAAAGGAAAGATGTCCTGCAATATATAGCTTTGTAATTATGGCAGATACCGCACAGTTTGGAATAAGGCCAACGAGAGCAGTCACAAAGGGCTGAAATGGAGAATCGCTCAAAAGAAATTGGCTTATTTTATCATCACCTAAAAGCTCCATGCCAAAGCCAAGCACGAGATTGATAACGAAAATAAACAATGTCATTTTCAAGGTGTGCTTTAGGGCAGGGAGAAAAATGCTTTTTTCCTCCTCACAACCACAGTCCTTGCACATTTCAACGCTTACCTTTTTTGTCCTCGTAGCCTTCAGAATACCATCAAGCAAAAATCCAAAAATAATACCGAAAATAATCTTTGTAATAAGTAGCTTGATAATCTCAAGGGCAGAGCCTGGCGAGCTGAATAGCATAATCATAGCCTCGTCAGAGGTAGAAAGAAACACAGAGATAAGCGTGCCCTCGGTAATTAAGCCAGCAGTGTAAAGATTAGAAGCAGAGGCAGAGAAGCCACATTGTGGCACGCAACCGAGAAGCGAGCCTACAATAGGACCGTAAGGGCCGATTTTTCCAAGGGTGCGCTCCATTTTTGCGGAAGCCTTTCTTTCGAGAAATTCCATTAGCAAATAAGCAAGAAAAAGCAAAGGAATGCTTATAAGTGTATCTAAAAGTGAATGCTCCAGGGCGTGCAAAATAGCATGCCAAATATCCCCACTATGCTCGTGGGCATCAGAAATAGCCAAAAGAATATTCATAAGCGCTCCTTTCCATAATAAAATATATAAGAATATTACCACAACTTTTTTTGCTTGTCAACAAATAGTTAAAAAACCATTAAATTTTGTGTATAAAATAAAAAATTTCATAAATAGAAGAAAAGACTTGAAATAGTAGTATGAATGTGCTATGATTTATGTAGATTTTACAGAGTAAACGTACGTGCGTTAAGTGTTCATGGGACGGGGAGTTGCCTGTGGGACGAAAACCCTTGTGGTTGCGGTTCGTATGTTGCATCCCGCTGGACTCATCTCCAAAATGGTGCAAAATCTGTACTTATTTTTTGGAGGTGTTTTTTTTATGCAAAATCAAGAGAATGAAACGAAAAAAAAGGGAAAGGGAGCACCATTTTCAATCCATAAGCTTATGTTTATGGGAATAATGGTTGCGCTAAGCATAGTTTTTGGTAAGCTTCTTGCATTCCCACACGGCGGGGTAATAAGATTCAGCCTTGAAAATCTGCCAATCTTGTTTACAGGAATTGCTCTCGGTCCAATATATGGAGGCTTCGTCGGCTTAACTGCTGACCTAATCGGCTGTCTGTTGGTGGGCTATGAAATTAATCCAATCATCACTATTGCCAGTGTGCTTATCGGTGTTTTAAGTGGCTTGTGCTACAAGGGCTTGCATACTAAAAATACACTGCCTAGGCTTACCCTTGCTGTTTGTGTATCACATATAGTAGGATCCATAATTATAAAAACCTATGGCTTGTCTGAATTTTATATGGCAACGCAAAATATGGGCTTTTTTACCTTAATGGGCTGGCGCTTCCTTAATTATCTGGTAGTTGGAGCAGTGGAGCTATTCCTTTTGTATATGCTACTGAGAAGCAAAAGTGTTTCAGCACAAATCAAAAAATTAAATTCGCCAAAATCATAAAAGAGGAAAGTAAATGAATTACGAAGAAGCACTTGAATATATTCACTCTATAAATTGGGAGTTTTGCAAGCCAGGGCTTGAAAGAATAGCACAGCTCTGTAATGGACTTGAAAACCCCCAAAAAAGCTTGAAATTCATACACGTAGCAGGGACAAATGGAAAGGGCTCCTTTTGCTCAATGCTTTCGTCAGTGCTATGTGAGGCAGGCTATAGGGTGGGACTTTACACCTCACCATATATTGAGACCTTTAATGAAAGAATGGCAATAAACGGCGAAAGTATTTCAAATAGTGAGCTTGTGAGTGTTACCGAAAGGGTTAAGCTCGTTGCTGACAAAATGAAAGACAAGCCAACTGAATTTGAGCTCGTTACTGCTATTGCCCTTGAATATTTCAGTCAAAATAAATGCGACTATGTTGTGCTTGAATGTGGACTTGGTGGAAGACTTGACTCAACAAATATAATCGACACACCGGTTTTATCTGTCATTACGGGCATTTCTCTTGACCATACCTCAATTTTGGGTGATAGCGTGGAGAAAATTGCAGGCGAAAAGGCAGGTATAATCAAAAATAACGTGCCTTGCCTTTGGTGTGGTGAGGATAAGGATGCGTATGAGGTGATAAAAACCCTCGCAGAGAAAAGAAATGCGCCATTTTTCACCATTGACCACTCGAAAATCAAAATAATAAAAACTAGCCTTGAGGGAACAAGCTTTGATTTTGAAGGCTATAATAATGTAGAAATAAAGCTTCTCGGGACCTATCAGCCAGTCAATGCATCGAATGTATTAAAGGCAATCGAAATACTAAAATCTCAAGGCTTGAATATACCGATTGACTCAATTTATAATGGATTCTTAAAGGCTCGTTGGAAGGCTCGATTTGAAAGAATTTTAGCCACTCCCCCCGTTATTTTTGATGGAGCTCATAACCCAGAGGGCGTATTTTCTGCCGTTGACAGCATCGAAAGATACTTCCCACAAAAGGGAATGTATATTATAACTGGTGTTATGAAAGACAAGGATTATAGGCTTATTGCAAAGAAAATCTCAACTGTTGCAGAAAAGGTATTTACAATAACCCCTGACAATCCTCGTGCTCTTGACGCAAAGGAATATGCTGACGTGTACTCCGGCTTAGGCGTTGAGGCGCAGGGCTTTGATAGCATAAAAGAGGCACTTGAATCATGCATAACCGAGGCGCGCGAAAATAAAAGAGCAGTTGCTTGTCTGGGCTCACTTTATATGTACAAGGAGCTAGTCCTTGAGCTTAGAAAAATGAATTTCTAAAAATTCACTTTTTTGACAAATTTCGTCAAAAGCTTCACTTTGCTTGACAAATATACTTTTTTATGATAATATTAAATATAATGCATTGCGTTTGCTCACACAATTGGTGCAACGTATGAAAATTATTTAAGTTTAACAGGAATTTGAAATGGAAAAAATTAGAGAAACTAATAAGCCAGCCAATCTCAAGGAATGGTTTAATCTAAAGGCAAAAAGCTTTAGAAAAAATGCCAACATAGTTCGAGAGCTAGTTAATAGAAATGTAAAAATTCAGTATCGTAACTCTGCAATCGGCGTTGTGTGGACAGTTCTTCAGCCACTACTCAACATGTTAGTAATGCTTGTGGTTTTTGGAACGGTGCTTGGATACGGCGACGACCCTACTTACGCACTGTATTTGTTCTGTGGTACTATCACCTTCGCAGTAATGAGGGCGGGCACAACTCAATCCATGACCTCAATTGTTAATAATCGTGGACTTTTGACAAAAAACAAAATTTCCCAATACGTATTCCCGATTTCATGTAATCTAACTGCTTGCATCAACTTTGCATTCTCCTTGATTGCATTTTTTGGTGTAATGTTTATCGTAGCGTTTTTGAACCCTGAGATCAACATAGGCACAGCAGAGCTACCAAATATGGTTTCCTCATGGTCAATGTTCAGCCCATATCTTTTGTTAGTGCTTGTAGTGCTACCTGCATTGTTTTTGTTCAGCTATGGACTTTCGCTGATACTTGCAACGCTTTACGTTTTCTTTAGGGACGTTCAGCATTTTTATGGCGTATTTTTAACTCTGTGGACATACCTGACACCTATGTTCTATAAGGTTGATAGATTTGAGGGCAATATCATTTTGTATGTGATCAAGATGAACCCAATGTTCCATTATGTGGAGTTCTTTAGAGATATTGCATTTAGATGTCCTCTGGGAATGGAGTCCTTTGACCCGTGGAATCTGGTGATTATATACGCCTTTGGACTTGGCGCATTTTTAATAGGAACAATTGTGTTTGCATGCACAAGACGAAGATTTATCTATAATCTGTAATAATTGGAGAAAAAAGTGGATAACAGAATAGAAACAAAGGGAGAAAGCGAAAAGGTAGAGCAGGCACCAGCAAAGGTGCTTGGAGTGCCAAAGGTTGAACCACCGGTAGGTGGAAGCTTCCCGTTTAGTTATAACATAATGGTTGACGAGAATATTCCCGACGAGGAAATTGCAATTCAGGTTAAAAACGTTTCTGCGGACTATCTTGTTCGAGATGAAAAGGTTGATAATCTAAAGGAATGGGTTGTAAGGTTCTTCAGAGGAAAGCTTGAAAAGAAAAGGGATAGACGCTTAATTGACGTATCCTTTACCATAAGAAAGGGTGAGTCCATTGGAGTTATCGGTCACAATGGCGCTGGTAAAAGTACCCTTCTTAAGATTTTGACCGATATTATGGAGCCTGCCGAGGGCACTGTTAGAGTAGAAGGCAAGGTTGCGCCTCTCATTAATCTTGGTGCAGGCTTTGACTATGAGGCAACTGCTAAGGAAAACGTGTACCTGAATGGTGCAATCCTTGGCTACTCAAGAAAAGAAATTGAACAAAAATACAAGGAAATTGTAGAGTTTGCAGAGCTTGGTGATTATATGCACATACCACTTAAGAACTTTTCCTCTGGTATGGTGGCAAGACTTGGCTTTGCAATTGCCATAGATGTAAATCCTGACATTTTGCTGGTGGATGAAATTTTGTCCGTAGGTGATGAAAGCTTCCGTGCTAAGTGTGCAGAGAAGATTGAAGAAATGAGAAAGGACGGGGTTTCCTTCGTTATTGTTTCTCATAATCTAGGCGAAATAAAAAGACTTTGCCAAAAGACAATTTGGATTGAGAACGCACGTGTAAGGGCTTATGGAGATTCAGCTCAGGTTTGTGCCGAATATTTGAAATACTGTGATTGGCTAAAGAAAAACAAAAAGCACTAATCTGGTATTAGTGCTTTAATTTTTAGTTGGAGGTGATACGATGGGACAAAATAGTCAAACTCTATCAAGTGGCTTTCATTGCTTGCTTGATGCATTACTCAACTTTGCGTCAATATGCCTAGCACTGCTCATAATGAAGCAAATAGAGCTTATGTCAATTGGTGGAACTGCAATTGTTATTGCCGTTGCCATTTCCTTGATAAGCGTTATTGTTTACTTCCTTTTCGACTTGTACACGACCAGGCTTCTAACCAGACTTTATAAGGTACTTTTGAAGCTTTTGATGGCAAATGTGCTTATACTAGGAGTATCAATAGTTGTAATCGCATGCTTTTCAAAGCTTGATGAGCTTGTGGTAATAGCTTTGATTTCTGTCGGATTATCAACGCTTGCACTCTCTGTTAAGAATGCAATAATAATAAAGGTTCTTCATTCTGCAAGAAAGAGAACAAAGCACAAAAAGAAAATTTTGCTAGTTGGCTCTGGGGCATCAGCCTTAGAATATAAGCATCAAATTGAGGAGTATCCTCATCTGGGCTACCACATCGTAGGCTGTGTTACTAATGAGAAGACCAGTGAGATTAAAAAGCTTGGTGAATATACGGATTTAGATAAGGCTATAAAGGAGCAGAAGCCACACGAGGTTGTAATTGCATTAACGGGCAAGGAAAACGAGGAGATTCTTGGGCTTTTGGATATCTGCGATAAAAATGGCGTAAGAAGTGTGATTATTCCTGCAACCTTTGAATACTTTAAGTCAGCCTGTCAGGTAGATATGATAGGCACACTGCCACTTATTAACACCAGGGCAATTCCTCTTGATAATGTGGTGAATGCATTTGCAAAGAGATGCATTGATATTGTCGTTTCGCTAATACTTATTATTTTGACGTTGCCAATTATGCTTTTTGCAATGATAGGCATTAAGCTTTCCTCAAAGGGACCTGTAATCTTTAAGCAAAAGAGAATAGGCAAAAATAATGAGGAATTCACAATGTACAAATTCCGTTCTATGAAGGTAAACGAAATGTCCGACTCTGCATGGACAACAGATTATGACCCTAGAAAAACAAGGTTCGGCACCTTTTTAAGAAAAACTGGAATTGATGAGCTACCACAGCTCTTTAACGTTTTGTTTGGTAGCATGTCGATAGTGGGACCACGTCCTGAAATACCAAAGTACGTTGAGGAATATTCAAAAACTATTCCAATGTATAAGGTAAAGCATCAGGTTAAGCCAGGCATTACAGGGCTTGCTCAAATTTACGGCTTCCGTGGAAATACTTCTATTGAAAGAAGAATAGAGTTAGATATTAAATACATAGAAGGCTGGACAATCTATAGTGATATCAAAATTATTTTGATAACACCCTTTAAGATGTTCAACAGAAATGAAAAATACGTAAAATGAAAATACTTATTTCTGCATCAAATATGATGCACATAAACAATTTTCACCTGCCATACATAGAGGCTCTTAAAGAAATGGGGCATCAGGTGTACGTTATGGCAAGGGGAGAGGGCGCTGATTTCAATATAGAATTTGAAAAAAGCACTCTGTCAGTCAAAAATTTTTCCTTAGTTAAGAGAATAAAGGCTATTATAAAAGAAGAAAATTTCGATATAATCTTTCTACATACATCACTTTGTGCATTTTTTGTGCGACTTGCCCTTAAGGGTATAAAGAAGCGCCCACGCGTAGTGAACACGGTGCATGGATATTTGTTTGGAAAGGGCTTCTCGCCTCTGCATAATGCGATATATTTGCTCTGTGAAAAAATTACAAAAAAGCAAACGGACCATATCGTAGTTATGAATGATGAGGATTATGAAATTGCCACGAAAAATAAGCTTTCTCTTGATGGAGTGTCTAAAATTAACGGAATTGGCATAGATTTTTCCAAGCTGGCAAGAAGAGAAATTGACAAGGAAGAAAAAACACTTGTGTTTGTCGGTGAGCTTAGTAAGAGGAAAAATCAAGCATATTTGATAAGAGCGATAAAGAATTTGCCAGAGCATCGTTTGATTTTGGTGGGCGACGGTGGTGAAAGACCAAGGCTAGAAAAGCTCATTAAAAGAAACAATCTATCAGGCAGAGTCTTTATAACAGGCTATCAAGCCGACGTTTCTAGCTATATTCAAAGGGCTAGTGTGTACGTGTCTGCCTCTAAAATAGAGGGCTTGCCCTTTAATGTTCTTGAGGCAATGCATTTTGGAAAGCCAATTTTGGCATCACGAATAAAGGGACACGTGGATTTGCTTGATAATGATTCGCTTTTTTCACTTAAGAAAAAGGACGGACTAAAAATTGCGCTTTCAAAATGTAGCGAGGCTGAGCGCAAATACGACGTTTTGAAGTATTCAAAGGAAATCTGCTTAGCTCAAAATATGGAAATATACCAAGCGCAAATGGAAAAAACAAAAAAGAAACCTGCTTACGTATAGGAGATTTTAGGATGGAATGGTTTTGGCTTGCCTTAACAATTGGATTTTTAGTAGTAGAAATAGCTATTACTCGTCTTGTGGCAGGTAGTATAGCTATTGGCACTGGCATAACCTCACTTGTTACTGCACTTGCTCCAATTCCACTTTATTGGCAATTTATCCTAGCTACGCTAGTTGCACTTGTATTTGTGTTTTTAGTGCGACCATTTATCAAAAAGCTAATGAATAAACGACAAGGAAAATAAAAGCAAAAAGCTTACGTCTAAATACGTAAGCTTTTTATATTATCTCCCCAATCAAATATTCATTTTCATATCCAAGTAGCCTAACTGCCTTGAGCTTGCCACTAAAGGACTCGCCAGCTGGAGCCTTAACCTCTATGAAATTTGGTGTGTGTCCATATACAAATTCACCATCAAAGGTTTCAAACAAAACGGAAGTCTCGTATCCATCTGTGTATTTTTTTACAAGCTCCTCTTTAATCTGCGCTTGCTGAGCCTGAAGCGCTTTTAGTCTTTCCTTTTTAACAGGGTCGGGCACTTGATTTTTCATAAGAGAGGCCTCTGTGCCCTTGCGAATAGAGTAAGGGAAAATATGTAGGTGCCAAAACTTTTCCTCATAAAAGAACTTAAGCGTTTCAGAAAAATCCTCATCGCTTTCACCAGGAAAGCCTGTTATTACGTCGGCAGATAGCATAAGGTCAGGAATACGTTCCTTCAAATATCTAATGCCAGCTCTTGCCATATCAATGCTGTATTTTCTTCTCATAGAATTAAGAGTTCTTGTACAGCCACTCTGCATAGAAAGGTGAAAATGAGGCATTAGCTTCTTAATTCCCTTAATCTTATCTACAAAATCCTTGGTAATTGAGCTGGGGTCAAGAGAGCCAAGACGGATTCTTTCAATCCCTTCTATTTTGGAAACCTCTTTAATTAGCTCTGCAAGACCAAAGCCGTTTTTCAGGTCCTTTCCATAGGAGGCAGTTACAATTCCTGTTAAAACAACCTCAACACAGCCCTGCTCGGCAATTTTTTTAACCTCGTTTGTTATGTTTTCACAGGAGTTGGAGCGAACAGAGCCTCTTGCCTTAGGAATAATACAGTAGGCGCATTTTGAATCACATCCGTCTTCAATTTTTATAAATGCACGCGTTCTGGTGATAGGAGCACCAACACCCATTACGTCAAATTTCCCATCATAAATTGAGCCCATGCTTGTAACACAAGCCCCACGCTTTTCCAAAAGCTCAAGGGCGATTTTAGGAATTTGCGATTTTATATTATTACCGCACACGTAGTGTACACCTTCAATAGAGCTTGCTTGCTCTGGGTTAATTTGAGAAAAGCATCCGGTAACAATAATTACCGCATTAGGTGAATCCTTAATGCATTTCCTTATTGTCTGACGGGATTTTCTGTCGCTTTCTGCAGTAACGGAGCAGGTGTTGATAATACAAATATCACACTCCTTGCCGTGAGGGGTAATTTCAACTCCAAGACGGTCAAGCTCCTCCATTATGTAATCGCTTTCATATTGATTAACCCTACACCCAAGGGTTAAAACAGTAGCAGAAATATTCTTATTCATTTTAACCTCCTAGGTCTTTTTGGTTTATTTTATCACACTTTTTCATTTATGTAAATTAAAAAAGCAAAAAAATCGAAATAACCTTGAAAAATTTCGTATAAAATGGTAGAATAAACACAAAGGAATGGTTGAAAATGAGAGAGTTTAAGATAAATAAAAACGACGCAGGTCAACGCCTTGATAAATTTGTGCAAAAGGCAGTTAAGGGAATCCCTCTGTCCTTAATGTATAAGTCTATAAGACTTAAAAAAATCAAGGTCAACAGAAAAAGGGCAGAGCAGAAGCAGGTTTTGCAAGAGGGAGATACGGTTCAAATGTTTCTTTCTGAGGAGCTGTTTTCCGACAAAATTGCTTCAAGTGAGCTTTATACCATCAAGCCTGAAATCAATGTAGCTTATGAGGACGATGAGGTTTTAATTGTAAATAAGCCTACAGGGGTTTTAGTGCATAGTGGTGATGGAGATGGCAAAACAAGCGGAGAGGGAAGCGCAAGCGACCGAAATACGCTGATATACCATATTCAAGCATATCTTGCACAAAAGGGCGAGTATAAGCCAAAGGAGGAAAGCTCCTTTGCACCAGCGCTTTGCAATAGAATTGACAGAAACACCTGTGGAATGGTTATTTCTGCAAAAACCTCAGCCTCACTTCGTTCAATAAACGAAAGAATCAGAGAAAATAACCTTGTAAAAAGGTATCTTTGTGCAGTTCATGGCAAGCTTCCAAAAGCGGAGGATACTCTTGTTGCTTTTCACGTAAAGGACTCAAGGACTAACTCCGTGCGCATATACGAAAGGGAAGCAAGGGGCTCAAAGAAAATCATTACAAAATACACTGTAATTGATTACAATCCTAGGCTTGATATATCCTTGCTGGAGGTTGAGCTTGTTACGGGAAGAACGCATCAAATAAGGGCGCACCTTTCCTTTGTTGGCTTCCCCTTGCTCGGTGACGGAAAGTACGGACATATAGAAAAGGATAAAAGATTAGGCTATAAATATCAGGCATTATGCTCATACAAGCTTACCTTTTTAGACGTGGATGATGAGCTGTCATATCTAAATGGGAAAACAATTTCAGTTGATATGGATACGGTATATTTTTTGAAGGAGTTTTCAAAAAAATCCTACAATCATCTGTTTAATTAGCAAAAAAACGCCTTATATACAAATATTTTTGCCATAAAAAGAAAAAAAGTGTTGACAACAATAATATTTTGATATACAATTAGTATATAAAACTATGGTATTCAATCAAGGAGGTTTTTCATAATGGGTAACATTGATGAAAGAAGAGAAAGATCCGCAAATAGCGAGATTGAAAATAAAGCAAAGCTTGTTGAAAAGACAGCAGACGAGCAGAAGAGCTTCCCATACAGAAAGGTATTTATGGGCATTCTAATTGCTCTTATCGTGGTAGTTTTCGCTGTACTTATTATCAACGCAATGATAGATAATATGGCTGGCAACTTCCCAGAGGTAGATATTAATAATGCATCAGCAACAATTGCCCCTGATGCTTTTGCAACCAAGTATCCTGAGGAAAATAAGTTCTACACAGCAATTGAGACAGATGCGTGGTGGGCAAGATACCTACACGATCAATATGTTGATGCTCTTGAAAACTATGCAAACGCATCAAGCAACGTTGTGGCAAAGGATGGTGTTTATACATACATTCTTGCAGGTATCAATAACCTAACTGAAAATGACACACTTGGTACAATCATTCTTATGACCTTCGACTCAAATACAAAGAAGGTTTCTTATGCAACACTTACAAACTCAACACTTGTTTACATACCAACAGTTGCAACTGACGGTAAGGTTGGACCTCTTGGCCATGCTTACTACTGGGGTGGTCTTCCACTACTTGCTAGAACAATTCAAGAGAACTACGGTGTTGACGTAAACGGATATGCAGCACTTGGCTATGACGTAATCGCAAATAGCATCAATAGCACTGGTTCACTTTCAGTTGCTGGCGATCAAGCAACAGTAGATGCAACAAATGCAATTATTGCTGAGCTTAACAAGTTTGATAAGTATAAGGATGCTAAGATTGCAGACGTTACACTTGCAGAGGGTAAGATTGCTCTTACAGGTGACCAAACAATTGCTTACCTCAAGTCCTTTGGCGATAACAAGTCAACAGCTCTTAAGAACGTTGTAGAGGCTTACCTCCCAGCACTTCTTTCACAGGGCATCGGTGGATTTGTTAATCTTGTAAATGGCGCTTCAGGCTCCGTTACAGCTTCAGTTCCAAGAGAAGACTTCAGCGCGCTCATTCAAATGTCTATGAATGCAGCTGCAGAAATCGGCACAAGCGAGACAATCGGTGATGACGGAATCGAATTCTTGTATCCAAACGTTTCTGGTTGCGACTACGCTACAGAGAGAGCAAATCTTCTCAAGGCTCTTTACGGTATTGAATAATTAATAAAAGAAAACGGACTATTTTTGGTCCGTTTTCCTTTATCTATATTGTCAACCTGAATAGATTTAAGGTTGACAGAAGGAGGCTGGTATGAATACAAAGGAAAGAATACTTGAAATACTAAATAGTAGCCTTGACAAATGCGTGTCAGGTGAGGAAATCGCAAGAGTACTTTCAATATCCAGAAATGCAGTGTGGAAAAGCATTAAGGCATTAAAGAATGATGGCTATAAAATCTCCTCTTATGCTAGCGCAGGCTATAGGCTGGAAAGTAGGGTGGAGCTTTTTTCTGAGGCTTCAATCTTAAAGCATCTGAATGGAAAGCACAACATATTTATATATGATGAGCTTCCCTCGACAAACACCAAGGCAAAGGAACTTGCCCAAAATGGTGGCAAAGAGGGTGATATAGTAATAGCTAAGCGACAAAGCGCAGGTAAGGGTAGAATGGGGCGTAGCTTTATTTCAGATAGCGAAAATGGACTTTATATGTCTATTATATTAAAGCCTCAGCTTCCTGCAAGCGAGTGTGTGGGAATAACAGCCCTAGGTGCCGTTTCGGTTTTAGAGGCAATAGAGGAAACCAGCGGCATAGAATGCCAGATAAAATGGGTAAATGATATATATATAAATGAAAGAAAGGCTTGTGGAATCCTAACTGAGGCGTCCTTGGATTTTGAAACCTCAAGTCTGCAATACGCAATTTTGGGCATAGGTATAAATATCACCCCACCAAAAAATGGCTTTCATAAGGATATAGAAAAAATTGCAACCTCAATATTTGAACAGGGCAAGTGCCCACAGGACTATAAATCAATTCTTTGCGCCAAAATAATTGATCGCTTTTTTAAGGGTTACAAGGAAATAGAAAAGAAGTCCTATATAGAAAAGTACCGTAAAAAATCAATGCTTATGGGCAAATGCGTTGAGGTGCGGGTGGGTGAAAGTATAACTGTTGGCAAGGTCGTTGACATAGATAAAAATGCCAATTTAGTACTGGAAACAAGCCAAGGTATAAAAAGCTTCAATTCAGGCGAGGCAAGGGCGAGAGCAAAATGAAATCAAAAAGAATAAGGGAGCTTGCAAGGATAGCTCTACTAGTTGCCCTGCTTGCTGTTCTATCTCAAATCGCCATACCACTCCCAAGCCTTGTTCCAATTACCTTGCAAATATATGCAGTTTCTCTTATTGGCTACTATCTAAGGGCAAAAAAATCAATAATTGTTATACTAGTATATTTAGCCCTAGGTGCCATAGGAATACCAATATTTGCCTCGTTTCAAGGGGGATTTGCGTATCTTTTAGGATATACAGGAGGCTTTATTTTCGGCTTTATACCTCTATGCCTGCTTTGCTCCTTAGGACGCGAGCTTAGACATAGCTGGATTTTTGGAATTGTGGGTGTGTTGCTATGCCATCTTATGGGGATACTTCAATATTCACTCATAGCAAGGCTTGATTTTTTAAGCTCACTTTTGACGGTATCTCTGCCATTTCTTTTGAAGGATATTGTCTTAACAATCCTTGCATTTATAACGACAAAATCACTAAATAAAATAATTAAAAAATCCTAGCGCGTGGCTAGGATTTTTTAATTTTCATTTATACTATTCCAGTTTATAGGCTCACGACCATTTTTGATAAGGAAATCGTTTGCACGTGAAAAGGGCTTCGAACCAAAAAAGCCGTTGTAAGCAGATAAGGGCGATGGATGCGCTGATTCTATAATTAAGTGTCTGGGATTTGTAATATACTTCTTTTTGCTTCTTGCATTTCCGCCCCAAAGAATAAATACCACAGGGTTAGGGGAGTCGTTTAGCCTTTTAATAATTTCGTCTGTGAAAATGGACCAGCCAATATTTTGATGACTATTAGCTAATCCCTGTCTTACCGTAAGTGTAGCATTCAATAGCAAAACGCCCTGCCTTGCCCAAGAGGTAAGCTCACCGTGGCAAGGAATTTCCATGCCAATGTCGCTTTTTAATTCCTTGTAAATATTTACAAGCGAAGGTGGAATCTTAACTCCCTTCAAAACCGAAAAGGAAAGACCATGGGCTTGACCTATCTCGTGATAAGGGTCTTGCCCTAAAATTACCACACGCGTTCCCTCATAAGAGGTATATTTCAAGGCGTTGAAGATATCGTGCATTGATGGGAAAATAGTCCTTGTGGTATATTCGTTTTTTAAGAAAGCTCTGATTTTAAGGTAGTACTCCTTTTGAAACTCATTTTTCAAAATAGAGTCCCAGTCATTACCAAGCTTAACCATACATTCTCCTTAATTTTAACACGAAGTGTTAAAGCTTTAATTTTGGGGTAGCATATCCCCTTAAAAATATGTTACCATTTTTATGAAAATTTGTCAATAAAATTAAGGTAATTACTTGAATTAGCAAAGTGCCTATGCTATACTAAAGAAAAAAACAATCGCGAGGTATTTCTTATGATTAAGGTAACAGTTTGGAACGAGTATCGTCATGAGCAAGAGGAAGAAAGAATTTCAAAGGTATATCCAAAGGTTATTCATAGCGCAATTGCAGAGTTTCTTGGCACAAATGAGGATATCAAGGTAACAACAGCAACACTTTATGACGAAAACAATCAATTAAGAGAAAATGCAGGAATCACTGACGAGCTTTTGGCTGACACTGACGTTATGATTTGGTGGGGGCACATTGCACACGGACAGGTTCCTGATGAAATAGCAATTAAGGTTAAGGAAGCAGTTCTTGCTGGTATGGGTATTATTTTCCTACACTCTGCGCACCATTCCAAGCCATTCAAGCTTTTGATGGGCACAACCTGTAACCTAGGCTGGAGAGAAAGCGACGACAAGGAAAGACTATGGATTCTTGACCATAACCATCCAATTATGGCTGGATTTGAGGACAAGAGATTTATCGAGCTAGAGGGCGAGGAAACCTATTCTGAGCCATTCGGTATTCCTGACCCAGATAAGCTACTTATGATCGGCTGGTACAATGGTGGTGAGGTGTTCCGTTCTGCTTGCTGCTGGAGAAGAGAAAATGGTAAGATTTTCTATTTCCAACCAGGTCACGAGTCATATCCAACCTTCTACAATAAGGACGTTCAAAGAATTATTACAAACGCAGTAAGATGGGTTAATCCACAATGCCGTATTAAGCTTGAGTGCCCATGGATTGCAAGACTAGAGGAAAAATAATGGTTAAAATCGGCATAGTAGGCGCAGGCAAAATCTGTCAAGGACCTCACATGGGTGCCTATGACAAAATAGACAATGCGGAAATAACTGCAATTTGCGAGATAGATGAAAAAAAGCTGGAGAGTGTCGGAAAAAGATATCCAAACGCTAAGCTTTATACAGACTATCGTGAAATGATTCAAAATGAAAAGCTTGATGCGGTTGATATTTGTACACCAAACGTGCTTCATTCTGAGGTTGCAATTTATGCACTAAATAACGGCTTGCACGTAATCTGTGAGAAGCCAGATGCAATAAATGTGGCAGAGGCAGAAAAAATGAAGGAGGCAGCAGAGAAAAGTGGCAAGGTTTTGATGGTTATTAGAAATAATCGCTACAGACCTACCACAAGGTTCCTGAAGCAGTATATTGCCGAGGACAAAATGGGCGAAATCTATGCAGGTCGCTGTGGTTGGATTCGCCGTCGTGGTATTCCTGGCTGGGGTGGTTGGTTTACCGATAAAAAGCAATCGGGTGGTGGACCGCTTATCGACCTTGGCGTACATATTATTGACCTTGCAATGTACCTAATGGGCAATCCAAAGCCTGTTACAGTAAGTGGATGCACCTATTCAAAGTTCCCACATACCTCATACTCAAAAACCGACGTTGAGGACCTTGCAATGGGCTTTATTCGTTTTGAAAACGGTGCTTGCTTGCAAATAGAATTTTCTTGGGCATCTAACATTGAAAATGACCAAATGTTTGTTGAGCTTCGTGGTACAAAATCAGGCTCAAGAATGTCGGGCATTGATAGAAAATTTGATGTGTTCACCGAGGAATGTGGTACTAATATTACAATTAAGCCTCAAATTGACGACTATAATTGCCCTCCACATCACGAGCAAAATATAAGACACTTTATAGACGTTATTGAGGGTAAGGCTGAACCGGACTTTATACCACAGCAGGGTGTAAATATGGTAAAAATCCTTGAGGCTATTTATAAATCAGCAGAGCTGGGACACGAAATAGCATTAGACTAAAAAATCGAGGCATTGCCTCGATTTTTTTATATACATTATATATTGATTTTTCACTTATACTATGGTAAAATATAAAAAACTAAGAAGGAGAGAATAAATATGGGAGTAGTTATAGGAATAGATATTGGTGGAAGCACCACTAAAATCGTAGGCTTTGACAGTGAAAAGAAATTGATAAAGCCCATGTTTGTTACTGCTGACGACCCTATTACCTCAATCTATGGTGCCTTTGGTAAGTTTACCGACACTAATGGCTTGGGACTTAATGATATAGAAAGAGTAATGATTACAGGCGTCGGCTCATCTTACGTAAATAAACCAATTTATAATCTGAAGTGCGAGGTAACACCTGAGTTTAAGAGCATTGGCTTAGGAGGCCTTTATCTCTCAGGACTTGACGAGGCTATAATTATTAGTCTTGGCACAGGTACAGCACTAGTTCACGCAAAGCGTGGGTGCGAGCCTGAGTATCTGGGAGGCACAGGCGTTGGCGGAGGTACTCTTATGGGGCTTTCAGGCAAGCTTTTAGGACTTAACAAAATAGAGCATATTGATGACCTTGCTAAAACAGGCGATATAAATAACGTTGACCTAAAAATCAAGGATATTTCCAAAAAGGATATGGGACTCAGCAGTCAGATGACTGCCTCAAATTTTGGCAAGCTTGATGATATTGCAACCCAAGGGGACCTTGCAATAGGACTTATCAATATGGTATTTGAAACCGTTGGTATGGTTGCATATTTTGCATCAAAGCAGTTTGGATTAAGAGATATTGTCGTAACTGGTAACTTAACTCAAATTTCCCAGGCGAAGGAAATCTTTGACGTACTAAATAAAATGTTCAATATGAACTTTATGATTCCTGAAAATGCACAATTCAGTACAGTTATAGGCTCTGCCTTGTCGTCCTTTGAAAAATGACACAAGAGGAATTAAAGCTTCTTGAGGAGCTAGAGTTAGTAAGGAAAAAGAACTTCTTGGCTTGTGAAGCCGTAGCAGGATATTTGAATGAATTTCCAACTCTTGTAACTAGAGATATAATGAAGGAAATAGGTGCTCAGCTTGATAGAGACGAGGAGCGCGCCTTTGCAATCTTTTTAGCAAATGCACTTTCTGATGATGAGGAAATAATCAAAATTCTGGAAAAGGACTTTTTCAGAAAATCCATAAAAAAGCTAAATGCCGAGGACTATAAATCCGACCCCTACTATAAAAACATAAAAATACCTACAAAAAAGCTGAAAAGCTGGAGCCTTGGCTACCAATCCTATAAGACCTATGAGGGCTTTATTTATAAGGATATAACTGTGGAGAAGGACTACCTCGAGATTCCACAAATTGGCTTTTTTAGCGAGACGTTTTCCTTTCCAACCGTTTTTGAAAATGGTGTAGAATGGATGGCAATCAAGCCAAACGAAATTGAAACAATGAAGCCTCATATTCAAAAAATGGTGGGAGACGTGTGCGTATTCGGACTTGGAATGGGCTATTTTGCCTATATGGCAAGCCAAAGGGAGCTTGTTTCATCTGTAACTATTGTTGAAAGAGATGAAAACGTAATTAAGCTATTTGAGAAAAACATATTGCCGCAATTCCCAAGCAAGCACAAAATAACTATTGTAAAAAGCGATGCCTTTGAATTTGTCATAAAAAATAAAAACAGTGAGAAATTCAGCCACGCCTTCGTGGATTTGTGGCACGATGCGGGGGATGGCTTGCCACTTTACGTGAGAATGAAAATGCTTGAGCATGAATTTCCAAAAACACGCTTTTCCTATTGGATTGAGGATAGCATTTTATCATTAGCAAGGTGGAAAATTTTCGGTGATAGCTACAAGCAAATAAAAGAAGGAAAGCTAGACGTTTCCTACAAGGAATTGCTTTACTCTATTTCAAACGAGGGCATCAAATCAAAAATTAAACAATTATTAGCAAAATAAAAAGTGATTGCTTGGCAATCACTTTTTTTATTTTCTTCGTTGTACAAAATCTGCAAAAATCTCTGGAATCTTAATGCCCTGTGGGCAAACGCTTTGACACGCACCACAACCAATACAGGCACTAGGCTTTTCACTCTCGTCCATATTAGCAAGCCTCATACCAACAATAAATCCACCACCGGAAAATACTTGCTCGTTGTATAGCGAAATTAAGTCAGGAATATTGAGTCCCTGTGGGCAGTATTCCGTGCAATATCTACAAGAGGTGCAGGGAACAGCCATAGTCATCTTTTTGCCAAGAACGAGGATTTTTTCAAATTCTTCTTTGTTAAGGGGCTTATTTTCGCTAAAGGTCTTAATATTTTCCTTAACCTGTTCAAAATCAGACATGCCCGAAAGCGTAACGACAACCTCGTTGATTGCTTGTACAAATCTAAAAGCAACAGCAGGCGCATCTTCATTTCTAATTGTATTTAGCTCAGCAAGCTCATTTTCACTTAGCCTAGCGAGCCTGCCACCACGCACAGGCTCCATAACCCATACAGGAATGTTAAGCTTCTTTAGATATTCAAGCTTCGCCTTAGCATCTTGAAATTCATAGTCTAAATAGTTGAGCTGGATCTGACAAAATTCCATATACTCCCCATACCTATCAAGAAATCTCTTGAAATTTTCAAAGTTAGCATGGGTAGAGAAGCCAAGATGACGAATTTTGCCATTTTTCTTTTGCTCTAAAAGGTACTCAACCGTTTTGTATTGTGGATCTAGATAGTACTCAATGTTAGCCTCGCAAACGTTATGTATAAGGTAAAAATCGAAATACTCCACCTGACATTTTTCTAATTGCTTTTCAAATATTTCCTCTGTTTTTCCAAAATTTCTAACGTCATAGCCAGGGAATTTTGTAGCAAGATAAAAGCTATCTCTTGGGTGTCTTTTTAATGCTTTACCAACCACAAGCTCAGAATTACCACCGTGATAGCCCCAAGCAGTGTCAAAATAGTTTACTCCATTTTCAATAGCATAGTCAAAAATCTCAAAAACCTTATTTTCATCAATCGAATCACTACCCTCAATTAGTGGCAGTCGCATTGTTCCAAAGCCTAAGCTAGATAGCTTAAGTCCCTTAAAACTCTTGTAAATCATATTAATCTCCTATATCACTTAAATCAACTGGAACGCTTTTGTCAATTTCAATGCTGTTTTCAGTAATAATACAGTCGTAGCACAGTATTTTTACACCACACTCGCGACATTTTATAAGGGCATCTGCAAATTCCTTGTGGGTTTTTCTGTTTGGAATTAGCTTGTAGCACCCTTTCATTTGTATAACGAAAAATATGTAAGCATCAATGCCACCCTTAGCAAGCTCGCAAAGGTGTAAAAGGTGCTTGACTCCTCTTTCAGTGGGCGCATCAGGAAAGGAGGCAACACCATTTTCCTCTAGTGTAACTCCCTTAACCTCCATATAGCTGATCTTGCCCTCGCATTCAATAAAAAAGTCAAAACGACTGTCCCCGTGTCGCATTTCTCGTTTGATTTTTGCGTGCTTTGGAAAGAGAATACCCTTTTTCAAAAATTCCTCAACCACGTCGTTTGGCACCTGCGAATCCATATTTACAAGATTAGTGCCATTCTTCAAAACAGTAATTAAATCGTATTTTGTTTTTCTTTCCAGCTTGTCGCTTTTCTGTAAATAAACAAGTGCACCGCCTGTTAATAGTTCCTTGCACCTGCCCGTATTCTTTACGTGTACAATCTCCTCGTTACCGTCAACAAGCACCCTTGCTATAAATCTGTTAGGGCGAGAGATAAATTTGCCCTTAACAATGTTTTCATAAATCATATAATCACCAAAATTATTTTACCACAAAGCGAAGTCTAATGCAAGACGAAATAGTAAAAAACGACACAAGGAGTGTCGTTTCAAACAGGTATATGCTGGATAAATTTAACTTTTTTCTTAAGAGTATTTACAATTTGAGTTTCATTTTTCTTTCCATAGTTATAAAAGACTTGCTTGAATGAATCACCGGACTTTAATTTGAAAACATAAAATCTAGTGCTTCTAGTAAAGAAACCATCACCTACTGAAACGTACGTTATTATGCTATCTATATCGTCGATTTTTACTATGTATTCCATGATACGACGATTAGATGTAGGTTGAGTAGGAAAAATTATTTTCTCATCATCTATTTTGATGTATGAGCATAAAACGCCTATGAGACAAGGCAGAACAATTGCAATTCCAATAGCAGAGCAAATGCCAACAAGTAATCCACCAGCTTTTGACAAAGAGGGGGCAAAAGCTAACAATAAAACACCTAAAAGTATAGCTAGAGCACAACAAATCGCCAAAATGACAACGGGATATAGCAAAACCTGATAGTATTTTTTCATAATTACTCCAATCTACAAAATCAAATATGTTTTTAATCACAGCAAAGCTGTGCATATCATCAATGCGAAGCATTGCATATCATCAAGACGCAGTCTTGTATATCATCATTGCGAAAGTAATACAACCTACGGTTGATGATATACACCTTCGGTGATGAAATGCACGCTAACGCGCGATGATATGCCATTGCTTTCGCAATGGATAAAAAATTCGACAAGTCGAAACTTGTAGAATTTTTGGCCTGCCTGATAGGATTCGAACCTACGATCTCAAGAGTCGGAGTCTTGTGCGTTATCCAGCTACGCCACAGGCAGATATACAGGTGAAATTAGTAATTTCTCTTAGATTATATCACAACTGAAAAAAATTGTAAATATTTATAATAAAATATTTGAATTTTATAGTACATTGTGCTACAATGGGATTAAAGTATTGATATGCCCTAAGGGCAAAA
The DNA here is from genome assembly GCA_017461385.1 of Clostridia bacterium. Lineage (GTDB taxonomy): Bacteria > Bacillota > Clostridia > Oscillospirales > CAG-272 > RGIG2000. The sequence continues at coordinate 162,549 of JAFTXZ010000008.1, read as the reverse complement.
AGGAGAAAGTATGCTAACGGATATTGAAATTGCACAAAATGCGAAGCTAAGTCACATTTCAAAGATTGCTGAGCAAATCGGGCTTCTTGCCGATGAGTACGAGCCTTACGGACACTATAAGGCAAAAATCACAGATAAGTTTCTTGACAGAATGTCAAGCAAAAAAGACGGTAACCTGATTCTCGTTACTGCCATTAACCCAACCCCGGCAGGTGAGGGTAAGACTACTACAACAGTTGGCCTAGGTATGGCAATGTCCAAAATCGGAAAGAAAACAATTATCGCCCTACGTGAACCATCACTAGGTCCGGTATTCGGCGTAAAGGGTGGTGCCGCAGGTGGTGGCTACTCACAGGTTTTACCTATGGAGGATATCAACCTACACTTTACAGGTGACTTCCATGCAATCACAACTGCAAACAACCTACTAAGCGCAGTTATTGATAACCACCTACAGCAGGGCAATGCACTGGGCATTGATCAACGTAGAATTTTGTTCCCAAGAGTTCTTGATATGAACGACAGAGCCTTGAGAAACGTAGTTGTAGGTCTTGGTGCAAAGGTTGATGGTATTCCAAGAGAAGACCACTTTATGATTACCGTTGCAAGTGAAATTATGGCTATTCTTTGCCTAAGCGAGTCAATTTCCGACCTAAAGGAAAGACTAGGCAAAATTTTGGTAGCCTACAAATATGATGGTAGCCCAGTATATTGTAAGGACCTTGGCGTTAATGGCGCTATGGCAGCAGTTTTGAAGGATGCACTTAAGCCAAACCTTGTTCAAACTCTCGAAAATACCCCTGCAATTATTCACGGTGGACCATTTGCAAATATTGCTCACGGCTGTAACTCTGTAAGAGCAACAAAGCTTGCGCTTAAGCTCGCAGATTACACAATTACAGAGGCAGGCTTCGGTGCAGACCTCGGTGCAGAAAAGTTCTTCGACATTAAGTGTCGCTTTGCTAACCTAAAGCCAAAGTGCGTAGTTTTAGTTGCAACAGTAAGAGCACTTAAATATAATGGTGGCATTCCAAAGGCAGAGCTTGTTACAGAAAGTGTAGAAGCACTTAAAAAGGGTGCAGTTAACCTTGAGGCTCACATTGATAATCTACAAAAATATGGCGTGCCAGTAGTAGTTGCAATCAATCGCTTTGGTACAGATACAGAGGCAGAATTAAAGGCAGTTGAGGAAATCTGTCTTGCAAAGGGTGCAGAGTTTGCACTTTCTGAAGTATTTGCAAAGGGCTCTGATGGCGGAATTGAGCTTGCAAATAAGGTAGTTGAGGCTTGCAATAAGCCATCTAACTTCCACGTATTGTATCCAGACGAAATGTCAATTAAGGAGAAGATAGAAACAGTAGCTAAGGAAATCTACGGTGCTAAGGACGTTAAGTTTGATGCAAACGCAGAAAAGGCTATCAAGGAGTTTGAAGCCCTAGACCCAAGCTATGCACGCTTCCCGGTATGCATGGCTAAAACTCAATATTCCTTATCTGATGACCCAACAAAGCTAGGCAGACCAACTGACTTTACACTCACTGTACGTGAGGTTAAGCTTTCTGCAGGTGCAGGCTTTATCGTTGCACTTACAGGTGCAATTATGACAATGCCAGGACTTCCAAAGATGCCTGCAGCGCTAAACATTGACGTTGACGATAACGGAAAAATCACAGGACTATTCTAATATGAAGCAAATATTCTATTCATCAAGCGTTGATGAAACGGAAAGGATAGCTAGCGAGTTTGCAAAAAAACTCCAAACAGGCAAGCCGGAGTTTGTGGCTATGTACGGAGACTTAGGCGTTGGCAAGACTGCCTTTACTCGTGGACTCGCTTCCATTCTTGCTCCCGAGGCAAGAATAAAAAGTCCTACTTATACAATAGTTAATCAGCATAAGGGCAAAAGCTTGCCATTTTATCACCTTGACGTTTATAGAATAGAGGACGATGATGAGCTTTATTCTATAGGCTTTGATGATTATGTACAAAATGGTATATGCGTTGTAGAATGGAGTGAGAATATTCCATATTCTATCCCAAAGGACGCCTTTTTGGTTACTATTGAAAGGTCAGCGGATGGAGATAATAACCGAATAATTACTATAGAGGAGAGGGAAGCATGAAAATACTTGCACTGGATACATCTGCAAAAACGTCAACAGCTGCAGTATTGGAAAACGACACACTCCTAGGGCTTTTTTCAGCAAATATAAAGAATAAGCATAGCGAGGTTCTGCTTCCAATGGTTAAAGCACTTTTGGAAAGCCTTAGCCTTACAAATAATGATATTGATGCCTATGCAGTAAGCCAAGGACCTGGCTCTTATACAGGAATTCGTATTGGCGCAGGCACAATCAAGGGACTAGCCTTTCAAAGGCAAAAGCCCTGCGTTGGTGTCAGCACAATAGAGGCTCTAGCTGAAAATCTTGATGGCTTTGAGGGGATTGTCTGTCCTATTATGGACGCCCGTCGAGGACAGGTCTATGCTGGTGCGTTCTTAAATGGCGAAAGAATCCTGCCCGACCAATGTATTTTGCTCGATGACCTAATTGAAATTTTGGAAAAATATGACCAAAGCATTTATTTTTGTGGAGACGGCTACGAGCTTCTTAAAAATAAGGAGGTCAAGAATATGAAGCCTACCCCTGAGCTTATAAAATATCCAAATGCTTTTTCTGTGGGTAAGGTGGCACATAAAAGGTTAAAGGACGGCTCATTTACAACTGACGAGGCACTTCGTGTAGAATATCTACTCAAGGTGCAGGCAGAAAGGGAGCTTGAGGAAAAGCTAAGCAGTAACAAAGGAGAAACAAACTAATGGAAAAGAAAATTGCAATCGCGTGTGACCACGCAGCACTAGACCTGAAGGCAGAGCTAATGAAGCATCTTGATGAGCAGGGTATTGAATACGTAGATTACGGCACTTATACAAATGCAAGCTGTAATTATCCCGATTATGCAGAAAAGCTATGCACGGAAATCTATAAGGGCACACACGACATGGGTATTCTCGTTTGTGGCACTGGTATTGGTATGAGCATGGCAGCAAACAAGTGCAAGGGCATTCGCGCAGCACTTTGCTCAGATACCTTTAGTGCAAGATTTACAAGACTTCATAACGACGCAAATGTTCTTTGTATGGGAGCAAGAACAATCGGTGCTGGACTTGCTTGCGACATTATGGACATCTTCATTAAAACCGAATTCGAGGGTGGAAGACACAAAACACGTGTTGATATGATTATGGCTCTTGAAGATAAGCTATCAAAAAATTCCTAAGGGATTATATAAGGAGAACAAAATGAAAAAGGTATATTTTATCACAGGTAGTCAGGACCTTTATGGCGAGGAGTGCTTGCGTGACGTTGCAAGAGATAGTAAGGTAATTGCAGACTATCTTGCAAAGAAGATTGATACTGTTGAAATTGAATATCTCGGTATCGTAAGAGATGAGAAAAGCTGTGTTGAGCTTTGCAAGAAGGCGACAAATGATGAGGACTGTATCGCAGTTATCACATGGATGCATACCTTCAGTCCTGCAAAAATGTGGATAAAGGGACTTCAGCTTCTAACGAAGCCACTTCTTCATTTCCACACTCAGGCAAATGAAAAGCTTCCTTATGATGAAATTGATATGGACTTTATGAATCTTAACCAAACTGCACATGGAGGCAGAGAGTATGGCTTTATGTGTACAAGACTTGGCGTTAAGCGTGAGGTTATCGTAGGCTATTACGAGCACGAGGAGGTTATCGAAAAAATTAAGAAGTTCCTCGACGTTGCAAGAGCAGTTGACTTCTCAAAGAATCTAAACGTTTGTATGTTTGGTAGCAATATGAGAGAGGTTTCCGTAACAGACGGTGACAGAGTAGAAAGCCAGATTAAGTATGGCTGGAACGTAAATTATTACGGAATAGGCGACCTTGTTGCACTTGTAAATGAAGTTACCGATAAGGAATTAAACGACAAAATCGACGAGTATAAAAAGCTCTACATAATGAACACAGACAATTTGGAGGCAGTTAAGGAGCAAGCGAAGTACGAGATAGCTCTTGATAAATTCTTAACAGAGGGCAACTTCGGTGCATACACAGATACCTTCCAGGACCTTCATGGTATGCGTCAGCTTCCTGGACTTGCAACCCAAAGAATGATGGCTAAGGGCACCGGCTTCGGTGCAGAGGGCGACTATAAGACAGCTGCTCTTAACGCAATCTTCTGCGAAATGGCAAAGGGAAGAGCAGGCTCAACAGGCTTTATGGAGGACTACACCTACGACTTTACAAGAGGGGATGAGGTAGTTCTCGGCTCACACATGCTTGAGGTTTCACCAGACTTTGCATCAACTCAACCAAAAATCGAGGTTCATCATCTTGGTATCGGTGGTAAGGAGCCACCTGCAAGACTTGTGTTTGATGGCGTTGAGGGCGATGGTGTTGCTGTATGTATGATTGATATGGGTAATCGCTTCAGACTTATTTGTGCAAGCATTGAGCTTGTGAAGCAACCAAAGCCAATGCCAAAGCTCCCTGTTGCTAGAATTATGTGGAAGCTAAAGCCAAACCACCAAGCAGGTGCTGCTGCATGGATTTACGCAGGTGGAGCACACCATACGGTTGTTTCAACTGCACTTACAGTTGAGGATATTAAGCTATTCGCTAAGCTAACAGATACAGAGCTAGTTGTAATTGATGAAAACACAGACCTTTACAAGCTTCAGCAGGAGCTTGATATGCTTGATCTAATTTCAAAGCTTAAGTAATCAATATAATTTGAGGAAGCGCCAAAAACGGGGCTTCCTTTTTTATGAATAAATACAATGAAAATGAATAATTATTAACTGATATTCAATAAATATTCATTTTGTGATGGCAATTATGCAAAAAATCTTCCTATATTTATAAATATATGAAAAAATATTAAAAAAAGGCTTGACAAATAGAAAATAAAGATATATAATACATTTCGTTAAAATGAATAATGTTTCATCGGAGGAAAACAAAATGGATAAGAAGAATATTAAAAAGGTAGTTTTAGCATACTCTGGAGGACTTGATACATCAATCATCATTCCATGGCTAAAGGAGAACTACAACAACTGTGAGGTTATCGCAGTTTCTGGTAACGTTGGACAAGCAGATGAGCTTGAGGGACTTGAGGAAAAGGCAATCAAGACAGGTGCATCCAAGTGCTACATTGAGGATTTGACAGAGGAGTTTGTTGACGACTATGTAATTCCAACAGTAAAGGCTGGCGCACTTTATGAGGAATATATGCTAGGCACATCCTTCGCACGTCCTGTAATTGCAAAGAGAATAGCAGAGATTGCTATTGCAGAGGGCGCTGATGCGATCTGCCACGGCTGTACAGGTAAGGGTAATGATCAGGTTCGTTTTGAGCTTACAATCAAGGCTTTCGCTCCTGATATGCCAATTATCGCTCCTTGGAGAGAGTGGACTATCAAATCTCGTGAGGAGGAAATCGAATATGCTGAGGCACACAACGTACCTCTTAAGATAAACAGAGAAACAAACTATTCAAAGGATAAGAACCTATGGCACCTAAGCCACGAGGGACTTGACCTTGAGGATGCAGGTAACGAGCCACTTTACGATAAAGAGGGCTTCCTTGAAATGGGCGTTTCCCCAATCAAGGCACCAGATGCACCAACCTACGTTGAGCTTGACTTTGTAAAGGGTATTCCAGTTGCAATCAATGGCGAAAAGATGAGTGCTAAAAATATCATTCTAAAGCTTAACGAGCTCGGTGGAGCAAATGGTATTGGATTACTTGATATCGTTGAAAACCGTCTTGTAGGTATGAAGTGCCGTGGCGTTTATGAAACCCCAGGTGGAGCAATTCTTTATTCAGCTCATAGCTACCTTGAAACAATCTGCCTTGACAAGATGACAATGCACGAAAAGCAAAAGCTTTCAATTACATTTGCTGAGCTTGTATATAACGGACAATGGTTCACACCACTTCGTGAGGCTCTTTCTGCATTTGTTGATAAGACACAGGAAACCGTTACAGGTAAGGTAAGACTAAAGCTCTATAAGGGCAACATTATAAAGGCTGGCGTATGGAGCGATTATTCACTATATTCTGAGGAAATCGCAACCTTCGGCGAGGACAATGTTTATAACCAAGCTGATAGCGCAGGCTTTATCAACCTCTTTGGACTTCCAATTAAGGTTCAAGCGCAGGTTAACGCAAAAAATAAGAAATAAAAACCAAGCTTGCGGTGGGGATTTCTCCATCGCAATATGGCTTTATTATACAAAGCTTGAAAGGTAACAGATATGGATAAAATGTGGGCAGGAAGGTTTGAAAAGGCTCTTGATAAGCAAGCTGACGACTTCAATTCTTCCATTCATTTCGATAAAAAAATGTATAAGCAGGACATTCGTGGCTCTCTTGAACACGCACTTATGCTATGCTCCTGTGGAATAATCTCTCAAATTGAATATGAGAAAATAAGCGAGGGCTTGAATTCCATTCTCGATGATTTGAACAATGGCGTAATTACCTTTGATGAAAATGCAGAGGATATTCACATGTTCGTTGAGGCAGAGCTAACAAAGCGTATTGGAGACTATGGTAAAAAGCTACACACAGCAAGAAGCAGAAATGATCAGGTTGCCCTCGATTTAAGACTTTATATGCGCGACCAAGTAAGCGATATAATAAAGCTTCTAAGAGAGCTAATCTTGGTGGTTAAGGAAAAGGCAGAGAAAAGCCAAGATGCAATTATGCCTGGCTATACACATTTACAAAGAGCTCAGCCAATCACCTTTGCACACCATCTTTTGGCTTATGCTATGATGCTTATGCGAGATGTTACAAGGCTACAGGACGCAACCAAGAGAATGAATTATTCACCTCTCGGCTCCTGCGCTCTTGCAGGCACAACCTACCCAACGAATCGTACGATGGTAGCAGAAAATCTCGGCTTTGACGGTATTTGTATGAACTCCATTGATGGTGTTTCAGACAGAGACTATTGCGTAGAGCTTGAGAGTGCCTTTTCACTGATTATGATGCATCTTTCTCGCTTCTCTGAGGAAATTATTCTTTGGTCAAGCTGGGAATTTAAGTTTGTGGAGCTTGATGATTCCTATACCACAGGCTCCTCGATTATGCCACAAAAGAAAAATCCTGATATGGCAGAGCTTGTAAGAGGCAAAACAGGTCGTGTTTACGGTGACCTTATGGCAACGCTTACAATGCTAAAGGGACTTCCACTTGCATATAACAAGGATATGCAGGAGGATAAGGAAGCAATCTTTGATGCAACTGAAACAGTAATCAAATGTCTACAGGTGTTTATCCCAATGGTAAAAACTATGACACCTATCAAGGCTAATATGTATAAGGCTGCAGGTAAGGGCTTTATAAATGCAACGGACTTGGCTGACTACCTTACCAAAAAGGGTATGCCCTTTAGGTCCGCTTATAAGATAGTCGGCACAATAGTTGGCGAGTGTATTAAAAAGGACATAACTCTTGACCAAATGACACTTGATGAGTATAAGGCTCACTCCCCAATGTTTGAAAATGACCTATACGAGGAAATCTCCTTGGAAAGCTGTGTAGCAAAGCGTATTTCACAGGGCTCAACAGGCTATGCATCAGTCAAGGAACAGCTTGAATACGTAACGGAGTTTTTGAAATGAAAAAGATATTTATAGATGGTAAGGCAGGCACAACTGGTCTTAGAATTGAGGAAAGGCTCTCAAAAAGGGATGATATTGAAATTGTTTTAATCCCAGAGGAGCTAAGAAAAGATCCGGTTGCAAAAAAAGAAATACTCAACTCAGTTGATATTGCATTTCTATGCTTGCCAGATCAAGCGGCAAAGGAATCCGTTGCAATGATTGACAATCCAAATGTGGTTGTAATAGATACCTCAACTGCTCATAGAACAAACGAAGATTGGGCGTATGGCTTTGCAGAGCTTGATAAGGCCTTTGAGGACAAAATAAAAAATAGCAAAAGAATTGCAGTACCGGGCTGTCATGCAAGTGGCTTTATTGCGCTTGTTTATCCACTCGTTAAGGCGGGAATCCTTCCCAAAAACGCACTTTTGTCTGCTCATTCAATAACAGGCTATAGTGGCGGTGGCAAGAAAATGATTGCTGAATACGAGCAGGACAAGCCAGAGCTATATGACTTCCCAAGACAGTATGGCTTGACTCAATCACATAAGCATTTGCCTGAAATGGCAAAAATTACAGGACTTGAAAATGCACCGGTGTTTTCCCCAATTGTAGCAGATTTTTATTCTGGAATGGAGGTTACAATTTCTCTTTTCAAATCTCAATTAAATTATGGCTCAATTGAGGAAATCAAGGAAATATACAAAAACACCTATAAGGGACCAATTGTTTCTTATGTAGAAGCAGGAGATGAGGCAGGCTTTTTATCAGCAGGCAATCTTTCAGGTAAGGACTCTATGCAAATAGAGGTCTATGGCAACGAGGAAAGAATGATACTTGTTGCAAGATACGATAATTTAGGCAAGGGTGCCTCGGGTGCAGCAGTTGAATGCTTAAACATAGTTTTAGGCGAAGAAAAAACAAAAACATTAGTAATTTAAGGAGCTTCTTTATGAAGATTATTGCAGGTGGCGTTTGTGCCGCAAAGGGCTTTTTGGCAAACGGAATACATTGTGGTATTCGTAAAAACAAGGAGAAAAAGGACTTAGCTCTAATTTATTCACAATCAAGAGCAAATACTGCCTCTGTGTATACAACGAATAAGGTAAAGGGTGCCCCCTTAACAGTAACTAAAAGCAACATAAGCGACGGATATGCACAGGCTGTTATTTGTAACAGTGGAAATGCAAATACCTGTAACGCAAATGGTATTGAGATCGCTGAGCAAATGTGTACGCTTCTTGGTAAAGCACTAAAGATTGACGAAAAGGACGTTGTAGTTGCTTCAACAGGCGTTATTGGTCAGCCTCTTGATATTACGCCTATCGAAAACGGAATTCCGGCACTTGTAAACGGACTTTCATCAGATGCAAGTCAATCTGCAGCTGAGGGCATTATGACTACGGATACAAGGCTTAAGGAAATTGCAGTTAGCTTTGTTGTAGATGGCAAGGAGTGCAGAATCGGCGGTATCGCTAAGGGCTCAGGTATGATTCACCCTAATATGGCAACAATGCTTGTGTTTATTACAACAGACTGTAAAATCTCAACAAGAATGCTTCAAAAAGCTCTCTCAACTGATATTCAAAGCACCTTCAATATGGTGTCAGTTGATGGAGATACGTCAACCAACGATATGGTAACGGTAATGGCAAACGGACAAGCAGGCAACAAGGAAATTGATAGCGAGGGTGAGGACTTTGATACATTTATGAAGGCACTCAACACCGTTACTGTTGACCTTTGCCGTAAGATTGCAGGCGATGGAGAGGGCGCAACAAAGCTTTTGGAATGTGAGGTTTGTGGTGCTTATGATGAGCAAAACGCAAAGACTATTGCAAAGAGCATAATTTGCTCCTCCCTTGTAAAATCTGCAATGTTTGGCTCTGATGCTAACTGGGGAAGAATTTTGTGCGCAATTGGGTATAGTGGCGCAGATGTTGATGTAAATAAGGTGTTTGTTTCATTCAAATCACAAAAGGGCGAAATTTCAGTTTGCGAAAATGGCGCAGGCGTTGAATTTTCAGAGGAATTTGCGAAGGAAATCCTGCTTGAAAATGAAATTACCATAAAGGTAAAGCTAGGGGACGGTAACGGACAGGCAACTGCTTGGGGATGCGACCTGACCTATGATTATGTAAAAATAAATGGAGACTATAGAACGTAATGGAAAACAATAATTTGCCACTTGAAATAACAAATGCTCAAAGGGCACAGGTGCTTACACAGGCGCTTCCATATATCAAGAAGTATTATAACAAGCTAATCGTAATCAAATACGGTGGAAATGCCATGATAAATGAACAGCTTAAGGAGCAGGTAATGGAGGACATTGTTCTTCTTTCCCTAATCGGTGTCAAGGTTGTTTTGGTGCATGGTGGTGGACCTGAAATTACAGACACACTTAAGAAAATAGGTAAGGAAAGCGAGTTTGTAAACGGACTTCGTGTAACCGATAAGGAAACTGCAGACGTTGTACAAATGGTGCTTGCAGGTAAAATCAATAAAACACTTGTTAATATGCTTGGCTTAAAGGGTGCTAGAGCAATCGGTATTTCTGGACTTGATGCACAAATGATTAAGGCAGAAATGAAGGACTCTCGCCTTGGATACGTAGGAAGGATTACCGAGGTTGACGTTACTCCAATCAACGACCTACTTAAAAAGGGCTACATTCCTGTTGTATCCACAATTGCGTGTGACAGTAAGGGCAACGTTTATAACATAAATGCCGACACAGCAGCTGCTTATATTGCAGGAGGCTTGCAGGCGGAGAGACTCTTCACAATGACTGATATTGAGGGTATTTTAAGAGATAAGGATGACAAGAATTCCTTAATATCTTGTATTGATATCAAGGGTGCAGAGGAGCTATTCGAAACAGGTGTTATAAGTGGAGGTATGATTCCGAAGGTAGAGTGCTGTATTGAGGCAATTCATAAGGGAGTTAAAAAGGTAGTTATACTTGATGGCAGAGTTCCTCATGAGCTTCTTATTGAAATGCTCACAAACGAGGGCGCTGGCACAATGGTAGTTAGGGACATGGCACAAAACGATGATGACTAAGGATTTAGATAAAAGCTTTGTCGCAAATACATACGGACGCTTTGACCTTGAAATTGTTCGTGGTCAGGGATCGCTCGTATATGATGAGACAGGCAAGGAATATATTGATTTATCAACAGGAATAGCAGTAAATACCTTTGGTATGTGCGACCCTGTGTGGCAAAAAGCAGTAACTGAACAGATAAATAAGGCTCAACACACCTCAAACCTATATTATTCTGAGCCTTGTGCTAGGCTTGCGCAATTGCTTTGTGAAAAGACGGGCGCAAAAAAGGTATTCTTTGGCAATTCTGGCGCTGAGGCAAACGAGTGCGCAATTAAGGTTGCAAGGCTATGGGCAAGCGAAAATAAGGGAGATGAGTATTTTAACGTAGTAACTCTTAAAAATAGCTTCCATGGCAGGACGTTAACAACACTTTCAGCTACAGGACAGGACGTTTTCCATCAATATTTTAAGCCGCTTACTGAAGGATTTTTGTACGCAGAGGCAAATAATCTTGCCAGCGTAGAGGAAATCTTTGCTAATAATAAGTGCTGCGCAATTATAATGGAGCTTGTGCAGGGCGAGGGTGGTGTAGTCGCTCTTGACAGACCTTTTGTTGAGGGAGTGTCTGAATTGTGCGAAAAATACAATAATCTTTTAATAATAGATGAGGTTCAAACTGGCAACGGAAGATGTGGAAGCTTATATGCTTATCAGCATTATGGAATAAAGCCTGATGCTATTACCACAGCAAAGGGGCTTGGTGGCGGACTACCAATCGGTGCGTGTCTGATGTTTGATAAAACTGAAAACACACTTAAGCCATCGCTTCACGGCTCAACCTTTGGAGGAAATCCGGTTGCTTGCGCAGGCGCAATTTCTATTATTGAAAGAATTGACGAAGCACTTCTAGCTGGCGTGAACGAAAAATCTAATTATATTTACAGTGCTCTTGAGGATGCTGAGGGAATTAAGTCTGTAACAGGCTTAGGACTTATGATTGGCATTGAAACTGAGGGAGACGTATCTAAAATTATATCAAAATGTATGGAAAGGGGCATACTTCCAATAAAGGCTAAAAACAAGCTCAGATTGTTGCCTGCGTTGAATATTCCCTTTGAACAGCTAAAGAAAGCTATTGAAATTATAAAGGAAGTAGCAAGGGAAATAAAATAACCCTTGAGGTATTGAAATGAATTTGAAGGGCAGAGATTTTTTGAAGCTTTTAGACTTCACTCCGGAGGAAATCGGTGGTCTTATTGACCTTGCAGGTGAGCTAAAGGCTAAAAAGAAAAACGGTATTGCACACAATACCCTTCAGGGCAAAAATATTGCCTTGATTTTTGAAAAGACAAGCACACGTACACGTTGTAGCTTTGAGGTTGCGGGCTATGATTTGGGCATGGGCGTTACTTATCTTGACCCAACAGGCTCCCAAATAGGAAAGAAGGAAAGTATCGCAGATACCGCAAGAGTTCTTTCCTCAATCTATGACGGAATTGAATATCGTGGCTATGGTCAAGAAATTGTTGAGGAGCTTGCGAAGTATTCAAAGGTTCCGGTATGGAATGGACTTACAAACGAATTTCACCCAACACAGATTCTTGCCGACTTCTTAACGATTAAGGAGCACTTTGGCAAGCTTGAGGGCATTAAGCTAGTCTATATGGGTGACGCAAGATACAATATGGGTAACTCGCTAATGGTTGGCTGCGCAAAAATGGGTCTTGACTTTGTTGCTTGCGCGCCAAAGAAGTATTTCCCAGACCAAGACTTGATTGATAAATGTCAAGAAATAGCAAAGGAAACAGGCGCAACCCTTTCCTTTGAGGAAAATCCTGACGTAGCAGTTAAAAACGCAAACGTAATCTATACCGATGTGTGGGTTTCAATGGGTGAGCCAACAGAGGTATGGAAGGAAAGAATAGAAGACCTTTCCCCATATCAGGTAAATAAGTCGCTAATGAAAAAAGCAGATAAAAACGCAGTGTTTATGCATTGCCTCCCAGCCTTCCACGATATGAAAACAACCGTAGGCAAGGAAATGGGCGAAAAATTCGGCAGAACCGAAATGGAAGTAACAGACGAGGTATTTGAGTCTGCACAATCCATCGTCTTTGCCGAGGCTGAGAATAGAATGCATACTATTAAAGCCGTAATGCTTTCAACTTTATAAGCGCCGAAATTCTTTGTTGTTCCTCATAGCCGAATTCGCCGTACACCAAGTACGTCATCATCCGTCTACTGCGGTACGCCTTGAAATTCATAGCCTCTAAAGCTGAAAAAGTCGTCATAATCCGTCGTTGTTCCTCACAGATGAATTCTCGACATATACCGGTTATGTTAGCAACATTATAACGAAATGAAAAAGGCTCGGAAGAGCCTTTTTTTGTTGACACTAGAATACCTATATGATAAAATATAATTAGAGAGGTGATTTTATGAAAAGGCGTTATCTGATTAGTATACCTTATGTAATAAGTATTATTTCCACTATCATTCTTGGTGTTAACCTTCAAGAGTATGTTTTGCTTGGTGCTGAAATGATAGAGGTTTTAGTCGTTATTGCCGTGCTTTTTGTTCAGGTAGGAATGATGTATTCAAATAATTCTGTTGAATCAACCAACTTTAATAACGGCACGCTAAACAAAATGGAAACAAGGCAACTTTTCAATTGTATTGCCACGGCTACGCTATGGTTAATTCCTGTATTGCTTCCAACACTAATATTTTTTAACATCTGGATAAAAATCGCCATTTCTTTATCTGTTACTGTTGCAACCTACTTAATCGGCATAATTGCATTTAAGATAAAATATGGAAAAATGGTTAAAAGCAGAATGGATAAAGAAGAAGTAGATCTTCGAAATCAATTGCGAAAAGAAAACGAAGGATTTATATAATCAAAAGAGCCTCAGCATTTAGCTGAGGCTTTTTTAATTGAAAAATAAAAAGATATAAAATCATTTTTTAGCCTGCGTTTCTCTTTTTGCATAGCTTTTTCTCTTCCGCATGGCGACTGAACGGTAAGAGAAAAAGCGAAAGCAAGACAAAATAACAGCTTTCAACGTGGGAAGGTAAGAAGTAGCTTTCCATGTTGTAAGGTGTAATAGCACAATCTTAAAACCGAAATTTCACTATTTTTTTATCAATATGCAAATATAAACAAATGAACAACTGAACATATATAATATATAAAACTAATAAAAAGTGCGTGAATTTTACCTCACGCACTAATTTTATTTTTTCTTTCCCTTAATTGCGTCCCAATATGCTTTAGCAGCTTGCTCAGCTTTGTTATTGCCATATTCGTAGTATTTTGCGTTTTTCAAATCATCAGGCAAATACTGTTGCTCTACGTAATGGTTAGGATATGAGTGTGGGTAAACGTATCCCTTGAATAAGGGTGCTACAAGATGCTTAGGCACAACGTCACCCTTTCCCATTTTAATATCCTGACTTGCTTTTGCGATTGCCTCATAGGCAGAATTCGATTTTGGGGCAGTTGCAAGCATAATAGTACAATTAGCAAGAGGAATTCTAGCCTCTGGCAATCCGAGTGCCTTAGCGCTTTCACAAAGAGCATAGGTTATTTGTCCGGCCTGTGGGTAAGCAAGACCAATGTCCTCACTTGCAATAACCTGAAGTCGTCTAATCGGGGAGAGTATATCACCACCCTCAAGTAGCTTTGCAAGATAAAAAACCGCGGCGTCGGGATCTGAGCCTCTTATTGATTTTTGTAATCCAGACAAAAGATTATGATGAACATCACTGTCTCTATCAAACATACCAGCAGAAACAGATGGAATAAACTCCTTAACTATCTCGGTGGTAATTACCTCGTCAGATGCAAAGTAAGCACCCTCAAACAGAGTCATAGCGTGCCTTACGTCTCCGTGAGCACAGGATGCCAAAAACTCTAGTGCGTCCTCGTTGGCAATCTTGCTCTTTCCACTTTCCTCATTCATCTTATCAAGACAACGCATAAGCACAGGAACAATGTCCTTGGAGGAAACAGGCTTGAACTCAAAAACAGAGCATCTTGAGAGTAAGGCATCATAAATGTAAAAGTAAGGATTTTCAGTAGTTGAGGCAATTAGTGTTACTCTACCATCCTCAATAAATTCAAGCAGAGATTGCTGCTGCTTTTTGTTAAAATATTGTATTTCATCAAGATACAATAAAATTCCCTTAGCAGAAAAAACGGAATTAGTTTCCGATATTACAGCCTTTATGTCAGAAAGAGAAGCAGTAGTAGCGTTCAGCTTATAAAGCTCCATATCAGAATTTTTAGCAATGATATTTGCAACAGTTGTCTTTCCCGTGCCAGGAGGGCCAAAGAAAATCATATTAGTAATTCTGCCACCATTTAACATTCTCTTAATAACGCCCTTTTCGGATACAAGATGCTCTTGCCCGGCAATTTCCTCAAAGGTAGTAGGACGAAGTAAATCGGCAATAGGCTTGTTAGTCATACATAAACCTCAAAAAAATTAATACATAAGTATTCTATCATACAAAAGCACAAAAATCAATATAAATAAAAAGAGAAATGCCATAAAGGAGTAGCCTATGAAGTACGAAATAAAAAGGGAAAAAATATCACTAAAAAGTAAAATGAAAAATACCATCGAGCTAGTAGGGCTAATGCTGGTAATATGTAGCTTAGGACTTACCGTTTACGTTTCAAGAATGGATAAGGAGCAAAGTAAGGTGCAAAACGAGGAGCTTGTTGAGGTCTTCAAGGAAACAGAGCTATACCACATATTTGAATTCGACCAAATAGAGGAAAATAGCGACACAGTGTCTGATTTTGAAGAAAGCGACAAGGGGAAATAATGGAGGATTTTGGCGAAAAAATAGGGACGTTTACATTGGTTTTAACTATGCTAAGCCTATCTTCGTCCCCACACCCTTTAGTTTTAATTTTATGCTATGGCATACACGAGCTAGGTCATTTGATTTTCGCAAAGGTAATGAAGGCGAGGGTAAAGCACTTCAGCGCGGGTGGCTTTAGATTATGCATAAGCTACGATTGTAGCAAAATTCCGTACTGGAAGGAGCTATTTGTCTGCTTAGGCGGTATAATCTTTAATCTAACTGCGACACTTGTAGGAGCTTTTTTACCAAAAACGGAGGATATAGCCTTTTTTATTACCTGTAACCTCTCTTTAGGCTTAATGAATCTATATCCTGTTGGAATTTTAGATGGAGGGGGCGCACTCAAATCAATTCTTTTAATGCTTACAGATGAAGACAAATCGGAAAAAATAGCCAAGGGAGTGTCTGCTATTGCTATAATTTTGTTATGGCTAATATCTATTTATCTCCAGCTGGTTTTTTCCAGCAATATTTCACTTTTGTTTATTTCTATTTTATTGCTTGTGGAAATGTGTTTTCGAATGTAAAAAAATAATAAAAAAATATGCCCGTAACTATTGCACATTTAATAATAATCTGTTATAATGCAATTGATTTACTATTTTTGGCGATTAGAGAAGATATTTGTCATTGTAAATCGAATTTACGAAAGAACGGGGATAGAAATGAACGAAAAAAAGATCCTTGAGCCTGAGGGCGTTGCTTCCTGCGAGGCAAAGAAAATAGTTGAGCTTATTGATGTTGCTAAATCCTTTGATGGAGAGATTGTGCTCGACCATATAAATTTGGTTGTTAAGGAAAAAGAGTTTATGACTCTATTAGGACCATCTGGCTGTGGCAAATCAACAACGCTTAACATAATCGCGGGCTTTGTTACGCCGGATACAGGAGACGTTTTGTTTGACAACGTAAAAATTAACGATGTACCAGCAAACAAGCGTCATGTAAATACTGTATTCCAAAAGTATGCGTTATTTCCGCATCTCAATGTTTATGAAAACATTGCTTTCGCTCTTCGATTGAAAAAGATGTCTGAAGAAGAAATTTATGAACGAGTAGAAGAAATGCTCGCTATGGTAAACCTAAGGGGCTTTGAAAAGAGGGACGTAAACCTCTTGTCAGGAGGACAGCAACAGCGTGTTGCAATTGCTAGAGCCTTGATAAACAGACCAAAGGTGCTTTTGTTAGATGAGCCTTTGGCTGCGCTTGACCTAAAGCTTCGCAAGGATATGCAGAACGAGCTTAAAAATATGCAGAGAAAAACAGGCATTACATTTATATATGTAACTCACGATCAGGAGGAGGCTCTCTCTATGTCTGATACCGTTGTCGTTATGGCAAACGGAAAGATTCAGCAAATCGGCACACCTACTGATATTTATAACGAGCCGGAAAACGCATTTGTTGCTGACTTCATTGGTGAAAGTAACATAATTGACGGTGTTATGCTTGATGATTATAAAGCTAAATTTTCAGGTCATGAATTTGAATGCCTTGACAAGGGCTTTAGCAAGAATGAGCCTGTTGACGTTGTAATTAGACCTGAGGATGTGGACGTTGTACCTGTCGATAAGGGTATGCTGGTAGGCGAGGTAACCTCTGTTACCTTCAAGGGTGTCCACTACGAAATAATTGTAGATATCGATAACTTTAAGTGGATGATTCAATCCACTGACTATGTTGCGCCAAACCAAAAAATAGGCATCTATATTGAGCCTGACGCAATACACGTTATGAAAAAATCCGAGTTTTCCAATATGTTTGGAGACTATTCCTCCTTCAGTGATGAGCTGGAGCATCTTTCTGACACAAACGAGGAGGAAAACGGGGAAGATGAATAAGAAAAGTAACATTTTGAAGCAAGCGGCAGCATATCCACACATCACTTGGGCAGTGTTGTTCATTATTGCGCCCTTGATTTTTGTAATGTACTACGCCTTTACCGATAGGAAAGGGAACTTTACCTTTGAAAATATAAGTGCTATGGCTCAGCCAAGCTATCTTGAGGTGTTTTTAAGGTCAGTCTGCTTTGCATTCTTGGCAACGGTAATTTGCCTGATTATTGCGTACCCTGTGGCTTACTTTATCTCTAAGGCAAGCCCAAAAACGCAAAAAATCCTCATTATGCTTGTTACTCTGCCACAGTGGCTGAATTTTCTTATTAGAACCTACTCCTGGATGGCTCTGCTAGAGGATACAGGTATAATCAACACTATGCTTGGCTCAATCGGCTTGGGACCAATCCACATGATAAACACCCCCTTTGCCGTAATTCTTGGTATGGTGTATAACTTTTTGCCCTATATGATAATTCCTCTGCACTCTGTAATGTCAAAGCTTGACAACAGATTGCTTGTTGCTGCCTCAGACCTTGGATGCAATCAATTTCAGGTTATGACAAGGGTGGTAATGCCACTTAGCAAGTCGGGAATTATTTCTGGAATTACAATGGTTTTCGTTCCTTCTATAAGCACATTTTATATTTCACAAAAGCTTGGTGGAGGAAACTTTGACTTAATTGGCGATACCATTGAAAGACAATTCCAGACTGCCTATAATTATAATTTAGGTGCTGCAATGTCCTTTGTTCTTATGATTCTTATTGTTATCAGCATGGCAATAATGAACAAATACTCTGACGAAGACGGAGGAGTAATAGTATGAACAAAAAGAATATTGCGAGCAACATATACACAATTTTAGTATTTGTGTTTTTGTACCTACCAATATTAGTTCTGATTTTGTACTCCTTCAACGCATCGGATAGTACAAGCGTTTTGAAGGGCTTTTCATTCAAATGGTACAAGGAGCTATTTACAGATAGCGCAACACTGAATGCGCTTAAAAACACACTTGTTTTGGCAATTTTGTCCTCGGTTATCTCTACCATAATTGGTACTGCAGCAGCTTACGGAATATCAAAAATGCAGAACAAGTATCTGAAAAACGTAACCATGTCCGTTACACAAATACCTATGATAAACCCAGAAATTGTAACAGGTATTTCAATGATGCTTTTGTTCGTTTTTGTAGGCTCAATCGTAGGCTCTGCCTCAAGACTAGGCTTTGGCACTGTTTTAATTGCGCATATTACCTTTAATTTGCCTTACGTAATTTTGCTTGTGCTTCCAAAATTCAAGGAAATGGACAAGAATTTGCCAAAGGCAGCACAGGATTTAGGCTGTACACCGCTTCAATCCTTCTTTAAGGTTGAGCTACCTGCAATTATGCCAGGCATCGTAGCAGGCTTTATTATGGCGTTCACCCTATCCCTTGATGATTTTGTAATAAGCTATTTCACTACGGGTAGTGGCTTTGAAACCTTGCCTATAAGAATTTATTCAATGACTAAAAAGCGTGTTACACCTGATATGTATGCGCTTTCTACATTGATTTTTGTGTCAATTCTTGTATTGCTTCTCATTTCCAATCTAACCTCTGATAAGAATAGAAAGGAAATGTCCAAAAAGGCAAAAACAATTGCTAAGGTATCTGTCGGCTCAGTTTTTGGCATTATCGCTATAATTACAGTAATAGTTCTTGCTATGTCGGCAGGAACAAAAACAGTTAAGCTAAACGTGTATAACTGGGGTGAATATATCTCTGATGGTGGAGAAGGAAGCTATAACACCAATCTGGAATTTGAAAAGTATTACGAGGATTGGTGGTATGAAACAAAAGGCGAAAGAATCGACGTTCAGGTAAACTATACAACCTATGCAAGCAATGAGGACCTCTATGCAAAGATAAAGAGTGGCGCAGGTGGCTACGATGTAATCATTCCATCTGATTATATGCTCGAAAAGCTTTACAAGGAGGGTGAAATTCAGCCACTGGGTAAGGTTGATAAAATAACTGAGGCTATTCCAAATATACAATATCTGAACGAACAGTTTAAGCAAATGTTTGTATATCCAAACGAGGATGGAGAGCTTGAATTGCATGGTGCTATGTACACCTATGGTGTAATTGGTATCGTATATAATGCGGACAAGCTAGCCCCAGAGGACCTTGATAAAATCGAAAAGGGAGAAATGGGCTGGGAAATTCTATACGAGCAAGAGTATATGGAAAAATACAAGGGTCAGATTCTCCAATTCAATAACGCAAGAGACGCCTTTGGTACTGCTATGTATTATTTAGGCTATAATGTAAATACTGCAACCAAGGAGCAATGGCAAGAGGCGTACGAGCTTTTGCAAAAACAAAAGCCACCTATCGTTCAAAGCTACGTTATGGACGAAATCTATAACAAGATGGAGAGTGGGGAGGCAGCTCTTGCAGCCTACTACGCAGGCGACTGCCTTGCTATGATGGAAAATAACGAATCCTTAGGCTTCTTCTATCCTAAAAATAGCCAAGGAGTGTACGAAACTAACATATTTGCAGATGCAATGTGTATTCCGAAAGCTTCACAGAATAAGGAGCTAGCCCTCGCATATATTAACTTTATGCTAAGCGAAGAGGCTGCCGTTGCAAACGCAGAGTATATCTACTATTCATCACCATACACTCACGTAAAGGATAATCTTGATTACCAAATATATATGGGCTATTGTGATTATGATTACGAGCTTGATGAAAATGGTGAGTATGTGCTCGACGAAAACGGCGAGCCAATAATAAAGCTTGATGAAAATGGCGAGCCAATTATTGTGTACTTCGAGGACGGAGGAGACTACTCAACAATATACTATTCTGAGTTTGAGAATAAGCTAGGTAGTATGTTTGATACTTATGCTTATAAGGACCTTGACACAGCTGAGGGTGCAAATATTACAACCCAAGACCTAAACGGCTACTGGGAGGGCTTGAAGGTAGATTCTGGCTCCTTTGATGGTACAATTTATATTGTTTGTGGAGTTATTTTGGCAGGCATTGTTGCCTTTGCTATTTACTCAATAGTGATTAACAGAAAGCGCAGAAAGCTATACTGGAGCAATTCTCCAAGCGAGTCTACACAAAAGACTGTGGAAAAGGATGATTCAATGTCTGAAACTGTGATGATAGCAGCTGTAAAGGCAGAGAATAAAAAGAAAGACTAAATAAAAAATCACCGATTTTGCAATCGGTGATTTTTTTATACTTTATCAAAAGTTAGATACTTAGTCGTCGTTTTCCTCCGACCTTTGCCTTTCTAGCTTCCTTTTTTGCTTTTCCTTGTTATCAAGCAAATCAACGTGGAAGCCATCAAGCTCAGAGCGTTGAATTGCGCCTATTATTCTATGGTATAAGCCTCTGTGCTCACGCTCAAAAATAGCAAGATATTCCTTCATTTTTGCTCTCTCAGTGTTACCATCAGCAGGGCAAAGGACCTTGGTAATTGGTAGCTCCTCATTGTATGCAAATGTCCTTATATCCTTTTCTTGAGTGTAAATCAAGGGACGAATCATAGTTAAATCCTTCCTTGAAAGGTATGTAACAGGACGGAAGCAACCGATTCTTCCCTCAAAGAACAGATTGAGCATAAAGGTTTCCACAACGTCATCATAGTGATGACCTAAGGCTAGCTTGTTACAGCCTAATTCCTTTGTGGCATCGTGTAGAGCGCCTCGACGCATTCTTGCACATAGGGAGCAAGGGGATTTTTCCTGTCTAACGTTAAAAATAATCTCGTATATTTCGGTTTTCACAATGTGATATTCCACCTCAAGCTCACTGCAAAGCTGGGCGATTTTAGAAAAATCAGCACCCTCAAGCCCCATATCGATAGTGATAGCCACAACAGTGTAATTAAGACCTAAAACTCTTTTTAGCTTTACAAGTGCACATAAAAGTGCAAGCGAGTCCTTTCCACCGGACACACCAACGGCAATTCTGTCACCGTTTTCTATCATGCTATATTCCTCGACAGCCTTTCTTGTACGGCTGAGAATATGCTCAATGCTTTTGAATTCCTTCATATATTAACCTCTTTTGAAAAAGTGCATACAATGTTTATTGAATAACGAAAAAGGGGGACACTATGGCTATAAAAATATACATAGATCAAGGACATAATCCAAATCCACCTAACACGGGTGCAGAGGGAAATGGCTTAAGAGAGCAGGATATAACCTACGAGGTAGGAGTACGTCTTGCAGAGCTTTTACGTCAAAATGGAAACTTTGAGGTAAGGCTCTCACGACCTACAAGACAAACACAGCTAGGCACGTCGAATGCATCAAGTCTAAGAGTTAGAGTTAATGACGCAAATAGCTGGGGCGCAGATTACTTCATAAGCATTCACGCAAACGCCTCTGTGGACAGTAGTGCAAACGGAACGGAGGCGCTAGTTTACAGTCGTCCATCACGTGCCGCAAATCTGGCTCAAGACATAGTGGACTCGGTTACCCAAATTACAGGACTCAAAAACAGAGGGGTAAAGCTAAGACCGGGACTCTATGTTTTGAGAAAAACTAATATGCCTGCTGTTTTGGTAGAGCTGGGATTTATTAGTAATCCACAGGACGCATATCAAATGGGCAACAACCCGTCCTTGTTTGCTCAGGGCATTTATCAAGGTATTCTCGACTACTTAAGTTTATCATAAATTATCCCGCAGGTCAATAAAAAAATAGCGCAGAGTGTCGAAATTTCACTCTGCGTTATTGGTTTAACTCTCAAACTGTCTGCCCAAAAAGGATGATGCGGTTTGAATAAGCTTTGCCTCTGTGCTGTGTGGGTCGATAGTGGGAGCCTGCTCAGATGAAACACAGGCAATACAGCCGACAATATCTCCCTCAGAAATAATAGGCATAGCATACTTAACGTAGGAGCTTGCCCCATCACAAATCATTATTTGCTGTGTTGAATAGGTGTACAAGCTTCTTTTTTCCATCAGTGCCTCAAATTCTGGCGTGAGCTTTTTGTCGTTGTATTCCTTTTTTGATACTCCTGCACAGGCAATAACAGTATCTCTGTCTGTAACAACAACTGACATAGAACAAATCTTATGCAGTGTATCGACGTATTGAGCAGCAAAGGAGGCAAGCTCTCCGATCGGAGAATACTTCTTGAAAATAACCTCACCCTCCCTGTCGGTAAAGATTTCCAAGGGATCTCCCTCACGAATTCTCATAGTTCTTCTTATTTCCTTAGGTATAACAACCCTTCCTAAATCATCAATCCTACGAACAATACCCGTAGCCTTCATAAAATATCTCCTTTTTTAGTTTTAGTTGCCTTTTTATTATTTGTAGTATCCTTGCAATTATGCAAGCATTTTGAAAAAGTTGAAAAAAGCACCAAAAAGCAATTATATTATATTGAATTTTATTTGCGAGTGTGATATTATATAATTAATGGCATACAATGGATATCTGAGTGATTGGTAGCCATTTGAACCAATGCGAAATAATTTAGAATAATGGGGAAGGAGAAAAAATGACACCTCAATCTATTTCTTTAATTGTAACGATAGTATGTGTGGTGGTTGCAGGCTTAGGCTTTTTGCGAGGCTTCTTTAAGGGTGTCGCAAAATCTGGAGTTGATATTGCATTTACTACAGTCGGAACAATTTTAACCTCTGTAATTACGTGGTCGTGCACGTCCTTGCTTATGAGTAAGGAGGTACTAAACTCTCTCCTTGACTTTTTGAAGGGACAATTTTACTCCGAGGATGTTCAAAACTATTTGACAATGGCGCAGGATTATATAAACGAAAATCCTAACGCACAGGACCTTGCCAATACAGTCGTTGCAATTCCAGCAATTATATTGACACCCTTGGTATTTATAATTGTGTATTTTTGTGTAGGCCTTATCCTGAAAATTCCAAGGGCACTTATTGAATGGCTTTTGTTCAGTAAGGCAAAGGGACTTGTATCTAAGCTTACAGGTGGTGCAGTTTGCGCACTAAGATACTTTATTGTGTTTGTAACCGTAATGATACCTCTTGTTGGATATTTGAATTTTGCAACAACTGCAATTGACGCTTATGCAGATGACTCTGCACCAGAGACCTTAAGTGAATCAATGGAGGAGCAGGCTCCTGGTGATATTCGTGATAGCGAGGCAATGCAGTACGTTTACGCAATAAGGGACGGTGGCTTTGCAAAAACCATATACGATTTAGGTGGCCGTGCGGTATTTAATAGCCTTACAAGCGTAACGATTGACGGCGTTCAGCTTTCACTTGAAAAGGAAACCACAGGTGCAATTAAGCTTTATAAGGCTGTAATTCCACTTGTAAAATCGCCACTTGAATATACAGAGACGGAGATTTCTGCTCTTGATGACGTTAATAAAACTCTTGAAGAATCGGAATTTTTACCATTACTTCTTTCAAAGGCGGTGTCATTCGCATCGGGTGAGCTATACGAGAATGGAGAGATAGTAGGCTATTCAATTCCATCACTGGGAGATGCCTTTGACCCAACAGTAAAAAGAGTTCTTGAAATCTTGTCCGACACAGACTCCGTTCAGCTAAGAAAAGACCTTGCAACTCTTTCTGGCATTGCTGGTTGCGCTATTGAAAATGGTGTGCTTGAGGAGCTTACAAAGGAAGAAAAGGACATTATGGGGCTTGTTCAGAACGATAAGCTAATAAGTGGTGTTTTGGTTGAGCTTTATAAAAATGAAAGAACAAGAAACGCACTACCATATATTTCAAACGCACTTTCAAATTACGTATGCAGAATTTACAATGATATAAACGGAACCTCATTAACTCCCGAGGAGTTCGATACTGAAAGCTTTACCGAGGAAAATATTTCCAAGGAAGGCGCTATAATTAAAAATGTTATTGTTGAAATTCAGCAGTTTATTTCCAGCATTGGAAACCTAGAGGACGTACAGGAGCTTGCTGTAAACGCAGACCTTGAATCTCTTGGTGAGAGTATGGAGCATGCTCGTGATAGTATAATTGTTGGAAGAAGCTATAAGATACTATTTTACGCATTCCTGCACTCTGAAAAATGTGCTGAGTTTGGCGTTGTAGATGATGAATTTATAGAAAATGCAACTAAGGAAAATGCAGATATTTCTCAAATGCTAGCTGCTAGACAAACTCTTATGAGACTTGTATTGTCACTTCAAAGCGTGGGAACTGAGGGTGCTAAGCAGGAGATGCTCCATTCAGTTCTTGAATCTATGATGACAGACGATTCAGAATCAATAAAGAGTCTTGTAAATAGAGAAAATCTAATTTCAATGGGTATTCCATATACCTCAGCTGATACTATAAATCAGGTTGTAAACTCCATGCTTGATTCCTTTGGTGGCATAGAGTTCGAGGATGAGGAGCATAAGAAAGAGGAGCTTGAGAAAACAGAGGCTGTTATTAACGTGTTGAGTAGTGCAGCGGCTAACAACGAGCAAGAAAATATATTTAGGGTTGGATCGCTAGAGCAAAGTAAAACTAGCATGAGTGCAAAAGACTTCGTTGAAACAGTTACTGATTCTGCGGTTGCATCAGAAATGCTCCAAAGTGCAGTTGTTGATGAAAATGGAGAGGCAAAGGACGACCCATTCCATATTCAAGACGACCTTACAGACAGAGACAAGCAACAAATTACAAACGCGCTTAACGATAGCTACAGCGCAGAGGGAATAACAGATGAGCAAAAGGCTACCCTCGAAGCGCTGGCACAGGCATTTGGCGTAACGATTACAAAATAAGTTATAGACCGACGCAAAATCGCGTCGGTCTATAAAAAAATATTGACAAGCCCAGTACGGGCTTGTTATAATATAAATGTTTTATTCTTCTAAAGGAATAAAGTGAAAAGCAAAATACATGGAGGCAACAAAATGGGACTTACCATAGCACAAAAAATCATCAAGGAACACTTAGTATCTGGCGAAATGAAGGTGGGCGAGGAAATCGCTTTAAGAATAGACCAAACCCTTACTCAGGACGCAACAGGAACAATGGCATATTTGGAATTTGAGGCAATTGGCATACCAAGAGTACGCACAAAGCTTTCAGTTGCATACATAGACCATAACACACTACAATCTGGCTTTGAAAATGCAGATGACCACAGATATATTCAATCTGTTGCAAAGAAGTTCGGATTAAGATTTTCAAGACCAGGAAACGGAATTTGCCATCAGGTTCATCTAGAGCGCTTTGGCGTTCCTGGAATGACGCTTATCGGCTCAGATAGCCATACACCAACTGCAGGTGGCATCGGTATGCTTGCAATGGGTGCAGGAGGACTTGACGTTGCAGTTGCAATGGGTGGTGGTGCATACTACATCACCATGCCAAAAATGTTTAAGGTAAACCTAACGGGAAAGCTAAGACCATGGGTTAGCGCTAAGGACGTGAGCCTTGAAATTCTTCGTATCCTATCTGTAAAGGGTGGAGTAGGAGCTATTATTGAATGGGGAGGAGAGGGCATTAAAACCCTTAGCGTTCCCGAAAGAGCTACTATAACCAATATGGGAACAGAGCTAGGTGCAACTACTTCAATTTTCCCATCTGATGAAATTACAAAGGAATTTCTTGAGGCACAGGGCAGAGGTGATGCTTATACACCACTTGAGAGCGACCCTGATGCTGTATATGACAGAATAATCGACATTAACCTATCAGAGCTAAAGCCACTTCTTGCATGCCCACATAGTCCTGATAACATAAAGAGCGCAGAGGAGCTTAAGGGTATAAAGGTTGACCAGGTATGTATCGGCTCATGCACAAACTCATCGCTCCGTGATATGCTTAAGGTTGCAGCAATGCTTAAGGGTAAAAAGATTGATGACAGCGTAAGCTTGTCAGTGTCTCCAGGCTCTAAGCAGGTGCTTTCTATGCTTGCAGATTGTGGTGCGCTATCTGATATACTTGCCTCTGGTGCTCGTGTACTTGAGTGTGCTTGCGGACCATGCATAGGTATGGGCTTCTCACCTAACTCAGCAGGCGTATCTCTCCGTACCTTCAATCGTAACTTTGAGGGAAGAAGTGGTACAAAGGACGCACAGGTTTATCTTGTTTCACCTGAGGTTGCAGTTGCTTCAGCCCTAACAGGCTATATTACCGATCCAAGAACACTTGGTGATTATATTGAAATCGAAATGCCTGAATCATTCAAGATTGATGATAGCGCAGTAGTTCTTCCGGCAAGTGAGGAGGAGGCTAAGGATCTACCAATTCTAAGAGGTCCAAATATTAAGCCATTCCCAACAACCTATAAGCTTGAAAACGAAATTACGGCAAACCTTACGTTAAAGGTTGGAGACAATATTACCACAGACCACATTATGCCGGCTGGTGCTAAGATTTTGCCTTATCGTTCAAATATTCCTTTCTTGTCAAAGTTCTGCTTCGCAGTATGTGATGAAAGCTTTGCACAAAGAGCACTTGAGGCAAAAAAGAGCATAATTGTAGGTGGCTCAAACTATGGTCAAGGCTCCTCACGTGAGCATGCGGCTCTAGTTCCACTATACCTGGGAGTAAAGGCTGTAATTGCAAAGAGCTTTGCAAGAATTCACTCGGCAAACCTAATCAATGCAGGTATTATGCCTCTCACCTTTGCAAATCCAGAGGATTATGAGGCTCTTAACCAAGACGATACACTGACCCTTGAAAATGTATTTGAGGGTATGGAAAAGGGAGAAATTACTCTTAAGGCAGGAAATAAGGAGTATAAGCTTGTATGCTCCTATACACAAAGACAAATAGACATTCTTAAGGCTGGCGGACTTCTTGCTTATACAAAGGGAGAATAAGTCATTTTTGAAGGACAAGGACAATATATTTTTTGTAAGAAATACAAAAGGAGAGTAATATGAAACAGCTATCTCAAAAAATTATCGACACGTATAATTTGTGGCGTACTAGTGAGTATTTTGATAAGCAAACTAGGGATGAGCTAAATGCACCGCTTACCAACGAGGAAATTGAGGATCGCTTTTACACAGATCTTGAATTTGGAACAGGCGGACTTCGTGGTGTTATGGGCGCAGGCACTAATCGTATGAACAAATACATAATAAGAAAGGCAACACAGGGCTTTGCTAGCTATCTTCTCGATAAGTATGGCAAGGATGTTAAAAGAGGAGTTGCAATCGGCTACGACTCAAGAAATAACTCCGACACCTTTGTAAAAGAGGCAGCTCTTGTTATGGCACAAAACGGAATTCCTACGTACCTATACAAGGAGCTTATGCCAACACCAACCCTTTCCTTTACAGTTAGAGAGCTTGGCTGTATTGGCGGTATCGTTGTAACTGCTAGCCACAATCCAAAGGAATATAACGGATACAAGGTATATGATGAGGCTGGCTGTCAGGTGCTGATAGAGGACGCAAACGCTATCATTTCTTATGTTAACGCAATTACTGACCTTGCTTCGATAAAGGTTGCCAGCGAGGATGAGGCTAGGGCAAACGGACTTTTAATGGACGTTTCTGACGAGGTTTATGAAAGCTTTATAGCAAACGTTAAAAAGCAAGCCCATGATATTGGTGAAAAGAGTGCAAAAATCGTTTACACTCCACTTCACGGTACAGGAAATAAGCCTGTAAGACGTGTGCTTTCCGACCTTGGCTACGACGTAGTAATAGTTAAGGAGCAGGAGGTTAAGGATGGCAATTTCCCAACTGTAAACTCTCCAAACCCAGAAAATGCAGAGGCGCTTAGCCTGGGCATTAAGCTCTGTGAGGAGCTAAATGCAGACCTTATTCTTGGAACAGACCCAGACTGTGACCGTGTTGGTATAGCAGTAAATACCAAGGATGGAATGAAGCTGTTCACAGGAAATCAGGTAGGCGCACTTCTTGTTGATTACTGTATTAAGATGAACAAGTCATCACTTAACGAAAAATCAACGGTAATCAAAACAATTGTAACTAGTGAGCTAGGCGCAATTATAGCAAAGCAAAACGGACTAAAGGTTATTGAAACCTTAACAGGCTTTAAGTTCATAGGCGATAAAATGAACCAGTTCGACAAATACAAAAATGGCGAATTCGTAATAGGCTATGAGGAAAGCTATGGATATTTAGTAGGTAATCACGCAAGAGATAAGGACGCCGTTGTTGCATCAATGCTTATTTGTGAAATGGCATCCTACTACAAAAACCAAGGCAAGACTCTTGTTGACGTTATGGAGGACATCTATAACAAGTACGGCTATTTCCTTGATAAGCTTGATTCTTATACACTAAAGGGTATTGATGGCATCGAAAGAATCAAGGCTATAATGAAGGAAATGAGAGAAAAGGGCAAGAGCCTAATGGAGGGCATAGCTCAGGTTAACGATTACACCGTAGGCATTGGTGATTTACCAAAGGCAGACGTTTTGAAATTCGTATTTGAGGATTCCTCTTGGATTGCAATCCGCCCATCAGGCACAGAGCCAAAGATTAAGGTTTATTACTCTGTAAAGGGCGAAAGCAAGGACGATGCACAAAAGGTGCTAAGCGCTCGCCAAGCAATTATCAATTCAATAATCAACGCATAAAAAAAGACTGTCGCCTGCGCGACAGTCTTTTTTTATTAACCCTTAGTAGAAAGAGGCACGGTAGGTCTTTTAATTTCTATTACTTCTCCAATAGGAACAGAGTAGATAAGAGTGCGTGAAACCTTCTTCCCAAAAAGCAAATCAACTGCATCACGATAATATGAAAGCTGGTCGGTGTATCTTTCAGTTAGCACGTCTATGTAGTTTTGCCTTGTAACCTTATCGGTTTTGTAGTCAACAAGCACAAGATTCCCATTCTGGTCCTCGAAAATGCAGTCGATAATACCCTGAACAAGAATTTTTTCCTTTTGAATCAATGGATTCGAGGAAAACTCTCTTGCGCTTAGCATAACGTTAAATCTAAACTCACGCTCAAGCAGTCGCTTGGATTTCTGTGCATCTAGCATTTCATCGAATATTGAACGTGTGGCAAATAGCTCAATATGCTTCTTGTTAATTAGGTGAGACGCATTTTTATCAATGAAAAAGCCATTCTCAAGCTCCCTAAGCTCAGCATCGTAGCCCTTCTGCTTCAGTCTTTCAAAATCGCAGAATTGCATGAAAACGTGGGTCGCAGTACCCTTGTCAGCGCCAGTTGCTTGCTTTTCGTTATTCATTAAAAATTTAGGCATATCATCAAGAGCCTTGTCAATCTCTAGGGTGTCATTTTCATTTCCGTCAAGCACGCGTGGAGAAAGACGAGAAACGCTTAGCTTTGATGGAATTTCACTTAAGTAGCTAAATTTGTACTTAGCCTTAAATCTTCTCTTGAGCTTTTTTCGATATTTCTTGACTAACTCAATATCTACTTGATGCTCGGGTTCTTTTTTAGAGGAAGCCTCTGCTTTAGCAGTAACAGTGGGTGAAATGGATTCATAATCATAACAGGAATGCATAGTTGCCATTGCACCTAAAATATATTCAACTCTTGAATTAGCAGAGAATACCTCGTAGGCGGACAAGTAATCCTTAAAGTCTCTATAATGCTGAACCTTTTCATCAGGGCTATTAATTGTAGCAGTAATATAAATTCGTGTTCTTGCACGAGTAAGTGCCACGTACATCATACGCATTTCGTCCTCACGGGAGCTACGCTGTGATGCAAGCAAAACACATTTTCTTGCAAGAGAATTGAATTTTACAAGAGCATTATCTCTGCCCACGTAACCAGCCAGACCAAGCTCGCGATTAAAGAGAATAGGTGGAATTTTGTAGGCAGGAGGGTCTATTTTCGCCTCTAAATCTGCAAAGAAGCAATATTCATACTCAAGTCCCTTCGAGCCGTGAATGGTCATAATTTGGACGTTGTCCTCATCACCGTTTGTTAAGGATTCCTTAACCTTGCTTGACATATTGTCGTCAACGTATCTTAAAAACTTATAAAGACCCTTAAAGGAGTTACCCTCGTACTCTCTTGCCATATTATAAAGCTTGAGTAAATCCTGCCTTTCGTCCTTGTTGCAAAGAGCCAAAAGACCAAGATCGTTTAGCACGCAGGAGATTACCTGATGGGCGCTTTGCTTGCGAACGCTCTTTCTTAATTCGTCAAGGACACT
The DNA here is from genome assembly GCA_017461385.1 of Clostridia bacterium. Taxonomy (GTDB): domain Bacteria; phylum Bacillota; class Clostridia; order Oscillospirales; family CAG-272; genus RGIG2000. Next base: position 132,017 of record JAFTXZ010000008.1, on the reverse strand, counting down.
TATCATAGAATTAATCTTTTTAACAATTTCCTCGTCCTCACTATATTCCTTAACAACTGAATAAAGGGATATTGCTCTATCATAGGAAATTGAGCGAATTTTTACAAGCTCATCAAGGCTGAAATTAAATATCTGGGAGCGCATAGCACCAGCAAGATAAACGTCCTTGTACGGGTTATCTATTGTGTTTAACAGACACAGGGCAAGGAGAATGTGTGGCTTGTCAAAGAAATTGTTGTAGGATTGATATTCTGAGCCAATGCCATATTTTTTCAAGGCATCAATATATTTTTGAGCCTTTCCGTCCTTAGTGGAACGGAGAATAATGGCAATATCAGATTTTTTAAGCTCCTTACCGTTTTCAAGCTTACCCTTTTTAATAAGCCTGTTAATTTCCTTGGCAACCCATTCCTCTTGAGAAATATCACTTGCCTCAGCAAGAGCGAGCTTGCTGTCGTAGTCAGGGTCGTTTTTTCTTGGGGCGGTTACCTTTTCAAAGAAACGGATTGTTGCAGGCTCGGAAACAGGGCTAAGACCATCAACCTTGTGGAATTTTAAGTCGTCCTTGTCAACGTAGGAAATCTCCTTGGATTTTTTGAACAGATATTGAGATACAAGATTTGCAAAATCAATTACCTCCTCGTTGCACCTGAAGTTTTCAGACATGAAAAGGGAACGTCCGGCCCTTTCATCATCGCAGGGAAGCTCCTTGTCGACAAAATTGCTCCTGTATCCGGAGAAAATTTCTGGCTCTGCATATCTGAAGCTATATATGCTTTGCTTAATGTCGCCAACCATAAATCTGTTGTTGCTGGAGATAGCGCTGAATATTTTGTCCTGGACGGAGTTTGTGTCCTGATATTCGTCAATATAAATGACAGAATATTTTTTTGCAATTTCCTCTGCAAGCTCACTTATAGTGCCATCCTTTTTATACAAAAGCTTTAGCGCATAACGGCTAACGTCACTAAATGAAAAAACAGAGTATTGCGCCTTCTTTTTCTCGTATCTTTCATCAAACAGCTTTAGAATTTTGTAAATAGCCTTGCACATTTTCGCATTTTGCTCAATGGCAAGCATAGCATCGGCATTTGTTGAGGAAAAATATTTACCCAAATAGCCAGTCCCCTTTTTGGCATCGCCAACAAAGGCTCTTATTCCCTCACGACAAGCCTTTGGTACTGACAAATCAATTGTGTCCCTTTTCTTGTTAGCAAGCTCAACGAAGCTATATGAGCTAAAAACACTACACAGGGTAGAGCATTTTGGCTCCTTTAATGCTTCCTCAAGCCTATCAAGAAAGGCTTTATCCGAGGAAACGGAGCTCATATATTTTTCAGACGCCACCTCGTCAAGGCTAATTATTCTTTGGGCATCCTCATTCATTTTTCTAAAATGAGCAAGAGCTTCGCTTATGGAATCCAAAAGAGGTCTTGCGAAAGGAGTGTCCATAAAGTCTCCATTATAGTCAATGGATTTATTGATTGTTTCTAAAAAGTCCTTTGTATTGGAAAGGTTTTCGTAAAGTCCAAGCAAATTGTCCTTTAATACGTTTTCATTAGCAATACTGGAATAGCAATCTGCAACCACTAAAAAGTCCTTGTCGGGAGGCGTAGCCTCGTAAAGCTCGTCAAGCACCTCATCTAGCGCATCATATTGCAGAACCTTTAGCTCTCCATCTGAGCCAATACGGAACTTGCTGTCAAGCTGAACTCCACTGTCAAGAGTGATTTTTTCAAAGTTTTCCTTTACTAGCTTGTAGCAGTAGCTATCAATAGTAGATATTTCCGCAGTGCTAGCCTTAACGATTTGAGAGGCAAGCCACCTGCTGGTTGGGTTCTTCTCAAAGGCCTTAGCAAGGGCAGAGGTAATATCAAGCTTGAGCTTGCTTGATGCCTCCTTGGTGAAGGTAACGACAAGCATTTTGGTTATATCAGCGCCAGCTTCAATATCAGCTACAATCTTTTTTGTAAGCGTATAGGTTTTTCCACTTCCTGCACCTGCAGAAATTAGTAGGTCTGCGCCTTTATGCTCAAGTGCAAGTAGTTGAGCCCTCGTGGGCTTTTTTTCGTTATCTGCCATCATATCCTCCTTCTGCAAAATGCACGCATTTCACAAAAATCACAAGAGCTTTTCAGACCATCACTTTTTGGAATAGCAGAGGCGTCTCCGTTAACCATGGTAGTAGCAATTGATTTTACAATTTCTTGAAGCTCACCATATAGACTGGAAAAATCATCAAGCGATATAAATTCCTTTTCCTCACTTGACAAAAATCTCTTGTCAGAGGTATCGTCCTGAGCATTTTTGATAGCGCTATCAGCTAAGAAGCGACCACTAGGCCTTGCAAGCTCTAAAATCTTATCTCTTTCCACCTTGTCTATATCAGGTGAGGCAAGCCCTTGGTCATCAGAGGCAATTACCTTTCCAACCTTTAGCTGAAGATAACCAGCACCTGCAGGAAGAATTTTGTCCGTGCCGGAGGCTAAATCTCTTTTGAATTTGCAATCCTTCATCTCACAAAGAGCAAATAGATATATGAATAGCTGAAGCTGTGTGCCTTGCTTAAATTCATTCATATCAAAGGTCTTCGTACCAGTTTTGTAGTCAACCACCCTTACGTAGGTGCTTTTGCCATCTCTGTATATATCGATTCGGTCAGCCTGACCGTGGAGAATAACCCTTGTGCCATCAGAAAGGTAAAGGGACAAGGGAAGTGGCTCGTTTTCTCCCTTTCCATCAAAATTAAGCTCAGAAAAGGCAGGAACGAAGCTAGAATGCTTAAATTCATCAACCATACGTCTGGCAACGATAAGCAAATTTGCTCTCATTCTTTCAAGAAAATGCGTTAGCTTGCTTGTATTTTTAACACCACTGCAAATAAGACTGATGTAATCGTTTGCAAGCTTTAGTGTCCAGGCGTCGATTTCCTTGTCGTTGAGGGCTTTTATTTTATCCTTGCGTTCCTTTATCTCTGTGACAATATGCTCGAAAACGTAGTGGAACAAATCGCCAACCTCAATAGAGGAAAAAGCAAATTTTTTACTGGAACGAAGTCTTAAAAGCTTGCTACAATAATAGCTAAAATGACAGCTTTGGAACTTTTCGATTGAGGATTGAGTAAGCTTAATAGTCTTTTTGAAAACGGTTCTTGCCATATCCTCGCTTAAGAAAAGTCGGTCGTTAACAAAGGAGCTGACCTCCTTATCCTTGCCCGTGTTATTCGTAATTTGCTCATAAATGGAGCTTGATAGCTCAAGCTCACTAGGGCTTGAATCACTATTCTTTGGCTTCAGCTCCTCGCAAATAGCAGCAGAAAGCTCGGGGCTTGCTTGACCAAGTAGCTCCTTTGCAATCCCTTTTGTATAGATTTTGTTAAGAAGCGTCTGCTTGGATGGGATAATTTCCTTTGGGTTATCCAAGAGGGCTAAAATTCTGTTAAAGGCAGTGCTGGGAACTCTCTTATCACCATTTATGCTATTTGCTATGCATAAAACGAAGGCTCTTTTAGAAGCAAGCGCCAATGCCTGATTAAAGAACAAAAGCTCATCGCTTGCACGAATATCTGAGCCCTCGGATGTGTAAATATCGTTTGATTCAAGGGTCGTTTTTTCAGTGTCGTTAAAATAGGAGCTTTCGCTAATTGTAGCAGGGAACACACCCTCGTTTGCCCCTAGTAAAAACACAGTCTTAATGCTTTTTGCACGCACCATTGAGGCATCTGCCACTAAAACGGAATCCTCACTTGTTGGAATGGTGCCAATTTCCGCATCAACAAATGCATATTGTAAAAGGGTAGAGAAGGTTACGGAATCGACATAGCTGTCCCCGCAAACGTCTACAAGTGTGTCAAGAGAGGACAAAAGACTTTTCCAAACCTGTACGATTTGAAGTGCCTCATCGCGTGCACTTGATTTCTTTTCATTTTCAAGCTTTTCTAAAATGTTGTGAGCCGTCAAAAAATTGAATATAGCAAGAGAACACTCCTTGACAGATTTCTTTTTTGTGAAGGCGTCCTCAATTATTGACAGATTTTTGCTAATTAAATTTCTTGCACCAATAATTCTAGTAAGTCTTTCATTTTGCTCCTCGGTAGGCTCCTCAACGTATCCGTCTGGATTGGCGTTCCAGTAGTCATCACGATTTTCGCCAGTCCAGCATCTCTTGCCATAAATTCCCCATTGGTGAATATACGCCTCAAGCTCTGCCTCAACGTCAGGGGAAATATCAAGATACCCGCACTTAACGTATGACATAATATCCTCTCTTTTGTAGCCGGAAATGGCACTTAGTGCAGAGAAAATCATTTTAACAACAGGCTTACCTAAAAGGTCTGTAGGAACAGAGAAAAAGTAGGGGATATCGAATTTTTTAAGAGTAAAGTCCAAAATTCCGCGATAGCTCGACGGATTTCGTGCAATTATGGCAATGTCGGAATATTTACATCCAGAGCTAACTAGCTCGCGAATTTTGGTAGCAACAATCTCGCACTCCTCAAATTCATCGGAGCATTTAGCGATGGTAACACCGTTTCCGCCCTTTATCTTGCCCGCAGAAAAATTCCAGATATTTTTGCATACGTGCTTGAGAGTGTCGCTCTTATGCTTATAATCTCGCTTAAATTGTATTACCTCGGGTTCATAATTAAATAAATCTGAAATTCTTTCAAGGCTCTTTAGAATTTTAGCATATTGCATAGAATCCGAAGCTTCCTCACAGGGGCAATCAAAGGAAATAGTTACCTTGCTTGCTTTTCCTTCGATTTGCTTGATTATATCAATTTGACTCCTTGTAAAGCTATAGAAGGAGTCGATATAAACCCTTTTTCCTTGAAAGTAGTCAACCTCCTGAAGCTTCTTCGCCAGCATTATCGCATCGTCCAGAGGGTCAGAATATTTTTCGCTAAGAAGCTTGTTATAGGCGGACCAAATAATCGAAATATTATGTAGCTTGTCCTTAAGCTGAGGGCTAACGTCCTCATCAGCCTCAATTCTTTCAGTAGCTTTGCTGAAGGTAGGTAGCTCAGCACCATAAGCCTTTAGCTCTGAAATAGCTTGAAGGAAAATAGTAACAAAGCTCTTTTCATGACCCTTTTCAATATTGCAATTTTTGAGGGATTCGCGACAGGCGCAAATAGCCTTATACATAATTAGGCTCTTTGCGCTTTTTGTAACGTAATTATACTTAAGTCCACCGTATTTTCTAAAAATACTGTTGGCAAGACGTGTAAAGTTAGTAACCTCGTAGCTTAATTGATATGATGGAGGAAAACGGCGTGCAAGCTCTCTTTCAGAGTCAACGCTTTGTTGCTCTGGTACAATGAGAACACACTTAATTCCATTTTGACAATCCTTTTCGATTTCGTTGATAATGTAGGTGCTTTTTCCAGACCCATATTCACCACGTAAAAAGGTAATCACTTTTTCTCCCTCCTCATTTTATTTTCATAAAGTAATACGTTACGCTTAATAGTATCCATTCCTCGCCAGGCAAATGGTCGAGTGTTGAATTCTTCACCAAGAGCCTCAAGTGTTTCTAAATCCAAACACTGAATAACGTCATTTCTGAAAAATTCAACAGGTGTATATTCTGCATTCCTTGTGTATGGACACACGTTTTGACAAATATCACAGCCCCAAATTGAGCCGTTTTTCACAATTAACGCTTCCTCGTCCTCGCTTAGCGCGCCCTTTTTTTGGGTAATGGCAGAGAGACATTCAAGCTTCTTGTCAACATCTTGCCCAATGCAACCGCTAGGACATGCGCTCTTGCATTTTCCACAATGTAAACAGCCTCTTACCTCAACCTCATTAGCAAGCTCAAGACCTAGCTCTTTTGGGTCAACGTCAGTTATACACTCGCCCAAAAAAACAAAGGACGAGTATTTTTCTGTAATCAAAAGACCATTGTCTCCTATAAAGCCTAAGCCGGATACACAGCACCCGTGCACCTCATCAATAGGGGAATGGTCGGAAAACACCTTGAATTTGCCTTGTGGGTGCTTCTCCTTAAGAAAGCTCTCAAGCTCCCTTGAAAAGGACTCAATGTAGCTATGATAATCTCTGACTGAAGCGTAAACTGTCAGGTTTATAGGCTTTTTTTCGCATCTGTAAGGGAAAAGCATCATAATGGCATAGCAATCTCGATCAAGACCGTTTTTTGTTAGCAAATACTCCCTTAAAATTTTACATCTTGAAAGGGGAATAGCAGAATAGGCTTCAATATTATGGCTCTTAAAAAAATCCTTAATAGTCATTGCATATCTCCCGTTTTGAAAAATCACAGGACATTAGTCCTGTGCTTCGTTTTTGTTCTTTCTGAAAACAACAAGCTTTGAAAGAACGTAATTTAGAATAATAACGATAATGTTAGAAGCAATCTTAATCCACATTTCGTACTCGTGTAGTCCAAGGACGTCAACAAATAAATACATAATGCCAGTATCTAAAAGACCAGTGCCGACTCTTGCAAGTATAAATAGCAAAAACTCCTTGAAGAAAACCTGTGGTGCAAAGCTCTTGCTTTCAAAAACAAAAAGCTTGTTAGTGAAGTAAGCAAAAATAACTCCCACAGCCCACGCAATAATATTCGAGGGTATTGTGTGAAGCCCCAAGGGGAAGGCGCAAAGCCAATAGGTTGCAATGTTAATAAGTGTAGTGAGCCCACCAATAATCAAGTAAAGGATAACCTCCTTATACTTCTTAAAAAGCTCGATAATTTTTGACATAAAAATCTCCGAAAAAACTCATTTTGTTTTATAAATTAATTATAACTATTTTTTAAGCATTTGTCAACAAAATGGGGAAAATGACACTTGCAAAAAATATTTATATATGTTAAAATAAAATATATAATGCAAAATTATGCAAAAAAGGAGGAACAAGAGATGGCTTCTAAGGAATATTCCGACCAAAGTATATCCTCATTGAAGGGTGCTGACCGTGTAAGAAAAAGACCTGCGGTTATTTTCGGCTCCGATGGACTCGAGGGCTGTGAGCATTCGTTTTTTGAAATTCTTTCCAACTCTATTGACGAGGCTCGTGAGGGCTACGGTAAGGAGATTACAGTTACAGTATATAGAGACAGAACTATCGAGGTTGACGACCGCGGTAGAGGTGTTCCATTGGATTATAACCAAAAGGAGGGCAAGTTTAACTGGGAGCTTGTTTATTGTGAGCTTTATGCGGGTGGTAAGTACGATAATAACAACGAAAAAAGCGCATATCAATATTCTCTTGGCTTAAACGGACTTGGCGCCTGCGCTACTCAGTATTCCTCTGAATTTATGGACGTTTATTCATACAAGGGCGATCTTATGTATGAAATTCACTTTGAAAAGGGCAACCCTGTGTCTAAGCTTAAGACTACTGCTCTTGAGGGAAAGGACAGACGTACAGGCACACTTACTCGCTGGAGGCCTGACCTTGAGGTATTTACAGATACTAATATACCAAAGGAGCACTACTTAAATGTGCTTCATAAGCAGGCAATTGTAAATGCAGGCTTGAAGCTTGTTTTGAAATATCAAAACACCTCTGGTGGCTTTGAGAAAACCGAGTTCCTTTACAAAAATGGTATTTCCGATTATATTGGCGAGATTACAAATAACGTTTCCTTAACTGCACCCGTGCTCTGGAGCATGAGCTCAAAGGGTAGAGATAGACAGGATAAAAAGGAATACAAGCTAAAGGCTGAAATTGCATTCTGCGTATCTAACAAAAATGCACTTTTGGAGTATTATCATAACTCTAGCTTTTTGGAGCATGGTGGCTCTCCTGACAAGGCAGTGAAGCGTGCCTTCAGAGGCGTTCTTGACAAGTATTTGAAGGACAACGGCAAATACGCAAGGAATGAAAGCATCACCTTTGAGGATATTGAGGATTGTCTTGTTTTGGTTATCAATAGCTTCTCAACAGAGACCTCTTATGAAAACCAAACTAAAAAATCAATCACAAACAAGTTTATCGAGGATTCTCTTTGCGACTTTATGAAGGAGAAGCTAGAGATATACTTCCTTGAAAATAGAGCTGAGGCAGAGATTTTTGCAAATCAGGTTCTTACCAATATGAAGGCAAGAAGAAGTGCGGAAAACACACGTCTTGACCTTAAAAATAAGCTAAGCACCTCTAACGATTTTGCAAACAGAGTTGAAAAATTCGTGCCATGTAGGTCCAAGGACCCAGAGGTTAGAGAGCTTTATATAGTAGAGGGAGACTCTGCGCTCTCGTCCTGTAAGGGAGGACGCGACCCTAACATTCAGGCGCTCATTCCTGTAAGAGGTAAAACCCTTAACTGTCTAAAGAGCACCTATGATAAGATTTTCAAAAGTGACATTATACTTGACCTTTTGAAGGTTGTTGGCTGTGGTGTCGAGGTAAAGGGCATTAAAAGCAAGGATAACATGGCTACCTTCGATATGAACAACCTGAAATGGCGCAGAATAATTATTTGTACTGATGCTGATGAGGACGGATTCCAAATAAGAACGCTAATTTTAACAATGTTCTATCGCTTGCTACCAACTCTCATTAAAGAGGGCAGAGTTTTTATAGCAGAATCACCACTTTACGAAATCACAACCTCAAAGGACAAAATCTACTTTGCATATAACGAAGCAGAAAAGGCAGAAATTCTAGCAAAGCTAGAGGGTGAAAAATATACAGTTCAGCGTTCCAAGGGACTTGGTGAAAACGATAAGGAAATGATGTGGGAAACCACCATGAACCCTGAAAGCCGTCGCTTGATACAGGTTATGCCAACCGACGAGGAGGAAACAAGAGTTATGTTTGAAACCCTTTTGGGTGATGATATTCAAGCGAGAAAGGACTTTATTGCAGAATACGGCTATAAATATATGAATCTTGCCGATATCTAATCTAGCTATGAGAACTGATATTGAATTTATGGCACTTGCCATTAAAGAGGCTAAAAAGGCGTATAAAAAGGATGAGGTTCCCGTTGGCGCTATTATAGTAAGGGGCGATGAAATAATTGCCAAGGCTTATAATACCAGAGAATATGGGAAAAACGCACTTTATCACGCAGAGATAAAGGCTATTGACAAGGCATGTAAAAGGCTAGGTGGATGGAGACTTGTAGGCTGTACCATGTATGTTACTCTTGAGCCCTGTCCTATGTGCGCAGGGGCAATTGTAAATTCGAGAATTGAAAGGGTAGTTTACGGTGCACCCGACCACAAGGCTGGTGCCTTTGGTACAATGATAAATTTGACCGACTATCCCCTCTATAAGCCACAGATTACCTCAGGTGTTTTAGCCGATGATTGTGCCCAGCTTCTGTCAAGCTTCTTTAAGTCTAAAAGATAATAAAAAAATGCGACGTGCGTCGCATTTTTTATTTTTTAAGACCCTTAACAAAGGCTTCAATTCTTTCAAGAGCTTGACCTAAATGCTTAACGGAGTAAGCATAGGAGATTCTTGCAAATCCCTCACCACAATCGCCAAAGGCAGTGCCTGGAACTATTGCACAGTTATACTCGTATAGAAGTCTTTCGGCAAACTCCTCGCTGGATAGTCCAAAGGGAGCTATGTATGGGTATAAATAGAATGCACCCTCAGGCTCAAAGCATTCGATGCCGATTTTTCTTAGACCCTCTAGCATAAATACGCGCCTACGGTTGTATTCAGCTCTCATCATCTCCACGTCCTCATCACCATTTCTCATAGCCTCTACAGCTGCAAATTGAGACATGGTTGGAGCACACATAATTGCATATTGATGAATCTTTAATATTTCCTTCACAAGAGGAGCAGGACCACAAATATATCCAAGACGCCAGCCAGTCATTGCATAAGCCTTTGAAAAGCCACTTGCAATAATTGTTCGTTCCTTCATTCCATCAATTTCAGCAATAGAAACGTGTCTCTTACCATAGGTAAGCTCTGCGTAAATTTCATCAGAAAGAATAGCAATGTTAGTGCCACGAATAATCTCAGCAATTTCCTCAAGCTCCTCTTTTGTAAGAATAGCTCCAGTTGGGTTGTTAGGAAATGGCAAAATAAGTAGCTTGGTTTTTGGTGTGATAGCGCTTATAAGCTCTTCTTTGGTTAGCTTAAACTTGTTTTCAAGCTTGGTTTCAATGGTAACAACCTTAGCACCAATCATTTCTGCAATAGGGCCGTAGCAAACAAAGGACGGCACAGGTAAAATCACCTCATCACCAGGCTCTAGAATAGCACGCATTGTTGCGTCTATTGCCTCGCTACCACCGACAGTTACAATAATTTGGTCCTTAGCGCAATATTCAAGGTTGAATTTACGCTTCATATAGCTTGAAATCTCTTGACGTAGCTCGTTAGTGCCTGCATTGGAGGTATAGTAGGTTTTACCCTGCTCAAGGCTCTCAATAGCAGCCTCGCGAATATGCCAAGGCGTTATAAAATCAGGCTGTCCAACAGTTAAAGAAACAACGTTTTCCATCTCAGAAAGCATATCGAAGAACTTTCTGATTCCCGATGGCTTTATCCCTTGAACCCTTGAAGACAGCATCTTGCCGTAATCAATCATATAATAATGTTACCTCTTCCATCAACCTCGTCGCAACCACCATATATAACACCCTTATCCTTGTATTTTCTTAGAACAAAGTGAGTAGCAGTAGCAGTAACAGACTCAATAGGAGCAAGCTTCTGTGCAACGAAGTAGGCAACCTCCTTCAAAGTCTTTCCTTCAATAATAAGCGCTAAATCAAAGCCACCGGAGGACATAAGATAAAGAGACTTAACCTCTGGATGATTATAAATCTTTTCTGCAATTCTATCAAAGCCCTTATCTCTTTGTGGCATAACCTTAACCTCAATAATGGCGCTTACGTATTCACGGTCAGTCTTATCCCAGTCGATAAGAGTCTTATAGCCGAGAATAACTCCGTCCTTCTCATATTTTTCAATAGCATTCTTGATTTCGCCAACCTCCTTTGATAGCATAACAGAAAGCTGTTGTGCTGTAAGGGTTGCGTCTTCCTCAAGTAATTGTAAAATTTTATCCATACTAAAATCTCCTTAAAATGCTTTAGCTAACTAAAAAGTTATTTTTATAATATCACAAAAACACCCCCTTGTCAATCAAATAATAAAATATAAGAAAAAAACGTGTTGCGTATTGAAACCCTTAGCAAATTGTGGTAGAATAAACTTATCTAGTTGCAAAGGAGAAATGGTATGAAAATATCAACTGAAATTTGTAGCCTTTCTAAACATATTGGTGAGGAAAAGGCAATTGAAATGTACGCTAAGGCAGGCTTTGATTGCTGGGATTTTTCCATGTTTGATATGGCAAGGATAGATTGGAGCAATTATTCGCTTTTAGAAAGTAATCATCCTCTTGCAGGTAAGGATTATCTTGCGTTTGCTCGCAAGCTGAAGCATATAGGTCTTGAATGTGGAATTGAATGTAACCAATCCCACGCACCATTCCCTGTAAGAATCAAGGCAATAATGGATTTGCAAAAGAGAGCAATTGAGTGTACAGCTGAGGCTGGTGGTAAAATTTGCATTATTCATCCAGACAATAATAGCTCAGCCGAGAAAAATGCTGAAATGTATCTTGAGCTTTTACCATTTGCAAAGGAATGCGGAGTAAAAATTGCCACCGAAAATATGTGGAACTGGGAAAATGGGGCTACTCAAAGTTGCTTTGCCGCTTGCTCAAGCGCAGAAAGCTTCAAGGAGCATATTGACATTGTAAACGACCCATATCTTGTGGCTTGTCTTGATTTAGGACATGCGGAAATGCAGGGCTCTGGCGATGGAGCACCTTATATGATAAGGGAGCTGGGCAATAGATTACAGGCGCTTCATATTCACGATAACGATAGGCTACACGATAGCCACCAAATCCCCTTTTCGATGAATATCGACTTTGTCGAAATTGCAAGGGCACTAAAGGAAATTGATTATCAAGGTGAGCTTACGCTTGAGGCAGATCAATTTTTAAGGAATTACGATAAGGATAAGCTTTTTGAAGGCGCCGTTGCCTTGGCGAATAGCGCAAGGCGCATAGATGAGTTAATTAAATCATTTAGCAAATAAGACAAAAAAATAGAAAATACAACTATGTGTATATTACATATTATAAAAAATTTCGCATAGCATAAAATTTTTCTTTACATTTGAGAATTTTTTTGTTATACTATTTTTGTTAAAAAAGCTTTTGCCCAAAAATTGGCAATAAAATCCATTTTGGACAGCAAAAAAAGGAGTGTGTATTTATTATGAGTCGTATGGTCGGTACAGTATCTAGGGGCTTAAGGGCGCCCATCATCCGTGAGGGAGATGACTTAGTAGAAATAGTTACAAACACAGTGCTTGAGGCAAGCGCTGACGACGGCTTCAAAATTCGCGAGCGCGACGTTGTTGCTATGACTGAGGCTATTGTTGCAAGAGCTCAGGGCAACTACGCAACCGTTGATGATATTGCAAAGGATGTAAAAGCAAAGCTTGGTGGAGAAACAATTGGTGTAATTTTCCCAATCCTTAGCCGTAACCGTTTTGCAATCTGTCTACGTGGAATTGCCAAGGGAGCTAAGAAGGTTGTTTTAATGCTTTCTTATCCATCTGATGAGGTTGGCAACCATCTAATCAGCCTAGATATGCTTGACGAAAAGGGAATTGACCCTTACAAGGATGTTTTAGACCTTAAGAAATATCGTGAGCTTTTTGGCTATGAAAAGCATAGATTCACTGGTGTTGACTACGTTGAATATTATGAACAGCTTATCAGAGAAAGCGGTGCTGACGTTGAAATAATTTTTGCTAACGATCCTCGCGCAATCCTTGCATACACAAAGAACGTTCTTAACTGCGACATTCACACTCGCTTCCGCACAAAGCGTCTTTTGAAGAATGCTGGTGCTGAGGTTGTTTACGGTCTTGACGAAATCCTTAACGCATCTGTTGATGGCAGTGGCTACAACGAGGAGTATGGACTACTTGGCTCCAACAAGGCAACTGAGGACAAGGTTAAGCTATTCCCACGTGATTGCCAGAAGCTTGTTGAGGCTATTCAAAAGAGCCTTTTGGAAAAGACAGGCAAGATAGTTGAGGTTATGGTATACGGCGATGGCGCCTTTAAGGATCCAGTAGGTAAGATTTGGGAGCTTGCTGACCCAATCGTTTCCCCTGCATACACAAGTGGTCTTGAGGGTACACCAAACGAAATCAAGATTAAGTACGTAGCTGATAACGAGTTTGCAAATCTTTCAGGCGATGCACTTAAGGAAGCAATCAAGGGTAAAATTAAGGAAAAGGACGATAACCTTGTTGGTCAAATGGCTTCCGAGGGTACAACACCAAGAAGACTTACAGACCTTATTGGTTCACTCTGCGACCTAACCTCTGGCTCAGGCGACAAGGGTACACCTATCGTATATATTCAAGGTTATTTTGATAACTACACAACAGAATAATTTTAAGGAAGTGCTTGCAAAAACAGGCACTTCCTTTTTGTTATAAATATTTACATTATTAAAATAAAGTGATATAATAAAGAAAAGACTTTCAAAGGGGTAAGGTTATGAATTTCCTACCAAATGAGATACATAAAAAAATAATAAAAAATACAATCCCAAGCATGCGTTGGGATTTTAAGTCAGATTTTTCAGCCCACAAGAAAAATTGTAAAGAAAAGCTAGTTCAGCTTTTAGGTATAAACGAAATTATAGAAACAGACAAAGACGTAAAAATATTGAAGGAAGAAACGCTCAACGGACAAAGATACGTTAAGCTGGCAGTAAAAACCGAGGAGGACTATTATGCCAACTGTCATCTTCTTTTTCCAAAAAATTATAGCGGGGAAAGACTACCACTTTGCGTTTGCCTGCAGGGACATGTAAGTGGTGCTCATCTAGGCTTAGGAATTGAAAAATTCCCTTACGATAACGTATATCTTCAAAATGAAGGCGTTGACTTTTGCATTCAAGCAACAAATCGTGGATATATTGCGTTAGCCATTGAGCAAAGAGGCTTTGGTGAAAATGGTGGTGACACCAAAACAGGGGGTACAAACTGTCTGCACCCAGCGCTAACTGCCATTTTGACAGGTCGTACTTTAGTCGGAGAAAGAGTATGGGACGTACAAAGAGTCCTTGATTCTGTTTTAGAACAGTTCAGCGATATTGTTACAATGGAGAATTCAGTTTTGGTAGGTATGTCTGGCGGGGGCACGGCAACCTATTACGTAGCCTGTCTTAACGATCGCTTTGATACCTACGTTCCTGGAGTTGCATTGTGTAGCTTTTACGACTCAATTGCAGAAATAAGCCATTGTGCCTGTAACTATGTGCCCAATATGACAAAACACTTTGATATGGGCGATTTAGCTGTTTTAATAGCTCCTAAAAGACTAATTGTTGTAAGTGGAACAGAGGATAAATGGTTTCCAATCGACGGGGCTAAAAGAGAATTTGAAAGAATCAAAAAAATATACGAAGCACAAAATGCAACCGACAAATGCATTCATGTAATTTGTAAGGGTGGCCATAGCTTCTATCCAAACGAGGCGTGGCAAGAAATTCAAAAGCATTAGCCTAAACTTAAGAAATCTTTTACTTAAATTCTATTTACTTTTTAGTAGCTGAGTGCTATAATATAATCATTAATGCAAAGGGGTAACAAGTCATGGAAATTATAAACGGAATTGCAAACGGTGTGAAAATTGCTTATATCGGCGGAGGCTCTCGTGGCTGGGCATGGGGGCTTATGAGTGACCTTGCAGAGTGTAAGGATATGAATGGTGAGGTTTATCTCTACGATATCGACCAAGAGGCTGCCAAGGCTAATGAAATGATAGGAAATATGTACAACGATTGTGAGGGAGCATGTTCGAAATGGACATACAAGGCAACTGAAACGATTGGCGATGCACTAACAGGTGCCGACTTTGTTGTTATCTCCATTCTTCCAGGTACCTTTGATGAAATGGAAAGCGACGTGCATACTCCTGAAAAATATGGTATTTACCAGTCGGTTGGCGACACCTCAGGACCTGGTGGAATTGTACGTGCTATGCGTACCATACCTATGTTTGAGGAAATCGCTAGAAATATTGAAAAATATTCTCCCAATGCATGGGTAATCAACTATACTAATCCAATGACACTTTGTGTCAAGGCGTTGTATAACACCTTTCCGAAAATCAAGGCGTTTGGATGCTGT
Organism: Clostridia bacterium; assembly: GCA_017461385.1. GTDB lineage: Bacteria > Bacillota > Clostridia > Oscillospirales > CAG-272 > RGIG2000. The sequence continues at coordinate 116,844 of JAFTXZ010000008.1, read as the reverse complement.
CACGAGGTTTTTGGAACTCAAAAGCTACTTGCTCGTGTGGTTGAGGAGTATCTCGGCAAGAAGGCAACAAGAGAGGAAATCAAGGTAACCCCAGTTGCTGTGAATCACTTTACTTGGCTAACAAGTGCTAAATATCAAGACGTTGACCTATTTCCATACTACGCAAAATTCTGTGAAAAATATGCTGACGGACTACCAAATAGACTAGACAACAACTGGATGAACAACCACTTTGCTTGCGCTGGCAAGGTAACCTTTGACCTGTTCAGAAGATTTGGCTATATTTCTGCAGCAGGCGATAGGCACTTAGCTGAGTTTTGCCCTGGAAAGTGGTATCTTGAAAGCCCCGAAAGAGTTCGAGAAATGAAGTTTGGGCTAACCCCGGTTTCATGGAGAAAGAGCGATCTTGCGAGCAGACTTGAAAAAAGCAGAAGGCTTCTTAACGGTGAGGAAAAGGTAAAAATCAATCCAACAGGCGAGGAGGGTGTAAACCAGATGAGAGCCTTGCTTGGACTTTCTGATCTTGTTACAAACGTAAACGTACCAAACGTAGGTCAAATTTCAAACCTACCACTAGGCGCTGTTGTTGAAACAAATGCTAAGTTTACAAAGGATAGCGTAGAGCCTGTATTTTCAGGTGATATTCCTTGCGAAATCTACCCTCTGGTTTCAAGAGTTTGTGCAGAGCAGGAGGCAGTTGCTAAGGCAATTAAGAATCGTGACATCGAGGCTATCTTCAACGCCTTTGCATCAGACCCACTGGTTACCTGTGGACTAAAGGATGCAAGACTACTATTCAATGAAATGGTAGAAAATACAAAAGCATATCTAAAGGATTATAACCTATAAATAAAAGATGCTAAGCGATTTCGCTTAGCATCTTTTATTTTACATACCAAAATAAGCAATGGAATTGTTGTAGCAAATATCCTTAACAACAGAGCCTACTAGTTCCTTATCACAGGTCATTTCACCGTTTTCCATAAGTGTGCCAAGGTAGTTGCACAAAATTCTACGGAAGTAGTGATGACGTGGATAGGAAAGGAAGGAACGGCTATCTGTTAGCATACCAACAAAGGCGCCGATATGACCGGTTGCACAAAGGTCCTTTAGATGGTTTTCCATACCAACCTTATTATCAAGGAACCACCAAGCAGGTCCGAATTGCACCTTGCCCTTAGCACTATCATCCTGGAAGCAACCCATAAGAGTCATAATCTCTGTATTCATCTTAGGGTTAAGATTGAACATAATTAGCTTAGGCATACAGCCCTCGTTATTCAGCCTATCAAGAAGTCTTGAAAGCTTGGAAATGCTATTCTTGTCGGAAATAGAATCATAGCCTGTGTCAAGTCCTAGCTTGCCAAGCATAACGGAATTATTGTTACGCATAGCACCTATATGTAGCTCGGTTGCGATATTGTACTTACCATAAAGCTTCATTAAATAATATGTCAAATAGCCCTTAAAGCACTCAGCATCCTCCTCGCTAGGCTTGTTACCTGCTAGCACGCTAACGAATACCCTGTTAGCATCTTCCTTTTTAGGAATTGTATATACACATTCAACTGCGATATCACTAGCCTTAGCGCCAACTGCAATAAAGGCTTGAAGTCTCATTTCAAGCGCTTTTTCAAGGTCGTCAATAGACTTAAGTGGAAGTGTAAGCGCTTCAAGCTTGCCAATAAATTCAAGATAAGCACTTGCATCAATATTCATTATCTTGTCAGCTCTGAATGCAGGCTTAACAGAGAAGCCGTAATTCTTATTTTCAAGTGCTTCAAAAACCTCAAGATTGTCAAACACCTCATTTGTAGTAAATAGATGAGTAACATGAGAGCCCTTAATAAGCGATACAGGGGTGATAGAATTGCTTCTTATGTATTCGTTACACTGGTCCCAAATAGCCTCCGCATTCTTTGCATTAATTTCAAGCTCACAGCCGAAATATTCCTTTAATTCAACCTGTGACCAGTGATACAATGGGTTGCCAAAGGCAGTGCCAAGGGTTGTGCAGTAAGCAATAAACTTTTCCTTGTTTGACTTGTTACCTGTAATATATTCCTCATTTACACCGTAGTTTCTCATTAAGCGCCACTTGTAGTGATCGCCTGCAAGCCAAATTTCGAAAATGTCGTTAAATGGCTTATTTTCCAAAATTTGATATTCTGACAAATGACAGTGATAGTCAAATATTGGCATTCCCTTTGCATATTCAAAGTACAAGCTTCTTGCGCTTTCGTTTTCTAGTAAAAAATCATCCTTAATATAACTCATTTTTTATTCCTCACTCAACATTCAAAATTAAAGAGTAACGCCATCCTTGAAAATAGCAATCTCGGAAAAGCCGTTTTCCTCGTTTTTGGTCATTTTGCCACCTGCAACCTCAACTAAATAGGAAAGCAAGCTATCAGCACCTTGGTCCATAGTCATTTTATTTAGGACAACAGATGCATCAAAGTCAATCCAATTAGATTTTTTCTTGGCAAGAGCGGCGTTTGTAGAAATCTTCACAGTAGGAACAGCCCCACCCAAGGGAGTGCCTCTGCCTGTTGTAAATAATATCATAACTGCACCACTCGCCATTAAATTGGTAATTGCGACAATGTCGTTTCCTGGACCATTTAGCAGAGAAAGACCATTTTTTGTAATTGTATCACCATAATCAAGCACGTCAACCACAGGGGAAAGACCACCCTTTTGCACACAGCCCAAGGACTTTTCCTCAAGAGTAGTAATTCCACCGTCCTTATTTCCAGGAGAGGGATTCTCGTAAATAACCTGATTATGCCTTGTAAAGTAGTCCTTAAAATTGTTAATCAACAAAACTGTTTTGTCAAAAACCTCGCGACTTACGCATCTTTCCATAAGCAAATGCTCAGCGCCAAACATTTCAGGCACCTCTGTCAAAACACAGCTACCACCAAAGGATACAAGTCGATCACAAATTCTGCCAACCAACGGATTTGCAGTAATTCCGCTTAAGCCGTCACTGCCACCACATTTTAAGCCAATTTTAAGCTTAGAAATGTGTACTCTTTCACGCTTGAAGCTATTTGCATATTCAAATAGCTCAGAAATAAGATTTTCTCCAGCCTCAAACTCGTCTTCAACGTCTTGAGCATTCAAAAACTTAACTCGCTTTTCGTTGTATGGACCAAGCACCTTTTTTAGCTCTTTGATATTGTTGTTTTCACAGCCTAAGCCAAGGACTAAAACGCCACCTGCATTAGGATGCTTAATCATTGCACAAAGTATCTTTTGCGTAAGCGAATGGTCATCGCCCAGCTGTGAACAACCATAGGGGTGAGTAAAGCACTTGGCGCCCGTTTTTTTAGCAAGGGCTTCAGCTATTTTGTTTACACAACCAACCGTGTTGATAATCCAAACCTCGTTACGAATACCAACGTCGCCGTTTTCACGTACGTAGCCCTCAAAGTAAATATCACTCTTTGCAGGCTTTATTCCGTAATCCTTGTAATTATATGTATATTCAAGGTTGCTGGAAAGCTTAGTCCTTATGTTATGAGTATGCACGTGCTCACCAATATCAATATCACAGGTAGCTATACCAATAGGAAAACCGTATTTTATAACGTCTTGACCCTTTTTGATTTTTGTAAGAGCATACTTGTGTCCATTTTCGCGTATTTCTACGTTATCGTTTGGATGAATTTGCATATTTTTCTACCTCACAGGCAAATCTTGATAAATCTTGACCCCAAAGCGTTTCATCAGATAAAATTTCCTTAACAGTACCTCTTTGTAGCTTTTCTGTTTCTGTTGCACCATCATTAGGAGTGCCTCTTTTATAAAACTCAATTAGCTTAGCAAGGGAGAACAGAAGCGCCGAAGGTGCTTTACCAAATTTCTTTTCATATTCAAGAATTGAAGGTAAAACTCTTACCTTAAATTTGCTTACAGAGTTTAGTGCAATAGACTGACAAAGATGACGAATGTAAGGATTAGAAAATCTTGTAATTACAGATTTTGCGTATTCACGTTTTTCGCACTCATCCATATCCAGAGATGCGATAATCTCCTCTTGACAATCGAATAGATGCTTAGAAACCACAGGGTCAGCAAGACACTCACCAACCGACTCAACACCACACAAAAGAGCGTAAGGAATCATACAAGTGTGAGAGCCATTTAGAATACGCACCTTTCTTGTGCGGTATCTTTCAAGCTCGTTTGTAACAATAACGTTAAGACCACACTTGTCAAAGGGGATTTCACTAAACAATCCATCATAGCCATCAACAACCCATAGATGGAAATATTCAGAGGTATTGAGCATTTTGTCCTCAAAGCCAACGTCTATTTTTTCATTCTTAGGGTAACCTGTATTAATACGGTCAACTAAAGTATTACAGAAAATGTTTTCATTTTCGATCCAATCGGCAAAGCCGGAGGAAAGATTCCAAAGCTGACAATATTCAAGAATACATTTCTTTAGCTGAGTACCATTTTTATCAATCAATTCACAGGGAAGAAATACGAAGCCATCAAGACCTAATTCATATCTTTTAAGTAATAGCTGCGTAAGCTTACCGGGAAAGCTATTTGCAGGAGTATTAGTTAGCTTGTCGCTTTTGTCAACGCAAATGCCCGCCTCAGTAGTATTAGATACAATAAAGCGAGCTTCTTTAATTTCTGCAAGACTTAAGTAGTCCTCAAAATCGTCGTAAGGCTTTACGCAACGAGAGATTACGTCAATTTTCTTAACGTCAACCCCTTCGACACCTCTGCATACGTGAGTGTAAATGTAATCCTGACTAGCCAAAATGTCGCAAAGCCCACTTTTGATAGGCTGTACAACGCAAACACCACCATTAAAATCTGTGTTTTCATTGACAATTTGTAGCATCCAATCTACAAAGCCACGAAGAAAGCCACCCTCTCCGAATTGTATTACCTTAATAGGTCTTTTCAATTTTATTCTCCCCTTTGATGAATATTTTTTTAGTGTGTCAACAAAAGTTTAAGAATAATTATTCTTAAAAGCGCCTGTGTAACAGGCATTTTTGTCACAATCAAATTATACTATAAAATAAACACAGTGTCAATATATGCATTATAAATATCTAGAATAAATAAAAATGGATGCAAGGGATTGCATCCATTTTTATTATGTACTAATTATGCTTTGAAGTAGCCAATGTTCTTTGGCTTGTTTGGATCGAAGAATAGGTTACAGATGCAGGCAACAAAGATGTAAAGACCGCATGTGATTGTACCCCAAATAAGGTAAGCCCATGTTCTTGATCTCCAACCAGCTGGCTTAAGAGATGTATGATTGATAATAAAGCTACCAAGAGGGCCTAGAAAAAATATTACCAAAAAGCGAACTATATTATTGTTCATAGCATTGAAGTCTCCTTTCTTATAGATTAACCTTATTATATCACGTCACAGGCAAATTGTCAACTCAATCAACAAAATATTAAAGGCAATGAAAACTTGCTATCAAATATTTACTTTTTCCATCTGTGATGCTATAATAAAAATGCTACTACACGTAAGGAGAAAAGGACATGAAGCAGGTTGAGAAAAAGTATAGAAGTCTTCCGTTTTGGTCATGGAATGACGAGCTTGACAAGGAAAAGCTTGTAAAGCAGGTTGAATGGATGAATGAAAACGGAATAGGTGGCTTCTTTATGCATGCAAGAGGAGGACTTAAAACCCCATACCTGGGCGAAAAATGGCATGAGTGCATAGAGGCGTGTACAAAAAAAGCAGCCGAGCTTGGAATGGAGGCGTATGCCTATGATGAAAACGGCTGGCCAAGTGGCTTTGTCGGTGGCAAGCTTCTTGAGGATATGGAAAACAGAGATAGATATCTAACCCATTCAATAGGTAGCTACGACAAAAACGCACTTGCATCCTATGATATAAGCGGAAGCACCCTTAAAAGAGTATTCTCACCCTGTGAAGACTGTCTTAATGTATATGAGCATTATTCTGCATCGACTGCCGACATTTTGAACCCTCTTGTAGTTGATAAATTCCTTTCCCTTACTCATGAGGAATATAACAAAAGAGACAAGTATGGGCTTAAGGGCTTTTTTACAGATGAGCCTCAATATTATCGTTGGGATACTCCATACACAAAGGTTTTGCCCGAGTACTTTGAAAAAAACTATGGTGAGGACATTCTTGACAGACTGGGACTTCTGTTTGTAGAGAAAGATGGCTATCGAGATTTTAGATATAAATTCTGGAAATCCATGCAAGAGTTAATGCTCAAAAGCTTTGGCGAAAAAATCTATAACTGGTGTGATGAGCGTGGCTATAAGCTAATGGGTCACTATATAGAGGAGAGCTGTCTTGATGGACAAATGCTTTGTTGTGCAGGCATTATGCCGTTTTACGAGTATGAGCATATACCGGGCATTGACTATTTAGGCTCCTGGATATCTAGGGGATTTGCAGAAAGACAGGTGGCAAGCGTTTGCGCTCAGCTTGGCAAAAGGCAAATTCTCACTGAAACCTACGCAGGCTGTGGCTGGAATATAACCCCAAGAGAGCTTAAGAAAATAGCAGAGTGTCAGTATGCTCATGGCGTAAACCTTATGTGTCAGCATCTGTTGCCATATGAGGAGCACGGGCAGAGAAAGCGTGATTACCCTGCACATTTCTCAAGCGTTAACCCTTGGGTTAAAAAGGATTTTTTGAAGTTTAACGACTATTTTTCATATCTTGGCAAAATAATTGCCGAAAGTGAGGAATATGTAAACGTAGGCGTTTTTCATCCAATAAGAAGTGCATACTTTGATTACAAGCGCTTCGATGGAAGAAATCGCTCAGGAATTGGCGCTCTTGAGGATTCAATCCAAAAGCTAACAGAAAAGCTTGGAGAAAACGCTATAGCATTTCATTTCCTTGATGAAACTATAATGAAAAAACACGCAAAGGTAGAAAATGGCACACTTATAGTAGGAAAATGCAAATATGATTACTTAATTTTCCCACTTGCTTATACAATGGATAAATCAAGCGAGAGGCTTTTGGAAAACTTTGTGCGTACTGGTGGAAGGGTTCTTCTTACACAAGAAAAGCCTAAGTATTTAGAGGGTGAGCCATTTGATTATTCATACCTTAAAACAAATACAAGCTGGCAAGAAATAATAGATGCACAGCCTGTAAAAATAACGGGCAATAAGGATGTGCGTCTAACTATGCGAAAGGGAGAGGACGGACGCGATTTTATCTACGTAGTAAACCTGGGAAGAAAGACAAAGGTCAACATAGAGATTCAAGGCGCTAAATCCTTTGACGCATATAATATTTGCACCGATAAAACAGAAAATGTGCCAACAAGCGTAGAGCTTGAGGACGGACAATCTCTTATACTTTACCCATCAACAAAGGAGCCAGTGGCAAAGAAAGTCCTTGAGAATTTATGCATTGACGGTGAGTTTGAATGCGAAAGCGTTGACAATTACTTAACTCTTGACACACTGTGCTACTCAAGGGACGGCATTTCCTATTCAGAGAATCGATATCATCTTTGTGCCTTTGATGAGCTACTTAAGGACAGATATCATGGTAAGCTCTATCTTAAGTATGAATTTGAGGTAAGAGAGCTACCAGAAAATTGTCAGCTCCTTTTGGAAAATGAAAGCTCCCTTAGTGTTAGGGTAAACGGAAAAGAAGCGGAGAAGTGTCTGAATTTCAGTAGTGATATAGCAAAAAGCTCCTACAATATTGTAAGCTCACTTAAGCTTGGCATAAACGAAATAGTTGTAGTAATTGATTACTATCAGGGTGAAAACGTTTATTATGCACTTTTTGGCGAAAATGTTACTGAGGGGCTTAAAAATTGCCTTGCCTACGACACGGAAATAGAGCCGGTCTACCTAAAGGGTAGCTTTGGAGTTTATGGCGATTTTGAGCAGGTGAACGGCAAAAATCTCACACAGGGTCGTAATTTTTACCTAGGAAGACAAAAAAACAAGGTGGCAAGCCTAATAAAAGACGGCTTTCCGTTCTTCGCTGGAGATATTGTTCTTACAAAAACCATAAGCGCCGAGAACACAGACGTAAGACTTTTAGTAGAAAAGCCATTCCTTTTAATTGATGTTGAGGTAAATGACAAATACGCAGGAAGAATGATGCTTGAAAATACTCTCGATTTGTCAGCAGTCCTTAAAAAAGGAGAAAACAAGCTAAGGCTTACCTTGACGGTAGGCAACAGAAATCTGCTAGGACCGTTCCACACCATTGAGGGTGAGCCTGGTTTCGTAGGACCTGATACCTTCGAAAGATTTGGCACCTGGCAAAACGGCAAGAGTAAATATTATTCCGATAAATACACCTTCGTTAAAACAATTATCTAACTTTTATTTGCACAAAAAAGGACACCAATTGGTGTCCTTTTTTTGCTGATGGAGCAAGTGAGATAAAAATCGAACTATGTTTCAGAATAAGCTTTGTTTACCATATATAATATTTCACCGAAATCTTCAAATTTAAAAATAATTTGATATTTATCAAAATACTATTGACAAAAAGTGATTTGATGTGTATAATATCAGTAGAGAAACAAAAAAGGAGGAATTATTATGAATTTTGTTGAACTCGAAAAAAACTTGGTTGATATTGTAAACCAAAAAACAAAGGAATGTGAAAATCAACTTGCCAATCTTGACAAAAACGCAAAAATGGAACAAAAAGCACTAATTGTACAAAAAGCGATGTACGACAATTTTTTAAGAATAGGGCTTCTTTACTATACAACAGGAAGCCGAGAAAGTGCAATTGTTACTTTTTCTAAACGACTTGACTCACTACTAATTGACTTTCCAAATGTTAAAAAATTATATTCACAGTTGAACGAAGAGGATAAAAAGAACATTACTCCTTTCATTCACGGAATGTGTTTTATGAAAACGCAATTTTTTGATATGTATAGCAGTCAATTAGAAATTGCTAACGAAAAAGGCGATGCAAAGGAAATTTTCGAGCTTAAAATTAAAGCAAATGCCACAATGGAAATGTTGCAACTTTGGCAAAAATGGTGGAATGAAAACGGTTTTATTCCCTGTGAGGTGATATAATGGAAAATGCGGTTGCAATTTTCAAATGCTTAGGGGACGAAACACGATACAACATTTTATGCCAGCTTTATTATACAGATAGTTATGTAGAGCTTTTAGCAAGTAATTTGAATCTTACGCCCGGTACAGTTAGCTTTCACCTTAAAAAAATGGAAAAGGTTGGCTTGGTAAAATGCTCGAGAAATCAATTTTATATGATATATTCTTTGAATCGTGAAATTATCGGTGCAACGATTGAAAGCTTTATTGAAGCCAAAGAAATCAAGGATGAAGAAAGCGAATACAGAAAAAAGGTTATTGCCTCCTTCTTCAAACTTGGAAAGCTTGTTCAAATACCTGTGCAACAAAAAAAGAGAGAAATTGTTCTTTCCGAAATTATTAAAGATTTTGAAAATGATATAGAATATACAGAAAAAGAAGTAAATGATATTATTTTGAAATACAATGATGATTACTGTACAATAAGGCGTTGGTTTGTTGAGGACGGCTTTATGAAGCGCCAAGACAATAAATATTATGTGATAAAACACTAAAATGTGCAAAAGACTTTGGAATTGCATAAATTCCAATAACCTCCTAAAAAGCGAGTGCTGATTTTCGGCACTCGCTTTTATCTGCTACGCTAAACATTGAACAAGGTAATGGAACTTTCGCATGTGGGATTGAACCCACGTTTAACTTTTCGCAAAAGAGGTGCTTTCCTCGTTTGTGGACTCCATTTGTGTCAAAGCCACGAAGCAGAAGCTCGAACGATGATTCGTAGTCAACAAAAAAAGACAGGCACAGACCTGTCTTTTTTGTTGGCTAATAACTATAATTTTGATACAACGGTTTATTTTCAGAACAAGCTTTTGTTTTTGTTCATCATGTTAACAATATTTTCTAATCCCTTTTCAAAACTTAAATATTCTTTGCCGTTATATTCCAATTGAGCAACGTAGAAAAATTCACTGTCCATATATATGAAATCGGAAACCTTAACGCTGAACCTTTCACCGATCGGTATATCATTGAAAAAGTTGTTGGATAAAAGGACGTTGCCGTTCTCTTTGATTACATAAAATTGAAATATGTATTCTTCCAGCAGAATATTTTCATTTGGTGATCCGCCCAAAAAAGGTTTCAATTCTTCAACGCTGTTGAAAAAGGAGACCTCAAAAATAATATTCGCATCAATGGAAGTTCGTTCTGTAAAATCTCGCTTTTTCTCGTCAGACGATGGATCTATATAATAAAAATCTTTCAAATAAACCTCACAAGTTCGGTAATTGTCCTCGTTTTTCAGGTGGTTTCGCATTGTTTTGTTATATCCGGAACAAGAGACGAGAGAAGCCGATAACAAAACAAGAATGAAAATAAAACATAAGATCCTTTTCATAAATGAACCCCTTTCTTAATTACTAGAGTAATTATACCACAAAATAACAAAAACCGCAATCCCTTTGTATCAGAATTGCGGTTTATGTTTGGCGGAGAATCAGAGATTCGAACTCTGGAACCGTGTTACCGGTTACACGATTTCCAATCGTGCGCCCTCGACCAACTAGGCGAATTCTCCATATATTAAATTGTGTATAAAGAAGCAAATTTTTTCAAAATTTGAGATTCGAACAGCTACGCAAAAGCTTCGCACACTTTCGACTAAGCAATCGACCATCGCATAGCTCGGTTTCTCGCAGTCTCAATGTGTCTGGAACCGTGTTACCGGTTACACGATTTCCAATCGTGCGCCCTCGCACCTTTGGCGAATTCTCCGTATACTAAATTGTACTTGTGCATTATATCATAACTTGATATAAAAATCAAGATGTTTTTTTATTTTTGCTAAAAAATATTATTTGTGCAGTTAAATATAATTTTTCCTGGCTCATCAAAGATTATTCCTATTCTAAAGCATTGAGTATCAATGCTTTAGAATAGGGTAATTAAAAGCGACATTACGGGAATAGTTATAACCGAAAGCGACGTGCCAAGAAGCACAAGATTTGCCGCATTTCGCTGACCTTGCCCAATCATTTCTGCAAAATTCAATACAACTGATGCAACAGGACAACACATCATAATATAAATAGATGACTTCATTTGTGGGTCAAGTGGTAGTGGAAGTAAGAGCAAAAGTGTAGCCAACGGGAACACAATTTGCTTAATAGCTATAATCAAATACTGTGATGGCACAAGGAAAATTCCCCTTGCAGGAACAGTAGCAAGGCGCATACCCATAATAAGCATGCAGAGTGGAGTAGTCATTTTTGCAAGCAAGCTAACAACGTCCCCAACAAAATAAGGAAGCTGTAAGCCAAATACAAAAAACGGAACGGCAATAACCAGCGCAATAGTAGCAGGATTCAAAAGAATTTTCTTTACACTTATGTACTTTTTATCTTTAGAAATAATAAACGAGCCTACACTCCAACCAAGCACGTTCATTGCCAATGAAAACATAGCTGAAAATGCAATTGCCTGTGGATAATCAGGAAATAATGCCTCAAGAACAGGAACTCCCATAAACGCACAGTTTGCAAAGGTTGTGGCAAGATTGTAAATTCTGTATTTTATATCACCACTTTTTTTCTTGAACACAAAATGAAAAATCAAAAGCCCTAAAAGAAGCATACAGCTAATAAATACAAGGGCAACAAGAAGCTGAACAACTAGCTCGCTTGAAAAATTATTTCTTGTAACTGAGCTAAAAACAAGACAAGGAGAGCAAACATACATTAAAAGCTTAGCAAAGGCAGAAATACTACCCTCCTTAACAAGCTTAGACTTGATAAGTAAAAACCCAGGAACTGCATAAATAAGCATGGTGCAAACAACACCCAGGGACGCCAAAAAAATTGATAGCATAGAGCACTCCTTTCCAGATAATAAAATATGATATCACATAACTGAATATTTTTCAACAAAAAATACAAATAAATTGACATTTGTCCTTGAAATATGATACAATAATTTCAGATAATTCAAGCAAGGAGATTACTATGATAATATCGACCACCAAAAATAACTATTGGCAAAAGGGCAAGGAGGTCAGCGAAAAGGGAACTGTCCTTACTCTAGGTGATGAAAAGCAAGAAATAAGGGGCTTTGGATGTTGCTTTAGTGAGCTTAGTGCATTAGCACTAAACGACTTAAGTGAAAAGGACAAGCAAAGTACACTTGATGAGCTTTTCTTAGAAGAAAATTGCAACTTCAATTTCTGCCGTACGCCTATTGGCGCTAGCGACTTTGCAACTAGCTTTTATTCATATAACGAGACAGACGGCGACTATGAAATGAAGAATTTCTCTATTGATAGAGATAAAAAGCTTTTGCTCCCCTTGATTCTTGAGGGAGTAAAAAGACAAAAAGATATGCAAATGTTTGCATCCCCTTGGTGTCCACCTCTTTGGTTAAAAACACATAATGCATATAGCAACGGTGTCTTTAATAAAACAAAGGAGAATTTACAGGCTTATGCAATATATTTCAAAAAATATGTGGAGGAGTATCGCAAAAACGGCGTTCCACTAGTGCAAATTGCACCGCAAAATGAGCCTTGTAGCAATCAAATATTCCCATCCTGTGTATGGACAGGAGCTGAGCTTGCAGAATTTGTTGGCAACTACCTTGGACCAGCTCTTGAGGGCTCAAATGTTGATATAATGTTTGGCACCATTAACGGACCAGAAACAGACCACAGAGTTCTTTACACAAGATACTGTGACTATTTGGGCTATGCAATGCAAGATGAAAAATCAAGAAAATACATAAAATCCGTGGGCTATCAATGGGCAGGCAAGTACGCGCTTGCACAAACAAAGCAGGACTACCCACAGCTTGAGATTATTCAAACAGAATCAGAGTGCGGTGGAGGAGAAAACTCCTGGGAGCATGCAATGTATATAGCAGAGCTAATGCAAGGCTACTTCTATTTTGGCGCGTCATCCTATGTATATTGGAATCTTGCTCTCAAAAAGAATCAGCCAAGCACTTGGGGATGGAGACAAAACTCACTTGTATCTGTTGATAACGGGCAAAGAATCTATACTCCGGAATTTTACTTAATGAAGCACCTATCGCACTTCGTCAAGCGTGGTGCAAAATACGTAGAAACAAAGGGCGAATTTTCATCAAGCTGTATCTCTTTCAAAAATCCAAACGGCGAAATAGTTGTATTTGTATATAACCCCTATGGCTTTGAAAAAACAATAACACTTGGCGAAAAATCATACACTCTCCCTGCAAAATCAATGAATACGATAATTCAATAAAAAAACGAGCAGATGAAAATCTGCTCGTTTTAATTTATAGTGCTTTTTTAATTGCGTTAAGAAGCTCGTCGTATTCCTCGAAGGCTTCAAGCTGAGGATAGTCAGCCTTGATCTTGTCAGTGCTCTTGAAAAGAAATCCTGCCTTGCTATTCAAAATCATACCAAGGTCGTTGTAGCTGTCACCTGCTGCAATTGTATCAAGTCCGGCAGCTTGTAAGGATTTAACTGTAGTAAGCTTTGACTTTTCACATCTCATTCTAAAGCCAGTAATCTCACCATTTTCAGCAACCTCAAGTGTGTTGCAGAAGATTGTAGGCATGCCAAGCTTTTTCATAAGAGGCGCAGCAAATTGTGTAAATGTATCACTAACAATAATAACCTGTGTAAGTGAGCGAAGCTCGTCAAGAAACTCCTTAGCACCCTTCATAGGCTCGATTTTTGCAATAGTTTCTTGAATTTCCTTAAGACCAAGTCCATGCTCCTTCAAAATATTGATTCTAAATGCCATAAGCTTATTGTAGTCAGGCTCGTCTCTTGTAGTGCGCTTTAATTCTGGAATACCAGAAGCCTCTGCAAATGCAATCCAAATCTCGGGCACTAAAACACCCTCAAGATCTAAGCAAACAACGTTCAAATTACTCATAATAAAAACCCCCAAGGTACTCAAAATAATGGTAATAGTTTAGCACAATATAAATACTTTGTCAATATTAAAGATTTAATTGACACAAACTTTTTTCTATGATAGAATATAAGAAAAAAATCATCGAGGAATATATATGAAAATAGGACTTTTTTCTGATACACACTATTGTAATTGTGAAACAATAGGTGGCTTGAGAAATCCAACCCTTGCGTATGAAAGAACTAGGGAAGCGTTAGAAATCTTCAAAAAAGAAAGGGTGGACCTTTGCTTTTGCTTAGGCGATATGACAGATCATATAGACGGGGACACAAAAGAGGATATAAAAGGCTATTTTGAAAAAATGCTTTCTCTTATTAAGTCCTTTGATATACCATTTTATTCCGTCCCTGGAAACCACGATTATCTTATGCTGACAAGAGAAGAAATTGAAAGAGAGCTAGGACTAAAGGCACCTCCCTATACTGTAGAGAATCAAGGAATAAGCTTTATAATTCTTGACGCAAACTATCGCTCTGATTATAGATGCTTTGATGAGGCAGGAGTTGAGTGGACTGACTCCAATTTGCCACCGTTTCAAGTAGAGTATCTGAAGAAACAGCTGGAAAATGCCACAAATCCTGTGATAGTGCTGGTGCATCAAAACCTTGACCCAACCGTCGAAGAAAACCACGCTATCAAAAATGCAGCAGAGATAAGAAAAATAATTAAGGATTCAGGCAAGGTAAAAATGGTAATTCAAGGACATTATCATAATGGTAAAAGCAGTCTAATCGATGGAATACCATATATTACTCTTAGTGCTATGTGTGAGGCGAAGGAAAGCCCTTACCAAATTATAGAAATATAAAAAAGCAGACCTGTGTCTGCTTTTTACTTTAATAAGAAATCAATATTGTACTGGTCGCCTTCCTCAATGAAGTGAACACAAAGAGGCTTAATTTCCTCAACTGGAACAAAAACGTTTTTATCATAAATTCCAATTACGTTAAAGCCTGCCTTGCTAGCAGTATTTATTGCATAATATGCGTCCTCAAAAACGTAAGTTTTTTCCTTTGGAGTACCCAAATGCTCAAGGGCAAGCTCATAAATCTTAGGCTCTGACTTTCCAACTCCAACCTCGCCACTTGTAAATATTTTTGAGAAGTATTTTTTCATATCGAGCCTTTTAAGAATCAACTCGACGGTTTCACGGTCAGTTGCAGTAGCAAGGCACATTTTAACACCCTTTTCCAAAAGGGTATCAAGCATTTTGATAGCGCCATTTTTAGGTGCAACAACAGTTTCATATTTTTCTCGAATCAAGTTGTATATTTCGTCGTGGACCTCTTGATAGCTCTTTGTTAGTCCAAGCTCCTCAGTCGCATATTTGTAAAACTCGCGCATACCTCTTTCAAGAAAGCGTCTATTATCATCACTTTTAGAATCAAATCCATTTTTAATTAAAAATTCGCTACCAACAGTTCCCCAGTAATCCATAGAATTGAGAAGAGTACCGTCCATATCAAAAATTGCACCACTGATTTTCATTAATCTCACCTCTTGAGAAATTATATTACATTCAAATAAAAAAGTCAAGGCAAAAGCTTCAAGAAAAGTTGACAAACATTCGAAAATATACTATAATACTAATGAATAATGCTAAGTAGGAGGATGAAAAATGAGAAGCAGAGATTTTAGACGCATTGCAAGAGAATCATTAGGTGGTATTTTCTCTGGCAATTGGCTTAATGGAGTATTGTCATATTTTTTGTATGGCATTATTTTAAGTGCTGCAAGTAGCATCTTAGGACCCTTTGGTGTAATTGCTACTGGACCGTTAACCGTTGGATTGTGTACAGCATTTTTAGGCTTTGTTCGCAGACAAAATACAGATGCAGTAAGCTCATTGTTCGTTGCATTTAACGACAGATTTATAACAAACGCATTGACAGGATTAGTTCATGGCTTCTTTGTTACTATCGGCTTTTTCTTTTTCTTTTTCCCTGGTATTATAGTCTACTATATGCTTTCAATGACCTACTACGTTAGGGCAGATAAGCCGGATATTTCATTAATGGACGCTATGCGTGAAAGCGCAAGACTTATGAAGGGCAAGAAATGGAAGCTCTTTAAGCTTCATTTTTCCTTTATTGGCTGGTATTTTGTGGTAATGCTCTTTACCTTTGGTATAGGTATTTATTGGTTGATACCTTATGTACAATCGTCGGAAGCTGCATTTTATAACTCGCTCGTTAGTGAACCGGTAGAATATGGCTCATCATATAGCCATTCCTCATACTCAGCGCCTGAGCCAATCACAATTAAAAAGCCCACTCCCGCACCAATTGCGATTACCACACCAACCTCAAGCGAGGAGCCTGAGCAGTCAAAGCCACAATCAACAAAGGATTAAAGCAAGGCAGGACACGCGTCCTGCTTTTTCTTTTCTTATATAATTTTTGCATAAAAAATACTTGTATATAAAAAGTAATTATGCTAAAATAGTTATGAATTTTTCGAAAGGACTTAAAAAAGTGAACGAAAAGCAGAAATATATAAGAAATTTCTCCATTATTGCTCATATCGACCACGGAAAATCAACCTTGGCTGATAGAATACTTGAATATTCTAATGCAGTAAGTAAAAGGGAAATGGAGGAACAGCTTCTTGATAATATGGACCTTGAAAGAGAAAGAGGTATTACAATAAAGGCAAGAGCTGTTAGAATAAATTATAAGCACAAGGACGGACAGGACTATGTGTTGAATTTGATTGACACCCCTGGTCACGTTGACTTCAACTATGAGGTTTCACGTTCCTTGAATGCTTGTGAGGGAGCGCTTTTGGTTGTTGACTCAACGCAGGGTATAGAGGCACAAACCCTTGCAAACGCATATCTTGCCGTAGATTGTGACCTTGAAATAGTACCCGTTATAAATAAAATTGATCTACCCTCTGCCAATGTCGAAAGAGTTAGAGGGGAAATTGAGGATGTAATAGGAATTGTTGCAGAGGATTGTCCCGCAGTATCTGCTAAGGTAGGCTTGAATATCGATCAGGTGCTTGATGCAATTGTTGAAAAAATTCCTTGTCCTAAGGGTGATGCTGATGCACCTCTTAAGTGCTTGATTTTTGACTCCCACTACAATTCATATTTAGGTGTAGTTGTTTATGTAAGAGTAATGGATGGAACTCTTAAGGCAGGCGATAGAATTCGTCTTATGAGCACAGGAGCAAAATACGACGTTGTGGAGGTAGGTCATCTAAGCGCCTTTGGATTGGAAAAATCCGACTCCATCTCTGCTGGAGAGGTTGGTTATATCACAGCCAGCATCAAAACAGTTAGTGAAACGAGAGTAGGTGATACGGTAACTAATGACGAGAACCCTACAAGCGAGCCACTTAAGGGCTTTAAGGAAGCACTACCAATGGTGTTTTCTGGTATCTATCCAGCAGATGGTGCAAGATATAACGATCTTCGTGACGCGCTTGACAAGCTTAAGCTAAACGATGCCGCCTTGTCCTTTGAGCCTGAAACCTCCATTGCCCTTGGCTTTGGCTTCAGATGTGGCTTCCTTGGACTTTTGCACATGGAGATAATACAAGAAAGGCTTGAAAGAGAGTTCAATCTTGATTTGATTACTACGGCACCAAGCGTTATTTACAAAATTGAAAAAACAAATGGCGAGGTAATTTATGTGGATAACCCATCAAATTACCCAAGCCCAGATACAATTTCCGTGGCTTATGAGCCAACGGTGAAGGCAAGTATAATTACACCAACTGAGTACGTGGGTGGAATTATGGACCTGTGCCAGGATAGACGTGGTATTTTTAAGGATATGAAGTATCTAGACTCACAAAGGGTAGAGCTACATTATATAATGCCACTCAATGAGATAGTTTACGACTTTTTCGACGCACTAAAGAGCAGAAGCAAGGGATATGCATCACTTGACTATGAGCTTGCAGGCTATGAGCCAAGCAATCTCGTTAAGCTTGATTTTCTCCTGAATGGTGAAATTGTCGATGCCCTTACCTTTATAGTACACTCTGATAAGGCGTATGCTCGTGCAAGAAGAATTGCAGAAAAGCTTAAGGATAACATCTCTCGTCAGCTTTTTGAAATTCCAATCCAAGCAGCAATAGGATCTAAGGTCATTGCAAGAGAAACCGTAAGAGCGCTTCGCAAGGACGTTTTGGCAAAGTGCTATGGTGGTGATATTACAAGAAAGAAAAAGCTTCTTGAAAAACAAAAAGAGGGTAAAAAGAAGATGCGCCGTCTTGGCTCAGTTGAGGTTACACCCGAGGCGTTTATGGCTGTTCTTAAGCTTGACGATAGCGACAAATGAGAAAATTAGGAGCATATATTCACATACCATTTTGTGAGAAAAAGTGCAACTATTGCGACTTTTATTCTTCTCCCTGTTCTGAAGGCGTAAGAGATAGCTATATAGAAGCACTATGTAAGCATATTGAGCTTGAAGCGCCACTATATAAGGACTATGAATTTGACACTGTCTATATTGGTGGTGGCACTCCATCTATTCTTACACCGAATAGCTTTGAAAAGCTAGGCAAAACCATAAAAAAGCACCTGAATCTCACACAGGGTGCTGAATTCACTATTGAAATAAACCCAGGCACCTTAACCTTAGAAAAGCTTATTGCATATAAATCACAGGGAGTAAATCGCTTAAGCATAGGACTTCAAAGCACAAATGACCAAATGCTTGTGAGTCTTGGCAGAATCCATACCCTTAAGGATTTTGAGGAGAGCTATTTCCTTGCAAGAGAGTGTGGCTTTGACAACGTAAGCCTTGATTTAATGTATGGCTTGCCTAATCAAACGCTTAATGATCTTATAGAAACTCTTGAGGAGGCTATAAGCTATCAACCGGAGCATATTTCCGCATACTGCTTAAAGGTTGAGGAGAATACACCCTTTGGTAAAATTGAAGCTAGTCTTAACCTGCCAGATGAGGATTTTGAGTACTTAATGTACGAGACAATAGTGGAAAAGCTTAGGGAAAATGGCTATTCTCAATACGAAATAAGCAATTTTTCAAGAGCAGGCAGGCGTTCACAGCACAATCTTAAATATTGGCTAAGTCAAGAGTATATCGGCTTTGGACCTAGCGCTCACTCCTTTTTTTGCGGGGAGAGGTATAGCTATAAGCCAAGCCTTAGTGAGTATGTAGAATCCTTGTCAAAGGATATGCTTCCAGTCAAACAGCTTGAGGAGAATTTTGAACACTCCCTTGACAAAATGGACGAATACGTAATGCTTAGATTTAGGCTGAATGATGGTGTTAACACAAGCGAGTTTTATAAGGAGTTTGGCAAAGAGTTTGCTAAGGAATATCCACAAATTGAGCAGTTTGTAAGAAGCGGACATGTAAATTTTGATGGTGAAAAATACTTCTTTTCCACAAAGGGATTCTTTGTTAGCAACTACATATTAACCCAAATATTAAAATTTTAATAAAGTCCTGTAGCAAGTCGACGCTTATCGATCTTATACGACAGGGCTTTTTTAATTTATTATTAATTTTTAAGCCTGATTCTTGACTAATCAACTATGTTGTGTTAGAATAATAGCGAAATTATAAGGGAGGTATGCAAAATGGATATAAATGATTTTAAGTTAGTCGTAGCACAAAATATTTATTACCTAAGAACAATAAATCATCTTACACAGTTTGAGCTTGGACAAAAGCTAAATTATTCCGACAAGGCTATCTCCAAATGGGAGCGTGGCGATGCGATGCCCGATGCCTATGTGCTTGTTAAAATGAGCGAGCTTTTTGGCGTTACCGTAGATTATATTTTAACAGAGCATAAGGAGCAGGATAAAAGAGTAGAGACCAAACCGAAAAACAGGATAAAGAGAATTATTTTGGTAACGGCATTGGTTGGAATCTTTGCTTTGGCAACGCTTATTTATGTATTACTGGCCTTTACAAATATTTATCATTGGCAAGTCTTTATTTATGCCGTTCCTGTATGCGCAATTGTGGCAATTGTTCTTGCCTCTGTATGGTTTAAGGGAAATGGAGTTTTAGTCTACACCTCAATTCTTGGCTGGTCCTTGCTTGCTTCAATTTACTTTGCAATTGCCTCAGCCTTGGGCTATGGAAACGGTCTTTGGATGATTTTCTTAATTGGAATCCCATTGCAGGTAATTGTATTTTTAATTTTTGGAATGAAGATTACCATTACAATTAGTAAGAAAAACGGTGGTGCTTGGACAGGTCTTAAAAAGCTCAAGAAAGAAGAAAAGAAAGAAGAAAATCAGGGCTGAAGCCAGTAAATACAAGGAACTCTACGAATCGTAGAGTTCCTTTTTTTTACTCTACTGGCTAAAATTTTTACGTAGAGAAAAAAAGTGAAACAGTAGGTGGACTTTTTGGGTAATAATTGATAATATCATAGTGTCAAGGAAACACTAACCTTGAGAGAAAGGATTTTCAAAATGGCAAATTACGTTATTACAACCTGTTCAACTGCTGACGTTAGCGTTGAGCATTTGAGAGAAAGACAAATCGACTTCTTAAAGTTTTCATTTTTTATAGACGGTAAGGAACACAAGGATGATATGGGGCAAACGCTCAGCTATGAGGATTTTTATAGGCAAATGAAAAATGGTGCTGATACAAAAACCTCACAGCCAAACTCAGATCAAATCAAGGAATTCTTCAAGCCATATCTTGAACAGGGTAAGGACATTATTCACCTGATGCTTTCCTCTGGCTTAAGTGGCGCAATGACCTCCGCAAAAATCGCAGTAAACGAGTTAATAGATGAGTATCCCGACAGAAAAATATATGTTGTTGACTCTCTTGGGGCATCATCTGGAATGGGCATTTTAGTCGATGAAATGGCAGATAGACGTGACAGTGGCATGGATATTGACCAGCTTTACAAGTGGACAATGGAAAACAGAAAAAAGATACATCACTGGTTCTTTTCAACCGATTTGACCTTCTATGTTAAGGGCGGACGTGTGTCTAAGGTCTCAGGCTGGTTTGGAACGGTGCTCAAGATTTGTCCACTACTAAATGTCGATAAGAATGGAAAGCTGATTCCTAGAGAGAAAATAAGAGGAGTAGCCTCGGTAATAAAGCAAATTGTTAAAAAAATGGAAGAAAACGCAGATGACGGTGTAAATTATAATGGAAGGTGCTACATTTCCCATTCTGACGCACAAGAATATGCAATGCAAGTTAAGGAGCTGGTTGAGGAAAAATTTCCACAGCTTAAGGACAAAATATTGGTAAATAACATAGGAACAACAATAGGCTCTCACTCTGGACCGGGTACAGTAGCACTATTCTTTGTGGGCAAGGAACGTATTGATTAATTAAAGGAGATATTATGATAGATATCAAGGAGCATAACACGATTGATGGCTTAGATTATCGTAATCTAGTTATAAATGCAGCAAAACAGCTTCAGCTAAGAGAAGGCGAAATAAATGAGCTAAACGTTTTTCCGGTTCCGGATGGTGATACAGGCTCTAATATGTCAATGACTATTGGAAACGCCGCAAAGGCACTATCAGAGAGTAATGAGAACAATCTAGACGCTGTAGCAGAGCAAACAGCTAAAGCTATGCTAAGGGGCGCAAGAGGTAACTCTGGAGTAATTCTTAGCCTTTTGTTTAGAGGCATAGCTCGTGCGCTAAAAAATAGCAAGAGCTGTGACGGAATTACACTTGCAGAGGCACTTGATGAGGGGGTAAAATCTGCATATAATGCCATTGAATGCCCAGCCGAGGGAACAATCCTTACAGTTGCAAGAAAATGTGCAGAAACTGCGAGAAGCTCGGCTCAAATAAATAATAGCTTTGAATACGTGTTAGAAAATGCGATTTCATCAGCCGAAAAGGCGCTTTCCGAAACAATTGAGCAAAACCCTGTTCTAAAGAAGGCAGGCGTTGTAGACGCAGGTGGTATGGGCTGGCTATTAGTTTTAAGAGCAATGGAGGAGGCGCTTGCAAGCGATCAGAGCTTGTCTTATACGCCGGCTATAAAGCAAGAAATTAAGGAAAGGGCTGACTTTTCAGCCTTTGAAGCTGATGATATAACCTTTACCTTTTGCACAGAATTTATCATTACAAAAAAGGACTCAGATAGCAATACAACACCGCTTAAGGAGTATCTTGCTACAATGGGCGATAGCCTAGTAATGCTTGATGATGGGGAAATTGTAAAGGTGCACGTTCATACAAACGAGCCTCATGCAGTTTTAGGAGAAGCGCTTAAATGGGGTGAATACGAAACCGTAAAGGTAGAAAATATGCGTACACAGCATACAAGCAAGATAGCAGAGCTTGAGGAAAATCCAGGCGAGCCACTTAAGGACTACGGCATTGTCGCAGTAGCTAGTGGCGATGGAATAGAGGAGATATTTTATCAGCTAGGCGTTGATAAAATTGTCTCTGGTGGACAAACAATGAATCCGTCAACTGAGGATATTTACAATGCAGTTAAGGAAATAAGGGCAAAAACCATATTTATTTTACCGAATAATAAAAACATAATTTTATCTGCTGAGCAGGTTAAGGAGCTTGCTGAGGAGAATGTAGTAGTGATACCTACAAAAACAATTCCGCAGGGCATTTGTTCAATGCTTGCCTTTAATTGTGATCTTGACGAAAAGGAAAATGAACAGAGCATGAGGGAAGCGCTTGGCACGGTAACGACTATGCAGATAACCTACGCTGCCCGAGATTCTGAGTTTGATGGACTTTCAATTAAGGAGGGCGACTACCTAGGTATGCTTGAGGGAAGGCTCCTTTCAAGTGATAAGAAAATAGACAAGATTTTTGATAGCTTCATTAATAAGATTTTGGAGCTTAATAAGGAAACTATAAGCATTTATTACGGGGAGGCAGTAACAGAGAGGGAGGCT
Source organism: Clostridia bacterium (assembly GCA_017461385.1). GTDB lineage: Bacteria > Bacillota > Clostridia > Oscillospirales > CAG-272 > RGIG2000. The sequence goes on along the minus strand of JAFTXZ010000008.1, from coordinate 93,988 downwards.
GAGGAAAAGCAAAAATATTTGCAATCTCGCCTACCAAACGCACAAATAGAGCTGTACTGTGGTAACCAACCGGTTTACGACTACATTATATCAGCTGAATAAAAAAAGCTTGACGATTTTCGTCAAGCTTTTTTATTTAGTATTTAAGCGCCTCTTGATATTCCTTTTCGTAAATTTCCTTCCAGCATTTGAAGTTTTCCTCAGCCATATATTCAAGATTTTGCTTGTAATTAAGGTCAGCTCTTGGATAAATTGGCTCACCTACGTGAATGGTGTATTCCTGCACGAAATAACCATCTGGAATAAAGTTTTCGTCAACGTCGAAGTCCTTTATAGACTTTCTTAAATCCTCACCAAGAATATCAGAATCTCTCATTGTTATAAAGCAAGGAAGCACAGGCACGTTATTCTTAACTGCAAACTTGTAAGCGCCAGGCTTAAGGGGTCTTGGCTTTCTGTAGTTCCACCACATAGCCTGTTCAGGATAGAACAAAACGAAATTACACTTCTTCAAAAGCGTATTTGTTGCCTCTGTAAACTTAACCATTGTCTTTAGATTTGAGGAGAGAGGGAGAGTATAGAAATGACGCATAAGCTCTCCGAAGAAGCCGGGGAACGAGGTGTAGTTACCTTCCTTTATAACTCTGTAAAACTTTTGCTTAGGCCACTTTTTAGATGCGTGATAAGCCTCTTGAATAGCAAAGCTATCAAAGGCATTAAAGTGATTGCAGGTAATGATAGCACCGCTCTGTAGTCTCTGCCAATTTTCAATGCCCTTAATCTCCTTAATAATCATTACCTTCTTATCAAGAATGGTTTTTAGGAAAACCTTTGCCTTTTCGTGGGCGATTTTTGTTTTAATCTTAGCTATTGGGCTTCTTCTTAAATAGTCGATTTCGTTGGGCATAATTGTTCTTGACGGAGGGTCGTCCTCAACGTCTTGATCAAATTTGCCCTCCTTTTCGTATTCAGTTATCTTTTCTTCAAGTGCTACTCTATATTGAGTTTTCTTTTTTTTTAATTGATTTTGGAAATTATCCTCACGGTTTGTTTCATCAATTGCCATTTGATAAAGATTTTTTGCTGATTCTGCATCTCTTTCTCTTTCAGCGTCGGTATAAGCGTCAAGCTCAGCCTTAAGCATATCGTAAACAGAGGTTTTTTCGGCATAGGACCAGAAAATATCTGCACCACGGCACTCGTGGTAATGCCAGGGCTTGTTTACCATAATGTAGTGGAGAATATAAGCCTCTCTGTAATCATAAGGATACTCAAGACCGTCGGTTAGCTCTGTGTTCCATTTTTGGTCAAGCCAATAAACATGATCCTTGCAGAGGTAGTTTAGGTAGTCCTCGTCCTGTGTAACAACGAAGTTATATAGCTCAAGAGTCTTTAAGAAATTCTTCAGAATCTGCTTTTCTCTGAATTGACGGCAATTAATAAGCATCATACCTGCGTTGTAGAAGCGATGTCTGCTGACACCAACAACCCTTTCACAGTATGTGCCATAAACGTCAACCTGCTCCATAGCCTGCTCGCGACAGCCAGCCATGTAAAAATCACCAATATCAGTGTTGTATAGCTTGCTGATATCACCTAAAACTATCGTGTCACTGTCAATGTAAATAGCCTTGTCGTACTCTGGATACATTTCAGAAATAAACAATCTGTAATATGTAGTAGCAGAGTAGTAGTGCCTTATAGGAAGCTCCTTTTTAACAGAGTCTAGATATGCGTTAACGTCAGCAAAAATCACCTCAAAATTATCGTTTTGAAGAGCGCTGAGTCTGTTCTTCATATCCTCTGAAATATTTGTGTTTAATATATGAACCTTGTAGCTGTACTCGGTGGATGCATTTTTTATCATAGAGCTTAGTGAAACTATAGTATACTTAACAAAAGCATCATCGCAAGCATAAAAAATAGGAATGATTTTATTCATAATTAGTTGAACTCCCTTTCAAATTTTTCCTTCAAGTAAATGTATTCGTACAAAATGTCATCAAAGCAATAATATTTGAAAACCTTGTGTACACGACTAACGTGCCATTGCTTAATATTGTCGGTGTGTGGATATGGCAACCAAAATAGTCTTTTAGAAAAATGCCTAATAACCGTGTTCTTGTATAGGAATTTTTGATCGTTAAAACGTTGAGAAAGCACCTTTCTTTTTGTAGTTGAACGGATAATTGCGCTTTGATCGGCAAATGTAAGCTTTTTCCTTTGAATCCATTCTCTGGCTTTTACAAAAAGCCCTGTTTCCTTACACTTTTTCATATTAAAAAGAATAACGCCTGCGTTTATGTAGTTTGGATTCAACAAAAACTTTCCGTAATGATCTCTTGAGGCAAAGTATTCATAATCCTCAAGGTCCTTATCATAAAGGAGATGGATATCCTTGTTGAAAAGCAAATCGCAATCAAGATAAAGCACCTTATCAGGCATATCAACAAGATCGGCAAACAATCTAATAAGCGTGTAAGGAGAGCAATAAGCACCCTCGTTAGGACAGCCAGCAAAGTAATTTTTATAGAATGTGGTTACGTCGATTAGTGTAGCCTCATTTTCCTTATTGTAGGACTTAATCACCTGATTAAAGAAAATTAACTGTTTTTCAGTAACAGGCAAATAGTCTGCCTTTAGGTGAGAAACGTCCATAGTGAATATATAAAACTTAATGGGCTCATCGCTTTTGCTTCTTTTCAAAATCGAAAGAGAAGTGGTGAGCATACCATCGAAAACCTTATAGTTTCCACAAAATAAAACATTAACCATCTTTATTTTCCTTTTTAATGTACTTGATTACCTCAACGTTGGAGTTTTTAGCACGGTCGCACATACACTCGTAAACCTGCTCGCGAAGATGCTTTCTTTGCTCCTTAGGAGAAAGGTCTGTGTTAGGGTAAAATGGACCATCAATGTAAGTAACAATCTTAGGTTTTTTAGAAAAACGCCTTTTTTGATAAGTGTTAGTAAAGCAAAACGTTGGAACGTCAAGCTTTAAGGGATAAGCAAAGGAAACGTCTGTAAATGGTCTTATCTTAGTGTAGTAAGGCCATATATGTGCCTCTGGATAAATAACAATACAGCATTTTTCCTTAATTCTTTTTTCAATACAACTTGTGAAATTCTTGTAAGCTGTCTTTCCGTCTGGCAAGGGAATGGCACCCAGGGAGGGAGTGATTCTGCCAAGAAAAGGCATTGAAACGTTGTTAGGATGAACTATCATGTAGTTGTCCTTTGGAACGTTTAGCATATTAGGCATAAAGGCATCGCCAATATCGTTTGTGTGATTACCGTAAATAAAGTAGCCGGTATTCTTAAATTTTTTAAGTAGCTTCTTGTTTACAATTTTGTGATGAAGTACAAGCTTTGTATGAAAGAAAGCAATAGGTGTAAATACCATTCTATACCAAAAGAAGTGTGTGATCCTTTTCCAAATCGATGGATTATAGTAAACGTAATTCTCATCAATCCTCTTGGGTGTGATTTTAGCAACAGAGAACTCATCGTTTAACTCATCCTCGTAGTAAATAACCTTTCTTTTATCCAACTAAGTTTCCTTTCTGGCGATTTGATGCCGTTTGGTCGTAATTTACAGGGCTATTTTACCAATAACCACGTAAAAAGTAAAGGACATTACAAATTGTAGACTCTAAAGAAAAAATTCTCACCCCTCATTTTTGTAGAAAAATAACTCTACAAATTGTAGAATTACCAAAAAGTATTGACTTTTTATAATATATATGATAAAATATAAAAAAATAAAGAATGATTGTACGCACTCAATAAAAACGAAAAATAGACACTCCTCGCCACAAAAATTACAAAATGGCTGGGAAAGAGTAAAAAAAGAGGGAATTTTAGAATATTATGAAGGATATAAAGGCTCGTGTTGCCAAAAATCTTGGGGCACTACGTAGGCAATGTGGCTTCACACAGGCAGACGTTGCTGAAAAATTAAATTATTCTGATAAAGCCATTTCCCGTTGGGAAAAGGGGGACACCTTGCCTGATATAAACGTGCTTTATGAAATCTGCCAATTCTATGGAGTTACAATGAACGACTTGGTTGGTGAGGAAGAAGCAAGGGCTAAGGAGGAAAACATTACTGAAAAGGATGCAAGGGCATATAATGCATGGCTTTGCGCTATTGCTGGCGTTTCAGTTTGGCTAGTTGCCACAGTTCTATATTTCATACATAACACAATTACCGACAACCTATCTCCACTTTGGATTATTTTCGTATGGGCAGTTCCGGTTTCTTGCATCGTTATTTTGCTATTTGGCAGACCAATTTTCCATTGGGTTGCAAATTTTGTGCTTTCTTCGGTTGTAGCATGGACTCTTTTGGGAAGTATATATTTGAATCTTGTATTCTTTACAACAATTCCAAATGCGTACACCTTTTGGCCGATCTTTTTTATAGGCATACCAGTTCAAGCAATTCTTTTCTTAGCACATAAGCTTTCAAAGTATAAGCACGTAAGGGCAAGGAGACTTATCAAACAAATTTTGGACGAGGATGAAGTAAATGATAACTGAGGGCTTGAAAAACAAAATTGAAATAACAGTTACTCAACACGATACAGCTAAGGCGCTTGGCAGTGGTGAGCTTGAGGTGCTGGCAACACCGCGTATGGTCGCTTTAATGGAGGAATGTGCTTATAAATCCTTAAGCTCATATCTTGAAAATGGCAGTGGAACAGTAGGCACACTAATCGAGGTTAAGCACCTAAGCGCAACACCTGTAGGAATGAGGGTGTGGGCTGAATCTGTTGTTACAAAGGTAGACGGCAGATGTGTTTCCTTTGAAATTAAGGCTTATGATGAATGTGGTCTTATTGGCGAGGCAATTCACCAAAGATTTATTGTTTTTAACGAAAAATTCGTACAAAAAACTTATTCAAAGCTAAAATAAAAATTGCTCGGAAAACCCGAGCAATTTTTTTATTTCAATCCATTCTTTTCAATCACAGCACCCCAGCTGGAATCTGTTTGAACGTGATTTTTTCTAACGTACTTTGCAATAGATGTGGAAAAGTCCTCATACTTAAAGCCGTCAACTAAACGGACAACAATACCCTCGCCACCTCTTTTTACAGTTTCCTCAGCCAGCTTTTTGATAGTAGCATCATCATACATTCCCCTGTAAACAAATGGTACAACCTCAAGGCCCATATCACTGCAAATATCAGTCATATCGTCCCAGCTAAGACATTTGTTTTCCTCTGTCCAAATTGAGAAAACCATAAAATATGACGGTAAATTGTCGTAGCCTATGGAGTGCTTTGCATAAAGATATTCACCACAAATTCTCCAACCATCGGGAATTTGATGCTGAAACATAGGAATGGTGCTAAGCAACCAGGAATGGTATCCCTTGTGCTTGCTATCTGTGCTTCGTGCGTGGCAATGGTCGTTGTAAATCGTGGTATTCTCACCGTCCATTTTTTCGGTAACAATTACCTCCTTGCCCCAAAAATGCTCTGTCGATGTAAGAATTTTATCATCATCGGTAGCACCCTGCGAAAAGGGAAGGTGAGGTGTTCTTGGATATTTGTATCTGTTATTCATGGTATCTCCTTAAAAACAACGTAAATTTCATAAAAATTATATCACAAACTATTTACAATATCAATAAAAATAACTTTCAAATTGACAATTACAGAATTAAATGATAAAATAATCTTATCAATTCTATGGATAGCTAGAAAAATTCTATATAAGCTACCAAAAATATATTTAGTGAGGACAAAATGAAAAACGAGCTTGAAAAAAGATGCCTACCCCCTCTTTTAGAAAGAGAGGAAATGATAGAAATATTGCAAAGAGAGGAATATGGCTATTTGCCTAAGGTGGATTATTCTATATCTGTAAGCGAGCCAACTCATGTATATGGCGAATATATGTGCGGTACTGTAGAGCATTCCTTTGTTACCTTAACTATAAGCGTAGGTGAAAAAAGTCATAGCATAAGAATTGATCGCTTGTTACATACGGATGAAAAGAAAAGACCACTTATACTATTTAATAACTTCCATCCAATGTATGCATCAAGATATTTTCCACTTGAGGAAATGACTGAAAGAGACGTAGATTTTCTTTGCTATTGCTATGAGGATATAACTAGCGATAATGATGATTTTTCAAATGGTATAGCACCACTTCTTTTGCCAAATGGACAAGAAAAGGGAAGCGATTGTGGAAAAATCGCAATGTGGGCGTGGACGAATATGCGTGTGCTGGATTATGCGCTTACTCTTAAAGGAACTGATGAAAAAAATATAGGAATTGCAGGCCACTCACGCTTAGGTAAAACTGCACTTTTTACGGCTATGCTTGATGAAAGAATAAAGTTTGTTTATTCAAACGCTGCAGGATGCTCAGGCGATGCACTATACCGTGGAAACAGTGGACATCATAGAACGGAAAATCGTTGGATAACGGGCGAACTGATTGAGGATATATACAGAATGTTTCCCTATTGGTTCTGTAAAAACTACGAAAAATATACGGAAACGAATATTCCGGATACCTTTGACCAGCACTTTTTAATAGGTAGTATTGCCCCGCGTTATGTAATTGTTGGAGCCTGTAGCCTTGATTTTTGGGCAGATCCACTATCACAACAGCTATGCGTAATGGCATCGTCTCCAGCTTGGGAAAAGCAAGGCTTAAAGGGATATCAAGGACCAAATCGTCCACTCGAAGTAGGAGAGCGTGCTATTGATGGCAACGTTTCCTTCTTCCTTTTGAAATCAAGACACCTTTTATCACGTCATGGCTGGCGCAATTTTATAGACTTTATCGAAAACAACAAATAAAAAAGCGAGCATTGGCTCGCTTTTTTATTTCTCGCTTGCGTAGCGATGATAAAGCTCTTTAATCTTAAAGTAAGAGGACTTTGGATTTCTGTATTCATCAAGAACACCCTTGTTGTTAAAGTAACGAACACGGTTAAGATCCATTGAGTATGAGGTTCTTATATTACAGAATTGCCATACGTAAGTGCCCCTCATATAATCTGTCTTATGGAATAGCTCAAGGCAATATTCAATTAAATCTCTTTGGTATTCCTCGCTCCAACGAACAGTATCAAAATGAGAGTGAAAGCCAGCAAGTGCACCTGCACCAAACTCACTCATAACAACGGGCTTACCAAACCAACCCTTTTCAGTAAGGTAATTCTTAAGGTCAACTACAAACTTATCCCAGTCCTTAAGTGAGCCTGTTCCACCATAGTTATACCAGCCGTGATAAATGTTTATACAAACGATATCATTGTAGCCCATACATAAATCGTTTAGTGGATGGTTAGATGCGTGTGTAATCAGCCTGTTACCACCAAACTCTCTTAGGTGCTCGTAGTATTGCTTTGTCAAAGGAATTGTAAAGTCCTTAGAGGTGTCAATCTCATTATGCATGCCCCAAATTATAATAGAAGGGTGGTTGTAATAGTATTTTGTCATTTCCTTGTGCATATTAAGACCACGCTCAATAATATCAGGGTCCTGAAGCGCCTCCCAGCTAAAGCCACAACCCCACATAGGGATTTCACTCCAGAATAAAATACCTCTCTCATCAAGCATATCAACAAAAATTCTTGAGTTAGGGTAGTGAGAGCCACGAACGGTGTTACAGCCCATATCAAGCATAAGGTCAATATCCTTTTTCATTAGCTTAGCAGGAAACGCGAAGCCCCAGTCAGGATGCTCCTCATGTCTGTTTACTCCGAGAAGCTCAATAGAACGATTGTTCAAAAGAATATTTCCGTTTTTAGCTTCTATTTTTCTAAAGCCGATTTTGTCAATATAATCATCAGTTTCAGTTGAGGTAACTACGGTATAAAGGTTAGGTGTCTCTGTATCCCAAAGCTTAACGTTTTCCATTAAAACCGCAGGAGTTTCAAGACTGAGCTTTGAATAGCCCTCAACCGTTACGCTTTCGTTATAAATAACAGTGTCGCCAATCTTAACGTTGACACATGAGGTAAGCGCCTCTGCACTTGCATTGTAAAGCTCAAGCAATGAGCTGACATTGGCATTAGTTAAATCCTCACTAAGCTCATATTTTATGTGATTACTTAGAACAGTAATACCCTTGAGCTCGCTTACAGAAACGTCTCTTGCAATACCACCATAGTTATACCAGTCTGTATATCTTTGTGGGAAGGACTTTTTGTCAATTCTGTTGTCAGCGCGAACAATTAAGGTGTGCTCGCCACAGCTTACGTCATTCACGATAATGTCAAATTGAGTAAACGCACCGTAATGCTCGCCGATTTTATTTCCATCAAGCCAAACGGTGGCAAGAGTCATTACACTCTCAAATTCAAAAAGAAGAGTGCCACCCTCACTTGTGAATTTCTTTTCATACCAGCCACAGCCCTCAAAATTAAGAAGGCCAAGCTCGTTGTTCCAAACAGATGGAACAATTACAGTGTCTCCCGATGGAAGACCGTTTTGCCAACCCCTTACCTCGCCATTGCTTTCAGTATCTGCAAGGAATTTCCAGGAGCCACTAAGCATTTCTACTTTTCTTTTGTAATGGTTTTTGAATAATCTTTTCATAATTTTGCCCCTCAAAAAAATTTCATGATAATTATACCAAATAAAAATGGAAAAGTCAACAGGAAAACAAAAGAGAGATGCATATTGCGTCTCTCTTTGCTTTTAGTAATTGAAAATGAGCATATTCCAGGAATGCTTTTTCAAAACGGCAGATGATGAAGACTCAATTTTCCTTGAAACAGGGAAGACTCTTTCTTCATTTTTGTCGTTAGTAGTCTCCAAATCCTCATGGTATAGCTGGATGTGCTCTACAAGCCTGCATTCATCAAAGCCCTCAAAATTTGTATAAAGCACAGCATTCTCCGTAAGACTACGATTTACTGCAAAGACTATAAGCTCTCTTTTTTCTGCGTTGTTAATAGTGGAGGTGTAGAGATAAGGGATGTCCCAGCCCTCCTTTGACTTGTATCCATCACACTCTACCTGAGTCTTAAGGGTAGTGCCATTTCCAAAAAGAGAGGCATACATGTATGGGTAAAAAATTGTTTGACGCCAAGCACTACCATTGTTTTCTGTCATGATAGGCGCTATAACGTTTACAAGCTGAGCAAGGCATGCAATCTTGACCCTATCACAGTTGTTTTGCAAGCTCATTAACATACAACCAACGAGCAGTGCGTCCTCGAGATTGAATTTTTCTTCTAAGAGATGTGGGGCAATTTGCCATCTTTCCATTTGCTTTTCCTCGTCCTTTGTTCTGTACCAAACGTTGTATTCGTCAAAGGAAAGATTAATAGTTTTGTTGCTATTCTTCTCTGCTTTAATTTCATCGCAAAGAGAGGCAGTATTTTTAATAAACCTGTCCATATCCTCAGCTCTTGCCAAAAAGTCAGGGGTGTTTTTAGCCTTGTTTCCATAATAGCAGTGTAAGGATAAATAATCTACGTAATCGTATGTGTGCTCAAGGACTGTTTTCTCCCAATCTCCATAGGTAGGCATATTAGGGTCGGAGCTGCCACAGGCAACAAGCTCAATTGAGGGGTCAACCCATTTCAAAACCTTAGCCGTTTCAGTTGCTATTCTACCATATTCCTCGGCGGTTTTGTGGCAAATTTGCCAATCGCCGTCCATTTCGTTTCCCAAGCACCAAAGCTTTACGCCAAAGGGCTTTTCAAAGCCGTTTTTGCGACGCAAGCTTGCATAATAGCTGTTAGTCTCACTATTGCAATATTCAATCAAGCTTCTCGCCTCGTCAGGACCTCTTGTGCCAAGATTAACCGCCATCATAATATCGGTGCCAGCACGCCTTGCCCACTCTTGGAACTCATCAATTCCCACTTGATTGGTTTCGGTTGTAAGCCAAGCCAAGTCAAGCTTGGTAGGTCTTTTTGATTTATCTCCGATTCCGTCCTCCCAATTATATCCAGAAACAAAATTACCACCTGGATATCTGACAATAGGTAAGTTTAATTCGTTTATTAGCGATAAAACGTCACCTCTGAAGCCCATGTCATCGGCAAGTGGATGATTGGGTTCGTAAATTCCGTTATAAACTGCTCGACCTAAATGCTCAATAAAGGAGCCGTATATACGTCTGTCTATTTTTCCTATTTCTTCGTTTCTGTTTATAAAAAGCTTTGCTTTCATAATATCCTCCAAAACTTAAGCTATCAATATTTTATCATAGCAAAACATAAAATTCAACAATATATAGTTGATTTTAATAATTACATATGATAAAATATAGTAAACACTTTACAAAAACAAGATAGAGGGCAAAAATGACAGATATAATTTTTTCCTTTGATACAGAGGACTTTACCTCCTCTCGCGCAGCTGATGGAATTTTGTACGAGGCTAATCTATTTAAGGAAGAGGGAGTCAAGGGTTGCTTTTGTGTGGTTGGCTTACTTGCTAAGCACCTAAAGGAATGGGGAAGAGATGACGTAATCGAGGCACTTTCTCACCACGAAATAGGCACTCACACCTATGGGCACACCCTTCATCCAATGATAAATGAATATACAGATATAGAGGACTTTTGTGAGGCACAAAAAAGACTTATAGAAGAGGAAAGCCTTGGTATCGAGCATATAAAAAACACCTTAGGGGTTGAGCGAGTATGGGCAGCTTGCCCACCGGGCAACCAAAAGTCTTACGTTGCAATGTATGGCTATCATAAAATGGGTATTCCGATTTATGCAGACACCTTCTGCGATACAGAATGGGGTACAGGCGCATATTACTGTAATATTTTCCACGCGAACTATACCTTTGGTATTGAATGGTTTTTGCGTGATGCAACAGAAGATGATATTAAAAAGGTGCTAAATGACCTTGCTAAAAGAGAAAGGGCAGTAATTTACACTCACCCAAATATGATTATAAAAGAGGATTGTTGGGATGCATTAAATTACCACAAGGAAAATCTAGTGCCCTTCGGTCAATGGATTGAGCCAAAGGATTTACCAAAGGAAATAACAAACAAGGTTCTTGAAAATATGCGTGTGCTTATACGCATGATAAAAAATGACCCGAGATTTAGAATAATCACCTATTCACAGCTTGCAAGCGAGCTTTGTGCGGACGGTCAAAGGGTTATAAAAAGAGAGCATATCGCCGAGCTTTATAATTCCTTAAGGGAAAGAATTTTCCCTGTGCAGGACCCAATGTCTTTATCTCTTGCAGATATGATGCTTGCCTGCCGTGATTTTCTTAAGGGCAAAAATGAGCATATCTGTGGGGATGTGTACGGATTTTTAGATAAGCCCTATGAGATAGAGAGGGAAATAACGCTTACAAGCAAGGACATAATTTCAGCTTGTGACCAAATAAAGGACAATGAGTTTTTACCTAACCAAATAAAGGTAGGAAAAGAATGCATAGGACCAACTGACTGGCTACTTGGTGCAATGGAGGTTATCTTAGGTAAGGAAACAATCCTAATTTCACCTAAGCCACAATTACCAAGCCTTGACTGTATGCCAGAGGTACGTGATAGTAACTTCAAGGGCACGTGGCAACACTCTGATTCCTTTGAGGATAAGTATCTATCCGACCGACTTCGTTACCAAGCTTACACAATGCGCTTCCGTGCATCTAGTAGAAGAATTTAATTAAGGGAGAAATATTATGTTTGATATTGCAAAGGACCCAAAGGTCTGGGAAAGGGTAAGAAACGATGAGGCTTTTGCCCGTCACAGAAAGGAAATTAAGGAGCAATACGATAAGGTTTTTCAGGTAAAGCCACGTTGTGCTACTGCTTGGAATGTGCTTGAATTTCCAAACGGAGGTGGTGGAGGCGCTGACACCTACCGTCAATTGCAAACCTCAGCCTTACTTGCCTTAATTTATCCGGATAATGAGGAATATTATAAAAATCTAGTTGAAACCGTTTGGGAAATATGTAACGAATATACATGGGCACCACTTGGACACTATAACGATTACTATCAAAGAACACCAAAGGATTTCGACCCGGGTCTTATAGATATATTTGCAGCCTCACTTGCATTCTCAATGGCAGAAATTAAGTCCTTGTTCAAGGATAGATTTCCAAAGCTACTAAACGACAGAATCAGCTACGAAATAAGAAGACATACAATTGAGCCATATTTAACAAGAAAATTCTTCTGGGAGAACCACAACAACAACTGGACAGCCGTATGTACAGGTGCAGTTGGAGGCGTATTAATGTATGAGGATCCAGATGAGTTTGAAAGACAGCTACCGCGCCTGCAAGCATCAATGGAATGCTATCTGAATAGCTACGATGATGACGGAATGTGCGTTGAGGGTACTGCATATTGGGGCTTCGGCTTCGGATTTTTCGCAGTATACGCTATGCTCCTTCGTGAATTTTCAGAGGGAAAATACGACTGGCTAAAAAATCCAAAGGTAAAAGCAATTTCACAATTTATTCAAAAGATGCACCTACAACCAAACATTCTTGCTATGTTTAGCGACGTGAATGCAAGAGAGGGCTACTGGGTAGGCTTACCTCATATGCTAAAGACAGTATATGGTGACGCAATTGAAAAGCTACCACTGGATCAAGCTACAATCGTTGCATATTGCCACTGGGCGTTCGCAGTTCGTTCAACTGTATATTTTAACCCGGAATATACCACAGAAAAGCTAGCAAACGGCACTTATTCAGCACCAGTGTCTAACTACTTTATAAAGAGAACTGACAATTACGGACTAGCATTCAAGGGTGGTAATCAATGGGAAAGCCACAATCATCAGGACGTAGGCTCATTCATTTTAGCAAGAAACAACAAGCAAATTTTCTGTGACTTTGGATATATCGGACCGGGCAACTGGCCAGGCTACCAGGGGTCAAGAAGGAACGAGTACTTCCAGCCCTCATCCTTCTCACATAGCCTACCAATCTTTGACGATATGGGACAGGGTGGCGACGATACCAATAAGGCAAGAGCAGTATATAACGAGGAAACAGGCGTAGTATATATGGACTTTACCCTAGGCTATGATAGAAAAAAGCATTCAAAGCTACAAAAGGCAGAAAGAAGCTTCAAGCCAATGGACGATAAAATCGAAATGTACGACAAGTTTACGTTCAGTGGCAAAACAAAAATTGTTGAGCGCTTTGTAACGACAATTAAACCACAGGTTGACGGAAACACCGCCATTATGGGTGACGTTAGACTTAGCACAACGAGTAATGCAACTCTAAATGTGATTGAACAACCCTATGTAGACCAATTGCCAGACGAAAACGGTAAATACGAGCAAATTTGTTATCTGCTTGATTATACACTTAACGGTGATACAACAGAGTTCAAGGCTACAATTGATTTTCTAAATTAAGAATAAGAAAAATACCCTGTGCCACAAAATAGTGGCACAGGGTATTTATTTTATATGCGTTGGTTAATATTTTAGTGGAATATCATAAACTGAAAGCCAAGAAAGCTTATCTAATAATTGACTGGCATTCAAATCGGTTTCAACAAATACCGTGTAAGGCGAGCCAACCAAATCGAAATAGTTGTCGCTTAATTTTACGTCTGAATCCTTAAAGGAAATTTCAAGATTTTTAACTAGTACCCTTGAATCAAACGTCAAATTAACTCCACCCTGTGTCTCAATTGCACGAACGTTAATGTTAGGCTCGTGGAATGTAAAGTATTTTGGCTTTGTGCCAAGAACTATATTACTTGCAATAAGCTTGTCATTTTCATCATAAAGTTCAGCAAAGAAAAAGGCGTTATTGCTTCCGTTGAAATCACAATTGGGTCGGCTATCCACGTCAAGAGAGGAGAGAGGACCAACAACAAAATCCTTCTTGTATTCAAAAATAGGTTTAAGCTCTGAGGTCATAACCCCCGCCTTAACGTATCCCTTAAATTCATTTAGGGCTTCGTTTGCAACGTTGATTGTAATATTCCTTTCCTCATTGAAAAGCCCAAGGGAAACATCCTGATAGAATTTTTTTGCAAAATAGTGTAGCGCCTTGTATCTTCCAAAATAATCAACGCTAGACCAAGAGGCAACAGGCCACGGATCGTTTAATTGCCAGTATATAGAGCCCATTGTGTAGCCACGATTGCGTCTGAAATGCTCAACACCAAACTTAATGGCATTAGCTTGATTAAGCTGTGAGGCATATACAGTAGTCTCCAAATCCTTAGGCATTTGATATTCCTCTGCAAGATATCTTAAAAGCTTAACGTTACCATGCCAATGCTTTTGGTGGCTTTCCATAGTGTAGGAAAGAAGATTTCTTTCCTCACGAGGGCAAAAATAATCAATAGTTTTAATTGACGGTAGGCTTTCAAAGCCGTATTCTGAGCAAAAACGGAACTTGTGGCGCCTGTACTCATCAAATTCACAGTTGCCATTCCATACGTCCCAAAAATGTACGTCACCGATGCTCTTATCCTGTGGAGATTCTAAACCACCATTTGAGGTTGGGCTGGAGGGAGTGTATGAAATAAAGGGTGCGTGCTCCTTGCAAATAGATGGCAGAATATTCTCGTATAGCTTCAAATAATCACTACGTACAAGAGGGTCATCACCGTCTGCATCTTCCCAAAAGCAAATAGCCTCCTCCATTTCGTTGTTGCCACAGAGAATGCCAAGAGATGCATGATGTCTTATTCTTTTTACGTTGTAGATTGCTTCCTCTGTAAACTCCTTTTCCATATCACTTGTCAACCAAATGTTGGCACAGGCAACCATAAAGTCCTGCCAAACTATAAGACCATACTCATCACAAAGGTCAAAGAAGTAGTCCTCGGGATAGTAAGCACCACCCCAAACCCTTACACAGTTAAAGTTAGCAAAAATGCAATCCTTAATAAGCTTTTCTGTACGGTCTTTGTTGACACGGGAAAGCATACAGTCAACAGGCACGTAATTAGCGCCCTTTGCAAATATTTTGATACCGTTTACAACGAGGCAGAATTCCTGACCGTATTGGTCGTCCTCGCGACTTAGATAAAGGGTGCGAAGACCGATTCTTTTTGTAATTTTGTCAAGGAGAGTGTCGTTTTTGTAAAGGTAAAAGCTAATTTCATATAGCTCTTGCTTGCCATAACCATTCGGCCACCAAAGCCTAGGACTTTTAATTGATATCTCACCCTTGCCATTTTCAAGAAAGATTACTTGTCCGTCGATTTCACAGGTATAGGTAAGTTCATTTTCCTTGTGTCTTGTATCTACGGATAATTCAAGCCTTACAACGTTATTTTCGTGGTGCTGAATAACTAAAAAGTCCTCAATTTTATCAACGTCATAGCAATCAACCTCTACAGGACGGAATATACCCATATTAGGTAGCTTAGGCGCCCAGTCCCAACCGGACATATAAAAGGCCTTTCTCAAATGAGAAGCACCAGGAATTGTATCGCCATTCATATATAAATGGTGAGTATTTTCCATTTTCTCAAAGTATTCAACTGGAGACTTGAAATTGAGTCTTATCTCGTTTTCTAAGGAAGCTATACCCTTAATATCGTAAACGTATTTACGATGCATATTCTTCACGCTATCAAGAAGCCTACCATTTACGTAAATATCGCAAATTGTATCAAGACCAAAAAACGCAATCTCAATGTGCTCGCTACTTAATTGCTTTTCGCTTAGCCTGAAGCTACTATAAAATGAGCAATCCTTTTTTGAAAAATGACAGAGATTTTCCTCGTTTGTCCCATAATATGGGTCGTCAATACAACCGTTTTCATACAGTGTGCTGTACATATCGCAGGGAATGGAGCAGTCAAGCCCAGCCCACTTGTCAAAATCCATTTTCCAATTGCTAATAACCATAAAACCCTCCATTTTATTCTATAACCCTATTTTATCATAGAATTATGGCACTTGCAACAAAAAAGGACACCCAAGTGTCCTTTTTTTATCATTAAAGCACCTGATACGCATTAGCAGCCCAAGCGTAGCCCTTACAGCGTAAGCCCTTACCTGTAATGGCACTTGTATTCTCACTAAAGCCATACTTACAAATTGAGCTCTTGTAGTTATCTGCAATTTGGTTAGCTAGGTCAGTGTAGCCAAGATTGCGTAGAGCGTAAACGAACATAACAACGTCTGGAGCCCAAACAGCACCACGCCAGTAGCCGTTTTCAACAAACATTGGGCTATCTATGGCTTCACTTGAAATACCACCCTTGCAAAGGTGATGCTCAGTAATTTGCTTAACAATGTATTCTTGAATTTCTTTTGGAAGCATATCCTCAAGAACAATTACTCTAAGTGGCATAAGGGCATTACAGTAGTAAGCCTCGCCAGTTTCAGCAAGACGAACAAAGATTTTCTCACCGTCCCAGTAATCCTTAATAGCCTTTTCAGCAAGCTCATTTGCTAACTGCCTGTAAATTTTCTTATCAGTTGGGAAATTCAAAACCTCTGCAGCCTCGGAAAGGAAAGAGCACTGTACAGAAAGAAAAGCAATAAGCTCGGAGGTTTCAATGTGCTCACTCTTATCAAAGCAGGTCGAGTTGTCTTGTCCAGAGTCGTTACCGTGATAGTATGAGGGAGTGTCACCACGTAGGTTTAACCACCAGTCTGTATTTCTCTTCATATCAAAGTAAACCTCCTCCAGTGCGTGAGGAGTTGCAAATTCAGGATTTCTCTTAATCATTTGCTTGTACATCCAGCCCTGTACGGGTGGCTTAACAAAATTCCAAACAGCATGGAATTGAGAAATAGCATCAGGCACTCTGCCGACACGATTGATATGCTTGTACATAACCATAAATTGGTCCATGGCTATACGATAATCAATGTCAGCCAAGCCAAGCGCATTAAACGCGTTATCCCAGCTCCAAACGTTACTCATACCAGCCTTACCCATAACAATTGCCTCGGTTGAGAAGTTTCCAAGTGGAGCAATTGTATTTGACCACATTATGTAAGCGCATTCCTTTTCGTATTTGTTTTTGCAATTAAATTTCTTTTCCCAAGCAATATAGTCCTTTTCAGCCAAATCGGCAAAGTAGTCATAGGACATACCCTGTGCAAGAGTTGCTCCCTTATCAAGGAAGTTACCCTCAATAGCAAACTCATATTCACCATTTTCGTCTGGCAATACACGTACGTTTACAAAGTCAGCCATAATTACACCGGGAGTGCGTTGCTTTTCAACCTTAAGTGTGCCCTTGACTGGAACAAACATAAGGCTACAATTATTTATAAAATCACAAAGCTCGATTATGCCGTTTTGAACTATTTGATAGTCGAATCGTGTTTTTCTGTTTGCAATCTCAACAACGATTTCCTTGCCCTTACCCTTAATAAAGGTACCATCAATATCGTACAGGGTGATTTTTGTTTCACCATCCTTAGATTTTGCAGTAGCCTCACGAGGTACAAAGGAAAATCTTGAGCCTGTGCCAAAGTTGATAGATAAAACACCGTTAAAAATGTCTTGACCATGATTGTGAATCATATCCATTTTTAGTACGCTTTTATCCTTTTTATCCCATACAAGATATGAGCCTCTGATGCTGTAATGAAGTCTTTCAAATGAATACATAAAAATCTCCTTAAATTTTCGTTAGTTCTATTTTAATATGGAAAAGTAAAGAAGTCAATAAAAAAAGCAAAATATTAAAAGCCCTGTGCATTTTTGCACAGAGCTAGCCAAAAAATCGGCAAGCTATTTTCCATTTCAAACCAAGAGAGTTCGATTCTTGCAAGGCTAAGCTCAAATGCCAAATGTACTGGTTAAAGGGTCCTTGAAAAGATTGATTTCAGGGGGAGCGAAGGTAAACACCACAAATAAAATGCCAACTGCAAAAAGCATAATTTTTGCAAGCGTAGGTCTTTTACAGCTAAGCTTACCCGAGTTAAATAGCCTTGCTTCGTAAAGATAGGCAATTCCCAAGGAAATAAAGAAGATTGCAATGTTTAACCAATCGGGCGACTTACCAATTATACCATTGTAGGTATAAAAAAGCACAGGAATTAAAAGAAGCCCTAAAAGAGTACCACGTAGCTTAACACACCAAAAGTCTGAGTAATCCTTGAAGAAAAAGCCTTGCACAATAGAAAAAATAAGCATAGGCCAAAACAAAAGCTTCATATGCTCCCAAGTAGACTCGTTCACACCAGAAAATGGCGCTATCCAAACAGCCTTCCCAAGCCAATTATACAAAAAGTGCAAAAGAGTTCCACCAAGAGATGCAAATCCAAACCCCATTAGTTGCCAGAGACCAACCGACCTTTTCATAAAAATCACCTCAAAACAATTCTTACAAAAAGTATATTCAAAAATATAGAAGCTATTCCACCAAAACATTTAGTATGCAATTATTTTGCTTTACAAGATCCGAAACTTGGCAAATATTAGTACAACAAAAAAGGACACTCACGAAAGTGCCCTTTTTTGTTGTAATTCAAATGCATTTTGTATAGCTTTATTCTTGCCAACTATCTACTATTTTTTCAAGTAGCTCTTGTTGGGTATGAGTAAGCCTTGAGTATTTTTTCATAAATTCAAAGCTTTCGTATTCAGCTCGAGCGCCTCGCAGAATATAATCTGTGCTAACGTCAAGGGCAGAACATAGCTTAAGCAGGTTTTCGGGACGAATTGCTTTCTTTCCACCCTCAAGGTTTGAAATCATTTGAATTGATACATCCATAATCTCGGCAAGCTGCTCTTGGGTAACGCCTTTTTCGCGACGCTTTGCGCTAATTCTTGCGCCTATTTCTTTAAGTAAAATCTTTGTATCCAAAGCACACCTCACAAACATCTACTAATTAGATTATATCACCAGAAGGTTAAATTTATAATCACTTATGGGTTGACAAAATTAACCTATAGGTGTATAATATGTTTATCAATTGAAAGGAAATACATAATGTGAATAATCATAATAAAAAAAATCCTGTGAAATATATAAAATCACCCGACGTATTTTATAAAGCCTTTGAGGAAAATACACTTGTTTATAAAACCTCAGTTCAAAAGGTATATTTGTATAACTCCATTGTTTTTGACGTTATTGCGTGCTTTGAAAGGTATATATCTGTAGGTGAATGCATAGAAGCTCTTGGCAATAAGTATGCACTTGAGAATGAAGACAAGGAGTGGGTTGAGGAATTTATAGTAACTCTTGTAAGTGAGGGAATATTGAAGGAGGAAAATATTCTTGAGGAGAGAAAGGGAGGCGTAGAGCTTTCATTCTATAATGCTATCTTACCACAATATAAGCTTTACAGGGCACAATTTGAATTAACCTTTAGGTGTAATGAAAAATGTAAGTATTGCTACTGTATAGTTGACAAGGACAGACAGGAGCTTACACTTGATGAAATCAAGGATGCATTGGATCAGCTAAAGAAGCTAAATGTTTTTGAACTAACCTTTACAGGTGGAGACCTTTTTGTTCGCAAGGATGTGTTTGAAATTCTTGAATATGCTTATTCGTTAGGATTTTTAATAAATATTTTTACAAATGGAATAGCTATTAAGGACGAGGATTTCTTTAGACTCAAAAAAATATATCCAAGAAGCATTCATTTTAGTGTATATAGTCATGTTCCGGAAAAGCACGATGAATTTACACAGGTAAGGGGCTCATTTGAAAAAACCATTGAAGCAATCAAAAAATGCGTTTTGCTATCAATTCCAGTTAATATAAAAACCTGTGTAACGGATTTCAACGTGGATGATATAGACGGAATAATGAATCTTGCCAAGGAGCTTGGCGCAACCATACAGGTCAGTCTTAGCGTCAACGCTAAAAACGACGGAAATAAAGAACCGCTTGGCTTTAGGTTGAAAAATGTTTCCGACTATGCAAGCGTAATGAAAAAGCTTAGTGAGCATATAGTGCTTAACTGCTCAAGCGCACTTGATCTTTCAAGAATTAGCGAAAAGAGTGGAATTTGTGGTGCTGGCTCAAATTCAATAAACATAAACCCCTACGGAGACGTATATCCATGTAATGCCTTGCTTATGAAATGTGGCAATATTCGTGAAAGCAAAATAGAGGATATATGGCAAAACTCTCCGGTTATGAAAACAATTCGCCAATTTACTATGGACAAGGTAAAGGGCTGTGAGGGATGCGAGCATATAGTTACCTGTAATTATTGCCCTGGAAGCGCTCTTATTGAAAAGGGCGATCCGCTATGTAAATATGAAGAAGCTTGTATTTTATCTGAGGCTAAAAAGCTCTCAGAGGAATAAGTATTATGAAAGGAGAAAGTAAAATGAAATTTGTAAGACCAGCGCTTATCGCAACTGAAAGATATTCTCAGTCAATGGGAAACTGCTGCACAAAGTGGTATGAAAGCACATGCGGTAGAAACTACAGAACTAATTCATAATTACAAATTATGAAAATCAAAAAGGAGGTTGCAAATTGCAACCTCCTTTCACTTAGTTAAAAGATACAGCTTAGTCCCACAAAAACTAAAATGCCATAAATTCAATGTAAAAAGCCACAGAACGTATTGTAATGCCTTTCGAGATATGATATAATTTTATAACAAAAAATGATGACAAACATAGAGGAGCGCTATATGAAAAAAAGGAAGGAAAGCTTTTGGGGATTACATTTTGATTTTCATGCAACTCCGAAGGATGGAATACAGGGTAAAACCTTAAAGGAAGAGGGTATAAGAAAAATATGTCATCTGCTAAAGCCTGATTTTATTCAAATCGACTGCAAGGGACACCCCGGCTACACCTCATATCCATCGAAGCTAGGCAATGCAGTAAACGAGTTTGAAAAGGATACCTTAAAGCTTTGGCGAAGGGTTACAAAAGAGGAAGATATAGCGCTTTATATGCACTATTCAGGCGTGTACGATGTGAAATACTGTAGTGAGCACCCAAATGAGCGCGTTTTGATGGCAGATGGTTATCGTCATTTTGGCTCAACAAGGCTAAATGGTAAATACGCAGATGATTTACTTATTCCTCAGCTAATGGAGCTAGCAGAGAACTACCAGGTTAACGGTGTTTGGGTTGACGGCGAGTGTTGGATGGCACTTGCAGATTTTACCAAGGAAACCCTTGAGTCCTTTGAGAGGGAAACAGGAATTAACCTGAATGGCAAAATTCCTGCCACAGAGAAGGATGAATATTTTCATGAATACCGAGACTATAATAGAGGTCTATTCAAAAAATATATCAATCATTACATAGACTCAATTCACGAAAAGTACCCCGATTTTGAAATTTGCTCAAACTGGGCATTTAGCGACCACATGCCTGAGGAAGTATCTGCAAACGTAGACTTTTTGTCTGGCGACTTAAATCCACTGAATTCCTTTAATTCTGCTCGCTATGCGGCAAGAGCACTAGCACAACAGGAGGGCTACGCTTGGGACTTGATGTCTTGGAATTTCAGAAGCAACGTATCAGGACGCTCAGCCTACGTGCCTAAGCACGTAAACCAAATAAAGCAAGAGGCGTCAGCAGTTATTGCAGTAGGTGGAGCATACCAAAATTATGTGCCTCAAAACAGAGATGGCTCACCAAGAATGTGGGAGCTGGAGCCACTTGTTGACCTATCCAAATTTGTCCTTGAGCGCAAGCCCTTTTGTCACAGAGTAAAGCCAATTCATCAAGTGGCACTTTTGCTGTCCACCTATGATAGATATCGTGAATCAACGCACTTATATTCAAGAACAGGATATGAAAAGATAATGGGAATGTCAGCACTTCTTTGCGACATAGGGCAGTCCCTTGAAATCTTGTGCGAGCATACCTTAAAGAAAAGCATAAACGAGTATAAAATGATTTTTGTACCGGAGCTATATAGTGGACTTGAAAATGAAACTATAGAATTACTTTTGGAATATGCTAAAAATGGCGGTAATTTAGTACTAAGTGGCAAAAACACCTGTTCAATTTTTGAAAAGGGAGGGGCACCATTTAAGTGTAAAGAGCACCAAGAATTTTTAATTGAAGAAGTAAAGGGTAATGAGGACGGACACAATAACAAAACCTCTAATAAATATATTCCTTATTGCTTTACAACGGATAACTCATCCTATGGTGCTTTATTCTCACCCTGTGAAATTGTAGCAAAGGGGGAAATAAACGCACTCTTTGCAGAAAATCCAGCTACTAAATTAGATAGCTTGTCAGTTACAACACCTTATGGAAAGGGAACAATTACAACAATAGGCTTTGACATAGGCTCTCAATATTTAAGCGCAGCTCAATTTACACACAGGGAGCTTATGAAGAAAATAACAAGCCTTTATGACCCAATTGTAAAAATAGAGTCAGCCCTTGGCAGACTTGAAATTGTAGTAACCAAAAAGGACAACAAAACAATGATACAGCTAGTCAATGCAGGGGGCACACATGCTGATAGTGCCAGCACCACCGACGACTATATCCCACCTGTCCTGGATATAAAGCTTTCAATTAACGCGCCAAACGCAAAAGCACTCGTCCTTCAACCAGAGGGCACACTCCTTCCAATGGAGCATGCATCAAATGGCAGGCTTATAACAACAATTCCGCGCATTGACATTCATAGCATTATAGAAATATGCGAATAAAGAAAAACATGAGGAGATTGAAAGCTGTTGATCCGTTTTCTTTTTAGTTGTTAAAAAAGCAAGGCTGAAATTTCAGCCTTGCTTTAATTTTTTTCAGTTTTAATACAATTAAGGAAGTTGGTTCTTAACCCAACCGCAGGAATGATAATCCCCAATTTCAATAGCGACATCTCTCAAAAGTGCCGATAATATCATTTGATTATTGCTTTCATTTTTCCATATAGGAAGAGAAGCACCAAGCTTGCTTGCGATAGAAATTATATTTGGCAAATCACTTGATATTGTGTGCCATGTTGTGTGCATATAACCAAATAGCTTGTGGCTTGAAATTGTATCAATATGTGCACTTGCGTTTTCTACATCAAACCAAGATGCCCCCATAATATCAATGCCAAAATCCTTGAAATAAACCACACTACTAATAGGTGCTTTTTTTACGGAATATTCCCAATCCACAAAAACTGTATTCTCTGCCAAAGTGTTGATTATTTTAACGCAATCATCCTTTGGTTTTATAGAATGACAGTTACCCACCATATTAGAAAAAGCATCTGGAGGCAAAAGCATATCCATCCATATCATAGGCCGTTTGCCCTCACCTTGCACCTCTTTTGTCAATCGTGACATATAGTAGGGAAGTCTTTCCTTCAAATAGGGGTTTTGGTTGTGAGCATGAGATTCATCAAATCCTAAATGGAAATATTTACAACCATCAAAAACCTCGTAAAGCTCATGCCTTATTTTCTTTAATAAAGCCCACACATCCTCGTTTTCTAAATCCCATGCCCAGCCATCAGGTGTAAATAGATGATAAAGCGATAAATCGTTATCAAGAATAGTGTGCTTGCCACTCATAGAGCGTGACTGTGAGGCGTGGGCAAGAGAATTAAACATAGGTATAGGCTCAAGCCCAAGTGCTTTAGCCTCGTTAATAATTCCTCTTACATCATCTTTTGTAAATGCATTTTCCCAAGCGAGAGAGGGCAGTGCGTCATACTTGAGCATTCCCCAAAACTCGATAATCACATGGGTGTATTGAAGAATAGCAAAAAGGCGTATGTATTTTTTGATTTCTAATAAGGAATTTTCGGGAAAAACACATAAATGTATCATACGATTTTTAATGTTATACGATTTGTTTTCACACGCAGAGTCAATAAAAAGTTCCTTTTTACCAATTTCACGCTCAATTTTCATCAGCATAGAAAAATATCCACGCATAAGTGAGCTATAATCCTTACCGACAATGGCGACACCCTTTTCGTTTACTAAAAGAGTATATTCGCATCCTTTTGGAATTTGTGGAATTTCAACATCTCCGATTACAAAAGTATTGGAAATACCACTTTTAATTTCCAATAAGGACTCGTGGAATGTAAACCTACTAAAAAACTCTAATATAATATCATTTTTTAATCGAGCATCTGCCATAGCAGTTAATTCTTTGCTAATATAAAACCTGTTAGAAATAAATATCACCTCGCAAATAAGCTTTAATTTATTTTAGCATAATAAGCACTTGAATTCAATAACATAGTTTCATTGGAACATTCTTTTGTTTGATACAGAAATAAGAACCGAACACTCAATTCTTGCGAACCTAGCACAAGGTGCAAAGGGGAAATAAAATAGCATTTCGACCTGTCCGAACCTTGTTACTGGCGTAATTAAAATAACTCAAAGAAGCTTTACTGCTATCTTTGAGTTAAAATAAGTAATTATCACCTATAAAAAGTAAAACCAGTCGAAAGGATCGACTGGTAATACTATGGTGAGCCAAGGGTAATTGTAAATCGAAAAATATTGAAATGCTTTATATGGTGTGGTATAATACAAATAGCAAGTATTAAAGGGAGAAGTGGCATGTTTTTTATAAAACTACAAAGCAAGATGGAATCTTCTTTAACAAAACAAGAGATTGTGCAAAGGTTGTATGAAATAACAAATACAACAGTTAAAGACAATGACGTTTTTATTGGGCAGATAAGCGATGATGAATTCAGGATACGCAAAAGACCAAAAGAATATGTAAGGAATGCATTCACTCCTGTTTTGATTGGAAAAATAGATAGTAAAAATGAAGGCTGCGATATAAATGTTACTGCACGATTGAGTGTGTTTGTATCTATTTTCTGTTTAATATGGTCCATAGGTACAATTATTGTTCCACTAATAATAGGAATTGTAGAGCCTGTTTTTCTCTTAGCTGCACTGGTGTTTGCCACATTTTTGATATTGTCGATATATTTTGCGTTTTATAAGCCAGCAAAAAAGACTATCGCATTGCTAAGTTCAATATTAAGAAAATAAAATTTTTATCAAATGGCACTGTGGCGTGTGCTTGTATATGTAAGAAAAGCAAGGTTGAAAAGTCAACCTTGCTTTGATTTATTTTCGATTGTGATGCAGGAGCTTGTGAGCATTCTTTTAATTCTGCCACAAAGATTTCTCAATTTTTTGAAAGTTATATCATCAATAGCTTCGGTAGAAAAGAGAAGCTTTAACCAGCTTTCAGTTTCGGCACATTCCTTTCTTGCTATTTCAAATTTAGAATGCATGTCTGCAAGACTTTGAGGGTATTGTGCCTCTGTAATATTAGCAAACACACTCGAAGACGACTTTTTTATTTGAAAAACTACATTAGAATCAAATTTATTGTCCTTGCATAGCTTAGCTATACAAACAGCTAATTCCTCGCTATATTCTAAAAGCAGATTTCTTTTAGCCATAACTAACCTCCAATCAATGCGTAGCATTGTATGAAATCACGCATAGCGTGTATGGAATTTGCAACTTGTTGCAGTATGGAATTGACACACAGTGTCGTATGGAATCAAGTCGCAGAAAAGCACCTAACGGTGATGCCATACACATAAAAGTGATGCCATACAGCCTAACGCCTGATGCCATACAAAGTCTGCGACTTTGATAAATAAACGAAAATCGAACACCGAAGTGTTCGATTTAGGTTTATTTTGGTGACCCGTACGGGAATCGAACCCATGTTACAGCCGTGAAAGGGCCGTGTCTTAACCGCTTGACCAACGGGCCAAATATGGTGGCGGAAATGGGATTTGAACCTATGACCTGCCGGGTATGAACCGGATGCTCTAGCCTCTGAGCTATTCCGCCGTTGATTTGCAATGCTTGCTTATTATATCACAGGAGTATTTGCTTGTCAAGACTTTTTTTGGTTTTTTGTAAAAAATTTGTTTTAATTAAAAAACTCTCTCGAAAAGAGCAAAAGTCTTGAAATAATTCACTAATGGTGATATACTTTATTTGGCAAAAAATTAAGGAAGATTATAAAATTCGAGTGAGGAAAATATGTTTAAGACAGAGCTTCATTGCCATTCAATGGATATCAGTGAATGCGCACAGGTTAGTGTAGATGATATAACAAAAAAATACACCGAGGCAGGCTATAAAACGCTTGTCCTTTCAAACCATCTTAACTATACAACAATGCTACATCACAACTGCGAGAGCTGGCAGGCTTTTGTAGAGAAGTTTTATTCAGCCTACGAAAGGCTCAAGGAATGCGCAAAGGGAAAAATGAATATTTTGTTTGGAGCCGAGCTTCGCTTTAATCAAAATATAAACGATTATTTGCTATTTGGCATTACTAAAGAATTTCTTCTTGATAACGAGGGGCTTTTCGATATGAATCCTGAATGCTTCCACAAAATTGCCAAGGAAAACGGGATTTTATTCGTGCAGGCACATCCATTTAGAAACAGTATGACAGTTGTAGCGCCATACTATCTAGACGGAGTGGAGGCGTTTAATGGACACAAGGGACACGATTCAAGAAACGAAATAGCGAACGCATGGGCTGAAAAATATGGATTGATTAAAACCTCAGGCACCGATTTCCATTATAATGACACCCCTGCTAATGCTGGAATACTAACAGACTATGAAATCACAAGCATGACTCAGCTTGTTCAAACACTAAAGGACGGAAGCTATACCCTAATCCTTGATAATTAAAAAAGTGCTCGAAAGAGCACTTTTTTGTATGAATTTGTATTTATGTATGGCTTCTAGTTAGTATGAATTATATGCTTAACAATAGCACATAACTAATTTTTACTATCAAGTAGCTTGTATAAAATCCTATGTAGCTCTGCGCATTCCTCGTTTGTAATAGGAAGCGCTTCCTTAAGCAGGCAGGGAATATTTTTAGCTAGCTCCTTAAGACTCATGCCCTCATCTGTAATTTCAACCAGCAAAACTCTCTCATCCTCGCGAGAACGAGAGCGTCGAACAAGCCCCTTTTTTTCAAGGCTTTTAAGCACAGGCGTTAGCGTTCCGGAATCAAGGAAAAGCCTAGCACCTAAATCCTTTACGTTTATAATTTTTTGTTCCCAAAAAACTAGCATTGCAATGTATTGTGTATATGTAAGACCTATTTCGTCTAAATATGGTCTGTATTTTTTAATTATTTCACGAGAAGTGGCATACAAAGGAAAACAAATTTGATTATCAAGCATAAGGGATTTATTTTTATCCATTTTATTACCTCTTTTCAATTTTTAACCTATTATAGCATATTTTCCGTGATATTTCTATACTTTTGACAAAAAACAACAAAAATAAACAATCAATTGAAAAAGTCTTATAATTGTGATATAATATGCCTGTAAAAGAGTTGGAGGATATTGAAATGTTCAAAATTCTAATAATCGACGACGATAAAAACATAAGATACGTTATGAAGGAGCGCTTAGAGCTTGAAAGATACACAGTAATCACCGCATCGGACGGAGTAGAGGCACTGGACATTCTTGATAAAACTCACGTTGATCTTGTAATAGTAGATATAATGATGCCAAAATTGAATGGCTACGAGTTTACTGAGGAGCTAAGAACCTTCAATCAAGATTTACCTGTTTTGATGATTTCAGCAAAGGATCTCCCGAGGGATAGAATGAAGGGCTTTATATCAGGTATTGACGATTATATGACAAAGCCCATCAATAGCGAGGAGCTTTTACTTCATATAAAAGCACTTCTAAGACGTGCCAAAATGGTAAATGAGCAAAAGCTACAAATTGGAAGCATTACCCTGGATTACAATACACAGCTAGTAATTAGAGGCGAGGAAAAAATCGAGCTTCCTCAAAAGGAATTTATGCTGCTTTTTAAGCTCTTGTCCTCACCAAACCAAATCTTCACCCGTATACAACTAATGGATGAAATATGGGGCTACGACTGCGACACAGCTACAGATACCGTAACCGTACACATATCAAGGTTAAGGAAGCGCTTTGAGGGCTGGAATGAATTTGAGCTGAAGGCAATCAAGGGCTTAGGCTATAAGGCGGAGATTAAAATATGAAAAGAAAAAAGCTAGGTAAAATTAACTTAGAAAAGCCAATTGCCAACGTTAAGGTAAATGCATTCTTTATCTTAATGACTGGTGTAGTTCAGCTTTTAAGCCTTGCCGTGATTTTTGTTTTGGGAGCAATCCTTACAAACGCAGGTGTTATTCAGCAGGAATGGTGGCAGGCATCAGGATGGCCATACATTCTTTTAATGGTGGTGTCTAGCGTAATCATAGGAATGGGCTTCTCGATTCTTGCGGGAAAGCTTCTTTTAAGACCATATAAATCACTTGTTGAGGCTATGATAAAGGTTTCCCGTGGAGACTACTCGGTAAGATTAAGCTTTGGTGAGAAAAGCACTCTTAAAGAGGTAGAGAAGGGCTTTAATAACATGGCAGAGGAAATTTCTAAAACTGAAATGCTTCGTTCCGATTTTGTAAATAATTTCTCTCACGAATTCAAGACCCCGATTGCTTCAATAAGGGGACTTTTGGAGCTACTTAAGAGGGAGGATTTAACCCATGAAAAAAGGCAGGAATATATCGAAATCATCGATGAAGAAACAACTCGCCTCCTGGAAATGTCAACAAAGATTTTGCATCTATCCAAGATAGAAAACGAAAAGGAAATCCAAAAAAAGAAAAAGTACAATTTGTCCGAGCAAATCAGAACTGCTATTGTAATGCTTGAAAAGCGTTGGGATAAAAAGAACCTTGAGCTAAATCTTGATTTTGATGAGATAGAAATCTCAGGAGATGAAGAAATGCTTATGCACGTTTGGATAAACATAATAGATAACGCTATTAAGTTTTCAAACGAAAAGGGTGAGCTTTCTGTTAGAATTGAGCAAAGCGACGATATAATTCAAGTAAAAATAACGAATGACGGAAAAGAAATCAAGGAAGAGGACAGACAAAAAATATTCTCTAAGTTCTACCAAGCCGATAGCTCTCACGAAAAGGAGGGCAATGGTATAGGGCTTTCTATAGTAAAGCATATAGTTGTTCTTCACAAGGGAGAGGTTGACGTAGAATGTGAAAATGGAAAAACAAGCTTCATAGTAAAATTGCCGAAATAAATCGGCAATTTTTCTTTTTTGTTAATCTTTAGTTTAGAAACACTTGATAAAATGTCAAAAAATGAAGAATACTGTCGATTGATAAAATCAGTGCAATGGAGGTATTATGAAATATAATGGCAATGTAATTGACGGTGAGATTTTTGAGAAAATGGTTATGGGCGGTGCGGTAAACCTACACGACAATGTTCAAACCGTAAATGACCTTAACGTATTCCCAATTCCAGACGGAGATACGGGAGAGAATATGTTTCTCACTATGCGTGGTGGAGTCGAGGGCTTGAAAAAGGCTCAAGGCAAAAGCTTAACGGAGCTTGCAAGCGCAATGGCAAACGGAATGCTAATGGGCGCACGAGGAAACTCTGGCGTAATTCTATCTCAATTATTCTACGGCTTAGCTGAAAGCCTAAAGGGACAGGAAAGAGCCGATCTAAAGGAATTTGGTAGAGCACTTCTAAACGGTGTAAGATGCGCTTATGGTGCAGTAGCTGTTCCTGTTGAGGGAACTATACTTACTGTAGCAAGAGAATCTGCAGAAAACGTTAGCAACCGTATCAATGACGATATTTCAGTTTATGAGTTCTTTAAGTGCTTCTTAAAGGAAATGAAGGAATCGCTTGAAAGGACCCCTGAGCTGTTGGCAGTTTTGAAGGAAGCTGGCGTTATTGATAGCGGTGGAGCAGGACTTGTTTACATAATTGAGGGCTTCTGCAAGGCGCTTGGTGGTGAGGAGCTTCATTGGGACAACGAGGGTTCTAGTAGCAAGACAGTGGACCTAGACTTTTCTAAGTTTACTGAGGATAGCGAAATGGAATTTGGATATTGCACAGAAATGCTCCTTCAGCTTCAAAAGAGCAAAACTGATGTTGACAATTTCGACGTAGATGGCTTGATAAAATATCTTGAATCAGTAGGTGGCGATTCTATTGTAGCCTTCAAAACAGGCACAGTGGTTAAAATCCACGTTCACACAATGACACCATATAAGGTGCTTGAGTATTGTCAAAGGTTTGGTGAGTATCTAACAGTCAAAATTGAAAATATGACGCTTCAGCATAACGAAACCGTTGATAAAAAAGAGAAAAAGGAAGACTCAATAAAAATTAAAAAGCCTCGCAAAAAGTACGCAACAGTAACAACAGCAATGGGCGAGGGGCTTATTAATCTTTTTGAGGAAATGGGCGCCGACGTTGTTGTAAATGGAGGACAAACAAACAACCCCTCTGCCGAGGACTTTTTGGAGGCGTTTGAGATGGCAAACGCAGAAAATATCTTTGTTCTTCCAAATAACTCAAACATAATCCTTTCTGCTAAGCAGGCAAAGGAGCTTTATAAGGACGCAAACGTTTACATAATTGAGTCCAAGAGCATAGGACAGGGTTATTCAGCCCTTTCAGAACTTGATTACTCCTTTGACAATCCGGAGGAGATTGCTAAAAATCTTTCTGAAAAAATGATGCTTTCTGTAACTGGAATGATAGCTAGATCAATTAGAACAACGGTTGCAAACGGCGTTAGCATTAAGGAAAACGATTATATGGGCTTCACAGGGAAAACAATGATGTTTTCAACTGAATCAAAGCTGGAAACCACAAAGCTGCTCATTGACGAATTAAGCAAGGATAGGGATTTCTTAATTGCCGTGTACGGTAAGAGTACAACCGACGAGGAAAAGGCGCAAATCCAGACTTACGTTGAAAAGCAGGGCAAGGTTGAGCTTTATGAGATTGACGGCATGCAAGAGGTTTATGATTTTATTTTGATATTTGAATGAGAGGTATATAAAAATGAAAAAATATATTATTGTTACAGACTCCTGTAGTGATTTATCACAGGATTTAAGAGAAAAATACGATATTGAATATGTTCCTATGCATCTAAGCATTGACGAAAAGGAATATGTGGCAGATATTGACTTTAAGGAAATTCCATATCACGACTTTTTTGAATTGCTTCGTAATGGAACAAGAATTATCACCGCTCAGGTAACAGCGCACGAATTTGAGGCAAGATTTGAAGAGTACATACAAAATGGATATGATGTTTTGTATCTATCCTGTGCAGGTGCACTTTCTGCATCAATTAAGGCAAGTAGAGTTGCAAAGGACCACCTTTTAGACAAGTATCCGGATTCAAAAATTATCTGTATCGATAGCTTGAATTCCTGCTTTGGTCTTGGTATCTTGTGTATGGTAGCATCAGAAAAGAGAGCAGAGGGCTTGAGCATTGAGGAAAACGCAAAGTGGATTGAGGAAAATCGTTTAACTGTAAATCAAGAATGCACAGTTGAAAGCTTAACATACCTGAAGCGTGCAGGTAGAGTAAGCGCTGCAAAGGCATTCTTTGGTGGACTTCTAAACAAGAAGCCAATTATTATTTCAGATGCGGTTGGACAAAACTTTGCTATTGAAACAGTAAAGGGAAGACGTGCCTCAATGGAGAGAATTGCTGATAGAATGAAGGAGGAATACGTTGAGGTTCCTCACCAAAAAATAGTTGTTTGCCACGCAGATGACGAGGCTGCAGCTAATGAGCTCAAATCAATAATCGAATCTAGATTCCCAGAGAAAAAGCTAGACATATACGTAGGTAGAATCGGTCCAATTATCGGTTCATCTGCAGGACCTGGAACAATTGCAGTATTGTTCTTTGGCAAAGAAGTAACAGCTAATAAGGCAGAATAAAACAAAAGCACAGAGCTTGGCTCTGTGCTTTTATTCATTATTCATTCTGTCTATACGTCTGTTTCTAAAGTACATAAGCAAATCTGCACTAACCATAATGAAATTAAGGAAGTAGAAGAAAAGAACATACCACTTAGCGCTCATATCAAAATAAGGATTTACAAATTTTGAAGTGATGCCTGCTATGTAGCCAAGTAGGATTAGGCAAATAAACCAAAGGCTTTTTCCTTTTGCAGTTCTAGCCTTGTAGGCCTTAATAACATTAAGTGGCCAAGAAAATCCAAAGCAGATAAGCATAATTATTTCAAGAATTTCAGCAAAATGATGCTCCATAATATAAACACTCCTGTAAGTTTTCAAATATAATATCACAAAAAACTATATTTGTAAATAGAAAATGAAAAAAAGAGCAAACTAATTTTACAAGCAAATAAAGGAGAAATTATTATGAGCAAAAATAAAAATCAACAAAACGAACAAAAAGCAAAGACTGTAAATAAAAATAAGGTTCAGGATCCTCCAGTTCCAAACAGAGCTCACACCGAGATGAAGAATCAATCAGAAAAGCACTAAAAAAAGCGACCATTCGGTCGCTTTTTTACATTATAGGGTTTCTAGCTTAATAAGGTTTGTGCTACCACTTTCTCCATTTGTGATACCACCAGTGATAACAATTTTGTCGCCCTTCCTTAGCTTAAAGGTTTTTTTGGCGGCCTTGTTTGCCATGTAAAATAGGACGTCAGTAGAATTTACCATTTCGCACATAACGGGAGTAACACCCCAGGAAAGAGCAAGCTTTCTCCAGGTTTCCTCGCTTGTAGTCATACCAATGATATCAACAGGAGCTCTAAAACGAGAAACCATTCGAGCAGTAATACCAGAAATAGAGCATACAACAATTGCCTTTGCGTGAACGTCAATAGCCATACAAGCCGTGGAGTGAGAAATTGCGTCAACCGCATTATTTATTGTAAAGCCAGCAGATGAAAATAGCGTATCATAATTTATAAAACTTTCAGTCTTTTCGATGATTTTTGACATAGTTTTAACAGTCAAAACAGGATATTTGCCCATTGCTGTTTCACCAGAAAGCATAACAGCACTGGATCCATCGTAAACCGCATTTGCAACGTCAGAAATCTCAGCACGAGTTGGTCTTGGATTGTGAATCATGGATTCAAGCATTTCAGTAGCTGTAATTACACGCTTGCCAAGCATTCTGCACTTTGTGATTAAGTGCTTTTGAGTAACTGGAAGCTCCTCAAATGGAATCTCGACACCGAGGTCGCCACGGGCAACCATAACGCCATCGCATTCCTTGCAAATTTCCTCAATATTGTCAACGCCACTTCTATTTTCAATCTTCGCAATAATATCGATATTGCTACCGCCATTAGCCTTCAAGAATTGCTTAACGTCTATCAAATCCTGACGCCTTGAAACAAATGAGCAAGCAATAAAATCAACCCCCTGCTCAATACCAAAAAGCAAATCGCTTTTGTCCTGCTCGGATAAATACTCTTGATTTAGCACCTTGTTAGGGAAGCTCATAGATTTTGAGTTTGAAAGCTCACCACCAACGACAACTTTACAAATAGCCTCGGTTTTAGTTAGCTCTTCAACGCTAAAAATAACGAGACCGTTGTTTACAAGAATAGTATCGCCAAGCGCCAAATCATTAATAAGGCCCTTATAGTTTACGCTAACGCGCTCGTTATTTCCCACAATATCCTCAGTGGTAAATGTAAAGGTATCGCCATCATTAAGGGTTATCTTTCCGTTTTCAAAGCTTTTGATTCTGTATTCAGGACCCTTCGTGTCAAGCATAATTGCAATAGGTAAATCAAGCTTTTCTCTTACAGCTTTAATAAGATTAATCTTTTCCAAATGGTCCTCGTGTGTGCCGTGAGAGAAGTTTAGTCTAGCTACGTTCATTCCGGCAAGACAAAGCTCGGTCATAGTTTTTTCACTTTCGCAAGCAGGGCCAATAGTACATACAATTTTTGTCTTTCTCATAGTATTCCT
The DNA here is from genome assembly GCA_017461385.1 of Clostridia bacterium. Lineage (GTDB taxonomy): Bacteria > Bacillota > Clostridia > Oscillospirales > CAG-272 > RGIG2000. The sequence continues at coordinate 60,345 of JAFTXZ010000008.1, read as the reverse complement.
CTTTTTATTCTGTTGGGTTGAATTGACTATTATATAGTTCCCAATAAAAACCTTTTTTACTAATTAATGTAGAATGGTTTCCCATCTCTACAATGCTTCCCTTATTCATTACGAGAATAACATCTGCCTCTCTTATAGTTGAAAGACGATGGGCAACTACAAAGGAGGTGCGTCCTCTCATTAGCTTCATAAATGATTCTTGAATTTTGATTTCAGTTCTTGTATCAATTGAGGAGGTAGCCTCGTCAAGAATAAGCATTTCAGGTAAAGCAAGCATTATTCTCGCAATACACAAAAGCTGCTTTTGTCCCTGAGAAAGGGAGCTTGCCTCATCGCTGATAACAGTATCATAGCCCTGTGGAAGCCTTTTAATAAAGCTATGGGCATGGCATTCCTTGCAAGCCTGTATGATCTCATCATCGCTTGCATCTGGTTTGCCCATTCTTACGTTATCCTTAATTGTGCCTCCCTGTAGCCAGGTTTCCTGTAGCACCATTCCATAGCTATGACGTAAGGAATGCCTTGTAATATCTCTTATATCGTGGCCATCAACCGAAATGACACCATTGTTTACGTCATAAAAGCGCATTAATAGGTTAATAAGCGTGGTTTTTCCGCATCCGGTAGGTCCGACAATGGCAACACGCATACCAGACTTAACGCTTAAATTAAGACCCTTGATAAGCTCCTTGTCAGCAGAGTATGAAAACTCAACGTCCTTAAGCTCCACGTTGCCGTCGGGCTTGCTTAAAATAATAGCATTTTCCTTGTCGCAGGGTTCCTCGGTCTCATCAATAAGCTCAAAGGCTCTTGACGCACAGGCAAGAGCATTTTGAAGCTCGGTTATAACCCCGGAAATTTCATTAAATGGCTTTGCATACTGGTTTGCATAGCTCAAAAAAGTTGCTAATGCACCAACAGTTAACACACCGGATCCAAACGGAATTACACCAGTTACTACAAAAGCACCAACCAGTGCAACGCCAGCATAAACTAATGCGTTTACAAATCTGGTAGTAGGATTTACCAGCGAGCTAAAAAAGATAGCACGAATAGATATTTTCTTTAGCTTATCATCAGCCTTGTCAAATTGCTCCTGCATTTCGTCCTCGCGTGAAAAAGCCTTAACAACCTTAAGGTTGCCAATCGCCTCATCAATCAGTGAGGTTTCATCACCTCTTGCACCTGCCTGCTTTTTGAAAAGCTTGTAGGTTTGCTTTGAAATAAAGCTAGCTATCAGAAGAGAAAGAGGAGTAAAAACAACTACTACAACAGTAATTATCGGGCTTAAATAGAGCATAAAGCACAATGTTCCTATAATGGTTGCAATACCGGTGAAAAACTGAGTAAAGCCCATTAAAAGCCCATCAGTGAACTGGTCAACGTCAGAAATCATTCTGCTTACGATTTCACCATACTGGTGAGAATCAACGTACTTGAGAGGGAGCCTTTCAATTTTGTCAAAGGCGTCGTTTCTTACGTCCATTGCCACCTTGTATGTTATTTTGTTGTTGATATTATTCATTATCCATTGAATAACGGCAACACAAACAGCAACGATGCCAATTTCCAAAAGAATAGGTGAAAGCTTGTCAAAATCTACCTTGCCAGCTTCAATGATTAAATCAATAGCATTACCAACTCTTATTGGAATGTAAAGAGTACCAACAACGCTTGTAAGGGCAAAAAGCATAGAAAGAGCAACTAGCACCCAATGCTTTTTCAAATACTTGAAAACTCTTTTTAGGGTAGATGAATTAGACCTTTTCATTTTGCCTCACCCCCATCTTCATTTTTGAATTGGGAGTTGTATATTTCAGAGTAAACCAAGCAACTCTCAAGAAGCTCATTGTGTTTACCCATACCTACTATTTTACCATCATCAAGCACGATGATTTTATCAGCATGCTGAATTGAAGAGGTTCTTTGCGAAACTATAAATACAGTAGGCTTGTAATCAATGCCAGCAATAGCGTTTCTTAGTCTTGAATCAGTCAAATAGTCAAGGGCGCTTGCAGAGTCATCAAGAATAAGGATTTTGGGCTTACCAACCAGGGCGCGGGCAATAGTAAATCTTTGCCTTTGACCACCGGATAGATTCTTTCCACCCTGTTCAATTTCGAAATCAAGTCCCTCAGCCTTTGAATCTAAAACGTCCTTAGCCTGTGCAAGCTCGATTGCATGTAAAATTTCCTCATCGCTTGCATTATTATTTCCCCAAAGAAGATTTTCTCTTAAGGTACCCTTAAACAAAACTGCTTTTTGTGGAACGATGCCGATGCTTTCCCTCAGCTCAGCCATATCGTATGATTTTACGTTCTTGCCGTTTACGTAAACGGCACCCTCGCTAGCATCGTAAAATCTGCCTATCATATTTATAAGTGAGCTTTTTCCCGAGCCAGTACCGCCAATAATACCAATTGTTTCACCAGGTAAGGCTGAAAAATCAATATTTTCCAGGGAATATTCAGGACTTGAAGCATATTTCAAATATGCATTTTTGAATTCAACGCTATATTTTTTGTCTCCCTCTGGAAGCTCAACAATCTCTTGTGAGGACTTAATTTCAAAAACCCCTTGAATTCTGTTAGCACAGGCAAGAGATTTTGTAATAGTAATAATTAAGCTTGCAAGCTTAACAAGCTCAATCAAAATTTGAGACATATAGTTGTATAGAGCAATAACCTCACCCTGAGTCAAATCACCATTGTTAACCTCTAAAGCGCCTGTGTAAATCAAAACTGCAATCGCAATATTTACTATAGCAAAGGTTGCAGGGTTCATAATAGCAGAAATTCTTCCAACAAAAAGCTGTGCCTTGTTCAAAACGCTAGCCTTGTTATGAAATTTTTCCTTTTCCTTGCCCTCAAGACCAAAAGCGCGAATAACTCTTATACCTGTGAGATTTTCTCTGGCTGTGCTTAAAACACCGTCAAGCTTGCCTTGCACGTCCTTGTAGAGAGGAATAGTGCCACACATAATACCAAATACAACTAATGCTAAAAGAGGAATAGTGATGGTAAAGACAACTGCTGGTGTAGGGGACACTGTAAATGCCATAATCATAGCGCCAAATACAATAATAGGCGAGCGCATGAATAAGCGTAGTGTTAGGTTAACACCAGACTGCACCTGATTAGCATCACTTGTCATTCGTGTAATCAGAGTAGCAGTGCCTAGCTTGTCAATTTCTGTATATGAAAGAGAGCTAATATGAGAAAATAGAGCTCTCTTTATTTTAGAAACAAATCCAACGGAGGCTTTTGCAGCAAAATACTGCGCAAAAAGAGTACATGTAAGACCAATTGCACCTAGTCCTGCCATAATAAGGCAAGCGTAAATGATATAAGATTTTGGCTTTTCTTCTCCAATTCCTACGTCAATAATATTTGCAACAACCAACGGAACTAAAAGCTCAAAAAAAGCCTCCAGCATCTTAAATAGTGGGCTAAAAACACATTCTCTTGTATAGCCCTTCATGTACTTAAGTAGCTTTTTCATGCACTCACCTCCTTTTTTCAATCTAAATTTCAGTATAACACAAACAAAAAAATATTACAATACACACGCGCATAAATATTTCAAAAAAATAGAGCCACCCATTGCTGGTGGCTCTATTTATTAAATGTTTAAGAGTATAGGCAGTATAACAGGCTTTTTCTTTGTCTTTGAAAATACGTATTTCGCTAAAGCGTTCTTTATAAGATTTTTTAGCTCAGCCCAATCCTTAATATTGTCATCAAGAGCATCAATCAAGACTCTTGTTGCAATATCACGGGCACCATTCATAAGCTCCTCGCTTTCTCTTACGTAAACGAATCCGCGTGAAATAATTTCAGGACCAGACATCAAAATACCTTCCTCGAGATTGACAGTTGCAACAGCGATAATAAGACCGCTTTCTGCAAGGTTTTTTCTATCCCGTAGAACAATATTTCCAACGTCACCAATACCAGAGCCATCAATAAGAACCTTTCCAGCAGGAACAATGCCATTGAAGCGAGCGCCCTGCTCGTCAATTTCGATAACCTTACCGATATCGGATACAAAAATGCTTTGAGGATTCATTCCCATTCCCTCGGCAAGCTCCTTGTGTTGAATCAGATGGCGTAGCTCACCATGAATAGGCATAAAGTATTTTGGCTTAACAAGAGCATGCATTAGCTTTAGCTCCTCACGACATGCGTGTCCAGAAACGTGCACCTCAACACTTGAATCGTGGTAAACGTTTACCCCACGTCTGTACATTTCGTTTACAATCTTGCCAACAAGCGGCTCGTTTCCGGGTATAGCGCTGGAGGATAGTACAACTAGGTCGTTGCTAGTTAAAACTACCTTGTCGTGGTCAGAAAAAGCCATTCTGTATAGAGCAGACATAGGCTCACCTTGGCTTCCTGTTGTTATGATTGTTATTTTTTCAGCAGAATATTTTTTAATTTGATCCAGCTCAATCAGAACCCCGTCTGGAACGTTCATATAGCCAAGCTTTACTGCAGCCTTAACAACGTTAATCATGCTTCGACCTGTAACTGCAACACGCCTACCGTGGTTAACGCTAGCATCGATAATCTGTTGAACTCTGTGCACGTTTGATGCAAAGGTTGCAATAATAATTCGCTTGTCAGTAGCGGAGGAGAATATTTTTTCAAGAGAGAAGCCAACGTTTCTCTCTGATGGGGTATAACCGGGTCTTTCTACGTTTGTAGATTCGCACATAAGCATTAAAACGCCATCTGCACCAAGCTGACCAAGACGAACGATATCCATCATTTCACCATCGATAGGAGTGGTGTCAAGCTTAAAATCACCAGTATGAATAACCATTCCCTGAGGAGTTGAAATTGCTAGTGCACATGCATCAGCTATGGAGTGATTGACTCTGATAAACTCAACACTGAAGGCGCCAGCCTTTATTTTGTCACCAGCATTAACGCTATTTAGCTTGGCAGTGCTCAGTAGCTTATGCTCCTCAAGCTTGTTTTCCAAAATTCCAAGAGTAAGCTTTGTTCCGTATATAGGAATGTTCATGGACTTCAAAAGATAGGGAACAGAGCCTATATGGTCCTCGTGTCCGTGAGTTATGAATAATCCACGGATTTTATTTACGTTGTTTTGTAGATGAGTAAAATCTGGAATAACCAGATCAACTCCAAGCATATCGTCGTTTGGAAATCCAATGCCACAGTCGATAATGATAATATCATTATCACATTCGAGCACAGTCATATTCTTGCCAATCTCGTTAAGACCACCCAGTGAGTAGATTTTTAACTTAGGCTGAATAATCTTTTTTTGCTCCCTTGCTTTTTTCTTTGTAGACTTATTTGCTTTTTTATTGTTTACCACCTTTAAGTCCTTTGTAGCTTTCTTATTGCTTTTATTTGTGGTGCTGTTGCGGGTGTTAGAGACCTTTTTCTTATCAGTAGCCTTAACCTCACCATTCCTTGATTTTTGGCTCTTTGCACCTGTTGAGCCCTTCCATTTTGTCTTTTCTTGCATAAAATTCCTCTCTAAATAGATTAAATACGAAAAACAACCGTTATATCCTTGCTGAGATAACGGAAAATATAAACGGTGGAGATCCAAAATGCGTATAAACGGCCCCGCATTTTATCCAGCCGAATTGTAAACGAAATAATACTGACATAATTTTAACACAAAAAGCTACGCAAGTCAATAGAGAAGCTAGGCTAAATATCGACATTAAATTACAAATGGAAGACAAGCGAGAAAAGTAACAATAGCTCCGGAAAAAGCACCAATTAAGCAAGGAATTATTCCTACTGAGTCTTGTTGCTTTTCCTCGCATTGGGTAATTGTTGCCTTACCTAAAATTCGCTCCGCTTCCTTAACGAGGCTTTCCTCGCTCTCACAAACGTTTTTCTTCAAAATAAAGTAAGCCTCATCAAAATACTTACTTTTTGGATTCTTTAAGTAAACGATCCTTTTTTGACAGCTTTTTTCCATAAATCAATCCTCTTAACAAATTATTTTTGAATAGATTGTTTACTGAAAAAAGGAAAAATATTCAAAAAAACGCTCTTACTAAAATGCAGGAAAGAAAAACGGAAAAAACTGAAATGAAAAGAGCAATAGGTAATGCGTATCGTGTTTTCTTTAGCTTAGACTTTGCAAAGTATATGCTAATTACGTAAACCACCGTGTCTGTTGATGCAACAATAACAGAGGCACAAAGTGCAGGATATGAGTCAGCTCCATATCTTGAAAGTATCTCTCCCAGTGAAGCAAGCGATGCACTTCCCGAAATCGGTCTTGTCAAAATCAAGGGAAGTATTTCACTAGGAACACCAATTCTGTCAAAAAAAGGAGAAAGTCCCTCTGAAATAAAATCCCCAATTCCTGAGCCTGTAAACATGCTTACACCAACAATAAGTGCACACATTGTCGGCAAAAGAGATACAGCGCTTGTCGCACCATTCTTAGCGCCCGTTAAAAAACTATCAAAGTAGTCTTTTTTTCGCCCAAAAAGAATAATCACACCCACAACAAAAAGAATGAATGGAATAACAAAAAAAGAGGATTTTTCAACGATCTGCACTGAAAGCACCTATAACCCTTGAAAGTATAATTCCTAAGCTCATGCAGGCAAAGGAGCAAATCCAAACTGGCACAATGATTTCATAAGAAATGGAAGCGCCCTGGGATACACGCATTGAAATAATAGTTGTTGGTATTAGGTTGAAGCAGGCACAACCGATTATAGCTAAGGTAATCATATCCTTTGTAGCATAGCTACTGCTTCGTCCCTCATTCATTTTTTCAATTGCAGATATTGCAAGTGGTGTAGTAGCATTGGAAAGTCCCAAAACCCCTGCACTTATACAAGCGGTTATTTCATCACGTGCCACCTTGTTCTTGAAGGAGCTTGGAAAAATGTGCTTAAGTAGAGGAGTTAATAGCCTGGATAAAAAGGATATAATTCCTGAATCCTTCAGCACCTCCATTACTCCATTCCAAAAGGTCATGAAGCCTATTATGGAAATAATAACAGTTACACTTTTTGATGCACCCAAAAGCACAGAATCACAAAGTGCTCGTAAGTCTCCAAATACTAACGCATAAGCAATGGAGCTTAAACAAAAAACAGAAAAGCATTTACCAAGCATAGTTTCCTCGTAAAATGTAATATATTGTAAATAAATGTAAAAATATGTAAAAAAGCGTTGACGGTAATTTGAAAAAATGTTAAAATAAATTCGAATAACAAAAGGGGGCTAAATATGAAATCCACAGGAATAGTAAGAAAGCTTGATGAACTAGGAAGAATAGTTTTACCAATGGAATTAAGAACAACGTTAGGAATAGACGCAAAGGATCCTTTGGAAATCTTCGTTGAGGACGATTGTATAATTCTGAAAAAGTACGCACCTAGCTGTGTTTTTTGCAAAAGCACTAAGGATAATGTTTTGTATCAGGGCAAGCAGGTGTGCAAGTCTTGTATTCAAAAGATGAATAAAAAGGTTTAATTTACATAGAAAATATATGAGTAATTTTGGATTTTAATTCCATGGCACAGAAAGGAACGCATAATGGAAAAGATACTAAGATATAGTAAGCCTGCTACATACTTTGAGGAGGCACTTCCGCTTGGCAATGGTCAGCTAGGTGCAATGATTTATTCAGGGGTTTCGGAGGATAGAATTTCACTAAATCACGACACTCTCTGGTCAGGCAAACCAGGTGATAATTTTGTTGAAGGAGCTTATGAATCAAACGAGAGGGCAAAGGCTCTCGTAAGCGAGGGTAAGCGTTATGAGGCTCAAAGGGAGCTTGAGGAGAATTTTACTGGAAAATGGCTAAATTCATATATGCTCCTTGGCACTCTGTATATTAAAAATCTTTCGACTAATGGAAGATATGAAGACTACAAGCGAGAGCTTGATATGGAAAGAGGAATAGCAACTCTTAACTACACTGAGAACGGCATAAAATACAAAAGAGAATATTTCGTTTCCTTCCCAGATAACTGTGTTATGATAAAGCTAAGCTCATCAGAAAAGGCAAGCTATGAGCTGCATGGAGATTGTGTAGGCAAGAGTCACGTTACCTCTTGGAATGAATACTTGCATTTTGCAGGAGAGTGTCCAACTGAGCTTGCACCAAGCTACAGAAAGGATGAGCTACCAATTGTTTATGATGGTCAGGGAGTAAAGGTAAATGCAGTTGCAAGGGTAAAGACAGACGGAAATGTGAAAAAGGGCACGGATACCAGTGTTCGCATTGATGACGCAACCTATGTGGAAATCTATTTTTGCGCAGAAACAAGCTTTATTTCCTTTGATAAGCTTCCAACCAAGGAGACTCTTAAGCCATGCCTTGATCGAATAGAAAAACTGTTTGAAAAAAGCTATGAGGATATAAAAAATGATCACATAGCGGATTTTTCATCACTGTTTAATCGTGTAATAACTGATTTTGGTGGTGAAGAGGAGCTTTGCGACACTGACGAAAGACTGAAGAAGGAAGACAAGGGCTTGGGCCTTTGCGAGCTTCTTTATAACTTTGGCAGATACTTGGTTATAGCAGGCTCAAGAGAAGGCTCACAGGCTACAAACCTTCAAGGTATATGGAATGAAAGCTATTACGCACCATGGTCATCAAACTATACCTTGAACATAAACGCAGAAATGAACTATTGGCCAGTTCTTATGAACGACTTAGTTAGCTGTAATGAGCCAATTATAAATTTAACAAGGAACATAAGCGTAAATGGTAGAGAAACTGCAAAAAGACTATACCACGCAGATGGCTTCGTATCTCATCATAATAGCGACCTTTGGGCGCACACAACACCAGTTGGCTCCAAGGTTGTAAATTCGACTCAATACGCTTACTGGAATCTTTCTTCTGGTTGGCTATGCCGTCATTTGTATGAGCACTATGAATACACCCTCGATAAGGATTATCTAAGAGAAACTGCATATCCAATTATGAAGGAGGCAGCAAAATTTTATCTTTCTGTTATGGAGGAATATAACGGAAGGTATATTTTAACACCATCAACCTCACCGGAAAATAGCTACAACGAGGGAGATCGCTTAATTTACTTAGGTAAATATACGGCTATGTCTCAGTCTATTATTGAGGATTTGTTCAGAAATATTTCTAAATCTGCCGGTGTGCTGGGTATAGATGACGATTTTACTAGAACTATCAATGAACGAAAGGATAAAATCGGCATTTACGAAAAGGGAAGCGAGGGTCAGCTTCTTGAGTATGACGGAGAGTACGAGGAAACTGATATATACCATCGCCATGTATCTCATCTGTACGGCTTCTATCCTGCTGATTTGATTACAACCGACAACAATCCAGAGGTTGCAGAGATGGTTAGACGCTCACTTGAAAGAAGAGGAGATGAGGGCACAGGCTGGAGCATGGGCTGGAAGGTAAATCTTTGGGCTAAGCTAAAGGACGGAGACCACGCACTAAAGCTTGTTAAAAATCAGCTTCGCTTTATGCCTGCAAGACCTGACAATTCAGTTGATATGTGGCACTCGGGTGGTACTTATGCAAATATGTTTGATGCACACCCACCTTTCCAAATTGATGGAAACTACGGCGTTTGTGCAGGTATAGCGCAAATGTTCCTGCAATGCGAGGACGGAAAAATTAAAATTCTCCCTGCACTCCCAACAGAAATGAAGAAGGGTAGCATCAAGGGACTTTTGGCAAAGGGCAATATCAAGGTTGATATTGAATGGGAAAATAATAAGCTTAAAAATCTAAAATTAGTAACACCAATTAAGCAAACTGCTATAATAAATATAGGTGGAAGAGATACAGAGGTACTTCTTGAACCAAATAAAGCATTACTAATGGCTTAATTGGAGGTTTATATGAAAAATTTGGGGTATTATAACGGCAGAGTTGGCTTGATAGAAGAAATATCTGTGCCAATGACCGACAGGGCATTTTACTTTGGAGACGGGGTATATGATGCGGTAATGTGTCGTAATAATATCCCATATCTTTTGTTTGAGCACGTTAATAGATTGTATCAAAACTGTCATTTGCTAGGCATAACACCACCAAAAACAAAGGAGGAGCTTTCTCACCTTATAAAGGAGCTGGTTAAGCTTGTCGATGGCGAGGAAAAATTTGTGTACTTCCACGTATCAAGAGGTAGTGGAATAAGAGAGCATACCTTTACAGAGGGGAAGGGAAACCTTTGTATTACAATAAAGCCTCAAAAGGTTGATAATGTATTTGAAAAGATGGATTTAGCTGTTACAAATGATTATAGATATAGCTATTGCAACATAAAAACCTTAAACCTGTTGCCAAGCGTTCTTTCTGCACAGCTAGCAAAGGATAATAGGTGTGAGGAAACTGTATTTGTTCGAGACGGTTACATAACTGAATGCTCTCATAGTAACATATCCATATTAAAAAATGGCGAGCTGATAACAGCACCAGCAGATAAGCACATCCTTCCAGGCGTAACTAGGGCACATCTTATTGAGGAGGCAAGAAAGCATAATATTCCTGTAAGAGAAGAAAAATACACTCTTGACGATTTGTATTCAGCAGATGAAATAATTGTTACAAGCTCATCTAAAATGGCTCGTGGCGTAAAAACTATATGTAGAAAGCCCGTAGGTGGTAAGGATGAGGAAAGATTAAGAATTTTAAGAGATTCAATTTACAATTCTTACCTTGCGTCTACAAAAGCACATGAAAGAAGAGAATGAAAAAACTCCGACACGTGTCGGAGTTTTTTCTTTAATAAAAGAATGCGTGGTTGCCAATTTGTCCGTAGAAGGGTCGATTTTTAGCCACCCAAGAGTTTGGAGCTACAGCTGGATTTACAAAATACAAAATTCCAGCATCGATAGAGTATCCCTCAAGACAAATCTTAGCAGCAATTATACTTTCAGCGTTTGGAGCTTTGTATATTGTTCCATTAGCAACAGGACTAAACTGTGTTCCGTTTTTTCTGTCAAAAATAACGCCATAAATGGTATTAGGGAAATAGCTGGATTTTACTCTGTTAAGTATTACGTTACCAACTGCTAGCTTTCCCTTGAATATTTCTCCACCACTTTCTGCGTTGATTATTTTTGATAACCAATACACCTCGTCCTCGTTGTAGAACGCACTGCCGGATAGAATACCACCGCTACCTCTTGTAATATTAAAGGATGAGGTAGAATTATTCCAACGGGCACTTGCTCCAAAGGCTCTTGACATAAGTAAAACAGGCGCGTACATAACCCCGTATTGCATAAAAACAGGGGATGGAGTGTACAAATATCTGCCATTAGCAACGATATAGTTCTTTCCATCGGTAGCAGTTAAATATAGTTTGCTTGACTGTACAGTCAATGTTCGTGTGCTATAGTTATATGTAACCTTAGCGTCGCTATACATTGAGGTCGCAAACTTTCTTATTCCAACGAATGTTGTACTATCCTTAACAACAACGCCGCCTGTAAATCTTGAATTTTCGATGCTAACGCTTACCCAAGAGCTAGATGCACTAACGCTTGTTGATAAACAGGTAGCAACGATAACCAAAATAATAAATATTGATAAAGCTTTCTTCACATTACCATCCTTTCCTTTGATAGTCGCAATGCATTACACAAATATTTTATCAAAAGGAAAAGAATAAATCAAGGAACAATATTTTCCAAGGGATGCGTTAATTGATTTTTGTTAATCGTTTGAATAGATGTAATTCCTTATTTGTAATTGCACCAATTATCAAAGAGATCAGGATGTACATAATTATTGTAAAAGCCAATTCAAATACAAAAAAGCCTCTTGAAAAGAGTGACCCGTAGAAGCCTGAATCAAAAATCCATTTTGTAACTAAGGTGGACACGGAAATTGCTATAAGTGGCTTAACAAGCCATTTTATGAACGATGGCTTTACTCCTGTTATAGAAAGAAGCTTTGAAATACTAAGAGAGGTATTGAAAAGCTCAGTTATAAAAATTACAGTAATGTACCCCTTTATTCCCATATTTGGTAACAAAAAAATTATTAAAAATACGCTGATTAGAGAATCTACAATGTTAACTCGCATTGAATATAGCTGTTCGCCGAGACCCTTTAGCATCGAGTCAACTACGCCATCTAAATACATAATCGGGACAAGAGGAGCTAAAAGTCCTATAAATGTGCCTGCTTCCTCGCTATTATAGAACAAAACACCTATTTTTCTAGAAAAACAAATTAAGACACCCGCAATTCCTAAAGCAAAAATTAACGTTAGATACATGACCATCGTAGTTATATAGCTTATTCGTTTGGTATCCTTTTTTTCGAAGGAAGCAGATAGCTCTGGTATTAATAGCGATGAAAAGGAGCCAAGCACAGCAGATGGAAAAAACAAAAGAGGGAAAACCATTCCGTGCAAAATTCCATAGGAGGCAAGGGCAACGACAGAGCTAGAGCCTGACTTTTTAAGTCCCCAAGGAATTAAAAGGTGTTCAAGTGTGCCAAGTCCTGACCGTGCATAGGCGCTTATTGCCACAGGAAAAGCAATTGAAAAAACTCCAAGATTTTTATTGCTATATTCTTCCGTGTTGCATTTTTCACCACTTCTGTGCATTTTTCTATCTACGAGATAAATAATTACGTTGAAAACAAGAGAGAAAATTTCGCTAATCGTCAACCCAATTGCCAATGAGGCACAGGAGTATTCAAGCCCATTGGGAGAAAACATAACAACTAGCATCGTAGTAATCCCAATTTTCACCCCTTGCTCTAAGAATTTTGACACCACGTTTTTGTAAACTCTTCTTACTGCAAAAAAGTATCCGTTTATAGCACTAGATATGGAAATTGGCACTAGGCTCAGTGCCATAATTTTTAGCGAGGGAATAGTTCTAGAATCACCCAATGCATACCTACCAATAGGCGTAGCACAAAAAAATAAGAAGACAGTAGAAATAACAGAGAAAATAAGACAATAAAATAGAGAATTTTTCATTATTTTGCTAACTGCGTTATATCTAGCCTTGTCAAGCTTCGTGATTCGCTCATCGTAAGGCAAAACAGAGGACACTCTGCGCACAACCGCTAAATTGATTCCAGAGGTAGCAAGAGTAATACAGAAGCTATATATACCGGTCGTTAAGGTAAACAAGCCCATTCCCTCGGCACCTAGCAACGACGAAATAAAGGCACTAAAGCCAACAGATATAGTGTTAATGAGTATGTTGCTTATAGAGAGGAGAGCACCATTAAGAAAATATTTTTGTACCTTATTAATATTTTTATTAATTTTTTTAATTCAAATCACCACTCAATCAATAGATTATATGTGATGAGTGGATAAAAAAACACAAAAAGGCACTTTTCAAAGTGCCTTTTCGTTTATTTAACTATTAGGGTAATAATTTCAAATGGCTTGATATCAAAGGAAATCTTGTTGCCCTTAACAGTAAGACTTTTTAGCTTGTTTTCACTCAAATCACCAAGATATGCCTCATTTATATCAAAGCCAAGCTTTAGGGTTACCTTGCATCTGGAGTTTTTGGATTCATACATTCTGATAACTGTTTCGCAGGAATCCTCAGCCTCTTTAATCGTTTCGACAATTACATTGTCCTTGTCAACGCTTACAAGAGAATATTCAGATGGAAGAGTGCCAGAGCCACAGCTCTTAACTGCTGTCATTGGTAGATTGAGGTCATAAGCATACTTAACAACGTCACTGCTTGCAACGTTTCCGCTGTGTGGATAAAGTGAATATGTAAGCTCGTGCATGCCTTGGTCGTTATAGTTGCCCATATTGTCAGGATTCCACGCAGAGGTAAGCAGTGTTAGACGCATATCACCATCGTGAATATCATGACCATATTTGCAATCGTTGATAAGGCTCACACCATAATCACCCTCAGATAAGTCAGCATACTTGTGAGCGCAAACCTCATATTTTGCCTGATCCCAGCTTGTGTTGGTATGTGTAGGACGTTGTGTGTTACCAAATTGAATTTCGTATGTTGCAATGTCAGCATTAATTTCAACAGGGAAGGATACCTTTAGAATTTGTCTTTGCTGGCACCAGTTGATTTTTGTTTCGAAATCAATTTTTGGCATATCCTCATAGAACCAAATAATTTGCTCAATTTCGCTTTCTAAATGCTTCTTTTTGTAATGGATACCAGTTCTTGAGCCATCAACCACATTATAAACGTCGTAAGCCTCGGAAACATTATATTCCTTATCCTTTGTACTGCGCTGAAGCTCCCATGTGTCATATTGATCAGGGTAGTTTTCAAGAACAAATAACCTGTTTGCCACATGACCTCTTTTAATAACCTCACGATGATTTTTCTTATCATAAATAGATGAAATGTTAAGATTTTTATCAAGCTTAACAGTGAAAAATTTAGTGAATACGGTATTGTTTTTAATGCTTATGGTATTCTTTGCATCAAAATTCTTGATAATCCTGTAGCCCTTGGGTGGAATATTTTTAACAAAAACGCTTTTTCCATCAATTTTTACACAAGAGGAATTGGCAAATGAATGTGGATTGAATATAGCGTATCCATCTTCAGTGTTATTAGCGACAAAATCAAAAGCATTTTCTCTGTATTTAGCGCATAGCTCTTTAATTTCCTTGTATTCCTTGTCGCATCTTTCGTAAACCTCAGGAATAGAGGAGCCAGGAATAATATCATGAAATTGATTTGTAAGCACAGTTTCCCAAGCCTCGTGTAGCTCTTTCTTGGGGAATTTGTCATTTCTTAATTTGTTGAGCATAACACAAAGAGCCTCTGTATCAAGCATCAAAAACTCACATTGTCTGTTATTTCTCTTGTTTTTAGCGATAGAGGTATATGTTCCTCTGTGGAATTCAAGATAAAGCTCGCCTCTCCAGGTAGGCAATAGCTCTGGATTATTACGAATAGATTTTTCCAGCCTGTTGAAGAATTCGGTAGCAGTTCCAATTTTAGCTTGAGCCAAATATGGAATACCACAGGAGGCTCTTCTTATCTTTTCAAGCATGTCGTCGGTAGGATCACCGCCACCATCACCAAAGCCAAATGTAACGATAGCCTCGTTTGAGAGAGATTTTTGCTGATATCTATTCCACGCACCGTCAATTACAGCTAAATCCGAGCTTGGACAGTATGAGCTGAATCGCTCAGGAACTCGTCCTTTTTTCTCGTCCTGAGCAGTAAGGAAGTGTGTGTTTATTCCTGTTCCGTCAATGCCCCTCCATTCAAAGGTGTCATAGGGCATTGTATTTGTATCGTTCCAACCAATTTTAGATGTTACAAACCAGTCTACGCCACTTTTTTTGAGAATCTGAGGCAATGCACCTGCATATCCAAAAACGTCAGGCAACCAAAGAATCTTTGAATCAACACCAAATTCTTCTTTGAAAAATCTCTTTCCGTATTGAACCTGTCGAACTAGACTTTCACCGCTGGAAAGGTTGCAATCTGCTTCTACCCACATTGCACCCTCGACCTCCCAACGACCTGCCTTTATCATAGCTTTTATTTCCTCGTAAAGCTCAGGACATTCCTCCTTGACCATTTTGTAAAGAATGGCTTGTGAGGACATAAATTTGTATTCGGGATATCTTTTCATTAGCTCTATAACTGTAGCAAAGGAGCGTTGAGCCTTTTCTCTTGTTTGCTCAATAGTCCAAAGCCATGCAATATCTATATGGGTGTGACCTATACAGATAGTTTTAACATCCTGATCCTTACAGAACTTTTGGTAAAATTCCTTTTGGAGAAGCATATCTGCATCCTTTACGCTTTCGTAAAATTCAGGAGATGAAAGCTTTAGCATGTTAAGTTTTGTGATAGCCTTTTCCAAGATGGCAACGATGTTGTGATATTCATAAGAATTTTCGTTTAGAAAGGAAAGGGCATCGTATGGAACCTTTACGTCGTAGTACAATTGCTTAACGTCTAAATTTTCAATAACTACATCTGCGTATAAGTGGAGATTTGTTCTTTTTGCCTCCATACCTGAGTAGCTATAAAGCATAATGTCATAGCTGTCCTTACCACTTAAATAAAGAGAGGTGTGATTTGTGTCAAGACCTTGACGAATGTGCCCATCAACGTATGCAATAAACTGTGGATTTGTCGCATCCCAGCCATCGATTTCTGTACGAATAGATAGCTTGAATTCATCACCATTTAGCTCTGGAACGTTCACTGTTAGATGAAACCAAGCATGTTCATCCCTTTCGTATCCCCAAGTGGAATCCTTGCTGAATGGAACAAAATCATCTGTGTTGGGAAGAACTGAGCCGGATTTGTAGCCACAGCGCTTATATGTAACTCCTTCAACAGGGAAGGATTTAACAACAATATTTTCCTTGAGCTTACCAAGCACAACTCCTAAATTTTTCAATGATTCTTGAATGAGCTTCATAAAGACCTCCAAAACGTATTACTAATATGGATTTTAGCATAAGCAACGGAAAAAAGCAATAAATATTTGATTTTTATTGAATAATGTGATAGTATTATCAAAGAGGTGATTTGAATGGAAGAGCTTTCAAGACTTGAAATGTTAATCGGCAAAGAAAAAACTGATTTACTGAGAGATAAAAAGGTTATTGTTTTTGGTATAGGTGGAGTTGGTGGCTATACCTGCGAGGCTTTAGCCAGAAGTGGAATAGGTACAATTGATTTAGTTGATGGAGACGTGGTTTCTGTATCGAATATAAATAGGCAAATTATAGCCCTTCATTCTACTGTTGGAAAAGATAAAACTGAGGTAATGAAAAATAGGATGCTTGACATAAATCCTGATATTAAGATCAATACCTACAAGGTATTTTTAACAAGGGATAATATAGCCGATTTTGATTTAGCTAAGTATGACTATGTAGTTGACGCAATTGATACCGTCAGCTCGAAAATCGCATTGTGCGTCACTTGTGATAGCATAGGAGTTCCAATTATTTCATCAATGGGAGCAGGAAATAAGCTTGATCCATGCTCTTTTTCTGTTGCAGATATTTATAAAACTTCTGTATGTCCGCTTGCACGAGTAATGAGAACTGAATTAAGGAAAAGAGGGATTAAAGGATTAAAGGTTGTATATTCAACCGAAAAGCCTGTTGTTCCTAACAGAAAAGAGGGGGACAGGGTGCCAGCATCCTGTGCATTCACCCCTTCGGTTGCGGGAATTATTCTTGCCTCCGAGGTTATAAAGGATTTAATAAAATAAAAAGAGGGCGTTTCAGCCCTCTTTTATTGTAGGTTTAATTCTTCAGCTCTTATGCCGTCTGCCCATTTTAGGGTGTACGTTTTTTCTCCGTAGGTTAAAAATTCCTTTGCCATTCCTGCCTTGTGTAGCTGATGAAGCTCATGAGGAGAAATCAAACTAAACACCTTGCCGTGATCATTTTCATTCCAATTGTAAAAATCCTTTACAATGTATGTAATTGTGGCAGAGTAAAACTTTTCTCCATAAGCGTTATATGTTATGGTTAAGTTTTCAACCTTAATGCTTGTGAAATATGAGCCTAAGCAATATTTCCAATCACCCTCTAGATTGTGGTGGAGGCTCTCTGTCGTTTGATAGAAGGAAATGGTAGAGTCTAGACTAGCTATAGCCTCACATGCTGTTAACACGTTGTTGATGTCATCGTTTCTGTTTGCAAGCGCAATCTCATTCTTGAAAAAGGCATCTAGATTAAGCGTGAAATTCTCACCAGTGCCCGACAAATAGTGGGTCATAAAATTAGAAGAATTTGGGAAGCTTAAAAGAAGACTTCCAAGAGATAGAGAATTAGCCGTGCTTTCAAATTTAGTTAGAGTCCCGTCATCATACGATGAA
This sequence comes from Clostridia bacterium, assembly GCA_017461385.1. GTDB lineage: Bacteria > Bacillota > Clostridia > Oscillospirales > CAG-272 > RGIG2000. Next base: position 42,546 of record JAFTXZ010000008.1, on the reverse strand, counting down.
CCGATGTTATAGTTGTTTTTTGAATTGTTTTGTTGCTTCAATCTGTCAGCTGACTCCTCGGTTTCAGAAAAGTCAAAATTTCCAAAACCCTCATCATCCTGTTTTAATCCATTAAAGGTTACGTACTTGAACTGATCTGGAGCAGTAATAACCTCGGAGCCTTGAAAGTAGTATGCTTGGTTATTGAAAATTACGTATATCGCTAGCAAAAACTCAACGTCAAGGTGCTTTCTGTCAAGACCGATCAAATTAAAATCGTAAACGTCATTGAAATAATTATTTATTTTTGTTTTTGAAACATAATCAAGCGGTTTTCCATTTTGAGTAAGTGGGAATTGATCGCCAATATATAACTTACTTCCTGCCACGTAGCCATATTCAAAGGAAGCCTTAATGCCATTCGCATAATCGGACAAAATTTCAAAGTCAATGGCATAAGATGCAGTAATGGACGTTCCGCCTGCACTATAGCCAATTTGCTTTACAAAAACTGACTGCTCCTCGGTTGTGGTAACTGAGCAACCGTCGTTTTGACACGCAGAATATCTGGTCAATCCATAAATTGCGCCCTTTTCATTAGGAACAATGTTAGTTGTTCTGAAGCTATGCTTAGTTGCTTTATGTAGCTCCTTACCACAGTCAACGCATACTACTGACACGGAGCAATCAGAATTTTCAGGTGCATTTAAGTGCTGACATGGGTCAGATGCAAAAATGCAAATTGAAAACAAAAGAGAAAGGAGAATAATAAAAACTCCTGTTGTGATTTTTTTATTTATCATTATAAAACCCTAATCCTAGAATAAAATTTCTTACTAATAATTTTATCACTTATCTATTTTTTTGTCAACAATATTTCTTGATAAGCAAGCAAATGTGTGCTATAATAAATGAGAACTTTATTAGCAAGGAGATGCGTATGGAGGATAGGATTAAAATTATTCGTCAAAAAATGGAAAAGCTAGGACTTGATGGTGTTTATCTTACATCTAGAACAAGTCATAGATATTTTACAAAATTTGATAATGAGGACGGAGTCCTGCTTGTAACAAAAGATAACACCTATGCCTTTGAGGATTTTAGATATACAGAAGTCGCAGAAAGGCTTTTGAAAAATGTCTACACTGTAATTCAGCCAAAGGGAAAAAGGACAGAGTGGCTAGGTGAAATATTAAAGAAAGAGAGCATAGAAAGGCTAGGAGTAGAGGACTATTCCTTAAGCTTGTATGAGCACTCACTTCTAAAATCCGATGTCAATGTTAATCTTGTGCCAATAGGAAATATGATAGGCGAAATGCGTGAAATAAAGGATTCGTGGGAGCTTGAGCAGATCGAAAAGGCTCAAATAATCACAGATATGGCATTTGAACATATTTTGGGCATACTATCAACAGATATTACAGAAACCGACGTAGCGGCAGAGCTTGAATATTTTATGCGCAAGCATGGCGCTGAGGATAAAAGCTTTGAAACTATCTCAATAAGTGCAGAAAAAACATCTTTGCCTCATGGTGTGCCTGAGAATGTGAAGCTAAAAAAGGGATTTTTCACAATGGATTTTGGCGCAACGGTAAATGGATATCATTCTGATATGACTAGAACAGTTTGTATTGGAAAGGCTGATGATGAAATGAAAAAGCTTTACAATACGGTACTAAGAGCTCAGCTAAGCGCACTTGAATATCTTGAAAGCGGTGGACTGGATTCCAAAGAGGCAGACAGCATAGCAAGGAAGATAATATACGAAGATTATGAAGGCTATTTTGGACACTCCCTTGGACATAGCGTTGGATTAGAGATTCATGAAAAGCCTGCGTTATCTCCAAAGAGCAGTGGATTACTTAAGGTAGGTAATGTAGTTACGGTTGAGCCTGGAATATACATACCCTCAAGGTACGGTGTAAGAATAGAGGATATGGTAGCAATAGAGGAAAGAGGCATAAAAAACTTCACAATGTCACCAAAAAAGCTCATAGAATTGTGATAAAATTGCAAAAACAAGAAAAAACTTTCAAATACCTATTGAAATATCAAGTATTTTATTGTAAAATAAATATGTTAATTTTTGCTAATGATTGTGGCGGATCATAGCGTGAAATACTAAAAACGCCAAGAAAAGGAAAATAATATGATAACAGCAGGCGATTTCAGAAATGGCGTAACCTTTGAAATGGAAGGTAAGGTTTACCAAGTAATTGAATTCCAGCATGTAAAGCCAGGTAAGGGTGCAGCGTTCGTAAGAACAAAATATAGAGATGTTGTAACAGGCGCTATTCGTGAGGCTTCATTCAACCCAACAGCGAAGTTTGAAACTGTACAGGTAGAGCGTAGAGAGCTTCAATACAGCTACTCTGACGGTGATCTATATTACTTTATGGATATGGAATCCTATGAGATGATTCCAGTTGATGGTCATAAGCTCGGCGATAACTTTAAGTTTGTTAAGGAAATGGAAATGTGTAAGCTTTCATCTATCAAGGGTGAAATTTTCGCAGTTGAGCCTCCAACATTTGTTGAGCTAGTGGTTACCGAGACAGAGCCAGGTGTTCGTGGCGATACAGCTACTAACGTAACCAAGGCTGCTACACTTGAAACTGGTGCGGTTGTAAGAGTTCCAATCTTTATCAACGAGGGCGAGCTTATTAGAATCGACACTAGAACTGGCGAGTATCTTGAAAGAGTAAATAAGTAATTCTGTATTAAGTTTAGGGACCGTTACAAAATGGTCTCTAAATTTATATAATCAATTTCAAAACAAGAAAGGAATTTGAAAATGAAGGAAATGGATATTCTCGAAAAATGTGCATATATCAAAGGACTTGCTGACGGCTTGAAGCTTGACGACACAAAGCCTGAGGGAAAGGTTTTGAACGCTATTATTGAGCTATTGGCTGATATTTGTGATACAGTTGCAGATATGGATGACGAGGTAGCTACATTGGGCGATTACGTTGAGGAGCTTGATCACGATCTCGGTGAGGTAGAGGAGTATCTCTGCGACGATGAGTGTGATTGCGACTGCGATTGTGAAGATTGCGACTGTGATTGTGATGATGAATGCGATTGCGATTGTGATTGTGATTGCGACGATTGCGAATATATGGAGGCTATGTGCCCACATTGTGCAGAAACAATTTGCTTCGATAACGAGTTGGATCCAGATGATCTTATTTGTCCTGCATGCGGAAAGGCATTTAAGGATAAGCCATCTAAAAAGACAACAAAGTAATTCAAAAAGAGAGCTCAAGCAAGGGCTCTCTTTTTTATTAAAAAATGCATACAAAAACCGACAAACCACTTGAAATATATAAGTAATTATGTTAGAATCAAGGTAATAAAATATGCGAGGTACACTTATGAAATTAGGTACAATGGTTCATCTTGGCGAAAATGTTGTCGAGAAAATTAAGGACGTAAAAAAATATGGACTTGAATCCTTTCAGCTATGCTGTTGGAATCAGTCGTTTCTAACCGAAGAATATGCAAAAAAGATTTTGGAGGCAACCAAGGATGCAGGGCTTGAAATTAGCGCTGTTTGGGTTGGCTGGGACGGAGAGGCTACTTGGGATTTTATAAGAGGTCCTATTACTCTTGGTATTGTTCCTGTTTACTTCCGTAAAATGAGAATTGAAAACCTCAAAAAAGGATCAGACTTTACAAAAATGCTGGGAGTTACCGATATGGTAACACACTTTGGATTCATTCCAGAAAATCCAAATACAGATGACTATCGTTGCGTTGTTGAAGCAATAAAGGAGCTCGCTGAATACTGTAAGGCAAATGGACAATATTTATTGTTTGAAACAGGACAAGAAACTCCTATCACACTAAAGAGAACAATTCTTGCTGTAGGAACAGGAAACCTTGGTATTAACCTAGATCCAGCAAACTTATTGCTATACGGAAAGGCAAATCCTTGTGATGCAGTTGATATTTTTGGCGACTATGTAAGAGGTGTACATGCTAAGGATGGCGAATATCCTACAAATCCTGACTATTTAGGAGAGGAAAAGAGGATAGGTGATGGCCGAGCTAATTTTCCAGTGCTAATTAAAAAATTGATTGACCATGGATATAATGGTTCAATAACAATTGAGCGTGAAATCGATGGTGAAAAACAAATTGAGGATATAATTTATGCTAAAAAATTCTTGGAGGACATAATAAATGGATAAGAAGGTTAAGGTTGGACTAGTTGGTGTTGGCGGAATGGGCGGATGCCATTTCCAAAATTATGAAAATGTAAAGGATGCAGAGCTTGTTGCTGTATGCGATGTAAGAGATGATGTGGCAAGGAAAAAGGTTGGAGACAAAAATATAAGAATTTATTCCTCCCTTGAAAAGATGCTTAAAAATGAAAAGCTTGATATGATTGACATTTGTACACCAAGCTACTTACATAAGGATATGACATTAAAGCTTATCAATGATTACCACGTTCTTTGCGAAAAGCCAATGACACTTAATGCTAAGGATGCTAAGAAAATATCTGATGCTGCAAGGGCTAGTAAAAAGAATTTCATGGTTGCACACGTAGTAAGATTCATGACACCTTATGAGGTTCTTAAAAAGGAAATTGAATCGAAAGAGCTTGGAAAGCTTATAAGATTAGATATGAAGCGTATTTCTGCTATGCCAAGATGGAGCTGGAATAACTGGATGATGGATGAAAAGCTTAGTGGTGGCGTAACAACTGACCTTTCAATTCATGACCTTGATTTTGTTCAAAGTGTTCTTGGAATGCCTGACAAGATTGATGCATATCGCTATGTAAAGGAAGAGAATGATACAATCCTTACAACTATGATTTATGGGGAAACACTTGTTACCTGTGAAGGCACCTGGTACAACTACAGCGTTCCTTTCCAAGCAGAGTTTATAGCAGTGTTCCAAAACGGTTGTGTAAAGCTTGACAATGGTGTTCTTTATGTAAACGGCGAGGAATACAAGAAGGTAGAACCTGTTACCGAGGAAGTTGACCTTGGAATAAATGTTGGCAATGATGACGGATATTTTAAGGAAATTCAGTATTTTGTTGATTGTATAGTTTCTGGCAAGCAGCCTGGCAGAGTAACACCTGAAAGCTCTGCAAGGAGCGTATTACTTGCTGATATGGTTAAGAAAAAAGCTAAATTAGTTAGCAAAAAATAAAACAAAAAAACAGTGGGAAACCACTGTTTTTTTAACGCTTTGGTTTGCTTTTGAAAATGAGAGACACAACTAGCCCCAAGCATAATGCCGCTGTAATACCACCAGCTGTGCCAGTTAATCCACCTGTTAATATTCCTAATGGACCTTGCTCATCTATTGCGGTCTTAACGCCGTTGGCAATGGCATAACCAAATCCGGTTAAAGGCACAGTAGCTCCACATCCAGCTATATCAACAAGTGGAGAATATGCCCCTATGGCAGTTAAAAAAACGCCTAAGCAAACATAGAAAACTAATATTCTGGCAGGGGTTAACTTTGTTTTATCAATTAAAACCTGTGCTATGACACAAAAAGCGCCACCAACTAAAAATGCAATTAAGCAGTTTATGATAATATCTAACATATTTACTCCTCACTATGAGTTAAACGTATAAGATGGGCAACTGCGGGTATTGTTTCCCCTTGAAACAGAGTCATTGGCGACATAAGAGCGCCTGTTCCTAAAAATAAAATATCTTTTAGATATCCTGATGAAAGGTTAGGGATAATTGTACTTGCCATGGCAATTGCGCTACAACCGCAACCAGAGCCTCCAGCGTGCACATCTTGTGTCTCACGATTAAAGACCATTAGCCCACAATCTACGTGATTCTTTCTTACATCTATGCCCTCACCAAGCAATAAATCCTTGATAATTTCGCTACCCTCAAAGCCTAGGTCTCCGGTTACAATCAAATCGAAATCACAAGGCTTTGTGCCACTCTGATCAAAATATCTTACCAATGTATCTATAACAGCAGGCGCCATTGCGGCTCCCATGTTGTTTATATCACTAATTCCCTTGTCAATAATGCGGCCAAACATTACCTGCTCAATATTAACATTGCCCTTTTCACCGATAATAAATGCACCTGAGCCTGTTGTAGTCCATTGAGCAGTTGGAGCTCGTTGTCCTCCGTACTCTAAAGGATATCTAAATTGTCTTTCGCTGGAACAATAGTGTGACGAGGTAATTGCACCACATTTGCTTATAATTCCACCATCAAATAAACAAGCCCCTAGTGCTATGCTTTCTGCACAGGTGGAGCAAGCTCCATACAAGCCCAAATATGGCACATTGTAGTCAGCTAGCCCATAAGTAGAACTAACACATTGATTGAGCAAATCTCCTGCTAATATGAGATCGAGGTCGCAATCGGATAAGCTTGCTTTTTTCAAAGCGCCACGAAGTGCGCGTCGTTGCATTTCGCTTTCTGCCTTTTCCCAGGAGCTTTTTCCAAATTTATCGTCAGCACACCATTCATCATAATAATTCCCGAGAGGTCCATTATGCTCCTTATTCCCAGCAACAGAGTAGGAGGAAAGAATCTTCGGAGAGCTTTTTAATGTGATCAGATTATTTTCCATTGTTTAACCCCATATTAGACTACAAATGTAGTATATCACGCCATAAATAACGCCACTAAATGTTCCAAATAAAATTACTGGACCGGAAATTGAAAAGATTTTAGCACCGACACCCATTACAAATCCTTCGGATTTTGTGTCAACGGCAGATGAAGCAACTGCATTTGCAAACCCTGTAATGGGAACAAGTGTACCAGCACCAGCAACTCGTGCAATATTATCAAATATTCCAATTCCAGTCAAAATTATCGCTATTGCAATCAAAGTTAAGGATACTAGCGATTGAGTTTCTTTTATATCACTGTTAAAAACAGAATAAAACTCAAATATAGCCTGCCCCAAGGAGCATATAGCTCCTCCTATCAAAAAAGCACGAACTGCGTTCATTAAAATCGGAGATTTTTTACTACGAGCAGAGACGTATTCCACGTATTCCTTGTTTTTCATACACTTCCTCCTAGGTTTTTTATATTTAGGTTTCACTTTTTTAATCAAATTTATTCAAAATTGTTGACAAAGCTTTTTTGTTATAGTATTATATTTAGTGTAATATTCTAATGGGTGGAGGCTTATCAATGGCTATAAATGAGGCTTTAGATAACTTTGGTAAAAAAGTGAAATCCGTTGCTTCAAACGCAAGGGATGAGGCTGTGAAGCTCGCCAAAAAGACTCAATTAAAAATTGATCTAAAAAACGAGGAAGCTAATCTCGCAGTTGTTTTTGAGGATCTTGGCAAGGCATATTATGAGCTTGTTAAGAAAAATAAAAATGATGATGAGATCAATAAAATCGTAGCTAGAGCAGACGAAATTAAAGAAAAAATCAAGGTTATTGAGAAAAAAATAGCTGATATTTCTAACGATTAAGCTTTACAATGTTTAATTAAATAAAAATAGAGGAGAGAAAAATGTTTAATTTGTTTTTAACAGTAAATGGAAACACAAATACACAAGATCCAAGCGGTACAAACAGTGCAACTAATTTTTTAGATAGCATAGTAGAATTTCTTGGAGGCAATATAGTTCCGATAATTGGAAAAATTCTTGGAGCTTTGGCTGTCATAATTATTGGAGTATTTATTACAAGGAAAATTGCAAAAAGCATAGAAAAAGGGAAGCTTTTCCCCAAAATGAATAATACTCTGAGAATATTTTTGAAGCATGTTATCGCAGTAGTCCTGTATATTGCTATTGCTGCAGCTACGATTTCTATTCTCGGCTTTGACATTTCTGCATTGTCTGCTGCAATTGCTTCTGCTGGCTTGGCTGTCGGCCTCGCATTGCAGGGTGGTCTTTCTAATATAGCAGGTGGAGTGATGCTTGTTATTTTCAAGCCATTCGAGGTTGGCGATTATGTCGAGGGTGCTGGCGTAAGTGGTACAGTTGTTGATATTGGTCTTTTCTATACAACCCTTACAACTCCAGATAACAAAAAGGTAGTAGTTCCAAACGGAACAATCTCTAATTCAGCCGTAACTAACTATTCTGCTCACGAAACTAGAAGAATTGATTTTGATTTCAGCATTTCTTATGATGCTGATATCGCGTCAGCTAAAAAGGTTCTTTTGGCTTGCGCAAGATCAGATGAAAGAATTCTTGATGATCCAAAGCCTGAAACAATGGTTATTGCACACGGTGATACAGCGGTGGGCATTAGACTTAGAGTTTGGGTTAAGAATTCTGATTACTGGGATGTTAACTTCCATATTATTGAGCTTGTTAAGCTTAACTTTGACAAGAATGGAATTGAAATTCCTTATCCACAGCTCGATGTTCATCTTGCAAAATAAAATAAAAAAACGAGTGAGAAATCACTCGTTTTTTTACACACTTTGATTAACCTTGAAAAGAACGGAGTCACCATCTGAGTTGATTAAAACAGAGTCTCCTGCTTTAATTTCATTAATTAATATTTTTTCACTAAGAGGGTTTTCGATAAGCGTGGTTATAGCTCTGCGAATCGGTCTTGCACCATAAGTGTCACTAAAGCTTTTTTTACAGATATAATCTACCAAGCTGTTGTCAAGCTCTATTGTAATTCCAATACTTTTTGAAAGAGATTTCAACTCCTTTAGCATAATAGAGCATATTTCTTTAATGTCATCGAGCTTTAATTTATTAAATATCACTATTTCATCAAGTCTATTTAGAAATTCGGGACTGAATTCCTTTTTTAGAGCATCGTCGATTTTGCTTTTTGAGAGACTAGAATTGTTGAAGCTACTTTCTGTAAAGCCCAAGGAATGCTTTTCTGCGATATCTCTAGCACCTATATTTGACGTTAAAATGATAATAGTGTTTTTGAAGCTTATAGAGCGTCCCTTTGAATCGGTTAGAGTACCACTATCAAGAATTTGTAAAAGAATATTATAAATATCCTTGTGTGCTTTTTCTATTTCGTCAAAGAGGACAACTGAATACGGCTTTAATCTAACCTTAGAGGTTAGTTGACCTCCCTCATCGTAACCGATATATCCTGGAGGTGAGCCTACAAGTCTAGAAACGCTATGCTTTTCCATATATTCAGACATATCAAGCCTAATCAGCGAATCTGGCGATCCAAAAAGCTCTCTTGCAAGGCATCTTGCGAGCTCTGTTTTTCCAACGCCCGTGGGTCCAAGAAGCATAAAGGAGCCAACTGGACGATCAGGATTTTTCAGACCCATTTTTGATCGTTTGATAGATGCACAGATTAAAGAAATAGCGTCATCTTGACCTATTATATTCTTCTTGAGAGAGTATTCAAGATTTTTAAGCTTTTCTCCCTCTGAGCTTGTTAAATCTCCAAGTGGAATTTGAGTCCATTTTGTAACTACCTCGGCAATATCATTTTCAGTTAAGACAGGTGTAGAGCTTGAAAGAGAAGTCTCTCGTTTCTTGAGTGCGTTCTTAAGCTCGATTTTTAAGCTTTGAAGCTTATCCTTAAGTGCAAAAGCAGAATCAAAATCCTCATTAACCACGTAACTTTCGCGTTCCTTTTCTAAATCTTGAATTCTTTTTTCAAGCTCTCTAATTTCTGGTGTTTTTGAGCTTCGCTTAAGCTTTATATAAGAGCACCCTTCGTCTATTAAATCTATGGCCTTGTCAGGTAAATATCTGTCATTTATATATCGCTTTGAAAGAGAAATGGATGCGTGAATAGCTTCATCACTAATTTTCACCCCGTGAAAATCCTCATAATTGCTTTTTAACCCAAATAAAATATCCAGCGCCTTTTCTTGGGTAGGCTCCTCAACCAAAATAGGTTGAAAGCGCCTTTCTAAAGCAGAATCCTTTTCAATATGCTTTCTGTATTCACTAATTGTAGTTGCGCCAATAAGCTGAACCTGTGAACGCGCTAATGCGGGCTTAATTATATTTGCCGCATCAACTGCACCCTCTGCAGCTCCTGCACCGATTATTGTGTGTATCTCATCAATGAAAAGAATGATGTTAGGATTTGAACGTATTTCGTTTAGAACGCCACGCATTCTTTCCTCAAATTCACCGCGATATTTAGCCCCAGCAATCATAGCGCTTAAATCGAGAGCAACTATTGTTTTATTGCATAAATCTGTGGGAACGTCAGCTTCGTTGATTTTTTGAGCAAGCCCTTCTACAATGGCGGTTTTACCTACGCCAGGCTCACCGATTAAACAGGGATTGTTCTTCGTCCTTCTAGAAAGAATTTGTATAAGTCGATCAACCTCGTTTTCTCTGCCAATTAAAGGGTCGTATTTCCCTAAACGCGCTTGAATATTCAGGTTCCTTCCGTAGGTGGATAAAACGGGGCAGCCTTGCACTTGGACTTTATCCTGTCTTTCGCTTTTTGTAAAGCTATCTAAATACGCAGAAATATCGTTTTTTAACAGATGAAGACTTATTCCCGAGGAAATAAGGATTTTTGCACCAACTGAATCGTTTTCTTCACACAGAGCATATAAAAGATGCTCTGTGCCAATAAGACTTGAGTTGAACTTTTTTGCTATAGCACCTGAGGTCTCGATGACTCTTTTGAATTTTGGACTGAGCTCATCTGTAAGAAGAGAGATTTCAAGTGGAGGAGAGGATTCGTTTAATCGTAAAAATATTTCCTTGTAATATATTCTTTTATCCTCAAGTATCTTGCATCCAACACAATCAACGTCTAAAATTCCTAGAAGCAAATGCTCAGTTCCTATATAAGGAGAGCCCAATGCTTGTGCACACTTTTTAGAGGAGCTGATTACCATTTCGGCTTTTTTTGTAAAGCGATTCAACATTAAATATCATCCTTTCATTACCGTTTGAAAAGAGTATTGACAGAAAAAGAAACGCTTTTTCAGCCTTGACGATTATTTATTCTTTCATACTCCTTGAAAAGTAAATTTATTGTGTCAGCATCAAGCTTGCCGTTATCCTCGATAAGATGCGCGCGTTGAAATGCCTTTATCGCATTTTGAGTAGGAGTATTGTATATTCCGTTTAACTCTAGCATTTCAATACTATCATACTCGTTTGCTATTTCATTCAGAAATATTTGGATAATATATAGTAAATCATTCCTTGATCCAAAGGGAATATTATAGCTTTCGCTTTGTGGAAAAATTTTAACGCCTTGGACAAGAGAGTTGAGCTTTTTCTTTGCCGAATCGATTCTGTGAAGTAAATCCCAGGTTTCCTTATCGACAACGCCGGTAGAACGAAGTCCATATTTGTCTTGAAAGCGAATAACTGCGTCCCTTGTATTGCTTTCAAAGCTACCACTAGGCGCAACACTTGTAAATACTGCTTCATCACGATCAATGTTTCGTAAAAGCCGCTGAATTTGTAAAATTGGGTTTGAGGAATCCTCTAAATTGTAATATGCCATAACTGCTCCTTAATCAATATCGTAGCCGGGATACTGTCCTGCAGAAGCCCTTGAGCCATCAAATAGGTCTCTGTAGGTAGATGTAATTGAATTCCAAGTGCTAGCTGAAACAATAGGAGTGGCTTCAAGCCCAAATATATCCTTATAAGCTAAAACTGCACGCTCCGTTGCTATTCCGAAAATACCATCGGCTTCGATTTTTGGAATAGCAGTATATGTGTTAGCTATATAATTCAAATATTCCTGTAAAATTCTCACGCCCTCGCCACTTGAACCAAGACGTAAAACAGAGCCAGGATATGGTACTGTAATACTATCGAAATAGCCTTGTGGCAAGGACTCTAAGATGCCTACGTATTCACGATAAAGTCTGTCCCAAACGGGAATGTCAACAACTCCATTTATTTGAAGCTCATAGGACCTTTGAAAATCCTCAACACTGCTTTTTGTGGAGGGACCGAATATGCCGTCAAGGGATACTGGTTGAATTTGATTGTTATACTCAGCAATCAACGAAAGAAGATATTGAAGCTCATAAACCTCCGAGCCTGTGTCTCCTTCCTCTAGCAATGAGTTAAAAATCCCGTCGACCTCCTCACGACTTAATCCCTCAGTAGCTAAATCGTTTAGCCTTTTCACTGCTCCGAAGGTTCTTTGAATAGAATACCATGTATCCTTTCCAACTAGTCCGTCAACAGGTAGCTGAAACGCATTTTGGTAGGCACGAACAGCATCCTCAGTTTTTTTGTCGAAAATTCCATTTACAGGATAGATTTTAGGTATAGCAGGGAAGTTCTTGGATATTCTGTTTAGTCTAATCTGCACTTGCTGAACAGCATTTCCTAAGGAGCCAAATCCTAGTGTCCTACCATCCCAAGAGGCTATAGGAGAGCCCACAGGCGCATTTGAAACTATGCTTAAATCATCGCCGTAATAGTATTGTAAAATTTCGTAAGGAGTGTATCCTTGCTCGGCAAGCCTAACAGTGCCCCATTGCTCAAGGCCATCGCATCTCAATTCGCGACCGTCACAATATGACGCGAAAAACGGCTCTATGCTATTACCTTTAACAATATAGTCATTGAAAATTTCATCAACAATTTCGGAAATGTTTTCAAAAATTTCTCGATTATTAACAAATGATTGGTCTATTCCAATAGAATTTGTAATATCGAAATTATAGCCTCTTGAGCGATAATAGTTTGTAAATATTCTGTTTAATGCAAAGGAATTTTGTGCATATATGTTAGCTCTAAGAGCACTTTCAGGCCATGTAGGAAATATTTCGCTTGAGGCGACATTTTTAAGATAGTCAGTGTATGGAACTGTTACATTTGGAGCATCGCTATCAGCAGGACCTAAATGTACGGTTATGTAATTGGGAATTATGGGTGTAATTGGCATATAATCTCCTTATGAGTCAGTGCTTTCGTTATAAATTCTGCCAAGATTAGGCACAGGATCAGTTGGCGCAGAATATTCAGAAAGAGGAATCAAATTTACGTATTGTAGGGAATGAACACCCTGATAAATTGGAACGTTAATATAACTGCTATCATAATAACCATTTGCAGTCACGCTTATGTTGTATCCTTTGCTTGGAACCTCGTTCTTAGGGGCTAGAGAAATATCTTTGTTCTTGGAGTTAAGAGCAACCTTTTCTGTCTTACCCGAAATATCAGTGGACAAGGTGTAAATAATATCTCCATTGCTTGGGATATTATCATCATTACCATATCCATAAATTACCACCTGTGCATTTTCAACAGGCAGTGCCCCATTGACGGTTCTTACAATTACTGTAAGGTAACCGATTGCGTCATTTTCGACATTCATATATTCACCTCCATATCACTTACATATTATGCAAAAAAAAGCTAAGCGTTCTTGACATTTTTAGATTGAGGATATATAATGTAAGGCAGTGAGTTCGAAACCATCCTCACTTAAAACAAAACTAGGAGAAAAAGAAATGAAAAAGAGCAGTATTAGGAATCTTACTCATTCTGCAATAATAGGGGCAATGTATGTGGCTTTAACATGGCTTTCTAACGTGTTGGGGTTGGCATCAGGTGCAATTCAGCTTCGCTTGGGGGAGGCGCTTTGTATTCTTCCATATTTTACACCAAGTGCGGTTTGGGGACTTGCAATCGGTTGCTTAATTTCCAATATAACTATGGGTTCAACACTATTGGATATCGTTGTCGGAACCTTAGCAACAATAATTGGGGCTATAGGCACTAGAAAAATTAGAAACAAATATTTGTGCCCAATCCCACCAGTTTTAGCAAATACAGTATTAGTGCCATTTGTTATCATTATTTCATACACTAAAGAGTGGAATTTATACGCATATTTAACCACTACGCTGGGTGTCTTTGCAGGCGAGGTTATCTCAATTTATGTGCTTGGCTTAATATTGCTATTGGCAATAGAAAAAACTAAAATTTTTAAGCGTTGAAAAACGCTTTTTTTCTATAATGTAATTGAATTTGACAGCTTAATATGTTAAACTTTAATTAGAAAAAGGAGGGTATGGTTATGACTAAAAAAATGACACTGAAAAGAGTGGCACTTGTCTTAGTGGTTGCATTACTAGTTGTAATGCTGTGCTCGTGTGATGTTTTGTTAAGTATATTGCTTGACGGAATGCCTGAGGAATATGAAATTCCTGAGGGCATAGCAGAGATTCACTTTATTGATATAGGTCAAGGCGATGCTACTATGATAATGGCAGACTCAAGGGTTATGCTAATTGATACTGGAGAAAGAGATAGCGATAATGTGCTTATTGATTATTTACAAGCGCATGGTGTCACTAAGCTTGACTATCTCGTAATAACTCACTTTGACTCTGACCACTTTGGAGAAGCAGAGGAAATTCTTAATACTTTTGAAATAGTCAACGTTATGATTCCTGAACAGGTCAAAGATACAAATATGTATGAAAGCTTTATTTCTGCACTTGATGAAAACGAGGACATAAATGTAATTTTTGCAAATGATTATGTTGGTGATAGCTTGGGTATGGGTCAGCTGAATATGGATATATTAGCACCACTCAAAAATAACTATAAGGATTCAAACGATTATAGTATAACGATGGTAGCGAGATGGGGAAATATAAAGTTCCTATTATCAGGAGATGCAGAAAAGGAAGCAGAAGAGGATATAGTTGAAAGGTATACCAGACTACAGCTAGATTGCGATGTGTTCAAGGCAGGCCATCACGGATCAAGAACGTCATCAAGTCAGGAATTGCTGGATAAGGCAAGCCCAAAATATATTGTAATTTCCTGTGGTGAAGATAACAAGTATGGACACCCTCATTCTGAAGCGATGAGTAGATTTGAAGCGATTGAGGGAGCAGAAATTTACAGAACTGACGAACAAGGCTCAATCGTTTTCTCCACAGATGGAGTAACGCTTACCGTCAAAACTGAAAAATAAAAAATAGCAGAGATTTTTCTCTGCTATTTTTTTATTGAAAAATAAAGCTCCTTTTTCAAGGAGCCTTAAATTTTTAAGCTTTTGTAGAATACTTTCTGTCGTACATGTTGAAATCCTTTTCGAATTCTTCATCATGACTAGACTTAACCATGTTAAGGTATTCGTGCGTGCCAAAGCTATTGCGCGCTGTCTCAATAACTGCAACTGCAATGTTAGAGCAGTGGTCAGAGATTCTTGCATAGTTGTTAAGAAGGTCTGACAAAACAAATCCTAGCTCAATTGTACAAGTACCTGATCTTAGTCTTACAATGTGGTTAGACTTTGTAGTCGCAATAAGCTTATCAATTACCTGCTCAAGTGGCTCAACCTTTTTAGCAACCTCAAGGTCATTTTCAAGGAATGCATATTCAGTGATGCTAAGGATTTCCTTTATAGCAGCTGCTATAATGCTAAGCTCCTTTGTCGCCTCGGCAGAAAATACAATTTCCTTGTTTTTGAGCTCCTCGGCAACCTTCAAAATGCTAACTGCGTGGTCGCTGATACGCTCGAGGTCTCCAATTGTATGAAGAAGCTTGGAGATTTTTCTGCTGTCTGGGTCGGAAAGTGCACGAGAGGAAATTTGAACAAGGTATGTGCCCAAGCTATCCTCGTATTTGTCAATTAACTGCTCACTATCTAGAATTTCCTGCGCAAGCTTGGAATTGTAAGAATATAGATTGTCAATTGCAGTAACGACTGTTTGATTTGATAATTTGCACATTTCAAGAGTTAAGTTAGAGCACTCTGATAGAGCAACGGAGGGTGATTGGTGAATAAGGATTGGGTCGATAAATGCGACAGAATCCTTTTCTTCCTTCTTGTCCTTTACAAGCACGTAAGCAAGCTTTTCAAATAGCTTTGAGAATGGAAGAAGTATAGCTGTTGTTACAACGTTAAACAGTGTGTGGAAAATTGCTATGCTCCAAACAGAAACATTCCAACCGAATATATGACCCTCGTGGTCGAACAATCCGATAATAGCAAATGGAATGAAGCATAGAGCAACAGCAACAAGTTTAATAGCCAAGTGAGTTACGGCAACACGCTTTGCATTTCTGTTTGCACCTAGGCTGGAGATTACAGCAGTTATGCATGTACCAATATTAAAGCCAAGTATGATTGGAATAGCAACCTTAAAAGGAATAAGACCGCCACCAATTACAAGCGCTTGTAATACACCCACAGATGCAGAGCTGGATTGAATTATTGTTGTAAATAGAGTAGCAATTATAAGACCTAGCCAAATGCCAATGTATGGGGTTTGGAAAAAGTCAATAACGGACTTGAAGGCCTCCTCTTGCTCTGTTAGAAATCCAACAGAACCAGACATAAGCTCCATGCCTTGCATCAAAACAGCAAAGCCTAAGCAAATTGTACCAATATCTTTGTTTTTTCTGTTCTTTTTACTAAAGAACATAATCAAAATAACGCCTATTACGGCTATAATTGGGGTGAAGAATGATGGCTTTAGAAGATTGAGCCATTCTAGACCCTCGTTAGCTCCATTTCCAAGAGCTGGAAGAGCAGTAATCCAAGGCGTAATGGTAGTACCAATGTTGGTACCCATAAGCATACCGATTGTTTGTGGCAAGGACATGATTCCTGAGCCGACGAGACCTACGATCATAACAGTTGTAGCAGACGAGCTTTGGATAACTGCGGTAACACCACATCCAAGAGCCATACCCTTAACCTTGTTAGAAGACGCTTTCTTTAGTATAGTTTCGAGCTTTCCGCCAGCCATTCTTTCAAGACCGTTGGTCATAATGTTCATACCATATAGGAAAAACGCAAGACCACCGAGTAGTATAGATATGGTTGTTAAAGCTTCAACAACTTCTTCCATAAAAATCCTCCGAATTTTTGCGAAAATAAAACAGCCAATAGCTAGGTATTAGCTATGGCTATTTTAGCATATAAAGAAACAAAAGTAAAGATTTTTTTACAAAATTTGACTGTGGTGTAGAAAAAATGCTATTTTAACCTGAAACAGGGGATAATAGATCAGGTTTTACTCGCTCCCATAAGAAAAGAATGGGGCAGTAGCTTTGCTAATACTCTATAGAATTTGTAAAATCCTCTGGGTGTATAAACACAGCGTCCGCGCTTAGCGGCTTTTATACCCCTTACTGCAGTTTTGTGTGGGTTACAATACGGTAGCTTGTCAAATGCACCAGATGTACCCTTGTCAATTCCTGCAACCTCTAAAAATTCAGTAGCCATTGGCCCTGGACAAATAGCAGTAACGTTAATTTTTCTTTTTCTAAGCTCGTACCTTAGAGAACGAGTAAAGCTCATAACGTAAGCCTTTGTTGCAGAGTAAACGCTCATTCTTGCATTAGGAACGAAGGAAGCGATAGAGCAGGTGTTAATAATACAGGAGCCTTTATCCATATATTTGAGAGAGATGGTTGTAATTTCAGTAAGAGCCCTCACGTTAAGATCCACCATTTTTCCTTGGGAAATATAGTCAGAGTCAATTAAATCTCCATGAAGTCCAAAGCCGGCATTGTTAAACAAAAATTTGATACATGGCTTAACCTCGCTTAGCAAATTCGAAAGATAAGCAAGATTCTCGGGTGCAGTTATGTCTAAAGGAATAACTCTATATCCAATTTTGCCATGAGCCTTGCAGATTTCGTTTAATTGTTGCTCACGTCTAGCAATAACCCAAACCTCGTCAAGGGATTCGTTTTGCATTTCTTTGTAAAATTCAACGCCGATGCCACTAGAAGCACCGGTAATAATAGCAATATTCATATAAGCCTCGCTAAAAACCAATATTTTTTAAGAAAACACATGCGCAATCGGACCAAATACCGATATCGTTTTTGTCCTTGGCAAGTCCAAGCCCATGACAGCCAACAGGGAATATGTGCATCTCAAAGTAAACATTATTTGCAGAAAGCGCCTCTGCCAATGCAAGAGAATTTTTAACTGGAACAACGTCATCAGTGGCAGTATGCCACAAAAAACAAGGGGGAGTGTCTGCATTTATATGTTCTTCGTTTGAAAATAGCATTGCCAACTCCTCATTCTCCCATTCGTCGCCCAATAGACACTGCCTAGAGCCAATATGTGAATAATCCTTAACAAAGGAAACAACGGGATAGCAAGGAATAAATGCGTCAGGGCGGGCAGATAGCTTATCAATTTCATCAGTAGGCTCATAAGCCTTGAAATTATATAAGGTTGCACTTGTGCAGGTTAGATGACCTCCTGCAGAAAAACCGCAAACTGCAATTTTTTCATAATTCATTGAGCGTAAAACTCTAATAGCTCGTTGAACGTCGGAAAGTGGTGCAAACTTGTGACATTGACTAACACTGTAATCAAGTGTAAATGCATTAATGCCCGCTTGGTTAAAAGCTTTCGCTATTGGATCCTTCTCGTGCTCAGCTTTACAGCAATAGCCTCCTCCTGGACAAACGATAACTGCAGTAGGATTATCATTAACCTTAAATTCGGTAATAGATGCACGAAACGCAGTGCTTGAATACTCAATGTATGGGGGATTAACCCAAAGTGGAATGTTTTTCATGTTGACCTCTACTGTTGTGAATTAGGATGCTTGATCCTAGATTAGTATACCATTTCAAAGGGTTATTGTCAATAAAGGCAACGGACAAATATGAACTAAAAATTTTTCAACTTCTTAAAAAATGGTATTGACAAAAGGGAAGTTGTGTGATATTATATATTGGCATTGCAAAATGCCCTTGTAGCTCAGTCGGTAGAGCACTTGACTTTTAATCAAGGGGTCCGGAGTTCGAATCTCCGCAAGAGCACCAAAAGAAACCTAATCCGAGCTCGGATTAGGTTTCTTTTTGTTCAAGTCGCAGTAGAGGTTCTGTACAAGGCGTGCCCTAAAGGGTACCCGAAGCGAGCTTGATGAGTTTTTGGGGGATCGCATACTTGGTACATCATCACACAAGGTGCGCATATCATCAGAACGTAGTTGTATATCATCAAAAGTGTATTTATGAAACTTGATGATATACAATTTTCCAAATTGATGACATACAACGGTGAACCGTTGATTTTAACTTGATTCTCAAAATATCACTGTGATAAGTGTTCGTTTTACATTCCCATTGAGGAACCAAGAAAGTCTTGTAACAAAAGTTACAAGGCTTTTATTTTTTCATTTTTTAATTTTCTAGATTAGAAGCGAAAATAAATTTCTGGCTTCCAATGTATAAAATGCACAAAAAATGAAATTAAAGATGGAAACGAATAGCCTCGAATTTGTTGAAAATTACAAAAACATTTGTTACTTTTGAATAAAGTCGGAAAATTAGAATAAAATTTTTTAAGCAACTTGACAAAATATATATTATATGGTATATTATTTATTGAAGTAATTCGTAAATTTTGGGTACATTACCCTAGTATCAAGGAGGAATATAATGAAGAAATTTCTTTCTCTGCTACTTATCTTATCAGTTGTAACGTGCTCGTTTGTAGCATGTGGTTGCGGAAATGACGGTGGCAACCCACCAGATCTAGGCACATCAACAGGTAGTGGCGAGCAATCTCAAGTACAAACTGGTCCTGGTGGCTCAGGTGGCCTTGTTGATGATGAAAAAAATGATGACAAAAAGGAAAATTTCGATTTACCTGGTGTCTCTGAAAACGTAACAAACGATAACGAAATCAAGGTTAATTAATTACGATTTGATAAAAATCATTCTAGAAAGGATAAAATATGAAAAGGCTTTTATCATTAACCCTTTGCTTGCTTATGATTTTACCTCTGTTTTCTACCTACGCTTTAGGAGATAGTGGAGTAAACATCACTAGCGGAGCAAAAAATATTGCGAATCAAGCTAATATCACCATTGAGGGTGAGACAATACTTGGTTTTGTAAGACCAGAGGTGCTTGTTGATGGAGATAAATCAACGGGAACAAAATCTCCAAACTCTCGTATATTCTCATACATATTTAGCTACGATTCAGTTTGCTATTTTACTGATTTTGTAATTGCATGTAATGGTATGGGAACACTTGCTAGTGGCACAGGCTTAACTGATGGTGGCTCTGTTACTCAAGACACTTACAATGTTCGCGAAGTTACACTCTCATTCTATAATGATGGTAAGCTAGTTTACACAGAAACTGAAGATGTTTCACAAAAAAAGGAATGGACTCTAAAGCAGAGCGTTTTAGCCGATCAGGTATATGTTACTGTTGGTAACAAGGATTTAGATCGTTCTGTTAACTACTATATGTGGGAAGTTGAGCTATATGCTATAGAGGATATGGAGCTATGTGATGTTCAGCTTCATAATATAGCCAGCGATGCAGAGTTTTCCTTTGACTCATATCGCGAGGATGACCCTGATACGGAAGAAAATGAAAAAACCGATCCATGGTGGGCTGTTGACTGGGCAGCTCTTGTAGACGGAAATAGAGAGTTTGGTACTCACTCACCAAAGGGAGGACAATATTCCTTCTTTATGTCGTTTCCAAAAGAATATTTATTCTCGGAAATAACATTCTACTGTAATGGTAAGGGAACCTTAAGCGCATATAATACTCCAGTACCTGAATATGTGTATAATAACTCAATGGTACAAATCTTGCTTTACGATATAAATGACACCCTTGTTTACGATTCAAAGGATGTTTCAGTTTCTGGTCTTGAAGCAAAGATTGACCCTTATGTTAAGGCTTCTAAGATTGAATTTAGAATGTTCAATGGTAAGCACTCAGGTAATGAGTATATGTGGGAAATTGAAACAATGGTTGAAACTGGTTCTCACATTTTTGAACAGACAGATTTTGCAAACCCAACCTGTGATGAGGCAGGCTTTAAGCAATTTTCATGTCACTGTGGCAAGGTAATCAGACAAGTTGTTCCTGCAACAGGCTTCCACGAGTGGGATGAGGGAGTCGTTCTTGAAGGTAATGAAGCAACAACTGAGGCAAATGGTATTTTAACCAAGACCTGTGAGCTTTGTGGAACAACCGGTGATTTTGATATTCCTGCTTTAGGGCACAATTGGGATGCAGGTACAGTAAAAAAACCAACGTGTACAGAAGAGGGATATACTGAGTACAAATGTAGTGATCCAGGATGTACATTAAGTTATACGTCTGATTCAGTTAGTGCAACAGGACATGAATGGAATGACGGCGAGGTTATAACTCCTGCAAAGGTTGGCGTTGACGGAAAATCTAAATTAACCTGTAGAGTTTGTGGCGATACAAAGGAAATGAAAATTCCTGCATTGAAATATTCAACCTCTACCACATCATTTGATGTAAAAAATTCATCCGATGATATAAATGTTGTTTACAACACAAGTGATGAACAATACAAGCCTGATGCTACAGGAGGCGAAAAGCTTTTAGAGACTGAAGAAGCGTGGAATATGTTCGATAATGATATTTCCACCTATTGGTATGCACCAACTGGTTCTACCGTTGAAATTTTACTTGACCGTACATACTATTTGACTAAAGGCGAATTTTTAGCAACGTCTAACTGGGCAAGATATTCAGTATTTTTCTATGCGGATGGTGAAAATACCGCTACCTTCTCAACTGGAGGATTCCAAGAGTTGAATTTGAATAATCCAAAGAAAATGGATATGTCTAAGTCGCTCAAGGGTGGAACAAAGGTTGATAAAATTGTAATAAAGGTTGACGAAGCAAAATGGGCAAATGGTAACGCAGCTAAGGTGCACGATATTAATTTGGTGGTTCACGCTTGTGAGGTAATTGAAGCAAACTATTACATTCCAGACACTGCAGATGCAAGGTATACTCCTGCAACATGTACAACAGATGGACAAACGGTTTCAATTTGCCCAGTATGTGAGCTTGAAACACTAGTAACTCTTCCTCACGATGAATGGGGACACACTGCTGGTGCTCTTACACCTGTAACTGAACCTACATGCTCAACACCAGGCGTAGCAACAAGTACTTGCGTAAATTGTCCATTTGTTTTTGATGACATTCCAATCGAACCTACTTATGTTCACGAATATACCGAAGAAATTACATTTATGGAAGCACTTTGTGGCTTTATGGGAATTAAGCAACACGTCTGCCCAGGATGTGGTAAGGTGGGCTCACAAGAGCCAATTCCTTCCACTGGTGTTCATAATTATGGATGGGTTGAAAAATATCCTTCAACCTTTACTTCAGAGGGTATGAACTCTTGGGAGTGCTCAGGCTGTGCTTGCATAGATCCCGCTGTAGGTGAACCAAAGTACGAATCAATTGAAAAGAAAACAATTGAAAAAGAGCTAATAACGTTTGTTGGTGCATCAATTAGATATACTGATTATGTTGGCTTGAGATTAACTTATAAGTTAAATCTTGAATACTTCGATGTTCTTGGCTACGAATGTGACATTAGAGTAATAACTGAAGTTACAAATGCTGAGGGAGTTACTAAGACTGTTGAAAGCTACGGAAAATATAGCTTGAATAAGTATGATGCAACAACTGGAGAGGTTTCTGTTGTTTTGAATCCATATTCCGTGTATGATGAATACACAATTAATACCAAGGTTAGACTTATGAACTTCCTAGGTATAGAGTATGTTGACTGTGAAATGGACTTGACTGGTATAGATGGCAACGAAAACGGCGCAATTAGCGTATGCGAGGTTGCAGAGTACCTACTTGATCAAGGTGGAAATATAAATTCATCAGTTAAGACACTTTACGAAGCAATTGTTGACGGAAAGAATTAATATAAAAAACGCAACGGATTCCGTTGCGTTTTTTTGTTTTAAGTAAATGGGAATGACTTCAAAAAATCAAAACTCTTCATTATTATATTATTACGATATATTTAGAAAACGAGAGTAAAGGTAGAGAAGGATAATATCATTAGCTGTTAACAAGCTTTGCAGACTCGGCTTGCGCCATTTTGTCGCATCTTTCATTGTATGGATGACCAGCATGACCCTTAACCCAGTTGTAAGTAATTTTGTGCTTTTCAAGCTCGTTAAGTAAGATTTCCCACAAATCTGAATTTAGAGCAGGGGATTTATCGGCTTTTTTCCAATTGTTTTGCTTCCAACCAATAGCCCAACCGTTTGTTATGGCGTCGAGAACGTATTTGGAATCAGAGGTTAATGTAACCTCGCAGCTCTCCTTCAAAGCTTGAAACGCCTTAATTACAGCAGTAAGCTCCATACGATTATTAGTGGTATTAGCTTCGCCACCACAAAGTTCCTTTTCAACACCTTTATATACTAGGATTGCGCCCCAGCCACCAGGCCCTGGGTTTTCACGACAAGAGCCATCGGTATATATATCCACATGCTTCATATAGTAACTCCTTAAAACTAGATACCTAATTGTAACATACTATGATTTTTATTTCAACTAAAAATTATTAAAAAACGCTTGACAATAAAATAATTGTATGGTACAATAACGCAGAACGGGTATTTTATACTCGCTCCTACCGTCAGAAATATTTAGCTGATGGTCGTTTAAGTCCAAAGGAGGTAAAAAAGATGGAAAAGGTTATGAACTCTTATGAAACTTTGTTTGTAGTTGATGCAACACTTTCTGATGAAGATGTTAAGGCAACTGTAGAGAAGTTCACTGCATTAATTGCAGAAAACGGTACCGTCGAGTCTGTTGATGAGTGGGGTAAGCGTAAGCTTGCATACCTTATCAATGACAAGAGCGAGGGTTACTATGTTCTTGTTAACTTTAAGAGCGAGGGCTCATTCACAAGCGAGCTTGAGCGTCTTATGAAGATTAACGAAAACATTCTTCGTTTTATCGTAATCCGTAAGATCGAAGACAAAAAGACGAAAAAAGAAGCGTAAGCTAAAGAAAGGGGCAATTCAAAATGGCAAACTTGAATTTGAACAAGGTAATTTTGGGTGGTAGATTAACTGCTGACCCCGAGCTTAAAACAACTCCACAAGGAGTAGCTGTTACATCTTTTACAATAGCTGTAAATCGTAAGGGTAAGGATGCGCAAGCAGACTTTATTACTTGCGTTGCTTGGAGACAAACTGCTGATTTAATTTGTAAGTATTTCAAAAAAGGAAGCTCAATCTGTGTTTCCGGTACAATTCAGACAAGAACATGGAATGATCAGCAAAACAACAAGCGCTATGCTACAGAGGTTGTGGCAGAGGAAGCTTTCTTTGTAGACTCTAAGGCAGATGCACCTGTAGCTGGTAACTTTGAGGAGCCAGCATTCCAAACACCACCATCTGCACCAAAGTTTGAAGAAATTTCTGGAGACGATGATTTACCGTTCTAACGAACGACATAATGCTCATTGTGAGCAAAAACAAAATTTATAAGGAGTAAAAACGATGGATAACAACATTGAAAAGGAACAAGTTGGTTCAGCACGTCCTGCTCGTCAGATGATGCGCAAGAAAAAGAAGGTTTGTGCTTTCTGTGCTGATAAGATTGGTCATATAGATTACAAAGATACTGCTCGTTTGAGAAAGTATGTTACTGAGCGTGCAAAGATTCTTCCTAGAAGAATTACAGGTACCTGTGCTCATCACCAAGGTGAGTTAACAAAGGCTATTAAGCGTGCACGTTTTATGGCTCTTATGCCTTACATTGATGACTAATAATAAAAAAGGAGCCAATTGGCTCCTTTTTAATAATTAAAAGAGACCTTTGGGTCTCTTTTTTGGTTATAGTAGTATTTGTTCGATTGCTTTTTTGAAATCCTCAAAATCCTGCTTTTGTTCGTGAAGTACTTGGATAGACGTAGGATAAGACCCTATGAAAATTTGGAGCATACCGGCAAAGCATTTGTCGGGTTCTACCCAAACAAGCTTGTGAATGGCTGAGCGTGGAATGATAACGTTACCTAAAACGACTCTGTTGGGATAAACTATATAATCCTTTCTGGATGTAGATGTATAGATTGGCTCGTTCATAAACAAAAGCTCCTTTTCAAAAAGTATATTACAATTTTACCTTAAAAAATAAGAAAAGTCAATAGAGAATAGTGATATAAAAAAGAACTCTGTGGGTTAACAGAGTTCCTTGTCGGCTTTACGCCATCTTGTTATACATAAGTGTGAACTGACTCTTCTTGTGAGCTGCGTTATTCTTGTGAAGAATACCTTGGCTAACAGCCTTGTCAACTCTCTTTACAGCAGCTACATAAGCAACTTGAGCAGCTTCCTTGTCTCCGCTTTCTACAGCAGCCTTAAACTTTTTAACAGCTGTGTTCAACTGAGATTTGAGCATCTTGTTACGAAGTGTTTTTGTTTCAATAACCTTAACACGCTTCTTAGCAGATTTGATATTAGGCACTTGTGTGTCCTCCTTTAATATTATAATCCGACAGATGCACTATCCGTTGCCTGAGAGGGTGCCACAGATATAGCCTGTTCGTACAGTTATATATATTAACACACTATTTTTGAAAAATCAATAGCTTTTTGAAAAAAGTGAAAATTATTTTTTGTAAATAATTTGTGGAAATCTGAACGTAATTACAGTGTTGATTGATAGTGCAGGAAAAGAAATATTACAAAATTCATATAAAATTTACATTTGAATGATAAGTAAAAAGTTTATGAATTATTTGTAAATTATTTTGACTAAAAAAACAAAATGGTAAAAAATTCAAAATACCTATTGACAAACAAAAAAACAGGTGATATAATCTGTAATCGCACAAATATTTTCTAAATAATACTTTTATATTATATTATAAAAGAGAAGTTGGAGTGAAAAAATGGTCAAAGAACAAAAACTTGGCAAAACCACGAGAATGAATTTCTCGAAAATTAATGAGTTGTGTGAGATGCCAAATCTAATTGCCGTGCAAAAGGAATCCTATCAATGGTTTTTGGAAAAGGGAATCACAGAGGTGTTGCACGATGTTTCTCCTATTTTGGATCACTCTGGTGATCTTTGCGTTGAGTTTGTATCACATACACTCGATGTAAATCAACCAAAGTATTCGGTAGAAGAAAGTAAAATCAGAGGCGTTGACTACTCAGCACCACTTTACGTAAATGTACGTCTTACAAATAGACTTACTGGTGAAGTGAAGGAACACAATGTGTTCATGGGAGATTTTCCTTTGATGACAGATAACGGTACATTCGTTATCCACGGAAAAGAGCGTGTTATTGTATCTCAAATTATGCGTTCTCCAGGTATGTACTATGGATACACCATTGATAAGGTTGGTTCGCACATTTACAATGCTACAATTATTCCATATCGTGGTGCATGGCTAGAGTATGAGACTGACTCATCAAATACTTTCTATGTTAAGATAGATAAAAATAGAAAAATGCCAGTTACAATGCTAATTCGTGCCCTCGGAATTGAAACTGAAGAGGACATAAAGGATGCGTTTGGCGAAAAGTTTATGAATCCAACTCTTGCAAAGGATGAAAGCGATAAGCTTGCAGAGGAGTTTAATACCTCTATTCAAGAGGAGGCTCTTAAGGGAATTTACAAGAGACTTCGCCCAGGTGATCCTGCAATTGCAGAGAGTGCAAAGCAATTGATTCATAATCTATTCTTTGATGGTAAAAGATATGACCTTTATAGCGTAGGTCGTTATAAATTTAACGAAAAGCTATCAATCGCAAAGCGTATACTAGGCTTAACACTTTCAAGAGCCGTTATTAGTAATTTAACAGGCGAGGTTTTGTGTGAGGTTGGTAAGGTTATTACCAAGGAAGATATCGAGCTTATTGAGGCTAACTGTGTAAATGAAGTTTATGTTAACACCCTTGACAGAGAGTCTGGAAACCCTGTTGAAATTAAGGTGTTTGGTAATGGAACAATCGATCCTAAGTATCTTCTTTGGGAAGGCTGGAGAGATGGTCTTGAGGACTTTGGTGTAGCTGAAAGACTTCACTTTGAAAATCTTAAGGCTATCATTGAAGAGTGCGCAGGTGATAGAGAAGCTATTATCGAGGCAATCAAGCAAAATACCGAAAAGCTTTGTCCAAAGCATATTACACCTGAAGATATTCTTGCGTCTATTGGCTATTTGGTAGGCTTGGAATACAACATCGGTAAGAAGGATGATATTGACCACCTTGGAAATCGTCGTCTGCGTTGCGTTGGTGAGCTTTTGCAAAACCAACTCCGTATCGGTATGTCCCGTATGGACAAAATCATTCGTGAAAGAATGAACACACAAGATGTTGAGGAGCTATCTCCAAAGACAATTGTAAACACAAAGCCAATCACATCTGCAATTAGAGAGTTCTTTGGTTCATCACCACTTTCTCAGTTTATGGATCAAAACAACCCACTTGCAGAGCTAACACATAAGCGCCGTATTTCAGCGCTAGGTCCTGGAGGCTTGTCAAGAGACAGAGCATCCTTTGAGGTTCGTGACGTTCACCATACTCACTATGGAAGAATGTGTCCAGTTGAAACACCAGAAGGACCAAACATCGGTCTTATCTCTTATCTATCAACATACGCAATCATTGATAAGTATGGCTTTATTAAGGCTCCTTATCGTAAGGTTATTGATGGCGTAGTAACAGATGAGGTTGTGTATCTAACAGCCGAGGAAGAGGATGGACACGTAATTGCTCAGGCTTACGAGGAGCTTGATGAAAACAAGCGCTTTGTTAAGAGCAAGATTATCGTTCGTGAAAGAAACGAAATCTTGGAAACAGATTCATCTAGAGTAAGCTACATGGACGTTTCCCCTAAGATGGTTGTATCTGTAGCTACAGCTATGATTCCATTTATTGAAAATGACGACAATGCTCGTGCACTCATGGGTTCAAACATGCAGAAGCAAGCAGTTCCACTACTTACAACTGATTCACCAATTGTAGGTACTGGTATGGAGTACAAGGCAGCTGTTGACTCAGGTGTAGTTGTGCTTGCTAAAGAGGGCGGTGTTGTTGAAAGAGTTGATGCTCTTAACATCATTATCAAGAATGATAGAGGACTTAAGGACAAGTATGAGCTTGTAAAATTCAAGCGTTCAAACCAGGAAACCTGTATCAACCAAGCACCAATCGTTGTTGTTGGTGAAAGAGTTGAGGCAGGACAGGTTATTGCAGATGGTCCTGCAACCTCAAATGGAGAAATTTCACTAGGTAAGAATGCTCTTATCGGCTTTATGACCTGGGAAGGCTACAACTATGAGGACGCTGTTCTTCTTAACGAAAATCTTGTTAGAAACGACGTTTATACCTCTATCCATATTGAAGAAAGAACAATTGAAGCAAGAGATACAAAGCTCGGTCCAGAGGAGATTACTCGTGATATCCACAATGTTGGTGAGGATGCCCTAAAGAACCTTGATGAAAACGGTATCGTAAGAATTGGTACTGAGGTTAAGGCATCTGATATTCTTGTTGGTAAGGTTACACCAAAGGGTGAAACAGAATTAACTCCAGAGGATAGATTGCTTCGTGCAATATTCTCAGATAGAGCAAGAGATGTAAGAGATACATCCTTGCGTGTAAAGAACGGCGACAATGGTATTGTTGTTGACGTAAAGGTATTCTCACGTGAAAACGGCGATGAGCTTGCACCTGGTGTTCATAAGCTTGTAAAGGTTTATGTAGCACAAAAGAGAAAAATCTCTGTAGGTGACAAGATGGCTGGTCGTCACGGAAATAAGGGTGTTGTATCAAGAATTCTCCCACCAGAGGATATGCCTTTCTTGGCAGATGGTACACCACTTGACATCGTTCTTAACCCACTCGGCGTTCCTTCTCGTATGAACATCGGTCAGGTACTTGAGGTGCATCTTGGAATCGCGGCAAAGAAGCTCGGTTGGAAGATTATGACACCAGTATTTGATGGTGCTAAGGAAAAGGACATTTTCGAATGCTTAAAGATGGCAGGACTTTGGAGAGATGTATTGCCAAATGAAAATACAGATGGTAAGGAGCTCTTCGAAGAGGTAATTAGAGAAGACGGTAAGAAGGATATACAAAAGCTTGACAAGGAAACAAGAAACAATCCTGAGGCTCTTAAGAAGCTTCTAGAGGAAGGTAAGCTAAAGGTTTGTGATGGTAAGCAGATTCTTTATGATGGACGTACAGGCGAAGCATTTGACAACCCTGTAACAGTAGGTATTATGTACTACTTGAAGCTTCACCACCTTGTTGATGATAAGATTCACGCGCGTTCAATCGGTAAATATTCACTTGTTACTCAGCAACCACTTGGAGGTAAGGCTCAGTTTGGTGGTCAGCGTTTTGGTGAAATGGAAGTTTGGGCACTTGAGGCTTATGGTGCTGCATACACACTTCAAGAAATCTTGACCGTTAAGAGTGACGATATTCTCGGTAGAACAAAGGCTTATGAGGCAATCGTTAAGGGACAAAATATTCCAACTCCAGGTGTACCTGAATCATTTAAGGTTCTTGTTAAGGAGCTACAAGCCCTTGCACTTGATATTACCGTATATGATAAAGAGGGTAAGGAAATTGAGTTATCAAATCTTTGTGAAGAGGAAATTGTTCCTGCTAAGCCAATACGACCATTGCCAGCTGACATAGATGATGGTGATGAGGATTACGGCGATGAGGATTACGATGACTATGATGAAGATGAATTCATTGATGATCTCGACGACATCGACGATAGCGATGCTTATTCGGAAAATCAAGATTTTGATGACTTCGATGACTAAAATTAACTTAAAAATACTAAAAGAAGGAAAATGCTGATGGAACATACATTTGATTCTATAAAAATAGGTCTTGCGTCTCCGGAAAAAATCCTTAGTTGGTCCTCAGGCGAGGTAACAAAGCCTGAGACCATCAACTACCGTACTCAAAAACCGGAAAAGGATGGACTTTTCTGCGAGAAAATCTTTGGTCCAACTAAGGACTGGGAGTGCTCTTGCGGAAGATACAAGCGTTCACGTCATAAGGGACATAGATGCGAAAAGTGTGGAGTTGAGGTTACCACAAAGAAGGTGCGCCGTGAGAGAATGGGACACATTCAGCTTGCTTGCCCTGTATCACATATTTGGTACTTCAAGGCTATACCATCTAGAATGGGTCTTATGCTTGAGCTTTCACCAAAGGCACTTGATAGCGTTCTTTATTTCTCAAAGAGAATCGTTGTTGACCCAGGTGAAACACCACTTGTAAAGGGACAGCTTCTTGGCGAAAGCGAATACTACACATATTATGAAAAATATGGCGATAGATTCGTTGCTGAAATGGGCGCAGAGGCTATTAAGAAGCTTCTACAAGAAATTGATGTAGAGGCACTTTCTAAGGAGCTTAAGGAGGAGCTTTTGAAATCCTCTGGTCAAAAGAAGGTACGTATTATAAAGAGACTTGAAATCGTTGAGGCGTTCAGAAAGTCTGGTAATAAGCCAGAGTGGATGATTCTTGATGTTCTTCCTGTTCTTCCACCTGATATCAGACCAATGGTACAGCTTGATGGTGGTAGATACGCAGCTTCTGACTTAAACGAGCTTTATCGAAGAGTAATTAACAGAAATAATCGTCTAAAGAAATATATTGAGATTGACTCACCTGCAATCATTACAAGAAATGAAAAGAGAATGCTTCAAGAAGCAGTTGACGCATTGATTGATAATGGTAAGAGAGGCAAGCCGATTACTGGTGCAAGCTCTAGACCTCTTAAGTCTCTTTCCGAGATGCTTAGAGGTAAGCAGGGACGCTTTAGACAAAACCTTCTCGGTAAGCGTGTTGACTATTCTGGTCGTTCCGTTATCGTTGTAGGTCCAAATCTAAAGATTTATCAATGTGGTCTTCCAAAGGAAATGGCACTTGAGCTATTCAAGCCATTCGTAATTAAGCGTCTTGTAGAAACAGGCAAGGCACTCAATATTAAGGAAGCTAAGAGAAACGTTGAAAAGGCAGTAGACGAGGTTTGGGACGCACTTGAAAACGTTATTAAAGAGCATCCAGTTCTATTGAACCGTGCTCCAACACTTCACCGTCTTTCAATTCAAGCATTTGAGCCTGTACTAGTTGAGGGTAGAGCAATTAGACTTCACCCACTCGTATGTAAGGCGTTTAACGCTGACTTCGACGGCGACCAAATGCCAGTACACGTTCCTTTGTCAAATGAAGCACAAGCAGAGGCAAGATTCCTTATGCTTTCTGCCAACAACCTACTAAAGCCAGTTGATGGTAAGGCTATCGCAGTACCATCTCAGGACATGGTTCTTGGCTCATATTATTTGACACTTGACAAAGAGGGCGAGAAGGGCGCTGGTAGCGTTTATCGTAACTTTGACGAAGCAATGATGGCTTACGCTAATAAGGACCTTGAAATTCATGCACCAATTAAGGTTAGAGTTGAAAAGGTTATAAACGGCGAGAAAAAGTCTAAAATAATCGATGCTACACTTGGTAAGCTAATTTTCAATGAATATATCCCACAGGATCTTGGCTATGTAGATAGAGAAAAAGACCCATTTGGGCTTGAAATTGACTTTGTAGCTGGAAGCAAGCAACTATCACAGATTGTTGACAGAACTATTAAAATTCACGGCTTTACAAAGGCTGCAGAGGTGCTTGACCACATTAAAGAAATGGGTTATAAGTATTCTACAAAGGCTTCTTTGTCAATTTCAGTTGCAGATATGACAATTCCAGATTTGAAGTATGAAATCGTTAAGAATGCTGAGGCTCAGGTTGATGAAATCTTTGCACACTATAACGATGGTGAGCTTTCAGACGAGGAAAGATACAACTGCGTAATTGATATTTGGAACAAGGCTACAAATGACGTAGTTAGTGAAATCCAAAAGAGCTTTAACAAGTACAACCCAATCAAGATGATGTCTGACTCTGGTGCCCGTGGTAGTATGACTCAGATGCGTCAGCTTGCAGGTATGCGTGGACTTATGTTTACCGCTACTGGTAAAACAATGGAAATTCCAATTAAGTCTAACTTCCGTGAGGGCTTGACAATTCTTGAATACTTTATTGCAGCACGTTCAGCTCGTAAGTCACTTTCCGATACAGCGCTTAAGACTGCTGACTCAGGATACTTGACAAGAAGACTTGTTGACGTATCTCACGAAGTAATTATTCGTGAGGAAGACTGTGGAACTCGTGACTACATGGTAATGAGTGACATTGTTGATGGTGGCGAAATCGTTGAGTCTATTAAGGATAGAATTCTTGGTAGATATACTGTTGAGGATATTGTAAATCCTGCAACTGGTGAGGTTATCGTTAAGGAAAACGAAATGATTCTCCTTAAGGATGTTGATAAAATTGTTTCTGCAGGAATAAAAGAGGTTAAGGTTCGTTCAGTGCTTCGTTGTAAGACAAAGCGTGGCGTATGTGCTCATTGTTATGGTATGGACCTTGCAAGCTCCAAGCAGGTTAACGTTGGTGAGGCAGTCGGTGTTATTGCTGCTCAGTCAATTGGTGAGCCTGGTACACAGCTTACAATGAGAACGTTCCATACTGGTGGTGTCGCTTCTGCTAACATTACTCAGGGTCTTCCAAGAGTTGAAGAGCTATTTGAAGCAAGACGTCCAAAGAAGCCAGCAATTGCTTGTGAAGCAACTGGTACAGCGATTATCACTCTTGAGGGCAGAATTAATAAGATTACTGTTACCGATGAGGAAACAGGTGCAACATTCAGCTATGACGTACCATTTGGAACTAATATGGTTATCCAAGATGGCGACCATGTAACAAAGGGTCAGCCACTAACAGAAGGCTATATGGCTCCTGCTGATATTCTTAAAATCAGTGGTATCGAAGCTGTTTATGACTATATCGTTCGTGAGGTTCAAAAGGTTTACCGTTCACAAAACGTTGAGGTTGACGATAAGCACGTTGAGGTAATTACACGTCAAATGACAAGACGTGTTAAGGTTGAGGATTCTGGAGATACAGATCTTATCGAGGGTGTATCAATGGATGTTGCTGAATTCCTTGAGGAAAACGAGAGAATTCAAGCTAGAATTGATGCAGGTGAAATTGATCTTCGTCTTGCAACCTGCTCACCAATACTACTTGGTATTACTAAGGCTGCATCTTCAACTGAATCATTCTTGTCCGCTGCATCCTTCCAGGAGACAACAAAGGCTCTTACAGAGGCTGCAATTCGTGGTAAGGTTGACCATCTCCTTGGACTTAAGGAAAACGTTATTATTGGTAAGCTCATTCCTGCCGGTACTGGACTTAGTGCATATAACAAGGTTGGTGTCAAAAAGGTAGACGCTTCATCTGATGAGGATGTTGAATAACAAAAAAGAAGGCTTTTTGCCTTCTTTTTTTACTAATAACATGAAAAAACGGTGTTCAGTAGAGAACACCGTTTAATTGTTTTATTTTCCAGTCTTTGCTGGTGGAAGCTCGTTGCCTGTATAAGCTTCATACATCCATGCATGACGCTCCTTTAGCCAACCTCTCATGTAGTCAATAGCATCTGAGTAGCTAGATTTCAGGTTCGACATAGAGGTGTGAGATTTAGCAATATTGAATTTTTGGTAATTTCTAATACGAGCATTTATAAATTGTTCATTTTCGTGATGTATATCAATTTTATTCTCGATAACCTCACGCTTACTAATCACCTTGTCCTCGTACATTAATCGCATTTCATCTTCATAATCGATGATAATCTGTCTCACCTTTTCTTGAAAATCAGGTGAATATTTCATTAAGTAAGGGAACCAAAGTGTAGTATTGCTTGCCCAACGACAGTCAGCCCAATAGCCTGTAGCACTATTGTTTTCAACGCCCATGTTTATTGCAGCCCATTTTCCTTCGTTGTTGCACGCATCGTGGGAATTGTCATCACCAGCTTGACCAGAATTAATAGATATATTGCCTAAACCTAGGTCAAAGTCCCAAACTGGACCGCCGTACAGCTTGCCGTCCTTAATGTAGAAACGAGTAGAGTCATAGCACATATCTGCTTCCTTTAAGTATTCGTGAATAACGTAATACCTAGACATTGACTCAATGTCAACGTATTGTTGAATCAAATTCCAATCTCCGCTTTTAATTGCAAAGTCTATCATGTTAAATGAGGAGTATAGATTGGAGTAAGCTTCGCCAGAAAGGTCAGAGCTTCCCTCTACAAGGGAGTTGATATTCCATAGTGAAGACTTTATATATACTTCGTCATCCTTCATTACTTTTCTATGATCGCCATTATCTCTTTCAACCTCAAGAACAATATCCTTGTCCTCGTCAATGTCTATTCTGTCCTCTCCAATATCCATAGGAGTGGTGAGCATATATAGACCATCGTATCTGCCGTTATAGTAAACCTCTACAAATTGATATTTGGGAGCAAATTGAATATCAATAGCTTGTGAAAATTCGATTGCCATTGCATTCCTTAAAAGTGTTTGGTCGAAAAGGTTTGCAAGCAAGCAATATTTTTTACCAGCGCCCATGCCAAACAAATCAACCTTTGAGGTGAACTTGATATTATAGGGGTTTTTGTCCTCGTCTGCTGTTGAATTACCTCTCATTTTCATAGTTCCATTGTATTCAATAGCATCAACCTGAGGATTTCCGTTTTTATCTAAAGAAGCAATATAAATCTTCGCAGCCTCGTACTCTTTAGATGGAGCAGAATCAGGATTCAAGTTGCCGTATTCTATAAATACAACAGGAACGTCTGTAACGTTAAATGAAATGTTAGCAAGTGCCGAACGAAGCACCTGTGCATTATAATCAACCGCCTCCTGAGTTAGGTTGAGATTTTGACTCTCAATTATAGGTCTAATAATAGCAATGGTCTCTGGAGAATAGTATTTCTCATAAAAATGAGATACCTTGCTAATTAATGTAGTTAACGCAGAGTAGTCAACCTTTCTGCTTTCAAAAATACCACAAACTGAACAAGTACTATACTCATAGCCCTTCTTTTCAGAAATTGTATACCAGGTATGTGAGTGCTCCTTGAGTGGTAGAGTAGTTGTCTTTGTTGCATTGCAACCCTCGTTGGTACATTTTTCAATAATTTGACCGTTAACTGTACAACTGGAAATCGCTTCAAATGTTACCTCAAAATGACACTCTGATTTTGGCACGGTTGTTTCACGTATGTAAGAACCACAATCCGTACAATAGTAGATGGTTAACCCGTTGGTAACACAGCTTGCAACTGAAATCTCAATAGTATCAATGTTTATATGTGTCTTACAAGGCTCTTTGCCCACGTAATTGGAAAAGTTGTCTACGTATGTTTCGTGGCAGGTTATGCACTTGTTAATCACGTAACCTGAACGTGTTTCGCTAGGCGCGATGGTATTAGTAATTGGAGTGTGTCCGGATGCATATTTTGTTACAGTTTTATCTTTTTCTCCACATCTTGAACAGCTGACAACGTAATATTCGTCGGTTGTACAAGAAAGAGTAGATTTTTCAATAATTGCACCGCTGTGACCTAATTCCCTGATATAAGTAATTCTATCACAAACAATACATTTCTTATATCCGCTTTCAGTACAAGTAGCATCCTTATCAGCAAAGCCATAGTAGTGGTCAATGCACTGGTAATCACTTAAAGAATAGAATTTACCAACGCCATCTGGCTTTGAAACAGAGGGGTTTTTAGCAATAACAACCAAATTTGAATTGGTTCCCTTGAAGCAGTCTACACCGACAGCAGCAACGTTTTTTCCAAGAACAACCCATTCCAAATCAGCGCAACCCATAAATATGTCAACACTTAACGATGAAACGCTATCAGGAATGTACGCGGACTTTATTGAGGAGTACTTAAATGCCTCAGGTGAAATTTTTGATACGCTCTCAGGAATAATAACGTGCTCAAGATTTTTTGAATAAGCAAATGCACCATTTGCAATTTCTGTTACTGTAGATGGAATGCTGTATGTATCTCCATCTTTGTTAGTAGGATAAAGCAAAAGAACTGTTCCATTTGTTGCTTTGTCAAAAATTACGCCGTCCTTCGTAATATACTCAGCAGTGTCAGATTCTTTTATCTCAAAAGACTTAATTCCTGTGCAACCAGAGAAGAACTTAAGGTCAAAGCCCTTGTCAGGCATAATGAAGCCTTCAAGCCTTTCGCAATTAAAGAAAACTTCCTTTCCTAAAGATGTTACACTAGAGATATCATACGTCTGATCCAATGAACGACAATCGTAGAATGCTTTGTCTTCAATAGTTTTAGCGTTGCTTGAAATACTCATGTTATAAAGAGCATAACAACCGCTAAAGCATTCTTTTCTGAATGATTCAACATTTTCTGTGTTAACTGTTTTTAATGCGGAACAATTCTTGAATGTGTATGAGCTGATATTCTTTAGTCCAGCGGGTAAAACAACACTTGTAATTCCTTTACAGTTCTCAAATGCTGAATTTCCGATTGTAGTAACGTTTTGTGGAATAATTATTTCACCGAAAATTTGAGTTCCCTTAAAAGCATTTTCACCAATAGTAGTTAGGTTTTCAGGTAAAGTTAGCTTACCAAAAACAGTGGCTTTCTCCTTAAAGGCATTTGCTTTTATTACGGTTACAGGATAGTCGATTCCTTTGTCTGTAATGATATTAGGAATATTGAATTCCTTAGTATAGCTTCCTGTAAAATTAAATCCTGTTATAGTAGCCGTTTTATTGGTCGTGTCAATCTCGTAGGTCCATGATATGACAGGGGCGTTAGATGTGTCCTCGGAAAATATAGTAAAACATAGCACCGATGCTATGATAACAATACAAATAGCAAAGCTTATGGCAATTTTGCCTATATGTTTTCTCATAAAATACTCCTTTTGGGTAGTTTTGCACATATTTATTCTAACATACAAAGGCAAATATGTCAATATATATAATAATTAAAAATAATATTTAATTGACTATTGCAAAAAAAGTTAAGCTGTGATATACTAGTGTAAAATTACTTTAGTCAACTAAAGGAGAAGAAGATGTCATTTTTTATACCAGATGGCTACAAATCGCTATTGGATATACGACAAACAGAGGTAGCCATAAAAAAAGTAAAAGATTTTTTTGAAAGAGATTTGGCAATTGGGTTGAATCTTACTAGAGTATCAGCGCCACTTTTTGTTTCTCCAAAAAGTGGATTAAACGATAACCTAAATGGCACAGAGCGTCCAGTTTCCTTTGATACAATTACAGGGAGAGAGCTTGAGATAGTTCACTCTCTTGCAAAATGGAAAAGAGTTGCGTTGAAAGACTACGGCTTCAAGGCAGGAGAAGGACTGTACACTGATATGATAGCTATCCGTCGCGATGAGGAAACTGATAATATTCATTCTATGTATGTTGACCAATGGGACTGGGAAAGAATTATTACCAAGGAGCAAAGGACTGAGGAGTATCTAAAAAAGACGGTAAAGATCATCTACAATACTCTTAAGCACACTGAGAATTTTATAGCTTATGAGTATGATTTTATTGGAAATCAGCTTCCAGAAAGTATTACTTTTGTAACGGCGCAGGAGCTAGAGGATAAGTATCCAACGCTTACTCCAAAGGAGCGTGAAAAAGAGATAGCAAAAGAGCATGGCGCTGTGTTTATAATGAAAATAGGTGGAAAGCTAAAATCAGGTGAACAGCACGATGGAAGAGCTCCGGACTATGATGATTGGGAGCTAAACGGTGATATCATAGTTTATTATCCTGTCTTGGATATTGCACTAGAGCTATCATCTATGGGTATTCGTGTTGATGAAAAGGCACTTGAAAGACAACTTAAGGAAAGAAACTGCCTTGATAGAATGAAGCTTGATTATCACAATGCACTTATGAATGGCGAGTTGCCATACACAATAGGTGGCGGTATAGGCCAATCTAGAATGTGTATGTATTTCTTGCGTAAGGCACATATTGGAGAGGTGCAGTCCTCTTATTGGGGAGAAAAAACCTCCGAGGAGTGTGCTAAAAAAGGAGTACATCTATTATAATGCAACACATCTGGATTCTTTTTATTCTGATTTATGGAATAGTAAAGGGATTGAGAGAAGGATTAAAGAAAAAAGCGATGGAAAAGAACAGCGTTATTGAGGTGCTGTTCTTTTACACGCTTTTTGGCTTTTTTATGATAATTCCCTTTTCAAGCGATATTTTTCAAGTATCTGCCCTGTTGCATCTTGTAATTATGTTCAAATCCGCAATAATATTTGTTGCATGGATTTGTGCCCTCAATTCAATTAAGCGTTTACCACTAAGTATCTATAGCGTTATAGATATGGGAAGAGTAATATTTGCAGTATTACTTGGCGTTTTACTTCTTGGCGAAAAGCTAGGAGTATTCCAAATAATCGGTATTGTCCTTGTAATTGTTGGAATAACACTTGTAAACGTGAAAACTAAGAGGGGAACGGGGGAAAAAACAAATAAAAGGATTGTTCTATTGGTTTTAATATCAGGTGTTCTGAACTCCATTTCAGCAACAATGGATAAGTGGCTTATGGCAACTGACACGAACAGATGGCTAATTGGCGATTCAGTTATAACATCTGCACAGCTTCAGTTTTGGTACATGCTGTATTTAGTGCTATGGTATGGAGCATATATTTTCTTTAAGAACGAAAAAATTAATGTTAGAAAATGCGTTAAAAATCCATGGATATGGATAATGAGCATTATATTCGTCTTGGGAGATCGATGTCTGTTTTTAGCAAATGCTAATCCAAATAGTACGGTTGTTGTAATGACCTTAATTAAGCAATCCAGCGTCCTTGTAACCATATTTATGGGCAAGCTTGTATTCAAGGAAAAGCATATAGCATATCGAGTTTTCTGCGCTATCACGATAATAGCAGGTATCATGATTTCTCTAATATAAAACAAAAAGTGCTCACTAAATGTGAGCACTTTTTTGGTGCGGGTGACAGGGGTCGAACCTGCATGCTTTTGGCACTAGATCCTAAGTCTAGCGCGTCTGCCAATTCCGCCACACCCGCGTTGCCTAAGTATTATACATTAAATTGGCGACTTTGTCAATAGATATTTTGAAAAATTCTATAAAAATATAATATAGGCGGTTATTTGATTAGATTTTGCTCTTTTCCAGATAAAAAAGCCTCAATGTTTGAAACAACTGTAGAAAAGCATCTGCTTCTAGATTCGTATGAACCCCATGCCATGTGTGGAGTTAGTAAAACGTTATCGTAATTCAAAAGCTTGTTAAATGGATGATTGAGTGGCAGTGGCTCGGCAGAGAAAACATCACAACCTATTCCAGCAATTCTTCCTTCAACAATAGCGTCAGTAACGTCTTGCTCGTTCCAAACGGCTCCGCGCGCGACGTTGACAATAATAGCGCTTTTTTTCATAAGAGCAAGCTCATTTTTGCCGATCATATTTCTAGTTTTATCAGTTAGTGGACAGTGAATAGAAATAATATCTGATTCCTTTAACAAGGTTTCTAAATCTACGCAATTATAACCCTCAATCGGAGTTCTTTTGTTAACTAATAATCTGCAACCAAAGGCTTCAGCGACTCTTCCAACAGCTTTTCCTATGTTTCCAAATCCAATAATTCCCCAAGTTAGGCCACAAAACTCGTGGTAAACCGGAACAAGACAGTTTGCATTACCACTATTTTGATAAGAACCGTTATGGACAAACTGTCTATATTCATGCAAATGCGTAATTAAAGAGCAAACCATGGAAACAGTAACCTGAGCGACACATGGTGTGGAATATGCAGGTGTATTGGCGACGCAGATACCCTTGCTATTGCAATAATCAATATCTATATTGTCGTATCCTGTTGCAGTTTCGCAAATTAATTTTAGATTGCTCGCATTTTCCACAACTTCCTTGGTCATTTTTACCTTGTTAACGATAACAATGTCTGCATCCTTTACTCGTTCGGGAGCTTGCTCTTGAGTCGTCGATGGATATTTGATAACATTACCAAACTTGTACACAGAAGAAAGGTCTAAATCCTCTCCTAAGGTTTTGTAATCCAATATAACAATATTCATATTAACCTCATTTCAATAGCTTTTTGGCTTCTTTATAATCAGGCAACTGCGCTTCTACAATGCTCCAAAATTTACTCGAATGATTCATTTCCTTAAGATGCGCAAGCTCATGCACGCAAACGTATTCGATTGCTTTTTGAGGATACAATGCAAGTCTGCAGGAAAAGTTCAAATTACCGTTTGAAGAACAGCTCCCAAATCTTGTTTTTGCGGTATTTATAGATACCTTGTTGGGAGAAACTCTCATTTTATAAGAGTATTCTGACAAAATTGGTGTAATAATCCTTTGTAGATTGGTTTTTAGTTCTTTGATTTGTTCACTGGTAAAATCATCTATGCTTGGAGCATGGTCATAATACTTTTGACGCTGGCTTATCCAAAAAGCGTTTTTTTGAACAAAATTGTCTATGCGACTTTTTGGAGTGTGGAACGGAGCACGAACTACAATTCTTTTGTCTCTTTTTACAGAAAGAGAAATGGTTTTTCTTTTAGAAAAAATTATTTCGTAGTCCATATAATCACCTCCTTTTTATTTTATCACAATGCAATGCTTTTGTCAATTGCGACAAAATATGCTATTGCAAATGAATTATAAATATGTTATACTAAATTGCAAAACTAAGTAAAGGAGGAATACCATGTCTGAAAATGTAAAGATTATTGCACAAAACAAGAAAGCATATCACGATTACTTCGTTATAGAAAAGTATGAGGCTGGAATTGAATTGTGTGGCACAGAGGTTAAATCAGTTCGCCTTGGTCAAGTCAACTTAAAGGATTCCTTCTGCAAGGTTTATGCTGGCGAGATGCTTGCTTTGGGTATTCATATTAGTCCTTACGAAAAGGGTAATATCTTCAATAAGGATCCATTAAGGCACAAGAGGCTTTTGCTCCACAAAAAAGAAATAATGAAGCTAAACGGCTTGTTAACAAGAGACGGCTATTCATTAATACCATTAACCATGTATCTAAAGGGCTCCAAGGTAAAGCTTGAAATTGGAGTTTGCAAGGGCAAGAAGCTATACGATAAACGTGAAAGTGAAGCTAAAAAAGACGCAAAAAGAGCAATTGAAAGAGCTACAAAGGGAGGGAAAGAATAAATGAGAGATATGAGAGACTACTTGGTTAGTTTTATGAAGGATTATGAGGATAACGATAAGACAGTTTTGCTATCAGCCTTTGATTCAATTGTGAAAAACGACCAAGCACTTGAGTTACTTAACCAATGCATAAAAAAGTATCAAGACAATATAAACCTTGATTAC
The DNA here is from genome assembly GCA_017461385.1 of Clostridia bacterium. Taxonomy (GTDB): domain Bacteria; phylum Bacillota; class Clostridia; order Oscillospirales; family CAG-272; genus RGIG2000. The sequence goes on along the minus strand of JAFTXZ010000008.1, from coordinate 1,540 downwards.
TACAATGAAATAATAGTTAATGGCGCACAAAAAATTGCCGAAATTGTTGGCATACATACGTATACAATAGAGCTTTTGGTGTTTATGTGCCTCTCAAAGTATTTGAAACAGCTTTATATCGAAAAAGGTATTGATCTTTCGATTTTTGAAAAATCAATGTGTGACCTGAAATATAAGATGGATGAATGCAAGGCAGTTAAAGGAATCGTCGGCTCTTTTGTCGCTTGGTGGTTCCCTGGATTTTTCAATATGACTAGATTCGGACTTGAAAGATTGCAATTTGAACTAACTGAATTTATTCAAGATTATGAAAAGGACGGCAAAAAGCTTAAAAAGGGGGACAGAGTAATTGGAGTTCACATTCCTAGATCGCTCACTCCAATTGACAAGGAAAGCTGTGATAAATCCTATAAAATGGCTGCTGAGTTCTTTGCAGATCAAATTACAAATAATCCAATTGCATTTGTTTGTCATAGCTGGCTTTTATATCCTGCAACCCTTGAAGTGTTTCCAAGTAAGACAAACACCTATAGATTTGCTCATGAATATGATGTAATATGGGCAACCCACGACAAGGAAGGCGAGTATCTTGATGCTTGGAGATTGTTTGACATGGATTATACTGGAAATATCGAGGATTATCCTGAAAACACAAGCATGAGACGTGCATACAAGGATTATTTGAGAAACGGCGGAAAAACAGGAGAAGGCTACGGCGTATTTTTTGCTTAAGACACATAAAAGCCGATTAAGCAATTCTTAATCGGCTTTTTAATGGAAAAAATCTTGCGATATTTGAAAGAATACTTGACAAATTGACAACAATAAATTAAAATACTTACACGTGACTTAAATTCCAAAACGGGACTGTAAAGGCTTCGACGGGGATTGTGAGGCATGATAAGCGTAGCGGGCTGGCTAATCCCGTTAAAATGGCTAAATTAAATAATAAACGACAACAATAAAGTTGCATTGGCTGCCTAATTGATTCTCCCTCGGGAGACTCAGTTAAAGCAGTGCTGTGGCTTGTAAGCCACCCGTTCTACCCAAGAGTATCTCGACTTGGACTAGGGCGAAACGTTAGAGATGAACTTGAATTGAGAGTTTTGCCTGTATCAATCAAGCATTAAGGCAATACCTGAAGGAAAGCCTGTTAATCGGCGTTTTGTAGGGGAATTTCAGTAGATTAACTACCTACGTAGAAAGTTGTGTTAAGTGATTTTCGGACGCGAGTTCGACTCTCGACAGTTCCACCATAAAAGGGCGATAAAAAAGATATCGCCGCAAAAAGCCTTGATTTTTCAAGGCTTTTTTGCTTTTTTCGGGCGAAAAATTTTAGTTCGATTTTGTAGATGAAAAATGGGTATTTTCCAATACTGAAAGGATTTGAACTCCCGTGAGAACAAAAACCGCCCACAACGCACAGCACAGAGAAAGAAAAGCTCTGTGCTTTTTTTATGCCAAAAATAAGGAGATACAATGAAGCCTACAACAGATATAGAGCAAGTGAAATCGGTAGCTCGTGCCCTGTTGATGACGG
>JAFTXZ010000005.1 GCA_017461385.1 Clostridia bacterium | reverse complement strand
TTTCCTTTATGCAACTCTGCGTTTCCCTATGTACCAAAAATGTTACATTGACCCTACATTTTTAGCAAATTTGAAGAAAAGGTTGATTTTTGCAAAAAAGCTATGTACCAAAAATGGTACATTGAAGCCTGTTTTTTAATAAACCCTTGTAGATTCTACGAATCGTAGAGAGGAATTTTCGCATTTTGTCAACTATCCGTTTACTTTTGACTACTCTTAGTTGACGATTGACTACTTTGCGTTTACTTTTGTCCACTTTTAGTTGACGGTTGTCTACTTTGCATTGCGTAGACGCCTCTTTTAGAGGCTACACCTCTGCGACTCACTTTGTTCCCTGCGACACGAAGTTAGTCCTTTAGGGCATAAGTTCCACTAACGAAAACAAGTTTTCGAGTGTCACTTAATCCACCGTCTTTAGACGGTTCCCCTTTTTTTCCAAAACAGGAACCCTTTTGTCGCTTTGCGACATTTCCCCTACTAGGGGAATCGCCTCAAGTGGAAGGCTGTTCTACCCTATCACTAGTGATAGAGGCAAGCATGGAAATTAGGCTTTTTGTAAAAAATGGGACTTCTTATGTGTAACTTCTTACATCTAGTTTCTTACAGGTGTTGCTTCTTATGTGTAACTTCTTACATCTAACTAATTACAGGGGGGAGGCTGGGGGTGCGTCTTTTGCGAAATTTCTTATGGTGGAGCAGTTTTTTGACCTTTTAACTAAAATTTGGCATCTGTTTTTGTTAGTTAACTTATATTATTTTTAGCAACTTGCATAAAATTCGCGTTTATTAATATATATTTAATAAATATCATTGATTTTTGCAACGATTTGTGCTAAAATTATCTTAACTTGGAATTTTATAGGAGGAGAACGACAATGTCAAATAATTTACTTGATGTGATTAGGTACGAGGGCGACAATAACAATATCGTACATAAGCACAGTATTCAAGATTTTAACACCAAGTCCCAGCTGATTGTTGGCGAATCCCAAGAGGCGCTGTTCTACAAGGACGGTCAGGCGCTTGACCTATTCGGCTCGGGTAGACACACCCTAAACTCTGAAAATCTACCTTTACTAAAGAAGATATTCTCATTCGTTTTTGGCGGAAGAAATCCATTCCAATGTGAAGTATTCTTCATCAACAAGGTAACAATCCTTGATTTCGATTGGGGCACAAGTGCACCTATCGTTATGGAGGACCCAAAATACAACCTTATTGTTGGCGTAAGAGCAAATGGTAAGATGGGTATTCGCGTAAGCGATTCAAGAAAGTTTGTTGTTAAGGTTGTTGGTCAAATGAACGATTTCGGCCTTGACGCAATCAAGAAGGCAACCAAGGGTATGGCAATGCTTTCTATCAAGGACACAATCGCTAAGGCTATCGGCGACAGAGGCTGGAGCGTGCTTGAGCTTCCTGCAAAGCTTTATGAGCTTTCTGAGGAGATTAAGACAAAGCTTAACGCTAACCTGGAGCCATTCGGTCTTATTCTTGACAACTTCTACGTAAATCAGGTAGAGGCTAGCGATTCTGACCTTACAAAGCTTCGTGCTGCTAAGGAAAAGCGCATGGAGGCTATGACCGATATTGATATTGAGTCCATAAGAACGGTTCGTATGGGTCAGGCTCGTGCAGCGGCTCGTGCAGCTGAGGGCTATACGTATCAGGACGAGAGAAGATTCGACGTTATGCAGGCTGCTGCTCAAAACGAGGGCGTTGCAGGAACCGTAATGGGCGCCGGAATGGGCGTTGGCATGGGTCTTGGCGTTGGTGGCGAGATTGGTAGAATGACCGGTCAAGCTATGAATCCGGCAAGCACAGGCGCTACCGGTGCTACCTGTACAGGCTGTGGCGCACAGCTTAACGAGGGTGCGAAGTTCTGCGCAAGCTGTGGAACACCCGTTGCACCTAAGAAGCAATTCTGCGAGTCCTGTGGCGCTGAGCTTACACCCGGTGCACGCTTCTGCTCAGGCTGTGGCGCAGGGGTTGCTAAGTCAACAAAGGACGAGATTGTAAACAAGAATTGTCCTGACTGTGGAACTAGCCTTGAGGGTACGGCTCGCTTCTGCCATGTTTGTGGCCATAAGTTTTAATTAGGAGGCGCACAACATGAAGAAAAAAGGTTTTTTAGTTACTTTAATTTCCGTTTTAGTGGCTTTTGGAATAATAAATCTCATCTTGTTCCTTTGCGTACCAGCTGAGAGATTGAGCCTTCCATCCTTCTGGGTTGCTTGGTCCTTTACGTTCCCGCTAAACATTATTACAACGGTAATTGCATTCCTTTACTGCACACGCTCATCCAGCACTGAGCTTGTAAAAACTCCCGTTTTGTTTATTGTACAAAGCGTGTTCCTTGGTATTTACCTTGTTGCAGGCTTGATATTTATGTCATTCTTTAATTTTGACATTTCTGTTGCTGTTTGGGTAACTGAGGCAATTATTACAGGTATTTACATTATCGTTGCCCTTTATGCCGGATTTGGTATGTCATACCTTTCTAGTAATATTGAGCATACAAAGAAAAAGGTGTTCTATATTCGTTCACTACAGGCAGACGTAGACACCTGCGTTTCACAGGTTTCTGACCCAGAGGTTAAGAAGCTTCTTTCCGACCTTTCTGAAAAGATTCGCTTCAGCGACCCAATGAGTCATGAGTCCTTGCAGGGCTGTGAAATGAAAATTCAAGATTTAGTTACAGAAATCGTTACAAGCGTTTCTCTTGGCAAGCTGGAGCTTGTGCCTGAGCTTGTTACAAGAGCTAAGATAGAGCTTGATTCTCGTAACAATAAGTGCAAGATACTTAAATGAAAAAGCAAATCCGAGAGATAAGGGTTTCTGACATTATATATTACTTTGGTGTCTCACCCATTTTGATTGCGATTTTCTGGGTTACATACGGCTTGCTTGCAGGCTATGGAGTGTTACCCTTCAACATTTTATATACCTTGCCTGTATTTATTCTTTTGACTATCCACTTTACAAAGAATTTTATAATCGGTATGGTACTGCTTTATAAGGCGTACGCACCGCTTGAGGTCAGGGCAAAGTGTAGGTTTTATCCTACCTGCTCATCCTATATGATAATGGCACTAAAGAAATATGGGCTTTTTATCGGTTTATTCAAGGGCATAAGACGATTGCTTCGTTGTAAGCCACCAAACGGGGGCATTGATTACCCGTAAAAATCTGATTTGATAGGGACTGCAAGTCCCATTAAATAAAAAATATTTTTTGGAGGAAAGACAAAATGGCATTTGAAAACCTATTATCAAGCTTGACTGGCGGATCTTCTGCTGGCGAGAGCGCACCAGCAGAAAACACCTCTGCTATCGCAGGTGCAGGTAAGTGTCCAAACTGTTCAAACAACCTATTCTATAAGAGAGGAGAGAAGGTTGTTACCTGTAACTGCTGTGACCAAGTAGTTGACGTTAACGATATCGTAAAGGGTGGCGCAAGCGCTACAGCTGGCGATACCTTTGGTGGAGGCATCAACGTTGCTAGCGTAGCTATGACAATTGATAGCCCTGAATCAGGTCTTGTTTACGTTGAAAACTTCTTTGAGAACTATAACTGGACAGCATATAAGCTAACATCAACCATCGGCATTGAAGAGGTTGATGGAATGGTTGAGAAGAACAAGATTAAGAATGGTGCTAACGCATCTGCTTGGGTTCTTGACTTTGAAAGCAAGTCCATTCCACTTGCAAAGAAGGTAGAGGGTCTTAAGGAAATCGAGGAGAATATCGTTAAGGTATATGACCCTGTTGATACAACTAAGGCATTCACTCTATTTGATGCTTATAAGAGAATCGCTCGTGCACTTGTTGCTTGCAAGGCTTCAGCTGTAAAGCAGCTTGAAAGCGACATTAAGTACGCTGAAAAGTACGGTGCAGACGCTGCTAAGTGCGCAGATATGTCTGCAAGACTTGCTTCTCTAAAGGCAGCTCTTGATACAGTTGCGGTTCCATCATCAATTGACAGATTCCCAGCTGTTATTAAGGCTAAGGACGCTATCAATGCAAAGGTTGCAAGCGCTCTCGCAGCTAAGGGCATTGACGCAGTTGCTACATACAAGGAGGCTGTTCGTCTCTTTGATACTGGCGACAAGCGTGGCGCTCTCTCACTATTTGAGGCTATCAAGAGATATGCTGATTCTGCTGACTACGTTGAAAGAATCAATAAGTACTTTAACTACAACTACACACTATTCTCAGTATTTGGAAAGCACTACATCTTCAAGGAGGATGCAGCTCCTACATACAATCCTAACGATAAGGGTGCTAACAACAATAACAATAATAACGCTGAAGCAGCAGCTGCTGAGGAAAGCAACGGCCCAACACTTGCTCTTTATGAGGTTGTTGGTGGTGAGCCAGCTGAAAAGCCACTATTCAAGGGTCTATCACAGCTCTTGAAGTGCTACGGCAACAAGATTTTCTATATCTCTAAGAACAAGAAGATCTGTTGCTTCGATATCGACACTAATGAGGAAATCGTTCTTGACGAGGGTAAGAATAAGTGCTACCAGACTATCGGTGGCGAGTATGATACATACCTAGCTAACGATGGCAAGGCTATCTTCATGCGTAAGAGACTTGAGCTCAAGGCTAAGAAGGAAGGATGCTTTGCTAGCATTAAGGATATGTTCTCATCACTCTTCGGTAAGAAGAAGGAGGAGCCAGTTCGTAAGGACAACTACTCAATCATTTATATCGACTTGGCTACTAACGAGGTTAAGACTATCGTTGACGAGCTTATCGACATTACTGAATACTACGACAACAGCCTATTCTACGTTACTGCTGATAAGGATCCAAAGAGCGAGGCTACATACTTCATGGTATGCGACCTTCAAACCTTTGAAACAAAGAGACTTCTTGATGACAACTGTGACGTTCACACTGTATTTGATGGCAAGGTTGTTTACTCAATCTGGACACCAAACGACTTCAACAAGGATCTCTACGTAATGGATATCAAGACAGGTGTTAACACCTTGATTGAAACCAACGTTTACAACTTCTTCCGTGCTATCAACGGTAGAGTTTACTACACTGTTGGTAACGATGACTACTGCCCATTGTTCTCTAACAATACTGAGGGTACAGACAGACTCGAAATTATGAAGAACGTTGAGGATCTAACATACTTCGAGGGCTGGCTATATGCATTCAAGGGTAGTGGCTTGAATACTGCTCTTGTTAAGATTAGCCTTGATGGAAAGCAACGCTTCGTTGTTTGTACACAGCTTAAGGAAATCGTTGATTTCGTTGGTAACTACGTATACTACATCGATACAAGCAGTGTTCTTCGTGTTGTTCGTAACGACGGTAAGGACAACAGAGCTATTGCAAGCGGTATGTCTAAGAAGAACGTTATCGTTGAAAGCGACGTTATCTACTACCTACGTAGAGAAAACGTTACATCACGTAAGAAGGCGTTCTCACTCTACAAGATGGATATTTCTGGTAACAATCCTAAGAAGCTTATCTTCAACGTTGACAGCTTCAAGGATTACGACAGAGATACTCTATACTTGATGAGAAAAGAAAACGTTAAGTTTGAAATCACAACACCTATCAGCGCTAAGGAAACTAATACAGAGTACAAGACCTTCGCTGTTACAAGATACTTCTCATTTGACAAGAACAACGAAAAGCTTAAGACAGTTCTTTCACTTGGCTTGCCAAAGACAGGTAAGTATGAATTTAAGTCTGGATGTCTCGGCAAGAAGGTTGAGGCTGAAAGCACATACCGTGTTGTTCCTGATAAGAGCGAGTTCAAGCGTAGCGAGAACGTTGCTAGCCAGGGTGCAGTGTTCAACTCACAGGTTAACGACGCTAACAATGCAGCTCCAGCTCCAGCTAATCAGGGTTGCGGTTGCCTTAAGTAATTAGCAAAAAAATACTCCAGCTTCGGCTGGAGTATTTTTTTTGTGCGCATATAGTGGTTAGAGCAAAAAGCGAGTAATTTAGCCATATCGTGCCATACGCATTAGTGCTTTCCAATTATATTTTTGCTTTATTCTTGCTTTCTTTTTAAGGTCGAGAGTGATTCTCACTCTCCTCATTTTCCGCTTTTTTATTTGCGACTGCTTCTCTGCAGTACAAAGTACGGCGACGGAAACCCCCAAAGCTCATTTTTCGCTTCGGGGAACCCCTGGCGACGAGTACGCACTCACAAATTCTACCTCACTATCTGCTTGGTGCTCACCAATGAAGCTCGGCGTGTACTTATCGTGCCTTTTGTGCGCATATAGTGGTTAGAGCAAAAAGCTAGGAAAAATCAAAAAACCAATGTCAACCTTCTTTAGTAGTTTTTCTTGCTTTTAGCTACTATTTATGGTAATATTATTATATATTTCCGAACAAGGAGCTTAAATATGCGAGTTAAAATTCTTTCGATTATTCTTTGCACCCTTTTGTTATTGCCCTCTGTTATGGGGTGCAATCAGTCAAGCGTGCCACCTGTTACTGATACAGAAAGTAACACAATTTCCCAAATTATAACAGACGAGTTAATTAGTGACGTTTTGACAAGCGATGGTCAAAATTCCCCACTAGCACCCGACCCTGAGGTGCCACCGGTAGAGGAATCCACCACAACGGGTGGTGACGATTCAACCCTTGTGCCAGACCCCGAGGAGCCAACACCAACTCCTACACCTGACCCAACACCTGAGCCTGAGACACCTGCACCAAACATTGAGTTTGTTCTTGCGAAAAATGGCACTAGTGAATACACTATCGTTTACGACGACACCGACCCTATTATTTCTCAGCTAACTCTTGAATTTGCAAGTAAAATGGAAAACAAGTATGGAATTATCATTCCTGTTAAGAAAAATAGCGAAACTACCTCTACCTCAAAGGAAATTCTTGTAGGCAACATAAGAAACACGGTGCGTAGAATTTTACTTCAGCTTAAGAGTGCAGGAGATTTCCACATTGGAATTTCAGGTCAAAGGCTTGTGCTTGTAGCAACTAACAGCAAAATGTACCACTACCTATTTGATATTTTAGAAAAGGACTTTTTATCTGCAATTGAAAATGGCAACTGGTCTGCCTGGACAAACGACACGCTTATTTATTCAAAATCCGACTACAAGGACACTCCTTATCCTAAGTATTTAATGGGCGAGGAAACGACAATTAGCGACACTGTCCTCGAAAAAATTCTAGAAAAGCACGTTTTTGAGGCCACCGACGGCACTAAGCTTACATATAGATTATATATGCCTTTCGACTACGATAGCACCCGTGAATATCCTGTGCTTACCTTCCTGCATGGTGCCGGCGAGAGAGGAAACGACGGGTCAAAGCATCTTTGCCACGTAATCAAGGACCTATTCAACCAAGACAACGAAGAGCTTTACAAAACTATTATTCTAATCCCACAATGCCCCGAGGGTCAGCAATGGGTTGACACACCTTGGGCAGAGGGCAACTATCACGTTTCCATAGTACCCGAATCAAACGAAAACAAGGCAGTTATGGAAATTCTTGACTATCTAGACCAAGCCTACTCTATCAATCAAAGCCGACTATACCTAGCCGGTATTTCAATGGGTGGCTTTGGTGCTTGGGACTTAATGATGCGTCACGACGAGCGCTTTGCAGCTATGCTTGCAATCTGCGGTGGTGCAGACACCATAAGGGCTGAAAGACTAAAGAATAAGCCAATTTACGCAGTGCATTGCTACAACGACAGCGTTGTGCCATACGAGGGCACAAAGGAAATGGTTGATGCAATTAGAAGCCGTGGTGGCACAAGCATTATTTTTGAAACTCCCGACCAGGAGGGCAAGGGCTACGGTGGGCACACAGGCGCTTGGTACTATGCCTCAAGAGAACCACAAATTCTTAATTGGCTACTTTCACAAACACTATAAAAAAATGCTCGGTTTTCCCGAGCATTTTATTATAGCTTTATCCAAATAAACGGCCTTATTCCTACGAAGTCTGCAAAAGCAGGCTCGCCAAACATATTTAAGTTGCCCAGCATATCAACAACGCAGGCGTACTGCTGATTAAATCCGGGAGTGCGTGTCCACCAATGGCAGCTTCCTTCAGTGCTATCACAAGCAACACCCTTTGATTTTGCATAAGGCGTTGGCTTTGCCATTCTGTCTATGTTTGAGGGAAAATGCTTTTTTATACCTGCTTCGGCAAAAAGGCAAATCTTATCAAAGGGTCCGGGCTTTTCACCCTCCGTGCCGTACTGGGAATTATCCTTGGTTTGAGCCTCCTTTTCTACTATTTTAGCTTGCTCCTCTTTGGTAAAGGCAGTGTTCAAAAATTCGTTATTTAACCATTGCCTGACGGTACTGCTACCCCATTTAACAGGCTTTTTTGTAATATCAAAGGGTACAACGTCCAAAACATTCTTGCTTATCAAGGTCAAGATGTTATCGTTCTTTGTTTTGCGAAGTACAATCCACTCAATAGGAGTCTTCTCCTTGTCGTTTTCCTGATAATATGACCCAAAGTGCACAACGTCACCCTTTTTAAGCTCCTCAAAAGTATTGTCGCCCTTAGTTGATCTCACATTGGAGACAGGCTCTTCATCATCGATTTCCTCAACCTCAAGGTCTTCCTCGTCGATTTCCTCAACCTCAAGGTCTTCCTCGTCGATTTCCTCAACCTCAAGGTCTTCCTCGTCAATTTCTTCAACCTCAAGGTCTTCCTCGTCAATTTCCTCAACCTCAAGGTCTTCCTCGTCTTCAACCGAGTTAGTCTTACTAACATTGACAGTCATATTGGTTTTTGCTGGTGTAGCAACACTTGACAAGCTAATCCACATAACAGGGCGAACGCCTCCAGATGATGAACGGCACCAGATGGAATCAAAGGAACCATCATAGTCAACAGAAACACGGTCACCTCTTTTATCTCTATCTCTAATCCACCATCTGTTCAAAGCGCTCTTGGACTTTGCATAACCCGTAGGAACTGTCCTTCTATCAAAGTCCTCTAGAAAAAATTTTTTCACATCACACGAGTCTAAAATAAAAACCTTGTCCCATACTCCTATATAAGTTTGGTGATTAATTATTCTTTTTTGCTCCTCTTTGGTAAAGGCAGTATTCAAAAAATCGTTATTTAACCATTTTCTGATGTTACTATCCCCCCAACCGTCACCCTCATAGTACATAACGTCCAAGATATTTTTGCTGATTGCAAAGATGTGGTCACCTTTTCTATCCAAAACCTTCCAGACTATCGGTGTTTTGTATTTGCTACCAGCACTTTGAGGGTATGAGCCAAATGTAAAGTATGCACCGGGCACGTATTGATCAAAATTTCCCATTTTTTCTCCTTGGTATTTTTTATTTATTATACATTAATTTTCGCTTAAAGTCAATGCGCAAGGACCTATTAGAACAAAATAACTAAAAACTATTGACAAAAACATTTTTTGTGATATAATTGTAGAGCAAGCTATAAATTTTAGCTTTCAATACCATTCTTGGTATGGGTGCTTAGGTGGTTAGCAGACACCTTTGCGACAAGCCCACGTGCATTTTGCACCATACGGAGTTGTACTCAAGTTGGCTGTAAGAGGCGCCCCTGCTAAGGGTGTAGGCCGGGTAACCGGCGCGGAAGTTCGAATCTTCTCAACTCCGCCAAGAAAATCCCCGATGGATTATTTCCATCGGGGTTTTCTTTTTGTCGGGGGTTGAGAGATTCTCACTTCTCTTTGTGGCTTTGCCACAAATGAAGTTCGTAAACGAGGCAAGAGCCGTTGTCTGCTTGCAAGCATAAGGCTCGCCGAAGTTCTTTTTGCCTCAGCAAAAAGCCTCTTCTCAACATCGTTGTGAATGAAGTTCTTTTTGCAACGCAAAAAGCCACATTTTCACGTCTGCCTCTTTCACTAGTGATAGATATCTAGTGATAGATAGGAAATGATATATCACTAATGATAGATAACAAGTACCCCTTTTCGCAAGCAATCGTCAACTAAGAGAACAGCCTTCCCCTTTGTTTGGAGGGGAAGGGGGACCGTCTTAAGACGGTGGATGAGGTGTAGCCTCTAAAGGGCGTTTACGCAACGCAAAGTAGTCAATCGTCAACTAAGAGTAGACAACCGTCAACTAATAGTAGTCAATCGTCAACTAAAAGTGGACAAAAGTAAACGGATAGTTGACAAAATGCGAAAATTCCTCTCTACTATTCGTAGAATCTACAAGGACTTGTAAAAAAACAGGCTTCAATGTACCATTTTTGGTACATTGGGAAACGCAGAGTTGCGCAAAGGAAACGGAAAGTTGCGCAAAGGAAACGCAGAGTTGCGCAAAGGGAACAAGAACTATAAATTGGAATAGTCAAGCCTTGTAAAAGGTAAAGAAGAAAAAAAGGCTTTCGTGGGAAAGCCTTTTTTGTTTATATATCTGCTTGGTCTAGTCCTCATCCTCTGGGTCCAGAACGGATTTCAATTCCTCAAGATACATACGGCAGGACATATCGCCAGGCATTGAAAGCTCGCCCTTTCCAAGGGACACGGAGCCAAGCGCTATGCTATCTGGTGAACAGCTACGCTTAAAATGCTGGGAGAAGTATCGCTTGATGAAGATTTCCAACCATTTATATATAGTGTTGCTATCGTAAATGCCAAGGAAGGCAACGTTTGCCAAGCGATGCACCTTTGACGGTGGGAAGCCTCTGCCCACGAAGTTATAAAGGAAAAAGTCGTGCAGGTCGTAAGGACCTACTAAATCCTCGGTTTTTTGCTGAATTTCTCCGTCCTTATGAGGCAAGAGCTCAGGAGAAACAGGAGTTGCCAAAACGTCTCTTAGTATATCGCAGGTAGGCGAGCCAAAGTACTCACAAGCGCGCTCAACCATTTTTCTAACAAGTGTTTTAGGAATAGAGGCATTTACGTTATACATTGACATCTGGTCGCCGTTGTAGGTGCTCCAGCCAAGAGCGCCCTCACTCATATCGCCTGTGCCAATAACAATTCCACCCTCGCGATTTGCAATATCCATAAGCACCTGTGTTCTTTCACGGGCCTGCGCATTTTCGTAGGTAACGCTCTTATCCTCAAGGGAGTGTCCAATATCGGACAAGTGAACGGTAACTGCCTTAGTTATGTCAACCTCCTTTAGAGTAACACCAAGGGAGGTACAAAGCTCAGTTGCGTTATTTTTTGTTCTCTTTGTTGTGCCAAAGCATGGCATAGTAACTGCAATAATTTTTTCCCTATCCCAGCCAAGCTCCTCGGCGCATTTCACGCAAGTAATTAGAGCAAGGGTAGAGTCAAGTCCGCCAGAAATGCCGATTACCATACAGCGGGAGCGAGAGGTCTTTAGACGCCTTGCAAGGGCAACGGACTCCATTTTGAAAATTTTGTCGCATTTTTCCCAAAGCACGTCTTCATTTTCCTCAAGGAATGGATAAGGATTTATTTTTCTTGTAAGAGCTGTTTCCAGCTCCGTATCAACCTTGAAATAAGCACCATAAAGCCTGTTGTCCCAGCCCATATTTACACCGAGAGCACGACGCTTATTGGCTAGGTAATTAACGTCAATTTCAGACACGCACTCGCCATTTTTGCTCTCAAAGGGCTTACTTTCTGCCAAAACATCACCGTTTTCACAAATGATATTGTGGGCGCTGTAAACTGCCTGTGAGGTTGACTCTGAGGTGGCAGGATTACAAATTACGTAGCCACAATTTAGTCTTTTACTTTTTGTTTTTGCATATTCCACAAGCTCCCTTTCGCTTGTAACCGTTTCCTTACAAGCACAGGGGTTTACAATAATCGTAGCTCCATTGGCAACAAGCTCGCCACCGATTCTTGAATCAATGCCGATTTCACAGCCTACTGCAAGATTTTCAAGCTCCTCGCACCTGTGAACTAAAACTGCGCCGTTTATCGGAGAAAAGCAACCTGCATATTCATCAATTGAGAATGTGTTATCTGCATAATCACAATGAGTTTTGTCAGGCATATTAGCTCCCTTAATGGAGGTGCGCTTAGGCACAAGGCAAAGAAGCTCCCCGTCCTTAACGACTGCAACCGTGCTATAGACTTGAGAATGATATGCCACGGGCAATCCGATGAAGGTGAGTGGGCTGGGCTTAGTAACCGATATAATTTGCTCAAGAGCATTTTCACAGCCCTTTAGCATAGCCTCGTTATATGCGTAATCTCCGAGAGTTGCGCCACATAGACAAAGCTCGGGAAAAACAAGAATCTGAACTCCCTCCTTTTGCGCCTTGAGCATTTCGTCAATAATAAGCTCCTTATTATAGCTTGGATTACCCAGCTCAATTTCTGGAGAGATAGTCTTTATCTTTACAAATCCGTCTTTCATTGGGTTTTACTCCTTTATTTATGAAAAAGTACTTGAAATTTTGCGCCTTTTATTTTATTATATAATCATAAAAGTGAAATTTCAATATTATTTTTCATAAAGGAGACAAATTATGAACATTGATAAGAGAGATTTAACGCTTTTGTGCGATTTTTATGAGCTTACCATGGCAAGAGGCTACTTTAATTCAGAAATGAAGGACAAGATTGCTTACTTCGACGTGTTTTTCCGCAAGGTGCCCGACGGAGGAGGCTATGCTATCTGCGCAGGACTTGAGCAAATAATCGAGTACATCAAGTCTATTAAGTTCAGCTCTGAGGACATTGAGTATCTTCGTTCAAAAAATCTTTTTGACGAGGGCTTTCTTGAGTATCTTTCTACCTTTAAGTTTACAGGAGATATATGGGCAGTGCCAGAGGGAACTGTAATATTCCCAGGTGAGCCTATTATGACCGTGCGCGCCAACGCAATGGAGGCTCAATTTATTGAAACTTTTATTTTGTTAATATTTAACCATCAGTGCCTTGTGGCTACTAAGGCGTCGAGAATTGTTCGTGCAGCTCAGGGCAGAGCTGTATCGGAATTTGGCTCACGCCGTGCTCATGGTCCTGACGCTGCGCTTTATGGTGCTCGCGCTGCTTATATTGGTGGCTGTGGCTCAACCGCCTGCACCTTGGCAGATATAATGTTTGGTGTGCCGGCAGGTGGAACTATGGCGCACTCCTGGGTGCAAATGTTTGATAGCGAGTATGAGGCGTTTAAGACCTACTGCCAGCTTTACCCAAAGAATCCTACCTTGCTTGTTGATACCTATAACGTATTAAAATCAGGCGTGCCAAACGCAATTAAGGTATTTAAGGAGGTTTTAAGCGATGAGGAAAGGGAGCATTGTGCAATCCGTCTTGACTCTGGCGATATTACCTACCTTACTAAGAAGATTAGAAAAATGCTTGACTCAGCAGGCTTGGAAAAGTGCAGAATTACAGTTTCCAACTCTCTTGACGAGTACATTATTCGTGATATTTTGATGCAGGGCGCACAGGTTGATGCCTTTGGCGTAGGCGAAAGAATGATTACCTCAAAGAGCGAGCCTGTTTTCGGTTGCGTTTACAAGCTTTGTGCCGTTGAAAGGGACGGTAAGATTCAACCAAAAATCAAGATAAGCGAAAATATTGCAAAGATTACAAATCCAGATTTTAAGAAGCTTTATAGATTTTATTCCAAGGACACAGGCAAGGCAGAGGCTGACCTTATCACCGTTCACGACGAGGTTATTGATGATACTAAGCCCTACGAGCTGTTTGACCCTGAGCACGTTTGGAAGAAAAAGACCATGGAAAATTACGTTTTGCGTGAGATGCTTGTGCCTATTTTTGAAAATGGCAAATGCGTTTATGAGTCCCCAAGCGTAAGGGAAATAAGAGAGAATTGCCAAAGAGAGCTTTCCACAATTTGGGACGAGGTTTTGAGATTTGAAAACCCACATAACTATTACGTAGACCTATCTCAAAGGCTCTGGGATGAAAAGCATGAGCTATTAAAGAAAAGATAATAGCTTATCCTGAAGCAGGGCAACAGACAAAAGCCACGCTTTTTGTAAAGCTGTAAAAAGCTTTGATTTTTGCAAATTCCAATGTACCAAAAATGGGACATTGGGGTCTGTTTTTTAGCAAACCTGCAAGCAAAATTAATTTTTTCAAAAAAGCTATGTACCAAAAATGGTACATTGCCCCCCTATTTTTTCAAAACCTTGAAAAATTCTACGAATCGTAGAGAGGAATTTTCGCATTTTGTCAACTATCCGTTTACTTTTGTCCACTATTAGTTGACGGTGCGCAACTTTGCGTTGCGTAGACGCCTCTTTAGAGGCTACACCTCTGCGACTCACTTTGTTCCCGTGCATAAGTTCCACTAACGAAAACAAGTTTTCGAGTGTCACTTAATCCACCGTCTTTAGACGGTCCCCCTTTTTTTCCAAAACAGGAACCCTTTTGTCGCTTTGCGACATTTCTGCACAAGGCACGCCCTAAAGGGTGCCCTCACAGGGGAATCGCCTCAAGTGGAAGGCTACCTTTAGTTGACTAAGCGTAGGAGATTATTGCATTTTTTGAAAAATAGCCTTCGGATTTTTGAATGAGGGCTTAAAATCAGCCGTTTATCGGCATAGAAAAGAGAAGAAATTTGAACACAATTAAGATTTTAGCCATTGGCGACGTGGCAGGTCCTCTTGCCCTTGAGCGTCTTGCGAAAATTTTGTGGGGCGTAAGGAAGCAATACGGCATTGATTTGGTTATTGCAAACGGGGAAAACTCTGCAGAGCCAAACGGTATTGACTCAAGCAGCGGCAAGGCGCTTTTCGACTGTGGTGTTGACGTTATCACAACGGGAAACCACGTTTACAGAAAAAGCTCTGCCCACAGATTTTTAGACGATAATGAATATGTTTTAAGACCTCTGAATTTTCCAAGCGCCAACCCTGGTCATGGCGATTGCATTATCAAGGTAAAGGGCTATCGTGTCTTGGTAATGAACGTTTTGGGTCAGGTTTATATGGAGAGCGTCTCCTGTCCCTTTGAGGCAATTGAAAAATGTCTTGAAAGGAATAAGGATAAATACGACGTTGGTGTGCTGGACGTTCACGCAGAGGCAACCGGTGAAAAAAAGACTATTGCGTATAGCTTTGCAGACAGGCTGTCTGTGTGCTTTGGTACTCATACCCACGTTCAAACCAACGACCCTCAAATATTATTGGGTCGATGTGGCTACTTGTCTGACGTTGGAATGTGTGGCGCAGAGGAGAGCATTTTGGGAGTTAAAAAGGAAGCGATTATTTCAAAAATCAGATATAAGCTTCCCTCAAAATTCGACTTTGCACAGGGCAAAATAGCTTGCGATATGGCGATTTTTGAAGTAAATACAGACACAGGGTGCTGTGTTTCAGTTAAAAATATTAGAATAGGAGAATGATTATGAAATCTAAGGAGCTACTTAGCTACGTAAAGGAGGGCAAGCTTGATTCAAGATTTGCCACAATATATGGCGAGGAGAACGTTTCCTCTCAAAGAGAAAGATACCTTGAGGCAATTTCCGAGTTTATATCACTTTATGGTAACGTTGAGGCTAGCCTGTTTTCCGTGCCTGGAAGAAGTGAGCTTTCTGGCAACCATACCGACCATAACCACGGTAAGGTGCTCGCAGGCTCTATCAATCTTGATATAATTGCAGTGGCAACCAAAACGGAAAACGGTGTTATCACAATAAAATCCAAGGGATTCCCAGAGGACGTTGTTGATACAAATACCTATAACGCACCAAGAGAAAGTGATTTCTTTAAGTCCAATGCGCTTATTGCAGGAATGGCGAGCGCCTTTTCAAAAAGAGGTCTTAAGATAGGTGGCTACACCGCTTACACAACCTCAAACGTGTTCAAGGGCTCGGGACTTTCCTCATCAGCAGCCTTTGAGGTTATGGTGGGCAATATGCTTAACTATTTCTATAACGAGGGCAAGGTTGAAAACGTTGAAATTGCAAAAATGGCTCAATTCTCAGAAAACGTATTTTTTGGCAAGCCCTGTGGACTTATGGACCAAATGGCGTGTGCCGTTGGTGGCTTTGTTTACATAGATTTTGAGGATACTACCAATCCAATTATTGAAAAAATTCCATTTGACCTAAGCGCAAAGGGCTATGCACTTTGTATTGTAAATACAGGCGGAAACCACGCCGACCTAAACGATGATTACGCATCAGTTCCTAAGGAAATGAAGAGCGTTGCCGGCTATTTTGGCAAGGACTATCTTCGTCAGCTTGATAAGGATACCGTTCTTTCCAAGACTAGCGAGCTTCGCCAAGCGGTTGGCGACAGAGCAATTTTGAGAGCAATTCACTTCTTCAATGAAAATGAAAGAGTTGAGGTTCAAAGGGAGGCTCTTAAGTCTGAAAGCATTTCAAAATTCTTTGATTACGTAAAAAAATCTGGTCGCTCCAGCTTTATGTATTTGCAAAACGTATATACCACAAAGAACGTGCAGGAGCAGGGACTTTCCCTTGCACTAGCTATTACGGACTCCGTTTTGGGTGAGGGCGACGGTGCCTTCCGTGTTCACGGCGGAGGCTTTGCAGGTACTATTCAAGCATTCGTGCCATTTACACAGGTTGAGGAATATAGAGCTTCAATTGATTCTGCCTTTGGCAAGGGTGCGTGCCACGTTTTGAGAATCCGTCCAGACGGAGCAATTAAGGTGCTATAATGCTGGAGGCTTATACCCTTTATTCAGGCTCCGGTGGAAACTGTATTTTTGTGAGCGACGGGGAAACAAGCATTTTAATAGATGCAGGAAAGAGTCAAAGGGCGATACAAACCGCCCTTTGTTCATTAGGTAGAGGACTTGAGTCCGTTTCTGCTATTTTTCTGACTCACGAGCATTCTGACCACACCTCGGGGCTTGAGGTAATTTCCAAATGCCACAGGATTCCCGTTTACATAACTGCGCCCTCGTACGCCAATTTAGTTAAGGCGGACTCATGTCTCTCAAGGGTGGCTCAGCCACAGGACGTTGTATATCAGGTGGAGTGCGGAGAGCTTAAAATAAGGTCATTCCCAATTCCTCACGATAGTGCCCAAAACGTGGGCTATATTATCACAAAGGGCGAGGAGAGTGTGGGAATTGCCACGGATATGGGCTACGTTACTGAAAGAATAGCAAGCGAGCTTTCCTTGTGTAAATGGGTCGTTTTGGAATCAAATCACGACGTTGAAATGCTAAAAAAAGGACCATATCCCTATTACCTTAAGCAAAGGATTCTTTCAAAGGGCGGGCACTTGTCAAACGAGCTTTGCGCGAAGCTTTGTGTTCATCTTGCAGAATGTGGAGTTGAGCAGATAACTCTTGCTCACCTGAGCCGTGAAAATAACACTCCGGATTTAGCCTATAATACGTCAAAAAAAGCCCTTGAGGAAACAGGGCACAATATAATTTTAAGAGTTGCAGGCGCAGACACCATAGTAAAAGTAATAGATTAAGCTTTCTGCACAAGCTAAGCTTTTAGTGGAGCTTGATGGCTCCTAGCACTATGAAGAAGAATATAAACAAAAGGACAAAGAGAGAGACCAATATTTAGGTGAAATGGATACAAAGGTGCTTCGATTTTCCAATTTAGAAATGCTTGAAAACTTCAAGGGAGTTTGTACGGCAATACTTGAGGAAATCGAAAAAAGGATAGATTAGTGGTCCTACACCTCATCCACCGTCTTTAGACGGTCCCCCTTCCCCTCCGAGCAAAGGGGAAGGCTTGGCTTTTTGCTCTAACCACTATATGCGTACGAAAGGCACAAGTATGACAGAATTTCAAAAGGAATTAATTAGGGTTGCTCAAATGAACGAGGCGACTAAGGATTTAATAAGCGAGGAAAAGGCGCAATTGCTGGAAATGCTAAGGGATAGACTTGTTGAAACAAACAAGACCCTTAATCTTACCTCGATTTTAGATGATGAGGGAATTATACTAAAGCACCTTGTGGATTCCTCGGCTTGTGTGCCATTTGTACCAAGGGACGCCAAGGTCTGCGATATAGGCTGTGGTGGGGGCTTTCCATCTCTTGTAATTTCAATTTTAAGGGATGACGTGTCTGTTTTTGCAGTTGATAGCGTTACAAAAAAGGTGAATTACGTAAAGGAAACGGGCAAGCTCTTTAATCTGAAGCTTGATACATCAAGCCGTCGCGCCGAGGAGCTTGGCAAGGATAAATTGTACAGAGAGTCCTTTGATATCGTAACGGCTCGTGCCGTTGGCAGACTCAATTTGCTTTGTGAGCTTTGCTTGCCTCTTGTAAGCGTAGGTGGCGCTTTCATCTCAATGAAGGCACAGACCACGGGCGAGGAGCTTAAGGAGGCAGAAAATGCAATTGCTCTTTTAGGTGGCAAGGTGGAAAGGGTTTATAACTACACCTTGACAAATGGAAGCGAGAGCCTTGAAAGAGCCATTGTTGTAATCAGAAAGGTAAATAAAACACCGCTGAATTACCCAAGAAACAACTCGCAGATATCGAAAAAACCACTTTGAAGATTCGTGCAGTGTACGGAATAAATAAACTGCGTTGATGAAATTCTTACTGGGCAAGGTTGAAGAAGGGAGAAAAACTATGAAAAAGGCTAAAATACTATCAATAACGCTTGTGTGCTTGCTTGCCCTTGTGTGCTTGCTAAGTGGCTGTAGCCTTTTGCAGGCTCTTGGCGATGAGACCGTTCACTCCGGCTATTTTGAATTTGCCTCTGTTGAAAGAAGCGAGGGGGCTGATACCTCAACCCTTAGTGTTACCTCGTCTTGTCCTTTACCTATTTATAAATACAGGGCGAGTCTTATTTTTGTGGACGCGTTCGAGCAGGAATTTTACGAAACCGACACCATAACAAAGGAAGTTGAAATTCCTGCAAATGAGCAATTCAAAATCAATTTCGTTGTAAGTAATGAATTGGTTACAAGGGCTATAAGCTTCAAGCTAAAAATACAGGGCACGTCCAAGGAAAGGCTTTCAAGCCTTGAGGACACAGAATATAAGGTTACCTTTAGACACGGTGGACGTGTTATAGAGGAACAAAGCATTGAGTTTGGCAAAAGTCCTATTCTTCCAGAGATGAGCTGGGTAGGAAACGAGTATTTTGACGACTGGTATAAGGATGAGGCTCTGCAAAATAAAATAGACCCAAGCAAGCAAAAAATATATAGGGACACCACCTATTATGCAAAATACACCCCTGACCTTAACAAGGTTAGTGCCCAAATTCATAAGGAGGGGATTCCTTGTGTTGTAACGATAAATACAACGCAAGAGGGCTATACCATAAACGGCTATCAGCAGGTAATGACTCAAGGCTCTGGAGTTATTGTAAAAATAGAGGGCAGTACGGCATACGTTTTAACTAATGCTCACGTGGTGCATTCGGCAGGATTGGGGCTAAAGGATGCCACCATAACCGATTGCTTTAACAGAACCTATCAAGCCAAGGTGAGTAAGAATGCAAGTGGGCTTTCTGCCATAAAAACAAGCTACGATTTGGCACTTATGGAGTTTACTTTAATTGATGACAAGCCAATGGCTGTAAAAATTTCAACCACCAATCCGCAAATTGGCGACGCAGTTGTGGCAGTCGGCACACCAGAGGGCGTTAGAAACTCCGTTACCTATGGTGAGTGCGTTACCTACCAAAAGGCTCAGGGGCAGATAAACCTGGATTTTCAAGTGCTTTGGCATGACGCAGATATTACCCACGGCTCAAGTGGTGGAGCGCTATTTAATTCAAATTGTCAGCTGGTTGGCATTAACTATGCAGGAACAAGCGAGGCTGACGGAGGCTATGGTATGGCAATTCCTATTGCCAAGGTTAGGGAATTTATCAGCCAATACACCAAAATAACGCTTGAATAATTATTCAAAAATCAATGCATACAACGAATATTAACCCTAAATATATAAAAATGTGCGTAAATAATTATTTATTTTTGATTTGTTAACATTTTGTTCACAATTCTATGCTACAATTTGTGTATATTTTATTACTTTAACGCACTAAAGTAAAGCCTCAAGCCTTCCCCTTGAGGCGATTCCTCTCACAGGGGAATCGCCCCCTTCTGCACAAGGCACGCCCTAAAGGGTGCCCTCCAAGCAAAGGGGAAGGCTTGGCTTTTTGTTCTAACCACGATGTGCGAACGAAAGGCACGATAAGTACACGCCATACTTCATTGATGAGCACCAAGCAGATCGTGAGGTAGAAGGCACGATTGCGTAGTCGTCGCCTTACTGGTGTAAGGCAGAGTAGCAAGCGCGTCTAAAAAAGCGAATAAATGAAGAAAGTGGGTGCCACTTTCGACCTTAAAAAGAAAACGAAAGTAATAATCAAAACACATAGATAGCACATAGGTTAAAATTAGCTGAGGCTTTTCCCTAGCTTTTTGTTCTAACCACGATGTGCGCACGAAAGGAGCTACCTTTATGGCTACTGTAAAAAAAGAACTAACCAAAATCACCCCACAAATAATGTCCTACGTGGACATGTGCACCAGCACTACCTCCATTGAGCCTGAAATGTACATAAAGTACGATGTGAAGCGTGGACTTCGCGACTTGAATGGTAAGGGCGTTGTGGCTGGTCTTACCGAGATATCTGAAATTAACTCGTTTATAGATAATCCTGATGGCACAAGAACACCCTGCGACGGTGAGCTTTACTATCGTGGTATCAATATAAATGAGCTTGTAAACGGCTTCTTGACGGACAACCGTCAGGGCTTTGAGGAAACTGTATATTTGCTTTTGTTTGGTAGCTTGCCAAGCAAGGATGCGCTTAAGGAGTTCAGACATCTTTTGACTAAGTACAGGTCGTTACCACGCAACTTTGTTCGTGACGTGCTTATGAAGGCAAGCGGTAAGGATATGATGAACGTGCTTGCTCGAAGCGTGCTTACTCTTTACGCTTACGATGACAAGGCAGATGACACAAGCATTCCTAACGTGCTACGTCAATGCTTGCAATTGATTTCCGAAATGCCACTTTTGGCAGTTTATGCATATCGTAGCTACCTATACTATGAAAAGAAAAAATCACTGATTATCAGACGTCCAAAGGCTGAGTATTCCACAGCCGAAAACATTCTTTATATGCTAAGAAAGGACGGTAACTTTACACCACTTGAGGCACAAATCCTCGACCTTGCGCTTGTGCTTCATGCAGAGCATGGCGGTGGTAATAACTCAAGCTTTACAACTCACGTTGTAACCTCATCGGGAACAGATACCTATTCTGCAATTGCAGCATCTCTGGGCTCACTTAAGGGTCCACGTCATGGTGGTGCAAATGCTAAGGTTGTTGAGATGATTAACAACATTAAGGAAAACGTCAAGGACTACAAGGATGAGGATGAGCTAAAGGGCTATCTGACAAAGATACTCAACAAAGAGGTGTTTGACGGCAAGGGCTTGATTTACGGTATGGGACACGCAGTTTATGCGCTTAGCGACCCTCGTGCAAAGGTGTTTAAGACCTTTGTTGAAAAGCTTGCTAAGGAAAAGGGACTTGTTAAGGAATATGAGCTTTGCGCTTCTATTGAAAGACTTGCACCTGAGGTTATTGCAAAGGAGAGAAAAATCTATAAGGGCGTTAGCGCAAACGTTGACTTTTATAGTGGCTTTGTTTACAATATGCTTGGTCTTCCAACGGAGCTATTTACACCAATCTTTGCAATTGCAAGAATTGCAGGCTGGAGCGCGCACCGTCTTGAGGAATTGCTACTCAATGGCAAAATTATACGTCCTGGCTATCAGCACGTTTGCCCAAGGCATGAATATATTCCAATGGACAAGAGAAAGTAATAGGGCTGATGCAATGAGCACAGAACAAAAGCAGGAACTGTTTCAAAAACAAACGTTTTACTAAGTAATAAAACAAATACGTAAGGTTGAGATTTTGCAAAAATGCAAAATCTCTTCTTTTTATATCTGCTTTTTAGTTGCGATTGCTACTCCCCAAGGTCCCATTAAAAGTCGAAGACTTTTTAAGGAATTGGGTCTTTCGTACACTAGTACGTTTACGGAAACCCCAAAAGCTCATTCTTCGCTTCGGGGAACCCCTATCTACGGGACTACGCAATCACATCTTCTGCACTCGTTTCGCTAGCCCTGGGCTGCTGCAATAAAACAAAAAGGCTTGATTTGAAATCAAGCCTTTTTTATGAAATACAACTACACATTCTCCCGTTTCGCTAGTTATCGAAAGCAAAAAGGCTTGACGTGTCAAGCCTTTTTATTGTTTAGTTAAGTGTGTTTACTGAATTGTAGCTTACGGAGTTTACAAGGGTTTGTGAAACCTGACCGTTGCTCATGTAGTAGGTTGTATCGCCAACTACAATGTATGCGCAGAGGTAAACCTTAACGTCTGCAAATGAGGTTGTGTTTGTTTCATCTGTGTAAGAGTCAGGGTTAAGACCTGTCAGGCGCATTTCGATTAGGTCATAATTACGATCTGACATTTTAACGTAGTTAACTCCAGCCTTAGCAGTGCCATCGGAATTAAATGCAGTGCCCTCAGAATCAACTCTTGATTCTGCTACTGCCAAAAGTCCATAAGCCTCAATCTTTTGCTCTGGGAACTTTTCAGTGTAAAGCTCAAGGGAGCTCTTGCAAATTGCAAAGCCTTGAAGCAATGTGTAGGTTCCGTCAAACTTGGAGTAGCCAAGATTTGTGAATACTGCAGGGTAGGTTGTAACGTCGCCTGCGCCACAGTTTGTGCAAAGAGCTTGGTCCTTCATAACCTCAGCAAGTGAGGTAAATACGAACTCTCTTTCGCCTACCAAACCGTTACATTTCTGGCAGGTATCTGCACCGTAGAAAATAGTATTCTTTGCATAAGTTGTACCTGCAACGTATTCGCTAAATGGCTTTACTTCGCAACCAGAAAGCTTTGAAAATGCGGATTTAATATAATCAGGGTTGTCGCCTGCATAAATAACTACGTTAGGGGTGCGGTCCCAAAGTGCGCTTGAGTTGATAGAGTCGCTTTCATCAAGGGCGGGAAGAACTAGAAAATTAAGGCTTGGAACTTGTGCAAAAACAGCACTGGAAAGAGATGTGATTGAGTGAGGAAATACCATTGAGGTAATGCTAAGATCCTGGAAGCAGTTGCTGGATATTGAGGTAAGCGTGTTAGGAAGCTTAATTGACATTAAGCCTGAGGAACGGAAGCAATGGCCACCTAGGCTTGCCACCTTTGTGTTCAAAAGGTCAACGTTAACAAGTGAGTCGCAATCTCTAAAGCAGGAAGCACCTAGGCTTGTAAGCTCTGTAGGAAACTCAACTGAGGAAAGAGCAGAGCAATACCAGAAGCAGTTATCACCGTAGTTTGAAATTTTAGCGTCCTTGCTACATTTTACTGTTGTTAATGCTCCGCAATTGTAGAATTGAGCGTTCTTGAAGTCAACGTATGCGGCAGCCTTAGTGTTGTTGAACTCTACACTTTCAAGATTAGGCAAGCTTCTAAAAGCATGGTTGCCAACGCTTTGAACATAGGCACCGATTTTAAGAGTCTTGATTGCTTGGTTAGGGGTTCCGCTGACGCAACCGAATGCTTCTTCAGCAATACTGGTAACCTTGTAAGTAACGTCACCAACTGTAATTGTTGCAGGAACTACAACGTCAACAACCTTACAATTACCTCTGTTTTCTGCGGTAACTGTGGCATAAGCGTTTTCGCCGCTTCCGTTAAGTGAGTAGTAAATACCATCAACCTCAACTGCAAGAGAGGTAAATGCTAAAGCAAAAAGCATAACGGAAACAATTGCTACGAATAATATTAGTTTCTTTTTCATAATAATCTCCTTATAAGAATATTTTTACATATTAATTTTAACATACAAGTGGTGGGTTGTCAACAGAAAAAACGGCTCATAAATACGCGAGATATAATCATAAATTAAGAAAATTGGTCAAATTATTATCAAACAGGTTAAAAAACGAGCTTCTAAAGACTATTGCAAAAGAAAGTCAACTGTGCTAAAATAAAGAAAAACGAAAGGTCGCAATATGAGAATTTTATTTCAGGGAGATTCCATCACAGATGGAAACAGATACAAGGAAATAGAGTCCCGATGGGACAAAAATCATCAAATAGGACACGCGTACCCTTACATAGTAACAGGACTTTTAGGGCTTGAATATAACGACCGCGGACTTGAGTTTATTAACCGAGGTGTTAGCGGAAATCGCACTGAGGAATTGCTTGAAAGATGGGAAGCTGACACCCTTTTAGAAAAGCCCGACGTTTTGATTATGCTAATCGGCACAAACGATTCAAGATGTGGCTACGCAGGGTGCGAATACGACGGGGAAGCAATCGGCTACCGTGAAAGATACGAAAAATTGCTCCAAATGGCAAGAGAACAAAATCCAAAGCTAAAGATAATAATTTTAGAGCCCTTTGCCTATATTGACGACCAAGCACCACAGGAAAATATAAGTCAAGATTTTGTTGGAAGAAAGCTAAAAAATATACAAATTGCATGTGGAGAAATTGCAGAAAAACAGGGCGCAACCTTTGTACCGCTTCAGCATTTATTTGACGAAAGGCGCCACTCACCCAACCCAAAATATTGGATTTGGGACGGAGTGCATCCGACCGAGGCAGGACATGCAGTTATCGCATACGAGGTTATCAAGGCGCTTAAAAACCTCATTTGTAAATGACTCGCGTGTTACTTCTTAGATCTAAGAAGTAACACATAAGAAGTTAGATGTAAGAAGTAACACATAAGAAGTAACACATAGGAAGTAACACATAAGAGCTTTTTGTAGATATACCTCTATCACTAGTGATAGATACCTAGTGATAGATAAGTAGTTATCTATAAGAAGTGATAGATAATAAGTACCCACTTACGTAGACAATTGTCAACTAAGAGAACAGCCTTCCCCTTTGTTCGGAGGGCACCCTTTAGGGCGTGCCTTGTGCAGAAATGTCGCAAAGCGACAAAAGGGTTGCGCCCTGCCAAAGGGACGCTCTGCTGGTGGATTAAGTGACACTCGAAAACTTGTTTTCGTTAGTGGAACTTATGCACGGGAACAAAGTGAGTCGCAGAGGTGTAGCCTCTAAAGAGGCGTCTACGCAATGCAAAGTAGACAACCGTCAACTAATAGTGGACAAAAGTAAACGGAAAGTAGTCAACCGTCAACTAATAGTGGACAAAAGTAAACGCAAAGTAGACAATCGTCAACTAAGAGTGGACAAAAGTAAACGGAAAGTAGTCAACCGTCAACTAAGAAACAGCCTTCCACTTGAGGGGAAGGGGGACCGTCTAAAGACGGTGGATGAGGTGTAGCCTCTAAAGAGGCGTCTACGCAATGCAAAGAGGACAACTGTCAACTAAGAGTGGGCGAAGCATAGATGGAATCCTTGCCGTGCAAGGGTTAGAGGAGCAAGTATGAAAAAAGTTGTTAGTACAGACAATATGCGTAAAAGTGATAAGCACACCATTGAAAATGGCGTGCCATCAAGAGAGCTGATGCTAAGGGCATCACAGGGGATTTTTGATTCTGTTAAGTGGTGGGGCAAAATAGCTATCATTTGTGGCAAGGGCAACAATGGTGGCGACGGATACGCCTTAGCTACAATTCTAAAGGAAAAATCCTTTGAGGTTGAGGTTTATATGGTAGAGCCTCCTGCCACGGCTGACGGAAAATATTACCATGACAAATGCAAAGAAATGGGGATTTCTATAAAAGCCCTTGAACGAAGCACACCTCTGAGCCAGTATAACGTAATAGTAGACTGCATTTTTGGCACAGGCTTTAGTGGGCAGGTGCAGGAGCCTTACAAAACTGCCATTGAAAAGATAAATAACTCTCGTGCTTACGTTGTGTCAGCAGACATAAACAGTGGCTTAAACGGAGATAGCGGGCTTTGCGATACAGCAGTCATTAGCCACTTAACCGTAGCTATCGGCGAATATAAGGCGGGGCATTTCTTAGGTCAGGCTAAGGACTATATAGGTCAGCTTAAGCGCTGTGATATTGGCATAGAAATAGTAGACACGCCCTATTATTTAGTTGAAAAATGCGACACAGGGGCGCTTCTTTTCAAAAGACTGCATCATTCCCACAAGGGCACCTATGGCTATATGGCGCTTATAGGTGGCTCCCTTGAATACAGTGGAGCAATTAAGCTGGCAAACCTTTCTGCCTCGGCTGTTAGCTGTGGTGCAGGAGTTGTTAAGCTGGCAGTGGCAGAGAGCCTTGCAAGGGCAGTTGCACCCTATCTTTTGGAAAGCACTCTGTTTCCCCTTGAGGATTATTCCGACGGGCATATCAGGTTTAATAAGGATGAGCTTGACGCTCTTACAAGAGGCACAAGGGCAGTAGGCGTTGGCATGGGAATCGGGCATACTGAGGATGCGGAGAAAATTGTCGAATACCTTTTGAAAGGCTATGAGGGAAAGCTTTTAATAGATGCAGACGGCTTGAATGCTCTTTCTCTTTTAGATCTTAATTTACTTAAAAAAACTAAGGCAGAGGTGGTTTTGACGCCTCACCTAAAGGAAATGGAAAGGCTTTGTGGAGTAAAAGCCTCGCAAATTGAGCAAAATCCTGTCAAAATTGCCAAGGATTTTGCTAAGGAATATGGTGTAGTAGTGCTTCTTAAGGGGCCTACCACCGTAATTACAGATGGAGAAAATGTGTATTTTTCAGACACAGGGTCGCCTGCTATGGCTAAGGGAGGCAGTGGCGACGTATTAAGTGGAATTATAACTGCCTTTTTAGCAAGCACCGAGGGTCGTACTGCCCTTGAAAGCGCTTATCTTGGCGCTTACGTAAACGGCTTGGCTGGAGAAATGGCAGAGCTTGCCCACTCTCAAATTACTGCAACACCGCGAGATACTGTAAAATACGTGCCCCTGGCTATTGAGGATATAATTCGCTATAATATGCAAAAAAAGGCTTGAGTTTGCGAGACTTCTCATAAGGAAGTCTCGCAGTTTTATTCGCCAAAGGCGAGTTATATTGCTACGCAGTTTAAGTGATGTCCCAAGAACACAAGGCTTGCCGAAGTGCGATTGGCTTGACAGAACTTATGCATGGGAGCGAAGCGAGTCGTAATATTATGCTTTCGCATAGTGATATTGTCCTATGGACAGTTTAAGGCGAATAAAATATCACTACGACCAAAGGGAGTAATATCACTTTTACGAAGTGAAAATATCACTCTTTGCAAGGCAAAGAATATCATTTGCCTCATTTTTACTATATAAATGACAAAGCCTCGATTTAATCGAGGCTTTTAATATCTTTATGAGTAGCTGTCTTTATCAAGCCTTTTTTATGTTAAAACCCACATTCTTTTTGAAATTCCCTAAGAGAATTAACGTACAATTCCTTATCAACAGGATAAGCAACGCCGTGCCCTGCGCCTGTTATCTTAACTAGCCTTTTGTGCTTTGATGAGCAAGCGTTGTAGCATTTTTCGCTCATATAGTAGGGTACGAAATCATCGGTGTCTCCGTGAATAAAGATAATTGGCACACAAGCCCGCGAAACTGCCCTTTCGGGGGAGTCGCAGTCAAGGGAAAATTTGCCATAGACCCTTGCGCCCAGCTTCAAAAGCGGGTAGGCAAGACGTGGGGGCAATTTCATTTCTCTGATAATTTTGCAAATAATTTCCTTGTTTGAGGAATATCCACAGTCGGAAAGAATGCAAAGAACGTTTTCGGGCAAGCTCATACCGCTTGCAAGCATAACGGTAGCGCCACCCATTGAAATTCCTGTAAGAATAATTTTTGTGTCCTTGCCAAATTCCTCTATAACCTTGTCAATCCACTTAAGGCAATCAAGCCTTTCTAAAATGCCAAAGGTAATCGTATTGCCATCACTTGTACCACAGGCGCGCTGGTCAACGATTAAGGCGTTTCGATTAAGTGCAAAGCACCTTTCCACACCGGCAGACAGATCTCTTTCGCCACTTCCTCGATAGCCGTGAAAAAGTATTTCTATAATTCCACCGGGGTTGCATTCGTAGTATTTGCCACAAAGAGTCAGCCCGTCGTGGGATTTAATTGTGAATTCACGGGGGTTTAGGGCACGCGCCTCACGAATCCATCTTTTAATGTCCTCGGAGTATTTATCGTAAAGCTCGCCTAAGGGAAGCTCGATTTCGTCCTCGTTAAGAATCTTTCTCGGCTTTGAATAAAAGCACATTCTGAAGCAAACGTAGGAAAGAACGAATATAGCAATCACCAAAAACGCTAAAACGCCTAAAGTAATATATAACCATTCCATAAAATCACCTCAAAGCAATTATACAACCCTGACCATTTTTAGTCAATAATTTTCGAAAATATATTCCCTTTTTATTATATAGGTGGTATAATTAAAAAAAGAAATACCGACAAGGCGGTGAAAAAACGAATAGCCTTCCCCTTGAGGGGAAGGGGGACCGTCTAAAGACGGTGGATGAGGTGTAGCCTCTAAAAGAGGCGTAATAACATGAATGAAACAAATAATAAACACTTAACCCCTTTGTCTCAAGGACTTAGGAAAAATATGACGAAGGAAGAAAAACACCTTTGGTATGATTTCTTAAAGAAAATACCGTATCAATTCAATCGTCAAAAAGTAATAGGCAAGTATATAGCAGATTTTTACTGCTCAAAGGCAAAGCTTGTAGTAGAGCTTGACGGCTCACAACACTACGAGGAAGAAAATAAACAAAAGGACAAAGAGAGAGACCAATATTTAGGTGAAATGGATATAAAGGTGCTTCGCTTTTCCAACTTAGAATTGCTTGAAAACTTCAAGGGAGTTTGTACGGCAATACTTGAGGAAATCGAAAAAAGGATAGATTAGTGGTCCTACACCTCATCCACCAGCCGAGCTGGTCCCCCTTCCCCTCAAGGGGAAGGCTGTGAAAGGAGCAACTATGAATAGCTTTATATATGAATTAAGAAAACTTGTAAAAATTCCGGAGCCAGAGCTAAATTCCCTTAACATGCTTGAATGGTGCAGTCTTGCAAAGCAAATGAAGGAGTGCCCTCATTGCGACAGTGAGCTTGACAAGGAGCTTGATTTGATAAGGGGAAAAGAGGTTGCCCTTTGCTTTCATTTGATGATGGAAATTAAAGACTTTTCAAATAGCTTAGGCCATCCTATGTACGTAAGCGGTGAGGTAGGCAGAAGCTATATGGCTTACCTTATGGAGCTATCTCCCTTTAATCCTGCTACTCATTTTGCATACTGTGAGGAGTGCGAGGATTTAGTGGAGAATGCAGAGTGGGAAAGAGACTATCAATGCCCTTGGTGCCATAAAAAAATGGCAACCGACGGCTTTGGACTAGATAGCTTTTCCGACTTTGACGAGGAAAAATCCCCTGCCTTTGAAATTACAGTAGCGAAAGAGGTAAAGGAAAAAATAATTGATTATTTGAACGAGACCTTTTATTATTTCCAAATTAACGAAGCACAGGCAAGTGTACTTCTTGACCTTTTGCCAACTGATGAGCGACTTTCCAAAATCACTAAAAAAGATGAGGAAGTGTCTGTTTTTCAGCTTGGTGTTGATAAAAACGGTCTTGATTATAACGAGCTTATGAATATGTATATTGATAAGATGGTGAAGGAGAGTTAAAATGTAAAAAATATTGATTTTATTATTGAGTCTTGCTCTAATTTGCGTTATCTTTGCTTCCTGCGGACAGGGTGTGCAAGGCCCTCAAGGTGAAAAGGGCGAGCAAGGAATACAAGGCGAAAAGGGCGAGCAAGGTGAGACGGGAAGAGGTGTTGAGCGCTTTGAAATAGTCGACGGTGAGCTTATTATTTACTACACCGACGGCACAAGCCAAAACCTTGGCAAGCTTGAAAATGGCTCACAAGAGAGCGAGGAGGCAACAGCCGAGCTTGATTTTTATCCTCTTGACGACGGCACCTATGGCGTAGGTGTCGGTAATGCAACTCAACTAAGCAATATAGTTATTCCAACCTTGTATAAGGGCGCACCTGTTACGAAAATAGTTGAAAATGGATTTAAGGATTGCTTGAATCTAACAAGTATTACACTTCCAAAGGGATTAACTACAATTAGCAATGGTGCCTTTAGTGGTTGCACAGGACTTATAAGTATAGAAATTCCAAATAGTGTAACTACAATTGGCAATGATGCCTTCAGGGATTGCGCGTTACTTACAAGCATAACAATTGGAAATAAAGTAACCACAATTGGAGACTATGCCTTTAGTGGTTGCGCAGGACTTATAAGTATAGAAATTCCAAATAATGTAACAACAATTGGCTCCTCTGCCTTTTATGGTTGCACAGGACTTACTATCTACTGTGAGGCAGAAAGCCTACCAAGTGGATGGGATAGTTTGTGGAATCGCTCTGGTTGCCCTGTTGTTTGGAATTGTAAAAATAATGATGTAGCAAGCGATGGCAAGATTTATCTTGTAGATGATGGTGTAAGATACAGTATTTATGAAGGAAAAACTACTGTTGAAAGACAAAGCGCAGCTATTACTACATCAAATATAAAGGGAAAGATAAGCTATAAGGGTAATGAATATACAGTTACCACAATCGGCTCCTCTGCCTTTTATCATTGTGAGAACCTTACAAGTGTAACAATTGGGGATAGCGTAACCACAATTGGAGACAATGCTTTTAGATATTGCACAAGTCTTACAAGCGTAACAATTGGGGATAGAGTAACCACAATTGGAAAAAGTGCCTTTGATGATTGCACAGGGCTTACAAGTATAGAAATTCCAAATAATGTAACAACAATTGGAGACTATGCTTTTAGACATTGCACAAGTCTTACAAGTGTTGAAATTCCAAATAGTGTAACCATAATTGGAGGCTATGCCTTTGAGGGCTGCACAGGGCTTACAAGTGTAACAATTGGAAATAAAGTAACCACAATTGGCAACTCTGTCTTTTTTGAGTGCACAGGACTTACAAGTGTAACAATTGGAAATGAAGTAACCACAATTGGAAGCTCTGCCTTTGCTATTTGCATAGGACTTACAAGTGTAGTAATTCCAAATAGTGTAACCACAATTGGAAACTATGCCTTTGATGGCTGCACAAACCTTACAATTTACTGCGAGGCTGAAAGCAAGCCAAGTGGTTGGGAGAGTAAATGGAACTATTCAGATTGTCCTGTATATTGGTACAGTGAAAACGAGCCAAGTACAAGTGGCAATTATTGGCACTACGTAGATGACGAAGTTACAATTTGGGAATAAATAAAAAGCATACAGACAAAAGCCTTCCGTTATTGGAAGGCTTTTTCTTTGTCTATTTTGTTTAATGAAATGTGCTACGCACGTGATTTGTTGCTTGCCTTCCTCGTCATAGAGAGGCAAGGTGGGGGGCTTTACATAATCGCTTGGTCGTTTATAGTCAATTTGAAATGCGTGCCAAGGGCGTTAGCAGCCTTTTTGCACATTAGCATTCGTTCCGTGAAAATTTCAAAGTAGCTCATTACGTCGCTGATTTCGGTGTCAATTTTCAGACACAGGGTAATAGTTTTTGCTTCTTTGTCTACGTCCAGGTGAGATTCGTAAACGGAGTAGTTGACTCTGTCGTGAATATCAAAGGACGCATCAGTTGGCTTCACACGAACACGAGTGCGTCTAACGTCAGTTTTATCGGCTATGATAAGGGAGGCTGAAATTGGGTTAACTGCCTCGCCCGTGCCCTCGTCGTGATTGCCAATGGCAGTTACTATGTCGGCAATATCGTTTGGCTCAAGGTTAAGATTATCAAGTATTCTGAAAGCCATAACTGCACCGCTTTGTGAATGCTCACGACGGTTAACTATATTTCCAATATCATGCATAAAGGCAGAAATTTTTGCAAGCTCAATTGTCTTTTCGTCATAGCCCAGCGCCTGAAGAATTTTCCCAGCTCTTTCGGCAACTAATGTAACGTGGGCGAAGCCATGCTCAGTAAAGCCAAGAGCCAAAAGGGATTCGTCTGCCTTTTTTATGTAGGCTCTGATTTTTTCATTGTGCTTTATATCGTTGTAGGTAATCATAGAAATCTCCTTTCTTAAGCCTTCCCCTCGAGGGGCAAGGGGGACCGTCTAAAGACGGTGGATGAGGTGTAGCCTCTAAAGAGGCGTCTACGCAACGCAAAGTAGACAACCGTCAACTAATAGTAGACAACCGTCAACTAATAGTAGACAACCGTCAACTAAGAGTAGACAACCGTCAACTAAGAGTAGACAATCGTCAACTAATAGTAGTCAACCGTCAACTAAGAGAACAGCCTTCCCCTTGAGGGCACCCTTTAGGGCGTGCCTTGTGCAGAAGGGGAACCGTCTAAAGACGGTGAATGAGGTGTAGCCTCTAAAAGAGGCGTTTGTATTTTCGGTTATGAAATTGCTTTGCAATGAAATCCGTTTTCAACGGATGAAGTCAACACGAGAACCCCAAAACCCATTCTTCTTTTTCATTGTGCTTTATATCGTTGTAGGTAATCATTGAGATTTCTCCTTTTTTATTCTTTCTATATTTTACCACAAACCACATCGGCATACAATAATTTTTCAAAAATTTTCACTCTTTGGCTCATTTGCGAATAAAATACTCTTGCCGATAACTAATAATTTTGCTCGCTTTTTTGTTGATATTGCACAAAGTTTTTGACATTTACGAAAAATATTACACAAAATGCACAAAAAATATTGAAAGGGCAAAAAAATTATGCTACAATCATTATATAAAAATAAGCAAGGCGCATTCCGGACGGCTTGACTACATAAGAAAAGAGGAAATTTTACAATGGCGAAGTATGTTACAAATGACATTAGAAACGTGGCTATTCTAGGTCACAGTGGAAGTGGTAAAACTGAAACAGTAGAGGCTATGCTATGGCGTGCCAAGGCTACTGACCGCTTAGGTCGTGTATGCGACGGTAACACAGTTTCTGACTATGATAGCGAGGAAATAAAGAGAGGCATTTCAATCGGTACGTCTGTGCTCAATCTTGAGTGGCAGGGTACAAAAATCAATTTGTTTGACTGTCCTGGCTTCCTGGGCTTTGCTGGCGAGGTTAAGAGCGCATTAAGAGTTGCTGACGCAGTTCTTATTAACGTTGACGCAAAATCAGGCATGGAGGTTGGTACTGAAATCGGCTGGTACAACGCACTTCAGGCAGGACTTCCAAGAGCCTTCTTTATCAATAAATGTGATGACCCTGATGCAGATTACGACAAGGTGTTCAATCAATTAAGAGATGAGTTTGGTAAGAATCTTTGTCCTGTATTTATTCCTATTAAGGAAGCAACAGGCACAATGATGGTTGATTTGATGACCATGACCTGCTTCCGTTATCTGCCTAACGGCGAAAGACAAGAGGAGGAAATGACTGAGTCCCGTCTTGAAATTGCCCAAAAGTATGAGGAAATCTTTATGGAGGCGGTTGCGCAGACAAGCGAGGAGCTTCTTGAAAAGTTCTTCGAGGGTGAAAAGTTTTCTCAGGAGGAGTGCGAAAATGCTCTCCACGAGGGTATGATTACAGGCTCAATCGTTCCGGTTTGGGCAGGTAGTGCTTCCAATATGAGAGGTATTTATTCAATCCTTACCTCTATTGCAAAGTCCTTCCCAAGACACACAGCTAAAAAGGTTGAAATGGACGTAAACGGCGACGATGTTGCTATCGAGCGTGAGGGCGAGTGTAAGCTATTCGTATTCAAGACAATTGCTGACCCATTCGTTGGCAGAGTTTCCTTCTATAAGGTTATGAATGGCGAGCTTAAGAAGGATATGACTCTTAAAAACGTTACTACAGGACAGGTTGAGAAGTTTGCAAAGATTTACACAATTTGCGGTAAGAAGCAAACCGAGGTTGACTCCTTAGCTTGTGGTGATATCGGTGTAATTTCTAAGCTTCAAAATACTAATACAAACGATACTCTTTGTGAAAAATCCGACACAGAGTACGCAAAAATAGTATTCCCAGAGGCAAATATGACAATGGCAATTAAGGTTGACTCCAAGGATGAGGATAAGGTTGCTAACGCAATCTCCAAGATGCTTGACGAGGATAAGACCTTGAAATACGAAAACTTTGCAGAAACAGGCGAATTGCTCCTAAAGGGCGTTGGTGACGTTCATCTTGACGTTATAGTTGCAAGACTAAAGTCCCGTTATGGCGTAAACGTTACACTGGTTCAGCCTAAGATTGCATATAGAGAAACGATAAGAAAGACAATTTCCGTTGAGGGCAAGCACAAAAAGCAATCTGGCGGTGCAGGTCAGTACGGTCACGTTAAGATTACCTTCTCCCGCGGTGAGGAGGAGGGACTTACCTTTACAACTTCAGTTGTAGGCGGTGAGGTTCCAAAGGGCTACTTCCCAGCAGTTGAAAAGGGACTACAGGAGGCTATGCTTCAGGGCGTGCTTCTTGGCTATCCAATGGTTAACCTGAAGGCAGATTTAACAGGTGGCTCATACCACGACGTTGACTCTAACGAGCTTTCCTTTAAGCTTGCAGCAAGGCTAGCGTATAAGGAGCTGGTAAACGCATCTCCTGTATTGCTTGAGCCAATTGGCACACTTAAGGTTAGCGTGCCCGAGGCTATGGTTGGTGACGTAATGGGTGATCTTAATAAGCGCCGTGGCAGAGTTTTAGGTATGGAGCCAGACGCAACCCATCCAAAATATACAGTAGTAGAGGCAGAGGTGCCAAAGGCAGAGATGACCGATTACGTAATTTCACTTCGTGCAATGACTCAAGGCCGTGGAAGCTTCACGTTCCACTTTGTTCGTTACGAGGAGGTACCAGCACAAATCGCCTCCAAGGTAGCACCTAGAGAGTAAAACAACGCGTGGCTTTGCAATGCAATCCTCTAACGAGGAAGTCCTTGCAAATCAAGGAATAATAAAAGCGAGCAGAAATGCTCGCTTTTTTTATGGAATTGATAAAGCGTTTACAAAAACAAGCAAGCGTTTTCCCAAAAATAAGCAACACCTTTTATAAAATGCAAGCTTAATTTCACTAGGAAATCCATATCACTTCTTATAGATAACTACTTATCTATCACTAGTGATATATCACTTCCTATCTATCACTTCTGACAGAGAGGGCAGATAGGGGTTGACAGGATTTTTAGCAAATAAAGGACTTCTTATGTGCAACTTCTTACACATAACTTCTTATACGTGGCACTTCTTATGTGTAACTTCTTACACATAACTTCTTATACGTGGCACTTCTTATGTGTAGCTTCTTACATCTAAGAAGTTACACCCCACCCCCACGGGAGGCTGACGATTGACTACTTTTAGTTTACTTTTGTCCACTCTCGGTTGACGGTTGACTACTTTTAGTTTACTTTTGTCCACTCTCAGTTGACGATTGACTACTTTGCGTTGTGTAGACGCCTCTTTAGAGGCTACACCTCATCCACCAGCAGAGCGTCCCTTTGGCAGGGCGCAACCCTTTTGTCGCTTTGCGACATTTCCCCTCACAGGGGAATCGCCCCCTTCCCCTCCGAACAAAGGGGAAGGCTGTTCTCTCAGTTGACGGTTGACTACTTTTAGTTGATAAATTTTAATTCCCACAAAAGGCTATGTACCAAAAATGGTACATTGACCCCCCTATTTTTCAAAACCTGAAGCTAAGTTGCTTATATTTTCAAGAAAAAATTTATAATTTTTCCATAATTATTGAAAATCTCGCGCGCGTGTGTTAAAATATAAGCACAATGGTAACATTGAAAAAGGGAGCAATCCCGAAAATTCATCTGCAATAGTGGCTTCTTTCAACCCACTATGTGCAAAAAAGGAGAAAGGTATGAAGAAAAAAGTATTAGCACTAGTGCTTATTGCTTGCATGTGCCTACCACTAATTCTTGCGTCCTGCTCAAGTAGCTTGACAGTAAGAGATTTGATTGGTGATAGGGACGAGGCAAAAATGCTTAACGACGTAACTAAGCTTGAGTTTGACGGCACAGTTAAGCTTGCAAACGACGCTTACATCGTTGTAGAGACCAACAGAAAAGAGGTTTTGAGCCTTGGCGACACTGGCTTGACCTACACAAAGGAATTCGTTGATTACAGATTTTACAGAACTCTTGATCAAGCTCTTGAAAAAACAATTTCCGTAAGAGTTGACCCTGCTATGAAGTATTCAGAGGATGATGAGATAACTAACTGTATTTATTCAATGGCTTGTGAGGATTATCTCTACATTAAAACAACTACTGTGAATGATACCTATAAGCACACCATACTAAGCCGTGGTGGCAAGGTTGTGTTTGAAGAGGAAACAAACGACAGCGCTCTATCTCCTGCATTCTTTGGAGAAAGCCACTTCGTTTACGATAGCATTCTTTATAGAATCGAGGACAATTGTGAGCTTACAGAGGTTAAAAGCCTAAAGCTTACGTCAGTTGCTGGAGTATTATCACAGGCAGAAAAGGTTGTTTATGCAAATGGTAAATACGTAGCCTTGATGGACGACTACGTGCTTATCTACAACGATAAGCTTTCAAGCCCAGTAGCTGTCGACTTCCCAGTTAAGGAATATAAGTCAAATAGCCCACACGCAGAGCAGGAAATTTCCCTTGAGGACTTTTTCATGTTTGATAACGGCGTGGTAGTGTTCAAATACATATACAGCGAGGAGCTAAGCTGCGATAGCTGTGAGACCACCTGTGAGGAATACGAGGCAAACAAGGCAAAATATCAGCTCGTTGAAAACGGCTACGGCACGACCTATGAATATTACAGCATCGACCCACAAAGCGCAAGCGCTAAGAAGCTTGACGCATCAGGCTACGTTGTTGGAGATATTTTCAATATTGCAGATCAGGATAGTGAGTATCTTGCAAGCTTTACAGGCTACGAGATAGCTAATCAAATGATTGACAGAAACAAGGGCGTGCTAGGTTGCGTGCTAAGCGACGGCACACTTTCAAGAATTGACATTCCAGCGGGCGTTATAAGCATGATGCCACTTTCAAGCGACAGATACGTAGCGATTTACAAGCATGGCTACTACATCGTTGACAACAAGTACAACATCGTTGCTGAATTCCCAATGGGCAACATTGAGGTTGAGGGACTTATCAGAGTTGACGACACAATTTATAGTCAGGATATGGAGCTTGTTTACAAGGTTGACGACAGCGGTGAGATTGTAGGTTACACAGAGAGCTCCTACGTAGTAGGATTCCCAGATAGCTCTAGCTTTGCTATAGTAAGCACTGAGGGCATAAAAACGGTTGATATACCTTACGGATATGAAGTGGTATCAGTAAATAAGAGTTGCATAGTAGTAGCTGATGATTATTCCTTTGACATTTCAAGAAACGTTATGATCTATAATGCAAACGGTGAGCTTTTGACAAGCTATAAAGCGTTTGGTAACGCAACAGTAAGTGTTGGCAATTATGATGATATGTGCATTATAAGAGCATTAACATCAACTGGCAAGAACCTTGTTATCATATTGAGAGAGGTTGAGCACAATAGCGAAATTACTGTTGATGCTCAAACCATAACACACGACAGAGTAGTAACAGGTACAATATATCCAGATTACATAGAAGGTGGCGCACAAACACAAAGTGGCTCGTCAGGTGGATTAGCCACAGACCCACTAGCGTAGGGCAAGGCTTTGCAATGAAATCCTCTAGCGAGGAAGCCCTTGCAAATCAAGGATTAATAAAAAGCGAGCAGAAATGCTCGCTTTTTTTAACAAACAATTGCAACTTCTTGCATCTAGCCTCTGAAAAGTGCACTTGTTATGTGCAACTTCTTACACATAACTTCTTATACGTGGCACTTCTTATGTGCAACTTCTTACACATAACTTCTTATACGTGGCACTTCTTATGTGCAACTTCTTACATCTAAGAAGTTACACCCCACCCCCACGGGGGCTGACTGTTGACTACTTTTAGTTTACTTTTGTCCACTCTCAGTTGACGATTGACTACTTTTAGTTTACTTTTGTCCACTTTTAGTTGACGATTGACTACTTTTAGTTGATAAATCTTAATTCCCACAAAAAGCTATGTACCAAAAACGGTACATTGACCCCCCTATTTTTCAAAACCTTAGTGAGATTTTTGCAAATGCTGTTCATAACGGAGAACAAGTCTTGCAAAATAACCCTAGCTGTGATAAAATGAAGGTGCAAGCATCGTTGACTGCGACAACACGGAAGGAGAGAATGTTATGAGAAAAATACTAAGCGTGCTAGCTGTATTAGCAATAGCTACCGCCTTGTCCTTATCCCTTACCAGCTGTGATTTGCTAGGAGCTCTAGGCGATTTAGGAGGTACAGGTGGAGCTGGTGGACTTGGTGGCTTGTATGATGATTCTATTGAATCAATTGACAATTCAAAGGATTTGATAGAGTATGTGCCAGGTCTTGAGGAGGACAATTATGCGCCTGACGAGGACTACTACCTATCAAAGGCGATTGACCTGGTAACCGAGATTCGTGGAAATTATTCCATTGAAAGACCCTTTATGCTAGACGAAAGCGACGACACAAAGCGTATTTACAAGAATATTTATTTTTATGAGGAGGACTATTTCCAGCTTCTTTATTTTAAGAATGGCAGTCCGATAAGCCACGTTTACGCAATGCTAAGCGATGAAAATGATAGTGAATATGCAGAGGTTGAATATACCGACGGCGGAAATCCACTTCAGATAAACATTATAAAATCGGGTATTTACGACTTGATTTTAGACGTTACGACTCTTGAAATTGATATGGTAAGAGTGGGAAATATCGACACTCCTGTCTATGAAACCATAAAAAGCTGTGAATTGTATATTCACAATTCACTAAACGACTACACCTACACGGAAATGGCATTTTATAAGGAAACAAACGAGTATTATTTGGAGACTCAAATTCCACGGGGTGCGTCCCTTGGCTTTTTCAGCGCATCGCACAATAGCCGTTATAAGGTTATAGTTGATAGCTCCATTGTAAACAAAACTATTTATTACCACGATATTAGCCCTGACTTAATGTATGCAAACGTAGGAGGTACGTACAAGGTTTATATCAATGCAAAGACATATCAGGTACGCTTCGAGCTACAGAATCCAGACACTGCTAGCTACTTTTGTCAGGTTGGCTTTGGTGAGGACGTGGTTTTAAGCCCTGTAAGTCAGGATACCCCATATCTGTTTAGATACGAATTTTTACCAGAGGTAGAAAACAAACACGCAATAATACCAAGCTTCTACCCAGAGCTAGGCTTTAGCTACGTGCTTGAAATTATCGACGAGGAAGGACTTGTCGAGGGTGGAGATTCACTTTTTGGAAACGGCACAACCTACATTTTGGAAATCAACCTAAAGGACTTTACCTTGACAGTAACAGAGAAAAACTAAACAAAAAAGGCGAGCATTCTGCTCGCTTTTTTGCTTAAAAATTTATTATAAAGGAATTTATTCCTCAGTTTTGTCCGTGTGGCAGGAATGACAGCTCTTGCAGTCTCCGCAACAGCCGGAGCAGCCAGAGGACTTTTTTTGAATTTTCTTTCTTATTTCGTTTGCAACCGCAAGGACAAACAAAAGTCCCACTACGCACAAAATTACTATTGATGCTGGATTCATATTATAAGTCCTCCTTTTGTTTATGATTACTTCTTAATTTTTGCCTTAATTTTGTCGATTAAGGAAAACCTTTCCGGTCTTACAAGCAAGTAAATTACAACTGCTACTATGAGTAGTGCAACTACTGTAAAGAAATCGAAATGTCCCCAACGGAAAAGTATTCCGATTTGATAAATGCAAAGTGTTACAAGGTATGCAAAGCACGTCATATAGCCGATTGCAAAGGCAGTCCACTTAGGGCTATTCATTTCTCTTTTGATAGCACCCATTGCGCCAAAGCAAGGAGCGCAGAGTAGATT
The DNA here is from genome assembly GCA_017461385.1 of Clostridia bacterium. Lineage (GTDB taxonomy): Bacteria > Bacillota > Clostridia > Oscillospirales > CAG-272 > RGIG2000. The sequence continues at coordinate 2,862 of JAFTXZ010000005.1, read as the reverse complement.
GAAAACAAGGAAGCAGAATGCGCAAAGCTGAGAGCCTGCAAAGATTTCAAGTCCAACGTCTTGACCTAAAACTCCAAAGAAGCCTACAACCTCCTCCTTAGCAACAAGGCCTAGGAAGGTTGCAACGGTTGCTTGCCATGAGCCAAAGCCAAGCGGAATAAACAGGAATGAAATTGCGCTACCGATATTTTCAAGAATTGAAGCGCCACCTAGCTCATCTGTTATGTAGTGGAAGCCACCCTCAAAGGATAGAGAGTTAAGCACCCAAATAATTACGCTTGCAATAAAAATTACAGTACCTGCACGCTTAATAAAGGACCAAGCCCTCTCAAACGTTGTTCTGAATACGTTTGAGGCAACAGGCAAGTGGTAAGCAGGCAATTCCATTACAAATGGAGCAGGCTTGCCAGAGAATAGCTTAGTTTTCTTTAGAATAATGCCAGATACAACAACAGCGCCGATGCCGATAAAGTAGGAGGCAGTTGCAATCAAGGCATTGCCACCAAATAGCGCACCTGCTACAAGACCAACGATTGGCATCTTAGCAGAGCAAGGAATAAAGCCTGTTGTCATAATTGTTAAGCGTCTGTCCCTTTCTTGCTCAATGGTACGGCTAGCCATAATGCCAGGCACGCCACAGCCAACTGCAACAAGCATTGGAATAAAGGATTTACCGCTTAATCCAAAGCGTCTGAATAGCCTGTCAAGAATAAAGGCTACACGGGACATATATCCACAGTCCTCAAGCAAGGACAAAAGAATAAACAAAATAATTAATTGTGGCACAAAGCCAAGAACAGCGCCCACACCACCGATTATACCATCAAGCAAGAGAGAGGACAGCCACTCAGGCGCTTGTGCGCTATCGAGCCACCAGCCGATAACTGTTGGAACGCCTACTATGTATGGACCGAAGTTACCAACGTCTGGCTCCTCTTGATCCTTATTTGCCATAGCATTTTTAACCATTTCGTAGGTTACAGTTACTGTGTAGGTATTACCCTCCTCATCCTCTCTTTCAAGGATAAAGTCCTCAGTAGCGTAGCCATCGGGCAGATTTTCAAGAATTTCTTGATTTAAGGTATATTCATCAAGAGCTTCCTCGTACTTTTCTTGACCTATTCCAAAAAGGAAGTAGCCATCGCCAAAGACACCGTCGTTTGCCCAGTCGGTTAAGGCTGTGCCAATGAAGTTAGGAGCCATTGCAATAAAGTAAACGAGAAACATAATTACTGCAAAAATAGGCAAAGCAAAAATTCTATGAGTTAAAACCTTGTCAATCTTGTCAGAGGTTGAAACCTTGCTCTCGCCCTTTATCTTAGTGCCCTTTACTACCTTATTTGTAATAAAGTCGTATCTTTCGTTGATAACTGCGCTTTCGCTATCGGAGTCAAGGATTTTTTCGGTTTTTGCTATTACGTTTTCAATAGCGCCAAGCTCAATTTGAGAAAATTGCTTTTTCGTTTCCTCATCACGGTCAAATAGCTTAACAAGCTGGAAGCGTAGGGAGGATTTTGTAATATCTGCAATCTCCACAAGAGCGTCCTCAATTGCGCTGTTATACTTGACGGTTTTGCAAAGAGTTTTGTTTTCATAAGCACGAATTGCGCCCTCTAAAATCTCCGTAGTGCCTTGACCCTTAACCGCTGAAATTTCAACAACCTCAACACCTAAGGTCTTACAAAGATTGTCCTTGTCAATATCAAGACCGCTCTTGCGAACAACGTCCATCATATTGATAGCAATTACCATAGGAATACCAAGCTCTGCAAGCTGGGTTGTAAGGTACAAATTCCTTTCCAGATTAGTGCCGTCAAGAATGTTCAAAATAACGTTAGGGGCTTCGTTTACAAGAAAGCTTCTTGCCACAAGCTCCTCTGGTGAATAGGGGGAAAGAGAATAGATACCAGGTAGGTCGGTAATAGTAACCTCCTTGTTAAGCTTTGCCTTGCCCTCTTTCTTTTCAACTGTAACGCCTGGCCAGTTGCCAACGTATTGGTTTGCACCTGTCAATGCGTTAAACAGTGTGGTTTTGCCACAGTTGGGATTACCCACTAATGCAATGTTCATTTAATTCTCCATTTCTGTCTGACATGCGGTTAGTCTTGCCTAACCTGAGCCTAAAAAATAAATTATTCAACAACTATCATTTTGGCGTCCTGCTTTCTTAAGAAAAGCTCAAAGCCACGCACGGTTAACTCAATAGGATCTCCCAATGGAGCAACCTTTCGCACGTAAATCTCAACGCCCTTGGTAATGCCCATATCCATAATTCTGCGACGGATAGCACCCTCGCCATTTATGGAAGCAACCTTAACCGTGTTACCGATTTTAACTTCGTTAAGTGTCATTGTGTATATCTCCTTCTATGTGAGTTAGTCTAGGCTAACTGACACACATATTGTAGCACCACCCACCCCATTTGTCAAGAGCATTTTCGAAATTTTTCCAAAAATTTTCAACCCAGCTCAATACTATATGATATTCATTGACAAATATGTGTGCTTGTTGGAGGGGAATTGAGACTTCTTATCTATCAATTGTTATATATCACCGGTGATATATCACTTCCTATCTATCACTTACTATCTATCACTTACTATCTATCACTTTTCCCCTATCACTTCCTATCTATCACTTCTGACAGAGGGTTAGACAAAAACGAGATATTTTAGCTAAATATGAGACTTCTTAGATGTAAGAAGTTGCACATAAGAAGTTAGATGTAAGAAGCTAGATGTAAGAAGTTACACATAAGAAGTAACACCTTCTACAAATACGACCTGATTTCAAAGACCACAAGGCTATGAAAGGTGTAGAAAAAGTTACACCTACAGGAAGCTACGCACAAGGAGCTAGATG
>JAFTXZ010000007.1 GCA_017461385.1 Clostridia bacterium | reverse complement strand
TATGAATGGCTATAACGCATTCTCCGGAATGGGTAACAACTCAACTAAAAATGTTGTTTTCTTGGCTGATATGTCAGGCTTTGTTACACCTCAAAGTGCAAAAAATATAAGCTTTATCTTTGCAAATAAAGCAGATGAATCTCTTGCTGACATTGGTATCGTACACGTGTACAAGGATAGTAGCAATGCCGGATCATATATGTACTTCTGCAAGACTGGTTACAAGTATGCATACAGCACGGAAAAGGCAGAAATATCTGATGCAACAGCTATCGAAGCATATATCTCTAATGTATTAGCAGCAGGCGTAGCTGAGGCTAAGCACGTATCAAATCCAAAAGCAACATTGACCACACCACAAACCTGCACAACTCCAGAGGGAAAAACCTATTACTGCTTCTGTGGAGTAAAGACAGGCGAGGATACAACAAAGGATCCACTCGGACACGAGAATTCTTCAATTGTTGCAATTGTATATAATGGAGTAAACAAATTCTTTGATGCAGGTGACATTACATATCATTGCGATAGATGTAATAGCGACCACGAAGAAGTAGGCAAGGGAAAAGCAGCAGCAATCTTCGTATTCCGTGGCTTATCAGCAAAGGAAGTAGAAGCGTACGGAAAAGCAATTATTCAATCCTTTGCAGTAAATCGCGAAGCAATGAAGACCTATAACGATCACTCAGAAAACGACGTTGTAGGCTACGGACTTGTAGCAGCAACTGAGCTTGGACTTGGTGGCTCAACAGAAATCTTTGACGACGATGGTAACGTAAACAATAAAAAAGCTGGTGTAGTTAATATTTCTGCAAGACAGGAAAACTTCGACGTATTCGAAATCAAGGTTAATGGCTTAGCTGGCACATATACAAATCCAGAAACAAGTGAAGAAACCAACCTTGCAGACATAAAGGTATATTGCTGTGGCTATTGCTTAGTACAAATAGGCGGTACAGTAGCATCCTACTACGCAAGCAATGGTGTAGTAACTGAAACACTTTCAGGCGCAATAAGCTACAACGAGCTAATAAATGCACAATAAGGAGGAAACTAAAATGTACGTAAAACCAGAATACAAGCTTGAAATAATTTCAAGCGAAGACATCATGGAATTTTCTCCAAATAACCTGGCAGTAAAGAATGAAACCTTTGACTTTGGAGATGGCAAGGGCGAGGTTAACGTAACCAAGGCTACTGCTACTGCAAAAATCGAAGACTTACTATTCTAATTGACGGGTACATACTGGTAAAACCATAACCCCGTAAAACAAAACATAAGAAAGCAAGGACGTAAAGTTCTTGCTTTTCTTTTTTGATGAAATCGTGCTCAGTACGATGAATACTTGCTTTTTATGTTATCCTCTATCACTAGTGATAGATAATTAGTGATAGATAAGTAGTTATCTATAAGAAGTGATAGATAGAAAGTGCCCATTTTATCTCGTCAATAGCTGATACTAGCAAAATTGTACAAAAAAGGCTTGAAAAATTTTCAATCAAGCCTTTTTTGCGTTTGATTTTAATCTTTTTTCACAATTAGCTTAAAAACCATTGTGCAACTTTAACAAAAATGACTTATTTTTTTTTTTTTTTTGTGGGTTTTGTTGACATTTACAAAATTTTGTGGTAAATTTATACTGTACAAATATATAGTTAAAAGGAGAAAACTTATGAAAAAGAAACTAGTCCTAATGTTGGCTATCATTTCTGTTTTGTGCTGCCTGTTAGCTCTTGGCATAAATGCTGCGGAGCCGGACACATCTAAAGAAACAGTTACCCTCGACGATGGCACCGTGTGTGCATTGTGGGACACAGAGGGCAACCCTCTTATTTGGTACGTAACGTCAAACAACGGTGGCGTTAAGACCTATGCTTACGTTGATGCAACGTCAAGTGCAGTTGATTATTACAACTCATGGAGTGGTGGAAATCAGCTAAACAAAATTACAATAACCGTTGAGGGCGTAGAATACGCAGTGTCAACTATTGCTGTTGCCAACATTAGACAAGCAAAAATCACAAGTGGTAACCGCATAGGAAATACGGTTGATTATTTTTCAAAAACATTCAACGGTTGCACAAATCTTGAGTATGTTTATGTTCCGGAAGTTACAATAGGCTTTAGCACAGAGGATTTTAAGTCTTGTTCAAACCTCAAATACATAAATATCGTAGAGCTTACAGAGCTTGCAACAATTGGTTCACAAACCTTTAATGGTTGCTCAAAGCTTTTTGCAAATATGTCACTTGATTTATCAGGAACTAAGATTAATTCTATAGGTGCAGGTGGACTTTCAAGTGTTGCTGCAACGTCAATTACACTTCCATCAACGCTTAAAAACGTTCAAAACTATGCGTTTAGAAGCTGCTCAAATATGACAAAAATTACTTTTAACAGCACTCTTACTACTATAAATACCGCTGAATTATTTAGATACTGTTCAAAACTTGAGGAAATTGCCGGCTTTAGACCAACTATAGAAAGTGGTATAATTAAAAGCATCGGAAATTATATGTTTGAAGGTTGTAAGTTGCTAAGAAACATAGATGGTCTTATGACCGAAGGCATTTTGATTATTCCTGAGGGTGTTACATCGATTAACTCACCATGTGCTTTTTCGGAATGCGATCAAATTACTTATGTAGAATTTCCATCAACGATAAACTTTGTTGGTCAGGCTGCATTTTCTTTCTGTGACAACATCAAGCTTGTAAGCTTTGATAAGGTTGATGCAAAAATAAAGGAAGCTATTGCAAACGGTCAATCCTATACTAAGGTTACATTTAACAACTGTGGAATTTTCAAGGGATGTAAATCACTTGTTGCTTTGTCTATCCCCGAGGGAACAACAGAAATTGTCAACCGCTTTGTTGCACAAGGCTGTACATCATTAACCGCATTTTATATGCCAAGCACTATCAAGTCGGCTATCAACACCAATGGTGGTGGACAAGGACCCTTCTGTGATGCTACAAGCATGTACTTTGTTAATGAGTCGTTTACAGTGGGACAGTGCTTAGTTAATGGTCAGGTTGATCTTACCAAGCTTGTTCTTCCTGAAAAACCAAGTGTTTACTTTATGCCTGCAGGCATTACTACATTTTCCGGTCACGTGCAGACAAACCAATATAGCAAGGGTGGAACAATCTTTAGAAATTGCTATAACATAAATGATACAATTGTATTTGGTGAAAACTTTACTGATATGAATGGCTATAACGCATTCTCCGGAATGGGTAACAACTCAACTAAAAATGTTGTTTTCTTGGCTGATATGTCAGGCTTTGTTACACCTCAAAGTGCGAAAAATATAAGCTTTATTTTTGCAAATGAAGCAGATGAATCTCTTGCTGACATTGGTATCGTACACGTGTACAAGGATAGTAGCAATGCCGGATCATATATGTACTTCTGTGAGTCCGGTTACAAGTATGCATACAGCACGGAAAAGGCAGAAATATCTGATGCAACAGCTATCGAAACATATATCTCTAATGTATTAGCAGCAGGTGTAGCTGAGACAAAGCATATCTGTGCAACCGCAGTGGTTACAAATGCTGACTGTGTAAATCCTGAAGGCACAACCTATTACTGCTTCTGTGGAGTAAAAGCAGACGAGGACATAACAAGCCCAGCACTTGGACACCAAAATTCATCAATTGTTGCAATTGTATATAATGGTGCAAATAAGTTCTTTGAGGTAGGCGACATTACGTATCACTGCGATAGATGTAACAGCGACCACGAAGAAGTAGGCAAGGGAAAAGCAGCAGCAATCTTTGTATTCCACGGCTTCTCAGCAACGGAAGTAGAAGAATACGGAAAATCAATTATTCAATCCTTTGTAGTAAATCGTGAAGCAATGACCTTGTATAACGATTACACAGAAAACGACGTTGTAGGCTACGGTCTTGTAGCAGCAACTGAGCTTGGACTTGGTGGCTCAACAGAAATCTTTGACGATGCCGGTAAGGTAAATACTAATAAAGCTGGCGTAGTTAATATTTCTGGCAGAACTGAGAAATTCGACCTATTTGAAATAAAGGTTAACGGCTTGGAAGGCACATATACAAACCCGGAAACACAAGCAACAATCAATCTTTCAGACGTTAAGGTATATTGTTGTGGCTACTGCCTAGTTCAAATAGGTGATAAGGTAGCTTCCTACTACGCAAGCAACGGTGCAGTAACTGAAACACTTTCAGGTGCAACAAGCTACAACGAGCTAATAAATGCACAATAAGGAGGAAACTAAAATGTACGTAAAACCGGAATACAAGCTTGAAATAATTTCAAGCGAAGACATCATGGAATTTTCTCCAAATAACCTAGCGGTAAAGAATGAGACCTTTGACTTTGGAGATGGCAAGGGCGAGGTTAACGTAACCAAGGCTACTGCTACTGCAAAAATCGAAGACCTACTATTCTGATTGACGGGTACATACTGGTAAAACCATAACCCCGAGATAACTAACAACAAGAAAGCAAGGACATAAAGTTCTTGCTTTTCTTTTTTGTATCGGCTCAGCTACAAGGTTGAAAGGTGTGCCACCTTTCTTCATTAAAACGGGGTTATTATCGCCGTTTTTCACCTCTCGAGGTACAAAGTACATCTTCGGTTGAAAACGACGATTTTTCCTCACCATCTACCACGTCAATAATTGACTTGTACCTACGGGCAAAACCATAACCCCGTAAAACAAAACACAAGAAAGCAAGGACAAAAAGTTCTTGCTTTTCTTTTTTAATTAAATCGTGCTCAGCACTATAAAAGCTTGCTTTTTATGTTATCCCCTATCACTAGTGATAGATAATTAGTGATAGATAAGTAGTTATCTATAAGAAGTGATAGATAAAAAGTGCCCATTTTCTTAAAAAGTCAATGGAAAGAAGCAAAAAGGCTTGAGGAATTCCCTCAAGCCTTTATAATAATGCATTAAAAAGAATAATTAAGCAAAAGCCAAATAGTAGTGAAAATGGAGAGCTTTTCTCACCCTTGAGCATATCGTCATTTATAACGTAAAGCATACAACCACCAGCAAATGCTAATGCAAATGGTAGAATACTACTAGCCAATGAAATGGTGAAATATCCAATTATCGTACCTAAAATTTCAGAAAATCCAGTGAACAAAGCAATCAAAAACGTTTTCCCCTTGCTAAAGCCAAGGGACAAAAGGGGTGAAATTATAATCATACCCTCTGGTATATTTTGTAGAGCAATACCAACTGCGACGGTCAAGGCTTGCCCAAGGTCGCCAGTACCAAAAGCAACACCGGTAGCAATTCCCTCTGGAAGATTGTGAATAGCAATAGCTAAAACGAACAAAAGAATTCCGTTTCGTTCTCCAAATTTTGAAAATCCCTCTATGCTAGGTGTAATTTTTCCTACAATGTATATAACAAAAGCACCCAAAAAAATGCCAAGCAAAACGACCCAAACGGAATATTCAAGGGCGGGAATAACAAGTCCAAAAATTGACGAAGCAAGCATAACTCCACTTGCAAATGACATAATTATATGATTGCTTTTTTCAAAGATTCCCTTAAAAATGAAGCCCAAAATTCCACCAAAAATAGTGGAGAAGCCAACACCAACGGCTGTCAATAAAACAATTTCCATGAAAAACCTCAAAAAGTAATCTAATAACATACTATGAATACAAAATAAAAAGTTGAAAACCATCTCATATTATGGTAAAATAAAAAGAGAGGTGATTATATGCAAAATACCACACTGTGCTACATAGAAAAGGATAATAAATACCTAATGCTCCACAGGGTAAAAAAGAAAAATGACGTAAACCAAGGAAAATATGTAGGTATTGGCGGACATTTCGAAGAAAATGAGAGCCCCTTTGATTGTGTAATAAGAGAGGTTCTTGAGGAAACGGGACTAAAAATCAAATCACCTAAATACAGAGGATTAATTACCTTTGTCTCAGACAAATGCGAGTCAGAGCAAATGCATCTTTTTACTGCTACAGACTATGAGGGTGAAATCATTGAATGCAATGAGGGCAATCTTAAATGGATTGACAAGCAAAGCCTTGAGTCAATTCCAATGTGGCAGGGAGATATTATATTTTTAAGATTACTGGATAAGGAATCAAGCTTTTTTACCCTAAAGCTAGTTTACGAGGGAGATACTCTCAAAGAAGCCTATAGGGATGAAAAAAGAATGGAAATATAAATGGAAAAGCTAATTGTAAGCGCTTGTCTTTTAGGCACACCCTGCCGATATGACAATCGCTCTAAGCCAAATAAAGAGGTAATTGCCCTTGCAAGCAGATATGAGCTGATACCAGTCTGCCCAGAGGTGCTAGGAGGACTACCAACACCCCGTATTCCTGCAGAAATCTGCAAAAATCGCGTAATTCGCGCAGACGGCGTTGACATTACCAAGGAATATGAAAAGGGGGCAAAAATTGCCTTAGAAATTGCCAAGAAAAACGATTGCAAAATAGCAATTCTTAAAGAAAAAAGCCCTAGCTGTGGCTATGGCTTCATATATGACGGGACTCATACCAAAACCTTAACAAAGGGGAACGGTATTACAGCCAAGCTGTTTGAAGAAAATGGCATTATAATCATAAACGAAAGAGAGCTTAACAAATTAAAATGAAAATTATAGCAAGTGACTTTGATGGAACAATCAATTATCAAGGAAAAATATCAGATCAGGACAAGGAAGCAATAAGGCGCTTCCGACAGGCAGGCAACAAGTTCGGCGTAGTAACAGGCAGAGACGTGGAGCTTGCACAATGGATTAAGCAGGAAAACGGCTTTGAATTTGATTTCGTAATCTGTTGCACAGGTGGCGTAATCAAAGACGGAGACGGCAAAATTATATACTCAAAAAAGGGCAAGGTGGACACCTTCTTTTATGAGCTTATCGAAAAGGCGAAGGAGCTAGGCTCAAACTTTTTTACAATTGGCGACACTCTTTTGAAATGCTATGTAGACACCAAGGGGCAAATTCCGCTTCAGCTTGATCCAATTAAGGAATTCACCCATGCAAACGTAGGCTTCGAAAAGGAAGAAAATGCAGGATTATTTGTGGACTTCGTTCAAAAGAATTATAGCGATAAAATAAGTGCATACCAAAACGGCTGGCACGTTGATATGCCACCGGCAAATACGTCAAAGGTAACAGGAATTTACGAATATGCTAAGGCATTCAAGGACCAAAGCCTCCAAATTTACACAGTAGGCGACAATGTAAATGATATGCCAATGATTGAGGAGTTTTGTGGCTACGCAGTATCCAATGCAGTTGATGAGCTAAAAAAAGTAGCAAAGCACCAATGCAACCGAATAGCAGATATGATTGATTCAATAATGAATGAAAAGTGAGGTAAATAAAATGGCAACACCAAGGGATAGATTTATAGAAATATTTAAGAGCAAAATCAAAAGAGAAGGCGCCGACAAGCTTCTTGAATTTATTATGTCTCCAAGCTCTGACTTCTTCACAGCTCCTGCAAGCGCACGATATCACAGCGCCTATGAGGGTGGATTATGTGAGCATTCCGTCAATGTTTACGATTGCCTTTGTGCATACCTTGACAGAGACGTAGTAAGAGAAAAATACGGCTTGAGCTACTCTGATGAAACCATTGCTATCGTTTCCCTTTTGCACGACCTTTGCAAGATGAACGTTTATAAGGTAAGCTATCGTAACGTAAAGAACGAGCAGGGACAATGGGAAAAGGTTCCATACTTTGAGTTCGATGATTCCTTGCCCTACGGCCATGGAGAAAAAAGCGTTTATATGATAAGCCCCTTTATGAAGCTAACAAGAGAGGAAGCCTTTGCAATTAGATATCATATGGGCTTCTCGGGTGCCGATTCCACAATCGCTGCAAATTCAGTTAGCAAGGCATTTGAAATGTTCCCACTTGCATTCGCCCTCTCAACTGCCGATATGGAGGCAACCTATTACATAGAAAGCGACAAGCGTAAGAAATAAGGAGAAGAATATGGATTTGAAAATTGTTGGTTGGACAGATTACGATTCTAGCTATCCAAGTATTACCGTATCAAACGAGGAGGTAGTACCTCTAATTCAAATTATTATTGATGAAATTTTAGACAATGGCTATATGATATCGGGTACAGACCACCAAAACCAAGTAGCATGCGTGCCTGTATTTGATAACGGCTATTGCTTCAGAGCCACAATGCGTGCTTGGGGAAGCGTTATGAGCTTCGCTTATCAAGAAATTGACGGAAAAGAAACAGGCTATATGGACTTTTATATGTCAACCCCAAAGGAAAGAAAGCTACCTGAGCCAAATAAGCTTGATGTAGAGCCTGCAGATTCTGACAATTTCAACGGATTTTTACTTCCACAGGACGGGGAATTACTGACCCAAACAATACAGGCTGGTATCCCACTTATGACCACCGATAAGGCACTAATCAAAATCGGTGAGCTTCTGAAGAAAAGAATGGGAAATCAAGAAGACGAGGAATAACTAGTAAAAAATAAACCCCAACGGAAAACCGTTGGGGTTATTTTTTTACTTATCAGAGGGAGCTTCCTCTTTTGCAATTGTTTCACTAATTGATGTGTAGGTTTTGTCAAGCTTTACAAGCTCTGCCTTCTCCTTAAAGAAAGTATCAACTAAATTGAACATTACGTTTTCGTAAATGTATGATGGACCAAGAGTATCAACAAATGCAACCGCCTCACTATAAGCAGTTTCGGCATTCATGCTAGAGTTTTGCATATAGTAGTCCTTGTAGTAAGCAATACATTTTTCTCTTTCATTCTTTAGTAGTGCTTCAGTAGGAATTAAAAGATTTTGCTGTGAAATAGCATAATAAATCATTTCAGTCTTCATATTAGACTTAACGTATTCCTCACGAGTCATATTATATTCAGACTTAATATAGCTATCAAGAGAGACTTTATATTGCTTCTCAAAGGAAGCCTCAATGTCAGAAAGCTCCTTCATAGCAGCATTGTACTCCTCAGTAGGATAGCTGATAATTGTGCAATTCTTCAAAACGTAATCATACATTGCAGAAACAACAAATTGATTAATTAACTCGTTTTCAAAATCCTCAGTTGTATCGTAATCAAAGTAAGCCTTTACAAAATCATTATTGTAAACAGGTGGAACGTAAAGCCCCTTAACCTTCACTCTGAATAGAACAGTCTCACCCTTTAGACTTTCATCTATATAATCCTCAGGGAATGTAGCCAAAAATTCCTTTTCGTGAGCATCGCCAATGAACATACCAATAAGATTGTTTTCAAAATCCTTAATAGCAAGCTCAGAGCCAATAAAGAATGAGGAGCCGTCTGACTCGTCAAAAATGTCGTCCTTACCCTCAGCATTCTTCGCAATATTGCCATCGTCATCAAGACGGAAGCCCTTGAATGCAACAGAAACAACGTCGCCAGCCTTAATTTGCTTATTCAAAACCTTAATAACAACCTTAACGCCATCCTTTATATAGTCGTTTATTGTCTTACCCTCAGGCAACTCAAGGTCAGGATAAATATCATCAAGCTGACTAATTAAGCTGTCCTTGTACTTGTTATCGATAATATCGCCAATTGCAGAGCCTAAAATACCATTTTCAAGAATTCTACCAAGCTTTCCAGAGCCAACAACAAGCTTCATATTAGACTGTGAAAGCTCCTCAATCTTGTCGCCCTGCTGGTCATATTGCTTGCCGGTTTCCTCATCAACAAGATATGTTATCTTGTAGAATTCAACGTCAACGTAAATTTCATCACCTACGGAAACAGTATATTCCTTCGCATTTTTAGCAAGCTGTGAGTCAATAGACGCCTGAAGCGAATCAAGAGCAAACTCAACCTTGTGTCCTATAAAATCTGGAATAGTAATGTAGTCAGACATAGTGTAATCATACTTATTCTCACTCTTAAAGCAGGATGTAAGAGAAAGTAGCATAATTAAAGCAAGAGAAATGCAAATAATAGTTTTTTTCATATAAAATCCTCTACGATAGAAATTCTTTGTTTAATATTTTGGGCGAACGTGGTCCTCTGTAAGCTTATAGCAAAGAGCATAACCGGCCACGTAAATGCAGTATTGAAATACTAGATAATAAGCAGTGTAATCGATAATTGAAATTATTATATCCCAAAACTCGTATTCATATATGGACCAGTTGTTTTCGATCAAGAATGGGAATATATTGAAGCCAAGATGAGAAATTATATTGATTCCAAAAATAACAAGCGTCGTTATAATCATGCACCTGTGTATTGGATTTTTCCAAGAAATAAAGGACTCCAAGCGTCTCGCACCGCTTTTTGTAAGCATATATGTGAGGAACGCAACAAGCACACCAGGTAGAAGCTGTGAAATAATACAGCTACCAAGGCTAAAGTAAATTGAATAAATAACAAAGTCAACGTCAACCTGACCTTGGTCAACACAAGCGCCTATAACCTGATACACATAAGAAATAAATATAGACACACCAAAGATAGCTATTGAATAAATAGCGTCCCTGGCTTGATATCTTGAATATGCATAAACGATTATAGAATAGCCGGTAAATACGGCTAAAAGGTCAAAGGTTCTCTTAACGTAGTATGTAACCTTAACCAGCCAAATAGGCTCAACTAAATAATTGTCTGCAAGATAGTAAAGTATGGAAAACAAAACTGAAACAAGCGCAGTAGAGCAAACCATAATTAATGCAGTATAAATAAACTTTTTTCTCATAAAACCCCGCAAAGCTATAATATAATACATTGTAACACAACAAACAATAAAAATAAAGTACCTTTTGAAAAATTCAGTAAAAATTCACACAAGGAGAAAAAAGATGAATAAGGAGCTATCCTATCAGGACTTAAAAACAAGGCTGGAGGAGCTAAGCCAGCAATATAGCGAGCTGACCTACACCTACCTGGGCATGAGCCTTTTGCAAAAGCCAATCCCTCTGATTACCTTAGGCGACAGAGAAGCCAAAAAAAGCGTGCTTTACGTTGCTACTCACCACCCATTAGAAAACGTATGCACAAGCGTGCTTGTAAGCTTCATACAGGACTATTTAAGGTCATATAGGGACTTCAGACAGTTATACTCAATAAATCTACGATATCTTTATAAAATGCGTAAAATCTACATAATACCTATGCTAAACCCTGACGGCGTAGAATATAGATTAAACGGAATTGATAAATTGAACCCACTTTACCAAAGGGTTGTAAAATACAATGGTGGAAGCGACGACCTTAGTCAATGGAATGCAAACGCTAGAGGCGTTGACCTTAATCACAATTATAATGCAGGCTTCGAGGAATACAAAAAAATCGAGAGAGAAAGATGCATTTTGCCAGGCTGTGGCAAGTATAGTGGAGAATTTGCAGAAAGTGAGCCGGAGGTAAGCGCCCTGTGTAACTTTGTGCGTATTAACGAGGGGGAGCTTCAGGGTGTAATTTCCCTTCATTCACAGGGAGAGGAGATTTACTACACCTCAGGGAGCAAGTGCCCTAAGAAATCAACTCATCTCGCTCAAATTGCATCACGTTTAACAGCTTATAAGCTATCAACACCACAGGATACAGCCTGCTATGGTGGACTTACCGATTGGCTGATTAAGGAAATGGATATGCCAGCCCTTACCTTGGAGTGTGGCTTAGGTAAAAATCCGCTACCACCAAATACCCAAAGAGACATATATCTAAGGCTAAAGGAATTACTTTTCACTTTTCCGATTTTATTTTAGTAAAAGCCTTGAAAAAATCCTCAAATGTGCTACAATGTAAATATTAATATATTTACAAGAGAGGTTTTTCAATATGGAGCTTAAGGGCAAAAAATTCAATTTTTTAGGCGATAGTATAACTGAGGGTCACGGTACAAGCGATTGGGCAACAAAGCCATATCATCAGCTACTAAAGGCTAACACAGGCTTAGCAGAGGCAAGAAACTATGGTATTGGCGGCACAAAAATCGCAAGACTCCAAACAGTAACCGACCATCCCTTTGATCAAGACTTTAACCTACGCGCCCCAACGATGGATAAGGACGCAGACGGTGTAGTAGTTTTCGGTGGCACAAACGACTTTGGACACAGAACAATTCCACTAGGCACCTTTGAGGATAGAGACGTTCATACCTTTTATGGTGGACTTCACACGCTTTGCCTATACCTAATTAAGGAATATGTCGGAAAAACTATCGTATTTATGACACCTATTCATAGATTAGAAGAAAAGGCAGATCCAAGCATCGAAGCCTCAAGACCACTTATTTGCTTTATTAAGGCTATAAGAGAGGTTTGCGAATATTACTCAATTCCTGTTCTTGATATGTATAAGGAAAGCGGAATGCACGGAAACGTTTGGGCATGGTGCGAAAAATATATGCCAGATGGACTTCATCCAAACGACCTAGGCCACGAAATAATTGCAAGCAAGCTTCAAAAATTTTTGGAGAGACTATAATGGAGCTTAAGAATAAGAAATTTATATTTCTAGGTGACTCTATAACCGAGGGAGTTGGCACAGTGCCATTTCATCAGCAACTAAAGGAAATGGTAGGCTTGAAAGAGGCTGTCAACTATGGTATTGGTGGCACACGCATTGCAAGACAAAGCGAAATGAAAGACCCCGTACGTGATAACGACTTTAATATGAGAGTTGACGCACTTGACAACGATATTGACGGTATAGTTGTAATGGGTGGCACAAACGACTACGGAAACGGGCAAGCGCCACTGGGCACCTTTGAGGATAGACACGTGTTTACCTTTTATGGGGCGCTACATACTCTTTGCGTAAGCCTGATTAAAAAATACGTTGATAGAACAATTGTATTTATGACACCACTACATAGACATAACGAATTTGGAGAGGGCACGTGGAAGCCCGAGGGCGTTGTGCAGCACCCCCTTGGCGACTACGCGCAAGCCGTACGCGAGGTTTGTGAGCATTATTCAATCCCAGTCCTTGATTTGTATAAGGATAGCAGAATCCACGGCAACAATTGGGACTGGTGCAGAGAATATATGCCCGACGGACTTCACCCAAACGAAAAGGGTCACGCAATAATTGCCGATAAGCTGAAAAAATTCCTAGAAAGTTTATAATAAGTTCAAAAGATTTACCAAACAATCAAATCTAAATCAAGGCATAAGCCTTGTATATCACCAACACAGAGTGTTGTATATCATCAAGTTGAAGAGAAATATAGCCTTCGGCAATGATATACACGCTAAAGCGTGATGGTATACACCGCACTTCGTGTGGCGATGATATACCAAGCCTGCGACTTGGATAAAAAAAGAAAAGCCGACTTTTTAGTCGGCTTTCTTTTTTTGCGAAGGGGCGATAAAAAAGATATTTTACCTTTTTATCGATGGATTTGAACCCGCGTGTACTCAATCACGGCGGAGCCGTGCATGGAATCCGCAACTTGTTGCGGTATGGAATTGATTGCAAAGCAATCGTATGGAATCAAGCCGCAGAAAAATGCACCTTTGGTGATGCCATACGCCTACGGCGATACCATACACGC
>JAFTXZ010000006.1 GCA_017461385.1 Clostridia bacterium | reverse complement strand
CTGTCTGTCAAGGATTATCTCATTTTTCATTTCTTATGTCAACCCTTTTTCTCAAAATAATTTGTAAATTTATTTTATCATATCAGTAGCTAAATGTCAACAAAAAAGGACTCCTAGTGAAGTCCTTTTTCTGTTCTTATTTCTTTTCCTTACGGCGCTTATCGTTTATTACCTTTAGCTCGTCAGGGCCTATTGTGGTAAAGCCCTCCTCCTTAGCCAGGTCAACCATTTGAGTAAGTGCGGCCTTCAAAAATACTCTTGGGATTTTTGTAAGCTGTGCGCAAGCCTCCTCTGTAAACTTTACCTCAGGGTCGATTCTTTCGGCTGCGTACATTACGGACTTAACGTCGCCGTTATTCTTATCTGGAATTTTCTCAGCAAATGGCTTTCTAAAGGTGGAGCACCAGAAGTTTGTGCTATCTCTGTAGCCATAATCAACAGGCACTGGTGGGAAGTTATTCTTGTTCACACCATTGATAATTGATGCGTGATACTTCTCCTTCATCATAATTTTGTCAATCTTCAAAATGAAATGCGCGCCAAATTTACTTGTAATTCCGTTGAAGCTTCTATATGGTGGCTCGTAGCCCTCAAGGCAACCAGCCTTGTCCTCGTAAGCATTTTCCAGACTGTCGTCCCAGGTACATTCAAATACCTGATAGCTTTCCTCAACTAGCTTTGGTCTGTCCTCGCCCAGTGTGCTATCAATAAGATTAAAGATGCAGTTCTTCATCTTTTCCTCAGTTGTATCTCCAGGGAAGCCAAGCCTTACTGCCTCCTTGAAGTATTTCTTTTCATCGGTTATGAAGTTAAGCGTGCACTTCTTTGTCCTTAAAATATTTTGTGCAGTGTTGGAGCTGTTTCTGCATTCCAAAATCATTGCATAGTAGTCCTTGCCTGCAATATAATAAGGGAAGCAAAGAGAGTATGCACCTAGATTTGTCTGTCCATTTTCGCTAAGAGTACCTATTAAAATAGTAGGCATTGGGAAAATGATGAGGTTTGATAAAAGTTATCTACAATTCTTAATTCCTTTAATTCGTCCTTCTTTTTCATAATTAAGTCCGCCTTTCAAAATCACTTTTATACTATTGTAGCACACATCTAACCTATTTTGTTATTTTTTTAGTAAATTTTCAAATTTATCTCACAGTTGACACTATAATTCTGGTATGCTAAAATATAAGCAGTAAATACTATCCTAAAAGGAGAATAAAAAATGAAAAGGCTTTTACTTTCAATTTTACTATTTTCTATTTTTCCTCTTGCCATATCCTGTACAAATAACTCTACCCCACAGGGAGACTATTCAATCTCTGGCACGGTTACACAAACAAGCGAGGGTAGCTTCCTTGTTGACTCAAATGGAATTGAGTATCAAATCAATTATGATTCAAAGCATACGACAGTAACCAAGGGCGCAAGCCCCGTGGCGCTTAGTCAAATAAAGTCAGGCGACAGAGTAACCGTTACACACAACGGTCAGGTAACAAGAAGCCTTCCCCCACAAATCTTTGCACTTACAATAGAGATAGAATAAAGCACTTGTGAAAATTCACAAGTGTTTTTTGTTGCTTTTAATCCATTATTGTGTTACAATAGCCTTAGCGAAAACTATTTAGGAGATTATTATGAGCTTTACAATCGACTTTAATCAATCAATTTGGGAAAACGTAAAAAGAAAGGGTAGCCCTCTTTTAGTTGCCCACCGTGGCGTTTGTGGTGCAAATATTCCCTGTAATACACTAACTGCCTATAAAATCGCGCTTATGCAGGGTGCTGACGTGGTAGAAATTGACGTTTCCAAGTCCAAGGACGGGGTTTTCTATGTATTCCACCCAGGCATGGAGCACGTTTTCTTAAAATCTGCTCACCTCTCTACCCTTGACTCCAGCGAAATCGACCAGCTGGTATTGTATAATCAAGACTCTGTCAAAACAAGCTACCACGTGCCAAGACTTAAAGAGGTTTTAATGCTTCTTAAGGATAAGTGCTACATAAACGTTGATAAGTTTTGGATTGATATTGAGGGCATCAGCCGTGAAATCTACGAATGTGGCGTTGAAAAGCAGTGCATTGTAAAAACAGAAATAAACGACACATATATGGCACAGCTGAAGGAGCACGCCTCCGAGCTTATGTTTATGCCTCTTGTTTGGGGCAAGGACACTATTGTGCCAAGGCTTCAGGAAATTGGCGTAAACGTAATCGGCGCTGAAATTCTTTTTGGCAAGGAAAGTGATGAGTGCATAAGTGACGAATACATTAAGTCAATGCACGACCGTAGGCTTCTTGTTTGGGTAAACGCAATCATCTATAACGAGGAGGCAGTAATCTCTGCATACCACACCGACGACATTTCCTTCAAGGAGTCCCCCGATAAGGGCTGGGGCTGGCTCCTTGACAAAAATGTGGATTTCATTCAAACCGACTGGCTCTTAATGCTAAAGCAATATATCGACACAAGAAAATAAGAAAAAACCGACAATGTGTCGGTTTTTTCTTGTTTTTACCATTCCTCTTTCAAGAGAAAGCTTGCAATATTTATTATTTCCACTCCGTTTTCGTTGCCCTTTGCTAGCTTATCCATAGTTACCAAATATTTATGATAGTGGTCCCGAACCTCAAGCAGATTAGCAATTTCTCTGTCGTCATCCTCGGGAATGCTTCTGCACACCTGAATATAGATTTTTTCTTCTAATCTGGTAGCTACAAAATCTATTTCCTTTGTGTTGTTTTTTCCAACATACACATCATATCCTCTTCGCTTTAGCTCAAGAAACACTATATTTTCAAGCATTGAGGCAATCATTTTAGTATTGAAGCCCATTTTACTGTATTTTATAGATATATCGGACAGATAATACTTTTCTTGAGTTTTAAGCACACTCTTGCCCTGCATATCATATCTATGGCAAGGATATATAATAAATGCTTCAGTCAACCACTTAAGATAATTATATACACTTTCTACCGAAAGTCTCCTATTTTCCGACTTCAAAAAGCTTACTATTGAATTCGCCGAAAATGTTTTACCCAAATTTTCAATTATATATTTAACTACTCTGTCAAATAGCTCCATGTCTCTAATCTTATGGCGCTTCGATATATCTCTTGTTATTACCGCAGCATATATGCCCTCGACAACCTGATATGCAGATTTTGTGTCAAAGCTACTAATGCCTATTATCGGGAATCCGCCGTATTGCAAATACTCCTCAAAGGCATTGTTAATGTCGCTATTTTCCAAGCCCTTAAAGGTTATATATTCCTTAAAGGACAAGGTGTAAACAGGAATTTGCACGTATCTGCCTGACAGATACGTTGATATTTCACTTGACATAAGCTTAGAGTTAGAGCCGGTTATATAAATATCTACGTCACAGCTCTCAAAAATGCTATTTATTGCCTTCTCCCAGCCCTTAACCTCTTGAATTTCGTCAAGAAAAAGGTAGCATCTGCCCTTGCCTTGTATTTCTGACTTTAGGTCATCATACATTTCCTTGGCAGTCATATCCTCGTTTTCTATTTCGTTGTATTTTTTTGATATGATACAATCGCTCTTGATTCCTCGTGCCAAAAGCTCCTCTCTCATCATTTCAAATATAGTTGATTTTCCACTTCGTCTAACACCTGCAAGAATTTTAACTATCGGTGTGTCAATAAATTTGCTAATTTCGTTTATATAATCAGGTCTTTTTATCATAAAATCTCACCTCTTTAATTAAAATATACCAAAAAACTTCCTTTTAGTCAATAGTTTTTACTTAAAATCCGTAAAAACTTTTAATTTTTAGCAACTTTTTCCACATTATACGTAAAAAAGTGCTTTGAAAAAAGCACCTCTTCTTTTTCATTTTGTCACCTACATGTTTCGATATTTATTTGGATTTTTCTGTAAAGATTGCAAAAACTTATATCATTCTTTATATTTTGTGTAAGTTGTCAATTGAAAACAATGTATTAATGTAGTAAAATAAATATGACAATCACGTTATTAAGGAGGAAACAATGAAAAAATTTTTGAGCATATTGCTCGTATTTCTAATGATGCTTAGCATGTTTGTTTTCGTTTCTTGCGAAAACGAGCAGAGATCTGACGAACCACTTACTATCGAGAAAATTAAAAATAATTTGGAAAATGATGGGAACTGGAGTGTTTTGATAACTACTCCCGAAAGTTCTCCTGAATTAGACTGGCAGAACGGAATGACAACAGGGCTTAGAGCGATAAATTCCAACGAAAAAAAGATGGTTGTAGTTGCAGAGTTTGAAACAGTTGAGCAGGCGGAGGCATGTGCTGAGCTAAGCGAATTTGAGACAACGATTATTTGGGAGATAATAGGAACACTTCTTATTTCTTCTGATAGCCAAGAGGCATTTGATCTCGCTATTGGCAAATAAGCATCGAGTCAAACACGCTTGCACTTTTATCAAAGTGTAAATTCTCCACTAATGATATCACATGTTGGGGTGTTTTTTGTGCTTGTCTCTCTGTTATCTAACTAATAGTTAATTTTTAATCTACTTGTTTATGTAATGTTGTTAAAGCTTCATTTATAATAACAGTATAAAACTTAACTATCAGTTTAAGGAGAGGTTATTATGCAACGTGAAGCTTTAGGTGTGCGTATTCGTGAAGCGAGAAAGCTAAAAAAGGTTACTCAAGGGCAGTTAGCCGAAATGATAGGTGTTACCGACGTTTACATTAGCGAAATAGAACGAGGTAACAAGATGCCAAGCATTCCTGTTTTCATCGCAATTGTTGAAGCCCTTGACATCTCTGCCGATTATCTTTTGAGAGATAACATTTCAACAGGTAAGCCATATATTTACAACGAGTTTACCGAGAGGCTGGACAAGCTAACTCCAAAGCAACGCAAGTCTGCCCTAGAGCTACTTGACGTATTTATAAAGAACTTAAAGTAAGGTGCTTTCTAAAGCACCTTTTCTTTTTCGTAAATTTGTTTATCCGTCAATTTTCGACAATATTTTTACTTTTATTGTGATAAACTTAACTATCAGATTAAATTTTAACCACGAAGGAGCTTAAAAATGAAAGACTATGTTATCACCAAAAATTTCGATAATCTTGGCAGAATTGTAATTCCAAAGAAAATGCGAGAGCATTATGGCTTCACCTCTTGCAAAGTGGCACAGATTATTCCCACAAAGGACGGTGTCCTTCTTGTCCCTGTCAAAAGAAAAGCAAGCAAAAAACAATAACAAAATGGACGAGAATTCTCGTCCATTTTGTTTATATATTTTTGTATTCCTACCTACTCTTATACCCTTTTAGTATTTCCTCAGCGACCCATAAGCCTTCCCCTTTGCTCGGAGGGCACCCTGAAGAAACGTGCCTTGTGCAGAAGGTGTCTGCAAAGCAGACGGATGAGGTGTAGTAATCTATTTTTATATTCCTATCTACCCTTGTATTCCTTCAAAATTTCCTCAGCGGCCCAGAGGTTTAGCTCGCCATTGTAGTGAATAAGGTCCCAACGGTAGATGCCACTGTCCCAAATAGATGGGTTATAGCGTGGGCATTTTGTTGGATCGAAAAGCTTTACGTCCTCCATTTCAAAGGTTAACTGCTCAAACACGTAGTTAATATAGGTCATAATTCCAAGGTGAGAACCTGTTGGATCCTCCTTTAGGAAAACCTGAACGTAAGGCATTTTGTGTAAGGTGATTGGCACCTTATAGCCAACTGATTCACGAAGTGCATTAAAGAAGGCTTTATAGTCGTTCTTCAGCTTGCCGTCAACCAGCGTTTCAATAGGACGTCTTACCTCTTGCTCGCCACCACGCCAGTGCATACCAACAAAGTCGGGCTCCAGGTCGTTATCCTTAAAATACTTATTAAGTAGCTTCAAAATATGTACTGTAAATGGGAAAAGTGAAATATCAACCGTGCCCAAAACACCGGGGATTAGCTTTCTTTCCATTTCCATATTCCACATATCGTAAAGCCCCTGTGAGCCTATTGAAATTTGCACAATGTACAAGTCAGGCAAATCAGCCCCATTATCAATATCTGCCTGCCAAAGCTTTGCAAGCTGATTAGGCACAGAATAGGTATTGTCCTGAGTTTCTGCAAGATTCATACCGAAGCTTGTATAGCCCTCAAAGGTAAGCTTGTCAATATCAAAGCTTTGATTTTTATCTCTGTTAAGTCCAAAAACGTTTTTGAGAGGAGTTGAAATATAGTCCTCCTCCTTCATTGGCATTCCGTGGCCTGTGGCATTGGACTGACCAAAAATCATAAAAACGGCAACTCTTTTCATTCCTCAATCTCCTCGTTTCCCGTGCTTTTCTTAAGCTTAAAATTAAAGGTAACTGCAACAAGCCTTTCAAGTAGCATAAAGATATAGCCACCTACAAGTGGGCAGACAATCTCGGCTACGCACATAAGCCCACCGAATACCCAGCCTAATGCGCCCTTGAACAAATCGCTTTCAAAGTAGGATATAATAATCCAGCCCTCTGCATAGACGGTTCCGGCAGATAGCAAAAAGCAAACAATGTTTACCCAAAGAGGTATCTGCTCCCAGCCAAGATTTACAGGGAACATTATAAATTGTGTTTCAATAAGGATAAGCGCCACGCTTAGCATAAGGCTAACCACGTAGCCATAAGCAGTCATAAATATGACCTGCCCCTTCTTAAGCTCCCTTTTCTTTGCCATTTCAAGAAAGATATAGCCTACAACGGCAGTAGGTGCAAGAAGTGGCAAAAGCGCATAAATTCCGCCAAAGACAAAGACCAAAATCCAGCCTTGACTAATGCTTGTTTTTTCCTTTAATATATCGTATTCTATTTTAATGCACGCCAGCACCCCTGCAAGTGGCATAAGATACCTCATTGCATAGGTGGTAGGCATTGGCGTAAAGGTATAAATCAGATTTATCAAAATCTGTCCTACCAGCAAAAAGCCTAAAAACGCAAGCACCTGATAAATCTTGTGCTTATTGTCTAAAATAAACTCACGAAAGCTCTTAGGTCCGTCATTGTCAGAGCTTCTTCTGGGCATGTAGGTGCGAGGCTTGGCAGGTAGAACCACCTCAACGTCAGCTTGCTTCTTTGCTAAATCAACAAAGCCGTTATCTACATGGTCAACAAGCCTCTGCCATCTTTTGTCGGAGGGCTTTTTCTTAAGGACAAGAGCCTCTGCCTCAAGGACCTTCTCCAGCTCCTCAATTTCACTCGTTACAAATTCCTTAATATCCATCATTTACCCCTTTGTGCCAGTGGCAGAAAGCGCCCTCTCAGCTTCCTTGAGTCTTGTTACGCACGAAACGTATTTCGCCTTAAGCTCCTCGTATTCCTGATAAGCAAGAGCGCTTTTTCTCTCGCCCTCCTTTTCGATAAGCTTCTTTTCAATGTATCTGGTATATGCCTTGGTTATTTCTGGCATAAGCTCTTTGATTTGCTCCTTTACGGACGCAATTTCGCCATTCAAATTGGCAAGCCTCATTTTTTCAGCCAAGGAAAGCTCATTACTCATATTCTTCTCCAATCAGCTATTTTCTTAATTTTCTGCCCATCATTGCGTCCTTCAGGCTTAGTCTTTTTCTACGCCTTACTCCTTCAAAGGACACGCCGTCGTTTTTACAGGCATAGCTACGGTAAAGGTCCTCAACCTCCTCCTGATAGCTAAACCATAAATCCTTGTCAATCGGCTTGATTTTGTCAAGCCTTTTTTGCGCCCTTTCCTCAAGGGCAGTTAGCTCCTTGCTAATTTTCGCAACGTGCTCCTCCCTGCTAACAGAGTAGCCCCTTGCCACGGCTTGCTTATAGCTTAATTCAAAATACTCATCTCTTACAACTGAGTAAGCATTCAAAAGCCTAACCAAGTCTATTTTGTAGGTGCCCAAGCACCTGTCCTTTTCCATATATCTGATGCGTACACCAGTCATCTTAACAATGGCAATCATAATCTGCCTTTCAAGGCTTAAATCGCCACTTGACACCTCCGTGCCATAATCCTCTAAAAGTCCACAGGTGTCCTCGTTTTCAAGAGCCTCAAGCTCAAGACATTCTCTTTTTTCCGTTTCTCTTGCCATCTCGGCTCTCCTTTCCAGCCCTTTTAACTTTCCTTATAACCCCAAACAACAGGACAATTCGAGTTATTCCAGTAGTAATCCCAATTGCTTGGCTCGCTTGTAGCCTCGCAGTAGATGGTAAGATTTGTGCAACCATCAAAGGCAAGATTGCCAACTAATGTTACGCTAATTGGTATAGTTACTCTTGTAAGGCTGTAGCAACCCTTAAAAGCATAGACGCCAATAGTGGTTACACTATTAGGAATCGTTATGCTTGTAAGACCAATGCAATTCCTAAAGGCTGAAGCGCCAATTGTAGTTACGCTATCCCCAAGCGTTACGTTTGTAAGGCTTTCGCAACCCTCAAAGGCATATTTGCCAATTGTGGTTATGCTATTTCCTGTTGAGGTTGCTCCATTTCCAATTATTACATTTATAAGGCTTTTGCAGTTGGTAAAGGCATATTCGCCGATTGTGGTTACTCTATCCCCAATTGTTACACTTGTAAGACTACCACAACCATCAAATGCATTTTTTTCAATTTTTCCGCCTAAAATAGTTACTTTTTTTAAGCTTGTTTGTATGCAATCGTAATTGAGAGCATAATTTGAAGCGCCAAAAATATAGCCAAAATGAGTATTGTCACTACCGTCGCCAACAAAGGGCACTGTTATTTCTTCAAGACTATTGCAATGATGAAAGGCACACCAGCCTATCGATTTCACACTATCTGGAATTACAATGCTTGTAATGCCCTCGCAACCGACAAAGGCAAATTCGCCGATTGTGGTTACGCTATTAGGAAGTGTTACACTTGTAAGGCTTGTACAACCGGCAAAGGCGTTTTCTCCGATTGCGGTTACGCTATTAGGAAGCGTTACACTTGTAAGACCACTGCAATACTGAAAGGCATTATCTCCAATTTTTCCACCTAAAATAGTTACTTTTTTTAAGCTTGCTGGCACACAATAGCTATTGTCTCTACAGTTTGGAGCACCAAAAATATAGCCAAAATGAGTTTCATATCTACCATCGCCAACAAAGGGCACTGTTATTTCTTCAAGACTATTGCAACCCTCAAAGGCAAAATAGCCGATTGAGGTTACGCTATTTGGAATCACTACGCTTGTAAGACTTGTGCATTCAAAAAACGCACGCTCGCCGATTTTTACAACAGGCTTTCCGTTAATTTCGCTAGGAATTACAACCTCTGCTCCACAGTTTTTAACTCCCGTTATAGCTATACCACCCTGGACCTCCTCATACAAAAGCTCCATTTCACCTTGATTTTTAGTAGCAAAGCCTATACAAACTAGAGCTATTATAACTGCAAGAACTACGGAAAGAATAATGACACCCAAAATTACAGGGCTTTTATTTGTTTTTCTTACAATAACAGGCTCGCTAGCCGGAGCCACAGCGACCTTGTCTAAGGCTTCGTTATTTTCCTTAACAACGGGCGCTTCTTCAAAAAAATCCTCACCCTTGGTAGAACGAACCTCTGCCATTTTCTCTCCTTTCATAACGTCAACGCAGTTGACTCATAACTGAAAATTAGCCCAGCTAATTTTCTTTATATCCCCATACAACAGGACAATTCGAGCTATTCCAGTCGCGTTGTTTCCACTCTATCGGCTCGCTTGTACTCTCACAGTAGATTGTAAGGCTCGAGCAATTTTCAAACGCACTACCGCCTATATACGTAACGCTATTTGGTATTTCTATGCTTGTAAGTCCTGTGCAACCATAAAAGGCAGAGTCGCCAATTGTAGTTACGCTATCTGGTATTACTATGCTTTTAAGATTGACGCAATTCAAAAAGGCACCATTGTCTATTGTAATTACGCTACCCCCAATAGTTACACTTGTAAGACCCGTGCATTCTTCAAAGGCACAGACACCAATTGTAGTTACACTATTTGGTATTTCTATACTTGTTAGACTCGAGCAATTTTCAAACGCACCATTGCCTATTGATATAACACTACTTGGCATCTCTATACTTGTAAGTCCTGTGCAACCATCAAAGGCATGATCACCAATTGTGGCTACGCTATTAGGAATCGTTACACTTGTAAGACTTAAGCAACCCTCAAACGCGTCGTTGTTTATTGCTGTTACTCCACTCGGAATAGTAAAGCTTGTATTCTTTTTCCCTGTTGCATATTTTATAAGAGTCTTCCCATCCTTTGTGTAAAGGCTTCCATCTATTGATTTATAGCTTGGATTACTCTCATCGACAATTATGATTGTAAGGCTTGTGCAATCTTCAAACACACCCAAGCCTATATTCGTCACACTCTCTGGTATTTCTATGCTTGTAATGCTTGTACAATTCCTAAAGGCATACTTGTCAATTATCGTTACGCCATCTGGTATCACTATGCTTGTAAGTCCTGTGCAACCATAAAAGGCAGAGTCGCCAATTGTGGTTACGCTATTTGGTATTTCTATGCTTGTAAGTCCTGTGCATCCCTCAAAGGCATAGTTGCCAATTGTGGTTACACTATTTGGTATTTCTATACTTGCAAGATTTTCGCAACTAGAAAAGGCAAATCTCCTAATTGTGGTTACACTACCTGGTATTTCTATGCTTGTTAGCCTGTCGCAACCCTCAAAGGCATAGTCGCCAATTGTAGTTACACTATTTGGTATTTCTATACTTGTTAGACTCGAGCAATTTTCAAACGCACCATTGCCTATTGATATAACACTACTTGGTATCTCTATACTTGTAAGTCCTGTGCAACCAGAAAACGCACACTCTGCTATTTCAACAACCTTCTTTTCATCTATCGTTTCAGGAATTATAGCCTCAACAATGCCATTTACAGCACCAATTATTTTAACTTCTCCGTTTTCGGTTGTTTCCCACATCAAACCGTTGTAAAGTTCACCGACGCCCCAAACGACAGGGCAATCAGTATAATTCCAATTTGAGCTCCAACCGTCTTGCTTTTCTTCTGCTTCGCAATAAATAGTAAGCCTTATGCATCCACTAAATGCAAAGCCCCCTATTGTTGTTATGCTATTTGGCACTACAACACTTGCGAGCATATCACAGCCATTAAATGCATAATCGCCTATTGCTATTAGGTCCTTTGGCATTACTATGCTTGTAAGTCCCTTGCATTCCTCAAAGGCATACGATCCTATGGTCGTTACACTCTCAGGTATCACAACGCTTGTAAGGCTTGTGCATACACTAAACGCAGAACAGCCTATTTCTGTTACACCATTTGGTATCACAACACTTTCAAGTCCAGTACACCTTTGAAACACATAATCGCCTATTGACTTAACACTATTTGGTATTACCACGCTTGTAAGCTTGTTACATTTGTGAAACGCATAGTCGCCTATCTCTGTTACACTATTAGGAATTGTTACGCTTGTAAGGCTTGTGCATTCAGAAAACGCACGCTCGCCGATTTTTACAACAGGCTTTCCGTTAATTTCGCTAGGAATTACAACCTCTGCTCCACAGCTTTTAACTCCCGTTATAGCTATGCCACCCTGAACTTCCTCATACAGAAGCTCCATTTCACCTTGATTTTTAGTAGCAAAGCCTATACAAACTAGAGTTATTATAACTGCAAGAACTACGGAAAGAATAATGGCACCCAAAATTACAGGTCGTTTATTTGTTTTTCTTACAATAACAGGCTCGCTAGCCGGAGCCACAGCAACCTTGTCTAAAACTTCGTTATTTTCCTCAACAACGGGTGCTTCTTCAAGAAAATCCTCACCCTTGGTAGAACGAATCTCTGCCATTTTCTCTCCTTTCTAACGTCAACACAGTTGACTTATAACTCACTTTTATTCTCCCTTTACGCCGTCGGCTCCCTTATTTCCAGAAACGCCGTCAACGCCATTTGAGCCAAGCTCTACTATTATAACACTAAGCACAGCCTCGCTTGGCATCTCCTCGCAATCCAAGGCAAGACCTGATTGACCTGCAAGACCACCTGCGCCACCAAGCGCGCCCTTACCACCAGCGCCACCTGTGCCAAGCTTGATGCCAAAGATACCGGTTCCGCCGTTTCCGCCGTTACCACCAGTTCCTCCCTTGCCACCGTTTCCACCGTTTCCGCCATTTCCTGCAACTAGTCTGATAGTTGCACCCTCCTTGACAGATACAATTCTCTTAACGGTTATAGCAGAGCCTCCAAGTCCGCCATTGCCACCGTTTCCGCCAACACTGCCGTCCTTACCGTCTTGTCCGTTATATCCATATACAGGGTCCTCGCCCTGATCGTAATTATTTCCGTTTTTACCGTCCTCACCACGAAGACCAACTGCACCCTCTGCTCCATCAGAGCCCTTGCCACCTACAAGTGTAATTGCAAGAGGTCCGTCAACCACAAGCTCCTCTGCCAAAATTGCAGAATAGCCCTTTTCTCCGTCCTGACCTGGAATTTCAGGTAGGTTTTCTCCCGCAACAATGCTTAACTCACCAGCACCGGCAAGCACAACCTTGCCCTGCGCAGAAACGCCCATTCCAATACTTAAAATGCTTAGCCTTTGGTTAACGTTTATCAAGACGTTTTTGCCCTTAATGCCATCGCCACCAATGCCAAGAGATATATCTCCGTTAGCAGTGATAACAAAATCGCCCCTTGTTACCTCCATGCTTCCTCTGCCTGTTACGCTTACGCCATTTAGCACAAGCTCCAAGCTTTCAGCCTGCTCAGCCTCGAAGCGAGTTAGAGATAGCTCCTTTGAGCCGTTTGGACTTGTAATCGTAATCTTGCTTGTTTCGTCCTTTGCAACAAGCTTTACTCTCTTAAGTGAGGTATCCCCGCTTAAAACAAGCTCTGTATCCCTCTCAACCACAAGCTCAAGCTCTGCATTTATGCTATCAAGCTCAATATATGGTGAGTCCGTTTCAATTCTCAATACTCTTGTCTTTTCCCCTGTGCCACCTCTTAGCTTAAGCACCTGAGCTCCGTCGTCCGTATTAATAGCCACCTCATTTGAATAGCCACTTAGGTCCAAAAGCAAATATGCTCTGTCCTGACGGCAATAAATCTGATGGTCGTTTGTTACGTAGTAATAATCTCTCTTTGTCTCGTCGTAGGTCAAGGCTCCAATTGCCATAACTATAACAAGCACAATCGAGCCAATGGTACAACCAATGCCCACGGACATTTTAATGCCCTCGTCAAGCCTTAGTATGCATGCATAAACTATTGCACAAATCAAAAGTGGCACTGCGCTTACCATAGGTAACGCCAGCTGTAAAATAGCAAATGGCACGGACAAAAGCGTGCTACTTTGTGCCTCGCCGTCAAATTCTGCAACGAACATAGACACAATTACGGAGCTAGCCACGTTGAATATAACTGCAAATACCAAATATACAAGTGGGTTAAACTCGGCAAAATCCCAGCTTTCCATAAGGTCGGAAATAAGCAACAAATCTCCTGTCTTTTCATACAGTAGCCAAGCCATTAAATTACCAGAGACACAAGCGCCAAGTATTACAAAGTAAACAGGCATTTTTCCGCTGATTCCAACCTGCGCAATCATCAAGCCAATTGCAACGATAAGTCCAACGGTTGCGCCTACCTGTGGCAAAAATGCAAATATAACAGCACTGGCAATGCCATACCACCAGCCTGCATAATCCTCTGAATCATCAATCAATCTATAAACGCAAACGGCAACAAGCGCAGTTGCGCCAGCGCCTAGCACGCTAAGAAGCAGAAGCACCCACAGTGGCACGCCGTCTACCACGTGCTGACCGAAGAAGAAATCAATTATAAAGGTAGTTTTCTTGCTTGCATATTCAACGTACTGCAATAGCTGACCGAAAAGATAGCCTTGAATAACAAGACCGGTTGCCACACCCTGTGAAACGCATCTCTTTGCCCTGACCATAACTATAAGTGCAATTACGAAAAGCACTCCGCCTGCAAGCCCGCCTGCTAAAACGTAGATAGCGCTCATTGTTACAGTATAAGCAACGGTAACTCCACCGCTTACACTGGAAATCTTATGTATTCCAACGGCTACTAGCACAATTGTTGCAACGTTCAGTGCGCAAAGCGCTAGCGCAACAGGCAAAATAGTCGCAACGCCTACCAAATTAAATGGGTAAAGCTCGCCCTTAGCGAAGAAAAAGCTCATTCCTGCTACAAGTGAGCCTATAGACAAGGTCAAAAATAGCACAAGCATGCCTATTTTCAATCCATTCGCAGATTTTCTCATATTGTTTCGTCCCCTTGTTTTTTTGTTTATGTCGCTTGCTCGCCTTTGATTATCAAATGAAGCAATTCTCTGTGGTTGTGGAGGTGGAATAATCGGCTTTTTCACACTTCTGGGAGTGGAGCTTGATTTCTTGACTCCGCTCTGAGTCCTCTTAGGCTCAGATTTTTTCGCTTGCGTCTTTCCTTGGGTTGATTTACCCTTAGCCTCCGCTTCCTTAACGGTGCTTTGTGGCTCCTTTTTCCCTTCCGTCTTCTTCTTTGCCCTTTTCTCCTCCTCAAGCTCCTCAAAGCCTATACGTGCCTTGCCCGTATTCTTAGGCATCTCAAGCTCTTGGTCCTCTGGCATATAATCAAGGACACCCTTTTGTTGTCTTGTTGGCAGTGGAGTTACCTTTCTGCTCTCGCGAGCGCTGAACAAAACTCCACTTTCCTTTGCAGAAAGTGCGCGTAGGCTAGATTCAATCTCCCTTTGGAAATCTGCCCACTCGCTCTCGGTAAAGCTACCGTTTTTCTTTTCAAATAGCTCACCAATTTCAATTTCTATTTTTAATAGCTCTTGGGAGAGGCTTTCCTTAAAATCACTCATTGTGCCCCTCCGTTTTTAATAGCCTCTAGCTGTGCCTCAAGCTCCTTAATTCTTAATTTTGCCTGATTCAGAAGGTCGCTATTTTTAATAAAGCTCTCACGGGCACTGGCGTATTTCTTCTTCTCCTCGCCCATGTAATTTCTTTTAATCATAGACTCATAGCAGGCAACGGTTGCCTTCACAAGGCTTTTGTTTGAGGTCTTTACTTTTTCGCAAAGCTCATCCTCCTTGTCGTAAAGCCCCTTAAGCGCCAAGGCAAGTGAGTCATATTCTTTTCCGTAGCTTACGCCGTTTGCCATCTCCTTGGCTAAGGTTTGCTTATCCATTTGTCTCTCCTATAGGTCAATTAGAATCAAAATAATATTCTGCTTGTTTTCCAAAAATTACAGATACTCTGTAAAAGCTACGCTCACAAAGTGGTTGATTGCTTTCCTTGGCAATGATTATGTCATCAAGTGGCAAGCCCTTTCCGTATCTGTACGAATGACAGTGATGACTATTTTCTGGAATAGTAGGTGCCATCTCCTTAAAAACACTGGCAGCAAGTGGCTCGTTTTCTGCCATAACCTGCATAGCCTCCTCCCAATTTTGCTTTGCCTCGTGAACAAATGCAATTGTATAATTTGGAGTGATAATTAAATATTCAGCCAACTTCTCGTCGTAGAAATCCTTTACCGCCTTAGCTGCAGCCTCTGCATTATCAAAATGAGTATGATAGTAGTACTGTGCACTTACCGTGTACTCGTGGCTTACGTCAATCCACATGTTCATTGTATCAGGGTCATTCTCGTTTTCCTTAGCATAGGACTTTGTAATTACAAAATATGGCTCACCGCCGTTTTTTCTTTTGTAATAATTCTTTGCATAAGCAGAAAGTCCTACGTCCTCAAGGGCTTTGGCTAGCGCCTTAATCATATCGTTGTCGCACTCTGAAACGGAAAGCTCTAGCTCGTTTTCATTTGGTATATATTCAATCATTTTGTTCCCTCCTAATTCGAAGCTCTATAGCTTAGTATATCATATTATAATGCGCGTTGCAATAAGAGAAAAAGAAAAAGCTATTGCTTTTTGCAATAGCTTAATACTTGTATGTATAAAACACCTGTGGAATACCGCTTGTGGAGTTGAAGCTCAGCTTAATTCCCTCTGCCTCTGCAAGCTCAATGGTTTTTTCAACAAGTCTTGCAACAAGTGGTGACTTTGGCTTAGCCTTTGTCTTAAAGATAAACAAAATCCTTTTTCTCTTAGAAAAAATAAGCTTATGACACCAAAGCTCCTCATCGCCCAGTAAAACAACGACTCCATCGCAATTTAGATAGGGCTTGCTATCAACCTCACCGTTGCTAGTAGGCTTGAAGCTTCCTGCAAGCTCTGACAAAAGCTCCTTATTAACAGGAAATCTAAAGCATGGTCTTACACTGTGGCGTTGTCCACGGTGTGGTGTATAATAGCCGTTTACGTTACCCTTAAAGGCAACTGCACCGCTTATCTCACATTTTCCACTGGTAGAACGAAGAACAAGTCCCTCGTCATGCTTTTTCTTGATTTCTTCCTTAACAGTAGCAACGATGTATCTTGCCCACTTGCTGATATTACCCTCAAGTCGCTCCGTTACAATTTCCTTAACCCTGCTTTTTCTTTCCTTAGCAGTTGCGTCAGCGTCTATCCTTAATTTGCTAGATGCCATATAAACCCCCATTTGAGTTGAAATTATCGCCACACAAGTGGCGCAACACCATAATTTTACCACACCTGAATAATTCTGTCAATCTAAAATGACAGTTCAGCTTAAAACTATGAAAATTTTGAATAAATACCTCGGAGAGTGTCTGATTTTATCAAAAAAACTAGCTCCTAAGTGCCTCTAGAATTTCCCTTGCACTTTCCAAAACGTAATCTGGCTTATCATCAGAAGCCTCTAAAATTTCTCTTGTGGTTTCACCGCTTAAAACAAGAGCAGTTGTTACCCCTGCGTTTATTCCGCTTTTAATGTCCGTGTAGATTCTGTCCCCTACCAAAAGAGTCTCTGCCTTGCTGAAGCCTGTTTTGTCTAAGGCTAAAATTGGCATAAGAGCCTCTGGCTTACCAATAACAATTGGTCTGCGTCCTGATACGTTATAAAGCATATCGCAAACGCTTCCACAGTCTGGCACGCTTCCAAACTCTGTTGGACACACGTAGTCAGGGTTGGTAGCTATGTAAGGAATATCCCTTCTCAAAAGCAGTAATTTAGACACGTCCTCAAGCTTTTTGAAGGTTAGCTCCGTGTCAAAGCCCATTACAACGACCTCTGTGCGCTCTAAATCCTTGGTAATTTCAAAGCCCTGCGAGGCAAGCTCGCGCTTCAAGGACTCGGTTCCACAAACGTAAAGCACAGCCCCTTGGTGATGCTTTCTTAAATAGTAGCCTGTTGCTTGGGAGGAGGTCAAAAAATCATCATAAGACGCCTCAATTCCCATACTCTCTAGCTTTCTTATGTAGTCAGCCACACTTTTTGAGGAATTGTTGGTCATAAAGATATATTTTCCACCGCATGCCCTTATTTCGCTAAGTAGCTCCTTAGTAAAATCATATAGCCTGTTCCCTAAATATAGCGTTCCGTCCATGTCAAAAAGAAATAGCTTCTTTTCCTTAATCCTGTCCATATTTCCCTCGCACAATAAGTTTTCCCCTGTATTATACCACAAGCAACGATATTTTGCAACAGGCTTCTTTTAATATTGCCACAACGCAAAAAAAAGACGGATAGAATCCGTCTTTTTTCTAAATGATCTGGAAATCAGTCAGGTAGCATTGCGCTCCACCCTTAACAACAGGGCGCACGTCCCCATTTATCTGATCGCGGTAAAACCACGCATCTATAAAGCCCTTGTTGCCGATATTGTTCCCACTTGGGTGAATTATATTAAGCGCTGGTATCTGGTTATTTTTTATGTAGTTAACAATCTCTTTTCTCGATAGCCTTCCATTTTGCGAAAGCTTCTTGTCAGCTTTTCCACACACCAAAACAGAATCAAAATTGCTCATAAACACTTTAACGTTGCTTCGTGATATTGTCAAATCGTTAAAATTCAAAAGAACAATTCCTTTGACAAGCAAGTATCCTACCAAATTTCTCATCAAGCCCTTTGACGCTAAATAATCCAGTAGCTTTACAGAAAAATCAATAGAACCAAAAAGCAACGTTAACACGAATATAGCAGAGCTGTTAAAGGATCGCTGGCATACAGTTTGATCATCAGGAATAAACGCCACCCTACCATTTGTGTAGCTTTGATATATAGCTTGTGGAAAGTTAAAATTCAAATTGGAAGACCGATTGTATGAGCATATTCCGAAAATAACATTGTATTTCTTTTCTAGATCCACAGTAATTTTATTTATATCAAGGTTTTCAATCTCTTTAACGATTTTTATAAGCATTTTGTCTTCTTGATTGTTAGAAAAATGATCGTTGAACAAAAATCTCCTATCATTGCATTTCCATCGTACTATATTCTCGTATGAATAGTTGGTCCAATTGCAAACGCAGCGCCCCTGACAGTTTTGAAACAGCTTACATTTCAAGCACTCCTGCGACGGGATTCCCCTAAGCTTTTTATAAATACTCTTATACCTCTCACTATTGGTGAAGCTGGAATACTCCTCAAAACTCTTAAAGTCCTCACCTATTCTTCCAATTTTTATCTGATGTATTGTATTGCAAGGAATCAGATATCCCAAGGAATCAAACACAAGCATTGTGTTTGTATGCAAATAGCAAGGAAAATAAAAATCCTTAATATTTTTTCTTATAAAATCATCAGAATAAATACAAAGCGGATCGTTCAGCGCATAAACCATTTTGTTAATGTTTTCCTTTAGCCAAGGCAAGATTTCTTCAAATCTTTGAGTCAAATACAGTGGATTCTCGGCTCCAGATGGTTCTTCATTACAGCTACACTGATATGTTCTGCAGAACGAGAAGAAAAACTTTTCGCACCCAGTTAGTGCTTTAATATTTTCCACCATTTCCTTCAGCGTGCTAACGTTGTCCTTGGTTATAACGTAGGACACGCATACGTTTGCATTCAGCTCGGTTAAATTCTTTATAGCGCAAATCGCTTTATCAAAGGCATCTACCTTTGTTACTTCCTTGTATTCCTCTTTGTTTGGTGCTTTTATGGAGATTGAAAAATTTCTTACTCCATAGGACATATATTTTTTGCACAATTCCCTGTCAGACAGCACAAGTCCGTTAGTAACAATCGAAACCTTATATTCTCTCAGCTTGCCCAAGAAATCAAAAATAAGCGGATGAATTGTTGGTTCTCCGCCTATTATACAGATTTCCTTTATGCTCGCACTTTGACAAAACGATAAAATCTCATCGAAGGTTTCCATCGTCATGTTTTCTTCGCTTTTGAAAGCGGTATCCTGTGCATAGCACCAAGTGCAACGCAAATTGCAAGCGCGGTTAATTGTTATTGTGCATCTCTTAATTCGTTCGTTAGTCTTGGTTTCCATCATCACAAACCCAATCGCAGTTACAACCAGAGTCGCAGCCCCAGTCGCACATATCGCAAAGTTCGTTTAGCTCGGTATTACCGTTTTTCAAATCATCGAAATAGTTATAAAAGCTATCCAATTGTTCGTCTGTTAATGCATTAAGCTTAATATTTTCCATAATAGCCCTCCTTTTTTTATCATTATAGCACACACATCTCGGTTTGTCAATCTGCCACAGGTTGTTTTTAAGGCTTCCTCTAAAAGGTTTCTTTGATCGTTTGCTATCATATCTCCCGTTTTCTTTTACGAAGCCTCCCAGTTTAGCTTCATGCCTTCCACTTAAGTCTTGCAATAGATACTGCTCCCTTGTGTGGAGTAGGCTTGGAGCGCCAGCCACAGGTCGTTATATAATATTCTCCGTTTTTCTCAGGCTTAAACAAAGCTCCGTCCTCGCCCTATATATGATATCTTCGTCTTAGCACCTCATTTCAAGGCTATTATATCACGCGACCAGGAAAAATCAAAATAAGTACCCATATAGAAATCCAAAAAGCCACAGTATAGCAAAAAAATCCAGACCTGTGTCCGACTTTTGCTATAAATCTTTCTCTTGTTTTTTAGTATAGTTCGTGAAGTATTATCTTGCTATTAACTTTGTTAAGTACTCTTTAGCGCTCTCGCAGTCCACAGTAGACGCTTCTTTGCTATCAAGAATATCTCTTAAACCAGATCCTAAAAACTGAGTAACGCCTCGCGTGTTTCTTCCCGCCCAGTGGTGTTGAATACTAGTTGCTTTTATTAATTTTTTGTCAAAGCAGGAACATAGTGAGGCAACAATTTTGTCATTATTGTCAACTCCTAAAAGATAAATCATATATATAGCTTTTTCTGTTGATAAAAACTCTAGCATTTTATCTATGTTGTATCCCTTGGGGTTTCCTTCTAAAAACAAAACCTTTGTTTTTATATCAGTTTCGGTGTTGTATGAATTGTACTTTTTGGAATAATCGCCTAGATTATCCTTTGTGGTAAAGCTAGGTAATGCGGTCTTTTGTCTCAATGCGCTTATCACTTGATCTTTTAAGTCAGAACCGTTATCTGTTATCAAATATTCTATAATTCGCCCACGCAGATTTATGTTATCTATAAATGCTGCTATGGCAATTTCACCTTGAACCTTAGAAACTCTTTCGTTCAAATCCTTTTGTAAATCCACATACTCCACAGAGTTGACAAACGCTCGCGCTCGTTCAACTGAGCTCATTATTTTTGTTTCAATTTCAGGAGAAACATCAAACCTTGACACACGTCCTACAATATTATTTGTTCTTTCTACCAATCGTTCTAAATTATCTTCAAACGCAATTTCTGAATGATATGCGTACAAACTTTCAAAATTTGATGGTTCATTTGGAATTCCGTCATATTCCATCATTATATCGCTACAATTTATGCTACCTCTAATGTTATCAACGCGCAAATCCCTTGACGAATGACTCACTTTATTCAAAAAAGTGGAATTTATAAGCAACAAGTGATTAACAGCCCGGGTGACAATACAAAAAATCAAAGGTTTATTGTCGTAATTTTTAATTGCCGACAAGCTCAAAACAGTATTAGAAATCCTTTTTGTATCATTCCTTCCATTGTATCCAAACCTAATAGCAAAGCTATCATTGTAAAAAACAGATCTATCCCTTGTCAACGAAAACTTATTTTGGACAAGATTTTTTACTTTTTCCTTATCGCCAACTCCGTTTAGTGTTTTAATATACCCAATTAACTCATTGATAGCCTCTCTGTTGTACACCATTCTATCCTCGATTCTTTATTTTCTTTTGTTCGTTTAGTGTGTTTCGCTCCCAAAAAACGCTGTCAGTATAGCCTTGTATCGTACTATCAGTATCTGCCATTTCAAGACGTTTTTCAGTCCAAACGCAATATTGTTCGTTCCTTTCTATACCAACATAATTTCTTCCAAGCTTTTTTGCCGTAACAGAGGTTGAGCCAGAACCCAAAAACGGATCAAAAACTACATCTCCTTCGTTAGAGCTGGCTAAAATTATTTTGGCTAGAAGTTTCTCAGCCTTTTGAGTCGGATGCGCAGTGTTTTCTGGCATAGACCAATAAGGAATTGAAATGTCATCCCAAAAATTTGAAGGATAAGTGTTTCTAAAATTACCATTTTCAGTTTCTTCCCAATCCTTCGGCTTTCCGTCGGTTTTATACGGAGCTATTACTTTTCGACGCACTTTAACATCTTCAACGTTAAACGTGTAATTTTTGGATTTAGTTGCAAACCAAATATCTTCCATTCCGTTTTTCCAATTAGATAAAGCACCACGTCCTTTTTCGCGTTGCCAAGTAATTCTATTTTGTATATAGAAATATTTTTTAAGAACTTGTCCTATAACCATACTAGAATTCCAATCGCAACAAACATAAACGCTTGCATTCTCTTTTAATAACGGCAAAACTTTTTTTATCCAAGTTTCTGTATACACGTAATAATCTTCATCCGTCATTTTCTTGAATTTACCCGTGCCGAATTCCTTGTCCAAATTATATGGGGGATCAACTATCAGTAAATCAACAAAATTATGTGGTAATAAATCTAAAACTTCAAAAGTATCTCCACAAATAGTCTTATTTTTTATGTTTTTTATATCAGTAGGCACGTTTACGCTTATACATTTATCTAAATACTTTCGACCTTCTTCAACTGATATATCTATTGTTTTGTTCCTTCCAGCCTTCATAGACATCTCCCATTTATCACATTCAATAAAATTATATCATACATTGCTAATTTTTTCAATCTTTTTTGCTCGCATTGCTCGACGGTGTTTCGAGCCACAACAAGAAGGCAAAAAGATTTGCGAAGTAAATCAACCTAACTTCTTCACTATTACCTCTTACCTATTACTTAAAATTCCGTACACGCCAAATTAGTGAAAAGTGAAGAGTGAAGAGTGAAAAGGTAAAAAGTAAAAATTCCGCACACTCGCGTGTACGGAATTTTTTGGCTCCCCCTGCTGGGGAACGAAGTCGAAAACAATTGAGTATTGTTTTCGGCAAAGTTTTCTCTACAAAGTAGGGAGAGT
This sequence comes from Clostridia bacterium, assembly GCA_017461385.1. Taxonomy (GTDB): domain Bacteria; phylum Bacillota; class Clostridia; order Oscillospirales; family CAG-272; genus RGIG2000. The sequence goes on along the minus strand of JAFTXZ010000006.1, from coordinate 2,987 downwards.
GATGAGCTTTGACTAAAGCGAAATCAATCGACCATACGACTAGAGCGGCACCAAAGGTGGAACCAGCATTTGCGAAGCAAATTCGCTTGGTAAGACGCTCAGTTTGTTATGGCGATTGACACTGCTGGGCTCTCACACCCTCGATTCCTCGGGATGGCACACAACTTGTTGTGTGCTCACAGCTCTCCCTATCGGGACACTGTTTTCGCCATAACAAAGGGGAGCCATAAGAAAAAGGACACCGATGTGGTGTCCTTTTTCTTATGTATGCGTGGGACTAAATCTCGTTTTTAGGTATAGTGTGTGGGACAAAAAGTATTTTTTATATTCGCCCTTGCATTTTTGCAAGCATAAGTCCACTTGCTACTGAATATCCGATAGTTCTTAATACGAATTATTAGATTTGCTAAATTGTTTTATGTTAATCTAAGTGTTACAAAAACCTTTACTGTGGTATATAATTTGCCGTCACGGTAAACGTCTTAAGATTAATTTCCAACCTATAAGTACCTGCTATTATAAACTTTTCGTATTCACTGTCAACGTATTCTGATGGATTAAGAGCTAAGTCGTACATAGTAAAACCTGCGCTAACAAAAATAGGTAATGATTGGCGTTCTCTTACGGTTATCGTATAATTAAATATGTACGGAACGCTTGAATCTTCTGCCGTTAAGGTTAATATGTCATCACTGGTTTTATACACCTGTAAGGTATAATCAGCAGTATCGGGATTGGTAAGTTCCACTCTTACGACATAAGTGGTTGGATTAACGTAAAGATTATAAACACCCCCAACAGCAAATGATAAGTGCTTATCGCCATCCTCAAGCGCAGTAGCATATTTACCTTGGACGGCACTATCTAAAATAACCTTATAGTTGCTCAAATGAACTTTTCCGTGATTATGAAAAGAAATCAAAGCGCCACTCTCAATAGAGTAATTAGAAATCATTAATTCTTCGCTATTGTTTGGATTTTGTGTCAAAGGGGTAAATTCTGATTTTAAAGAATAAACGTCACACCCTTCCATTTTTTCATATATTGGGGTAGTGATTTCACTTTTAAACTGCAAGTCAAAAATTTTAGTCGATAAATCAAAAGTTATTTTATAAATGCCGGATTTTTCTGCTTTAACTGTTGCTTGCGCAAACCTATCGTCAATATCTACGTATTCAAGGTCTTCGCTGTTTACAGAATAAAAAATATCAGCGCTACCAGAAGCAATCATTTGAAAATAGTCGTATTCATACAAATAAATATTATCCCAAACACGTAAATTTTCGTTTTGTGCATCTAAGGTGAAAGGTCTGTTTGACTTATATGAACCCCTTATTTCAGCACAAAAAGCTAAATTAGAGTCAGTATAATATCCCTCTTGATTTTCAACTGGAGTAATATTTTTATTGTCGAAATTTGTTGGCTTTCCACCTATGTTATCACACGCCGTAAGGGAAAATGCAAAAACAGCAATCAAAAGAAGAAGTATTGTTACTATTAGTGATTTTTTCTTCATTTTTTATCTCCAAGAAACATTTTTATCATTATAACATAGAATTTAAAAAATTTCAATCACTTTTGCCGTCTGCAAGCAAATTATATAGTTCAAATCCCATTGTGGGAGAGTTTTACCATACATTAACTTAAAGTGTGTGGGACAAAATCTGTCGTGGCGTTTTTCTAAAAAATTGCATTAAAAAAGACCTATAAAAGCGTAAAAATGCTCTTATAGGTCTTAATTTTTGCTATAAAACGCTTATTTCAGCGTGAAAATATAAAAAATATAGGTCTATAAGCAAAATACTTATAGACCCATACAAGTGGCTCCCCCTGCTGGGAAACGAAGTCGAAAACAATTGAGTATTGTTTTCGGCAAAGTTTTCTCTACAAAGTAGGGAGAGTGATGAGCTTTGACCAAAGCGAAATCAATCGACCATACGACTAGAGCGGACGCGAAGCGTGAACCTATGCTTTAGCATTGGTTCGAGCACGCAGGGTTCTTGTTGTGGCTGAGCTCGAACACCCTACGGGATGGCTACTTCGTAGCTCACAGCTTTCTCGCATTGCTCGACGGTGTTTCGAGCCACAACAAGAAGGCAAAAAGAAAAGACACGAATTTGGTTCGTGTCTTTTCTTTTTGGCTCCCCCTGCTGGGCTCGAACCAGCGACAACCTGATTAACAGTCAGGTGCTCTGCCAACTGAGCTAAGGAGGAATATTAAATTTTGGTTAAGGCATCGCACCTATGGTGCATCGACTCGCTTCGCTCCCATGCTTAAGTTCCACTGACAAAAACAAGTTTTTGAGTGTCACTTATCTGCCAACTGAGCTAAGGAGGAATATTGTGGTAATCGCGGTAGGCGATACCGTATAAAAACAGAAAAACAGACACGTGGTCGGTTTTTTCTGGGATTTTTCAACCGTATAAATGAAAAAATGTTGGCATTGACCTATTTTTCCGGTCCGTCGCCAGACAAGTATCTTCGGCTCCGCACAGCTTAACTTCTGTGTTCGGAATGGGAACAGGTGGACCCTGTGCGATAGAAACACCAACTTTTTTCACATATTCGATTGTACCCTTTTAGGGTAAGTGTTGGCATTGACCTATTTTCCCGGCTCGTCGCCAAGCAAGTATCTTCGGCTCCGCATAGCTTAACTTCTGTGTTCGGAATGGGAACAGGTGGACCCTATGCGATAAAAACACCAACCTTTTGGTGCACCTCCGGGGACTCGAACCCCGGACCCACTGATTAAGAGTCAGTTGCTCTACCAACTGAGCTAGAGGTGCATATCGTACCCGTGGGGCATTCGAAAATGCTCATTAAAAACCGAAGAAAGAAGATAAAATGAGAAGCAAATATTAAGATGAAAGTAAACTCAACAATGTATTGAAAATAGAATCGAATACAAAGTAGTTCAAGCGTTCGGTCTATTAGTATCGGTCAGCTGAATACATTACTGTACTTACACCTCCGACCTATCAACCTT
>JAFTXZ010000022.1 GCA_017461385.1 Clostridia bacterium | reverse complement strand
TGAAATAGAAATATATATAGGGTTTGATATGGAATTTAATGAAAAGATTCAAGAATTAAGAAAACAAAAGGGGCTTACGCAAGAGGAGCTTGCCGAGAAGCTTTACGTTTCCCGAACTGCTATTTCAAAATGGGAGTCAGGCAGAGGATATCCGAATATAGAGTCACTAAAAGCGATCGCGAAATTCTTTTCGGTGACGGTTGACGAGCTACTCTCTACCGACGAGGTATTGACGATAGTCGAGGAAGACAACAAACGAAAAGAAAAGCATTTTCGTGATTTAATATACGGATTACTTGACTTGAGTATCGCAATGCTCCTTTTTCTGCCGTTCTTTGCTGAAAAAGCGGACGGAACTATTCAAAGCGTTTCGCTCATCACACTTGGCTGCGTTCAGCCATACTTAAAAACAACGTACCTTGTCGCTGTTATCGCAATGACAGTAATGGGTATTTTGACACTCGCATTACAGAACTGTCAAGCGATGGCGTGGGTGAAAAGTAAAACGACGGTTTCACTCACACTCGGAGCAATCTTGGTACTGCTCTTTATGATAAGCTCACAGCCGTATGCCGCCGTGTTTGCGTTCGTATTGTTAACCATCAAGGCTTTGATGTTGATAAAACGGCAATGATACGAAACGTATCACGCCTGTGACAAGCCGTTTCTTGATTATTCTTATGCCTTCCGCTAAAATGTATTCAGGCGAGAGCCAATATACAAAAGGAAGGTTAAAGAATAATGGAAAAGAAAAACAGCAGATTGTTTTGGGTAGGAGTGGGCTTGCTTGCGGTGTTTGTGTTGTGGACTGTGTTAATTTGCTTCGTTGACGTTGAGGCAATCGGTCCCCGACAATCGAGCGTGGGCTTTGCTACGCTGAACGGCTACATTCACAATCTCACGGGTGTGAATATGTCCTTGTACATAATTACGGATTGGCTTGGTCTTGTTCCGATTGGTGTTGCATTCGGTTTTGCCGTTCTCGGTATTGTGCAATGTATCAAAAGAAAGAGTCTATTAAAAGTTGACCGAAGCATCCTTACACTCGGTGGATTTTACATCGTTGTAATGGCGGTATATATCCTCTTTGAAATAGTTGTTATCAATTACAGACCGACACTCATTGACGGATATTTAGAATCATCCTATCCGTCATCAACAACTATACTTGTGATGTGTGTGATGCCTACGGCAATGATGCAGCTTCGTACCCGTATTAAAAACGACTTATTCAGACGATGTGTAATGTTTACGATTACCGTGTTTATTACCTTTATGGTTATAGGCAGACTTGTGTCAGGCGTACATTGGATTACCGATATCATCGGCGGTGCTTTGTTGAGCACAGCGATTGTGTTGATGTATTATTCTATCGATAACATAGTAGCAAAGAGCCGCTGAACAAATTTCATTTTGTCGAGCTGAATAGGTGTTACGCGTTGGTGTGATTTTGGTGCAACACTTTATCAAACGATACTCACGATGTTCACAATATCGCACGAAAACACACGATAAATCTTTAACGATATTCACGATATCAAACAGTGTTCTTGAAACTCAAAGAGATAACATCAAAAAGCAAGGCATTGGTCTTGCTTTTTTGTTATTTATGCTTTTTAGGATGACATATATTCCAAGGAATAGAAAGTTAATAAAGGCTGGTTAGCTAGGCTGGATAGAAGCTATGCATAGAGTAAGGCGAATCGTAGATAATTTATTTTATCAAAGAGATAATTTTTGCAAAAAACAAACACTTAGCCTTGTTTTTTGCAAGGCTACTTCATTATTTTTAGATTTTTAACCATACTATTAGTTGAATAATCCCCACTCAACCAATGGTATGTTGACTTTCTTTCAAAACTAACCTACACTAAAGATGGAAGGAGGAGAAAAAATGAATCAAGCAAAAATAGGAAGCTTTATTGCCCAGTGCCGAAAGGAAAAAGGGCTTACACAGGCACAGCTTGCAGAAAAATTAAACATAACGGATAGAGCCGTGTCAAAATGGGAAACAGGACGTGCAATGCCTGATTCCTCAATAATGCTAGAGCTATGCGAAATTTTAGGAATTAATGTAAATGATTTGTTAAGTGGGGAGGTAGTTACAATGGATAATTACAATAAGGAATTAGAGAGCAATCTACTAGAAATGGTAAATCAAAAGCAACAGGCGGATAAAAGGCTACTAGTCTTTGAAATTTTTACAGGTGTCATTTGTGTTTCCGTATTGCTTGGCTTGTGTGCCATTGCTGCGTATGTACAAATAGAGGATTGGTTAAGAATTTTACTAATAGTAATCGGTATGGTTCCAACTGTTGTTGCGTGTCCATTTATGATAAAAATTGAGCAAACTGCAGGCTATTATAAATGTGAAAAATGTGGCAACAGATATATTCCAGCCTATACAAGTGTGTTCTTCTCAATGCATATGGGAAGAACAAGATATATGAAGTGCCCAAAATGTGGAAAAAGATCCTGGAACAAAAAGGTACTTACAAAGGATGAATAATAATAAAATATTGATAACCTAAAAAGCATCGCTTCAATTCTGGAGCGATGCTTTTTTTTACAAATCTTCAATAATTATATAATAAAAAGCCTCTTGGAAATCCAAGAAGCTTTTTAATTAACTATAAATTAGTCAACCTTTGCACTGTTAACCTTGATACCAGGGCCCATTGTAGAAGCTACTGTACAGCTCTTAATGTATTGACCCTTAGCAGCAGCTGGCTTAGCCTTGATAATAGCGCCGAGAAGAGTAGCGAAGTTCTCGCCAAGCTTCTCAGAACCGAAGGAAGCCTTACCGATAGGACAGTGAATGATGTTTGTCTTGTCAAGACGGTACTCAATCTTACCAGCCTTAGCCTCTTGAACAGCCTTAGCAGGATCCATTGTAACTGTACCAGCCTTTGGGTTAGGCATAAGTCCCTTAGGACCAAGAACCTTACCAAGACGACCGATAACACCCATCATATCAGGTGTAGCGATAACAACGTCAAACTCAAACCAGTTCTCAGCTGTAATCTTTTGAACGTAATCCTCAGCACCAACATAGTCAGCACCTGCAGCCTCAGCAGCAGTAGCCTTGTCGCCACGAGCAAATACAAGTGTACGAACCTTCTTACCAGTACCGTGTGGTAGTACAACAGCACCTCTTACCTGTTGGTCAGCGTGACGGGAGTCAACGCCAAGACGAACGTGAACCTCAACGGTTTCGTCAAATTTAGCAGTTGCAGTCTTGCAAACTAGCTCCATAGCCTCTGCTGGATCGTAAAGCTTAGAAGCCTCGATAAGACCAGCGTTAGCAATATATTTCTTTCCTTGTTTCATCTCAAATTACCCCCTATTAGTCCTCAACGGTAACGCCCATAGAACGAGCAGTACCCTTGATCATGCTGATAGCAGCCTCTAAAGAACCTGCATTAAGGTCAGTCATCTTCATTTCTGCGATTTTTGTTACTTGCTCCTTTGTGAGCTTAGCAACCTTTGTCTTGTTAGGAGTAGCAGAAGCGGTCTCAATGCCTGCTGCCTTCTTAATAAGAACAGGAGCTGGTGGAGTCTTTGTGATGAATGTGAATGAACGGTCAGCGTAAACTGTAATTACAACAGGGATAATGTAACCGATATCATTCTTAGTTCTCTCATTGAATTCCTTAGTAAAGTTAGGAATTGAAACACCGTATTGACCGAGAGCTGGACCGATAGGTGGTTGTGGTGTAGCTTTTCCTGCAGGGATTTGAAGCTTAATGTAACCCTGAATTTTCTTTGCCATTTTAATTTTCCTCCTTGGTGGTACTGTACGAGAGAATTAAAGATTTTTCTCCCTCCCACTTGATTGTGATAATATCACTAAAATAATAATTAAATTCTTGCGATGCTCTTAACATCCAAGCTAACAGGCATCTCACGACCGATAGTAGAGATGATAACCGTAACGCTTTGACCGTCCTCGGAAATCTCACTAATGGAGCCCTTGTGACCGGTAAGAAAGCCGTCAATAATTTGAACCTCTTCACCGATTTGGAATGCCTCGATTTTAACTGCTCCCTCAAGGTTAGCCTTAGCAACCTCTTTGTCTGTTAGGGGAACAGGCATTGAGTCAGGACCTGCGAATGCTGTAACGCCAGGTAAGTGTCTTATTTGATACCAGCTTTGAGCTGTCATAATCATTTTAACAAAAACGTAGCATGGATAAATCTTTTCTTCAATGATTTTCTCCTTGCCCTTAGCGTCAGTAGTTACAACTGTTTGAACAGGGACCTTTACCTCAAGCACGCAATCTGAAAGACCCTTATTAATAATTCTTTCAATTGCAAGTAAAACTTTGTTCTCGTGTCCTGTACGGGTATGAACGATATACCACTTAGGACCAACGTTTAGCTCGTTTAAATCACTCATTATATTCACTCCTTAAAGGAACGCTTAGAATAACTCGTTAATGCCCTTGAATATTGCATTGAATAGACCACCGAGTCCCCAGTCTAAAAGACCAATAACAACAGCCGCTATAACAACAATAACAAGAACTAGGACGAAGTTTCTTAGTGTAGATTTGCCGGAAGCCCAGGTGATTTTCTTAAACTCGCTTTTCAAGCCCTTGAAGAAATCACGAATTCTGATGAAAAAGCTAGCAAACTTGCCAGGCTTTTTATCGTTTGATTTCTTTGGAGCTTGTTCACTCTTTTTTGGGGACGTATTAGCTTCCTTGCCTTGAATAGGAAGATCGTCACCCTTAGTTGAACGAATTACCGCCATCTTATTCTCCTTACTTAGATTCTTTGTGCAAGGTGTGCTTACGACAGAAACGACAGAACTTGTTCATTTCAAGTCGATCTTGAGTGTTCTTCTTGTTTTTCTTTGTGTCATAGTTGCGTTGCTTGCACTCAGTGCAAACTAGTGTAACCTTGACTCTTGCATCATTAGCCATTTGTTCGGCACCTCCTAATAAAATTTATTTGTGTGCAGAGCACACTGTACCTCCCTCTAGTAAGGGAATATTACCTTTAATTGCAAGGCGCAAAAAAAGAACCCCTATTTCGAGGTATAAGCATTGTATCACAACAATTTGCATTTGTCAATACTTTTTATAAATAATTTTTTCTTGTTATATATATAATTAAAATACTACTTGATATTTTTGATGTGATATGTTAAAATACATAATGGAAATTTATGTATTAAATTAAGGAACACTAAATGTTGAATAAATATCTGGAGTGTGGGCAAATTGTAAGGTCCCACGGAATAAATGGTGGAATGATTGTAAATCATCTCTGCGATAGCTACGAGGTGTTTGCAAATCTTAAGCACCTTTACCTTAAAATCGGTAGCGAATATAAAGAGTTAAATGTGAAAAAATGCTCTCAATATAAAAATGCAGCGCTCGTTTTAACAAGTGAAATATTAAATCCCGAGGACGTTACCAAGCTAAGAGGTCAAAGTCTTTATGCAAAAAGAGAGGAAATTTCAAAGGATGAGGATTCCTTCTTTATAGTTGACTTAATTGGCTTAGAGGTAAGAGATGCTGATACAAATGAGCTATATGGTACTCTTAAGGATGTAATCAATCAGGGGGCACAGGATATTTACGTTGTTACCTTGGAAAATGGCGCTGAGGCACTTATTCCAGCAGTTCAGCCATTTCTTGATAGAATTTCCCTTGAAGAGGGAATTTTCATTAAGCCTATCGAAGGGATGATATAAAATGAAGTTTGACATAATGACGCTTTTCCCGGATATGGTTAAAACGGTTTTGCAAAGTAGCATCATTGGGCGAGCTCAGGAAAATGGACTCATTACTGTTTCTGTACACGATATTCGCGACTATACATTGGATAAGCATAAGAAAACTGACGATACCCCTTATGGCGGTGGTAAGGGAATGCTTATGTCCACCCAGCCAATATGCGATTGCTATGACGCGGTATGCAAGAGCTTAGGAGATTGCACAAAAAGGGTTATTTACGCTTCGCCTCGTGGAAGAATGTTTAATCACCAAGTGGCAAGGGAGCTATCAGAGTATGATAGTATAGTTATTTTGTGTGGACATTATGAGGGTGTTGACCAAAGGGTTATTGATGAAATAGTGGACGAGGAAATTTCCATTGGAGATTACGTTTTGACAGGTGGAGAAATTCCTGCCTGCATAATTGTGGACGCAGTTTCTCGTTTGGTTGATGGAGTTTTGTCCGATAAGGAATGCTATGAAAATGAAAGCATTGCCTCGGGGCTTTTAGAGTATCCACAATACACACGTCCCCGTGTGTTTCGAGGCAAGGAGGTTCCTGAGGTTTTGCTATCAGGACACCACGAAAATATAGAAAAATGGCGTCTTGAAAAATCCCTTGAAATTACCAAGGAAAGACGACCGGAGCTTTACGAAAAATATATGGAGATTCACCCACCAAAGGTGAAGAAGAAAAAATAAGCTTTTAAGGAGGTATGGATATGAGCAGAAAGCAATCAACGCTTGATAAAATAAGCACCAAATTCTTTGAAATATTGCAAAAATCCTTTATAGGCTCATTTTTTACCTCTTACAATAAGGATAATGAGAAATTTGCAACTATAGGCAACAAAAAGCCACATTCTCCAACATCCTTGAGGACAAGAATATTAAAATCAGCAGAGAACAGCACGGCACTTGATAAAATAAGGGTAGGCTTTACAGGCTTTGTGCGCTTACGACTAAGGGACTACGGCTTTATGCTTTTCATAATGGGACTTATGATTGTGGGTGCGTATTTGCTTTCCTCAAGAGGTCTTGTTACATTCCTTAGTGTTGCCTTTGAGGACTTTGTGTTTAGCATAGCAGTAATGGTTGTATCAATACCACTTTTGGCTTCTAAAAAATCGCTGATGCAAGGAATATTTGCAAGTAAAATGGTTTCTGCGATTATGTTTGATTTTATAGGAGCTGATGAGCAGGATTGTAGCACTATAGCGGAGCAGGAGTCTGTTTCTAATACAACTCTTTCTTCAGTTATAGGACTGGCACTTGGCGTTTTGGCTTATTTCATTTCACCAATGGCTGTAATTTCTATCGCCCTTGGACTTGCTTACGTTTATATTACTATTCGCACACCAGAGATTGGTGCAACAATAATCGTTTTCCTACTGCCGTTCGTTTCGTCGACTGTACTTTGTATAGGAATTGCTATTACACTGGTCGCATATTTATCAAAGCTTTTCTTTGGAAAGCGTGTTTGCCGCCTTGAGTACTTAGATATTTTTGCAATCGTGGTTGCGTTGACGGTTGTATTCTTTGGCGTAAATTATAGCGCACCGCTAAAATCATTGCCACAGCTACTACAGGTCGTGTTAATTCTTTCAGCGTATTTCATCTTTTCAAATATCATAAGGAATAAGGAATGGTTTAGAAGAAGCATTAAAATGCTTGTTTCGAGTGCTATAATCGTTTCACTTATTGGAATAGTTCAATCAATACTTGAAAAGCTCAGTGGAGTAATAGAGAACCTTGCTGTTGCTTTCCCAGACGACGGGAAAGTAAGCTCGATTTTTGCTGACCCTAGCATATTAGCTCAATTTTTAGTTATTGCACTTCCATTCACTCTTGCGCATTTGTTCTCTGAAAGAAAGGAAATGGGCAAGCTAGGTGGATTTATAATGTCGGGAATTTTAGTTGTGGCACTTGCTCTAACAGGCTCAAAGCTTTCTTGGATAGGCTTTCTTGTGGGTGCACTGCTATTGCTCATTTTTTACAATAAGAATTTCATATTTGCTCTTGTAGCAATTCTAATTGCCGTGCCACTAATTTATTTCGCATTTCCAAACCATATTTCTGAACAGATTCTTTCACTTTTTGGTGCAACCAAGGAGGGAATCGCACTGATATTCGAACAGCTTGTAGCAAATCTTAAGCTTCTTATAAAATCGCCTCTTGGTAACGGCTTGGGTGCTGATATATCAGAGGTAATGCCTGGTGTTACAACGAAGACAATGGAAATTATGGAAACGGTGTTTGGCGTTAGCTTAGGTAATGCATCTCACACGGTTGAGTATATAGACAGCCTTCCACTTCAAATGCTATTTAGCTTTGGTGTAGTAGTAATCTTGGCGTTTGCTTTGTTTGCTATCGTATTTTCAAGGCTTGTTTTCTCGTACTGCATTGAGGCTAAAAATAAATATAGAAAAATTAACGGTTGTGCAGGTATTTGTTCGTTTTTAGGTGTATTTACAATGAGTATATTTAGCTACACCTGGCTAGATATAAGAATGCTCCTGCTTTGCGTAATTTGCCTATCACTTTCTTATGCATACATTAAGATTGAAAGAAATGACATGGTAGATTATGAGGAAATAAGCTTCGCCTCGGTTGATGTTGAAATTGAGCTTTCTCAGAGTGATAACGTGGAAATTGATAATTCAAATAAATATATTCACCTTCCTAAGAAAAAGCAAAAATCAAACGTAAATGCTAAGGAGTTTGAAAATCAAGAAAATATTGTTGCAAACGAGCTAAGCAGAATACAGGGAACTGACGAGGAAGAATAAGATATAAGGACTAATCTCCTAGAAAGGAGTAAAAATGTTTATAGATAAGGTAAAAATTTATGTAAAGGCGGGAAACGGTGGTAACGGAAGCGTTTCCTTCCGTAGAGAAAAGTACGTCGCTAAGGGAGGACCCGACGGTGGTGACGGAGGAAAGGGTGGAAATGTTATTTTCCAAATAGATAAGGGAACAAACACCTTGCTTTCCTTCAGATATAAAAGAAAGTTTGTTGCTGAAAACGGTGGAGACGGAGCAGGGGCAAAGTTCCATGGTAAAAACGGAGCAGACGTAATAATTAAGGTTCCAGAGGGTACTTTAATCAAGGACGATAAAACAGGAAAAATTCTAAAGGATATGTCCGATTGTGAGGAATGGATCTGTGCCAAGGGTGGCAGAGGTGGCTGGGGAAATAAGCATTTCGCCACACCTACAAGACAAATCCCTCGCTTCGCTAAGAGTGGTACTCAGGGACAAGAGTGGGAATTGACGCTTGAGCTTAAAATGCTTGCCGACGTTGGACTTGTTGGCTTGCCAAGTGCTGGTAAATCATCACTTCTTGCCGCAGTAAGCGATGCTAAGCCAAAAATTGCAGATTATCACTTTACAACACTTTCGCCAAATCTCGGCGTTGTAAATGTAAGAGATGGTCACGGCTTTGTTATGGCAGATATCCCTGGACTTATTGAGGGTGCGTCCGAGGGCTTAGGACTTGGTCACGCATTTTTAAGACATATTGAAAGGTGCAGATTGCTAGTCCACGTGGTGGATATTTCGTGCTTCGAGGGAAGGAATCCTGTTGATGATCTCAAGGTAATCAGTGATGAGCTTGAGAGATTTTCCCCTGAGCTTGCGACACGTCCTCGCATTATTTGTGCAAACAAGGTGGATTCGCTTGACAGAAGCGTCGTTGATATTGATGCCTTTGAGGCATACGTTAAATCTCAGGGCTGGGATCTTATGTATATATCAGCCTACACAGGCGAGAATACAGAGGAGCTTGTGGCAAAAATTGACGAAATGCTAAAGGATTTGCCACCGCTTACCATATACGAAACCGACTATGCTCCAGAGGATAGTGTGCTTGCAGATAACGAGGATCACGCGGTAACAATTACAAAGGACGACAAGGGAGTATTCGTCGTAGAGGGTGAATGGCTATTCAACCTAGTTGGGCAGGTTAACTTTGAGGATAGAGAATCTCTTATGTTTTTCCAAAGAGTCCTTCTTAAAAGTGGCGTTATCGAAAAGCTTAAGGAAGCAGGCTGTAAGGACGGAGATACTGTCTCAATGTACGACTTTGAGTTTGATTTTGTAATTTAACAGTAAGGGGAGACAGAGCTCCCCTTTAACAATAAAAAACACTACCCAGTGTCTATTTTAGTAAAAAAGAGGAACAAAAATGAAGATAAATATAGGTTGTCACCTGTCTGTTTCAAAGGGATATACCCACATGGGCAAGGAGGCTTGCTCAATTGATGCAAATACCTTCCAATTTTTCACAAGAAATCCAAGAGGAGGCTCCTTTAAGCCACCAACAGATGACGATATTAATGGTCTTATTGAAATTATGAAGCAAAACGATTTTGCTCCAATTATTGCCCACGCACCCTACACCTTTAACCCTTGCGCTCTTGACGAGGGGATAAGAGATTATACCAAGAGAACAATGGCAGAGGACGTTAAGCTACTTGACAAAATTCCAAACGCATATTACAACTTTCACCCAGGCTGTCATGTATCTCAGGGAGTTGATGTTGGAATAGAAAAAACTGCCGATACAATAAACACAATTCTGTCTCAAACAGAAAAGACAATACTCTTAATTGAAACAATGTCAGGCAAGGGTACAGAAATTGGCAAAACTTTTGAGGAGATTAAAGCGATTATTGATAAGGTAAATAATAAAGAAAGAGTAGGTGTTTGCCTTGACACCTGTCATATCCACGACGGTGGCTACGATGTAATCAATGACTTTGATGGCGTTTTGAAGGAGTTTGATAGGGTAATTGGAATTGATAAGTTAAAGGCTATCCATCTGAACGACTCTAAAAATCCTCAAGGCGCACATAAGGACAGACACGAAAAAATCGGCGAGGGATATCTAACATTTGACGCCATTGTTAAAATAGTATCTCATCCGGTTGTTTCTAAGCTTCCAATTTGCCTTGAAACTCCTCAGGAACTTGACGGCTATGCCAAAGAAATCGCACTACTTAAAAATGCAGTGAAGAATATGTAAAAATACAAAAAAAGCGACACTCTGTCGCTTTTTTTATTAAAAAATACTATCCCAGCTAACCCTTTCGTGGCTTTGTATTTCTTCTATGCAAACGAGCAACTGCGCCTTGTATTCGTAAAAGCCCTCAAGCTCATTGTTTTTTAATTTCGTATCTAATACCTCTATTACCTTCTCTATGTCGTCAAGCTTTCCGTGTGGAGTGGAAATAGCTATAAAAAATCTATATTTTTCCCAGCCTGTCTTTATGTCATCGAAGGTAGCCTCGTTTTGAATATCAAGCATTTTTACGTCTTCCTTTAATTGGTCAAGCACGTCAACGACAAAAAAGCTATTCCAAATAACTAAAATACTTAATAGTACTAAAATAACAAGCGAAGCGATAAATGCTTTCATTTTAATTCTCCTTTGTTACTATACTAATGCTACCATTACTATCACAGCTGAGTAGAAAAATATCCTTAACGTACAAATTGCGCTTTGATACGTATTCGTATAGCCACCCCTCGGTCTTGTGTAGAGCCTTCAGATTGCTTTGGTCGATGCATCCGTCTAAGATTATAGGCAAGGGAATACCCCCTTCTTTTTTTTCTATTTTCAAATCCTCAAGAGTTGCAGGCTGATTTTTCACCTTTGGAAATGCCGATAGCTTTCCGTTTTGCTCTATAATTGCATATTCTATTTGTGAAATATCTGGATAGCCCTTTAGCCTTAGCTCGCCTAAAAGCTCGTTTATTCCAATGCGAAGCCTACCTAACTCTTTTTGGTCTAATACACCATTTTTAATAATGATGCTAGGATTTCCAAAAAACAGATTTTTCATAGTCTTTGATTTTGTAGCTCCGAATGATAAAATTACCTCTATTGCTAATAATAGAAGCAAAGGAACAACTGCATAAGCGATAGGGATAGAAATATCTTGTATAGGATTTACAGCTAGCTCTGAAAGTAAAAAGGTGATAATCAGCTCTGATAGCTGAAGCTCACCAACCTGACGCTTCCCCATGAGTCTAACTGTAACTACAAATAATAAGTAGATAATGATAGTTCTTACAAAAACAGTAGCCATAAATTCTTCCTTTCATATAATATTTTTAGTAAAATAAATAAAAAAATACTAAATAGTTAAAAATATCTTGACAAATAAAATATATAATGATAAAATAAAATTCCCCCGCCAAATTAAGTCACTTAAAAAATTTGGAAAAAAATAAAAAAAGTACTTGACAAAGCTGGTGGGTGGTGATATAATAGCAAAGCACTGTCAAAGAGGCAGAGCGAAAAGATCCTTGAAAATTGAACAATGAACTAAGAAAAAAGTTTTTGAAAGAGAACTAATGTACAAAAGACGGAACTCTTAAGAAAAATTCTTTTAAGTTAAGA
>JAFTXZ010000004.1 GCA_017461385.1 Clostridia bacterium | reverse complement strand
TGTGTCATATTATCACGCTTGCGCAACTCTTTAATTTTTGCACCTATACAAATAGTCATAAAATATTCCTCCTCGTTCTGAACGACAGGAGCGAAGCGAACCGGTTCTCTCGCTTTTGTCAACTTAATTATATCATACCATTAAACATAGGTAAATGGCATAATTGTTGAGAAAAATAAATTTTTGGTTGAGTTTTAAGAAGCGAGTGCTGAAAAATCAGCACTCGCCTTTGTTAACTGTTACATTTCCTTCTATTCTTTTACATTCTAATTCCGTGCATATAACATCGCCTGTTATTCTATCAACTTCTGCTTTACCCTCTATTTTAATTTTTCCGTCACTTTCAATAGTGCCGGCTGATACATTTCCTTTTACCACAACGTCCTTATTTGTGTGAATTTCACCAGTCAAGTTTCCTCCAACAATTACTTCGCCATTAGCATTTACTCCTCCTGTAATATGAAAACCTGCCGTCACATCACCACAACAATTTACGCCGCCGCTTAAGCTTCCACAGACAGTAATCTCTCCATTAGAATTTACTCCACCCGATACCGAGCCACTAACCGATAAATTACATTGACATTCTATGCTTTTTGCATCACCTTCAATTTCAAAAGTAATCCTTTTTAGGTCTTGATAATCCGTTGGAATTGATGCCTTTAGAATTCTTTTTCCTTCGAATACAACACACCTAATAGTGTCATCATCTTCCCAATCCATTATATTTTTACAATTTAATGGTTTTGAAAACAAATCGTCTATACTGCACTCAAAAACATCTGATAGTTTTGGCAATATTGTAATGTCAGGTAAGCATTTTTCAGTCTCCCACTTTGAAACTGCTTGATATGACACGCCTATTAGCTCAGCGAGTTTTTCCTGTGTAAATGATTTTTGCTTCCTAAATTTAGATATATTTTCTGCCAAAATAGAATTTATTGTACTCATACTTTTTTACCTGCCTTTCATCAACATTATAACATATAACGGTTTGACATACAACATATCGAGGGTTGATTTTTCTCAACCATAGGTTGAACAGATAAAATCGGAATTGCAAGCTGAACACCCTTAAACCACGCATCGGCGTGCATATTATCAAAACGAAGTTTTTATATATCATCAAATCTCAGAGCATACACGCATGGGCGTGATGATATGCCAAGTGTGCGGAAACATACTGCAGCTTGGATAAAAAGAAGCCTTAACCGAACACGGTTAAGGCTTTTTTAGCGCGCCATACGTGGAGCATACGCCTTTGTTGATTAATTCTCGAAAAGCTTAAAGGCAGTCTCTGTCATAACATATATGCTCGTTGCTTTTTTGTTTTTATTTTTAGAGGAGATAAATATACCTTCATCAATTCCCCAAAAGTTTGGTTTTCCAGAAAACAAAACTATTACTATCTCATCCTTTTGTTTAATTGGCTTTATAAGTGCAGTTTTTACACTGCTTGGACCCATTATTCCACCGAAAGGATATAATTGCTCTTTATAAATTGTGCCATCAGCTCCACAATGAATTATAGTTGATTTGGTTATCGTGTCTTTCATTGCGTATATAGTATAATTTTGTCCTTTGTATTCAAATTTCACTACCTTATAATTTTCACAACATTCAGTTTTTACGCCGAATTTTTCATAATAATTATAAAGAGAAAGACTTTTTTCCTCCTTGCATTCCATTATATCGGAAATATCAGCGTTAAGACAAGAGCATATTTTAACAAGCGTTTCAGTTGTAACCGTCTTATTCTTAGAAAGCTTAGCAATAATTCTTGAGCTCAGCCCTGTTTCCTTCATAAGCTCTGTTTTTGTCATATTTTTATCAATTAAAAGCTTCCACAGTCTAGAATAATCTATATACATATACTCACTTCCTTTCTATTTTATTATAGCATAATAAGTCAAATGTGTCAATAATTATTTACTTTAGTAAAGTTTTACTTATGCAATATTCAAATTGTTATTATCGTTTTTCAACACTGAGCCTGTAAAGCTGAATTGTAAAAAGCGAGTGCATTTTTGCACTCGCTTCTATTTTAGATTAGTTGGAAGGTTGCGAAAGGCTTGCAGGTGGAGTCCTTACCGATAAAGACGTGGAATTCGCCCTTTTCTGCCTCAAACTTCATTTCGCGTGTCCAGTATTTGAGCATTTCTTCTGTGATTTCAAAGGATACTGTTTTTTCCTCGCCAGGGTCAAGCTCAATCTTTTCAAAGCCCTTAAGCTCCTTTACAGGACGAACACAAGAGCCCTTTACGTCTCTTATGTAGAATTGTACTGCTTCCTTAGCCTTATACTTGCCTGTGTTTTTAATTTTAGCACTGGCAACAAGGGTTTCACCCGACTTCATTGTGTCGCCACTAAGCTTAAGGTCGCTATATTCAAAGGTTGTATATGACAAGCCGTAGCCAAATGGATAAAGTGGGCTATTTGGAATATCAAGATATGATGAGGTGAATCTAACGCGATTGTAGTCATCCTCCTCAAGCTTTGGTCTGCCTGTTGTATAGTGATTATAATAAATTGGACATTGACCAAGTGTACGTGGGAAGGTCATTGTGATTTTACCAGATGGAATTGCATTTCCAAACAAAAGGTTAGCACATGCGTTTCCACCCTCGGTGCCCGGCATCCACATATCCAAAATAGCAGGAGCTGTTTCGTGTAGTCTGCTAATTGCAAGAGGTCTTCCAGAGAAAAGTGCAACGGCTACGTTTTTGTTTACCTCTAAAACTCTATCAAGAAGCTTATATTGAACCTCTGGTAGTGTTATATCTGCACGGCAATTTCCCTCACCTGTATATTCCTGATGCTCACCAAGACAAAGAATAACTATATCGCTATTCTTAGCAAGCTCACAAGCCTCATCTATCAAGGACTCATCCGTGGAATTATACTCTATTTGACAGCCTTGTGCATACTTCACCTTGTCACCAAGGATTCCCTTAACTCCCTCAACAACGCTAATGGTTTCCTCTGCCTTACCACCACATTTCCAGCTTCCATGGATTTCGCCTGTGTTGCCAAGTGGTCCAATTACTGCAACGCTTCCTACGTCCTTGCTGAATGGCAAAACGTTATCGTTTTTAAGCAAAACTGCACATTCCTCAGCTCCCCTTCTTGCAAGAGCACGATGCTCCTTAGAAAGCTGAACTCTCTTTGCCTCCTCTGGATTTACGCTACGGAATGGATTGTCCAAAACTCCGAGCTCCTCCTTGAGATTGAGAATTCTTAGAACTGATTTATCAAGCTGCTCCTCGCTAATTTTCCCCTCTTGGATTAGCTCCTTAAGGTACCCTGCATAGCATCCTGACATCATTTCGATGTCACAGCCAGCCTCCATTGCAAGATAAGCACATTCCTTTTGATTTTCGCTTACACCGTGTGTCGCCAGCTCATCAAATGCACTGTAGTCACTGATTACGACGCCATCAAAGCCCCATTCATCTCTTAAGATTTCCTTAACAAGATGCTTATTTCCTACACAGGGCACGCCATCTACAATATTGAATGCAGTCATAAGCATTTTAACGCCTGCATCAACTGCGCGCTTATATGCAGGCAAATAATACTCACGCAGATTACGCTCACTTACGTCAACTGTGTTATAATCACGACCTGCCTCGGCTGCGCCATAGGCTGCAAAGTGCTTTACACAGGCAGCGATATTATATTTACCCATATCACCCTGATAGCCCTCAACGGTAGCCTTAGCCATTTCACCGCCTAGGTATGGGTCCTCACCACTTGATTCCATAACACGTCCCCAACGAGGGTCGCGAACCAGGTCAACCATTGGTGCAAAGGTAACGCTGATACCGTCAAGGCTCGCTTCCTTAGCTGCCATTTGAGCCAGATCTCTTGCCAGATCTCTGTCAAAGGATGCAGAAACGCCAAGATTTACCGGATACAAGGTGCGATGACCGTGAATTACGTCCTGCATTAAAATTAGCGGTAGCTTCTTCTTACTATTGTTTAGATAGTTTGTCTGTGCTTCAATCATAGTTTCAGCACCTACAAGATTTAGAGATGTGCCCACCTCATAAACAAGCTCTCTGTCGAGCTTTAGCGTGCTATTTGGCCCAGTTATAACATCAATTTTATTTTCTCCTGTTAAGTAGGTTGCTGTTGTAACCTGAACTAGCTGATAAACCTTTTCATCAAGTGTCATTTTTGAAAGGATGTCCTTTGTTCTTTGACTCATGGCTGCCTCCTGCATTTTTTCATTATGCTACCATTGTATCACAAAAAAATCCAATAGTAAATAGCTCGTTAAAATTTATATAAATTTTACCTAAAAAAATGCGACAATGTACTTGTCGCATTTTTATTTATTCAACCACTACATAAACTGGGTTTTCGGATACGTTTACGGAAACGTAGCTATACTCATCGGACGTGATTCTTGTTTTGACTCCATCGCAATCGCCATATACAGCCTCAACAATTGTTGCACAGGTTCCATCAATTCTTAATTGATAGTTATCTACCTTTGTGCCGTCAGAGGTTTTACACCATAGTGCATAAGCAGTTCTGCCCTCGGCTGTTTTATATTTGTAAATCAGCACGTTTTCGTCGTAAGCTTCAATTTGCTCATCAAACGTATAGTTACCAAGAGTGTTCTTTAAGGTATATAGGTAATAATAGGAATCCTTCTTTACCTTTACCTCGTTGCCATTTTCGTCATACTCTACGCCTATAACACCACAGGTGCCGTACTTGCCTACTGAGGTTTCGTCATTACCACCATGGCACATATACATATCTGCCTTATCAATGCCAATTGCTGATAAAATCAAATAGGTACGGGTTAGCCACATTGCCTGCACCTGTCTTCCAGTGTACTCGGCATAAGCGTGGGCAGAGGTTGAGGTTGCGTAGCTTTGGTTAGTGTCCCAACCAAACTCAGTAATCCATACCTCCTTTTCAGGATAATACTTATCTCTTATACTAATTAGGTGAGAAAGTGTGCCTGCAATATTTGCTTCCTCAGGTGAAATTCCAACTGAGCAAGATGAGCCATCTGGCAAGGTAATAACCTTTGTCATATAGTTATGAACGTTAAATGCATCAAAGGCTGTTTTGCCATCCTGTCTATTAGCCTTCATCCAGTAGCAAAGTGCCATAATATACTCGTTGCTAATGCCCGATACACCTGCCATTGCAAGCTTGATATTAGGATCTGCATTTTTGCCACCTAGATGGTAGCCACCATCTCCTACGCTTACCATTGTTCTGCAATGTCCGTCGTAAGCGGCAGAGGTTGCAGCAGCTAGCTGATAGGCTGACAGATAATTATGAATACCATTCCAAGCACCCTCAGGCTCGTTACCCATTTCAATCCATTCGATTGTGCCTTGTCCTACTGATGGAACGTCAGAGCAGAAATTTTGAGCAATTTCAAAAAGCTCGTTTGAGCTATTTGTGCCGTAACGGGCAGAAAATGCAAACAAACTATCTGCGAAAACGAAATAAGTGTGTGGGTCAAATCTTTCCCAGAAGGTTGCCCTAATTAGTGAGCCATCTGAATACACAGGCTTTTTATCTTCGCCAACCCTATAGGAGATTGTTTCACCATTACCAAGACTCAATTGAATACAAGGAATTACAGTCAAGCCTGCTTTTTTATATTCACTGTATTCATAATCGAAATTGCCCATCCAGTTTTTATTTCCCTCAGGGGTAATTCCTGTAAAGAACGATGCCTTAGAGCCATAGAACTTTGCAAAGTACGTCCAACCAAAGTTGTGATATTCTCTCAAAACGTTAACACTGCTAACCTCATCTGGAGGTGTATGTCCATTACCTCCTGCAACGAATCCACACATACCCATCATTTCACCCATAGTTGGTAGTGTGCCACGCTCTGTAGCAATTTCGTCGCCCTCTCCACACTGATAGCCATAGGCTTCAACCTCATAGGGTGCCTCGCCATCGGTGAATACTATTTGAATGTATCTTGTTTCTTGATTAATTTCGATATTGTTCCAGCCTGATTCTGCTGTAATTACCGAGCAGCCCTCCCAATCAGTATTAGATGCCATAAAGTCAACTGGAGTTTTTGACCATCTTACTGTTATGCTACTACCTGCTTCAGTAAAGTATAGTCTAATCTTTTCCACAAAGTGAAGATATTCAAGGTCAACTATTGGTCTAAGCGTTGAGCCATAAAGCTCAGCTGTATCTCCAGAATTTGGAAATACTACGCCCAGGGTTGTAGAGGTATCATTATCAAAAAGACTTCTAAAGGAGTTCAAAACCTCGCCATGGAGCACCTGTGCCTTTTCATAATCAATTGGGATTTCGTAGGCTCCACCACCAGCTCTTACACTTGCTACCTTACCGTAGTTTATACCATAATATGGTCTTACCGCTACGTAATAGCAATTATCAAAGCTAGCATTAAGATCAAGAGTTATGGTTATTAGTCTTTCACCCTCAATGCTACTTGGCTCAATAAGAGTTGCACTGCTAAAGTTGCTTTCATCAATCGGATTGGTGCTATATCTTACCTCAAACATAGGTGTAGTACCGTACATATTAAGGCGTAGAACAACCTTGCCACCACCGATTTGATTAACTCTTAGATAGTTTATTTCCTCAAGTGGAAGTGGAGCAAGCTCCCTTTCCTCAATCAAGGTACAGTTATTGCACTTATATGATGCTAAGCCCTTTTTGCTAAGAGTTGGCACAACGCTATACTCAACCAGCTTGTGGTAGGTATGACCTGTTGCCTTAGCCTCAATAGTTTTGGTTTCGCCACACTGGCACTCGTAGGTTGCAGTTCCGTCATCAATACAGGTTACATTTTTAACGGCAATCAGAGTGCTATATACGTGATCTCCCTTTTTGCTTTCAATTTCCCTTTCGTGTCCACAGAAGCACTTATACAAATCAAGTCCTGTTTGCTGACAGCTTGCTACTCTAGTATTTTCAACAAAGTCTCTGTATGCGTGTGTGTGAGAAATTCTTGTGTCCTGCTTTGCTGCAGTAATTTCAAGCTCAGAAACCTTAAGAGTTTTCGGGTCATCCCACTTCAAGCCTGTAATTTCAATTTCAATTGTATATGCCTTAAGCTGGGTATTGCTTGCTAGAGTATGTATTTGTGGGTCGCCACCATCTGAAGCACCGTGAGCTGTAATACCCTTACTCAAAACAGTGTTTCCAGCAGTGTCCTTTACTCTTATTGTTGCAAACGTATAGTTTCCTGCCGTATAAATCTTTAAGCCAGTTAAGACCATTTCCTGCTTCAGGGTTATCGTTAAAACGTCTCCAACATTTCCAAACCAGTCTCCAGTGCCATAAATGCTAGATACCTTGGTCGTTCCGTCAACAATCTTCCACCTGTTGTCGTAGGCAGGATTATAAATACTAGTTTCGATAGAATAAATATCGTCCTTTGTAAGCTTGCTTGAAGATAGCTTGCTAAAGGTTATATTTTGTGAAGCACCACAAAGGGTACATGCAATTGAGCCACTTCCAGATGACGAAAGCGTAGGTGCCTTTGTAACTGTTGCAAACTCTGGATAAACGTGGTCTTGGTTAGCTGGAAGCACGCTCTGTTCAACGAGAATTTCATTGCAAACCGAGCAATGACTGCCCTGACTTAATCCTGTTGTTTTACACGTTGGTGCTACTGCCCTATCAATAACCACCGTATGGTCGCCCTTTGGTATTTCAACGCTTTCACGGGTTACTGTGCCACAAACGCTACATTCTCTCTTTTCAGTGTAGCCCTTGCTTTGGCAGGTCGGTTCAATTGCCTTTGTTATTATCTCGTTGTGGCTAAGCTTAACTAGCTCTATCTGCTTTACTGTTTCTGTTTTGCACACGGTACAGTATTTTCCGTCAGACAAGCCACTTTCCTTACAGGTCGAGGGGTAGCCCACAAGGTCAATCTCCGTGTGTGGCAATTTAGGAATTTCCTCGCCTGGAACAAGCACCTCTTTGCAGATTGCACAATATACTCTTCCTATGTAGCCACTCTCCTTACAGGTTGGCTCAAGACGGCCACCTGAAACCTCTGAATGCGGTGCCTTTTCAATTATTCTTTGTTCTACTATAATCGCTCCACAATCTGCACAGTGGCTTCCTTGCGTCAAGCCTGTTTCTGTACAGGTTGGCATAACTCTCTTATCAACAACGATTTCCTGATGAGAGCATACGAGAGGCTCTGGATCTGGCTCTAATGAGTCTCCACCACCTGTACCTGTTGTAATGCTTGAGCCTGTCCCCTCTGTTGACGTATCAAGCGGTTTTTCCAGAATATCAGTAAGCTGACATGAGCTAAGCGATAGGGCTAGCAAAATTATCAGTCCGACAATTAAAATTATATTTCTTTTCACGACCATTCTCCTCGTGTACTAAGAATTGTGTCCTAGGAGGACACCTACACAACAATTATACTACTCTTTTCGTTTCTTGTCAATCTCGCATAATTAAATAAAGCAATAATATATATTTTTGTGAAAAATAACGAAAGAAGGCAAAGCCAAAGCTCTGCCTTCTTTCGTTAGCCAATTATCGTTGCATGGCTTCCGCCCTGCTTGTCCTTTTTTACAAAAATTTGCTTGTCAATTCGTGTCTTTAGCTCACTAACATGAGATATGATTCCCACTATGCGATTTCCTTCTGTTAGGTTAACAAGGGTTTTAATTGCTTGATCCAAGGAGTCCTCATCAAGAGAGCCAAAGCCCTCATCAATAAACATAGCATCAAGCTTAATTCCACCTGCGCTTGATTGGATTTCATCCGACAAGCCAAGTGCAAGGGAAAGAGATGCCTTAAAGGATTCACCACCCGACAGAGTCTTTACACTTCTTTCTGTACCGTTATAATGATCAATCACGTCAAGCTCAAGTCCAATTTGTCCCTGCTTTGCATGGTCAGTGCTACGCTTAAATTGATATTGACCATCGGTCATTGAAAGGAATCGACGATTTGCGCGCTTGATAATCCTGTCAAAATAGTGCATTTGAACGTAGGTTTCAAGGGCAAGCTTTTCCTTACCCTTTATAGTTCCCTTTGCCGTGTCGGAAAGCTCCTTAACCAGAATGCGCTCCTTGTTTTGTGCTTCAATGCCCTTTGCTATGCGCCGTATGCTTTCAATAGCATTTTTATTCACGCTTAAGCGAAGCTTTATTTCATCAAGCTCCTCTTGTAGCGTCCTGTCCTCGTCGTTAAGCTCCTCGAGCTGTGCTAAAAGCTGTGGCTCCTCATCCTCACTCGATTCTTCCTTTAACTGCTCCGAAAGCTGTTTTATTCTACCATCTAGGCTTATTAGTTGTCTTTCCTTTTCCTCAAAGCTCTTTTTTCTCACGTCGTAATTGTTAGAAATCTCACTTGTATTTTGAAGCAATCCTTCAAGCTTTTCAGACACTTCCTCCTCGTTTTTGTATGTCAGCTTTTCTAAAAGGTCTTTTATGTGCCCTTCCTTTTCCAGAACGATTGCCTCATAGCTAGCCTTATTGGCAAAGACACAAGTTACACCGTTAGTTATTTCCTTTATTTCCTTTTCAAGAGTTGGGATTTGCTTGCTTAACTGCTTTTTTCTTTCAATTTTAGCATCAAGCTCCTGAAGCTCCCCTTCAAGCTTAGCTCTCTGTGCCCTTGCTAGCTCAATCTCACTTAAAAGGCTTTTGCCATCTATTCCCAGCTCAGCCATAGTCTCGGAATTTGTCATTTTTATTTGCTCAAGCCTTGCTTGTGCTTCTTTACACTCTAAGCTCTTATCCAGAGCGCGCTGACGCGCCCTTTGAGATTCTTCCTCAAGCTCCTTCCTTTTCTCCGCGCTAGGAGGGCTTGCGCTTAGTGTTGCTAGCATTGGATGGCTTTTAGAGCCACAAACTGGACACGCCTCGCCATCCTCTAGCTTGCTAGCCAAAATTCCAGCTTGTGCATCAAGAAATTGCTTGTCTGCAATTTTGAAAAGCTCCTGTTGCTTATCCTTTTCGTCGGAGAGCTCCACGTACTCCCTTTTGAGCTTAGCAAGGTCCTTTTCAAGAGAAGCGATAACCGCCTGCTCATCCTGTAGCCTTTTAAGCCTTTGAATTCTATTGCTATTTTCTTTTTGTGCTGACAGGATTGCTTCTTTTTTTGCTTCAACGCCCTCATATTTTTCTAGCTCGCCTTGATCCTCTGCTCGCTTTTTCTCCATCTGAGCTAGTTTTTTATTATTTTCCTCTATTGATTTTTGAGCTTTTTCGACACTCTCCTTAGCATTTTTTAGAAAACGCTCCTCGTTTCTTAATTCTTGGAAGCTTACCATTTCCGTTCTTAGTCTTTCAGCCTCCACATTCATTTGTGGAATTTTTTTCCAAGCCTTGATGGCTTCATCGTAATCAGGCTTTTGCTTTTCAAGCTCTTCGTTTGTGATTTTTCTCTGTTCAATAAGCTCAATTAGGCTCTGCTTTGCCTTTTTTCTTTCTACAATTACGCTTAGCTTTGCGTTTAGCTTGTCGAGCGTATTTCTTAGGCTTTTCTTATGAAGTGCTTTTTCCTCATGGCTTTTCTCGTCCTCTATAGCAAGCGCTTCAAGAAGCTCAATTGTATCCTCGGTAGTAAGCTCACCACCCTTTGCAAGAGCAAGCTGTTGCTTTAACTGGCTGTTTGAGCTACAGGTGGTATCTCCTACGTATTGCTTTATGCTTTGGAGTCCTGCCTCGCACTGATTGTTTAGCTGTGTCAGTCGATTGTATAGCTCTGCTTGAAGCTCCTCATAAGGCTTTGTCTTGAAGATTTTTTGAAATATTTCGCGTCTTTGGTCGGTGGTTGCCAAAAGTAGCTTTAAGAAATCACCCTGTGCAATCATAGCGATTTGTAAAAACTGCTTCTTGTCTATCCCAAGAATTTCAGTAACTTTTGCATTAACCTCGTTTTGTCTGTTGACAACCTCTCCATTTGGCAAATACAAGGTTGCCTCTGCCTTTTGCTTAGTAGTTCCTCCACCCTTTTTTGCCGGTCGCTCATATTCTGGATTTCTCACTATTCTATAGTGCTTATCCCTGTTTTCGAACTCAAGCTCTACAATTGTGGGTGTGTCAGCGTCGGCATATTTGGAGCGAAGCATTGAGGCTTCTCTGCTAGAGCCACTGGTATCGCCATACAACGCATACACAATTGCATCGAAGATTGTGGTTTTGCCTGCCCCTGTGTCGCCAGTTATCAAATAAATACCACTTTTTCCAAGCAGCTCAAAATCTAGCTCCTCAACGCCAGAATATGGTCCAAAGGCAGACATTTTTAATTTTATCGGTCTCATACCTTATCCTCCCATATTTTCTCAATCAGCTTTCTTGAAAGCTCTCTTTGCTCCTTTGACATTTCCTTGTTATTTTGTAAAAGGTATAGCTCCTCAAATAGCTCCAAGGGGGATTTTTTGTCAACGTCGTTTGCCCCGTCTATTTCTGCATCCAGTCTTGTTCTTTGATTATCGTACTCGATTTTCATAAGATTTTTATAGATAATTCTAAGAGTGCCCATGGCATCGACTACGTCCTCCTCGTTTGTAAGGGTTATGTGGACATAGTCGGTTTTTAAGGTTGTGCCCTCGTAAAAGTCCTTTTTCATTAGCTCCTCATAGGTGCCTCTTATTTTTACCATGTCATGAAGTGGCACTAGGGGAACCTCGTCTATGTGTAATTCACCCTTTTTGCCAAGCAAGGCAACGCTTACGGACTTTTTATCCTTTGCTTCAGAGAAGGAATATTTAAGTGGAGTGCCACAATATCTAATTCTTGAAGCTCCACAGCTTTGTGGCTTATGTATATGTCCTAACGCCACGTAATCGAAGGGTGAAAAAACGCTTGCGTCCACGTTATCCGTGCCTCCAACGCTACATTCCTCCGACTCACTCCTTTCGGCACCCGTTACGAATTGATGAGTAATTAGCACGTTTCTCTTGCTTTCATCAATTTCCATTTCATCAATGGCAACCTTAATAGCTTCGGTATAGCTATCAATTTTTCTTTGGGTAATAGCTTGAATATTAGAGGGCTTTACAAATGGCAAGGGGTATATACGCACCTCGCCATACTCATCGGTTAAGGTGTATGGCTCCACCTTACCTGAATACGCTGAGGAAATATGAATTCCGCTTTCCTCAATCAGCCTTGAGCCAAAGGAAAGTCTTTCCTGTGAATCGTGGTTTCCTCCTATGATAAAGACTTGCACGTTTAGCTTAGATAGCTTCACCAGAAAGTCATCAAGGAGGCTCACTGCCTCGCATGAGGGAATAGTTTTATCATAAACGTCCCCTGCAATTAAAACTGCCTGTGGTGCTTGCTCCTTAATAATAGCTAAAATTTGTTCAAGAATATAGCTCTGATCCTCTATCATCGAGAACTCATTTACCCTTTTGCCTATATGTAAATCAGAAAGATGAATAAGCTTCATAAGACACACTCCTTGCAATTACTAACGTTAATTCAATTATAATATACTCGTATATTTTTTTCAATAAAATTTGATTTTTTTAGCTTTATGTGTTAACATAGATTTGAGGTGATTATATGGTAAAGCAATTTTTCTCAAGGGAGCTTCACTCAAACGTATATTTAGTGTACGATGGTTGTGAGGGTATGATTATTGACTGTGGTGCTCCTGCCACAGAAATTCTCAACGAGGTAAAGAGATTAGGTATAGTTGTAAAATACATTGTTCTTTCCCACGGACATTTTGACCACGTGGATTTTATTGAGGAATATATAGATGCATTCCCCGATGCTAAGCTTATGTGCCACGAGAATGAGCTTCAGGTGCTTTTGGATATGGAGGGTAATGTTTCCACGCTTTTTGGCAAGCCACGTGTCTATAATTACGATTTTTCAACGCTCAAGGAGGGAGACTCATTAAGTGTCGGTGAGCTTAATTTTAAGGTGCTAAACACCCCTGGACATACGCCTGGCTCTATATGTCTTTTATGTGATGAGAAAAAGCTACTTTTTACAGGAGACGTGCTTTTTGCAAGTGGCTATGGCAGAACCGACTTTAAGTATGGCAACCCACATGATATGGCAAGCTCTCTTCGTCGTCTTATGAGCCTAGACCCTGAAATTGTTTTCTTTTCAGGGCACGGAATTGAGTCTAAAATTAAGTATGAATTGTATTAAAAAAGGTGAGCACGTGCTCACCTTTTTTTATATTATTCCTGTTATAAAAATTTCAATGCCGATTAAAATCAATATTATTCCACCAAGAATTGTCGCCTTTCCTGCCAGCTTAGTTCCAAACAGCTTGCCAAGGAATATACCAAGCATACAGATTATAAAGGTTACAAGTCCTATAATCAAAACGGAAACCAGTGCCATTTCAAAGGGATGCTCTGCAATTGTAAATCCAACTGACAGGGCATCAATTGAGGTTGCCACACCCTGCAAAAGCAATCCGCCTATGCTAAGCCTTACAGGCTCGCTCTCGCTTCCCTTGCTTTTAATTCCATCTATTAGCATTTTGCCACCGATAAAGCAAAGAAGTACAAGTGCAATCCATGGTATAAATTTTTCAAAGGTCTGGAAATATTGCAAAATTGTATGTACGCAAATCCAACCAAGCATAGGCATAAGCGCCTGAAAAAATGCAAACACTCCTGCCACAAGAGCCATTTTTCTATTTTTCATATTTCTCTCGTTAAGCCCGTTTGCCAAGGAAACGGAAAATGCATCCATAGCTAAGCCTACACCGAGACAAATACTATTTAGAAAAAATATAAAGTCCCAATTCATTTTGCCACCCAATTATTCCAATATCTCAAAAATTTTTTTAAGGGTTTTTCTTGGGGATATATTATTGCAAAGTGCAAGTGCCTCAGCCTCACTTATTTCGCACGCTCCCTTTTCCCTCTCTAAAATCCAAGCTGAGCTGGGAGATATTTCCCACTTATCCTGCTTAAACCGAACAGTAAGAATTGAATTACCCTTAACGTGGGCAAGAACGCTTCCGTCCTCCGCCAGCCTCAAATATACTATTTCCATAATAATTTCCTTCATCCTAATTTGTAATACTATAATGGCACATTTTACTTAAAAATTCAATAGTTTATCTTTATTTAATTGATTTTACATATTTCTTGTGATAAAATGAATAAGAGTTTCACACCAGATTAATTTTTAGGAGCAACCATGAAAAAAAGAACCCTTGGCATTTTTCTTCTTTTGCTTACTGCCTTTATTTGGGGTCTTGCGTTTATAGCTCAGCGCACAGGCGCTGAAAGCATTGACCCGTTTACCTTTAGCACAACAAGAATGCTTTTAGGCGGTTTTGCACTTTTGCCTATCCTCATAATCATTGATATCAAAAGGCTAAAGGGCACAAACCATAAGGAAAAAGCAAAGTCTAAAAAAGCTGTACAAAAAACCATTATAAGTGGAGTTATTTTAGGAATAGTTTTTTGTATTGCCTGTAATTTTCAGCAATTTGCACTTGAATATTCAAGTGCTGGCAAGGTTGCATTTATAACTGCCTTTTATATTCTTTTAGTCCCCATCTTTTCCTTGGTACTCAAACACAAGGTGCCAGCTATAAGCTGGTTAGGCTCAGGTCTTGGCTTGGTTGGTCTTTTTCTTCTTTGTGTCAACGTAAGTGATCTTACAAGCTTCAATCTAGGCGATCTTTTGGCTCTTTTTGGTGCATTGTTCTTTGCTATACATATTCTTCTTGTTGAAAAATATGCCAGTGAGGTTGATGGGCTTAAGCTTTCTTGTATTCAGCTTCTTGTAGGTGGAATTATTTCCATGCCACTTATGTTTATTTTTGAATCCCCCAGCTGGGTAGCCATTTCAAGCGCTATTGTACCCATTCTATACGCAGGTATTTGTAGCTGTGGAATTGCATATACACTGCAAATTATAGGACAAAGGTACGTTGAGCCCTCCTTGGCAACCCTTGTTATGTCAATGGAGTCTGTCTTTGCAGTTGTTCTTGCCTCAATAATTCTAAGGGAGGCTATGAGTGTGTCTGAGACTATTGGCTGTGTTGTTATGCTGATTGCCATTGTTACCCCACAGATATGGGAAATTGCTAAAAGCAAAAAGAAGATCTAACAAATCTTAAGAGGTATATATGAAGATTTTATTTTTAGGCACAGGGGCTGCTGACTTTCCAAAGGAAAAATGCAAGAGATTTCGTCGCACAGCCTCTGCTTTAATTGATGATATTATTTTAATTGACCCAGGTCCATGGGTCCTTGATGCAATAGAGGAATACGACGTTGACGTTAAGAAAATAAAATACGTTTTGGCAACTCATCATCACGACGACCATTTTAATCAAGCCACGCTTGACCATCTTACAAGGAATGGTGCTAGATTTATTGAATTAGCGCCAAGGGAAACGGTTATTTTAGATGATTATACTATTTTAGGCTTGCCTGCAAACCACACTGTGCCCTGTACTCATTTTGTTATCGAAAAGGGTGCAAAAAGAATGTTTTATGGTCTTGACGGTGCATGGCTTACTTATGAAGCAGTTGACGCTATTTGGAAAAAGGGTGTTGACCTTGCTGTTTTTGACGGCACAATCGGCTTTGTCGAGGGAGACTGGCGAGTATTTGAGCACAACAGCCTAAATATGATTATTGAAATGAAAAAGAGTCTTAAAAGCAGTGTAAAGCACTACGTTATAAGTCATCTTGCCTACACTCTACACCCTGCCCACGAAATAGTTGCAAAGGAAATGGAAAAGCACGATATTACCGTAGCTTATGACGGGCTTTCTATTGAATTCTAAAAAAATCCCAACCACTCGGTTGGGATTTTTATTATTTGTTCATTAGGAAAATCAAATCCTTGCTTTCACCCTCAGATAAATCAAGGTTAACATAGCTATCCTTACCTGCGGTAGTGCATGGTGCGTAAACCCTAATTTTACCATCACGCTTAGCAGAAATTCTTGCCCTGAGCTGTTTTTCATCCCAGAAAATTGAAACGGAATATCCACCACGCGCTTGAAGATTTTCAATGCTTCCCTTTTTCCAATCGCTTGGTAAGGCAGGCAAAAGCTTAATCTTTTTGCCGTCAGAGTACATAAGCATTTCGTAAACCGCTGAAGTAAAGCCCATATTTGCGTCTATTTGGAACGGAGGGTGTCCTGCGTGTAGCATTTTTAAGGTAACACCCATATTTCTCCAGTCGTTGTGGTGAGTGTATAAATTATCTCCTGTGCAGAAACGAATTAGGTAATTTAGACACTCCTCGGCTCTTTTTCCGTCTCCGAGTCTTGCATAAATGTTTGCCATGTGGGCAAGCGACCAGCCAGTTTGAGATTTAAGTCCTATGCAAAGACGTTTTTCGACTGCAACCTTAATTGCTTCAAAAAGCTCCTTGTTATCACACTCGTCAATTTCAAAGCCCGGGAAGAGTGGGTATATGTGGGATTGATGTCTATGGTGGTAGTTATCCTTAAAGTCAGGGTGCATCCACTCTCTTATTGCACCGTCCTCGTTAATTTGATACGGTGGGATTGCGTCAAGCATTTTTTGCCAGCGCTCAAGATCACACATATCAACTCCTAGCCTATTAATTGTGCTTGTAAGGTTGGTTAAAAGCTCCTTCAAAAGTGCAAAATCCATTGTGGCGTTTATCGAAACGCTTATTTCACGTGCCCCCTCAAAGTCTCCGTCTGGTCTGTTTTCTGGTGAGTCAGATGGATAAGACTTTAGCATACCATTTTCATCATACACGTAGAAATCCTCATAAAATTCTGCAGATTCCTTCATAAATGGATACGCTCTTTCCAAAAGGAATTTTTCGTCGCCTGTGTATAAATAGTAGTCGTAGTAAATTGCACTAATCCAAGCAGAGCTACCAGTCCAATAAATAACGTGTGGCTGAGTGTTTTCCTTATAGCCGTTTGAGTTATCCATAAATAGTGGTAGCAAAATTCCCTTACATCCAAAGAGGTTTTTAGCATTGTATCTGTAATCCTGCA
Organism: Clostridia bacterium; assembly: GCA_017461385.1. Lineage (GTDB taxonomy): Bacteria > Bacillota > Clostridia > Oscillospirales > CAG-272 > RGIG2000. Next base: position 14,302 of record JAFTXZ010000004.1, on the reverse strand, counting down.
TGAACTTTTCATAAAGGTTGAACAGTGGCAAGGTCGCCTCCTTCAAGTCTCCAGCGTAGGCTTGCCAATAAGCCATTTGAATGTTTTCATTATTGAAGAACGTGCATGCCCAAGCAGGCGAATATGCGCCATTCCAAAGTCCCTGTAGATTTGCAGGATATTCACAACCAACAGATGAGGAGATAAGTAAATATCTTCCGTAGTCTGCCATTTTTTCAACAAGCTTCAGATCTAGCTTGCCGTGATATGAATTCAAAAGCAATTGCTCATTTGATTGATTCTTACCATAGCAAAGGTTTAGCTTGACACGATTGAAAAGCTCAGCAAAGGCATAGGATTGCTCCTTTAGTAGAGTTTTATAATCCTTTTTTATACTGTCTAGCTGTTTTTTCATTTTCTCAAATGGTGTCACCTTATCGCAAACGTCCATAATAAGGGTAACGTGAGTAGCGTTTTCAATTTTAAGATAGTCCTTTAATGCCACGTCGCCACTCATATCAATGTTTAGCCTTTTGTCAGCCTTTTGAGACTCAGCTTGACCATCTGTGGAATGAACCTTAATCATTCCTGAAAAGTGAAGCTTTCCAGCAGTTTTGCTCTCAGAATATACGTAGCCCTCCTTAACGTAGGACTTAAACTCATCTCCGTACCAATTATCCACGTAGTCGGACATATCGTGTCTTTCAAGAGATATTTTTACTCCAAAGGGCTTTTCGCTTTCTAAGTTCAAGACTACTACGTTCTCCTTTTGAGAAACAAAAGCCTCTCTTTTACATTTTACGCCGTTTTCTATATAGGAAACTGTGGCAAAGCCCCTTTGCATATCAAGACATCTTTGATAGTTTTCAGGTGCACCCTGCGTATCAAAAAGCAAATGGATATCAAAGGCAGGGAAAAACTTGCCCTTATTAGATTTGAAATCTGTTTTTTTAATTTCCTCTGTATAGTAATTTTCGGCTTCCTTATAGCGTCCCTTATCCATTAATTCTCTTACCTCTTTTAGGCAATGGGAAACGTCTGGAAAGCCCTTATCACAGGTCCAGTTATATAAAGCCTCGTGATTTATAAGTATTCTTTCATCATATACACAGCCGTAAACGCTTGCACCTAAGCGACCATTTCCTAGAGGTGTTGACTCCTTCCAATGAACGGCTGGGTAACTATTTATTAGCTTTTTCTCCATATTATTACTCCCTTTAGAGCTTTTTCTTTAGTATAGCACAATTATTTATTGTTTTCAATACTATTATAAATACCACAGCCTTACAAGATTCTAACCTAAAAAATCGGCAAGCTTTTTTAGCTGTGGCTAAAAAAAAGCTATTGCGTGTGCAATAGCTTTTTTTACAGATATCCACGAATATCCAGGGCTAGGTTTTGCTCTAGATTTATTAGTCTTTTGCAAATATCCTTGGATTTTTCCTCGGCTGCCTCGTATTTATTAAGGTATTTATTTAAGGACTTTACACCCATATTGCACCCGTCAGTTATCAAATCTGCAATTGTGTGGTCTGATTCGTGCATTCCAAGCATTACATTTGTTTTCATCCAACTCATGCCCTTGGCAATTGGATTAGGATTTTTGCCCTCATCCTTGTATTTGTTTAATAGCTGTTCGGTTTCCTTGCCCAGGTCAATATGCTTGTCCTTGCATTCAACCAGTGTTCTTTTAAGATTATCTGCCTCTACATACTTTAATACGTCATCAATCGAGGCAACTCCCATTTTAATTCCAGAGTCACATTCTCTTAGCAGTCTTATTGTATCTTGCTCTATCATAAAAATCTCCTTTTTTATGATAGTATTTGCAAAAAAGCCTACTACGTATTCAAATTTTATAAAAAATCTCTTGAGATGGACGTGCCGAGCTTAAAATAGATGATCTTATCAAGCTTTGCAAATTTTACAATGTTAGCGCTGACTATTTTATTGGTATTACGGATAAAAAATAAAACAGATTTTGCCGAAGCAAAATCTGTTTTTGTTTTATTTACGAACGTCTGCGCCCAGCTTCTTTGTAAGCTTCTTCATAGCCGTATTAGCTACTTCCTCAATTTCTTGACCTGTAAGAGTCTTTTCGCTTGAGCCGATTACAAGTCTGATTGTAATAGACTTTTTGCCCTCTGGAATTTGCTTACCCTTGTACTCATCTACAAATTGTACGTCACGAAGAAGTGAGTTATCTGTAATCTTTTCCGCAAGAATGCTGTAAATCTCGTCCCACTTAACCATACTATCAACAAGGAATGAAATATCGTAGTTATTTAGTGGATGCTCTGGAATATGAACAAACTGGTTTGTTCTTGACTTGAATGGAATTAGCTCATCCATATCAAGCTCAACAAGAACAGGGGAAAGAACCTTAATTCCACAAGCAAGGGCTGCCTTTCTTGAAAGAAGCGCCATGTCGCCTATCTTCTTTTCGCCAAGGTAAATATTTGTCCAAACTACCTCGTCTGCCCAGTATGGCTTTTCCTCTCTCTTAAAGGTGAAGCCCTCCATGTGAGTGTAGCGAGGCATCATACCGATAACGCCCTTTGCACGACGGAACAAATCGCTTATCTTATCGCTCTTACCAACAAAGGCACAGCCAAGATGCTTTCTCTGCTTTGGAAGTCTTTCAATTGGGTCGTAATCTGTTGTGTAATCACAATCAAAGAACACCTGTGCTTCCTCAAAAATAGCAAACTCCTCAAAGCTATGCTCGTTCTTAACAATTGCGCGACAAATATTTGGTAAAAGAGTTGAACGAATATATTTTTCGTTTGGTGCAGGTGGTGTTGAAAGTGCTAAAACGCCCTCTGTTGTTGGAAGAATAGCATTTACAAAGTTGTCCTGCATCCAAGGATAGGTAAAGATTTCCTGCATATTGCAACGGAATGCAAGATATTCCTTAATTCTGCGAACAAGGTCCATATCGAGCTGATTTACAGCGCCGTCGAATACTGCAGTAATTGAGGTAGCCTCGAAGTTTTCGTATCCATACATACGGGCAACCTCTTCCATAATATCCGCCTTAATGGAAACGTCACCAGTTGAACGCCAGGTTGGAACAACGATATGCATACTGCTTTCGTTAAAGGTAACCTCATAGCCCATTGTACCAAGCTTTCTTGCTACAACCTCTTGAGGAATTCTCTTTCCTAAACGACGGTCAAGCCACTCAAGCTCAACGTCGATTTCCTTTTTAACAAGCTTGTTTGGATACTTGTCCTCATAAGCTGTAACCTTCATATTTGGGAAAAGCTCTGAAAATAGCTTCATTGCCATAGAAACAGCAAGGTCGCATCTCTCAGGGTCGATTGCCTTTTCGTATCTTGAGGAAGCCTCTGTTCTGTTATCATAGCGAAGTGCTGTTTTACGAACAGTTTTAGAGTCGAAGTTTGCAACCTCTAAAATTACACTATTGGTAGTTGGCAAAACAGAGTCCTTAGCTCCACCCATAACGCCTGCAAGAGCAACTGCTCCCTCGCTATCTGCAATAACGAGATCATCATTCGTTAGGGTTAGCTCCTTTTCGTTAAGAAGAACTAGCTTTTCACCCTCGCTTGCGCGACGAATTTCAATGTGGTTCTTAATATGGTCAGAATCGAAAACGTGAGTTGGCTGACCGAGTGCAAGCATTACGTAGTTTGTAACGTCAACTAGTGCGTTAATTGGACGCATGCCTACACGCCAAATTCTGCTTTGCATTTCAAATGGTGAAGGAATAATTCCAAGTCCCTCGATTTTTGCACCGATATAGCGTGGGCACTTTTCCTCATCAAGAATTCTTACGTCAACCCTTTCGCTTACACTTGGCTCGTATTTTTCAAACTCAACAAGTGGGAGGTCGTACAGTGCCGCGATTTCTCTTGCAATACCATAGTGACCCCAAAGGTCAGGACGGTTTGTCATTGACTTGTTGTCAATTTCAAGAATAATATCGTCAATTCCAATCGCCTTAGCAAGTGGTGTACCTGCCTTTACGTCAAGGTGCGAAAGGTCCATAATATCGTGGTCGCCCTTAGCTGGGAAAAGCTCCTCAAGTGAAAGCTCAGAGCTTGCACAAATCATACCATAGCTCATAACTCCACGAAGCTTGCCTGCCTTAATTGTAACAGGCTCACCCTCGCCATGCCAGAAAACAACGGCGCCTGGGCAAGCAACGACAACTCTCATGCCTACCTCAAGGTTACTACCACCACAAACAATATCAACTGCCTCGTCTGTGCCGATATCCACCTTACAAACGCGAAGTCTATCTGCGTTTGGATGAGGTAGTACCTCATTTATAATACCAATTACTACGTTTTCGTACTTCTTGCCAAGATCCACTGCACCCTCAACCTCAACCGTTGACATTGTAAGGTCATAGGCAAGGCGAGATAGGTCCATATCATCTGGAATTTTTACGTAGTCCTTAATCCAATTTAGTGATAATTTCATCGCTTAGTCCTCCTTAACGGAATTGTCCCAGGAACTTAAGGTCTGTTCCGTGGAATAGACGAACGTCGTCAACTCCGTAACGCATCATAACAAGTCTGTCAAGTCCTATATTTACATAGAAGCCAGTGTACTCATCAGGGTCAACGCCTGCTGCACGAAGAACGTTTGGATGAGGTGTGCCACCTGGCATAATTTCAATCCAGCCAACATGCTTACATACGCTACAGCCCTTGCCTCCACATACAAGACAGCCCATATCAATTTCAAAGCCCGGCTCAACAAATGGGAAGAAGCCTGCTCTCATTCTTACAGGAACGTCCTGTCCGAACACCTTTGAAAGAATGCTCTTTATCATGACCTTACCTGCTGTATAGGTAAAGTCCTTGTCAACGATAAGTGCCTCGTATTGGAAGAACGCACGCTCATGACGGGCGTCTGTAGTTTCATTTCTGTAAACTCTGCCAGGGTAAACAAAGCGATATGGTGGCTTATGTGTCTTCATATAGCGAACACTTCCACCAGTTAGGTGTGGACGCAAGCAAAGCTTCTCGTTAGCCTCACCAGAATCGTGTCCTTCAAGCCAGTATGTATCCATACTCTCACGGGCTGGATGGTTTGGTGGGAAGTTTAGCTTATCAAATGCAAAATATTCACTTGTAATCTCGGGACCATGGAAAATTTCAAATCCCATTGAACGGAATGCATCGTTTAGGTCATAGCACATTTGGGTGATTGGATGAAGTCCACCAATCTGCGGCTCAATGCCTGGCAAGGTATAGTCAAAGTCAGGTGAGATTTCAGATGCCTTCATCTTCAGCTCCTCACGGCGACCCTCAATTTGCTCCTGCAATAGATTCTTAACGTTGTTTACTGCCTTACCCATTTCTGGACGGAGAGAAACGTCAAGCTTAGGGATTTCCTTCATAATCTCGGTAACCTTACCCTGCTTACCAAGAAGGTATCCCTTTATCTCCTGTAGCTCAGCCTCATTTTTAGCAGACTGGATTTTTTCTGCCCCCTCACGGAGCAAAGCTTCTAATTTATCCTTCATTTTAAGCTCCTTAAAAGCATTTTTGCTGGTTATATTTTTTAATATTATAAAGTATAGCACAAAATATTTTGCATTTCAATATTATTTATAAAAAAAGGGGAGTGCAATTCTTTTAAGCACTCTCCCTCGTTTTACAGTTAAATACCTATGAAGAAGTTATCCCTCTTTAATTCCTCCTGCAAGCAAGAAACGTTTATATCGCAGGGCTTGATTTTCTCCTTGATAGCCATTGACATAGCAGCTCCTGCCACCTGTCCAATACAGCAAACAACAGGCATTATTCTATACGACGCCTGCGCCTCGTGGGTGGTAGAAATGCATCTGCCTGCTACAAGTAAATTGTCAATTTCAATTGGAACTAAGCATCTATACGGTATCGTATAATACTCACCATCTCCAAAATAATAGTGACTTGTTCCAGTGCCACTCGGATTATGTATATCTATATCATAGTTACAAGCCACAACTGCATCCTCAAATTTCCTACACTCCTTGCAATCCTGTTGTATAAGTGTATATTTACCTATAATTCTTCTGCTTTCTCTTACGCCAATTTGTGCGCCAGTGGACTGAATATAGCTGTTCTCCAGTCCCTGCGCGTGTTTTTTCATAAATTCGTAAATTTCAAAGACCTGCTCCCTAGCTTCTATCTCTGCTTCAGTCAAATTATAGACACTGGTCGGGCTTTTTTTGATAATTCGAGTAGTATTTAGGTGTAAAACGTTTTCTGTTGGAGTTTGGAAAAATAAGATATTTTCACGAGGGTTTTTAATCTCTCCATTAGTCTGAGCTTTCTTATACTCCTCTTGCATTTGGCTGGCGCTAGCCAAAAATTTATCCATATCCACGTTGCCTATTCTAAAGCAAAGGGTCATCGGCTGGCACAAGCCGTCGCTCTCTCGTCCTTGCACACAGGGTACGCCTGAAAGGTATGAAAGCTGAGCATCGCCTGTTGCGTCAATGAAGTAATCTGCCTCTATTTTTTCTATGCCGTTTATAGTTGCAAGGCTAACGGATTTTATTTTGCCATTTTCTACACAGGTCTCACTCAAATATGCATGGAAAAGCAAGTCAACACCAGAGTCCTTAACCATTCTGTTCAGAATTAGCTTAAGCTCCTCCTCTAAAAAGCCCTCCCATCTCATTGCATTTCTTTCCTTAAGCTTCCTTTTAATTTCTTCGAAAATGCCACGATTAAGCTCTATTTTTTCACCGTTTATATGGGTTTGAGTTGGCATAAAGGGGTTTACAAGACAATTTGTTGAGGCACCACCTAACGCATTGGATTTTTCAATTATCAGCGTCCTTACTCCACGTCTTGAGGCTGATATAGCAGAGGCTACCCCAGCAAAGCCACCACCTACTACTATTAAATCGTATTTTTTCACACAATCCCCCCTTTTCTCAAATTATAGCATATACACCTTGTCAAATCAATAAAAAAATAGCTCCCTCTATTGAGGGAGCCGATTTATTTAATCCTCGCTAAGCAAGGCTTGTAAAGCTAGCGTGATTTTTAGCCACCAAGATAAGCCTTGCGTACCATTTCGCTTTCGCTAAGCTCCTTACCGGTGCCGGTAAGAACTATTTCGCCATTTTCCAAAACATAGGCTCTGTCCGAGATAGCCAAGGATTTACCTGCATTTTGCTCAACCAGCAAAACAGTTGTTCCACCCTTGTTTATATCCTTAATAATTTCAAAGACTTGGTCAACAAGAAGTGGTGAAAGACCCATAGACGGTTCGTCAAGCATAAGCAATCTAGGATGTCCCATAAGAGCACGTCCCATAGCAAGCATCTGCTGTTCACCGCCAGAGAGTGTACCTGCAATTTGATTTTTTCTTTCAGCAAGACGAGGAAAACGTACATAAATTTCCTCGATGTCTGCCTTTATGCTCGCCTTATCCTTATTTGAATAAGCGCCCATCAAAAGATTTTCGTAAACAGTAAGCTCCTGGAATATACGTCTTCCCTCAGGGACCTGCGTCATTCCGAGGTGAGCAATTTTATGACATGGTGTTTTAGTAATATCGGTACCCTCGAAAGCAACCTTTCCGGCTGCCTTGGGAATAAGTCCTACAATACTTTGCATTGTAGTCGTTTTTCCTGCACCATTTGCACCGATAAGTGTTACTATTTCACCCTCGTTAACGTGAAAGTCAATGCCCTTTATTGCACGGATTACACCGTAGTTTACCTCAAGTCCCTCTACCTTTAATATTTCCTGCTCACTTGTTACTCTTTCAGGAGCATCCTGTAAGGACACCTCAGGTACGTCCTGAGAATCTATTTCAGGTGCGTCCTGAGAAGCTATTTCGGGTACGTCCTGAGAAATTATTTCAGGTACACTTTGAATTTCATTCAAGGGAGTATCTAAATTTTCTTTTTCTTTTTCTACAAAATTACTATTTACAGGCACTGCAAGAAAGGTATATTTCTTGTCCGTGGAGATTAGCTTTAATTCAACGATTTTTCTTTCCTTCATTGCGTTAACCTCCAATATATGCCTTAATAACCTCAGGATTATTAAGAGCTGTTTTTGTATCGCCCTCTGCCAATACTGTACCAAAATTTAATACAGTTATTTCATCACAAAGTCCTGCAACAAACTTCATATCGTGCTCGATAAGTAGAATTGTCATATCAAAGTTATCACGAATATATTTGATGGTTTTTACAAGGTCCTCTGTTTCATTAGGGTTCATACCTGCAGCAGGCTCATCAAGCAAAAGCAATTTTGGATTAGTTGCAAGAGCTCTTGCAATTTCAAGCTTTCTTTGCTTACCATAAGGAAGATTACAAGCAAGATTGTTTCTTTCATCCTCCAGGTCAAAGATTTTAAGAAGATCCTTTGCCCTTTGTCTCATTGCCTTTTCAACCTTGAAGTGTCGTGGTAAGCGAAGAATTGATACAAGCTCGTTACACTTAAACTCAGGCTGATTATGCAAGCCAACCATAACATTACGAACAACTGTCATATTGTTAAACAAACGAATGTTTTGAAAAGTACGTGCAATTCCCTTATGATTTATCTTTTCCTGTGAGTAGCCTGTTAAATCCTCACCATTAAGATAAAACGTACCACTTGTGGGCTTATATACACCTGTCAAAAGATTGAATATTGTTGTTTTACCCGCACCGTTAGGTCCTATAAGTCCATATATTTGATTTTTCTTAATCTTTATATTGACATTCTGTGCTGCCTTTAAGCCACCGAAGGTAATGCCAAGATTTCTTGTTTCAAGAACTATCTGGTCAGAGGAACCAACGCCGTCATTGCCTTTTGTCTCTTTTGCCATTACTTCGCCCCCCTTCGTTCGCCAACGTCAGCACTATTATCGCCTGTATCATCAACTACAATATCAGTTGACAAAACCTCATCCATAGAAATCTTTGTAGGAACAACGTCCCATCTTGCTGCGTCATCACGTACATTTGATGGGTCGTGCTTTTTCTTGATAATCTTTTGGAGTAGGTTGCCAATGCTATATTTATCACGGAAATTCTTTAGCTTAGGAGCATTGTTATAAATAACTATAACGATAAGAATTAGTGCGTAAAGCAAGTCCTTAAGCACTGCTAAGTCACCCTTCAATACATTCTGAAGCTGTACATTTAGGAAGGTGATCAGGGTTGCAGAAATAATCGAGCCGTTAATGTTACCCATACCACCCAAAACAACCATAACTAGAATTTCAATGGAATAGTTATAATCAAAGGTTGCACTTGAAATGTTATTTTGGCTATAGCTGAATATTACACCAGCAAAGCCAGCAAAAATTGCGGCAATAACAAAGCCAATTAGCTTATACTTAGTTACGTTAATGCCCATTGCCTTTGCAGCAATTTCGTTATCACGAATAGCTGTAATAGCACGTCCGTGCTTACTTCTAATGAAGTTTTGAAGCACTGCAAGTGTTACTAGAATAAGGATAAATCCTATTATAAACAAATATTTTTTGTCAAGTCTTGGTGTAGTAAGACCAATTGGTCCACCAAACGTTTCTGCACTTGAATTTTGGAAGATAACCTTAACGATTTCTCCAAAGGCAAGCGTTACAATTGCAAGATAGTCGCCCTTAAGTCTTAGTGCCGGGAGTCCTACGATGAAGCCACAGGCACCTGCGCAAGCACCACCTACAATAAGAGCAATAACAAGAACTAGAATTCCATTACCTACGCCACCAAGGGCAGTTTTTGCAAGCATAGCTGCAATCTTACCACCAAGGTAGGCACCAACACACATAAAGCCTGCATGTCCTAAGGAAAGTTCACCAAGGAAGCCAACCACAAGGCTAAGCGAAGCTGCAAGAATTATGCTAATTGCAATCTTTTCCAAAAGATAAAGCGTTGAGGATGGAAGCCCACTGCCTATCGATAAAACACCAAAAACTATTGTTACAATACCAATTGCAACATAGTTAATATAGTTCTTCCATTTTACCTTTTTAAGTCCCTTTACAAAGCTACCCATTATACCTTCTCCCTTCTCTTCTTACCGAGTAGGCCTGTTGGCTTAACGAGAAGAATTATAATAAGTATTCCAAATTCAATTGCATCGGTGTATGCAGAAATTGCAGGTATTGACAAGCAAATGCTTTCAACAACACCAAGCAAGAGTCCACCAACCATAGCACCGGGAATTGAACCAATGCCTCCGATAACCGCAGCAGTAAACGCCTTAATACCAGGCAATGCTCCAAAGGTAGTTGTCATAGTTTGTACCTTTAAGAAATAGAACAAGCCTGCAAGGGCTGCTAGGGCTGAGCCAATAGCAAAGGTTATTAAAATAATAAGGTTTACGTTAATGCCCATTAGCTGTGCAGCACCCTTATCCTCGGATACGGCTACCATTGCACGGCCAACTCTTGTGTATTTAACAAAAAGATGAAGCGCAACCATTACAGCAACAGAGCAAATAAGTGTGATAATAGTTGAAATTTCAATTTTTAGTTCTCCCACTTGAAGAACACCAAGATTGATTTGCTGAATTTTTGGCGCTGAGCCGAAAATAACCTGCGCAAGGCTTTGCAAAAGCGTGCTTACACCGATAGCAGTAATCAAAACTGCAAGTGGAGACGCCCCGCGAAGTGGCTTATAAGCAAATCTTTCAACGGTTATACCAACTATTACACAAAATACTATTGCCGCTACTATTGCAAGCACAGGGTTTATAGGAATAAATAGTAGTATGGTATAGCCACCTACCATTATTATGTCACCGTGTGCAAAGTTAAGCATCTTTGCAATACCATAAACCATAGTATAGCCAAGGGCAATCATTGCGTAAATTCCACCTAGGCTAAGACCGTTTACTAATGTAATTAAAAAATCCATTTTGTTTTCCTTTATCAAAAAGTTGCCGACGCACAAGGCGTCGGCAAAATTTGTTTATTATTTCGCCAAATTAAGCATTAGCCTCTTTTACTACGTACTTAATAGCTTCCTTGTTAACGTAACCAGTGCTTTCCCAAGAGATATTAGACTTGTTGTCGCCCTCTGTCTTACCTGTGATGCCGTGGAACACAAAGCTTTCGCTATTGAATACCTCTGTGAGGATATCGCAAAGAGCGCTTGGAGCGATGTTAGCAGGAATTTCCTTGCCGTTAGCCTTAGCAACCTTCATAGCCTCATAAATTGCCCATACGCAGTCGTATGCAGCTGCACCGAACTGGTTGAGTGGCTCCTTAGCCTCATCATAAGCCTCATTGTACTTGTCAATGAATACCTTCGCTGGTCCCTCAGATGCATTTGAGTTAAAGTGTGAAAGGTAAGAAACCTCTTGTGGGATTGTTGTTATATCGAAGCCTTCAATACTGTCGATACCATCAAGACCATCACAGCCGTAGTAGATTGCGCTTGCCTTAACGATTGATGCGCCCTGTGACATAAATTGTGAAGCAGGTGTGTAGTAGATAGGCATAAAGATTACGTCGCAATCCTTAAGTAGGTTAATCTGTGAACCAAATACTGTTGCATTGCCTGTGAATGATGCTTCAACAATTGTACCAAAGGAAGCATCAAGATTAGCCTTGAACTGATCAAAAATACCCTTTGAGTACTCATCATCAGCCTTGTAGAATACGCCTACCCTTTTACCTTGGTAATTCTCGTTGAAATAAACTGCAGATGCACCACCTTGGTTAGAGTCAGCAAAGCACATTTGATAACCGTTTGAGAATTCAGGAATACCATCACCTGTAGCAGATGGTGTTAGGAAGAATACGTTGTCGTCCTTTGAAAGAACCTTGAACTCAAGTCCTGGCTTTGTTGTTACTGTACCAAGAGAAACCTGCATACCACCCTCATATAGGTTAGCATAGCCTGTTGGAACGTTTGTTGGGTCGTGCTTGTCGTCATACATATCAACTACAAATTGAAGACCAAGAGGGCCGTTGCCGTCCTTTTCAATCTCGTTGATTTCATTTACTGCAAGCTGAGCAGCATTTCTAACTGCGATACCGTAAATAGCAGCATCACCAGTTAATGGACCGGATATACCGATTTTGATTTGTGTATTGTTCTCTGCATAGTTAGTTGTGCCACATGAAGCGAATGCACATACCATACCGAAGCAAAGTACAACTGCAAGAATTAAGGATAAAACCTTTTTCATTTTTCTTTCCTCCAAAAAAATATAATAATACATTTATATTATACCCATTTTTGTGGCTTGTCAAGAGCAATCTTAAAATTTTTGTAAAAAAAGTATAAATATTCATTTTCAATCTGAATATTCATTTTTTAATCATTATTATTCATTCAAGTCAACACATATATTATAAAAGGACCTTCCACGAGGTCCCTTTGCATATTTTTTTGAATATTATACACTACTCTTTGTTACCTTCTGCATATTCCAAAATACGTCTTTTCACTTGGTTAAATTTAGCCTCGTCATAGATATATTTCTGTCTTTCCTTAACAAAGTTTTTACTTCCTCTTTTTTCGTAGCTATATCTTGGAATAAGCTGAATATGGTAATGATTGTTAGGTCCGTCACACATGGTGCACATATAGACTCTTTCACAGCTATAAACTTCTTTTATAATTATCATAAATTGTTTCGCAAAGCGAATAATTTTTTCATTTATGTAATCAGGTGCCTCGCTCATATCGTGATAATGCTCCTCAGTAGATATGCAGAGATGGCCTGGCGCTCTTGGATTTTTTGCAAAAAACGCTTCAATATCCTTGTCTCTGTATACCAAAATGTCTGAATCATCGCCGAAAACAGCACCATTGTGCTCTCTGTCAAAGCAGGTTGGACAAATTCCAAGGTCGGTTAGCTCCCCTGCACTTAGCTTTAATAAATCCTTTAGCTCCATAAATTTCCCCTTCATTTGATTATATTTATTATATCATATTTAATTGTATTTTTCAATGCCTTCTATTCTTGCAGAGCAAGAACCTTGGTTCATCGGTGGACACCACCAAAACAAAAAGCACCCTGTTTGGGTTTTTTCTTAATTCTTCTGCTTTATTTTTTCTGGGCGCCACACCGCTCTCGTCGAATAGTCATCTGTCTGCGACAATTTATTGTCTTGCCATATTCCTTTCTTGGGAGAGAGAAACTGTGAAAAAACGATACTCAATCGTTTTTTCTTTGTTTCCAGATTAGAACCTCGCATTCTTGCAAAGCAAGAAGCTTGGTTCATCGGTGGACACCACCAAAACAAAAAGCACCCTGCTTGGGTGCTTTTTGTTTTGGAGGCGCCACTCGGATTTGAACCGAGGAATAGAGGTGTTGCAGACCTTTGCCTTACCACTTGGCCATGGCGCCATTCCTTTTTTAGTTTATGCTTTGCGAGCCTAAATGTTAAAAACAACATCCTTTGTGAGGATGTTGCTTAAGTGGAGCGGATTACGGGGCTCGAACCCGCCACCTCAACCTTGGCAAGGTTGCGCTCTACCAAATGAGCTAAATCCGCATTTTTATATGGTGCCTCCGGTCGGAATCGAACCAACGACACGGGGATTTTCAGTCCCCTGCTCTACCAACTGAGCTACAGAGGCATCTTTTTGAAAATTGGCGACCTGACGGGGACTCGAACCCCGGACCTCTAGCGTGACAGGCTAGCGTTCTAACCAACTGAACTACCAGGCCATATAAAACGGACACTTGCGTGTCCGTGGTGGAAACAATAGGGCTCGAACCTATGACCCTCTGCTTGTAAGGCAGATGCTCTCCCAACTGAGCTATGCTTCCATATTATCTTTGCGACGTGTACGATTATATCATACCGATTTTTATTTGTCAACACTTTTTTATAAATTTTTTTAATTTTTTTTGCAAATACCTGTAAACCCTTTATACCATTGGCTTTTCTCACCCTATCCCTCGTTATCCTTTCTTCTGTTTTTAATAATTTTCTCTATTGACACCATACAAAAGTTGTGATAAAATTCATTCTGTAATCACACATATATCGAGGTGTAGCGCAGCTGGTAGCGCGCATGGTTCGGGTCTCAATCACCGTTCTCGGCGTGGATTTTTCGAGAAGAGCCGAAACCCCTTGAAAACACTGACTTTTTCGGCTCTCCCGAATGTCGAAAAGTCACCAAATCTTCGGTCTGACCACATGTTTGACCACTTACAAAAAAATATCGTTTTACACCAATCGGGGTGTGGCTCAGCTTGGTAGAGCGCTTGCTTCGGGAGCAAGAAGTCGCAAGTTCAAATCTTGTCACTCCGACCATTTTTAGTGCTATATGCACAAAAAAATCAGTCCATTTCGCAATATTTGGACTGATTTTTTATTTATTTTTCACAATTCGGCGTTGCTTCAATTTTGCCTAATTTTTGCCACAGCGCAAGTTCCC
>JAFTXZ010000021.1 GCA_017461385.1 Clostridia bacterium | reverse complement strand
GCCGCTTGCCGCTACGGGGTAAACGCCTGTTGTATGGTCAACAAAATATGTGTCAAAGCCGCTTTCCTTTATTTCCTTGGGAGTTAGGTTGCGTGTAAGCTGATACAGTATTGCACTTATCATTTCAAAGTGAGCCAGCTCGTTAGTACCATTATGATGTATGTTAAATTTTGAGTTTAATTTGAAGCTTAAAAGGTACGTCTCGAAACTTTCTTCTGTCTTCAGGCACTTTTCTCGAATACACGATATCTTCTATAATTTCTCCTAAAAGCTTGTTTTTGTCAGTCACTGATAAGCTCTTATTTTTTATTGTCTTGATAGCTTCACTAAGCTTTACTACCGCATCCTTGTACGACCGTTTCTCCTCCACTGTCTTTTCAGCTTCCTCAAGGAGCTTGTTTAGTCTGCTTCTATTTTCCTCAAGAAGTTTTTTTCTCTTCAAAAAAACGTCCTTTGTGTACGTTCCGTCCTCAAGGAAAGTATAAAGCTTTTCTTCCTGGTCGTCAAGCTTGGCAAGGTCCTTCTTAATCCCCTCAATTGCCGCTTTTTTAAAGCCCTCTCGCTTGGACTTGTTTCCCTTAGCCAATTCCTTATACTCTGCCAATTCTACCATAAGAGCTTGCTTAACTGCTTCCTCAACCTCTTCATATATGGCTGACTTGTGACCGCAATTCACCTGGTCTGTACAAGCCACCCTTGGCTTAGCCTTTCCTCCATCAGTGCGATATGTCATGGCATAGCCGCATTCACAATGAAAGAATCCTGCAAAAATGCACCTAAGCTCCCTGTTATTTGTCAATTTAATGGGATGCCCAAACAATGTCTGCGCAAGCTCCCATTTTTCGACTTCTATAATAGCAGGATGTTTACCATCGATTATCATTGAATCCTCATTCTTGTTCTTTGGTCTGGTGTTAACAATTTTGCCATCCTCATACTTTTTCACCGTTTTTCGCCAATTCCAACGGATTTTACCACAATAAATAGGATTATGCAGTATGTCTCGTATTCTGTCAGGCTTCCAAAGCGTACCGTTTCTGTTTCTCTTTCCAAGTGCATTAAGCTTTTTACAAATGTTCGAGGTACCTATTTTCTCTATAAACCACTCAAAAATTAGAAGAACCACCTCAGCCTCTTCAGGCACAATCTCAAGAGTATAATTTTTGCCGTCTCTAACCTTCTTATAGCCATAAGGTGCTGCAGAGCCTACATAATTACCCTGTTTTACAGAGTGCAAACGCCCTCTCTGAAGAATCTCTTTAACATACTCAAGGTAATCGTTACCCTGCCTAAGCTCCATTTCAAAAAATTTACGGTCAAATTTATCGTCAAGGTCATATGTTTTTTGTGGCGTTATAATTTTTGTACGTGTATATTGAAATGCTCGAACTATCGTTCCGGCATCTATCATATCTCCACGCGACAAACGCTGTGGTTCAATGACTAACACTGCATCTATCACATCATCCTGGAGCCTGCGCAGAACCTCTTGCATTTCCGGTCTATTATCAATTGTTTCGCCCGATACAACCTCTCTAAAAATGTTTTCTTCCGGGATAACTGTGCCAAATTGTCTCAAAGCGCACTCTTGGAGTTGCTTTTCGTGGCGAGATAAAACCTCTTCCACGGTTTCGTGCTCCTCAGCTCGGCTCTTTCTCAAATACATTAGTATGCGTTTAACCATAATATCCTCTCAAAAAACAGTATATTTTAACAATCATTCGACAAAATACCTCATAATGGAGTAAAAAACGTTTGTGAGGTAAAAATGAATTACAAAAAGTATCAAAAATCAAGAAACGCTACATGGGAGCTATTAATTGACCTTAAAATCAGAGAATTGCCTATTAAGATAACTGACCTGTGTAGGTCCATTGGTATATCGGTTAAGTCACAGGTGCTTACCGATGAGCAAGATGGTTACTCTACCATAGTGAACGGTGAGCCTATTATTGTTATTAACTCTCTTAAGCGTGATAACACAGCCAGGATGCGCTTTACAGTTGCTCACGAGCTCGGTCATATTATGCTCGGCCACGTTGGTGTTTATGAGCTGGTCAACCGTGAGCCCTCTCCCTCTGATAATGAGATAGAACAGCAAGCTAACATCTTTGCAAGCAGACTATTGGCACCAGCCTGTGTGCTATGGGGCTGTGATGTTCATTCTGTGGAAGAAATAATGCAGCTCTGTGACATTAGCCACCAAGCTGCACAGTTTCGGTATAATCGTATGAAGGTTCTATATGAACGTAATAAATTTCTTATTAGCCTTCTCGAAAGAAAGGTTTATCAGCAATTTAAGCCTTTTATGCTCAAATATTTGCTTAACAAACAATTTTAATAAAAAAAGTCTTCAGGCACTTCTCTACCATATTTTTTCGCAGTTGTAAAAACGGACTCTTTTGTTTTGCATTCGAAAATTTCAAGAACTAATGAAACATATTCCTCGTTGCTTTCAGCTTCAGGTGGAAATCCCATAATAACTGATAACGCTAAGCTCTCATAAATCTGATATTTTTCCGAACTTGTATATATTTCTTTTGGATTCTCTCGACAAAACCTGTCCACGACTTCGTCAACAATACCGTAAATGTAGTAATTTGCTAGAGCCACTTTTGACTCTTCTGTTATTTTGCAATGATTCTCTATAAGTTTTCCCAAATGAGCTAACATCATCATCTTGTGCTTTTGAAAATTATGTAAAAGATTCTTTTCAATGGCAATTTCGCAAGCCATATTTTCAAACTGCACAATAGAATTTATACTTTGCAACTTTTGAGTAGGAATAATGCAAATCTCTTCGTCATCGTCATCAGTGCCATCTTTAAGATATTCCTTATACTCATCTTCTTCCTCAACATAATTGAAAACGCTTTTCAATATCATTTTAGAGTATTCAAGCAAGTCTTCTCCAGTTTTAGGTGGATTCTCATATATATGACCAATAGCAGATATTTTTATTTTTTTCCATTCGTTACTATTGTCCAAATCATCTTCCGTTTCAATTTCCGGGTTTTGTTTAGTAAAATTTGCATATAAAACATTATAGACGCCTGTAATGTAGAAAAAAATAGCTGCATCTAAAACTTCATTTGGCAAGTCTGCCACTGCCAAATTTCCAACATCATATGACAAAGTATCTTGATTGAGCACAAGCATTCCCGTCGCGTCGAACTGTTCTGCAAGATAAATAGCTCTTTTAATGGCTCTTGTTATCTTCTCTTTTTCATCGTCTGGAAGTTCTATCTTTTTATCGGTGTTTGCGGTGCCTTGCGAGTTCTTATTTGTTGAAAAATTCTCTTTTGGAATATCGGAGCTTCTTATTGCTCCAATAATTACACCAATAATGCAAAATAAAACAAAAGCAATTGCAAAAATTGTAAGTCCTATAGCATCACTATCCATACCCTCTCCTTATTTACCCTAAAAATTTTTCATTATCGTTTTTGCATATTTTTAACTAAATACTAATTTTTTCAACTTTCTCTTGATAAAAGCTCTCTTTATCAAGATACAGAATACTCCAAAAAATTTCAGGAGCACAATCCTTATACTTTAGCAATTCTTTTTTGCAGTAGTCAAAAAGTGCGTTAATTGCTACGTTATCTGCGTCTGTACAAAAAGCGCCACGGTCATAACAACAAAGAACATAAATAAGAGCAAACACATGAGCACCACCATCAACTTTAGATTTTTCTATAAATTCTTTTTCAACCTTTCGAGTTTTGGCATGATTGGCTATTTCTTTAATTTTTTCGTGATAGCGATTTTTAAATCTTATTGTAGATTGCAGAGACGAGTATGGCAAAAGAATTTGATTCATAGCATAAATCAAAATTCTCGCTTCACTTTTAACAAAAAAGCCATCTTCTTTTAAGGACTCGTAAGCTTTGAAAATCAAAAAGCAAAAACCAACTACTGCAAGTAAATATCCCACTTTGTCCCACATACAAAATTTCCCTCTCCTTAAATATCCTCAACGTCAGGAAGGTTCATTAAGCGTTTGTATTCTTCCTCGGTCAATATTTTTTCTTCAATGGCGCCACCGTTTCGGGCGGCAACCTTAACC
The DNA here is from genome assembly GCA_017461385.1 of Clostridia bacterium. Lineage (GTDB taxonomy): Bacteria > Bacillota > Clostridia > Oscillospirales > CAG-272 > RGIG2000. The sequence continues at coordinate 10,480 of JAFTXZ010000021.1, read as the reverse complement.
TTAAATGTTTTCTCATCAATGCCTAAAAGCCTGTCTACCGTTGCCTGAACAACAGGCTCACTTTTGTCATAGGCAGTTATCAGCCTTTGGTGCTTCTCACTCAGCTCTGCTCCGGCAGGGCTTTTTTCTTTTGGAGTTCTATCATCTGTTTCGCCTAACAAATATTCAACAGAAACTCCAAAATAACGAGCTATAACGGTTAATGTTGTGCGATTGGGCACTGTTCCAGCTGTTTCCCAGCGTTTTAATTGGTTTTTATTAATTTGAACATCTTCGTTAAACTGTTTCCTTGATATTCCTTTTTCCGAAATTAATTCTAATAATCTTTTTATAAACATTTTTTGTTCCTTTCGTCAAAATCAACAAAAGCGGACTGCTTTTTTTGTTCACTATTACAAAATTCAACTTATGTGGAAATATTTTCTTGACAAATTCCACTTTTGTGGATTATAATGTAACTGTGGTTAATAAACTTCAACACAAGTTTAGCACATTTAAAAATAAAAGTCAATATTTGAAAGGAGTTAATTAAATGAGTGTTGGAAAGAAGCTAAGACAAATTAGACGAAGTAAGGATGTTACCCAAGAGGACCTCGCGAACAAGGTTCACGTTGCAGCGTCATATCTTTGCCAAATTGAGCGTGAAACAAAAAGCCCCTCTGTCAATCTCTTGGAAGAAATTGCAGAGGTTCTTGGTTGCTCGGTAACTGATTTTTTCACAGAGGACGGTGAGACCGCGTGAAAAACTACAAAGAGTTTTCTCAATAGAAGCGTGGGGAAACTGTAACGTGTGCATTGGATGCTCAGACATAGCGTCTTTGATTATGAGAGACGCTGAGGGAGTAAGAGAGCTTAGATTTGGCGGTGACGGATGCTATCGTGCGTATGAATGCTTCGGCAACGATGTCGAGATTGGCGCTCACTACAAGGAACAGTTTACTCTTAAGTCCTGGGTAACTATTTACGACGATGAGGGTAAAAGATATTTTAAGCACTCTGAAGATGTCGGCTACAAGCTATGCACAGTATATCGTGCCGGTGACTATGGATTGGCACGATTGAAACTTAAAACCCCAAGCAATTAAGCTCGGGGCCATCTGTAGGGATATCTATTTTAGAAAATCTTCAACTACATCTTGAAGATGGATTTCAGATACACAATTTTCATTCAGCACTTTGACAATTGAGTACACGAAACCATAATCTGTGCTTATATCGTGAATAACATTAGTGCTGCACTTGATTCCATATGTAGCGCACTCCTTATCATCGATTAACAGAGATTCTTTCACTATTTTGAACTTCTTTAACTTGCTTGTTTTCATTTTGTTTGCCCTCGTCTTTAGTAAATAATTGAAAAGTTGGCGTATCAGAATACACCCCTGTATTATAAAGGCAAAAAGCGCAACAAATCCTTCAAGTTTCAAAAATAAAACTTAGGCAGCTGTTAGCAGAAAATGAAGAGCAAACATAACCTAAATTAAGTGAGGTGATTATATGCCCAAGATTTCACATTATGACTTTGGCTTTGCTCAAGTCGAGGTAATAAGGCCCGATATTACGGACGAAGAAAGAAGCAAAATACTGCAACGTGCCCTAACTCCCTACTATCACGCTTGCGTGGATGCAGGCATCGACATTACCGAGAAAGGAGGAAAAAGTCGTGGCAGGCCTAAAAGAAATGCTATTTAACCTTAAGGTTAAGACATTAGCCAGGTTTGGCTATTTCATCTACATATGAAAAAAGCCCTCTCGGAAGGACCAGTTCCGGGAAGGCGATGGACTTATAAACCGGCATAGTTGGTTAGTCCATTGTTATTTTAACAGAAACTTAAACCAATGTCAATAATTATGGTGAAAAAATGAAAAAGAAAACTGATAAGCTCGAACAAAGGCTAAAGGGCAAAGACCCGGCGGTTCTTTTTTACACCTCTGATTTTCTTACAGGCTCTACGGATTTGACTATTGAGGAGCGTGGTCAATACATAACTTTACTGTGTTTGCAGCATCAAAAAGGACATTTAAGTCAAAAAATAATTGATTTATCAGTGCCAAATGTCAGTCCTGATGTACTTGCTCGCTTCAAAAAGGATAGGTACGGTCTATATTATAACGATAGGCTTGAAAAGGAGCAAAAAAGACGAGAGGAATACAAAGAAAACCGCTTGCAAAATTTACGCAAGAAAAAAGCAGAAAAATCACAAAAAGAGCAACTCGACAATATATCTTTATGTAATAAAGAGAATATGGGTGACCATATGAGTAATCATATGGGAGCCCATAGTGAAAATGAAAATGAAAATAATATATTACGTTTAACTAACTTTATTGATAACAATATTAACTATATTGGTGAAAGTATTAATATTATTGTCGAGTTCTTGAATAAAAAGTGTAAAACGCATTACAAAAGCACCACTAAAGCAACTATTTCCTTGATAACGGACAAGCTTGCTAAGGGATATACGGTTGACGACTTTAAAGCTGTTATCACAAATATGGCTGAAGAATGGCTTGAAACTAAGTTTTGCAAATACCTACGCCCCAGCACCTTATTCGGTGATAAGTTCGAGGAATACCTCAACAAGCCTGTGGCTGAAACTAACTCAACATTTGATACAGACGAGCTTTTTCAAGCTGCGCTTGAGCGTTCTAACAAAAAAGCTCGACAACGAAAGGAGAACAAAACATGCCCGAATGGAAATTCTTAGCACACGGTACAAGACCATGTGAGCTCATTCTATGCAAGCGTACTCCCGGAGGGGTCATTGAGCAGGTGGCCTCTGCTTATCCCTCTCGCAAAGGATATTTATACCAACTATATCCAACCAATTACAAGGGCCTTAATTCAATCAACCAACGAACCACAGTATCTATACACGATATTGATTTGAGAGGAGCGTAATTATGATTAAAATGCTCGGTAAGCTAATAATTTGGTGTGCTCTCCTTGCTTACGTTGCTTGGAGTGTTTACACCTTTTTGGAAATGAATAATTTAAATTTTTTAGGAGGATTTTAAAATGGCAAAGAAACAACCAAAAATCACAGAAGAGCTCGACCCTATTTTTGAGGACGACAAAAACATTATGGTGTATCTTGATACATCTAAGCTCCATCCACATCCAGACAACCCAAGAAAGGACCTTGGAGACCTTGAGGAGCTTGCAAACAGTATTAAGGCTAACGGTATTATGCAAAACTTAACTGTTGTGCCTCGATTTGAGAATGATACATACACCGTTATTATCGGTCATAGACGTTTAGCGGCAGCCAAGCTTGCTGAGCTTGACGAGGTTCCTTGTGTTATTGTGGATATGACACCAGAGGAACAGCTCGCTACTATGTTACTCGAAAATATGCAGCGCTCAGACCTTACTTATTATGAACAAGCTCAAGGCTTTAAACAGCTTATGATTGACTTTGGTCAAAGTGTTGAAAAGATTTCCGAAAGAACCGGTTTTTCACAAAGTACAGTGCGCAGGCGCCTAAAGCTTGCCGAGCTGGATGGGGACAAGCTTAAAAAGGCAAGCGAAAAGCAAGTATCCTTAAAGGACCTTGAGCGTCTTAACGAGATTGAGGATGTCGATGAACGCAACAAGCTTCTTGACTACCTGGGTACCAACAATTTTGAAAATATGCTTGTTAAAGCTATTGACAAGCAAAAAGAAAACGAGCAAAAAAACAGATGGATTGAAGCTCTTGCTGAAAAGAATATTAAAGAAATTCCAGAAAGTCAAATGTTTAGTAGTGAATACGCAAGCGTAACACAATATCGCTTTGATATGAACGCCCCATCGGTCCTTGAAAATGTTATTGAAGACGGTACCAATTACTACTATGCTTTTGCTTACGATAAATGGGTGTATATCAGAAAAGACAAAGTATTTACCAGTGAGGAAAAAGAACAAGAAGCAGAAAAGGAACGTAAGTATGCCGAGCAACGTGCAAAAGAGGAAGCCCTTCGAAGCGCTTTTGCAAGAGCTTTTGAATGCCGTAAGCGATTTTTAAAGTTGACCTCCAATGCAACTGCCAAAAAATTTATTAAGGATGTTATTTCCTACACAATTTGTTATGTCTGGACTCCTAACATCTATGACAATTTCGACCACAATCTTTATGCCGAGCAAATGGGCATAGAAATCCCAGAAGAGTCTTCTCTGAATTATGAACTTGTACAGTTAGAAACGGAGAGCATTCCGGAATACGCCCTGCTCTGTTATGCTTACGCACTTTGGAATGATGGAGAAGACAACAACTGTTGTGACTACCAAAGTAGCTATAAAACCAATGCCAAACTCAATGCACTATATAGTCTTTTAAAAAAGTTAGGCTATGAAATGTCAGATGAAGAAAAATCTCTCCTTGACGGTTCAAGTGAGCTCTACTTACCGCAAAGAAACAATTAAACGTATGCAAATGTGATAATATGATAAACTTTGACAAAAACCAACTTTTAAGCCTCTTTCCACAGATTGAGAAGGAAAATCAAGATTTATTTGTTCGTTTAGTGGGCGCCATAGCCGATAATTTCGACGTTTTCGTTTCTTGCGAGCAACAACACCCGGCAATTCACAACAACGTAAATTATGGCTGTATTTCTGCCATAGCATTCAGGAGCAGGGCTTGCACAACAAGCAAGCCTTGTTCTCTCTTCCCTCTCGTCCAGGTTGAGCTAATGAGCAAAAACCAAGGTTGTGTGGTTATAGCTCGTCCGGAGGATGTGAAAATTTACAAGATAGGTAAACGATAATGGCGCTTACAATGACAGAAAAGGAGCTTGCGCAGCTCCTTAAGAAAACGCGAAGGCGTCCTAAATTTTCCCTCTCTACAAACGGTAAGGTTAAGCCGATAGGAACGAGCATCCTTGACTCTCCCACCACAACAAAATACAAAAACAAAAAGGTTGTGTATATGGGCATAACTTTTGACTCTCAATTAGAGGCCGACAGATACGGTCAGCTTATTTTAATGCAGCGAGTCAAAGAGATTACCGAGCTTAGGCGCCAAGTTAGCTATGAGCTTATTCCCTCTCAGAGAGAGCCAAGCACGGTGGGTCCACGTGGCGGAGTCAAGCTCGGTAAGGTTATAGAACAAGCTGTTAACTACGTTGCCGACTTTGTTTATAAAGACAAGTGCGGTAATACCGTTGTAGAGGACACTAAGGGCGTAAAAACAGCCGATTATATCATTAAGCGCAAGTTAATGCTTTACATACACAAAATACGAATAACGGAGATTACAGAATGAATTATTTAGACAAGACCGATGAAAGCTACAACAAGTATTATAAGCTTTACAAAGCTTCCTGGTGCCGCAAATCCGGATTACCTATGTATGGCAAAAAAGACTGGAACACCGTACAGGAGCAGGAGCTTTACTCTATTACAAGAGCCAAAAAGGCAAAGATTGAAATTGATACCGAGACAGTTTGTGCGTGGTATCGAATGCCACAAGGATATGTTCCACTATTCAAAAAGAAGGTGATTGTATGAGCAACAAGCGATTAACTATTGATGAACTCATTTCTGCCCTTGAGCTACACTTAACACCGCGCACTGACCCTGAGCATTGCGAAGAGTGCCCCTTCAACCTAACGGAGCAAGCTCCTAAAACACCTTGCGAATATAGTCTTATGCGCGAATGTCTGGATGCGCTTAAAAGATGGGAAAGCCAAACGGAAGAGTGCTATTACGTTAAGGATTTTGTTGAATACACACTCAACTCTGACCTTCCCATCCTTGATACAGGCGATAAATTCACGCATAGCCAATTTGCCTTCATCCTCGGTGCAGCCTTTGACCGATACAAGCGAATTTGGGAGGAGTAAAGGTTATGGCAGGTTTAGCACATACATATTGAGAGGTAACAGAAAATGAGTAAATGCGAATGTAAGAATTGCGTACACGAAGATGTGTGCAAAGAGCCTATATTGATTAAATGCGATAACGGAGATTGCGACCACTACAAAGACAAATCCCTGTTCGTTGAGCTTCCTGTGAGGGTGGGGCAGACAGTATATAGAATAGCTAACTATGGAAATTCAAGGAATGGCATCATAGTCAGAGAAATTGAAGAAAATCAAGTAGTAGCTGTTTATTATCAAGAAGAAATTGAAAGTCAATACAAAGATAAGTGCAAGACAATATTATTTGATACTACCTATGCTGACGAATACAGAGAAACAGACATAGGAGATATTGTATTCCTTGACCGAGCAGAAGCAGAAAGAAAGCTAAGTGAGGTGGGGGAATGAAAGTAATTGAAAGGCAAATGCAAGTGACCGAGAGCCAACAAAAGCACAATTTCCAACATTGCCAAGCAAGTATAAATAGTGACGGTTGCATCACTTTACGCAATTATGATTACGCAAACAAAAACGCAGACGAGATAATTATATTGTCAAGAGAAGAAACAAGAGCGATTTTTAACCTATTCAACAGAATGTCTGAAATGGGTAAAAATTGGCTTCCGTTTTAAGAAAGCGAGGAAACGGAATGAAATCAGTTTTAATATCAATTCAGCCTTATTGGGTGTTTTTAATAATAGCCAAGATAATGGGTTGGGAAATAGACCAAGAAAAAACGGTTGAGGTTAGAAAGAACTTTCCAAAAGCTCTTGATTGGAATAAAAAATCAATTATTTATTGCAGTAAAAACAAGCAATCATTTAACCGAATACCGAAAAAATATCAGCCCTTTATGGAAAAGTTTTTAGGGCGTGTGGTTGGCGAATTTGAGTGTGACGAAATATTTACAATTTCGTGTTATAGTTCGGATTTAAACGCAAGGTGGATGAACCAAGAACAACCGTTTACTTGCTTGACCGATAAAGAAATGATTAACTATCTTGGAAATGGTAAAGAGGGCTACGCTTGGCACATCACCGACCTTGTAATCTATGACAAGCCGAAAGAGTTGGGAGAGTTTATTTTACCTTCTAAAATCGGTTGTTGTAATGAGGAAAAATGCAGAAGCTGTAAATACCTTGACAGAGGAAACGGCTTTAATGTGGAGGACGATTGTAACGCAAAATTCTGCACAGACGAATACAAGCCATTGAGGAAAGCACCTCAATCTTGGTGCTATGTCGAGGTATTGGGGGTGTGAGTATGAACGAATTTGATTGTATGTACTATGACAAGGAGTTTAATTGTTGTAGCTTTGAAACAGATTACGGTCAGCCTATGCCCGTTTTTAAGCCTTGTTACGAAACCATTTGCAAAAGAAAAGAGCCAAGACCATTATTGCAAAAACCAAAATGCACCAACTTTGACCGCACAACCGAGAACGAGGACAGCTTAATAAAGTGGCTTAACGAAAATTATAACTGTTATCCCGAAGATTTACCCTGCAAGGCGGGAAAAGAGTGTGACGAGTTGAACTGTGACGGGTGCTTAAAAGAATGGCTACAAAGGAGGTTAAAATGAAAAGAAGTGCCATACGCAAAGACCTTAACAATCTGCGCAAGCTTTGTGATAGCATCAGAACAATAGAGTACTATCACATAAGCTCGGGTGAGCCAATGTGTGGAAGCCCTCTTGCCGAAGAACTGGCACGGTTGAATGCCAAGAGAGACCGCATTTACGAAAAATATCGCAAGTCGGTTAACGCCCTCTCTCCGGAGGAAAGCATTATATTCACCCTCTATTATCTTGAGGGGAACACTCAAAAGCAGGTAGCTGCCAAAACAAATTATTGCAAATCTTCAATAACAAAGCATATTTCTGCGATTATCAGCAAATTAGGATAGTAAAAACCGCCGCGGGCAACCGTGGCGGTTTGTTTTTTATGCTATGTTTGCGTAGTGCAGGAACTCTGCCTTTTGCTCGGAGGTTAGGTTGTACCTTCTGCTAATGAAGGCTCGAACCAGGGCGTCGTTGGCGTTGTCGTTATAGCCTAAGGCTCTTAGCGCCAAGGATTTTTGCACCGGTGTTAGATTGAACTTGCTTAGGTACTCGGTAACGAGCTCCTTTGTGCTTTTTGTTCTCTTTGCCTTTTCTTCTGCTGTGGCATTGTTCAGCTCGTACTTATACGCCATTATTTGCGCTAAGATATCAACACCGATTGCATCACCGTAGTAAACAAGCTTTTCCATTGTGCCGGTGAGCTTGGCTCTTGAGGCAAGGTCGTAATATTGATATACCTTGCGTATAGCATATGCCTTACTCTTGTCGCTCATGCGCTTATACATTAATGTGCGTACAACCTGCCCGCTTGACTTTTGAGCCGAATTGAGCCCGTTTTTGAAGATTTTTCTATCTTCTGCCGAAAGTTCTACATCCTCACCGTCAATTTCTAAATTTTCGGGGATTTTGAAGTCGAGAGGACTATAATTACTTTCATCCTCACTGTCCTTTGATGCATTCAGCTTTATTAATCGGTCCATTTCGTCTTTCAGCACCTTATCTTGAGTATCAACACCGTACTTATCGTACATAGCGTTTAAGGAATAATTGATAAGACGCTCATCGTCCTTCTCTATTCCTTCAATCAAGCTTTCCTTAGCATCAGTTTCAGAGGGTGCCTTAAAGAAGCCATCTATCGTCTTGCCTGTGCCCTCGTCTATTCGCCTTATAATGCCGGTTGTAAAATTGTAAATATTCCTTGTTGGGACGCCTAAAACCTGTCCTATTGAATAGGTAAGGCTCCTAATGTTGGAGTGAATCTGCTCATCGGTTACATTCTTACCGTTTACCCAGCTGACGAATATGTTTTTGGTTGTTTCAAAGGCTTTTAAAACATCATTAGCCATAGATGTTACAAACACGTCCGTTTCAAAGCCATCATTAAAGAAGGAGTAAGCATCACGCACCAATGGCGCCATACCGATGATATTATCGGCAGTTCCCTTAAATAGCCATTCTCCAACGGTTTCTTCCTCATCGTCCTTGTTGTAGAAGATTTTGAAGAGCTTAACAAGAAGCGCCATATATACAGCAACGGACACAATAGCAGCACAATACTTTCTAAGGGTAGTATCTGCTTGCTTTTTCTGCGCTGTCAGCTTTTCTACAAGAGCGCTATCTCCACTTGCCTTTGCTGACTTGATTTTGTTTTTAAGTGTTAATATCTCGCCTAAGGATTGAACAAATCGGCTAAGCTGCTTCATTGAGTCGGAGTTGAACATTGTAAAGCTCTTTATAAATTCAGACGTGGACCTCATAGCTCCGCTTTGCTCTGTTACAAGCTGATTCTGTTGGCTACGAAGTATAACATTAGTTAATATCTCGCCTGCCTTAATCTTGTTCTCTTCTGTGCCAATATCGAGCTTATATTTTGCCTTAGCTTCTGCCTGGCAAGCTGCAAAGAGCATCTTGACAACACCACGGTCCACTGCCTCAATAGGAGCAGTAAGCACGTTTCCTGCCTTGTCTGTTACAGCCTGCGCCTTAGTAGCTGCTTTATCGTAATGACGAACAGCAGCCAAGCGACAGTACTTGTCTACCTCAGAGTCCTTAATGGCGCCCTTGATTGTAGGAGCTTGAAGCAACGATGATATTCTTAGCTCACCGTATGCAGCCAAGTAAGAGGATAGCTGTGAGAACCACACTTTAGGATTGGCGCCAAGCTGGAACTTAGCATATGAGCCACGAAGCCAGGCAATAGCTTTACTTCCACCGTCAAGGTTAAGACCCACGCTTTGAACGTCATTAACAAGGCGCTTCATATATTCCTCTGCGCCCTTCCATAGGTTGTTTTCCGCAAGCTTCATCTTAATAGACGTTGGCATATGCTTGTTTCCGGCTATGTCAAGATTGAATACTATATTCATATTCTCAACAGGTATTGCAAGATTTGCGTATTTTGTTACACCGTTTACGTGACGTAAGAATTTTGAGAGCGCATTGCTTACAACAAGCGCATTTTTAGAGTGCACTCTGCTCTTATTGAAGGATGATGCGCTTACACGGTCCATCATTGCAAAGAAGTCGTTAGTGTCAAAGTCAGTCTGCTTAATACGGTTTATAGGATAATAGTAGCCCTCAAATACGTTAGAATAGCCTAAGCGCCTCATATCTGTATTGTATTTCAAATCTCGGCAAATACCGTTATAAGCCCTCTCCATAATAGATATTAGCTTTTTGTCCTGCTCAGAGAATTTATTATACATTTCTTCAAGCTGGCCCCTGGTTATACTGTTCATTGTTTCTTGCGTATGCTCACCGTCAAGCTTGATGCAGTAGCCTATTTCTTCAAGGGTTTCAATAGCCTGCCCTGTCTTTGATACCATATACAAGTCCATTGCTATATACTTAGGTACCTCGATTTCCTCAACGGTTCCTTTGCGTGGGTCTATTCTTCCACCTATTTTAATTTTGTCCTTGCCATTGACAAGATTTTTCATATACGCTTTATTTTTCTTATCGTTACGAAATTCGTCAAGCTCTGCAAGGACCTGCATTTCGTCATGGCGCTGACCTATTAAGCCCTCAACAAATTCCTTGTATGTAGTGGTGAAGTAGCCATTAGGGTCGTGTC
>JAFTXZ010000020.1 GCA_017461385.1 Clostridia bacterium | reverse complement strand
TAAGCCATTAACCTTGATTTCGAATACGTCGAAGTTTTCATCTCTTGCAGAAATATTAACTACACCAGCCTTGTTAGTATTTACATTACCATCGTTGTCAAAGATTTCTGTTGAGCCACCAAGTCCAAGCTCAGTTGCTGCTACAAGTCCATAGCCTACAACGTCATAATCTGAGTGATCGTTATAGGTCTTCATTGCTTCGCGATTTACTGCAAAGGTTTGAATAATTGCTTTTCCGTACACTTCTACTTCCTTTGCTGATAAGCCACGGAATACGAAGATTGCTGCTGCATCGCCTTCTACTGTGTACTCCTCGCCACATGTTTTACAAGTGCAGGTTGTATCGCCTGCGTCAAAGAATTTATTTGTGCCATTGTATGCAATTCCTACAATTGCATCTTTTTTGTGACCTGGAGCCGGATCAACAATTGTGTTATTTTCGTCTGGGTCAGCTTCGCCACAGAAGCACTCAAAGCCCTTTACGCCATCCACGGTACAGGTTGGTGCTCTGTCAACTGCAACAGCATAAAGGTGATCTGGATTATCGCCATGGCAGAAAACAAAGGTTTTTGAGCCTGAAAGTTCCATGTCACTTGCTGATTTGTCGTTTTCGTTTGCAAAAATGATTTTTTCTACGTTCCAGCCTTTTACATCTAATTTATCAACATCACCTGTAAATACAATTGTTGGCTTTGTTCCATTTGAATCGCACGCAGCATTTTCAAAGGTATATCCATTTACTGTAATATCGATATTGTCAGCTCTGAAAACAAGTACTTTATTTAAATTTCTACACGTGTCAAAGGCTTCACCTGTCATGGTATATAAGTTAGCAGGGAAATAATATACGTCTGGTTTTTCAGGAATTTCATCGTAAGTAAATGGCTCATTTACAAAATATCCATTTGGAAGTTGACCAAATGTGCCACTTGCATTATTGCCTCCCTGAGTGGAAATTAAGTTCTTGGAAAGATATATGGCAGTAAGATTTGTACATCCACCTAACTGAGTGTTACCTGTCATATACTTTACGCAGTCTGGGAAAGAAATTGCCCTTAATGACGTGCAGTATGCAAACATCCAGTCTGGAATAATTTCAAGTCCTGAATTTTCATCGTGCTCAAACACGCACTCCTCGAGTGTCGCAACCTTTTCAAAAAAGCTACCACCAATTGAAGTAAAAGTGCTTGGAAGTGATACTCTTCTAAGAGCTTTGTGGCTAGCGAAAGCATAGCCAGCTGATGATATAACGCCTTGTGGAATATCAACCTCTACAATATCATCATAGGTGTATGTTTTATTAGTTTTTCCATTTATGTAGGAAAAATCAAACATATTCGCCTTTTGGTTTAGATAAGTAGAGTCCTTGAACACGTAGCCCGATGGGCAACAAAAGCCATCACTAAAAACTACTACGTCGTCTGTGCTTACTGTGATATTTGTTCTTGCAGGAGCATCGTTATAAACTGTAACTTCTGCACTAACAGAGATTGCAAATAAGCATACGAGCAATAGGCTTATTGCAAGTGCCAAGAAAATTTTCTTTTTCATAGTTTTCTCCTTTTTTAGTAATATTATTTGTAATATAATATTACCACACGCGCGTGGAAAAGTCAACAAAGCTCACAAAAAAAAAAAAAAAATAAGCCATTTTTGTTAATTATGTACAAAAAGAGGGCTTTTTTGGTTATTTATCAAAGAGCTACTTATTTTTGTTTTGCCAAGGAGGGAAGCTTTTCACGAATTATTACGGTCGACAGCAAAAAAGTCCGACACAGTGTCGGACTTTTGACTTAATTTTTAGAATTTTACATGGATTTTTTCGTTTTTGGGTATTTTATAGCTTTTACCACCCAGCTGTAGGGTTCCACCGTCTATCTGTGATAAAATTGTGCACCCTGTGTCGCTAATTTTGACAAATATGTCGCCGTTTGGCGTTGGAACCTTACCCTCAAAATTGCCAAAGGGCATTTTGTTCGGTGCTACTACATATTCCTTATAACCAGCCTTTGTTGGCCTTACTCCTAGTGCATATTTACCTAAAAGATAGATTGGGGAAGCGCCCCATGCGTGGCAAAGGCTCTTTTCGTACTTGCCTCCGTACATTTCGTAGTGCTCTATTCCACTCTTTTTGGGATCGAATTCCTCCCAAATCGTAGTTGCGCCTAGTCTAAGCATTCCTCCCCAGTAGGACTCCAGCATATCGGTCATATACTTAAGGTCCCCTATTTTGCACATAGCATCAAGCTCAAAAAATTCAAAATAGGGAGTTGTAATAGGTGTTATTTCCTTGTTATAAATTACGTTTTTGATTATGCTCTGCTTTTTTTCTTCGCTTACGTAATCAAATAAAATTGCAAGAATATTTGCGTGCCTTGTTACGTTCTCTCTGCCTGACGTATAGGAGTCAACAAGGGCGCCCTTTTTGTCATTCCAGTATAGCTTGTTTACTTGCTCCTTTATATATTCTGCTCTTTCTATTGCGTGGGTAGCAAGCTGATTATCGTTATTTACGGTTGCGCACACTGATACTGCCTCGTAGGCTCTTGCCAAGAGTATTTGCTCAGCACACATAGGTCCGTCGCTGTCAAAGGTTGACCAATCCATAAACACCCAATCGCCCTCACGCCTTACGAACATTCCGTCCTCGCTTAGTCGTCCCTCCACGAATTCAAGCACGTCTAAAACGTCGGTATAAACGTCCTCCAAAAACTCCTTATCTCCTGTGTACATATAGTAGTCGTACAAGGAAATTAACCAAAAGAACGTATAGTCTGTTATTGTGTTTATATGGCTCTCAATTGGGTCAGCACCACGCAAGGCTCTTATTGTTCTCTTGACTATGTCCTTATTGAAGCCCAGATAGTAGTTTACTATATAGCTTTGATATGCGTCTCCACTCCAAATCCATCTATCGCGCTTTATACCGTCGAAAAAGCCTTCTCTTGAGTTTAGTAGCATTGTATAAGCACAGGTGTCCCAAAGCTTATTTATAAATTCGCTATCGCACTTAAAGGAGCCTCTTTCCTTAATAGGCAAATATTCAAGTCTAGCGCTTATTGATAGGTCTTTAGTGTCTTTTACAAAAATATATCTAAAGGCTACTGCCTCAGTTGTGCCTTTACCTTTTTTAAGCTCTGTATTTACTACCAGCTGAGAATAATCTGTGTCAAGAGCCTCCTCTCTGGATTCACCCAGGTACAAGGTGATTTCCTTGCACGTCTCTGACTTTATGGTGATTTTTGCAAATTGCTCCTTACCAAAATCATAAAGCATGCCATCATTTATTTCTTCTATGCTTACAGGCTGAATTCTTTTATAGGAGAACTTAAAGGTCTCCACCTTATCATTTACGTCTGTATAAAGCTCACTCTCGCCTGCGCTTTGACCATATCTCTTGCCACGGATATCAACCTTATAGGTGCGGTCAGAGGCAAACTCATTTCCAGTTACGTAAAAGGCAGGAAAGGATTCAGCACAAAAGCCGTGCAGTGCCACTGTATGGGTGCCTTCAGTTAATTTGATTTTAGTATTCTTGTTGTAGGAAATTCCGTCAACTATTATTGCACAATCCTTGGTATTTGAGAAAAGCTCAATAGTTTCCTCTTTATCTATGGTGGCTGTTTTCTTCAGCATTGTATTGTGAACAGGTCCATCAACTCTCCACATTGGGTAATAGTAAACGCTTCGCGCCTGTCCTACGCGATTCGAGGGGTCCCCCTGCTTGTATCTTCTTGCAGACGTGCGTCTATTATGTAAAAGCATTCCGTGGTAAAGCTCAAGGCTACCTGGATGCCATATCCATTTTGCTTGCTTCATTTTCAAATCTCCTTGAGATAATTACTATATATACTTTAACATATTTTAGCATTTTTAGCAAGAAATATATTTGATTATAGAGATTATAGATTTTTATCTTTGTTATGATAGTATGATAATATGTTAATATGTTCATTTATAATATTTTGAACAAAAAACGAGAAAATTGCAAGGGGTTTTACAGGATTTCGCTTGATTTTTTTCTATCTGAGCAAGGGAAGCCACTAACTGCTCAAAAAAATAAGCCTTAAAAGAGCTTTATTTACTATACTAAGCGACCAATTGCATTATGAGCTTAATAATTTTGCTCTTTTCAAGGCTATATATTTTCCGTTAAGTTTATTTTTGTATATAAAAAGACCTCTGCTTTTTAAGTCAGAGGTCTTTTGTTTTAATTTTAATTAGTCAGCAAGCTTAATAAGTGCCATCTCAGCTGCGTCGCCACGTCTTGTGCCGAGCTTGTAAATCTGAGTATATCCACCTACTCTATCAGCATATTTTGGTGCAATTTCGTCGAAGAGCTTCTTAACTACGTCTTCCTTTGTGATGTATCCAAGAGCCTCTCTACGAGTTGCAAGTGTATTCTTCTTGCCGAGTGTAATCATCTTATCAGCTACACAACGGAGCTCCTTTGCTCTGGAAAGAGTTGTTTCGATTGAACCCTTCTCGAGAAGCAAGGTTACCATTCCACGAAGCATTGCTATTCTGTGGTCTGTTGTTTTGCCGAGCTTTCTTGTTCCTGGCATTGATGTATCCTCCTTTGCCGAATTTTGTAAGAAGCTATATATTTTACGCTAGCTTCCTCGGAGCCGTTTGCTCCTTATATCGCTTAGTCCTCGTCCTTACGGAGGGACAAGCCAAGTGATTCAAGCTTATCCTTAATTTCATCGAGGGATTTCTTACCGAGATTCTTGAACTTAATCATATCATCTTCTGTACGATTAATCAAATCCTCAACTGTGTCGATGCTTGCACGCTTCAAGCAGTTCAAGCTACGAACAGATAAGTCAAGCTCCTCAACGGTCATCTCAAGATATTTTTCTTTCTTGGTTTCCTCACGCTCGATCATGATCTCTGCGTTTCTTGCCTCGTCTGAGAGATTTACAAACAAGGTGAAATGGTCGTTGAGTATCTTGGCTGTAAGTGAAATTGCATCGGTTGCTCTAATTGTGCCGTTTGTCTCTACCTCTACTGTCAATTTATCAAAATCGGCAACGCTTCCTACTCTTGTGTTCTCTACGTTGTAGCTTACATTGTACACTGGTGTGTAGATTGAGTCTGTGAAGATTGTTCCTACTGGAATTGCTACGTTAGACTTAATATGGTCGTTCTTGTTCTTTTCCTGTGATACATATCCACGACCACGCTCAATTGTAAGCTCCATATAGAAATGAGTGCCCTCGCTTACAGTTGCGATGTGAAGATCTGGGTTGAGAATTTCAAGCTCGTCATCATAGTTGATGTCGCCTGCAGTTACTACGCAAGGTCCCATCTTATCGATGTATGCAGTCTTAACGCTTTCGCCACCGTGAAGCTTTGCTACGATGCCCTTAACGTTAAGCACGATCTCTGTAATATCCTCGCTTACTCCCTCAAGGCTTGAGATTTCGTGTAGTACGCCGTCAATCTTGATTGAGGATACTGCGTAGCCTGGAAGTGAGCTGATAAGTACTCTTCTCAAGGAGTTTCCAAGTGTTGTGCCGAAGCCTCTTTCTAGAGGTTCGATGACAAACTTACCCTTCTTTCCGTCTTCGCTTTCGCCAACGATTGAAATGTTTGGTTTTTCGATTTCTATCATCATTTTTAATAACCCTCCTAAATTCAATTTATGCAATTGGTCTTTTTTTCCTTAACGGAATGGTTAGTGTTACATAACATTGATGTCCGCTGTGCCTTTGGCTTGACTCAAGCCACCTGCAACCTCCGTGTTTCACGGAGGAATACAGCCGACAAAGAGTTATTATTTAGAGTAAAGCTCGATAATGAGCTGTTCGTTGATTTCAAAGTCGATATCATCACGCTCTGGCATTGCTACTACCTTTGCAACACCCTTGCTTGTATCAACCTCAAGCCACTTTGGAGCTGTTGTTTCGCCCATAGCTTCAACGAGACTCTTAATTTTTGTTGATTCTGTTTCCTTAACAGCAACAACATCGCCAACCTTAACAAGTATTGATGGAATGTTAGCCTTGTGGCCATTCATTGTGAAGTGACCGTGTAGAACTAACTGACGAGCTTCCTTATGGCTTGCTGCAAGTCCCATTCTAAATACTACGTTGTCAAGTCTTCTTTCAAGAAGTCTGAGAAGGTTCTCACCTGCTACGCCCTCTTGATTGTCAGCCTTTGTATAGTAGCTCTTGAATTGCTTCTCAAGAACTCCATAATATCTTTTTGCCTTCTGCTTTTCACGAAGCTGTTTACCGTATTCTGTAAGCTTCTTCTTTGCTGCACCGTGTTGTCCAGGAGCAGTAACTAGAGAAGCCTTACCCTCGCTCTTTACTCTTGTGTTTAGAGCGCACTTGCTTGAGAGACAACGCTCTCCCTTAAGATAAAGCTTAACACCTTCTCTACGGCAAAGCTTGCATGAAGGTCCTGTATATCTTGCCATTTCTTTAATCCTCCTATTAGATTAAACGCGTCTGCGCTTTGGTGGTCTGCAACCATTGTGAGGAATTGGGGTTACGTCCTTAATCATTGTAACCTGAAGTCCTGCTGTTGAAAGTGCACGAATTGCTGATTCACGTCCTTGACCTGGGCCCTTTACGTAAACCTCTACACTCTTCATACCATGCTCCATTGCAGCCTTAGCAGCAGCCTCTGCGGCCATCTGTGCAGCAAATGGTGTGGACTTTCTTGAACCCTTGTATCCTAGCTCACCTGCGGAAGCCCAAGAAACTGCGTTTCCGTTAACGTCTGTGATTGTAACAATGGTATTGTTAAAGGTTGAGCTGATATGTGCTGCACCCTTTTCAATATTTTTGCGCTCACGGCGTTTTCTTGTTTTCTTTTCTGCCATTTCGCTACACTCCTTATTTCTTCTTGTTTGCTATCGTCTTTGCTGGACCCTTACGAGTTCTTGCATTTGTCTTTGTTCTTTGTCCTCTTACTGGAAGACCTTTTCTATGTCTAGTTCCACGATAGCAGTTGATTTCTACTAGACGCTTAATGTTAAGAGCTACCTCACGACGAAGCTCACCCTCAACGTGGTAATTTGTTTCGATTTCCTCACGAAGCTTCGCGATTTCATCCTCTGTCAAATCTTTTGCGCGTGTGTCAGGGTTGATTCCTGTCTTTGCAAGAATGTCCTGTGCGCTCTTTAATCCGATACCGTAAATGTATGTTAATGCAATTTCAACACGCTTTGCGTTCGGAATGTCAACACCAGCTATACGAGCCATTTGTTTTCACCTCATTAAATTTTTGGTTTGAATTGTTGATTAGCCCTGTCTCTGTTTGTGCTTTGGATTTTCGCAGATAACCATTACGGTACCTTTTCTCTTTATAATCTTGCACTTATCACAGATCTTCTTTACGGAAGGCTTTACTTTCATTATAAAAACCGCCTTTCTTATTTAGCGCGCCATGTGATACGTCCCTTTGTGAGGTCGTAAATCGATACCTCAACCGTTACCTTATCACCGGGCAATATTCTTATATAATTTAGTCTTAGTTTGCCAGAAATATGAGCTGTTATTATATGCTCATTTGGCAATTTTACTTTGAAGGTTGCGTTTGGAAGTGCTTCCGTTACAATACCCTCAAATTCTACTACATCTGATTTTCCCATACTTTCCTCTCAGTTTTCTACTTAATAAATTTTATTCAGTTCCATGCTCGAGTAACGTTTGCGAGCCTTGGAATATTCTCACTTCTCACTATACAGCCGCTGTGAGAGTGTTGGATTTTTCGAGTTAGTCAACCTTTGTTAAAAGAATTATGCCATTGTCTGTCATAGCTATCGAATGCTCATAATGAGCAGATAGCTTACCGTCGGCTGTAACAACTCCCCAGCCGTCAGAGAGCATTTTTACTAAGTGTGTGCCTTGGTTAACCATAGGCTCAATTGCAAGAGTCATACCTGGATATAGTCTTACGCCTCTGCCCTGTGTTCCGTAGTTTGGAATGTTGGGATCCTCGTGAAGATGTGCGCCTACGCCGTGACCTACAAAGTCACGAACTACGGAAAAGCCGTTTGCCTCTACGTAGCTTTGCACTGCGTATCCGATATCGCCTACCCTTGGGTTTGGGGTGTTTTCAAGAGCTTCGATAGCCTTGAAAAAGCTTTCTCTTGTTACGTCAATTAGCTTTTGTGCGTCCTCTGAAATTTGTCCGACAGCAAAGGTAGCGGCACTGTCGCCTGTAAAGCCATGCCATTCTGCGCCAACGTCGATTTTAACTATGTCGCCGTTTTTTAGTATCCTTTTCCTTGAGGGAATACCATGTATAACCTCGTTATTGATACTAATACAAGCACTACCTGGAAAACCACCGTACCCAAGAAATGTAGGTCTTGCACCACATTTCTTGATGTAATGGTTTATCTTGTCATCAATTTCTTTAGTTGTAATTCCTTCTCGAATCAATTCCTTTGCCATGAGTAAGGTTTCGCCTGTAATTCTACCAGCGACCTTCATTATCTCAATCTGCTCAGGTGTCTTTAGCTGAATCATAACTTATTTTATTGCGTTCTCGATTGCAGAAAGGGTAAGTGCAGTAGTATCCTCTACCTTTTCTTGTCCCTCTACGAGCACGAGCACGCCCTTTTTACCGTAGAAATCCTTAAGGGGCTCTGTTTGATTGTGGTAAACAGTAAGTCTGTCTAGAACAACCTCAGCAGCGTCATCCTTTCTTGTAGTAAGTGCTTCACCACATTTGTCGCAGTTTACACCGTCCTTGGAAGGATTATACTCAATGTGATAGGACGCTCCGCACTTAGCGCATACGCGTCTACCACTCATACGGGTAACAATTTTTTCGTCCGCAACCTCAAGGCTGACAACACAGTTGATTTCCACACCCATCTTGTCAAGCGCTTCAGCCTGTGGAACGGTTCTTGGGAAGCCATCAAGGATAAAGCCGTTTTGGCAATCCTCCTTGTTTAGTCTTTCTCCAATAATTCCTATAACAACCTCGTCTGGAACAAGTGCACCCTTTTCGGTGTATGCCTTTGCGGCAAGTCCCATCTCGGTGTTATTCTTTATTGCCTCTCTAATCATTACGCCCGTTGATATGGTAGGAATACCATACTTTTCAGCCACAATGTCAGATTGGGTTCCTTTACCAGCACCAGGGGCGCCGAGGAATATCATTTTAAGATTCTTAGCCATTAATTTTCTCCTTTGTATTAACCAAGGAAGCCTTTGTAATGACGCATTGTCATCTGTGCTTCAATCTCTTTTACTGTTTCAATAATTACACCTACAACGATTACAACAGAGGTACCTGCAAATGCAAGCTCCTGTACTGCTGTAAATGCTTGGAATGCAATGTTTACATCCTGCATTGAGTTTACGATTAAGTGAACGATTAGTGGTACTACAGAAATCACTGAAAGTGAAAGTGCGCCGATGAATGTTACCTTTGAAAGAACCTTTTGAACGAAGCTTGATGTTGCCTTTCCTGGACGAATTCCTGGAATTGCGCCACCCTGCTTCTGAATGTTTCCTGCAACCTCAGTTGGGTTGAAGGAAATCGCTACATAGAAGTATGCAAATGCAAGTATTAGAATGAACTGCATTACTGCGTAGAACCATGAGGTGCTTGAGCAGAAGTTTACTACTCCCTCCCAGAAGCTACCTGATGCTGGCTTTACAAACATTGCAATTGTTGATGGAATTGTAATAATTGCGTTTGCGAAAATGATAGGCATTACGCCCGACATATTTACCTTTAGTGGAATGTTGGAGTTTTGTCCTCCATACATTTTTCTTCCAACAACTCTCTTTGCATATTGAACCGGAATTCTTCTTTCACTGTCAGAAATGAAGATTACGAACCAGATCATTGCAAGCATACCTGCAAGAGCAAGTATTGTGAATATTGTTGAACCTACTACGTGACCGTTACCAGCTACCTTGTAGAAGCCGTAGAGTGTATAACCCTCGTACTCTGTCTTGAACATACTGATGAAGTTCAAGAGAAGTGGCGCGCCACGTGATACGATATTTGCAAACAATACGATTGAAATACCGTTTCCGATGCCTCTTTCGTTAATCTTTTCAGCCAACCACATTACAAGGCATGAGCCTGCTACGTAACATGCTACAATTACAAATGCTGAGAATACTGCATACTGTTCAGTTGCGAATAGTGTCAATGCACCGTTATTCTTTAGCAAGAGATAATAACCGATTGAGGTAACTATTGAGATACCAACCGTTATATATCTTGTAATTACGTTGATCTTACGCTTACCCTCCTCACCTAGCTTTGAAAGTCTTTCAAGAGCTGGGATAGCAACTGTCAATAGTTGAACTACGATAGATGCTGTAATGTATGGGGATACACCTAGTGCGAACAGCGAGCCTTGCTCGAAGGCACCACCTGACAAGGTGTTGAAAAATCCAAAGATTGTTTGTGAGCCAACGGATAGCTCTGTTGAGCTTACAAAAGGAACAGGCACTGATGTTCCAATTCTATAAATCAATATGATAAATAGTGTGAACAAGAGCTTGCTTCTTAAGTCTTTAATTTTCCAAGCGTTAGCTAAGGTTTTGAACATAATTATTTCACCTCGGCTTTTCCGCCTGCTGCTTCGATTTTCTCTTTAGCAGTAGCTGAGAAAACCTTTGCTTCAACAGTAACTGCAACATTTACGTTACCGTTGCCAAGCACTTTAAGTCCGTCGAGTTCCTTGCGAACGATTCCACAGTTCACAAGAGCCTCAAGGGTTACAGTTTCGCCGTTCTTAAACTTGTTGAGATCGCTTACATTGATTGTAGCGTATTCCTTTGCAAATTTGTTATTAAATCCTCTTTTAGGAAGTTTTCTGTAAAGTGGAAGTTGTCCACCCTCAAATCCGGGTCTTACTCCGCCACCAGAACGTGCGTTCTGTCCCTTGTGTCCCTTACCAGCTGTCTTACCGTTACCTGAGCCAGGACCTCTACCTTTACGCCATGCTGCCTTTGTAGATCTAGCAGCTGGAGAAAGTTCATGGAGCTTCATTTTTTGTCCTCCTTATTTATTTGAATTTGTTTGATTGATTTCACTATTTGATTTCAATCTGCTGCCCATGCTTGGCAGTTAGATTAAACGTTTTCTACCTTTACAAGGTGAGAAAGTACTCTTATTTTACCTGCCAATACCTTATCGTTTTTGCAAACGATGCTATCGCCGATTTTCTTGAAGCCAAGTGATTTAGCAGTTAGCTTTTGGTTAGGCTTGCAAGCTATAAGACTTTTTACTAGTGTTACCTTTACGTTTTCCATCTTACAGTTCCTCCTTAACCAATAACCTTTTCTTTGCTAATACCACGAGTATTTGCTACCTCGTCGATAGTGCGGAGCTGCTTCAAACCTTCAAATGTAGCCTTAACTACGTTTGTCTTGTTGTTTGAACGGAGGCTCTTAGCTCTGATATTTTTGATACCTGCAAGCTCAAGAACAGCTCTTACTGTCTGACCTGCGATAATACCTGTACCTAGTGAAGCTGGCTTTAGAAGTACGGTACCTGCACCGAACTTACCAATAACCTCATGTGGGATTGTTGTATCCTTAATAGCTACGGTGATCATGTTCTTCTTTGCATCCTCAATGCCCTTACGGATTGCGTCTGGAACCTCAGATGCCTTACCAAGACCATAACCTACGTGACCCTCGCCGTCACCAACTACCATAAGAGCTGTGAAACGAGCGATACGACCACCCTTTACTGTCTTAGAAACACGGTTGAGTGCAACCATTGTTTCCTTAAGATTGCTTTTATCAATTTTGATGTTAGACATTTTTATCTCCTATTTGTGTTTAATTGAATTAAACAGTGTACAAACCGGTTTTCTTATCCTTGGGAGAGAATTAGAACTTAAGTCCGCCTTCTCTTGCGCCCTCAGCAAGCTCCGATACACGGCCGTGATATACATAACCACCACGGTCAAATACAACTGTGTCTATACCCTTAGCGAGTGCTTTTTCTGCAACCATAAGGCCTACCTTCTTAGCAGCCTCCTTGTTGCTTCCTATACCTTCAAATCCGGCCTCCATTGTAGAAGCGGAAACGAGTGTTACGCCTGCCTCATCGTCGATGATTTGGCATGAAATATTCTTATTTGAACGATAAACGCAAAGACGTGGACGCTCAGCTGTTCCAGAAATCTTTCCACGAACTCTAGCGTGTCTCTTAAGACGTTGTACGTTACTGTCTTTTCTTGATACCATCTTTTTCCTCTCCTTTCATTATTTACCGGTTTTACCAGCTTTACGACGGATCTTTTCACCCTCGTACTTAATACCCTTGCCCTTATATGGCTCAGGAGCTCTCTTAGAACGAATGTATGCTGCAGTCTCACCAACAACCTGCTTGTTAATACCCTTAACAAGAATTGTGTTAGCATCTGGAGTCTCAAATGTGATTCCCTCTGGAGCATCTACTACAACTGGATGTGAGTAGCCAAGTGTAAGGTTAAGTGACTTGCCTTGCATAGCAACTCTGTAACCAACACCATTTACCTCAAGCTTCTTTGTGTAGCCATCAGTAACACCTACAACCATGTTATAGATAAGTGTTCTTGTAAGACCATGAAGTGCACGATCCTCTTTTTCGTCGCTTGGACGAGCAACAGTAACTACGTTAGCCTCGCAGTTAACGATCATTCTGTTGTGATAGTTTTGTGTTAATGTACCCTTAGGACCCTTTACGGTGATAACATTGTTCTCTGTATCGATTGATACTTGAACACCAGCAGGAACATTAATTGGATTTCTTCCTATTCTTGACATGTTCTATTACCTCCGTATTACCAAACAAATGCGAGTACTTCGCCGCCAACGTTCTCACGTCTAGCCTTTTTGTCTGTCATGATGCCCTTTGATGTAGATACGATTGCAATGCCAAGTCCGTTCATAACCTTTGGCATATCCTCGCAGTTAGAGTAAATTCTAAGACCTGGCTTAGAAACTCTCTTAATTCCGTGGATAACCTTTGCCTTGCCCTCGTACTTAAGTGTAATTCTGATTACACCTTGCTTACCATCCTCAATGATTGAAACGCCCTTTACGTAGCCCTCCTCAAGAAGAATGTCTGCGATAGCCTTCTTCATATTTGAAGCAGGAACGTCAACAGTCTCATGCTTTGCATTGCTTGCGTTTCTGATTCTAGTTAGCATGTCTGCAATTACGTCTGAAATTTGCATTTTATTTTCCTCCTATTTATGCAAGTCCAACCTTGCTGCCACCCTCTTGGGTGACGGCTTACCGGTGGTTAAACGTGTCTTGTTTCCTTCCGGTTAGTTTGGAGTGAATACTCTTGGTATTCTAAAAATTTTATTTGTTAATTACCAGCTTGCCTTTCTTACGCCTGGGATTTCACCAGCATAAGCAAGTTCACGGAAGCATATACGGCAGATACCGTACTTACGAAGATAACCGTGAGGTCTGCCGCAGATTTTGCAGCGATTGTATTCTCTTGTAGAATATTTTTGTGCCTTTTGTTGCTTAAGCACCATAGCCTTCTTTGCCATCTGTTGCGTCCTCCTCTAATTATTTCGCAAATGGAGCGCCCATAAGTGTAAGGAGCTCTTTTGCTTCTTCATCTGTATTAGCTGTTGTTACGAACGTAATGTCCATACCTCTGATCTTGTCAACCTTGTCATACTCGATTTCTGGGAATATGAGCTGTTCACGAAGACCCATAGAGTAGTTACCACGGCCATCGAAGCCGTTTGGATTGATACCCTTGAAGTCACGTACTCTTGGGAGAGCAAATGTGAAGAGTCTGTCCATAAATTCGTACATTCTTTCGCCACGAAGTGTTACCTTCGCACCAATCTTAACACCCTCACGGAGCTTGAAGTTAGCTACTGACTTTCTAGCGTAAGTAGGAACTGCCTTCTGTCCTGCGATAAGTGAGATTTCAGCGATAATGCTGTCGATAACCTTTGCATTATCCTTTGCATCACCAGCACCAACGTTGATAACGATCTTGTTGAAGCGTGGAATTTGCATTGTGCTCTTATAAGCAAACTTAGTCATAAGCGCTGGAGCAACTTCATTTGTATATAGATCTTTCATTCTTGACATCTTCAGTTACCTCCATTAAAGTGCTTGACCACATTTAGCACAAACACGTACCTTCTTGCCATCTACGATAGCGTGCTTAACTCTTGTGCCCTTGTTGTACTTTTCGCACTTTGAGTTTTGGCATACGATTTGTACCTTGGATGCATACATTGCACCCTCTACCTTAAGAATACCACCAGTCTCGCCCTGTCTTCTTGGCTTTTGGTGCTTGGAAACAATGTTTGCTCCCTCAACAATTACCTTGCCTTCTTCTGGGCTAACTGCGATAACCTTACCCTTAACACCCTTGTCATCACCGGAGATAACAATAACAGTGTCGTCACGTTTTACATGAAGCTTTTTCATTATAATTTACCTCCAATTAAAGTACTTCGGGAGCGAGTGAAAGAATCTTTGTAAATTCCTTCTCACGTAGTTCTCTTGCTACTGGGCCAAAGATACGTGTTCCCTTAGGTGTCTTGTCTTCCTTAATAATTACTGCTGCGTTCTCGTCGAACTTGATGTAAGAGCCGTCTGCACGACGAACACCCTTTGCACTTCTAACGATAACAGCCTTTACAACGTCGCCCTTCTTAACAACTCCGCCTGGTGTAGCCTTCTTAACAGAGCAAACTACAATGTCACCGATATTAGCATATCTTCTACCAGTTCCACCGAGTACTCTGATACACAAAAGCTCTTTAGCGCCTGTGTTGTCGGCAACCTTCATTCTGCTTTCTTGCTGAATCACTTTATTTATCCTCCTAATAAGGTTTCCCTAAGCTTCGGCACATTTTGTTCTTATTAATGTACCCAAAGGATGAGATTAATTATTTTGCTTTTTCTATGATTTGAACAAGGCGCCATCTCTTTGTCTTTGAAAGAGGTCTGGTCTCCATTACTTCTACCTTGTCGCCTACAACGCACTCGTTCTTCTCGTCGTGAGCATGAATCTTTGTTGTGCGCTTTACGATCTTGCTGTATACAGGGTGCTTTACGTTGTCCCTGATAGCTACTACGATGGTCTTATCCATCTTGTCGCTTACAACAATACCAACTCTTGTTTTTCTGAGGTTACGTGTCTCTGTCATAACTCATTTTCCTCCACTTATGCGTTCTTCTCGTTGAGAATGGTTTTTACACGAGCGATATCCTTCTTGACATCTGCTATCTTGTGAGGATTTTCGAGTTGGTTAATTTCGTGTTGAAAACGAAGGTTAAAGAGTTCTTCTTTGAGCTCTTTAAGTTTCTTTTCAAGCTCTTCGATGCTCAAATTTCTAATTTCTGCTGTTTTCACCGCTTATTCCTCCTCTTCCTCTGTCTGTTCCTTTGTCACAAACTTACATTTGATTGGAAGCTTGTGCATAGCAAGACGCATAGCCTCTCTTGCGATTTCCTCGGAAACGCCGTCCATCTCGAACATAACTCTGCCCGGCTTAACAACGGCTACCCAATACTCAGGTGAACCCTTACCTGAACCCATACGAGTTTCAGCAGGCTTCTCTGTGATTGGCTTGTCAGGGAATATCTTAATCCAAACCTGACCGCCACGACGAATGTATCTTGTCATA
The DNA here is from genome assembly GCA_017461385.1 of Clostridia bacterium. Classification (GTDB taxonomy): domain Bacteria; phylum Bacillota; class Clostridia; order Oscillospirales; family CAG-272; genus RGIG2000. Next base: position 61,551 of record JAFTXZ010000020.1, on the reverse strand, counting down.
GCAATACGTGCTGCTTCAATTTGGTTAGCTGTGATCCAAGCTGGCTCAGTAGCAACCAAGCCGTATTGACCGTTAGTAACCTTATTTCCACGTGAAGCCTTACCTGTTAAACGGCCTCTTTGAACACGTCTGTACTTAACTCTTTTTGGCATTAACATTAGTGTTCGCCTCCTTCAACCTTTTTAGAAGCTCTTGGTGCCTTGCGGTCCTTGTTGAAGTTCTTGTTAAAGCTCTTCTTTCTATCTTTTCTGTCAGTTCTTTCGCTTACAGTCTTGCTAACCTCGGAAAGAATTTGACCAGTGTAGATCCAAACCTTTACACCAATCTTACCATAGGTTGTGTTAGCCTCCCAGAAACCATAGTCAATGTTAGCTCTGATTTCCTGTAGAGGAATTGTACCCTCATGGTAATGCTCTGTACGAGCGATTTCGGCACCTGCCAAGCGTCCGCTACAAGCGATCTTGATACCCTTAGCGCCAAGCTTCATTGTTCTTGAGATTGCCTGCTTCATAGCACGACGGAATGCAATTCTTCTCTCGAGCTGACCGCAGATGCTCTCAGCAACGAGCTGTGCATTTAGGTCTACTGGCTTAACCTCAACAACGCTAATGATTGCAGTTTTGCCTGTCATCTTTGAAAGCTTCTCACGAAGAATGTCGATACGAAGCTTTGGTTTCTTTTCTTCACTCTTTACCTCGCCCTCAACGTTTGCAGTCTTTTCTGGCTTGTTACCAACAACTACTACGCCTGTCTTAGCACAGTGAATAATTACCTTTACAATTGAATCAGATGGTCTCTCGATTTCGATCTTTGCAACGCCTGCGTTGAAAAGCTCCTTCTTGAGATACTCTCTGATGTTGTAGTCAGATACAAGGATATCGCCGAACTTTTCGTCAGAAGCGAACCATCTTGAATTCCAGTCCTTGATTACGCCAACACGTAATCCATGTGGATTAACTTTCTGTCCCATTTTTCAGCTCTCCTTTACTCTTTTTCTGCCACACAGATTGTGATGTGGCTTGTTCTCTTTAATATTCTGTTTGCGCTTCCCTTACCTCTTGGCATTACTCTCTTGAGCATGTGGCTTCCAGGTGTTACGAAGCACTTTGAAACATAGAGTTTTGATTTATCCATGTTATGATTGTTCTCTGCGTTTGCTACCGCACTCTTGAGTAGCTTCTCAAGAATTTCAGCACCTCTCTTAGGTGTGTTCTTAAGAATATCTGCTGCCATCTCAACATCCTTGCCACGAACGAGGTCAAGAACGATTTGAACCTTACGGGGAGCAATGCGAACATCATAAAGGTATGCATTAGCTACTTTAGTTTCCATTGTTTACTCCTATTTCTTTCCGTTATTAGATGTTTTTGATCCTGCGTGACCCTTAAATGTTCTGGTGAGTGCGAACTCGCCAAGCTTGTGTCCTACCATGTCCTCAACGACATATACAGGAACGTGCTTTCTACCGTCATGCACAGCAATTGTGTGTCCAACAAAATCTGGGAATATTGTTGAAGAACGTGACCAGGTCTTCAAAACTTTCTTTTCGCCTTTTTCGTTCATCGCTACAATGCGATTGTAGAGCTTTTCTTCTACATAAGGCATCTTTTTGGAACTTCTGCTCATTATTCTTTCCTCCCTTATCTACCGTTTCTTCTCTTAACGATGTATTTGTTGGTTCTTGCCTTCTTGTTTCTTGTCTTATAACCAAGAGCTGGCTTACCCCAAGGTGTAACAGGGCCTGGTCTTCCTACAGGAGACTTACCCTCACCACCACCGTGTGGGTGGTCGCATGGGTTCATTACTGAACCACGTACTGTTGGACGAATGCCCATATGACGTGTCTTACCAGCCTTACCGATCTTAACAGTATCATGCTCGATGTTACCGATTTGACCGATTGTAGCCTTGCACTCAAGTCTTATAAGTCTAACTTCACCGGAAGGAAGTCTAACCTGTGCCATACCATTTTCCTTAGCCATAAGCTGAGCCTGTGCACCAGCTGTACGAACGAGCTGACCGCCCTTGCCAGGATAAATTTCAATGTTATGGATAATTGTACCTACTGGAATCTTTTCAATAGGAAGTGTGTTACCTACCTTGATGTCTGCGTCTGCACCTGAGTAAAGAACGTCACCATCTGTAACACCTAGAGGAGCGATTACGTAGCTCTTCTTGCCCTCCTCGTTCTCGAGAAGTGCGATATATGAGGTTCTGTTTGGATCGTATTCAATACCGATAACCTTTGCAGAGCCCTCTTGTCTCTTAAAGTCGATTACTCTGTACTTTTGTTTGTTTCCGCCACCCTGATGACGAACTGTGATCTTACCGTAGCTGTTACGGCCTGAATGCTTCTTCTTAACCTCAATAAGGCTCTTTTCTGGGGTAAACTTTGTTACCTCATCAAAGGAAGCAACTGACATATTTCTTCTTGAGGGTGTGGTGGGTTTATATTTCATTGTTGCCATTTGAACTACCTCCCACTATCAGTTCAAGCCGTTGAAGAATTCGATTTCCTTAGAAGAAGCTGTAAGTGTTACAATTGCCTTCTTCCATTCAGATGTGTATCCGAAGTGATAACCGAGTCTCTTTGGCTTTTTCTTCATATTTATTGTATTAACCTTAGCAACCTGAACGTTAAATAGCTCTTCAACTGCCTTAGCAATCTCTGGCTTTGTAGCGTCCTTTGCTACCTTGAATGTGTATCTCTTAGATCCGATACCATCCATTGCTTTTTCTGTAATTACAGGTGTGAGGATTATATCCTGAGCAAATTTCATTATGCGTATACCTCCTCGAGTTTCTGTACAGCAGCCTGAGCAAATACGAGTGTGTTGCAGTTGAGCACATCATACACATTGATTGTATTTGTGTAAGCAACCTTAACGTTTTCGATGTTTGCAAGGCTCTTTACTACCTTCTCGTCTGGCTCAGCAAGAACAACGAGTGTCTTCTTACCAGCGTTGATTGCAGTAAGCATATTTACCATTATCTTTGTGCTGTAGCTTTCTGCAACGATTGCGTCAACTACAACCATTTCATTGTTTGCTACCTTAGAGCTGAGTGCGCTAAACATAGCAATTTGTTTTACCTTCTTGTTAAGCTTTGTACGGTATGAACGTGGCTTTGGACCAAGTGCGATACCACCATGTGTCCATTGTGGTGATCTTGTTGAGCCCTGTCTTGCTCTACCTGTACCCTTTTGCTTCCAAGGCTTGCGTCCGCCACCGGAAACCTCACTTCTTGTAAGTGTTGATTGAGTACCCTGTCTTTGGTTGAGTAGGTATGCTCTTACAGCAGCGTGGAGGACAGCACCATTAACGTCTGCACCGAATACTACGTCAGAAAGTGTAATCTCACTAACCTCAGCACCGGCCATATTAACAACTTTAATATTTGGCATCGTTCTTTCCTCCTTGATTATGCTTTAACGCTGTCGCGAAGAATTACGATACCGCCACGAGCACCTGGAACAGCGCCCTTAACTGCGATAAGATTCTTCTCAGCGTCGATCTTTATAATTTCAAGATTCAATATTGTAACCTGTTCGTTACCATATTGACCAGCCATCTTCTTGTTCTTGAAAACTCTTGATGGTGTTGAGTTAGCACCCATTGAACCAACCTGACGGTGGATAGGACCTGTACCGTGGGTTGCTTGGAGCATGTGGTGACCCCATCTCTTAACTGCGCCTGTATAACCATGACCCTTTGTAATGCCTGTAATGTCGACCTTCTCGCCTTGAGCGAAGGTATCGGCAGCTATTACGTCGCCTACGTTATAATTTTCTGCGTTTTCGAGTCTAAACTCCTTTAAGTGCTTCTTAAGGGATACGTTAGCCTTTTCAAAGTGTCCCTTAACTGGTTTTGATACGTGGCTAGCCTTTACATCCTCGTAGCCAACCTGAATGGCATTGTAGCCATCGTTCTCTGTGGTCTTCTTTTGAACAACCACGCAAGGACCGGCCTCGATAACTGTTACAGGAATAACTGCGCCGTTTTCAGCGAAGATCTGTGTCATACCGAGCTTCTTACCGATAATTGCTTTCTTCATTTTCTTTTTTCCTCCATTTTAGGTTATTGGTTGATGTCTACTATTCGTCGGAGCCGCCCGACACATCAACATGACCCACCCCGTCATCATAGTCTAAAGTCGTGAGTAACTTTAACCTTGCTACTGTGCGGTGAGGCTTGGCATTTGTTTTTGGTTTGGTATTTTCGATTACTTTGTTTCGTCGAGCTTAATACCAACGCCAGCAGGTAGTTCAAGACTTAGAATTGCTGACTTAAGCTCTGCTGTAGGCTTAAGAAGAACGATAAGTCTCTTGTGTGTGCGCTGCTCGAACTGCTCACGGCTATCCTTATACTTGTGAACTGCACGAAGAATTGTAACAATCTCCTTGTCAGTTGGTAGTGGAATAGGACCGGAAACCTTAACCTCGTGTCTCTTTGCTGCATCAACAATCTTCTTGCATGCAACCTCAACGAGCTTGTGATCGTAGCCGTACACTCTAACCTTAATCTTTTCGTTTACTGCCATCTTGCTTTTCCTCCTTAATTAAAACTTGCGGGGACTTTTTTGCTCTTACACCGTCCCGTGTGTTTCCTTCACCCACTTAACAAAACCGAACCATGCAACTCTTAGGTTCGGGGATAATGCAAGCGGTGAATCTGTCGTTCAATGACGACGGAAGATGCACTTGTTGCATTCAGCTACAGTGAATCAGGCGCGTTCCACGAAAATTCCCCACAAGTGCCATAGCAGTCGGACCCTTGCAGCAACCTTTCGCTTCTCTACGCGTCAAGCCTAGTAATTTTACCATATATATATTTATTTGTCAATCTTTTTTTTGATTATTTTTTGGGCAAATGGATTTCGGAGCATATTTACACCCTTGTTTTTGTGTATTTTGCACAATAATTTTGTCAATTTTCATTTTTATAAATGTTTTTCAGGTGTCAATATTATATTTTTTATGGTAAATTTTGTAGGAATGCACAAAATATGGGTTTTTGCGTGTTCAAAATTTTCCTTCATTTAATTATATATAGTAATATAATGGTTTTCATCTTACTTTCCAAGTGTTTTTTAGAAAAAATCAAATTGTTAACAAAAAATTAACATTTTTCCTTGCATTTTTGGGATTTTTGCGTCAATTTTGCAAAAAAAGAAAGCTGTGCTTGCTTCACAGCTTTCTTTTGTTTTTATGATTTTTTCTGTCCGTAATATGCGTTTGGACCGTGCTTTCTATCATAATGCTTACGCAAAAGCGTTTCCTGCATTCTTTCCGTTTTTCCCCTTGCACCCAGCATCAAAAGCTCAGTGTTATAAGACATCATAGCAACCTGCTCTAGCACAACGGCAGCCTCAACCGACGCCTTTGCATCCTTGCCCCAGGTAAATGGTCCATGAGAATAAACTAAGGCTGCATGCATCTGCTCCACTCCAATATCCTTAAGAGCTTCTAGAATTACAGTGCCTGTTTCTTTTTCATACTTGCCCTTTATTTCAGCATCCGTCATTTGTCTTGTGCAAGGAATTGTTGTTCCAAAATAGTCTGCATGAGTTGTTCCATAAGGAGTGATGCCTCTGCCTGCTTGAGCGTAAATTGTTGCCCAAGGTGAATGAGTATGAGTTACACCGCCAATTTCAGGATAAGCCTTATAAAGCTCCAAGTGAGTTGGTGTGTCAGATGATGGCTTAAGCGTGCCCTCGATTACGTTACCCTCAAGATCAATTACAGGAAGCATATCAGGTGTTAGCTCGTCATACTCTACGCCCGATGGCTTAATAACCACAAGTCCCCTTTCCCTGTCAATGCCACTTACATTCCCCCACGTAAAGGTAATCAAGTTGTATTTTACAAGCATCATATTTGCTTCGTAAACCTCTTTTTTAAGTTGTTCCAGCATATTAGCCTCCTATAAGTCTTTTTTTACATAAATATAGTATCAAATTTTTCATTATAAGTCAATAATATAAGCAATAATTTAATTTAATTTTTCAAATGGCTTGATTTTTCCATTTGCCTGTGTTAAACTACTTAAAGTACATTATTATGAGAAATTATGGCTTTTGTCATATTTTCACCACTCAGATTCAAGTCTGAGCTAGAAAGGATATATAGAATGAAGCATACATTAAAGCTTTTTCGACTCTTTTTGCCTATTATTTTAGGACTTACTCTCCTTTCTGTTCTTTTAGGCATATTTATGCTTGCCTTTAACTACACAGAGGAGCAGGGTATTTATTTCAAGGCAGCGGCACCAATTTTATTTCTTGCATTCGTTGCAATATCTATTGGTGTTTCAATTTTCTTTATTTGTAAGGTTGACCACGTCTACATTAGCAAGACAAGACAGGATTGTGCGTTTTTTAAGTTTGCATCAGTTTTCGCATTGCTGGTCGTTCTAACACTTACAATATATGACCTATCAATCTTTTTGCAGGTGCCAACTCTTGACACAGCGAGAATTTTCAAGGTGCTAAGACTAATCGCTTCAATCCCAATGATTGGCTATTTGTTTATTAACGTGTTCCCAAAGAAGATTCTAAGACGTAAGGTTGAAATTCCAGGTGGCTTAAAAATCACCTGTGGCATCGGTGCAATTGTTTGGAGCTTGCTCGGACTACTTGCAGTTTGGTTCTACCAAAGCAATGGTCAAACCTACTTCAAGGTTACTCACATTGTATTTTACATTTTGCTAACGCTTTACTTCTTGTTTGAATGTAAAAACCAATTTATAAAGCCTTGCTCAAAGCTTTTAATTACCAGCTCACTGATTTTGTTTGTAACCTCTACATGCTTTTCACTTTCAACAATCTTCGGCATTGTTATAGGTAAGGTTCAAAGCATGTCCAACATTGGCATCTCGGAGTTTGAGCTTGTTACATCGCTTGCCTTTGCAATATATGCACTTTCTAAGGTTTACGCATATAGAACAACCCTGAAATACGTTATTGATACCCACATAACTCACTACGTATCAAAGAAAAAGGATAAAAAGTCCAAAAAATCCTAATTTCACACACTCTATGGCACTTTTTAAGAAAAATAGCTAAAAAAATCCCCTCGTAAATGAGGGGATTTTCTTTTGGAGGATTTAGAAACAAAAAAACAGGGAAAATGCGACACATCTCCCCTGTTTTTTTATTTTTAAGCCATTTTTGCAAGCATTTCCTTAGTGATTTCGTATTGAACAGGCTTACCTGTCAAAAGGTTCTCCATTTGGTCAACAACAAGCTCCGACATCCTTTGAACCTCATTGCCCTGACTTCCTGCAATATGTGGTGTCAGGAACACATTTTTCATCTTGTAAAGCGGGCTACCCTCTTTTACAGGCTCATCAATGGTTACGTCAAGAAGGGCACAAATATCCTTACGCTTTTTAAGTACCGCTATCATACCATTTTCGTCAATCTGTTGACCACGGCCTGTGTTTATAAAGGTGGTATTTTTTCTCATTTTTTCAAAATGCTCACCCTTAATTTTTCCAACAGTTTGTGGCACGTTTGCCAAGTGATTTGAAATAACCTCACAGCACTCAAACATTTCCTCAAGCGTTACCTTTTTTGCGCCTAGAGCTTCAATTTGCTCACTTGTTAGAAATTCATCATAAACAAAAACGTTTAGCTTGTAAGGCTTTAGCAGCTCAATTACCTTTTTGCCTATCATTCCTGCGCCAATAATACCTATATTTTCATCATAGTTACCCTTGTGTGCAACTGAAGCTTCGTTTGCCTTTTTGTAATTATCGGGTCTTGTATAGCCTCTTAATGCTTGAAAATAGCCCTTGCTTGCAAGAACAATCTGTGCAACTGTATATTCTGCAACAGGAATTGCGTTTGCTGCAAATGCACTAAAAATTCTAATTCCCCTATCAAGCCAATGATTTGCAAAATACTTTACTGAGCCTGCTGCGTAGAAAAACGCCTTGCAGTTAGGGAAAAATCTTGCAAAATCATCCTTATCCTCACTGCCTCCTGGCATTGACCATGTTGAAAATACATATTCAACATCACCAAAGGCATCTGGATTAGCCTCTAAGTCCTCTTGGCAATAAATCTCACTGTCAATATCGAGGTATTTTTTTATTCTTTCTTGACTTTCCTTTGAATAGACGTAGTCAATATTTGATTTTTTATTCGCTAAGTAAATTGCTCTCATTTGTTTGCTCTCCTTAAGTGCTTATATGCTTATTCTCTCACAAAAGCCTCAATTTGTCAAGGCTTTTGGCGTTTTATGTGGTAAATTCTTTAGAATTTAGAACTCCATTTTTCTTGACAAAGCTCCTATATTATGGTAACATTTATATTAGATAATATTATTTAGAGGTGACTTTATGGCATACAATGTTCCACAAAACAAGGACGCTTTTTTGAAGTTGTGCGATGAGGCAGGTGTTTCCTTCCCTTATTCTGAGGATATTTCTCCACTTGCGCAAAAAATTGTTATTGCTGGCAAGACTGTCAACAACAGAATTGTTTATCAAGCTATGGAGGGCTGTGATGGTACACGTGAGGGTGCACCAGATGAGCTTACCAAGAGAAGATATCTTCGCTTTGCCCGTGGTGGCGCCGGTATAATTTGGTTCGAGGCGACAGCCGTATTTGAGGAAGGCAGAGCTAATCCTCGTCAAATGTACCTAACAGATAAGACCAGAGATTCCTTCAAGCAAATCGTTTATGATATTAAGGACGAGTGCTATCGTGCAAACGGCTTTGAGCCAATTGTTATTATTCAGCTGACTCACTCCGGTAGATATTCAAAGCCACAGGGCACTCCTGCTCCGCTTATCGCTTACAATAACCCTATCTTTGAAAAGGACAACCCTATTGACAAATCAAGAATAGTAACCGACGAGTATCTTGACAGGCTTGGCGAGGCGCTAGTTAATGGCGCTGTTGTTGCTAAGGAATTAGGATTTGATGGCGCTGATATCAAGAGCTGTCACAGATATCTGCTAAGTGAGCTTCTCTCTGCTTACGAGCGCGAGGGCAGATATGGTGGTAGCTTTGAAAACAGAACAAGGCTTCTTACAACTGCAGTTAAGAACGCTAAGTCTCTAACCGGCAAGGACTTCATTATTACATCAAGACTAAACGTGTATGACGGCTTCCCATATCCTTATGGCTTCGCAGTCAAGGAGGGTCAAGGAATCGAGCCTGATTTCACCGAATCCAAAATGCTTGTAAAAAAGCTTGTTGAAAACGGAATCGACATGATTGATATGACTATGGGTAATCCATACTTCAATCCACACGTAAACCGTCCATATTCAAGAGGTGGCTATGAGGCTCCCGAGCACCCAATGTTTGGCGTTAAGAGAATGCTTGACGGTATAGGCGAAATTGCACAGGAGATTAAGGGAACACCCGTTATTTCCTCTGGTATTTCCTTCCTCGGCTCAGAGAGTGCAAACGTTTGTGCAGGCTACATAAAGGAGGGCAAATTTGATTTTGCAGGCTATGGCAGACAGACTCTTGCTTATCCAGATTGTGCAAACGCAATTACAAGCGGTCAAAATCTCGATCCCAAAAAGCTTTGCATTTGCTGTAGCAAGTGTACAGAGATTATGAGACAACCAGGTGGCACACCAGGCTGTGTTATTCGTGACCAAGAGGTTTATGCACCTCTTTACAAAAAGTACGTTTTGGGAAAATAAGTGCTATGAAGAAAAGACTAATTGCTTTTGTTATTATAGCATTAATTGCTATTTCCACCCTTGTGTCCTGCTCCTGTAATTATCAGGTTTTTGATACAAATTATCAATTTTCAAGGGCATACGTTAAGGTTGGCGAGGAATGGCTTGACCTGGAAATTCAAGCTTGGACCGATTACGAGGGTGAGCAAATTCAGCTTACGCTTACAGACGGTACTATTTTGTTAGTTAGCAGTGTAAACTGCATATTATATGAAGGAGAGTTACCAAAGAGTAACAATTAAAAAATGAAGGTTGCTATTATTACAGGTGCAGCAGGTGGCATTGGCTACGCTACTGTTGAAAAGTTTAACAAAGAGGGCTACAGCGTTGTAGCCATGGATATTTTGGACAGCGACAAGGTTACAGACAAGTTTAAGGATATGGATAATCTTGTTTACGTTAAGGGAAATCTTGCCTCTGGCGAGGACAGAGCTAATCTTGTTAAGTGTGCTCTAGATAGCTTTGGCAGAATTGACGTGCTTGTAAACGTTGCAGGCGTTGCTCCAAAGGTAAGAAACGATATTTTGGAAATGACTGAGGAAAGCTACGATTTTGTTATGGATATTAACACAAAGGGTACACTTTTCCTAACTCAGCTTGTTGCTAATCAAATGCTGAAGCAAGAATGTGAAAAGGGTATTCGTGGCTATATTGTAAACGTTTCCTCCTGCTCTGCTTATACCTCATCTACAAGCCGTGGTGAGTACTGCATTTCAAAGGCAGGCGCTACTATGATTACAAAGCTATTCGCTGACCGTTTGGCTGGCGAGGGCATTACTGTAAATGAGATTTGCCCGGGTATTATTGCTACAGGTATGACTGAAAAGGTTAAGGAAAAATACGATAATCTTATTGCAGGTGGTCTTGTACCACTTGGAAGATGGGGCTTGCCAGAGGATTGTGCTAATGCAATTTACACTCTTTCCTCAGGTATGCTTGGCTATACCACAGGTCAATCAATTATCGTTGATGGTGGTATGCACATTCAAAGACTATAATTAAGGGGTCCTTATGACTGAATCAAACGTAATTTTTAATGGGGTAAGCGTTAAAAAGATTGCCCTCAATACAGCTATTATTGGCACAGGTGCTGCAGGCTATAATGCTGCACTCAGGCTAAGCGACTACGGAGTTAATGATATTGCAATCGTTACAGAGGGTGTCAATATGGGCACCTCACGCAATACAGGCTCCGACAAGCAGACCTATTACAAAATGAATTTATGTGCTGACTACCCAGATTCACCTAAGGCTATGGCACAGGACTTTTTCAATGGCAAGTGCGTTGACGGAGATATTGCTTATGCAGAGGCTGCACTTTCCGTGCCTTGCTTCCTACACCTTTGTGAGCTTGGCGTAGAGTTTCCTGTAAACCGTTATGGTGAGTACGTTGGCTACAAAACTGACCACGACCCACGTGCAAGGGCCACAAGCGTTGGTCCGCTTACCTCCAAGATGATGACTGAATGCCTTGAAAAAGAGGTAAATAAACGTCAAATTAAGGTTTATGACAAGCTTCAAATTGCAGAATTTATTAAAAATGGGGATACCTGTGTGGGAGTTTTGTGCTTAAACAAGGCTTCACAGGGTGAAAATGACCGTTTTGTTCTTATTCAAGCTGAAAATACAATTATTGCAACTGGTGGTCCTGCCGGTATTTATTCTAACACAGTTTATCCTTTAGGTCATCACGGTGCTAGCGGTGTTGCCTTCGAGGCAGGCGTCAAGGGTAAAAACCTAACTGAGTGGCAGTATGGTCTTGCCTCAGTTGCTCCTCGCTGGAACGTTTCTGGTACATATATGCAGGTTTTACCCAGATTTGTGTCCGTTGATGAGCAGGGCAATGAATATGAATTTTTGAACGATTATTTTGACGATATTGGCACTTGCCTGTCTAAAATATTCAGAAAGGGCTACGAGTGGCCATTCGACTGCAAAAAGGTGCTTTCAGGCTCCTCTATTATCGACCTTTTGGTGTTTAGAGAGTGCGTAATGAAGGGCAGACGTGTTTATCTTGACTTTAGAAAGAATCCTTACGGTCTTGAAAGTCTTCCCTATGACAAGCTAGATGGTGAGGCAAGAGAGTATCTTGAAAATGCCCACGCATGCTTTGGAAATCCTTTAGAAAGGCTTCAATTTATGAATATGCCTGCCTACGATTTGTATAAATCTAAGGGCGTTGACCTAGAGACGGAAATGCTTGAGATTGCTCTTTGCGCTCAGCACAACAATGGTGGCCTTGACATTGATATGTGGTGGCAAACAAACGTGCCTCACCTATTTGCTTGTGGTGAGGTTGCTGGTAGCCATGGCGTTTATCGACCAGGTGGCAGTGCGCTAAATGCTGGTCAGGTTGGCTCTATGAGATGCGCGCAATACATTTCTAAGCATCAAGAAAATCAGCTTGTGAACGACTTTGATAAGGTAGCAGGCGAGATTGTATCTAAGCATATTGAGCTTACAAATAGTATTTTATCCAGTGAGGATAACGTATCCTCTCTTACCGACAAGTATCAAAGGAAAATGGACGAGATTGCAGGTCCTATAAGAGATGCATCAAGATTTGAGGAGCTTTCGTCTGAGCTTTCATCTGCCATTTTAAGCTTTAACCAGGTGGTTAAGGTTAACAAGGAAAGCAAGCTATGGCTAGCTTATCGTCTGAGGGACGCACTTCTTGCCGAGCGTCTGTACGTTTCTGCAATGGAGCTTTACGTACGTGCCGGCGGAAAATCTCGTGGCTCTGCTATTTATAGCTCGGAAAATGGGCAAGCTCCCGAAAAGATGGAGGACGTGTTCCGTTTTGAGCTTGACAATGGCGATTTTAACGATCAGATTTTCGAGCTTACTCTCAAGGGAACTGACGTTGAGGGCGTGTCCCGTCCTGTAAGACCACTTCCAGAGGGTGGCGGTTTCTTTGAAAACGTATGGCGTGATTACAGAGAAACAAAGAATATTTATTAACACAAGCAACGGGCTTGGTTGCTTTATGGCAATCAAGCCCTTTATCTTAGCATTTTGGCTTTTTGCCATAGGAGAAAAATATGAAAAGCGGATTAGTTTCAATTTCATTTAGAAAGAAAAGCATTACCGAGCTTATTAAGGCTACAAAGGAGTCTGGGCTTGAATATATCGAGTGGGGCGGTGACGTTCACGTTCCAATGGGAAACGTTAAGCTTGCCCGTCAGGTTAGAAGGCTTATGCATGGTGCTGGTCTGAAATGCGCTTCTTACGGCTCTTATTTTGGCCTTATGTACCATTGCGACGAGCATTTTCCACTGCCCTTTAAGAAAGTTTTGAAAACTGCAGTCGCTCTAGGGGCTAAAACTGTTAGAGTTTGGCTTGGCTGGCCTAAGTGTGGCTGTAAAAAGGGTAAATGTCAATATATTTGTGAGAATCACTATAGCAAGACGGTTACTCTAACCAAGAGCCTTTGCAAGCAGGCAAAGAAATATGGCTTGACTCTTTCTATTGAGTGCCATTTTGCCACACTTACCGATGATTATCACGATACGCTTAAATTTATAAATGACGTTAATTGCGATAATTTGAAGCTTTACTGGCAACCTAACCATTCAAAATCCTTTGAGTATAATTTAGAGGCATTAAAGGCGCTTTTACCTTATATTACCAACGTGCACGTATTCAACTGGAATCAGTGTGGGGAAAAGTTCCCTCTTAACGAAGGAAAATGTGAGTGGTGTGAATACATCAAGGTGCTTAATGATGAAAATGCAAGAGATAGAATTATGTTCTTAGAGTTTATGCCTGATGGCGAAATTGCCTCTCTTCCCTGCGAGGCACGAGCTCTAAACAGCTTAATAGGAGACTAATATGAATTTACTTGGAAAAGCAGCAAATCCCGAATTTTGGGCAAGCTTAAAGGATAAGCCCGAATACAAGCACTTAATTGATGCGGTTTTGAAGGACTACGAGAAGTATTGTCACGGTGAAATTGAAACTATAAAATTTTCAGTCTTCCGTCTATTCAAGGACAAGGGAGATAGAACTACTTATCAAAACGTATTCTTCAAGCGTCAGCACAGGCTTTACGCTATGGCACTTATGAGCCTTTTGTATCCTGAAAACGAGGACTATCTTAAGCTCTTACAGGACACTATTTGGGAGGTTTGCGATCAGTATGTATGGGCTTTGCCTGCACATATTGATAATATCGAGGTATGCAACGTAGGTGAGCTTGACCTTGACGCAACTACTATGTCAATGGCTCTTGCAATGATTAAGGTAATGCTAAAGGACAGACTACACCCACTTATTAAATCAAGAATTGATTATGAAATTAACAGACGCTTAATTGAGCCATTCTTTAAGCACAATTGGCACTGGGAGTATCGTCAAAACAACTGGACTGCCGTTTGTGCAGGTGCTACTGGCTGTACCATTATGCTTAATCGCCCTGAGCTTTTTGAAAAGGCTCAAGCAAGAATAAACGAGGATATGGCAAGCTATATCGACTCATACAAAAACGACGGCGTTTGCGTTGAGGGTGCAGGCTACTGGTCCTACGGCTTTGGCTACTTTGTAGAATATGCAAGAATGCAAAGAGAATTTACAGGTGGCAAGGTAGATTTATTAAAGGACGAAAAGATTAAAAGCATTTCAACCTTCTTACAAAAGCTATTTTTAGACAGAGATGTAATAGTAAACTACGGAGACTGTGGCGCAGGTACGGACGTTTCCGTGCCTTACGGATTTATGTATAGCCTTAAAAATCTATACCCAGACGCACTTGAGCTTCCACCAAGAGAAAGACTTACTATGGAGGTGCACTACTTCCCCTTTGCTGTAAGTGCTTTCGTTTATTTAAATAAGGACTATACATACGGTAAGCTTTCACAGGTTAGCGAATATTATATGCAGGATTGCGGTTGGTTTACAAAGAGAACCCCGAAATACGGCTTTTCAGCAAGAGGTGGCTGTAATGGTGAAAGTCACAACCACAACGACGTTGGTAGCTTTATTTTGGCTATTGACAACGATCAGGTTATTATCGATATGGGTTGCCGTCCCTACACGAGACAGTACTTTGAGCACGCTACCAGATATACCTATCTTGAAACCTCATCAAGAGGTCATAACGTACCTATTATCAACGGAAAATATCAGGCAAATATTCCTGAGGCATATCCAACAACAAGCTTTGAAAACGGCGTTTTCTCTGTTGATTTCAGAGTTGCTTATGACACGCCTGAGGTTACAAGGCTAATTCGTAGCTACACACCAAGCGAGGACAAGATTATAGTTACAGATTCCTTTGAGGGTGTTACATCCCTTGTGGAAAGACTTGTTTCTTATAAGGAGCCTATTATCGAAAATGGAAAAATCACAATAGGTAAGGCTGTAATTACCTTTGATTCCTATCTTGCCACAGCAAGCTATGAAAAGGATATTCACGCAAAGGAGTTAACTCCCGATGGTGAAATTAAGATTGGCGAGGACATTTACCTAACAAGCATTGAGGTAAAAAATCCAAAGGACTCCTTTACCTTTACAATTGAGGTTTTATAATGTTTGAAGAATTTCTTAACACGGATTTTCTAAGGGAATACAGAGAATCCGACAAGTATGAATCTATAAGAGGTGCTTATCTTGAATTATATGAAAAGCACAACAAGGAGTTAAAGACGCTTTCCTTCTCAAAGATTAGAAGATTTTCCGAGCTTGGAGAACGCTACTCCTATGAAAAGGATTGGAATGAGCATTACTACAAGCTACATATCTGCGCATACATGGCAATTATTTATGGTGGTGAGTATCTTGGTCAGCTAGAGGATTGCATTTATGATATGCTTTCAATCTACACCTGGGCGTTACCGGCACACGTACCAGACATAAACGAGGAGAATTATTACGAGCTTGACCTTTGCTCAACTGCACTTAGCTCTTCCCTTGCGTTGATTTACCATCTGCTAGGAGATAAAATCCACCCACAGCTTGCAAAGAGAATTAAAACCGAGCTAAAAAGAAGAATCCTTGAACCATTCAAAAATCAAGTTTGGCATTGGGAGGACAGATATAATAACTGGACCTCTGTTTGCGCAGGCTTCACCGGAATTACGCTCATGCTTGTATTTCCTGAGGAATTTGACAAGCTACTTCCCCGCTTTGACTTAAATATGGAAAAGTATTATAAGGGCTTCCCTGACGACGGTGTATGCCTTGAGGGTCCTGGGTATTGGGGCTATGGCTTTGTTTCATTTCTTGCCTATGCTTACGCATTGAGAGAATACACAAGAGGTGAGCGCGATTACTTCAAGCTGGAGAAAACAAAGAAAATTGCTCTTTTCTATCAAAAGACAATGCTTGACGAGGACGTAATTACCTCTTATGGTGATGCGCCCATGGACGTAAAGACTAACGCAATGCTTTTCTATATGCTTAAAAACGTATACGGAAATGAGTTTATCATGCCAACAAAAAAGAGGCATGCAACGCCTCTTGACCCACTTATAAGCATTCTTTTATATATCAAAAATTACGACCCTGTGTATGATTTCGAAAGACTTCCCGAATACGAGTGCTATATGGAAAGTGCTGGCTGGTATATTAAAAGGACAAAAAGCTATGCAATAGGTGGCAAGGGCGGTACAAATGGTGAAAGCCACAACCACAATGACGTTGGCTCATTTATCCTTTCAAAAAATAACAGACAGGTTTTAATTGATATTGGCGTGCGTCCTTACACTAAAGACTACTTTACCGAGGGTAGATACGACAGGTTCATGGAAACATCCTCAAAAAGCCACAACGTACCAATTATTGACGGACAGTATCAAGGAAATATTCCAGAAACTCGCTCCTATACGTCCTTTGAAAACGGTGTATTCACTATTGAATACAAGGAGCTTTATGATCTACCTAATCTGACAAAGCTAGTACGCGAGATTTGTCCCTCGGAAAATAGCGTAACCATTAAGGAATACTTTGAGGGTGCAACCAGCTTTGTTGACAGGCTCGTTTCCTACGAAAAGCCAAAAATCCGTGATGGAGTGGTTGATTTTGGAGACGTTAAAATACTTTTTGACAAGGAAATAGCAACTATTAAGGAAAGCACAGACTACCACACGGTAACAATTGATGACAATGGCAAGCCTGAGGATACTAAAATCGTTTATTACACCGACCTTATCTTAAAGAAGGGACTTAACCAGTTTAGCTTTACAATTGATTGCAAATAAAAAAACCGACACTGAGTCGGTTTTTTTATTTCTGTATAAATATTAGAACAAATAAAATATCATCGCTGATATCAATGTTTTCTTAGACATTCTTTACTAAATTTATTGCGTGCGGTATTACCTTTATATCAACGGTGCTTTCGTTGTAGATTTCACCGTCGTAGCAAGCAGTTTCAACTCCCTCAATTTTTACCCCAATGCACTTTTTGTAAATCAAAAATCTTTCCGTGCCTGGCTTTACTATGCATTTTTCTCCGTCCTTTATGTGAGTACCCTTTCTAAAGTCAGCAACAAGGCTTATAAAGGTTGGTACGCTTATGTCTCTTATTATGTTTACGTCAAGCAAGCCATCGTCAAGCTTAGCGCCAGGTGCTACCTTAAAGCCACCGCCATACCATTTACCATTTCCAACAGCTATTAAGAGGAAATCATCCTCAATAACCTCTTGCTTGCCGTCCTGATAGGTTAAGGTTATTTTTGCGTGAACTGGCTTTTTATTCATAAGCTCACCTGCAACGCCCATAATATATGCCATTTTTCCCGTAACTAATGGCTTTTTCTTAAACTCCTGTGCTCTTTGCACAACTGAACAGTCAAAGCCAATATTTATAACGTTTATAGCATATTTATCGTTTACACGCATTACGTCAGAGGTAAATTCCTGTGGCATACCTTCAACAGAGCGAACAAAGTCGTTACCACTGCCAAGTGGGACTATCTTAAGTGAGGCTCTGTCCTGATATCCACTTTCCATAAGGGAGTTTACTGCCTTGAAAACTGTACCGTCTCCACCGTAAATAGTGAAGCAGGTGTCTGGATCCTCCTGACACGCCTTTTGTATAAACTCTGTTGTGGATTCAGCGCTTTTTGACATATATACATAATCAGAATCCTTAAGCTTCTCCTTGATTTGAGTAGCTATGCCCTTGCCTGCCAAGGGGTTAAGAATATGCATAATCTTCTTAAGCTTACCCGGTTTCTTCTTTTCTTCCATTATTTCTTTCCTTAATTCTCTTTAGTTACTAACCATTTAATAAGGTCTGTTTCCTCGTAGGCTCTGTCCCAGCAGTTGTGGGAAAGGTCGTCATATACTGTAAATTCTACTCTGCCTCCCTGCACCTTAATAGAATTTACCATTGCCTCAGATTGTGAAATTGGAACAACATCATCGCGCTTGCCGTGAAAAACTCGGACAGGCATTGTAAGCGCCCAAGCACGCCAGTTCATTCCACCTCCGCAAAGAGGTGCTATCTTATGAAACATATATGGATAAGTCATTGCCATTTCCCACGTGCCAAAGCCTCCCATGGAAATACCAGTTAGACTAACGCATTCTTCATCAACGGGGTAGGTTGACTTTACCATTTCGATAAGGGCTATAAGCTCCTTTTTATAATCAATCCAGGTTGTATTTTGTGGACACTGCGGGGAAAGGGTAATTGCCCTGATTCCTTGATGCTCTTGATTATTGGTAAAAAGCTTGGGCACACAGTAAACCTTTACTTGATTTACGTCATTTCCTCTTTCGCCTGCACCATGTAAAAACACGATTAGAGGAAGCCTTTCACCATCATTTATATTGTCAGGACAGGTTATAATATAACCAAGTGAGGCGCTTTGCTGTGCAATCACCTCTGTTTTAGAATACTTAATCATTGTAATTCCCCCCTTGAGTCCATTATCTAATATATTTTAGCATATTATAACTAAAATGTCAATTAAAAAACGGCAGAGAAGCATCTCTGCCGTTTTTTAATTACTTCTTAATGATTTCTCCGTAAACTTCGCCAAATGCTTGAGCTGCGTTTGCTTCATCTGTATCGATGTGCATTGCACCCTTGAAGTTAGGATGAACTCTTACTACAACGTCATCAAAAATTGTTGTTCTTTCAGATGTAATCTTTAATTGAACAATTTCCTTATCGCTAACGCCTGCCTCTTGAGCCTCCTCTGGTGTAAAGTGAATGTGTCTCTTAGCAACGATAACGCCCTCGCTTAGCTCAACCTCACCACATGGTCCTACAAGCTTACAGCCTGCTGAGCCAGCAACATCTCCACTCTCTCTTACAGGTGCGCTTACACCAAGAGTTCTTGCATCGGTAAAGGAAACCTCAACCTGTGATGCCTTTCTTGCTGGGCCAAGAATGCTTACTCTTTCAATAGCCTTCTTAGGTCCTACAACTGTAACTCTCTCTGCACAAGCAAATTGACCCGGTTGGGAAAGGTCCTTAATTGGAGTGAGCTGATAGCCTGCACCAAAAAGGATTTCAATATGCTCCTGTGTGAGGTGTACGTGACGTGCACTTGTTTCTACTAAAACCTTGTTGTTCATTTTATGTATCTCCTTAATTTTTATTCTTTAAGTATTTTAGCACAGTTTTCTTCATTTGTAAATAATTGCATGAATATTTTCGATAAAAAACCACAAAATATTTATATGAACACATTTTTGAAAAGCCTTATTAAAGTATATAAGGAGGACAAGCTAAGTATTCTTAGTGGCTATGCATCTTTTTTCATAACTATCTCGGCAGTGCCCTTTGTATCTCTTGTTCTCTTTATTTTGGGAAACCTATCTCCAAGCCTTGTGGACTCCTTTGAAGCCTTAATCGCCACAGTTGTGCCACAGGGCTTAGTCGATGGCTTCTTCTCGCTCATTGAGCAAATTAAAGAAACCAGCATAACAATTCTTCTCCCAGTAAGCGTGCTGACAGCACTATGGGCATCCTGCAAGGGCATAGGAGGACTTGCAAGAGGAATTCAGGTGGTTTACAAAAACGACCAGGAGAGTGTCTATATTCTAAGGGTAATTAAGAATCTTTGGAGAACTGCTATTTTTGCAATCCTTTTAATTTTATCCCTTGCTGTTTTCTCTGTTGGAGATTTGCTCCTTGCAAACATTAAAACAGACAGCTATGCTATGTCTATAATATTCAGCATTCTACTGAAGCTGAGATACGTGGCTTATCTTGCGTTTTTGGTTTTGTTCTTTGTTTTTCTGTACAGGCGTCTGTCAGGCATCAAGGGACTTTTGAAGCATTTGCCCGGTGCAATTTTCACCTCGGTAGGCTGGACTATTTTCACTGCAATTTATTCCCTATATATTTCCTTTACCCTAGGTAAGCCCTCGGTTTATTTAGGTATGGGTAGTCTTGTTTTATTTATGCTTTGGGTGTATTTCCTTGTAATGATTATTCTTATAGGTAGTGAAATTAACAAGCTATATATAATTAGTACAATGTCAAGACAGAATAAGGAATAATAAAAAGCCTATGACGAAACCGTCATAGGCTCTTTTTAATCTAAAAATTCGTCTAATCTAGACACGTCCTCAAAGCTTTCTCTCTTTATAGCGATTCTTTCACTCTCGCCGAGCATTAGCACAAGAGGGCGATGAACTCTGTTATAATTGGAGGACATTGCATAGTTATATGCGCCAGTTACTAAAACTGCTATATTGTCTCCCCTTTGGACAGGTGGAATCATTACATTTTCCTGTATCAGGTCTCCACTTTCGCAAAGTCTGCCTGCAATAGTGCAATTGAAGCTTGGGCTTTCATTCATTTTGTTAGCACACAACACGGTATAGCTTGATTGGTATAGAGCATATCTTGGATTGTCCGCCATACCACCGTCTATGGCAACGTAATTCTTGTATTCAGGAATCTTTTTTACAGAGCCTACCGTATAAATTGTCATACCGCTATCGGCAACAATGCTTCTTCCCGGTTCCATTAAAATAGTAGGCTTGTAAAGTTGATTAGCCTCGCAATA
The DNA here is from genome assembly GCA_017461385.1 of Clostridia bacterium. Lineage (GTDB taxonomy): Bacteria > Bacillota > Clostridia > Oscillospirales > CAG-272 > RGIG2000. Next base: position 40,877 of record JAFTXZ010000020.1, on the reverse strand, counting down.
GCTATCTATATGCTCTGCTATCCTCTTTATATTTTCCTCATAGCTGATTACAGGGTCGCTTTCCACGTATCTTACGCCAAAGCCACCACCGAGGTTCAAAATTGTTGGAGTGAAGCCAAGCTCCTCCTTCACCTTGTCAATAAAGCCAAGCATTATTTCTGAAGCATCGCAATATGGCTCAATTTCAAAAATTTGTGAGCCGATATGGCAATGGAAGCCCTCTAGCCTTAGGTTAGACATACAAAGCGCAGACGCTGTAATCTCCAGAGCTTGTCCTGTTTCAATAGCTGTACCGAACTTACTATCAACCTTTCCTGTAGAAATAGCTGAGTGAGTATGTGGGTCAATGCCTGGGGTAATTCTTAAGAGAATTTTCTGAACAACGCCTTTTTTTTCTGCAATTCTATCAAGAGCATAAAGCTCATCAGAGGTATCAACTACAAAGTAGCCGATACCGTTTTCAATAGCGTATTCTATATCAAAATCTGTTTTAGAGTTACCGTGGAAAAATGCATTTTCAAGAGGGAAGCCTGCACGCTTAGCAGTATATAGCTCGCCAATTGAAACTATATCTGTGTAAATGCCCTCCTCCTTTGCAATCTGATACATAGCAATACAGGAGAGTGCTTTGCTTGCATAAAGTGGCTTTGATTCCTTACCAAAGTATTTCTCCATTGCGTTTTTATACGTGCGCATTGTATTGCGTATTCTCTGTTCGTCAAGTAGCATAAGTGGGGTGCCATATTTTTTCGCAAGCTCTACTGTATCGTAGCCTGCGAAGCAAAGATGCCCATCTCTTACGCTTAGGTTATCGTGAAGCAAATTCACTTCCTTACAGTACATAAGTATCTCCTTTCTCTAAGTATCTAAGCATATAGCTTGTCCTTATTTTGTTTTGAACATATCGTGCATTGAATAAAGTCCCTTTTCCTGTCCTGCAAGAAAACGAGCAGCCTTTATTGCACCGTCAGCAAACAAGGAACGGTCGTATGCATTGTGTCGCAAAACAAGCTGTTGCGAGTCAGTCGTTATATAAACCTCGTGCTCACCAACAATATTTGCCATTCTCAATGCGTGAATACCAATTTCGTTCTTTGTTCTTTTTGCCTCGCCACCTCTGCCAAAAACATATTCAGCCTCTGGGCGAGCCTCCTTGATTGAATTGGCAAGCATAATTGCAGTGCCACTTGGGGCATCTATCTTTCTGTTATGGTGTGCCTCAACAATTTCTATATCTGCATCTGGAAAAGCCTCTGCTGCTTTTTTTGCAAAATCGCAAAGCAAGGCAATTCCAAAGGACATATTTGCCGCTAGGAAAACCGGGATTTTCTGAGTTGCCCTTGCAACCATTGATTTATCATCGTCGTCAAGAGCTGTGGTAGCAATTACAACCGGTCTTTGAACCTTAATTGCATACTCAAGCACGCCCTTTACAAGAGTATGGAATGAAAAATCAATAATAACGTCAGGCACCTCTGTAACCTTGTCAAAGCTATCAAAATAGGGGTAATCCTCCTTGCCTGTCGTTACGTGGTCAACACCACACATAAGGCACATTCCCTCTGTTTTTTTAAGTTGATTGATTACGTGGCCACCCATTTTTCCATTAGAGCCGTGTACCAATACCCTTATCATACGTCAAGTCCCTGCTCTCTCATAAGCTTCAAAAGCACCTCATACTTTGCTTCACTCATTGGTGTAAGTGGTAGACGAAGGGTATTTGTGCCGAAGCCCATTTTTGCCATAGCAGCCTTAACTGGGATTGGGTTAACCTCGGAAAATAGGCTGTCAATTACTGCGTGTAGGTCGAATTGTAGCTTTGCTGCACCCTCAACGTCGCCAGAGAGATACTTAGCGCAAAGCTCAGAGGTCTTTCTTGGGAGAATGTTAGATACAACAGAAATAACACCCTTTCCGCCAAGAGACATAATTGGAACGATTTGGTCGTCGTTACCACTGTACATATCCAGCTTTTCGTTAACATAAGACATAGTCTCAACAATTTTGCTGATGTTTCCATTTGCTTCCTTTATAGCAATAATATTCTTATGGTCAGCAAGAGCCTTGTAGGTTGCAGGCTCAATATTTACGCCTGTTCTTGATGGAACGTTGTAAAGAATAACAGGAACAGAGCTTTCATCAGCAAGCCTTGTGAACATTTGGATAAGTCCTGCTTGAGTCGCTTTATTATAATAAGGAGTAACTGTCAAAACCGCGTCTGCGCCTGCCTCACAAGCATATTTTGTTAATGAAAGTGCATAATCTAGGTCATTACTTCCTGTTCCTGCGATTACAGGAACACGCTTGTTAGCCTTCTTAACCACACGGGCAATAACCTCTCTATGCTCCTCATCGGTTAGAGTTGAAGCCTCGCCTGTTGTTCCACAAGCAACAAGAGCGCTTACGCCCTCCTTTATCTGCCAGTCAACAAGTCTATCTAAAGCCTCGTAATCTACGCTTCCGTCTGCGTTCATTGGAGTGATAAGAGCTGTTGCAACACCCTCAAACAATGTCTTTTTCATAATGTGCACCTCGATATATATAAATTTTAGTTTGCTAAATTGATACACACATTATAACAGTATTTTTCGCACGTGTCAAGAATAATATAAATTTGAGTCGATTTTTTTTACATTCAGTGTTGACAAACCAAAATCTTGCTTGTATAATCGTAAGTATCTTAAATATTGAGGTGATATTATGAAAAGAATCGTTACAATTCAAGACATTTCCTGCTTTGGAAAATGCTCAATCACAGTTGCTTTACCATTGGTTTCCGCTATGGGCATAGAGTGTGCCATTTTGCCTACCTCTATTCTTTCTACCCACACTGGAGGCTTCACCAATTTTACATTCAGAGACTTAAGTGATGACATTCCAAAAATTAAAGACCATTGGCTCAGCTATAACATTGGATTTGATGCAATTTACACAGGATATCTTGGAAATGAAAAGCAAATCAATTACACCATTGATTTTATAAATAGTTTTAGAGGTGAAAATACTCTTGTATTTGTAGACCCTGCCATGGCTGACAAGGGCAAGCTATACGCTGGCTTTGATTCTGACTTCCCTGCACAAATGAAAAGGCTTTGTCAAATTGCCGATATCATTGTGCCTAACATTACCGAGGCATCGTTTTTGCTTGACGTGCCATACACAGAGGAATATGACGAGGATTACATAAGAGATATGCTTAAGAAGCTTTGCAATTTAGGTGCAAAAAAAGCTGTTTTGACAGGAATTTCCTTTGAAAAAACGACACAGGGTGCTTATTTTTATGATAGCGAGAGTGGTGAATATTACTTCTACAAGCAAGGATACATTGACGCTTCGTTTCACGGCACTGGTGATACCTTTGCAAGCGTTTTCGCAGGTGCATTGACAAAAGGCTATGATGTTAAGCGTGCGCTTAGAATTGCCGTTGACTTTACAGTTGCCACCATTAAGGAAACACTTCCTGATAAGGAATCTCATCCTTACGGAACAAAATTTGAAAGCTGTATTCCACAGCTTATTGATATGATTAAAGACTAAATGGACGAAAAGCTTTTGAAAAGAGGACGTGTCCTTTATACAATTGAAGCATCAGTTGAATATTTTGTTTCAATTCTCGTAGCAGGTACTTTCCTTGCAACTCTGACTGAATATCTGGGCTTTGACACTGCTACAACAGGAATCATTTCCTCGTTTATATCTCTTGGCTGTGTTTTTCAGCTGATTGCTCTGTTCGTTTTTAAGGGCAGAGCTAAGAAATCCATAATTGTACTAAGCGTTGCTAATCAGCTACTTTTTACTCTTTTATACGTTATCCCTCTTTTAGACGGCGATATGAGTATCAAGGGAGGATTTTTCATCTCTGCTATTTTAGTTGCCTATTTGTTTTACAATATAGCCCATCCAGCAAAAATCAACTGGCTTATGTCCTTAGTTGATGATAAAAAGCGTGGTCGATTTACTGCTACTAAGGAGATTGTTTCCTTAATAACAGGTGTTGCCTTTACCTTCGGTATGAGTGGTGTTATTGACTACTTCAAGGAACAAAATGACCTACGCACTGCTTTTATCATCATTGCAATTGGAATGCTTTTGTTAACTGTTTTCCATACGTTTTTGATGATTTTCACCGTGGAAAAGGAGCCAACCGAACAAGAAAGCAAGACACTGGGTAGCATTTTTTCCGTTTTGAAGGACAAAAACGTTATTAAGGTTACAATAGTCTTTTCTCTTTGGTATATTGCGTCATATTCCACAACTCCTTTCTATGGGGCATATCAAATTGACACTGAAAATGGTCTTGGCTTCCCTATGTGGTTCGTTTCAATCTCCAGTGCCATTTATGCAGTGGCAAGAGCAAGCTTTTCCTACGTTTGGGGTGCTTACGCCGACAAGTATTCATTTGCTAACATGATTAGGATTTGCTTTGCAATTGCAGGCGTTGGCTTTTTACTCAACGTCTTTTGCACTCCATCAAACGGCTGGGTTGTCTATACAATTCATTACGTATTCTACGCGATTGCTATGGCTGGAATCAACAATGCGCTTACAAATCTTTGCTTTGATTACGTGAGCGTGGACAAGCGTCGCGATGCACTTGCTATTTCACTAGCCATTTCAGGATTAGTTGGATTTTTAACTACTACTGCTATTAGTCCACTTGTTTCACACATTGAAGCTAGTGGTAATATGTTCTTAGGCTTGAACCTTTATGCACCTCAGGTAACCTCGGCTATTGCCCTTGTGCTTACCTGTGTATGTATTATATACGTAAGTATTTTTATGGTTAAGAAAAAGAAGGCTTAATAAAAAAGGAGCTTTGTTATGCAGAAAAAGAAATTTTGGGACGATTTTAAGAAATTTGTCTCTCGTGGAAACGTTGTAGATTTAGCTGTTGCTTTAGTTGTTGGTGCTGCCTTTAACAAGATTGTTTCTCAGCTTGTCGATAGCTTTATCAACCCTCTTATCAGTATTCTAATTGGTGATTTCAGCCTCGAGGAATGGAAATACGTGGTTAAAGAGGCTGTTATACAGGACGGTGTTGTAGTGGAGGCAGAGGTTGCCTTTACCTTTGGAATTTTTCTTCAAACGGTTATTGATTTTTTAATAATTGCCCTCACTGTGTTTATTATTGTCAGACTATACACAAGGCTAAGAGCTCATTTAGAGGACGAAGGCAAGCGCATTTATGAGGAGTTAAACCCAGAGGTTGCCAAGGAAAGGCGCAAGGCAGAGGAAGAAAAAAAGAAAAAGAACGAGGAAGAAAAGCAAAGGCTTGAGGCTGAAAAGAAAGCCGAGGAGGAGCGCAAAAATGAGCAAGAGCGACTTCAAAAGGAAAAGGACGATGCACAGCTTGCCTTTTTCAAGGAGCAAACTGCTCTGCTTCAGGAAATTCGCGACTCTGTAAAAAAATAAAGCAAGCAGGGCTACAAGCGTAGTCCTGCTTTTAATAATATATAGAAAAAGTTTTTTGACAATAAGTATTGACAAGCCGAATAAAGTGTGATAGAATACTTAAGCAATATTGGGATGTAGCCAAGCGGTAAGGCACCAGACTTTGACTCTGGCATTTCGATGGTTCGAACCCATCCATCCCAGCCAAGAAAGACCTAATCCGAACCATCGGGGTTAGGTCTTTCTCTTTTTTGGCTAGGATGGCGTGTTCGAACCATTTTTATTTTCGTTTTGGCGAAAATAAATGTGGTGCGCAAGCGAGGCAAGAGTTGTCGACAAGCTCGCTTGTCAGGAACTCGCCGAAGCTCTTTTTGCCTCGGCAAAAAGCCTCCATCCCAGATAATGTTTGTACCGAGTTATATTTGGATGGAAAAATCTTTGGTAATGTATTGACATTCGTATTTTAACAGTGTTAAAATGATTGTAGCTATAAAATATTTGTTTGGAGGTTTATTATGGCTAAAAATGATAGTATGAGCATTATGAATGAATACAAGAATGCTCCTCAAAAGGAAAAGATTGAATCTAAGAAAAAGCTTAAGGTTGCGATTATCGGTACAGGTTGGATTGCTGATGCACACGCAAGCAAGTATAAGGAAATGAGCGACGTTGAAATTGTTGCACTTGCTGACCTTGTGCCTGGTAAGGCTGAAAAGTTTGCTAAAAAATGGGAAATTACAGGTGCAAGATGCTACCTTTCTCACAAGGAGCTTCTTGATAATGAGAGCGACCTTGATGCAGTTTCTATTTGTACATATAACAGAACACACGCAGAGTGCACAATTTATGCCTTAAAGAAGGGTGTTAACGTTCTTTGCGAAAAGCCTATGTCCGTAACTCTTGACGAGGCTGTTGAAATGCGCCGTGCCGAAAAGGAAAGCGGAAAGCTTCTTTCCATTGGATTCCAGCCTAGAATGGATCCAAACATGAAGAAAATTAAGGAAATCGTCGAGTCAGGCGTGCTTGGTGAGATTTACTATATTCAGACAGGCGGAGGACGCAGACGTGGTATTCCAACACCATTTGGAACAACCTTTATTGAGGATAAAACTGCAGGAATTGGCGCTATGGGTGACATTGGCTGTTATTCCCTTGATATGGTGCTTAATGCTATCGGTTATCCAAAGCCTCTTACTGTAAGTGGTTATAAGTCCGATTTCTTCGGTAAGGACCCAAAAACCTATCCTTGGCACCCAGAGTATTCAGAAAAATTTGGTGTTGAGGATTTTGCAGCAGGCTTTATTCGTCTTGAGGGCGGAATTATTCTCGACTTCCGTATTGCGTGGGCTATGAACCTTGATACCCCAGGTGATACTATTATTATGGGCAAGAAGGGCTCGCTTCGTATTCCTTCAACAGAGTGCTGGAACGGCTCCGTTGGTGGTCCTATGAAGGTATACAGCGAAATGGCAGGTTCTCAGGTTTGCACTGAAATTCCTATCATTCCATCTCCCGATATTTTCTATGAAAAGCTACGCTCCTTCCTTGATGCTATAATTACAGGTGGCAAGTCCCCTGTTCCAAGCGAGCAGATTATTATAAATCAAGCTATTATAGACGGTATTATCAAGTCAGCTGAGCTTGGCAAGGAAATAGAGATTAATATTCCTGAGGTTTAATCAGATAATTATGCTAAAAAAAGGACACGCTCGTGTCCTTTTTTTATTCAAATACAATCTTATTTACAATTTCGCAAATGCTTGCTATTATTTGCGAGTCAAGTCCCTTAAAATCCATAGGTGCAACAGTTTTGCCTGTCAAGGTGGCAAGCCAAGTAAGTGCTACGGCATATCTTCCATAGGTGTGGGACATGTGGAAGCCGTCAATGCAAAGAGATTCTCCCCCGTTAGCGTAGTCGAATTTGGGTATATTTTGACGAAGCGCTTGGATAACGTTACCTGCTGGAATTGGTATTAGTCCAGTTTCCTTACAAGCAACAAGAGATGCTTCCTTGATTGCTTCGTACATTTTTTGTTGATTACAATCATAACGATAGAACTCGCTATGAGTTGAATCAATTTCATACGCCCAGGTGCGATGCAAATATAGCTTAGCATTTGGTTGATGCTTATGCACGTATGCGATTAAATCGTTCAGATATGGCTGATATGTTTCGTACTGACCTGAAAGATGGCTTACCTGCTGAAGGGTGATTACGTCAAAGCTATCGCTCTTTAGAATTTCCTCAATGGAGGCACCCTTCTCCTTGAAATCCTCACCATTTACAACGTGTAAATAATCAAGTCTGTTATTTACTACGTTTTCCCAATGCTTTTGTAGGCTACAGCCTCCAATTGCTAAATCAACTAATTCTAAATCAATATTTCTTTGCTTTGCCAATGCATACAAATATGCGTGTGCATCAATGGAAAAGCTATTTCCAATAGATAAGACCTTCATATTAAGCTCCTTTATACTTCTTTGTTTCAGTGTAGCATGATTTCTTTTATTTTTCAATAAACTTGAAAAGTATTTTGTGATATGGTATAATTACCTAGAACAAAATTCACAAAATACAAGGTGGTGCTAATATGGAAAAATATGCATGGAAGGGCAAGATTGTGGACGGTGCTCTTGATGAATACGTAAAAAGGCATGATGCAATCTGGGACGAAATGAAAAAGGTTCTTGAGGAGGCTGGAATTGTCAACTATACCATTTGGAACGTGGGAAACGAGCTTTTTGGCTACTATGAGTGTCTATACGGCATTGAGCATGCAACGAGAGTTCAAAGAGAAAGTCCTGTTGTTGATAAATGGAACGAATATATGAAGGATATTCTTATAATGGAAATGGACCCTGAAACTGGCGCACAGCCACAGCTGAAAAAGGTATTTTCATTCAAATAAGAATGCGCTTGGAGTGGTTTGCTCCAAGCGTTTTTTATTGCATTCGCAATTTGCTTATGTTATAATACTATTGAGGTGATATTATGAAGCTAAGCTGGAAAGCAGGAGGATTATATTTTCTGCTCACTCAAGTATATGTTTTGGTTATTGGACTTTTTCTATCTGCTCCATTTGCTATCCTTGCCAGATTTTTATTTGAGGATCCGTTTGTTCAGGAGCTAATGGAGGTTGTCTTTTTCTTAGTTCTTGATTTAGCTGTAAGATTTATCGTTTTTTATGCGTACTTCAGAAATAACAGGTCGCTAAGTCTTTTGCAGTTTTCTATTGACTATTCTCTTACAATTGGTTTAAGGCTTATATTCTCTCTTTGCACATTTTTTGCCTTTTGGTCGGCAGGGGCAACGATTAGTCTTTGTGGAGTGTTTTTGGCAAAAAATCTTATAAATCCAGACACGGTAACTATGCAACAGGTGCCCACATGGCTTTATTTAATTGTATTTTTTGTATTTGAATGTCTTGTGTATTTAGTCGAATTTATAGCACACAAAATTGCTAGTGCAAAAAGAGAAAAGGAAAGAAAAGAGCTTATTGAGTAATTGAAAATTCAATTCTCCTTAACGGGCGTATAGATAAGCAGAGTCAACCTAACCCGTTTCAAAAATTAAGGAGAATTGTATGGACACAATACAAGCATTTACAAGCTATTTCAAGGAAAATGTGGATCTTTATACTAACAAAATCAAGAATCCCGAGAACCATTTTTCCACCCTTCTTTCAAAAATTAGTCCTCAAAATCTTGATAAAATTTACAGACTAGCTGTAAAAAAGAGGATAAAATTTGGAACCTGCTCCTCCTACTATTACTACTCTCACAAGAACACTGTGTATTTCAAATGTGGAAAAGCCACAGATCCAGTATCCTTTTTTCACGAGCTTGCCCACGCCCTTGACAACCTAGACGACGCTTCCTTGAAAAGGTACAATTACACTCAGACAAGCAAGCGTATTCACGTTTCAGCGCCTAGTGCAGTTTGCACCCTTTCAAATGGTACGTCTCTTGATCGTACCCTTAGAAGGGAGGTTAAGGAAAATGCACTTGCCATTTATCAAATCATACTTGCTAAATTTGTTAGCGAGGTGGTCAAGGAGCTTGAACCAGAGCTTGCCTCCAACTATACAAAGCGTCTTCAGCTTTGTGTTGCCTATTCTCTTGCCCATTATTCGTTTACAAATTGTACGTCCTTGCGTGCAAAGGACGAGCTACGCAAGGTTTACTCCTCTCTTCTTTGTAAAATCAAATATACCAATGATTACGCTAACATTGACAAAAGGGTCCTTGCCAGTGAGGTATATAAGCGCTTTACTAAAAAGTATAGTGTTATACTCGATATGCTCAGTAGTCAACTGGATATAACCCGCATCTTCCCTGGTCATTCCATTGGTTACTTCTCGCTTCCATCCCATTACGGTGTCGAATTCTTTGCCGAGTGCTTTGCCAACAAGGTTCTCGGAATCGAGGATTCCATTGAGCTAGCCAAAATCATTTATCCAGTCTCCTATCAGCTTTTCGAGGAGCTTTACGACAAAATCATGAGCGATGCTGTTTAGCCTACGCCCTTGATGCTTACGCATCAGGGGTTATTTTTTTGATAAACGGATTGAATTCATCTTAAGTTTGTGATAGAATTACATTATAATTAAAATAAAGGACTACACAATGAAAATTATTGACTTAACCCACTATATACACGATGGTATGCCGGTTTATCCCGGGACAAAGGACCCTGAATTTATAACCACCAACACCTACGACACTGATAGCTTCAGAGAAACACGGCTTTCTATGTCCAGCCATACGGGCACACACATTGATGCCCCTGCCCACATTTACAAAAACGCTCCTACGCTTGATAGCTTTGAGGTGGATCAATTTTTAGGCAAGGCGCTGGTTATTGATTGTCGCAAATTAAGGACAGGAGAGGAAATTCCCCTTGAGCTTATCAAGAGCTATGGTGAAAGCGCTAAGGAGGCTGAGTTTTTACTATTCAATACAGGCTGGGACAAAAAATGGGGTACTGATGAGTACTTTTCTCCATTCCCTGTGCTAAGTGATGATGCTATAGATTTTATAGCAAACGGGAATTACAAGGGAATTGGATTTGACGTGGTTAGCATTGACCAGGTAAAAACGGGACTTAAAAAGCATCAAGCATTATTTTCTAAGGCAAGCATAATAAATATTGAAAGCCTTAAGGACCTTGATCTATGTGGTAACAAGCTATTTACCCTTGTTTGCTTACCACTTAATATTAAAAACGCAGACGGCTCTCCAGCAAGAGCAATAGCAATAATTGAGTGAGGATTTAGATATGAATACTATTAAGGTCGAAAAGCATAACACTAAAATAATTGCCCATAGAGGCCTTTCAGGAATTGAGGTTGAAAATACTGCCTCAGCTTTCGTTGCAGCAGGAAATCGCTCCTATTACGGAATTGAAACCGACGTTTACAAAACTGCAGATGGCAAGTACATTCTGGGACATGATGACAATTACAAAAGGCTTTCTGGCAAGGAGATTTATATTGAAAAGGAGACCTTTGAAAGTCTAAGTCAGGTAAGATTTTTTGATAAGGACGGCTCCCTTGACAGAGCAGACCTGTGTCCATGTAGTCTTGAAAGCTACATCAAAATTTGCAAAAAATATGAAAAAAAGGCTATTCTTGAGCTAAAGGCTGATTTTAGCAAGGAAAGCATCAAGGAAATAATTGATATAATAACTGAGCTTGGATATATTGATAACACCACCTTTATCTCCTTTATATACGAAAATCTTCTAAAGGTAAGAGAGTTTTTGCCAAACCAAAGTGCACAGTATCTATTTTGGAAAATAACTGACAGCGAGATTGAAAGATTACAAAGAGATAAAATAGACGTAGACGTTTGGGTAAGAGATCTAACAAAGGAGCAAATTGATGCGTGCCACAAGGCGGGTCTTTTGGTGAACTGCTGGACGGTTGACACGTGCGAAAATGCAGATGTCCTTATCAGCTGGGGCATTGACTACATTACAAGTAACATTTTGGAATAAAAAAAGCGACTCTGTGTCGCTTTTTTTATTATCTAAGCTCTTTTTACACTTTACTTCCCTTAGCCAATACTCTTTCATAAGATCTTAAAATTATGGGAATTAAAATGATTTGCACAGCTATTCCTGGAAGTGAATCAACAAAGCCACCCACCAAAAATGATTCTGCCGTAAAGCCCTTTCCTACCACTCCTAAGAGAATTGATTTCGCTATTCCCCATCCTATTCTGCCACAAAGCATTGCGGTAACAAGGGAAATTATTGTGCGCCCTCTCCTGTTTTCAAACCCTAAGTACATTATTCCTATGACTAATCCGTAAATTGAAAGCTCCACTGCCATCCAAACAGCGTTTGGGTAAAGTGGTGGCATACCAAAGCACAGAGACCTTAAAAATGGCAGGATTGCCCCTACTACAAAGCCATATTTCCAGCCACAAATTGCTCCACACAGCATAACAGGCAGATGCATTGGAAGCAGGCTGTCGCCAATTTCCTTGATTTGTCCTGTAAGAAGTGGAAGCACCATTCCCATTGACAAAAAAAGGGCAGATATTACTAATTTATATAAGCCTTTGTTTTTCATAAATAGCCTTTCTTCTAAAAAAAGCACCTAGTGGTGCTTTTTATTTACTGCCATAGAATGCTTAAGAGTGTGAAAAGCAAAACCAGCGAGGGCGCAAGGGTAAGTATGGAAAACCATACAATTTCACCTATTTGCCTAGGCGTTGCCTTTGTTTTTTGAGCCTTGACACCTTTAATTACACGTGCAAGGGCAACTGCAGAATACGCAGTTAATGGGATTAAGCTAATGGTTGATATAGTTGCCGTAACCCATACAGCCAGAGTATATAGCTCCTTATTGAAGCCTGTGGAGCTTGTAAGCACAGCAACAATAATAGCTATGGTTATTACAAGAATTATTGTACAAGAAACACCAGTTTTGGTATAACGCTTCTTTGTGTAATCTATTTTTTTAGAGCTAGATTTTTGTGGACTTGATTTTTTTGGCTCCTCTTTTTCAGGTGCCTTTACCTCTGCTTTTTTGGGGGCTTCCTTGTTAGTGTCCTTCTTTTCCTCTGCCATTTCAATCCCCTCCTTTTTTACCATTGTAGCACAAAACCACTGCCACTTCAATATTTATATGTAAAAAAATACCTGTGCTTCCACAGGTATTTTTATTAAACATGCTCTATTATGAAAATGGAGACAATTCCAATTGCGTATATTATTATTGGAAGCACCATTTGTAAGCCACCCAAAAGTGTACGCTTTGCGCTTCTTTCTCCTGAGGCCTTGTTCAAGACTAAGCCTATACCCGTTACCACCATACCAACAAGATGAGCAATTACTGCAATGATTGTGCTGACTATCGTTATAATTACATAGGCCGCTTTATTGATTCCCTCCGGGTCAATGGTAGCATCCGGATCTGGCTGAACAGTCGCTACATCCACAAATAAAGCTATTTGAAAAATCAGATAAGCTAGTGCTGATAATATAATGATTATGGCGCCAATTATGAGAAGCACCTTTGACGCTTTAGATTTTCTTGTTTCTTCCATAGCAATGCTCCTTTCCTTTTTCTATTTTAATTATAGCATATATTTGTCAATATTACAATAAAAAAATCCCAACCTGTGTTGGGATTTTTTTATTTATCTGATTCCGTAGTTTTCAATGATATAGTCCATATCCTTGTCGCCTCTACCAGATAGGCAAATAAGAATTGAGCCCTTTTTCATTTGCTTTGCAAGCTTAATTCCATAAGCAACTGCGTGAGAGCTTTCAATAGCCGGAATAATTCCCTCCATTCTAGAAAGCTCAAAGAATGCATCAATAGTTTCCTCGTCGTTTACTACGTCGTACTTTACTCTGCCAAGGTCGTGCAAAAATGCATGCTCAGGGCCTGAGGATGGGTAGTCAAGTCCACTTGCAACTGAATATACAGGAGCTGGGTCGCCGTTTTCATCCTTTAGCATAATGCTGTTGAAGCCGTGCATAATTCCCTCCTCACCATACTGGAGGCTGGCTGCGTGGTCGCCCAGTGCTGTGCCTCTGCCAAGAGGCTCAATGCCGTAAATATCAACTGGGTAGTTCAGGAAGCCTGAGAACATACCCATAGCGTTTGATCCACCACCTACACATGCAACCACTGCGTCAGGCAATTCACCTGTCATTTCAACAAACTGCTCTCTTGCCTCAATGCCTACAACGCTTTGGAAGTCTCTTACCATCATTGGAAATGGATGTGGTCCTACAACTGAGCCAATACAATAAATTGCGTCCTTATACTCCCTTGAATATGCGGCAAAGGCTGCGTCAACTGCTTCCTTAAGGGTTGCAAGTCCCTCTGTTACCTCAATGACATTCGCACCTAGAATTTTCATTCTAGCTACGTTTGGCGCTTGCTTCTTTATATCAACGGAGCCCATATAAATATCGCACTCTAGTCCGAAATATGCAGCCGCTGTTGCAAGAGCAACTCCGTGCTGGCCTGCGCCTGTTTCTGCTATAACCTTTTTCTTACCCATATACTTTGCCAAAAGAGCCTCGCCCATACAGTGGTTAAGCTTGTGTGCGCCTGTGTGATTTAGATCCTCTCTCTTAACGTATAGCTGAACGTTGCCAATTTTGGTTGAAAGTCTTTCAAGGTGCGAAATTGGTGTTGGTCTGCCTTGAAATTCCTTACGAATTTTTCGAAGTTCGCTGATAAACTTTCTTGACTTGCAGATTGTAAAGTAAGCCTCGTTAATTTCCTCCATAGCCTGCTTTAATTCCTCTGAAATATATGCTCCACCATATCTTCCATAGTAGCCCTCGGCATTTGGATAGTTCTTAAAATAAGTATCAAAATTTACTCCATTAAATTCCATTTTTCTATATCTCCTTAATTCTATTTCTAATTTATGTTGCTTTTCAATTTTTGACTAAATAACTAAGCCTCGCCATCGTTTATATAGGTTCATAGTAATTACTCCTTTATACACAACGCATATTTTTAAGTTGGGCTGGTTCACCACAATTGACAGATGAAGGCTATCTTTCGTTTCGATAGTCGAATTTGGCAATGAGGAGCAACGACGCACAACGCAGTTTTTTGCGTTTTCACGCTCAAGTAACAAGCTGGGCTAGGCGCACCGCAATTGACAGATGAAGGCTATCTTGTGATAGTCGAATTTGGCAATGAGGAGCAACAACGCACAACACAGTTAATTGAGTGTGAAAAATAAAAATGCCTTGGACAGAAAACCACTTTAATCAGCTTTCTTTTTCCAAGGACGAATAACATTATCCGCGGTGCCACCTTGCTTTCACGCTAGCGCGTGCACTTTTTAGAATACTAGCATATTCCTGACACTAACGTGTGCCCTACGTCGTGGAATACTCAGCAAAACGCCTTTGACCACGCCCTCAACGGTCCATTTGATAGCCTGTTTTTCGCCCAATTCTCAGCAAGCGTGGACTCTCTGTGGAAGCATAACTACCTTTATCTCCGTCTCAACGGTTTCTATATGCAAGTATTTTAGCACACTAAAGTATCTTTGTCAATAGTATATGAATAAAAAAAGCGATTTTCCGTTTAGGAAAGTCGCTTTTTTGTTTATCTTATGCCGAATAATAGCTCGCCATAGTCTGGCATTGGCCAATACTCACGCGCTGTTAGCTTTTCAGCCTCATCGCACGCTTCTCTTAGCTTGTTCATTGTGGCTAGCACGATTTCCTCATAGGAGTGCGCCTTTTCGTAAGCACCCTTGATTTCGCTAACCTCTTTTCTCCTTTTCTCAAGCTCAAGAGTAGTCTTAAACGCCTCGGAAAGAAGGTCAGATAGCTTTTCGTTAACCATGCTCTCATACATGCAATTTACACCTAGCTCGTTTTTAACCTTGCAGGTTTCTGCTAGGGTTTTTGTATACTTGGAGATTGCAGGAATAATAAGCTTCTTAGCCATATCAACCATTGTAAGCGCCTCAATGTTTATAATCTTTGAGTAGCTTTCAAGCAGGATTTCAAATCTGGACTTAAGCTCCTTTTCACTAAACACCTTGTTTTCAGTGTATAGCTTAACATTCTTTTCGTCAAGAAGGTGCTTTAGTGCCTCTGGAGTTGACTTAAGGTTGGAAAGTCCACGTCTTTCAGCCTCCTTAACCCAAGCGTCATCATAGCCGTTTCCACTAAAGAAAATACGCTTATGGTTTTTGATTGTGTCCCTTATAAGGTTGTGAAGGGTTGCGTTGAAGTCCTTAGCCTCTGAAAGAATGCTATAAAACTCGTTAAGCACGTGGGTAACTGCTGTATTTAATGCTGTGTTGGTATCTGCGATTGATGCAGAGGAGCCAAGCATTCTAAACTCAAACTTATTACCAGTAAATGCAAATGGTGAGGTTCTGTTTCTGTCTGAGGTATCCTTAGGAAACTTTGGCAAAATATGAACGCCGACACGCATTTGCTCCTTTTCCTTAGAGCCTATTTTTTCATCTTTTTCAATTGCATTCAAAATTTCCGTAAGCTCCTCGCCTAAGAAAATTGAAATAATTGCAGGAGGTGCCTCGTTTGCGCCAAGACGGTGGTCGTTACCTGCACTGGCTACTGAAATACGCAAAACGTCCTGATATTCGTCAACTGCCCTGATAACAGCAGATAGGAACAAGAGGAACTGCGCGTTTTCGCTTGGTGTTTCACCAGGCTCAAACAAATTCATGCCTGTATTTGTGGACAGCGACCAGTTATTGTGCTTACCACTACCGTTTACACCATCAAATGGCTTCTCGTGAAGCAAGCAAATAAGTCCATGCTTCTTTGCCACCCTCTGCATAAGCTCCATTGTGAGCTGATTATGGTCAGTTGCAAGGTTTGTTGTGGTAAATACCGGAGCAAGCTCATGCTGAGACGGTGCTGCTTCGTTATGCTCGGTTTTTGCAAATACGCCAAGAGCCCAAAGCTCATAGTCAAGATCCTTCATAAAGGATTTGATTTGTGGCTTGATTGTACCGAAATAGTGGTCGTCAAGCTCCTGTCCCTTTGGTGGCATTGAGCCAAACAAGGTTCTGCCTGTATAAACAAGGTCAGGACGCTTATTATACATATCCTTATCTACTAGAAAATACTCCTGCTCAGGTCCTACGGTTGGCTTTACTGAGGTAACCTCCTCATTGCCAAAAAGGTGTAGTATTTTTACAGCCGCCTTATTCAAGACCTCCATTGAGCGAAGCAATGGTGTCTTTTTATCTAGTGCCTCTCCCCCATAGGAGCAAAAGGCAGTTGGAATACAAAGCGCACCGTCCTTGATAAAGGCATAGGAGGTTGGGTCCCATGCAGTATATCCCCTTGCCTCAAAGGTAGCGCGAAGTCCACCTGAGGGGAATGAGGATGCGTCGCTTTCACCCTTTACAAGCTCCTTGCCTGAAAACTCCATAATAACGGTTGAGTTGCTTTTTGGAGAAATAAAGCTATCATGCTTCTCGGCAGTAATACCTGTCATTGGCTGGAACCAGTGTGTATAATGAGTTGCTCCCTTTTCTATTGCCCAATCCTTCATAGCATTAGCTACTACGTTGGCAAGAGATAGGTCTAAATGCTTTCCGTTTTGAATAGTGTTTTGCAAGGAATCATACACATCCTTGGGCAAACGCTCCTTCATAACCTGATCGTTAAACACCATTGTTCCAAAAAAGTCAGATACTGTCTTCATTACGGTCTCCTAAAATTTCAATATTTATTTAATTATACTATTTTTAATTATATATGTCAAGAGAGAAAATTGTTGATTTATTTGATGATTTTAACTAATTTTTTATACTTTCTAAAGCTTTTTTTGACATTTTTCTAGTATTTTTAACAAAAGTAAAATTTATCTTGCATTACATTTGCGTTTATGATAAAATAAACAAGTATAAATTTATTATATTGTGAGGTGTATTAGCTTCATGCTGGATATTTTCTTTTCAGCACCAGGAACTGCTGAGCCCTGCGGACTTTTTACAGTTCCCCATATAATTGGACTTATTATTTGTGCAATTTTAATCGGCGTTGCACTTTTCTTTTCAAGAAACCTATCAAAAAAAGCGATTCGTATAATCACACTGGTAATGGCTATTGTCTTTACTGTGATGGAAATAATAAAAATTACTTACAAGTTTATAAACGGGGATACGGTTCAGCTTGACCACTGGTTCCCACTTGCATTCTGCTCCTTGTTTATTTACGTTTTGTGGATGTGTGCCCTTGGTAAGGGTATTGTCTACAAGCTAGGCTGTGCCTTTATGTGTGGTGGATGCTTTGTTGGTGGTCTTGCATTTTTAATAATGCCTCTTACATCCCTACAATCCCATCCTATCTATCACTTCCTTAGCATTCACTCAATGCTATTCCACTCCTGTATGATTTACATGTCATTTATGTACATCGTTAATAGAGAGTTCAATCTTTTGGATTTGAAAAACTTTAAGTACTATGCGCTAATAGTTGGTCCAACCTGTGCTATTTCTGCTATCATCAACGTAGTTACATACTTAATTCCAAACGTTGCAACAGCAAACATTATGCTTCTTCGTCATCTTCCACTGCCTGCAACATTCCCTATCCAATGGGTTTACGATTTAGTTGGACAGCTTGAATTTCCATTCAATCTATATACAGTATGCGCCTCTTTAGTTTATACAACCGTTCCTTACTTTGTTAACTACGGCATTGTAAGACTTGTTAAGCTTATTAACGTTAAAAGAAGCGTAAAAAAAACCAAAGCTACAAATTGAGGTGATATTATGAAATGTCCACACTGCGGTTTCGAGGAAAGCAAGGTTATTGACTCCCGTCCTATCGAGGAGAATTCTAGCATAAAAAGGCGTAGGGAGTGTCTGAAATGTCAATCGCGCTTCACTACCTTTGAAATGGTTGAAACAATTCAGCCTATGGTTGTAAAGAAGGATGGCTCCCGTGAATATTTTGACAAGAGTAAGCTTGCAGCTGGTATTATCAAGGCTTGTCAAAAGAGGCCTGTGAACTCTGCACAAATCGTAAACAAGGTTGAGGCTACTATTCTTAATTCTCTAAGACAGGAGATCACCTCCACTGAAATTGGCGAGATTGCTATGGAGGAGCTAAGAAAGGCTGACCCTGTGGCTTACGTTCGCTTTGCTTCCGTTTATCGTGAGTTCAGCGATATTGAGACGTTTATGCAGGAATTAAAGAAATTTTTATAAAACAAAAGCAACAGATTTCCATCTGTTGCTTTTTATTTTACAGTAGCTTTTCTGCAAGGGAGGTTATAAGCTCATAGTCCTGCTTATCCGTGATTAGATGCTTGTACTTGTCGATATATTTTTTAAGGGCGCTCTTGTTTATTTTCCTTGGCTTTTCGCCTACCCTTTCAATAAAATTATCTGAAAAAATTCTCTTTACCTTTTCAAAGGATAGCTTGATTCCCGTCATTGGAGTGTCCTCAAAGCCCATAAAGGTCTCATCCGTTGCAAAGTAACGATAGATTCTATCCACAAGCCAATCCATAGCCTCAACGTTACGTGGAAAATCTCCATCTGTGCCAAAGTCTATTCTGTCATAATATTTGTTAAAGAACTCCTTATAGTAATCGGGGCTTTTTACAAAGTCAACAAACATTTCTCCACCAGGTGTTACGTCAACGTGTACGTTTTTGTATTTTTCAAATATATCTATCAGCTTTTGTGGCTTCCCTGAGCAAAAATAGAAATGCGCCAAGGTAATATTTAGCAAGGGGTGCCTTGCAAGCAGATTGTCAATTTGCTTGTACATATCCTCGCTTGGCAAATATGTACCGTCTCCATAGCACCAGCCCTTAGCCTTTAGCTCATCTGACATTTGATTTGAATCCCAGAAAAATTCAGGGTCATTTATGTGAGCCAAAATATTGGTGCCGTCCTTTTCTATTTGAGCAAAAAACGGCTCGTAAAAATCGCTGTCAAGAGTAATCCAATTCTTTTTATAAACCTCTGGCTTACCCTCAAGCATTTTAATACCATCGAAGCCAATTTCCATCATTTCCTTATACTGTGTCAAGGGGTCCATATCACCTATTTTAGAGGGGTCAACCGGGGAATGTGGGTAAACTATACAGCCGTGAGTGTAGGTGTTTGGATTAGCCACCTTATAAAGGGCAACCGCCATATTGTTGCTCGCTTTTCTTGGCAAGGACGCAATGCTAATACCACGAAAATTGTTTCTTTCCTTATACCATTCATAGCCACCGATAAAGCTCATTTGCCTTTCCTCCTCGAATAGCTTATGAATATGAAGATGTCCGTCTATTGCCTCTAGCTCCTTAGGTAAGGTAATGTATTTTGCCATTTTGTATTCTCCTTTGCTTGATAAAATAATTGTAGCACAGGCAGTATTCAAAATCAATATTGACTTTGTATTTTTTTAGGTATATAATTAAAGGGAAATATAAGTGTTCGTTTGGGAAAGTACGGTGTAAATCCGTCGCAACTGCCATTGCCGTAATTAAGCTTTTCTTATAAGTCGGAATGCCACACGTACATATTGAGGCTTACTCTTTAATAAAACGATTTTGGGCAAGTGGGAAATCGAAAAGCCAAGGCTATAAATCAAAAACACGAGGGAGTGTTTGATTTTTGTAGCTTTTTCGCTCTTTTGACCCACCATACAGGTGGGCTTTTATTTTATATTTCAAGTAAAATGAAAGGAGAAATAAAATGAAAAAAGGACTTACCCTAAGCCTGTCTCTTGTGCTTGTCCTTAGCCTTTGTCTTGCACTTGGCGGTTGCTTCAAGCCTGCAGATTATGACACTCCTGTTGCTTTTACAGTGATTGTTGTGCATCTTGATGGCACAGAAAAAACCTTTGAGTACGAGACAACTAAGTCAACCCTTGGGGACGCACTTTTAGAAAAAGGCTTAATTGACGGACATCAGGACACCTATGGCCTAACAATCACAACCGTTGATGGTGTTTATTATGATTGGAATACCTCGGGTATTTATTGGTCTCTTTTAATCAATGGTGAATATGCAATGACTGGCGCAGATTCTACTGTTATTGAAGAGGGTACTGTTTACAGCCTAGTGGCAACAAAAATGTAAAAAAAAAGAGTCGAAAGCAGACACGTGTGCTTGCTTTCGACTCTTCCTATTAAGAAAGGGCACGATTGTCGTGCCCTTTTTGAATTATCTATTAAGAATAAGCTTTGTGAGCTCAACTGGGTTAACGATTTCGTTGCCCTTGTAAACTCTCATATTACCAGATGCGATTTCGTCGATAAGAACAACCTGACCATTGTTGTAGCCAAACTCAAACTTGATGTCCCAAAGGTCAAGACCGATTGTCTTTAGATCGTCAGCAACGATCTTTGTAATCTTAAGTGTTTGCTCCTTAAGGCTTTCAAACATTTCCTTTGTCATAACCTTAAGTGCAACTAGTCCCTCTCCTGTTACTAGTGGGTCGCCCTTTGCGTCATTCTTGAATGTACACTCAACATATCCACCCTCAAGTGGTGTGCCGTCCTTAATGTACTCGCCATATCTGCGGATAAAGCTACCTGTTGCAACTAGACGACAGATAACCTCAAGTCCACCGCCGCCAAGCTCCTTACCGAAGCATTCAGCTGGCAAAACCTCCATTGTAGCATTTTCAATGTCGGCTGACACATAGTGAGTCTTGATGCCTGCCTTCTTGCAAAGCTCAAAGTAATATACTGAGGTTTCAAGATTTGCTCTACCAATACCATCAATTGTAAGACCTACTGAGTTTTCGCCTGGATCGAATACGCCGTCCTTGCCAGCGCAGTCGTCCTTAAATTTTAGCATTACATTGCCGTTGTCCATTTGGTAAACGTCCTTTGTTTTACCTGTATAAAGCTTTTTCATATCTTTATAGCTCCTTTTTAGCATGAGATGTTAAGAGTGCAAGGGCGAAAACCTTATACACTTCTTACAGATTAATTATAATTGCTTTATACCTATATTTCAATAGTTTTTTATCAAAAATTGACAAATTTTTTATAGAATTTTTTTGGCAATTGCTTGTTATTTTTTGTGCAAATTTCCCATTAAATACAAAAACGACAGGCACGCTGTCGTTTTTGTTAATTATTTTACGAGATATCTCTTGATTTTTCTTGATGCGGTCTTTTCAAATGGCTCTTTTCTTATTTCAACGTGGCTTACGTGCTTAAAGATTTCAAGCTTTTTGTTTATGTCCATAATTCTATGGTGAATTGCGTCGTAGATAAGCTCATCCTCAGTAAGCTGTGCTGCCTCGCACTCCTCCATATTCGGAACAACGATAGCAACAATATCAACCTCACCTGTTTCCTTATGCTCTCTGCCTACAACTACAACCTCGGAAACATAAGGAATATTTTCAATATACTCCTCGATTTCCTCGGGGAATACATTCTTACCATTTGATGCAATAATGATGTTCTTCTTTCTACCTGTTAAATACAGATAGCCCTTTTCATCCATATAGCCATAGTCGCCGGTTCTAAACCAGCCATCCTCGCTAAGAACATCCTTGGTGATTTCTGGCATTTTATAATAGCCAAGCATAACGTTGTTACCTCTAACAACGATTTCACCATAGGTCTCGTCCTCTCTCTCCTTGTCAAACTTGATTTCAAGTCCCGGCATAAGCTTACCGCAGGATGATGGATTGTAAACCTTTAGGCTAACAACAGAAATAAGTGGAGCGCACTCAGTAATTCCGTAGCCCTGTGAAATGTGAATACCAAAGTTCTTAAAGCCCTCAGCAACCTCAGGATTGAGAGCAGCACCGCCAACGATAAAGTATCTAATGTTTCCACCAAGTCCCTCAAGAACGGACTTAAACACCTTACGACGGATAGCAACCGGTGCATGCTTCGTTAGCTTTGCCATTGTATTAACAAGCTTTTCCTTTTTCTGCTTTTGGATATTCTTCCAAATTGTCTTGTAAAGAGTTTGAGCAAATAGTGGTACAAGTGTCATAACGCTTGGCTTAAATTGCTTAATGTTCTTTGCTACGTACTTAATACCATCAGAAATTTTGATTGTCATAGCATAAATCATTGGTGCAAGAATACCAGCACTCATCTCATAAGTATGATGAATTGGCAAAACTGACATAACAGAGTCGTTATAATCAAGCACGTTCAAAACTGGGTCAATACCAATCATTACTGAACAAATGTTCTTTTGTGAAAGCATAACTCCCTTACTTGTGCCTGTTGTTCCAGAGGTGAATAAAAGAACAGAGAGTCCCTGTGTATTTTGCTCTGGAAGAACAAATTCGCCTCCGATTTTAGTATACTCGCTTTCGCCAAGCGCTAAAAGATTGTTAAAGGTGGTATATCTGCTTTCCTCGTAGGTTGCTTCGCTTGTAATTGTAAAGGTTGTTTTGTCTGTTTCTACAAAATACTTTACTGTCTTAAACTCATCCCCACGCTCCTTAAAAAGCTTTTCGTAGGTTTTTGAGTAAACAACTATCTTTGCCTCAGAAAGGTTTACAAAGTTGATAATTTCGTCATCTAAAACGCCTGGGTCAAGTGGAACGATTACGCCACCTGCAGTTACGGTTGAAATGTAGGACGTAATCCACTGAACAGAGGTTTCACCCATTACAACAACCTTTTCGCCCTTCTCAATGAGCTTACCAAAGCTCAAAATCATTTTTTGCAAAAATGGCATATATTCCTGATAGCTGATTTTAACTACGTCATCATCATGATTGTTTACACGATTAAATTCATAAAGGGTATGTCCCTCCGGTGCTAGCTTAGAGCCTCTTTCAAACAATTGATAGAGATTTTCTAGCTTATTTATATCTAAATAATTTTTCATTATTTCTCCTTTTTAACCAAATTAGAAATGCCGTTGTCTATATCGTTTAGCACGTCATAGAAGATTTCCAATTTTTTCATAGACAAGCGTGAATCAACCTGTGAAAGACACTCCATAACTATATTTATGAGCTCTCTGTGCAATCCCTCGCCTGCTTGGGTCAATACAAATTTGATTTTGTATTTGCCTGTGCATTTATCTTTCTTTTCAATATAATTCTTCTCTAAAAGCTCGCTTGTAATTCTTGAAACAAATGCCTTGTCCACACCGCATGCATCAGCAAGTGCGCTTGAGGAAAGTCCCTCTTTGCTTTTGCCAAGCTGAAGAATACACATAACGTGAGCACTACGAAGTCCATAGGGCTCAACCTTTTCATCTGCAATTCTCTTTATGTTCTTTGATATTCTTTCTATGTAAAGAACAAACGGTGTAAATCTCTCAGTATCCATCTATCCCTCCTTGTTTTCATTAGAATTCTGTTGACTACTCAACATTTTTATTATACAACACAATCTACGATTTGTCAACACTTTTCCAAAATTGGTATCTTTTGGGTGGATTTTGCCATTAATATTTATTAAAAGATACGGCAATTTTAACTATTTTCTACAAAAATTTGCTAAAATGGCAACAAATTGTTGAAATTACTTATTTCAATATGATATACTAGAATCAACAAAATATTATTTATAAAGGAGTTTTTCCAATGGCAAACAGATTTATTCTAAACGAAACATCTTACTTTGGCGCAGGCTCAAGAGAGGTTCTTGCAACTGAGATTGCAAAAAGAGGCTATAACAAGGCATTTATCGTTGCTGATAAGGATCTTATCAAGTTCGGTATTGTTAATCTTGTTACTGATTCTTTAGGAGAGTTCCCTTACGAAATTTTCTCCGAGTTTAAGGCTAATCCTACCGTTAACAACGTAAAGGCTGGAGTTGAGGCATTCAAGGCTTCCGATGCTGACTTTGTTATTGCTGTAGGTGGTGGCTCTGCTATCGATACTGCAAAGGCTATCGCTATCATCATTAACAACCCAGAATTTGCTGACGTTGTTTCCCTAGAGGGCGTTGCTGACACAAAGAAGAAGTGTGTTGATATTATCGCACTTCCAACAACAGCAGGTACTGCTGCTGAGGTTACAATTAACTACGTAATCACAGACGAGGAATCTGGCAGAAAGATGGTTTGCGTTGACCCTAACGATATTCCTGTTCTTGCTATTGTTGATGCTGAGCTTATGGCTACAATGCCTGCCGGCTTGACTGCTGCTACTGGTATGGACGCTCTTACACACGCAATTGAGGGCTACATCACTAAGGGTGCATGGCATCTTTCAAACATTTTGGAAATCAATGCTATTAAGATTATTTCCGACAACCTAAGAGCTGCTACTGCTGACGGCACAAACATGAAGGCTAGAGAGCAAATGGCTCTTGGTCAGTACGTTGCAGGTATGGCTTTCTCTAACGTAGGTCTTGGCTGTGTTCACTCAATGGCTCACCCACTTGGCGCAAGATTTGATATTGCTCACGGTGTTGCTAACGCACTTCTACTTCCAATCGTTATGGAATTCAATATGCCAGCTTGCGAGGTTAAGTACTGCAGAATCGCTGAGGCTATGGGCGTTGACGTATCCGGTATGTCAACTGCTGAGGGCGCTAAGGCTGCTGTTGAGGCTGTTAAGAAGCTTTCACTTGACCTTAACATTCCACAAACTCTAAGAGAGATTGGTATTCCTGAGGAGGCTCTTGAGCAGCTTGCTAACGACGCATTCAACGACGTTTGCACAGGTGGTAACCCAAGAGAAATCACAGAGGCTGATATTCTTGAGCTTTACAAGAAGGCATATTAATTTGAGGACGGTTTAGAAATGGCTAATATACTTGATTCAAAATTCTTGAAGGAATACTGCGCTACTGCTGCTAATATGTATCGTCTCGGCTGGGACGAGCGTAATGGTGGTAACATCTCCTATCTTCTTACAGAGGAGGAGGTTAAGGCAGTTCTTGACGTAAACAAGGTAATAAGACTTATCCCACTTGGCTTTGACGCTACAAAGCTTGCAGGAAAATACTTCTTGGTAAGTGGTACTGGTAAGTACTTTAAGAACTTTGTTGAGGATCCAGAAAACAACGTTGGTGTATTTAGAATTTCTGCTAACGGACAAGATGCTGAGCTTCTTTGGGGCTACGCAGACGGTGGTAGATTTACAAGTGAGCTTCCTGCTCACCTAATGAGCCATATTGCAAGACTTGGTGTTGACCCAACAAACCGTGTTGTTATGCATACACACCCAACAAACCTTCTTGCTATGACCTACGTTCACGAGCTTGATACTAACCTCTTTACACACACTCTCTGGCAAATGAATACCGAGTGTATCGTTGTATTCCCTGACGGTGTTGAGGTTCTTCCTTGGATGCTTTGCGGAACTAACGAGATTGGTGAGGCAACAGCTGAAAAGATTGCTAATTGCCGTACAGTTATTTGGTCTATGCATGGTATTTACTGTGCAGGTCATGACCTTGATGAAACCTTCGGTCTTGTTGAGACTGTAGAAAAGGCTGCTCAGGTTTATATGATGACTGCACCTATCGGTATTAAGAATAAGATTTCTGACGACCAGCTAAAGCAACTCGCTAAGAGATTCAATCTTACATACAGAAGCGGAATTATCGCTGAATAATTCAATAATTAAGTGCCAAGAGGCTTACTCTTGGCACTTTTTATTTATATTATATTGAAATGGTCTAATTTATTTGTTATAATAAAGTATTAAGGGAGCTTTATTATGAACGAAATTACTAAGGAAATTTTTAAGCTTTGTGATGAAAAATACAAGCAGTTTTCAAAAAAGCTCATTCCCACGGTTGATAAGGAACGAATTTTAGGACTTCGTGCCCCTTTAGCAAAAGCTATTGCTAAGAAATATGCAAAATCCTCCCTTGGCGCTGAATTCATTTCTTCTCTGCCACATAAATATCATGATGAGGACATTGTTCACGCTTATATGCTTGGACAAATGGAGCTTAGCTGTGAGGAAATGAAAGAAAGGCTTCTTGCCCTTTTGCCATACGTGGATAGCTGGGCGGTTTGCGACACCCTTGCCAGCAGTGTAAGCCGTTTTTTTCAAGAATCAAGAGATTGACTATGATTTCTTGTGTAAATTGATTGACAGCTCTCACACCTACAAAAGGCGATTTGGCATAGTTTGTCTTATATACTATATAAATGAAGAATATATCGACAATCTCATTGGGCTTATACCCAAAGTCAAAAGTGAGGAATACTACGTAAATATGGCTAGCGCCTGGCTTATTTCCTTTATGCTAATTAAGCAATATGAAAAAACACTTCCTCTGCTTAAGGACAGAGCTCTTGAGACCTGGGTGCACAACAAGGCTATACAAAAGGCTAGAGAAAGCTTTCAGATAAGTAGCGAAAGAAAAGAAGAATTAAAAGGGTTAAAAATAAAAAAAGAGGACAAATAAATGAAAATAAATATTAAAAAGCTAAACGAAAATGCTATTATTCCGACCTACGGCTCCGACTTCTCTGCCGGTGCTGATTTATATGCATGTCTTGATAAGGATTTGACCATTAAGGCAGGAGAAACCGTTCTTGTAAAAACAGGACTTGCCCTTGAAATTCCAGAGGGCTATGGTGGATTTATTTATGCAAGGAGTGGTCTTGCCTCAAAGCGTGGTCTTGCTCCTGCAAACAAGGTTGGTGTGGTTGATAGCGATTATCGTGGAGAGGTTATGGTTGCACTTCACAATCACTCCTCAATCGACCAAGTAATTATGAAAAATGAAAGAGTGGCTCAGCTAGTAATCGCCCCATTCCTAAAGGCAGAGTTTGAGCTTGTCCCAGAGCTTTCCGATACTCAAAGAGGCGAGGGTGGCTTTGGCTCAACCGGAAGAAAATAATATGTCAAAGCGTGTGTTTGATAGGGACAATATGATTGTTGTCTCAAAGGAGGAAAGCAAGCTTCCCTTTGATTTTGGAATACCATATAGCAAGGATTTTGAAGAGGAGCTTTTTGTTTTCTTTGATATTGAAGGACAAAACGTAACTATATTGATATATGAAGAGGTATACCCTGCTTGCTCGATGATTGGGAAAATGATGCTATTATACGACCGTTTTCCATCAATTCCTAAGTACCTGCTCGACAACAGAGATACCTTCTATAAGCATTTTCGTAAGGAAATTACAGACAAGGAAATTAAGGGTATGCTAGTGCCCTACAAAAACGAGGTTTAATTTGAATTTGTTTGACAAAAGCAAGGGCTACGTTTTATTTTTAAGACATGGCAAAACTGATTGGAATATTTTAAGAAAAATGCAGGGACGTGATGATATTCCTCTAAATGACGAGGGTATTGGTGAAGCAAGAAGCGCTTCTCTTGAGCTGAAGCGCGCCTGTGAAAACGGCTTAAGGATTGATAAGGTTATAACCAGTCCGCTTCTTCGCGCTAAGAAAACCGGTGAAATTATTGCTGAAGCAACACACTCCCCCTGCTCAACGGATTTCAGACTAATTGAGAGAGATTTTGGCGTGCTATCCGGCACTCAATATAGTCCCAATAGCAAGGCTATTACGGAGGACGTAACCGTTGAGGGTCTTGAGCCTATCAGCTCGGTTTTAGGGCGAATTGAGTCTTTTATTCGTGAAAACGTAAAAATTGGTCAGGTGGTGCTTGCAGTTAGCCACGGCTCAGCCACTAAAATTTTTGCTACAAGAGCTAAAAGATCAGCTTGTATTGACAATCTTGACCAGCTTTTGGGTAATTGCTGTATGATTATTTATTCCTTTGATGGAAATGAGATTATAATGCAGGGCTACAACGTCTCCCCCTGTGAGCTTGAAAAATTATCAAGAGGTAACAAATGAGTAACGAAAGAAAAACTACTACGATAGTGCCAAAGGACACTAAGGGAACGCCTTCCTTGCCTAAGGATAAGGCGAAAAAGACAGACAAAATGTCAAAAAAAGCCAAGGACGCACCTAAAAAGAAATGGAAAATAACTCCTAAGAAGGTTGTTGCTCTTGTTTGTGGAATAATTTGTCTTGTGGCGCTTATTGGATTTATCGTTTATAGCTTTACTAAGGAAAATCCACCCAGGTATAACGAAAAATACGTTTACGATGGCAATTCTTTGGTTGGCACATGGCGTGAATATGAGTTTGATGAAAGCTTTTTCCAAATTTATGAATTTACAAGAGATAAAAAGGTTATTTTGAAATCCTACACCTATGGAATTTTCGACCAGGAGCTTGTGGGAAGCTACGAAACAAGCAATACTAACACCATCACTATTTCCTATAGCGATAAAGAAAAGGAGCAAAGTAGCTTCTCTATTGATGAGGGTGGCAGGCTGGTTATCTACACTCTTGGTGAAATGGGCTTTGAGGAAAGAGCGCTCGTTAAGTATGACTTAGACTATAAAAAGCCAGATTCCTTGCTTGGCACCTGGGTGTCCTCCTCAAATAATAAAGAGGAATTTGAGTTTTTCAAGGATTATACCGGAGTTGCAAGAAACACTGAGGATTCAAGCCTTTTGGACAACTTTAGGTTTGCACTCAAGGATAATAAAATGTATATGCTTTACGTAATCAAGGTAGATGGCATGCCTGATATTGTAAGCGGCGGGGTTATGTGCTTTGATTATAGACTTGAGGGTAACACCCTTACTATTTATGGCAATGACGCAAATGGTAATACTATTGAGCAAATATTTACTAAGAAAAATTAGAGGTAATTATGGAGCTATTTGAAAAACAGGTATCATCAAAGCAAATATTTGATGGCAAGGTGGTTAAGCTTTTTGTGGATCAGGTTGAATTGCCTGACGGAAGCCTTGCTATAAGAGAGATTGTTCGCCATCCTGGTGCTGTTTGTGTTGTGCCAGTCGATAACGATGGCAATGTGGTTATGATAAGACAATTCAGATATCCCTTTGGCAAGGTCTTGCTTGAAATTCCAGCTGGCAAGCTTGAGCCAAATGAGGATCCACTTGAGGCTGTAAAGCGCGAGCTTGAGGAGGAAAGCGGTGCTGTTGCTGGTAGGATTGAGCATATTGGTGAGCTTTACACCACCGTTGCAATCTTTGACGAGAAAATTCAAATTTATCTGGCAACTGACCTTACCTTTGTAAATGCTCACCCTGACCAAGGGGAGTTTTTGGAGGTTGAAAGAATTCCTCTTGACACCCTTGTGCAAATGGTAATGGACGGGGAAATTCAAGATGCAAAAACACAAATTGCTATTTTGAAGGCGCACAGGATACTGGAGGGAAGAAGATGAACAGATTCAAAATAAGAAAAACAAAAATGCTTGACGAGGCAGTGCTTGGTCATAAGAAGCAGGGTATTTTTCTTACAACTGTAATTTTTGTTTTGGTTTATATAATTGGCTCTACTCTATCCTCTGTAGTACAGAGCATTCCTCTTTCTATTTATTCAATAACGTCTCTTATGTCAAGCAATGAATACAATGCCCTTATGGAGCAATTTATGGCCGATCAGATTTCCTATACGGATTTTATGCTCGGCATGGTTGACGTGGTTGAGTCCCTTGTGGTGAATCTACCATTTTGGATTTCTCTTATTAGTCTTTTCTCAACTGCGCTTATTATCGTTGCTTCTGTTGTTTATTGCGTTAAGTTTGAAAAAAGACCTGTTTCCTCAATGGGTATTCGCAAAAAGGACTTTGCGCTTGAGTATGGCTTAGGCTTCCTTATTGGTGCAGTAATGTACGGTCTTTCCTTCTTAATTACATTTTTAACCGGCACTATTGAAATTAGCTTCAATGAATTTAGTCCCGTTATTTTCCTATTCCTGCTTGCCTTTGTTGTGCAGGGTGCCTCTGAGGAATTTTTAGTTCGTGGCTACTATATGGTTTCCTTGGCAAGAGATAACAAAATTGCAGTGGCTATTGCCTTAAGCTCCATTTTCTTTGGTATTATGCACATTGGAAATGCAGGTGTTTCCTTTATTGCAATCATCAATATTATTCTTATGGGTATTTTCCTTGGAATTTACGTATTCAAGCGTGGCGATTTGTGGGGCGCTTGTGCTATTCACACCTCCTGGAACTTTGTTCAGGGTAACATCTTTGGCTCCCTTGTAAGTGGTATGAGAATGGATAAACCTCTATTTATAACGAATACTGTCGGCGACGCTACCTTTGTTCACGGTGGAGCATTCGGTCTTGAGGGTAGTCTTTGTGTAACTCTTGTTTTACTTTTGGCTATTCTTGCTGTGTTGCTCATTGGTACAAAGAAAAGCGAAATTTCTGATTTCGATATTGCAGAGTAACCTCTTAAAATGAGCAAAAATGAATAAAAATGTGAATATTTTTGAATATATTCATAAAACGCTGAATTTTTTGAAAAAATATTCAATTAACTCTTGACAAAATAATATTATGTGCTAGAATATAACAGTAAAAAATATATTTAGGAGATTTTAGAAATGAAAAAGATTATTTCAATTGCGCTCGTTTCAATTATGCTTCTTTCTGCCATCTTCTGCTTTGGCTCATGTGGTCAGCAGGATGTTGTAGAGTACGTACAAATCAAGCTAACTGACGAGCAGTATGCTTACGGCGTAAGCAAGGACGACCCAGAGCTTTTGGCTACAGTTAATACTGTACTTGCTGAGCTTAAGGCAAACGGCAAGCTCAATGAGATTGTTAACAAGTACTTCTCTGACGACAAGGACAACTACAAGACATTTAGCGCTGGCGTTGAGGATTCAAGCAAAAAGCAGCTTGTTGTTGCTACAAACACACCTTTCTCACCATTTGAATTCAAGATTGGCGACAAGTACTGCGGTATCGATATCGAAATCGCAAGCATCATCGCTGAGAGAATGGGTGCAGAGCTTGTTATCAAGGATATGAACTTTGATGCAGTTTTGACAGCTGTTGAAACAGGTATGGCTGACATTGTTATGGCTGGTCTTACAGTTTCTCCAGAACGTGAGGAGCAGGTTACATTCTCTGACACCTACTACAATGCTTCACAGGTAATTATCGTTAAGGCTGGCGACACAACCTTTGCTGAGTGCACAACTGCTGCTCAGGTTGAGGCTATTCTCAATGCTATGGACAACAATACAATTATCGGTTACCAAAATGGTACAACAGGTGGTCTTTACGTTGAGGGCGACGATGACTGGGGCTTTGCAGGCTTCCCTGTTACTGCTAAGGGCTTTGACTCTGCAGTAAGCGCTACTCAAGCACTTGTAAACGGACAAATCGACTTCGTTGTTGTTGATGAGGGTCCTGCACAAATCATTGTAAAATCAATGAATAACTAATTGCTTTTCCTCGCCCAGCTGGGCGAGGAATTGTTATGAATACAACTTTGTTCCCTTTTGAGGGAGCTATTGAAAGGAAAATTTATGGGTAATTTTGGAAACAAAATTAACAGATTTATCGAAAGCTTTATTTACGATGACGGCTATAAGGAGGTTATCAAGGGTCTTGGTAACACCTTAAAAATCGCTATCCTAGGTCTTTTAATCGGTATTGTTATCGGTACTCTTATTGCTTCTGTTCGCGTTATGCCTAAGTACAAGCTTATACCAAGAGTTCTTGATAAAATTTGTGCACTTTACGTTGGATTTTTCAGAGGTACGCCTATCGTTGTTCAGCTTTTGGTTGGTTATTTTGTTATTTTGCCACTTATCGGTCTTGGCAGAATTTCCTCTGAAAACGTTTGTGTCGTTATTTTCGGCTTGAACAGTGGCGCTTACGTTTCTGAGGTAATGCGTGGTGGTATCAACTCGGTTGATATAGGTCAAATGGAGGCAGGTCGTGCCCTTGGACTCAGCTACCCCACCACTATGATGAAATTCGTTGTTCCACAGGCTATTAAAAATATTTTGCCCTCTCTTGGTAATGAATTTATTTCCTTGATTAAGGAAACCTCTGTTATCAGCTTTGTTGGTGCAGCCGACCTTTACGTTGCTCTTAACAAGATAGGTCAAAACAACTATGAGCCTATGGTACCGTTTTTATTCATGGCAATTTGCTACATTATCTTGATATTCTTAATCACTCAGCTTATAAGAGTGCTCGAAAGAGTTCTATCTAAGAGTGATAGAAATGGAGGCAAGAGAAATGGAAAATAGCAGAATGCGTAAGGTTGTTCGTCTCATTCCAGAAACAAAGGGTAGCTTTGATTTCTATGAGGAAAAGAACGAAAAGGAAATAAACGAAATTAAAAAAGAGACTCCTTCAAGTAATATTGACTACTCCAATCCTCTTATTGAGGTAAAGGGGCTTAAAAAGAGCTTTGGCGAGCTACTTGTATTGAACAATATTTCAACAAACATCTATCCTGGAGAAAAGGTTGTTGTTATCGGCCCATCTGGCAGTGGTAAAAGTACGTTTTTGCGTTGCCTCAATTGTATGGAGGACCCTAGTGGCGGCTCTATTATATTTGACGGTGAGGATTTAGCCGACTTGAAGGTTGATATTAACAAGCACAGAGAGAAAATCGGCATGGTTTTCCAGCAGTTCAATCTTTTTAACAATTTGACTGTTTTGCAAAACATCACCGTTGCACCTATTCACCTAGGAGTTAAGAAGCTTAGAAAGGCTCAATTTAAGAATTTCTTTATTAAAATTGGCAATGCCTTCAGAAAGGAAAAGAAGCCTCTTATTGAGGCTAAATCAAAGAAGGAAATTGTTAAGGAAGCTACTGATAATGCAATGAAGCTACTTAAGAGAATCGGTCTTGAGGAAAAGGCAAGCGTTTATCCCTCTACCCTCTCTGGTGGACAAAAGCAAATAATTGATATTATTCGTGCACTTAATATGAATCCTAAGGTTATGCTCTTTGACGAGCCTACGTCTGCCCTTGACCCTGAAATGGTTGGTGAGGTTTTGGACCTTATTAAGGACCTTGCAAGCGAGGGTATGACTATGGTTATTGTTACTCACGAAATGGGCTTTGCTAAAGAGGTTGGCACAAGAGTGCTTCTTATGGCAGATGGTATAATTGCCGAGGAGGGTACTCCCTCTGAGGTGTTTGATAATCCTAAAAATCCAAGGACTATTCAATTTTTGAAGGCAGTTTTGTAAATTTTGACATTTTTATAGGTTATTTGCTCAATTTTTATGTACTATTCTTAGAAAATGCGTTTTTTTACATAAAAATAATGACTTTTAGTATGCAATGTGTTAAAATATTCATATAGCTGTAGCTTTTCATCTTAATGAAAGGGGGAAGGATTTGTGAAATTTGAAAAATCCTGCGGTACAGTTGTTTTTCGTAAGACAAGAGGAAAATATGCTGTGCTTATGATTAAAAATAGATATACCGATTTCTGGTCCTTTCCTAAGGGACACGTTGAGGCTGGAGAAAACGAATATCAAACTGCTATTCGTGAAACTAAAGAGGAAACGGGAATTGAGGTAAAAATCGAAAACGGCTTCAGAATGGAATCTGTCTATTTGATAGGCAAAAAGAAAAACACAGAAAAAAAGGTGGTTTATTTCACTGCCCTGACAACTCGTGCTTACGTGGTTCCACAGGCTGAGGAAATCTCTGCCTTCCGTTGGTTCTTTGAGGACCAGTTCCCCTACGACCACACCTTTGATAACGACAAGCTTATCTTTGAGGAGGCGCTTAAGTTTATTAAGTCCCGCTTCGGTGAGGCAACGGAAAATACCACGTTCTTAAAAAAATCACATTAAAAAAGAGAGTCTTTCGACTCTCTTTTTTATTTTAGTATTGCTTTACCTCGCTCCATTCACTTGCGTAAACGCCACACATCATTTTTACCTTTATGGTATCGCCCTTTTCAAGAGTAATTCCAGGGTCTGCCTTAGTTGAACGCATTTCCTCTCCGTCGTTTATAACGTAGGTATAATATACTCTTGTACCTAGGTCGTAGCTTGTGAAGGTTACTGCTCCCTCGGCTGAAATTGTAATTTCAGGTGGGTCTAGCTTCACACCACAAAAGACTGGTGCTGAATAATCACTTGGTGAATATGACTCATAATTTTCAGTTAGTGCTCTTACCTTATAATTGCTACCTATTGGTGCTGAATAGTACGTATCATATACCTCTGTTAGGTGTTCGCCTGTGTCTGCATTGTAAATGCTGTAATAGCTTGCATTTGCTACTGCTTGCCATTCAAGGCACTTGGAATCCTGATTAAAGACTACAGATGGTGCTCCAAGAGGTGTTCTTTCGTCAACTAGAGTTATCTCTGTGTAGTCTGAATCATCAAAGTCAACATCGCCACTTGCCACTGCCTTTATCTTAATTGTGTCGCCATTTTTAAGACCGCCTAGGCTTGTGTCGTAGATTTCTGTCTCCTCGCCACCATTTAGCACGTAAATGAATTTTTCAGCGCCCTCAACCCAATTCCAGCATATTGCCATACCCTCTGAGTTGTAGGATTTTTCTGTGATTTCAGGTGCTTGAAGCTTACCTGGTGTGCAAACAAACCATTCACTCCAGTCGCCATCTGTATAGTAATCAATATAATCAATTGCAGTTAACTTAACTCTTATGGATTGATTTGCAGTTAGCTTAACGCCCCAAAGGCTATCACGGTCGTAGGTGCCCTCTAGTTGTCCGTCTTGGTTCTTTATCTCAACTAAATAGCTTCTCCAGTTGCCGTTTTCCAAGCTTTCTGGAATTACAATTTCGATATTACCATAATCATATATGCTTGAGGTATTGATATTTATAGATGCTAGTGGCAATTTGCCCTTTATCTTATATTCAATTGGACCGCTGTATCTATCAAATTTGTGCTCCTCGTCGTATTCTTCACCATACATAATGTAGGTAAACGTGATGCTATAGTTTCCAGGTGCCATATCTGACAAATCAACGTCGTCAAGGTCAAAGGTAATTGGCTCAAGCTCGCCTAGTGGGAATGCTGACTCTGGCTCGTTGCCATTTATCAAGGCAGTCTTAACGTTTTGTAGCCATTCCTCCTCGTTGATTTGGGCTGATTCCTCGGTCTTTGACCAAAGCACCTTAACTATTTCATAATCCTTTAGCAATACAAATTGGTTTACATAGCCAATCTTTGCGTAAGATTCGTAGCCGCCACCTGTCCTTGACATAAGCTCAAGATATACAACGTTATTTTCATCTATTGTAAATATATCGTTGTAATCCTCGTCACAGTCTGGGAATAAGAAGTCGCCCTCGCCGATTGCTGGTGAGATTTCAAAATAGCCTGAGCATAATTGATTATTTTCAGGCTCGTTGCCATTGCAAAAATCAACGTCGGCTGTGAGCTTGTATTGCCATGAATTGTCAAGATGAAGCTTGTGGTAATCTCTCAAAACAACGTAATAATAATTATTTGCGCCCTTAAAGAAGCTATCATCTTGTCCTAGCACGTACTCATAAATGTAAATGCCCTGACTTGCAAGTGCTTCCCAATCTTGAATTGTTAAATCGCTATAATATTCATTGATTTTTTCTTGTGCCTGGCGAAGACTATTACGCCTCTTGTAAGCCTCGTAGTATTCCTCGCTTCTCATATCTAGAGTTTCCATCAATGCTTCAAGGTCAGCAATAGCAGTTGGATTTTCTAAAAGATATAGTGCATCCTGTGCGATATATTGCTTACTGTCCTCGTCCCAAATTTGGATTTTTACGTTGCTTACGTTGTACTTGCCACTTCCAAAGTCAAAGCCTAAGATAGCATGGTTTAGCATACCATAGCTCATTTCTTGGTTAACCCATGGTGAATCCAAGCCGATAGTGCTAATATATGACTGATAATATTGTTCATTATCGCTTGCATTTTTGTAATATACACGTGCATTGTAGCTATGTTCGGCAAGCAAGCCCTCGGTTATAACAATTTCACCGTTGTACTCGCTTGAGTAAACTAATTCCTCGCTATCCCAATCGTAAAGCTCTACCTTAGTAAGAGTAAAGGTTGGGTCGTTAACTGTTGTATCAACCTCAATGGCAGGCACGTATTTTCCTTGTTGGTCGTCATATACGATATCACTGCCCATAATCACGTCAATAGCTGAATCAGTGCTTAAGTATTTCCATGCCATATTATGAACGGTTACGCCTTGACCGTCGTGTGCGTCGCCTAGCATAAATGCCATTACTGAATAGTAGGTATCTGCACTTAAGTTATCAAAGGTAAAGGTATTCTCGCCCTTTGTCAGCTTATATTGTCCTAAAATTTCATTTTGTTGATTGTAAATTATAACACGTAGCCAGCCACCGATTTTTGGTACTATGCTATCGTCCACAATAGTTAGACTAAAGGATAGTGATGATGCTGTGCTGTCAGTGGTTAACATTTCAGAGGCAATTAGGGTTTCCTCATAGATTAAGCCTATGGTCACCGTGTCCTTTTCCTCATCAATTAAAACTGCCTTACCATTTTGGCTTATGTTGGTGCCCTCAACGTATTCAATTTCGGTAACCTGGTAGGAGATTTCCTCATAAGCGTCCTGTGGGATTGTAACTGCAACGTAAACGCAGTTTAGGTATGTGTCGTCGTCCTGTACGAAGAAGGACTGAAGCGCACCGCCCGCTTGATACTTTACTCCGTTTAGCTTTAGTGAAAGAATTGTATTTTGGTCTGGGTTATCAAGCCATATTTGAATATATACAACCTGCTCGCCTCTGCTATACACCTCATAGTCGCTAGCAATCGGC
Source organism: Clostridia bacterium (assembly GCA_017461385.1). GTDB lineage: Bacteria > Bacillota > Clostridia > Oscillospirales > CAG-272 > RGIG2000. The sequence goes on along the minus strand of JAFTXZ010000020.1, from coordinate 4,000 downwards.
TCACTATCTCCTAGTGCGTTTTCGCTCTTTCCTAGGAATGCTCTTAGTGATTCCTCAAAGGTAAGAGAGGTTCTGTGTGCCATAGCCAAAATGCCTGATGATGAATTTTCAGGCGTTGGCTCCTGATTAGATGCAACAATACCTAAGTACGTTGGCGCCTCGCTTGGTGTTGGGTTAGGATTTGGATTGTCTGGGTTTGGGTTTGGATTTGGGTTTGGATTAGGATTATCTGGATTCTCGGTAGCCTCTGTGTAGGTTTGGCTAGTGCTAAAATCACTGTCAAGATAATCACCACTACCTGCTACAGCCTTAACCTCAATGCTTTGTCCGTTTGTTAATTGAACGGCAGTTGTTGAGGTTGAAATTTCTGTGCCACCGTTGATTTTATACACGTAGCTGTTTGCATTTGCTACAACTGACCATGTTGCAAGTCCTGTTTGCGAAATTGAAACAGTAGGTGTCTGAAGCTTTGTTGGCTCCTGTGGTTGTTCATTTTCTGTATATGTTACAACATTACTCCAATCGCTTGTGGAATAATTTACTCCGTCACCAACAAAGCGAACCCTTGAGGCTTTGTCCATTTGTCAGTGTTTTTTGTGTAACTGTATTCTCCAAGTAAGTCAATGTGCCATCTAGGCTTATCTCAAGCCTGTCAGCATTTGCATCGCTCTGCCAGCTTGCCACATTACCATCTAATGTAACAATTGGTGCCGAGAGCTTTTGTGGTGTTGTTGACTCAGTGTCGCCACATGCACACAAGCCAAGAAGCAATACTGCCATTACTACCACTAAAAGTGCTAAAAATCTTTTTCCTTTCATAGCTTTCCCTCCTAAAATATAAAAAGAGCGCCAACCGAAGCTGACGCTCAAAAAAACGCAAACTCCGACTGTCGTTAAACTAACCGAAACCAGAACGGGGAAAACCTCAACATCCTAATTGGCGGAATTTGCATTTTAGTCAAATTCAAAATTAGAATGCGAAAAAAAGGTATAATATCCCCATTCAAGAAACTATGCCTCTGCTCCGATTTATTCAGTTAGTTTAGCACCTTCATTATATCATATTGTCGGGGTATTTGCAATTATTTTTTGTGTATACGATAAAAAAGGCTACCATAGAATTCTACGGCAACCTTATTTTTTGTCCCTTATTGCTCCTCTGCTTTGTCAAGCTTTAACTCATAAGCCTTTGTTAGCTTCTCCATATAGGCAATCAGCTTAGCGTTTGCTTCTATTATGACAGCCTCGAAGCCACGCTCGCCCTTAAAAACCATAATGTATTTTTCCTTGGTAAAAATGTTATGTACGTATCTGTACATTACCGCGCCCTTGTATTTTTCATCAAGCCACTGCTTGGTTTTTTCATCCTGCTTGCCAAAATAGCAAAGGTCGCTCAAATGATAATAGCAGACGTAGTTATTTCTTTTGCCCGTTGCCTTGTCAACAAAAAATTCTACCCTTTTTCCCTTTTCCTGAAAAACATAGGAATAGCTGGTTAGCTCAAAGCTAATTATCAAATATACTCCACCTATCAGAGTAACTATTGCAAGGCTCAGGTAAAGCCACTTGTATTGGGGATTATCTATCATTAAAAACAGCACGGACAGAAAGAGCAGGATTATATACGTTGCTCTAAGTCCCTTATCGTTATGCCTTGGCTTAAAAATCATAATCTGCTCCCTTGTAAAATAATATAGGGCTTACTTTTTTGTAAGCCCCCTTATATTAGTTGTCCTTCTTAACTATCTCTTTATCGCCATAGTATCCACAAGCGGAGCAAACACGATGTGTACGGTTGTACTCGCCACACTTTGGGCACTTAGCCATAGTTGGTGCGGTCAATTTGCTATTTTGTGATCTTCTCAAATTTGTACGAGAATGAGATTGCTTTCTCTTTGGAACTGCCATTGTGAATAACCTCCTTAAGTTATATGTTACGGTTTACTGTAGTATTATACTACACAATTTTTCCAATTGCAAGTCTTTTTTGCAAAAATACAAGCTTTAGCTTATTTTCTTTTTACTTCGGGCAACTGCACTGACCATGGTTTAGATTTTGTCCACACACGGTGCAAAGTCCTGCGCATTCCTCTTTACACAGAAGCCTTGATGGAAACTCCAGCAAAAGTTCCTCTACAATCAAGCGGTCGATGTCCAAAAGTCCGCCCTTAACGACGATATATTCCTCGTTAAGCTCATTTTGTAGAGTGCCGAAGGGTACAACAGTACGGTTGAATTCAAGAACGAATGTGCCAAAAACGTCCTCGAGACATCTTGCACAGCTTCCACGATAGTCAATGCTTGACCTTACATAGACCTGATAATAGCCCTCTGCATCGTCAACATAGCCACTGACAGATATTGGCGCTGTGAAAGAAACATCGCTTGGTGGTATAATAGCATTATCCTCTGTGTTCTCAATGGTGTACTCAAATTCTATCTTATGAAGACGACCATTTAGTAACGAGGTTATATTAAGTGCCATTACTTTTCCCCCTTGTGCTTAGCATTTCACAGCTTTATATTATATAGAATGTTTCTTCTTTTGTCAAGTATTTTTAACAAAAATCTTGAAAGATTATCAGTTATATGCTACAATTGTGTAGAACTAAAAAGAAAGGATTGAATTATCTTGAAAAATAAGAATAATGCTCAAGACACCTTCAACCCTGCTATCGCTGAAAGGGAAATTGAGGATTTCGATATAAAAAGCGCTAAGCAGGAGAAAGCCTCTAAAATAATTTCTCGTGTCTTTTCTGCTATTCTAGGAGCTAGTATTCTTGCCTTTGTTATCTTTTTGTGCGTAAGAATTTATCAGTCTGATTATAAGGCGATGAACGGACTTTATATTACCAAGGACTTTTCCCAGGCTTACCAGGTAAGTCAGGATATATACACCCACGACACTGAAAGTGCCTTTATGAATAGCGACCACGGCTCGCTATTCCCATATTCCCTTTACTACATTAAGGGATCAGGCTATTTACAAATTTGTGTGCGCTATAACAAGAATCAAATTAAGTCTGTTCAGGAGCAATGCCCTAACTTTACCGAGGACAAAATTTCCTTTAATATTGTTGATAGTCAGGGTAACGTCTTTACTCCTAGCATTTACTTAAGCGAGGACCATTTTAACTACAAATATTTCAAGCTTGAGTTTACTGGAATTGATTTTACCACTGACCATTTGCTTTTGAATATGATTCTTAACGACGTTGAGTGGGTTAAGGAGACTGATACTACCCCTGCATATCTAAGAGATAAGGTGGGTAGCAAATACGCTCTTGGCGACCTTAAAATTCATGAGACGTACAAGGTTGAAACAGACACAGCTGGCAACGAGGTAAAGGTTGAAAAGGAATATCTTCCTTACACTCTAAGCGATTATGAAAAGAGTCAGGTCGAGGAATTTAACAAATAAAAAAAGCACCCACTGGGTGCTTTTTTTTGCTAAGGTTTTGATTTTTACCCCTGTCAATGTACCATTTTTGGTACATTGGGTTATGCGATAAAGCTAAAGCATTCAGCAGTTTTGTAAAAAAGGGGGCTCAATGTACCATTTTTGGTACATTGGGTTATACAAGAAAGCTAAAGCATTCAGCAGTTTTGTAAAAAAGGGGGCTCAATGTACCATTTTTGGTACATTGGGTTATGTAAGAAAGCTAAAGCGTTCAGCAGTTTTGTAAAAAAAGGGGTTCAATGTACCATTTTTGGTACATTGGATTATGCAAGAAAGCTAAAACATTCAGCAGTTTTGTAAAAAAAGGGGGCTCAATGTACCATTTTTGGTACATTGGGTTTTTGCTTTTTGATGATATTGGTGATTTCTACAAGCTTTATTGATGGAAAGTGAAGCTTGGCTACTTGACCTTTACTTTTGTCCACTCTTAGTTGTCTCTATGCAGCTTAACCTTTCCTTTGCTAAGCCTTGCGTTGCTTTTCAAAGGGAAATTTCGCAAAAATAAAAGATTTTGTCAACTAATAGTTTACTTCTGTCTAC
>JAFTXZ010000003.1 GCA_017461385.1 Clostridia bacterium | reverse complement strand
CTACCGTTAAATCATTTCTTAAAGCGCTTAATTCGCTCTTTACTTTAATTACTTGTTTCGAGTAGTTTTCTTAACTTAAAAGAATTTTTCTTAAGAGTTCCGTCTTTTGTACATTAGTTCTCTTTCAAAAACTTTTTTTCTTAGTTCATTGTTCAATTTTCAAGGATCTTTTCGCTCTGCCTCTTTGACAGTGCTTTGCTATTATATCACTTACATTTTTATTTGTCAAGCCTTTTTTTCAAAAATTTTCAAATATTTTGAAAATGCTCACAAATCCAATAAATACAAGACTTTTTAAGCATATTTTCCACCCAAAACGGCAACAATATTTCAAAAAAGAGGTATAAATATGAATACAGAAAAAGACGAAAGCAAAAATGAGCTTGATCAGCTTTTAGATCAAATCGAAAAAAACGGCTCCGTTCCTACAGATTCCAAGGGAGGCAAAATTTACTGTCTTAGCATTATAGGTCAAATTGAAGGGCATTACACCCTGCCCTCGGATCAAAAATCCACAAAGTATGAGCATATTGTCCCTCTCTTGGTTTCCATTGAGCAAAGCAAAGACGTAGACGGTCTTTTAATCGTACTAAATACAATGGGTGGCGACGTAGAGGCAGGTCTTGCAATTTCAGAGCTGATTTCCAGTATGAAAAAGCCGACGGTTTCTCTTGTTCTGGGAGGTGGACACTCCATCGGTGTACCACTTGCCGTTTCTGCAGAAATGTCCTTTATAGTACCCAGCGCCACTATGACAATTCACCCCGTAAGAGTCAGCGGTACAATTGTAGGCGCACCACAAACCTATTACTATTTTGAAAAAATGCAAGACAGAATAATAGACTTTGTAACCAGCCATTCAAGAATCAGCGAGGAAAAGCTACGCGAGCTTATGCTTGCCACAGATCAAATTGCTACAGACACAGGCTCAATTGTTGACGGAAAGCGCGCCACCGAGCTTGGCTTGATTGACAAAATCGGCGGGCTGAAGGACGCAATCAGTTATCTTGAGGAGCAAATTGAAAAAAGCAAAAGCAATAATATATAGTTATATAATTAATGAAGGAATTTGAAAATTTAACCCATTTTAACCAAAACTTGCGACTTTTTTCAAATATAATTTTTTATATCTTCATACAATTTTCACATTGACAGTGTACAATATAAGCAAGAATGAAGAATTAGAGGGTTAATTAATGTCTAACTATATATATAACGACAACTTCGATAATCGCATTAAGCCTAAACCAGAACAGGAAAAGCACGGTCTAAGCATTTCGCTTAGCATCATTTTAGCAATCTGTGCCATTCTTATTCTAATTTCAGGTATTTTGGGTCTTATCATTGGCAGAACAATGAACCCACCTACAACAAGCAATACAATTTATACAAACACTGTTTATGTTAGCAACAACTCAAGCCCTGTTGAAAATAATTCCACAGGAAAAAGCAGAGCTGAAATAATAGCTTCCATAAAGGATACAGTAGTTGAAATCAAAACTCAAAACGTTGTGCACTCCTTCTTTCAGCACGTAACCGAGGGCGCAGGAAGTGGCGTTATCGTTGGCGAATATGAAACCAGCACCTCACACAAGGGCTACTACGTAATTACAAACGCCCACGTTATTGAGGGCTCTAACTCCAACGAAATTGCAAGCTCAATCACAGTTACCCTAACTGACGGAACAGAGCTTAGTGCAACCGTAAAGGGCTTTGACCCTTATGGAGATATTGCCATTTTGTGCGTTGAGCCAGCTGGCAGAACACTTCCAGTTGCTACATTTATAAACGACTCCAGCCTTGTAAACGTTGGAGATGACGTAATTGCAATCGGCAATCCTCTTGGTGAGCTTGGCGGAACTGTAACAAATGGCTTCGTAAGCGCGCTTGACCGCGAAATTAACGTTGACGGCAGGCTTATGAATCTTATGCAAACAGACGCCGCAATCAACCCAGGCAACTCTGGTGGTGGCTTGTTTAATCTAAGAGGCGAGTTAATCGGTATTGTAAACGCAAAATCCTCTGGCTCAGGCATTGAGGGACTTGGCTTTGCAATTCCTGCAAACGATGCACTAAAAATTTTAACAGACTTCATAAACGAGGGCTACGTAACAGGCAGACCAACCATTGGCATCACCTGTGCCGATAGCAAAAACGGTCAGTACGTGCAGGTTATCACCGTGCGTCAGGGCTATAATGATGAGGTTTTTCAGGTAGGCGACAAAATCACCTATGTAAGAACACCTGGTCAAACAGCCTGGTCAACAGTTACAGCTGAAGCTCTTTCAAACTTTATTGGAAATATGGAAATTGGCGATAAGCTTGAGATTTGCCTCTATCGTGGCTCAACTCAGCTAATCGTTACCGCGGAAGTATTTGAATACGTTCCACAATAATCTAGATACTTTCTACTCTCCTTCAAAATAACTGGAAATGCAGCATTCTTCGTAATTAATACGTATGCTGCATTTTCAGTTCCTATTGCATTAGAAAAAACTTTATGGTAAAATATAAACGAGGTGATGACAGTGTACAAAATTTTAGTTGTAGATGATGAGGAAATGATAAGAAAGCTCATCTCAAAGTACGCCCAATTTGAGGGACACTCCGTAACCGAGGCAGTTGACGGAATGGATGCGGTAAAAAAGGTCTCTCGTGAGGACTTTGATATTATAATAATGGACATTATGATGCCAGAGCTTGACGGATTCTCCGCCAGCCGTGAGATTAGAAAAAGCTCACAGGTTCCAATTATTATGCTCTCTGCCCGTGGCGAGGAGTATGATAAAATTAACGCCTTTGAAATTGGCATTGACGACTATGTAGTAAAGCCCTTTTCGCCAAAGGAGCTTATGCTTCGTGTTGATGCAATTATGAAAAGAGTTAAAAGCGCACAGCCTAAGGAGGAAAACAAAAATCAAGTCATTTCCTTGGCAAACGGCGGCTTAGTTGCAGATCTGACTGCAAGAATAGTCTACATTGATGGCGAAAGAATAGATATGTCCCCAAAGGAATACGAGCTGTTCTTTTATATGCTGAAGAACAAAAACATTGCCCTTTCCCGTGATAAGCTTCTTTCCGACGTTTGGGGCTATGACTTTTTTGGCGATGACAGAACTCTTGATACCCATATTAAAATTTTAAGAAAAAGCCTTGGCAAGTATAGCGATTTTATCGTTACTATTCGTGGTATGGGCTACAGATTTGAGGAAAAATGAGTGATACACCAATAAAAGAAAAAAAGCATCTTTCCATCAGGCTACATATTTTCATATCTATGATAGCACTTTGTCTTGGACTTATGCTTGTTTTGTGGATTACTGGTGGAGTGTTCTTGAAGCAAATCTACGGCTTCATAAAAACCCGTGATATTCAACACGCCTCCACAGATATTACCACAAATCTTGAAAATGACAAGCTTCCACTCCTGCTTGAGGAAATTTCCAGCGCTTACGACCTTTGTGCAAAGGTATTTGCATTTGAGGGCGACGATCTTACCCTCGTTGCAGAGGCTGACTTTTTTAACGATTGCATAATTTGCGACAATCTAAACGTTTCTAACAAGGAGCTGCTTGAGGATATTTACGAGCATACCAAGGAGGACGGGGGAGAAAGTAGCTTTCCCTCCAACAATGAAAGCGTTATCTCTACAAAAATCGTTCATTCAGCCGATGGCGAAAGAGCCTTTCTTGTTGTAATAAACACCTCCACCAGCCCAATTCCAGCCACAGTAAGAACTATCAATTCTCTTTTGGGAATTTTGACTGTGGTTTCAATTATAATCGCTCTTGTGGTTTCCTTTATATTAGCAAAGAAAATCTCATCTCCTATTGAAAAAATGGACAAGGATGCAAGACTTCTTAAGGAAAACGACTTCTCTGTTCACTTTGAGGAAAAGGGACCCCGTGAGGTTGTGGACCTTGCTAAAACTCTAAACAAGGCTACTGCAGATATGGCAGAGGTGGAGGGCATAAGAAAAGAGCTTATTGCGAACATTTCCCACGACCTAAGAACTCCACTAACTATGATTTCGGGCTATTCCGAGGTTATGCGTGATATTCCTGGAGAGAATACGCCAGAGAATATGCAGGTTATTATTGATGAGACTGCCCGCCTTACATCACTTGTCAACGATCTGCTCAACGTTTCAAAGCTTCAATCTGGCGCACAAAAGCTGGATATGAAAAAGATTTCAATAACTAAGACCCTACAGGATACGGTTAAGCGCTACGACACCCTTATAAATCACAACGGCTATATAATAAGCTTTGAGCATGAGGGCGAGGCGTTTGTTTTGGCAGACGAAACAAGGCTTTTGCAGGTTGCCTATAACCTTATAAATAACGCAATTAACTACACGGGCGAGGATAAGGTCGTTATTGTAAAGCAGGAAATTAAGGACGACATAGTTCGTATTTCCGTAACAGATACAGGTGAGGGTATAAGCGAGGAAAACCTCCCACTTATCTGGGATAGATATTATAAGGTGGACAAGGTACACAAGCGCGCTATGGTCGGCACAGGCATTGGCTTGTCTATTGTTAAAAACATTCTCTTACTTCACAACTCCCGCTTCGGCGTTTCAAGTGAGATTGGTAAGGGTAGCACCTTCTGGTTTGAGTTTAAGCTATATCAGGAAAAGGATAAACAATAAAAGCACGATTATCAATCGTGCTTTTTGTTTTATACAAAAAAGCGACACATGGTCGCTTTTTTTAATTATTCATAAGCTTTTTGCTGATTCCCTTAATATCATAGGGAGTCATTTGATAAACGTAGTAGTTCAACCAGTTAGAATAAATAATGTTGGCAGTTGAATACCAGTTTGGCGCGATCTTTGTCTTTTCTGCATCTCTGAAATAATGAAGTGGCTCCTCAATTGGCAAGCCCTTTGCCAAATCACGAAGATATTCGTTTTTAAGAGTATCCTTATCGTACTCCATGTGTCCCATAAGGAAAATGCGACGTCCGTCCTGTGAACGAATAACAGATGGACCAATCTCGTCAGAGCCAGCAAGAAGCATAAGGTCGTCTACGTGTCTGATTTCGTCCTCATTCATAGTAGTATGACGGGAGTGAGGCATGTGAAATTCCTCATCAGTTCCCTTGAGAAGTGGGTCAAACTTTACGTACTTTGTATGCTTGAATATTCCAAAAATCTTCTTGTCCAAAACCTGTTTGTTTAGCCCATAGTAATAATGAAGTGCAGCCTGTGCACCCCAGCAAATAAATATGGTGCTTTGAACGTTGGTGTTGGCAAACTCAAAGATCTCAGTTAATTCCTTCCAATACTTAACCTCCTCAAACTCCATCATTTCAACGGGCGCGCCTGTTATGATCATACCGTCAAAATGCTCGTCTTTAACCTCAGAAAAGGTCTTGTAGAAGCGTTGAAGATGTCCTAGTGGAGTGTTTTTACCAACATAGCTCTCTGTTCCTATAAGAGTAACCTTAATTTGCAGAGGAGAGTTGGAAAGAAGCCTTATCAGCTGAGTTTCAGTTTCGATTTTAGTAGGCATCAGGTTCAAAATAGCAATTTCAATAGGACGGATATCCTGTGTCATAGCTCTTTCGTGGTTCATAACGAATATGTTTTCATCATAAAGAGTTTGATATGCAGGTATGTCCTTAGGAATAATAATAGGCATTGTAAATCTCCTTTCTTCGAGGGGAGTGTCTATTTTTGTGCCCTTTGGCACTAATTTTTATATACTTGCAAGAGCCTTGTCAATGTCTGCAATGATATCCTCAACGTTTTCAATACCAACAGATAGACGAATGAGGTTATCCTTAATTCCAATAGCCTCAAGATCAGCACTTGAAAGCTGACGGTGAGTCGTTGAGGCAGGATGCAATACACAGCTTCTGCTATCAGCAACGTGAGTAACTATAGCAATCATTTCAAGCTTTTCCATAAATTCAGCAGCCTTTGCGCTACCACCGAAAACGCCAAAGCTCATCATTCCACCCTGTCCCTTAGGCATATACTTCATAGCAAGAGCGTGGTATGGATTGCTTTCAAGGGAAGCATGCTTAACCCATTCAACCTTTGGATGCTTGCTTAGATACTCTGCAACCTTTTTTGCGTTTTCTGAGTGTCTTTCCATTCTGAGTGCAAGGGTTTCCATACCAAGGTTTGTAAGGAACGCATTTTCCGGACTCATAATAGCGCCTAAATCTCTCATCATCTGTACTCTGCACTTAACGCCAAAGGCAGTTTTGCCAAGGCTGGAGTAAACAAGACCGTGATAGCTTTCATCTGGCACTAAAAATTCCTTGTATCTGTCAGTTGAACTAAAATCAAAGTTTCCACCGTCAACAATTACACCACCAAGTGCAACTGCGTGTCCGTCAAGATATTTAGATGAGGAGTAAATAACAATATTTGCACCAAAATCCAATGGTCTGCACAAAACAGGTGTTACAAGAGTGTTATCAACCATAAATAAAACCTTGTTACGCTTTGCAATATCAGCAAGCTTTTCAAAATCCAAAACAACGATTGTTGGGTTGGCAATAGTCTCTGCAAAGATAACTCTCGTCTTGTCGTCAACTAGCCTTTCGATGTTCTCCTTTGAATCATCTGGGTCAAAGAAACGACACTCTATGCCATATTTTGGCAAGGTAACGGAAAATAAATTGTAGCTTCCGCCGTAAATTGCACGGGAAGCAACCACGTTGTCCCCTGCTCCGCAAACGTTCAAAATAGCAAGAAGCGTTGCACTCATACCGGAGGCAGTTGCAATTGCAACAGTACCGCCGTCAAGAGCGCAGAGCTTCTTTTCGAGAGCGTCAACGGTTGGGTTTGCAAGCCTTGTATAGAAGTAGCCGTCTGCCTTCAGATCAAATAAATCTGCAAGCTCGCTTGCCTTTTCGTAATAGAAGGTAGTGCTTTGTACTATTGGCACGACTCTGGGCTCACCACTCTTTGGAGTGTAGCCTGCTTGCACGCATAATGTATCTAGCTTTTTCATAATAAACTCCTTTTAGTTTCTTAAGCTATGAATTGGAGCAGGGATTCTGCCACCACGCTTAATAAATTCCTCTGATGAATAATCGCTCAGCTTCATAATTGGAGCATAGCCCAAAAGTCCACCGAACTCAACAACCTCGCCAACGCCCTTACCATAAACAGGAATAAGACGCACTGCAGTTGTCTTGTTATTTATAACACCAATTGCAATTTCATCAGCAATAATACCACTAAGGGTTGATGCGCTTGTATCTCCAGGTACTGCAATCATATCAAGTCCAACGGAGCAAACAGCCGTCATAGCCTCTAGCTTTTCAATTGATAATGCACCGTTTTCAACGGCAGAAATCATTCCTGCGTCCTCAGAAACAGGGATAAACGCACCGCTTAAGCCTCCAACGTGAGATGATGCCATTACTCCACCCTTCTTAACTGCATCGTTAAGCATAGCAAGGGCAGCAGTTGTACCATGCGTACCACACTTTTCAAGTCCCATATTCTCAAGAATATGCGCAACGGAGTCGCCCACTGCAGGGGTCGGAGCTAAGGATAGGTCGATAATTCCATAAGGAGTATCAAGACGCTTTGACGCCTCATAAGCAATAAGCTGACCAACCCTTGTAATCTTAAATGCGGTTTTCTTGATTACGTCGGCAAGACGGGAAAAATCGCAAAAGCCCTCGCGCTTAATAGCAGAGGCTACAACGCCTGGGCCAGAAACGCCAACGTTAATAACAGTGTCGTTTTCACCCATACCATGCATTGCGCCTGCCATAAAGGGGTTGTCCTCTGGAATATTTGAAAATACAACCAGCTTTGCACAGCCAATTGAATCATTATCTCTTGTTAAGTATGCAGTTTCCTTCATAATCTCGCCCATGCGAGCAACTGCGTCCATATTTATACCAGCCTTTGTGCTTGCCACGTTTACGCTAGAGCAAACCTTAGTCGTTGAAGCGAGCGCCTGAGGAATTGACTCAATAAGATTTTTAGCACCCTTTGTCATTCCCTTTTGAACAAGAGCGCTGAAGCCACCGATAAAGTTAATGCCCACCTCATTAGCAGCTCTTTCAAGAACCTGAGCTAAGCGAACGTAGTCCTCGACGTCTGCACAAGCTCCAACAAGCGAGATTGGAGTTACTGACACGCGCTTGTTAATAATAGGAATACCGTAGGTTGCTTCAAGGTCGTTTGCAGTGGAAACAAGATTTTTTGCACTTTTTGTGATTTTATCGTAAATCTTTTCCTCTAATCTTTTTTGGTCGTCGCTTACGCAATCAAGCAGGGAGATACCCATAGTAATAGTACGAATATCAAGATTTTCCTGCTTAATCATATTGACGGTTTCTAGAATATCGTTTATGTTTATCATTTTTTACCTCTTAAATTCTATGCATTGAGTTGAAAATGTCCTCGTGCATAGCACGAATGTCAAGATTTTTCTTTTCCCCAAGGAGCGCAAGCTCCTTTTGGAACTTAGCAAAATCAGCTTCCATTTTATCTATTTCAACAAGCATAATCATTGCAAAGTAATCCTTCAATACGCTTTGAGTGATATCAACAATATTTGCCTTATGCTTAGCACACTCAGCGCTAACCTCGGCAATAATTCCAACAGAGTCCTTTCCAATTACAGTTACAACAGCCTTCATTTCTTCTCTCCTTATTTTTTAATATATAAAGTATAGCATTTATTTATTTTAATGTTAAGGCTTATTTGCCCCATTTTGCTTCTTAAAAAAGCGGGACAAGGTGGTAAAGCTTTCAAAAATTCCAAAGTGTACCGGTCAGTACCACTTTTTTCTGTCAGAATAGAGATAGGGAAGCAAGAAAGGAGGAAAAATGACCCTAACAATAGACCAGCTTGTAGAGAAAAGGCACATAAGCTGGTATCAAACCCGAGATATCATAAGGGATAGTGAAATTTGCACAGCTATTGCAGATACAATCCTTGAAACAAAAGCACTTCGAGAGCAAATTCTCAAAAAGCCATACCTCTTAATAGAGGCATGCTTCACCGTCGTTGACAAAAACAAGTGTTGCGTTCCCTTTATACTTAACGAGGTGCAACGGGATTTTATCTCTCAGCTTGAAAAGCACGGCACGGAAAAGCCATATTTCATTTTGAAGGGCAGACAGCAGGGCTTTACCACGCTGATTACTGCTATTCAGCTTGCCTATGCAATTACCACAAGGAACTTCTCAGGCTTTACGCTGGCAGACCGAGAGGACAACGCAAAGGCAATCTTTATAGACAAGGCTAAGCAAATGTATTCAAGTCTACCAGAAAGATTAAAGCCAACTGAGAAGCTAAACTCTGCAAGCGAGCTTTTTTTCGAGAGGCTTAACTCCTCTTGGAGAGTTGCAACGGCAAGCTCAAACATAGGAAGAAGCAGAACTCTTTCCTTTATACACTATTCTGAGGTTGCCTTTTACAAATGCCCCTTAAGCGATTTACAAAAATCAATTCAAGAGGCTGCTACTGCAAACGCCCTTTGCGTTTACGAAACCACGGCAAACGGCTTTAACGAGGCAAAATCCCTGTGGGACAGTGGTGCTTGTGTTAATCTTTTCTACCCCTGGTGGAAAACTGCTGAATATGAGGACAGGAGTCTGGAATTCTTAAAAAAGCCGACCCAGTGGCTAAAAGAGCGCCTTGATAGCCTCAAGGAGATAGGCTTGCACGAATATCAACTAGCCTGGTATGCCAGAAAATATTTTATGTATATCGACAAAAGCACCATTAAGCAGGAGTATCCCTGTACAGCAGAGGAGGCTTTTCTTTCAAGTGGCGAGTGTCTTTTTGATAAGGAGGCTATTTCTAACTATCTAAGTAGCTTTAACGTGCCTAAAATCCGCGGTGTTTTCACCTACGATACGAAGCACGAGCCAATCAAGGATGACTTTGGAAACCTTATGGGCTTTCAAAAGGTTATTACGAACATCAAATTTCTGGAAAAGGAGGACGGCTATATTTCAATCGTTGCTCCTCCCTATCATGCAAAATCAGGGCAGGGAGAGGAGAAAAAGCCTTACGTTATAGGTGCCGACACTGCAGGAATCGGCAAGGACTTCTTTGCAGCTAAGGTTCTTGATAACACAACCGGCATCTGCGTTGCAACTCTTAGAAAACGCAAAATGGACGAGGACGTGTTTGCAAAACAGCTTTATTGTCTAGGAAGATACTACAATGATGCGTTGATCGCAGTTGAAACCAATTATTCCAGACATCCGGTAAGAGTGCTTAGAAAGCTAGGCTATCCAAACATCTATCTTTCTAAGGGAAAAACTAACACTCAGGACAGATACGATAGCTATTATGGCTTTCTGACAACTGCCGTTTCAAGACCTATTATTCTTGCTAATCTCGTTGAGGTTATGCGCGAAAACATTCGGCTGGAAACTGACAGAGTAACTCTTTTTGAAATGCTTCACTTTGTAAGGCATTCAACGGGAAAATATTCAGCCTGTGAGGGAAGCCACGACGACCTAATAATGGCTTCCGCGATCGCCCATTTTGTAAGAAGCGATTTTTCTCAAAAAATTGAAAGCTTCGACACAGAGTCGAGCTTTTTGACAAATTCCTTTACCTTCGAGCTTCCCGAGCAAAAAGATTTTATGGAGTGGTAAAATGACAAAAACTAAGCAAATTTTAGAGCTTACTGCCCGAGTTGAAAGGCTTGAGAGCATCGTAAACTCAATTACTGGTAGCACCGTACAAAAATCAGAGGATGACTCCCCTTCTTATAAGGAGGTGATTGATCAATGGCTCAATGGCAAGGACAAGAGCTAGACAAGAAAACTCACCTTTGGGAGCTATACGAAAAGGGGCTTGATTTTCAAAATCAGATAGGCTTACGCGACAGTTTGCCGACCTACGTAAGCTTTTACGAGGGAAAGCAGTGGCCCAACCCAACGCCAAGCACAAAAAATCTACCAAGACCGGTTATTAACATAGTGAAGATGATTTGCAGAAGCAAAAAGGCGTCAATTCTTTCAACACCAGTCAGAATTCATTATAAGAGCTACTCTCCCCTAACTGACACGGGCGCCTTTAACGATTTTGCAAGCTACGTTCTTAAGGAGCTAGGTCAAGAGGAGCTTGACAAGCAGGCTATCGATGACGGAGTTAAAAAGGGCTCATACTTCTATCATTATTATTGGGACCCGAACGCCTCAGGAATTGACGGTCAAGCTACAGGTGGTGTAAGATGCGAGCTAATTGACCCCTTGAACATCTTCTTTTCCGACCCAAGCGAGCTAAACGAGCAAAAGCAGGACTGGATTTTAATCGCTTCTCGTCGCTCACTGGAGAAAATCGCTACACTCTGCGACAAAAATATAAGCACCTCTACCCTTAAAAGCGATGAGGGCGAAAATTTATACGGCACAAGGGAGCAAAATGCCGACAAAACAGCTACTCTTTTAACAAGGTACTTTAAGCAAAACGGCGAAATTTATTGCGAGAGAGCAACCAAGGAGCAAATTATAAATAAGCCCTTTAGAATAACACCAAATAGCGACAACGTAGCTGGCGAAGCTCAAAATGACAAAGCTATACAGGACAAGGGTGCAAGTCCAAGCAACACAAACGAAAGCGTTGCAACGCTTTTTCCGATAGTTTGTGGATATTATGAAAGAAAGGAGAGCTCCATATATGGACTTTCTGAGGTTGAGGGCATAATTCCGAACCAAAAGGCTATCAATTTTAATATTGCCATGAGCCTGCTCAACGCTCAGGAGTGTGCTTGGGGCAAGTACATTGCTCTACCAAATGCTCTGAAAAATCAAAAAATATCAAATTCACCAGGTCAGGTGCTAATCGACTACTCTGGCACAGGCAACGGTATTAAGAGAATGAGCGAGAGCTCACTCTCCGATGCTCCAATGAATATTACAAGCAAGCTAACGGAGCTCACCCGTGCCGTATCAGGCACAACCGAGGTTATGACGGGCGAGGCTTATAATTCTAATATGTCTGGTGCAGCAATTGCTTATCTTCAGGCACAGGCAAATATGCCAATTGAGGAGCTAAGAGGCAATTTCTATATTGTCAAGCGAAAGCAAGGTAAGGTTTTAGCTCAATTCCTTAAGCTTTTCTACTACAAAAGCTCATATATAAGAAAGGAAGTAAGCACAACAGGCGAGGAAAAGGAGGTTTTTGCACTATTTTCCTCAAAGGATTACGAAAATTCAATCTTTGACGTGGTAGTAGAGGCAATCGGAGGCAGTAAAGCAAGCATTGCATCAGATATCAGCCTCCTTGACACCTGCTTAAAGAACGGAAGCATTAGTCTTGACACATATATAAAGGCTTATCCAGAATCCGCAATCACTAATAAGCAGGAGCTCCTGAAGCAAATCGAGCTGGAGAGGTCATCAGAGCTTTCCAGGCTTAGAAAGGAGATAGAATTATATAAAACAAACAAGAATTAGCGAGTATGTGTCTAACATTTAGAGATTACTTTTGATTTTATATAATTAGAAAGTAGCAAAATAGCATGAATAATCAAAAATCAAAGGAAAAAGACGTATTTTCCTTGTCTGAACAGAATAATTTGAGCAAAATCACGTGCAAAGTGTCTGAAATCAATGAAAGACCGGCTAATTTGAGCTCTTTATCCCAAAAACAAGCTTCAGCAAGCGATTTTTCCGAAAATTCACCTGATTTTCAGGGTAAAAGCGTAGCTTTTAAGCCAAATTCAGACACTCCCTTAAACGAAAGCGCCAAAAGCAAAGCTTTTGAGGCGGATAACGAGTCATATATAAGCGAAAACGACGTTTCTAAGGAGGAAAATCCTCATTTTGATGGCAAAGGCGTTGAAAATCAAGCATTTTCAAGCAAAAAACCGCCTAATGCCTTAAACAATAAGGATTTTCTCGAGAGCATAGGTAAAACAGTGCTTGACATGCTTATGTCGCAGGGCTTTATGCAAGAGAATGGCAAAATCAGCGACAGCGACGCCCAAGGTAGCGCCTATCAGCTATCAAAGCAGATTCCGGGCGAAGGCTCCGAGATTCTTAACCTTGATAATCCTTTAGTAATAGCCGAGCTTGAAAAATCCTTCCCAAGCATAAGCATAGACGCTATCAAAAGCGACAAAGACTTTCTTCTCTTTCTAGGAGGCGGACAAGGCGACACAATTTCAAAGAAATACCTTGATTTTATTAAGCTTAAGGAGTCCCTGGAGCAGGAGGCTATAAGGAAGTATCAAGCAAGGCTTGCCTCTAGCAGTGCATCTGTTGGCTCTCTTTCCTCAAACGGTAGCGCAAGTCAAGAGTTTTTCTCAAGAGAACAGGTTATGCGCATGTCAAAGGAGCAAATAAGCAAAAACTTCGACAAAATAAGAAAGAGTCAGGCTCGCTGGTAGCTTTCCTTATCAGCATCTTAAGCGCTAAGCAGTGGGCTTTTCATTGCTTTTTGTATGATTTAGTCTTTTTAAGACTAAGCTTTAACAATTTTAAGCCTATTTATACATTTTTAGCGACCCTGTGTCGCAAATCCGACCAACAACAAGACATTTAAGAGCCTTTTAATTGCAAGAAAACGCTAAGCGCAGGGGCTTACCCGAAAAAAAGAATTTGAGCGTTTCACAAGCAAAGGCGAGCACTCTTGCGTGGCAGGACAAGGGTCGGAAGCCCTATCTTCCAGTTTTTTCAGTTCAATTGCACGCAGAGTGGTGCCACGAGGGTCAAAATAGCGCATTTTTAAGGACTTTTATACTCTTATACGGGTTTTTACGTCTATGCGCCTATCTCTTAAAAATCTTGTTTATATAGCCATTTGCTCCTGCTTCACAAAATTTTATATTTAGGAGTATATTATGGCATATCAAAACTTTATCCCATCAGTATGGGCAGAATCAATTAACAGAGAACTTGAGCGCGCTTGCGTGTTCGTTGAGGACTGCAACAGACAATACGAGGGCCTTGTTGCAAGCAAGGGCGACAGTGTACACATCTTAGGCGTAGGCAAGCCTACAATCAAATCCCTTGAAAGAGAGAACGCAAACGGCGTAATCGACGATGCAGAGGAAATCGAGGACACCTCCGTAATTCTTGGCATCAATCAAATTCGTTACTTCAACTACAAGGTTGGCGACATTGACAAGGCGCAAGCCGTTGGAGGCTTAATGGACGCGCTAAGCCAGGAAACCTCCGAGGGTCTGGCTAACGAAATGGACAAATACATTGCCACTATGGCAACCAACCCACAGGTTCAAAGCCTTAATGCAAGCGCAGTCCTCGTAACAAAGGATAACGTTCTTTCATTGCTTGACGATGCAATCGAAAAGCTACAGGAAAACGACGTAAATATGGCATCAGGCATTACAGTTACCGTGTCTCCACGCTTCTATAAGCTCTTTAAGCAGGCTTATATCGGCAAGGACACCGACAACAGTCAAATGCTCGAAAACGGCAGAGTTGCTATGTATGGCAACGTAACGGTAAAGCTTTCAAACAACGTAGAAAAAACCGACTCTGGCGCCGTTGATAACATTATGATTAGAACAAAGAGAGCTATTGCCTTTGTAAACCCTCTTACCCACACAGAGGCATATAGACCGGAAAAATCCTTTGCAGATGCAGTTAAGGGCTTTGCACTCTTTGACGGCAAGGTTGTTCGCCCTAAGGAGATTATCAACATTAACGTAAAGTACGCTTAATCAAAGCGCCCATACCACAAGAATACACCGACCTCTTGTCGGTGTATTTTTATTCTGCATTTTTTGAATAAGTTTTCAATATTTAAGTTGGTAATTTTTGAAAACACTTAACCCCTTGTCTGACTTCGCATTTTCAACGTATATTCACAAAATGCATATTTATACATATATTTTCTTAAAATATTTGCAAAAACCGAGTATTTATTCATTTTCTCCCCCTTGGTTATATTTCCCCGCTTTTAATGTTTTTTCTTATACTACGTGCCCTCGCATGCTTTTATAGCTGTTTTCTCACAAATAGTAGTTTTTTCCGCTTAAACCTCTGTTTTACTAATACCCCAGCCGCTTTTCAGCCATTTACTCAATAATGTGCGCTCTGGCTCTGATTCCCCTATATTTTAAGCTATTTACCCATTTAAGTCCCCTTTTCCTTTGGCGAAGGCTATTCGCGCCTTTTTCGCCCCATTTAAGGCTAATTTGCGACCTTTTGCGAGCAAAGACAAGGGTTTGTAGCATTTTCGAGCATTTCCCCTTAATAATAGTGCTTTTTTAGCCCCAAAAGCAGACAATCTTCTTTCATATTTGGTGTTAAACTGTTTTTGGATTAAAATTCCAACACCAATTAAGAAAAGGAGCTAAAAAATGAAGGAAAACGAGAAAAAGCACGAGGAAATCAAAAAAGGAGAGCAAATTTGGTCTATCCACGTAAGTAAAATCAAACCAAACCCCAACCAACCAAGAAAAATCTTTGCAGAGGACTCAATTATTAAGCTTGCAGACAGTATAAGGCAATTCGGCATTATTCAACCGCTAAGCGTAAGAAAAATCGGCGAGGAATACGAGCTCGTGGCAGGAGAAAGACGTCTAAGAGCCGCCAAGGAGCTTGGAATTAACTACGTCCCCTGCATTCTAGTAGATGTAAACGAGGAAAAAAGCGCGCAAATATCTATCATTGAAAACCTTTTGCGTGAGGATTTGAATATTTTTGAGCAAGCAATGGCAATAGAAGCGCTCATCGATACGTACAGCTTAACTCAAGAGGAGGTGGCAGAAAAGCTCTCAAACAGTCAATCCTACGTTGCAAACAAGCTAAGGCTTTTAAGGCTCACTCCCTTAGAGAGAGAAATAATTCTAAAAAATAAGCTAACAGAAAGGCACGCTCGCGCTCTTTTAAGGGTAAACGACGTGGATTTAAGATTAAGCCTACTTAACAAAATGTCCCTTGAGCGCCTAAACGTCGCCCAGGCGGAGGAGCTGGTTGACTCCTTAGTAGACAAATCAAAGCCCCAGAAGCAAAAACCAGTTACATACAAGGACGTTTCATCCTTCTACACAGCCATAAATCGAGTGATAGATACCATGACAAGCAGTGGCTTTAAGATAAAAAGCAGAAAAATAGAAAATGACAATTATACAGAGCTTACTATTTTAATACCTAAGGATCAAGAGGAGAATCAGCCTATAGCGCCGGCAGAGTTTAACCTTGTAACCTGACAGCGCTTAAACAACCCCCCTTTCAAAAATCACAAAGCGCCGTATAAGCCCTTTTTCAATTTCACAGCTTATCAGCACATAAAAATAGACTCTCAAGCCCATATACGCGTCATATTAGTTCTCTAGCAAAGCAAGGGCAGATTTTATTATAAATAATAAAAAGGCTCAAAAACGTTTGTTTTTGAGCCTTTTTTGTATTCTCCCACGAGGGCAAATTCTCTCAAAAAAAGTAAAATAGTTAGTCAACTAACCATTTTAATACTGACGTTTAGTAACAAAAATTTCACAAGTTATCACTTACAACACACATTTGCGAAAAATCAGCCCTAGCAAATACAAAATCAACCCTAACAAATTCAAAATCAACCCTAGTAAATGCAAAACCACCCAATTATCAGAATCTTTAGCACCAATACGCTTCATCTGCCCCCTACAAACAGCCTTATCATGCCACAGAGCTGCAATCCCGCCCTTACAAGCAACCTCATCATACCACAAGTCTACAGCCCTGCCCCTGCTAAGCGTTCTTAGATACATAGTCAACAAACAAGATGCACACGCAACTTACTCTAGCAGTATTACCAGCTCAAAAAAACACTAAAGCTTCAAATACTCCGGCGTTTCACGTGAAACGATCCTTGCTAGTTGCACAAGCCCCACAGAAGGTTGTTTTTAGTGAAGCATGCAAATGTTTTACAAATTTTTCCGTGTTTCACGTGAAACAATCGCCATTTTTGCAAATTTCTGGAAGGACAACAAGTGCAATTAGCGTGCAAAGAGTTATAATTACCTTCTACAGTGCCATCTAAAATTTAGTTGAGTTTTTATATTTTCTATTGAATTTAGCACTTTTGCATGTTATACTTTTAGTAAGAAATTTACGAAAGGAGCTTTTATGCAGGTTATATCCTTTGCAAATCAGAAGGGCGGCGTAGGCAAAACCACCTCTGCCATAAATTGTGCTTCTGCTTTAGGCGTTTTGGGAAAAAGGACTCTTTTACTTGACCTAGACCCACAGGGTAGCTCAACAAGTGGCTTAGGCGTTCAAAAAAGCTCCCTTAGATTTTCCTCCTATGACGTCTTGATAGGCAAGTGCCCAATAAAAAATGCAATAATCAAGACTGAATTCAAAAATTTAAGCGTTTTACCATCAAATATGGCTCTAGCTGGTGCAGAATTCGAGCTGACAGACATTGAAAGGCGCGAGTATTTACTTAAACGGCAGCTAGAGGAGCTAGACAAAGAAAACCTATTTGATTACGTAATCATAGATTGTCCACCATCATTGAGCTTGGTTACAATCAACGCATTATGCGCATCACGCCACCTAATTATCCCATCCCAATGTGAGTATTACGCACTGGAGGGCTTAACCCAGCTAATGCTTTCGGTAAAAAACATTAAAAAGCGTTACAATCCCAGTCTTATTATTACAGGAATTTTAATTACAATGCACAGTCCTCGCTATAAGCTATCAGCTCAAGTCATGTCAGAGCTGGAAAAATACTACTCAGATATACTTTTCAAAACTAAAATTAGCCGTGTAGTTTCATTAAGCGAGGCTCCAAGCTTTGGAAAGCCTATCTACTATTACTCTAGATATTCAAAGGGTAGCTTAGAATATTTAGAGGTAGCCAAGGAAATTATTTCAAGAATAGAAGGGATTTTTTGAAAATTCTCCTTGAAATCCCATCAAATTTGAAGAATTAAAACTATCATTTATACATAAGAAAGGAAAATATCAGCTATGAAAAAAGCACTTGGAAAAGGACTAGATTCCATTTTTGCAGACAACTTCATTGAGGTTTCCGCGAAAAAAGAGGGAATACAAAAGCTAAGATTATCAGAAATTGAGCCTAAGGCAGATCAGCCAAGAAAGCATTTTAACGATGAATCTCTCGAGGAATTGGCAGAATCCATTCGCCAAAACGGATTAATTCAGCCTATTGTTGTAAGAGAAAGTGGCGGAGGCTTTTATCAAATCGTTGCCGGCGAGCGTCGTTGGAGAGCTTCAAAGCTAGCAGGACTTAGCGAAGTAAGTGCAATCGTTATAGATGCAGATGCACAAAAGGCATCAGAGCTTGCAATAATTGAAAACATTCAGCGTGAGGATCTAAACGCTTACGAGGAGGCTTTTGCATATAAATCCCTCATCGATGAGTACAATTTGACTCAAGAGGAGGTTGCAAAAAAGGTTAGCAAGGCAAGAACCACCATCACAAACGCGCTAAGATTACTTGAGCTTCCCGATGAAGTATTGGAAATGCTCAAAACTGGCGATATTTCTGGTGGTAACGCAAGAGCGCTTCTAGGCTTGAAAAACAAGGAGCTAATCCCCGAGGTTGCCCAAAAGGTTATGCTCACGTCTCTATCCGTAAGAGACACAGAGGCTCTTGTTAAGAAACTTAACAAGCTTTACGAAAAGGGGCTTGAGGAGGCAGAGGAAAAGGAGTCCGACGAGATAGTAGTTGACTATGCAAAGGACCTTGAAAAAAAGGTAATGTCTATTATAAATAGACAAGTTAAAATCAATACAAAGGGAAAGCTTAAAACCTTGCAGATTGAGTACGTCGATGACGACGACCTTTTGGAGCTATTAAAGACAATTTGTGGCAAGGACATTTCTGACTAAGGAGGTGCCCATGGTATTAGCCATTCCCGCTACTGCATTTGAAATCGACCCAGTTTGGCTTGTTTGGACTATTTGCGTCGGAGTATGCTTATCCTTAGTTTATGTGTTTGTAAGCAAAATCTTAACCGGAGCAGTGATTCGCAAGCTACTGGACAAGGGTATAGGCGAGGAAAACGCAAAAACCCTTTACGAGCTAGAGCTAAGTAGCTTTTATATCAAGCTATACAGCTTCACTCTGCGCGACGGAAAGCACCTGCGCTCCCTTGTGTCCTGCGTGGGTGGCACAATTCCAAAAAGCGTGGAGAAGCTAGAGCCATCTAACGACACTGACAAGCCTATTGAGCCACAAGAGTACCTTGACTTTACAAAGGCTAAATTCTACATCTCCAAGGAGAAGGAAGAAAAGGCAAGGTCTATGTATGGCAAGGCGCCCAAATGGTTTTGGCTACCAATTTCGTTAGCCATAGCCATAGTCGTAGCATATTTATGCACCCTTGCACTCCCTTGGGTGTTAGGACTTATCGGATAACAAAACAGGCGATAGTAAAATGCTATCGCCTGTTTTTTCGCATATTTTTATCATTTGTCAAGTATATTTTCTTTAGAAAAGCCTCCACCATTTCACCATATATTTCCAAAATTTACTATATACTATGTATATAGTAAAAAAACTTTAAGTTTTTTATAAAAAATTGTTGACAAGACAACGTTTTTCCTGTATAATGTTATTAGGAATGATTCCTAATAAGGAAAATTTGGGGGGTAAGCTTATGAGAGCAACCAAGCAGAAAATGGCTATACTGGACTTTCTTCGTTCTAAGCGAGCGCACTATAACGCAGTTCAAATCCACGAAGCCGTTCAAAAACAAATTCCTACAATTAGTCTTTCTACAATTTACAGAAATCTCGCTCAGCTTATCGAGGCTGGAGAAATAGCTTCTGTGGAAGCCTCTGACAAGTGTGTTTTCTACGATGGTTATACTGACGAGCATTCTCACTTTGTGTGCGAGCGCTGTAAGAAAATTTACGACTTTCCAGTTGCAAAAGCCATATCCGAGCCAGAAAAGGCAGGATTTACGGTCAAAAATCAACGAGTTGTTTATTTCGGGCTCTGTTCCGAGTGCAACAACACAAAAGGCACAAAATAAGCCTTTTTAAGCCTTACAGGCGCAAATTAATTTTAGTCAAAAAATGTTTTATATAAAAGGAGAAAAAATTATGAAAAAATTTGTATGTCCAATTTGCGGTTACGTTCACGAGGGAGACAACGCACCAGAAAAGTGCCCACAATGTGGCGTTGCTGGCGAAAAGTTCAACGAGGTAAAGGAAAACAATTTAACATGGGCTGCTGAGCACGTTTTAGGCGTTGCTAAGGGTGTTGACCCAGAAATTATCGAGGGTCTTCGCGCTAACTTTATGGGCGAATGCACAGAGGTTGGTATGTATCTTGCAATGGCAAGAGTTGCTCACAGAGAAGGATATCCAGAAATCGGTCTTTACTGGGAAAAGGCAGCTTGGGAGGAGGCTGAGCACGCTGCAAAGTTTGCAGAGCTTCTTGGCGAGGTTGTTACCGATAGCACAAAGAAGAACCTAGAAATGAGAGTTGAGGCAGAAAACGGCGCAACCCTTGGCAAGTTCGAGCTTGCAAAGCGCGCAAAGGAATTGAACCTTGACGCAATCCACGACACCGTTCACGAAATGGCACGCGACGAGGCAAGACACGGCAAGGCATTTGAGGGCTTGCTCAACAGATACTTCAAGTAATACATAAAGGGCAGATTTCTCTGCCCTTTTATTTTGGTGTTGACAAAGTTCATTTTGTGGTATATAATGCTCACAGAAACGGCGGTCCTGCTCTAAATAGAGATGTGTTGACGATACGCGTATGCGGGCCGTTTCTTATATAAAAAAGTAGCACGACACATTGTGTCATTGAATGGGCGGTAAAAGCTTAGCCCGTGGGGTGCTACTTTTATTTTTAATACCTAAAGGGAATGAGTTTAGCTTGTTCCCTTTTTTGTTGCACTTTTTCCACAAAAACATGGAATTTTTATGGAGTTTTAGCTTATGCAATTTCTCAAAAAGCTCAAAAAGTGGAAATTAAAATTTTGGAAAATTTTTATTTATTTTAACACATAAAATAATGATTTTACACTGACACAACAAACAGAATTTTTGTGTGCAAATAATAACTTTTCTGTGTGGTACTAATAGATAATAAAAGTGTAAAATAAAAACACACATTCTAAATGTGTGTCAAACCCACTAAACACAATCTACCCGTGTGAGAAGTTATACAGTCTTGATTTTCGGCACTCGCTTTTCTATAACACGATTGAATTAAAAACCAATATGTAGTAAAATAAATTTAGAAAAATTTTCAAAAAAAAAATTGAACCTTTTTTGAAAAAATGTGTTTATATAGGTGTGTACACGAGAAACTTGAAAGGAGGGGTAGGCTATCAAACGAGATTTTGAAGAGGTAATCAAGGAAAATGCAACTTGGCTACTTAGATATATAAAAAGTAAAATTTCAAACAAGAGCTTATGCGAAGATATGCTACAAGAAATTATGTTAAAGGCGTATAAAGCATACGATGATTATATTGAAAATGGTACATTCAAATCTTGGCTTTTGCGTATTGCAAGTAATTATTTGAATAATTATTATTCAAGGAACTCGGTTGAATGTTTATCTCTTGACTATGAGGACGAGGAATTTAATTCGCTTTACGGTTATCTTTCAAGCGAAGAATTAAGTCCTGAGGAAAAGCTTATACACGACGAGCTTATTTCTAATGTAATGCTACAAATATCTAAATTACCGAAAAAGCAAAGGCAAATGATAACATATCGGTACTTTTATGATATGAGTATAGAGGAAATATCAACTAAAATGAATATTCCTAAAGGTACAGTAAAAAGTACAACTTATTATGCAATAGAAACACTTAGAAAGCATTTTAATGTAGATCTAAAAGGAGAAAAAGATATGGAATGCAAGGAAATTTATAAATACTTATTTATCTATGCCAACGGAACGATTCAGCCTGACCACAAAAAGCTTGTTGAAGAGCATATAAAAACCTGTCCAAAATGCAACGATATTGTAGTCGCTTTACAAAAGCTCATTCCTACTATGGTATTTGCTTTGGAAGATGAAATGACATATTTTTGCGTATCATTCCCTGAATTACAGTTAGCATATACAGGAATAAGATATGAGGTTGAAAATTTTGAACAATGCAAAAAAGCAATCGAAGAGTGGAAAGGTCACATACCTGACGAGGAAAATAATATGTCAAGTGGCTTTACTAAAAACTGCCAACTCATTGCAAGATTCGACAATGAAGGCAACGAAATAAAAATGAAAATTTATCAAGAAACAGAGACTCATTACAGGGCAAAACCAATCTTTTATAAGAAAATTTTTAAGTATATGTGGAACTATGATGTATATGAAAACAAAGTAGCAAGCAGTGATATAAGAAAGTCAAAGGAAGCACCCAATTTGTATTATGGTTCATATAACAACAATTTAGGTGCAAATGCAAAATCTGCTCTTTATCAAGCTATACCAAAAGAAGCTGAAAATATTAGAATCAAACGAGGAAATGGCGTTATAGATTGCGACACATATAAATTTGCATATGTAGTCAGATATGTAACAGAGGAAGAAAATATAAGACTTGAGTTTTCATTCTTACTCGATAAATAAAAATGGCGAGTGCTGATTTTTCCGGCACTCGCTTGAATAGTTTATATTGAAAATCAACTACTGCGTTGTTGAAATGCTTTATGTGGTGTGATATAATTATGACATCATATATATTACAGGATGGAGATGTTTAATGAATTATAAGATTGATAAGAAGAACAAGTCAAAAATTACAATAGAACTTGTTTCGACTCAAATAAAAGCTCCGTTAATAATAGGTTGCGTGGCTATACCATTCGCAATTTATTTTTTGACTATTGGATATGTGGTCGACAAAGAGGCTTTATTGTTTGGCTATTGTTTAGCTTTTTTGGTGCTATTTTTGTTTACCGTTGTAGCGTTAAATTATTTTAATGTTAGAAAAGATATGAAATATGTGTTTGGCGACAATTTGACAATTGAATACAAAGCAGAAATTCTAACAGACAAATGTACAATACATGATATTACAAATAATAAAAGCTTAACTTTTCAAAAAGACGATATTTTTAAAGCTTATCTCAAAAAGCACACAATCATTTTAAAACTTAAAAATAAAAAATTTGTGTTCTTTCCGAATCAAATTGAATTGTTGAATGAATTAAGAAAGAGTATATTAGAAAATATAAAATAGCACTGTGGCGTGTGCCTGTTTATGATAAATAACAATAGATTATGTTTTTTAACAACCGAAATTCTCAACCCTCCAGAACATAAAACGAAAAAGCACCATTCGGTGCTTTTTTATTATTAAATTTGTTGAATTTGAAAATGAATAACGACTTAAAGCAGTAACTTATTATGCATTAAGTCTTTTATAAGCTTTAGGGGGGTGACCATACCTTTCCTTAAATACAGTTGAAAAGTAATTTGAATCAACAAAGCCACAGCGGAATGATATTTCGGTAACACTAAGATTCGTGTTCAATAATAAATATTTGGCGTTTTCCAGCCTTACTGCATTTATCTGCTTATTAGGAGTCGTATCCCCTTCCTTTTTGAAGATGTATCTTAAATAAGAGGGCGAATAATTCATTTCCCTTGCTAAGCTCTCTACCGTGATTTTCTCTTGATAGCTTTTGTTGATTATTTCCATTGCCCTTAGATACATTTTTTTAGTTTCACTTATGACTTGGTTATTTTGACGGCAATATTTATATAGCTCAATTATCATATATTCAAGAGGCTTTACAAATCTTAAAGCCTCATCCATGCTTGGCGGATTAGGAGAAAGCTCACTGTATGCTTTTATGAAGCCGACATCACACATCTTTCTTGTTTTTTCCTTGCAATAAAGCGATTTTTTAAGAGTATCTCTATAACCGGAAATATGAATACGCATAATTTCGTTTTCTTCAAATAAAACAGGAAAAATATACTCCTCTACCCCAGCGTAACAGGAAGAGTAAAAGGGAGAATCAAAATCCATCGAGTTTAGTTTCATCTTTTGCAAATGACATCTACCCTCTGTTGCTTTGTTTTGCTTCAAATAATAGCAAACGGAGCTTAAATGCACCTCGTATAGATACAGCTCTTGAGTATAAGGCTCAAATCTTGTATCAAAGTGGCTAAGAACACATTTATAGCCAAGCCCTCTTAAAAAATCTATATAACTTATTATTTCTTTGAAAATATTGTTTTCCATTCTCGCACCCTTGTTGTTTTTTTAAGAAAAACTGTTAAAAGTCAAAGGTTTTCTTTGTTTTTCTATTGTATAATAAAAACGGATAATTGTCAAGATGGAGGCGTTTAATGAAATATTTTTTAGAAGAAGAGAGCAAAATACCCGAGATTTTCGATGTTGATGTTTTAGTTTGTGGAGGTGGTCCTGCCGGAATCGGCGCGGCTATTCGTGCGGCGCGTGAAGGTGTTTCTGTTATGGTTGTTGAATCTCAGGGCTGTCTTGGTGGCATTGCAACAGCGGGCATGATGTCGCACTGGGGCGGTCGTTCCTCCAGTAAGATTATGCAAGAAATTTTCGAGCTTACCTATGAAAAAGCCAAGGATATTGGCTGGGCACACGAAAATTGGTGTGGACATGACGCAATATATCACGATATACAAAAAATTATCCTTGAGGAAATGTTTCTAAAGGAAGATATCAGGGTTTTATACTACACCTGGGTTTGTAAGGCGGTAGTTGAAAATGGCGCTATTATTGGTGTTATTGTAGAAAACAAGAGTGGGCGCGGCTTTATAAGAGCCAAGCGCGTAGTTGATTCAACAGGCGACGGTGATGTTGCAGCTTCCGCCGGCGTTCCATACTTTAAGGGTCGTGAGTCTGATGGAAAAATGCAGCCCTGCACTATTATGTTCAAAATAGGTGGTGTTGATTATGAAAAGGCTGTTTTTCCGCCGTCGTTTGAAACCACAATAGAGCTTCCAAAGGGCGAAATCCAATCTCTTGGCAAGAAGCATTTGCCCTTTCCTGCGGGGCACGTGCTTTTATATACTCAGCCAACCCCAAACACGGTATGCTGTAATATGACAAACGCAATTGAGATTGACGGAACAGATGCAGAAAGCTTGACAAAGGGTGTATTTGCCTGCCATTCACAAATTATACCGATTATCAAATTCTTACGCGAATATGTTCCGGGATATGAAAATTGCTGGCTTATGAGCTCTGCGCCTCTGATAGGCATTCGTGAAACCCGTCATTTTGAGGGAGTTGAATCCTTGAGTGCGGACGATATTTTAGAGGCAAAATACTACGAAAATTGGGTGGTAAGACGCGCACACTTCAATTTCGATGTTCATAATCTTACAGGCGCAAGCCTTGATAAAACGGGTGTTCAGCACGAGTGGAAGCAAGAAAAGGACTACACAATTCCTTATGGTTGCTTGCTACCTAAAAATGTCGAGGGGCTACTTCTCTCCGGCAGGAACATAAGCGGCTCACATATAGCGCACTCAAACTTCAGAATTATGTCTGTTTGTATTGCACTTGGCGAGGCAGCAGGTGCGGCGGCAGCCCTTTCTGTTAAGCAAAATAAAAAATTAATTGATGTTGATGTCAAAGAAATTCAAAATATCGTTGGCGAATAAATTTTATAAAGTAGAAAAATATGAAAATAAGCTTCAAATTACTATTTAAGTAATACAATACATGGAGCTAACCAAGAGCTTCTAACGTCTTGCTAAGATTGGTAGCGACGAGGCAAGACACGGGCGTGCATTTGAGGGACTTCTCAATAGATACTTTAAGAAATGCCACGAAGCCTTATATTACAAGGACTTTGAATACATAGGGGGTAGATTGTTCCCTTTTTTGTCACACCCTCTCAAAAGCAGGAAATATTTTAATTGAAATATATTTTACTAAGTGATATAATTTAATTGATAAATAAAAATCTAAGAGGTGCCTATGGAATCGTTTTGTCACGGAGAAATAAATGAATTTATAGATTGGTGCGATACTGACGGAAATATAATCAATGCAAGTGATGGTGGAATTATATTTGCAAACGGCAAATACCATTGGTACGGGCTATCATTTCGCAATTTGCCATTTCTTAGTGGGCCAAACGGTGGTCAAATGACAGATGTGGGTGTTGTAATGTACGAATCCGAGGATTTGCTTAATTGGAAATACGAGGGTGTTATTTTAGAGGTAAATAGCGACCCACAAAGTGAACTTTTTGCTCCCTTGCGTTTTGAAAGACCTAAAATAATCTATAATGACAAAACAGGCAAGTTTGTTTTATGGTGCCACTTTGTAAAATACCCAGGCAACCATGGTGACAACAATGGCGAATGCGATATGGGACTTGCTGTTTGCGACACGGTAAACGGAAAATACAAGTGGCTTGGATTTACAAAGCCTATTGATGAAAAGGGCTGTGTTCGAGATATGACCGTTTACAAGGATATAGATGACTGTGCATATTTAATATATGACCGACACACAAAAGAGCAAAAAGAGGACAGGTGCCTTTATGTTGTTAAGCTAAGCGAGGACTACCTGTCATTTACAGATACATATAAAAGAATAGATATTGCTCCACGAAGAGAAGCGCCTGTTGTTATTTTCAAAAATGGATATTATTATATTGTAACCTCAGGTCTTACAGGCTGGCAAACGAACCAAGCAAAAGCATTTAGAGCGAAGCATCTGCTTGGTGAATGGGAAGAAATAGGCGACCCCTGTATTGACGATTTTACACACACAACCTTTAATACACAAGGCTCAAATGCATTTAAGATTGAGGGCACTGACACCTGGATTATAATGCTTGAAAGACACAACACATCATGCTTTTTAAGAAGCTCTTATGTTTGGTTGCCTGTTGATTTTAATGATAACAACACAATTTCCTTGCGCTACAAAAAGGAATATAAGCCACAATAAGCAAAAGGGCAGAGAAATCTGCCCTTTTCATTTATAAAAAAGAAAAGGACGGAAACTTGTTCCCTTTTTGTTGCACTTTTTCCACAAAAACATGGAATTTGTGATTATGTAAAATTACTAATATCTTGAAAACCCTCCTATTGTATGATAGAATTCAATTGATAAATATGAATTTGCAAAGGAGAGGTATCATGCAAAAGGATAGAAAAATTATAGACAGTCATTTACACATATCAAAATGGGGGGAGAAGGACTTCCTTTCCTATTTTGACTGCTATATAAAGGAGCATGGCATTCACGCCCTTAACATTTGCTCAATTCCACTTTGTCAGTCTAACGTGTGCAACAATATTATGCTGGGCTTTTTCAAAATAGCAAACCCCAACACTTATTTGCACGGCGGCATTGAGTATATAAAGGTTCCTATAGATAATATGCCAAAGGATATGGACGCCCTTACACAGTATCGCGAGCTTATGGAAATAGGCTTTGATGGAATTAAAATGCTGGAGGGAAAGCCAACAGAGCATAAAAGAATAGGCAAAAGCCTTAATCACCCTGCCTTTAACAAGCTGTACGAGCAAATGGAAAAGGACGGCACTCACCTTTTAATGCACGTCAACGACCCTGACGAATTCTGGGACTTGAAAAGAGCACCAGACTGGGCGGTCAAACAAGGTTGGACATATACAGATGGCTCATTTGCCTCTTATGAAGAAATACAGGCACAAACTATAAAAATTCTTGAAAGCTATCCA
Source organism: Clostridia bacterium (assembly GCA_017461385.1). Classification (GTDB taxonomy): domain Bacteria; phylum Bacillota; class Clostridia; order Oscillospirales; family CAG-272; genus RGIG2000. The sequence continues at coordinate 261,546 of JAFTXZ010000003.1, read as the reverse complement.
AATCTTAGCCTGACCCTTGCTCACTTTTTCTTTTGTAGTAAGGAGCCGGAGATTTTAGAAAAGCTTTTCGCCCTTTACCCCAATCTGTGTGTGGATTTAACCCCCGGGGGAGAGATGTATGTTGAGTTTGAAAAGAATTATGATTACTACAAGGAATTCTTTAATAAATACTCCGACAGGCTTATTTTCGGCACTGACTGCTCATATATGTGTGACGAAAAATACATAAATTGGCTATTCAATGTCGTAACAACCTACATAGGCACAAGCAAAGAGGTTAAAAGCTTCGATGATAAAATCCTTAAGGGACTTGGCTTGCCAAGGGAGAGGGTTGACAACATTTTCTTTGCCAACTTTGAACGTCGTGTCGGCACATCTCCAAAGGTGATAAATAAGGAAAATTTCAAGGCTTATATAGAAAAGTACTCCTTTGCGTTGACGGATTCTGACAAGCAAAGAATAGAGCTTCTTTCACAAAAGTATTTGAAACAATAAAAAATGCGAGCTATTATAGAAAATGGCTCGCAACGAGGCAAGACACGGGCGTGCATTTGAGGGACTTCTCAATCGTTATTTCAAGAAATAAACGATTGAAGCTAAATCGCGCATTACACGAGCGAAATTTGCGTTTTACGCAAGCTAAATTTGGCAAAGCCCAGCTAAATTCAAGCAAGGCTTGAGCTTTAAAATACATAAAGGGAATGGGTTTAAGTGCGTCACTCTTAGGGATTTTTAGGAACTATAAAAGGATAGCAAAATTTTTGCTATCCTTTACTTTTTGTCTTGCAAAACACACAACTTAACAAGGCTAAGTATCGTGTGCTACACTTTTGAGTTGTATTTTATCAATTAGTCTACAAAAGTAAACGCTTCCCACGGAATATTTACGCTCTTTTTTTCGCTTAAAATTTCATCAATATGCAAAAGCAAGGGAAACTCTTCTTTGTTTAATGTTCCTTTTTCAATATTTAACTTTACTGCTCGTGCTACTCTTACTGCAACCACCAACGATTCAAGCGTAACGCCATTTAGTTCGGCTTTGGCTTGGTCAATATCTAAGCCTTTACCAAGCAAAATGCCAACAAGTCTTGTTCTGCCACCATAAACGGTAACATATAAGTCACCAACGCCTACGCAAAGGTTGTTTAATGTTAGACTGTTTTGAAAATCTAATAATTTATACATTTCTTTGCTTGCTTGTCCAAAGACTGCCGCTTGTGAGTTGAAGTGCAACGTATCGTCGCCAAAATTCTTTTGGTTAAGCCCAATGGTTAACGCAATACCTAATGCATAGCCGTTTTTAAGAGCAACTGCGCTTTCTATTCCCGTAACCTCGGTGGTAATGCTTATGTGGTAATAGTCGGTTTGCATAACTTCTTTTAAATATTGTAATATTTCAAGGTCGTCTCCACAAAAAGCAACTTCCGTTTGGTCGTGTGCAACTAATTCGTAACTAGTGCAAGGACCGCCGATTGCATTAAGCGAAAGCTTTTTATTTATACTTTTAAGTTTATTTTTCCACAAATCAATATAAGTTAATAACTTTCCATCCTGCGTATCCATAAGTCCTTTTGTAACGGTAAGTACGATTGCATTTTCAGGGATAATAGGCAAAACTACGTCGCCAAACCATTCCACACCAAAACTGCTAACACCACCGATAACAATGTTTGTGTCACGTAACGCCTTTTCCAAATCTTCTAGTTGAAAAAACTTAACACATTCGGGAAACGGTCTATCAAACTTTGGATGCTTGTTGGTTTTTAAGCATTCAATGATGATTTCTTTATCAAGATGCGTTCCAACTACTCTTACTTCGTGACCATTTTCTCGTGCAGGGAATGCAAGCGCTGATCCCATCATTCCCGAACCTACTATCGTAATAATTGCCATAATAACTCCTTTTTAGCAAGTGAAAATAATTGAAATTTATTGAAAAAGTTTGAAAATTGTGATATAATTATATTATACAAAAAAATAAAATTCAAGTGCTTTTTTAAGTGGTGTAATTTTTGAAAGCTTTTCAAACTTTTCCACAAGGAGTTTTATGACGGTTTACGAAAGACAAAATAATATATTAAATTTTTTAAAAAAACAACACTTTTCCACAATTAAAGAATTAAGTAAAATAGCTTGGGCTAGCGAATCGTCAATTAGACGCGATATAAAAACACTCGAAAACAAGGGATATCTTAAACAATTTTATGGTGGAGTCATCTTATCGGGTTATGAAAACAGCGTTGTTCCCGTCGCTCTTAGGAATAATCACAACAACTCGATAAAGGACGAACTTGCAAAACAAGCCGCTATGCGCATTTTTGACGGAGCAACCATATTTATGGACGGTTCTTCTACGGTAAGACGGATTATAAAGTATATAAATGGTTTTCATCGTATAAAGATTATCACAAATAATCAGTTAATTTTTAACGAGACTATTTCCCCCGAAATACAGGTTTATTGTACGGGCGGGCGATTTGTTCCCGAGAACAATATTTTCGTTGGTAGTTCTGCGGAAAACTTTTTGAAAGGCATTAACGCAGACTTAATGTTTTTTTCTAGTCAAGCAATATCGGAAACTGGCGAAATTTCCGATGCTTCCGAATACGAAACTTCTTTGCGTCAAATAATGTTATCAAAGGCAAAAAAGAAAATCTTTTTGTGCGACTCGTCTAAAATCGGTTTGAAGTATACATTTATCGTTTGTAATAAAGATGAAATAGACGAAATTATATGTGACAAAAAACTGCCTTGGGAATAAAACTCTTACACATATCCTTGTTTTATGCTAATTTTTATTATAAAACAATGATTTTATACTGACATAACTGACAGAATTTTTGTGCGTTTATTGTGGCTTTTTGTGTGCTACTAAACCTATACGGTCGGTTTTCATTAAAAACAAAAAAGGAACGGACAAAAAAACGTCTGTTCCTTTTTGAGTTATAGATAGTTGGCAATTCGTAGCCACACGTAGCGAGAAAGACCGCAGTCGGGGATGTTCGGTAAGCGTGGTGCTATTTCAAAGCGCACGTGTTCTGCCTTGTCAGAAAAGCCACCGCCGGGGATTTCGTCAGGGCTGTAAATTGCGTATGTAACTCCATTTTCTCTGATTTTAGAAAGGTTAGTCATAAAGCCGTTTGTTGCTTTTGTAAGGTGACATTTGTCATTTGTTAAAAGATAATAGAGTAAATCGGCCTCTGCACGCCAAATGGACCAGGCATGCCCTGCACAAATGGCAGGTCCATCAGCATCTCCCTCCCATTGTGTTTCCCACCAACGGAGAGAAGAGCCGTGCATTTGACAAATCGGCGTCTTAATTACCCAGCTATTATGAATATCAAGGATTTCCTTTGCCTTCTTAATATATTTTTCCTCTTTGCTTACATATTTACAATAGTAAAGCAAGCAAAGCGCTGTACAGGAAATTGAGCCATCCTCCATTTCCTCCTCGACTAAAGATGATTTCGCCCCCTCTGTTGGGAAGGAAAGGCCACGATTAAATAAAAACTCTGCCATTTTATAAGCGCTATTAAAGCATCTGTTTGAAAAATCCTTGTCGATGTCTATAAAATAAACAGCCATATCTACAATAGGTATCATAGGGCAACACACGGTTGTGTAGTCATCCTTGGAATTTCCCCAATCTACCTCTATGCGCCCGTCGTCCTTTTGGTAGTGAGATAACAGACACTCCGTCGCCCCTTTTGCATAAATTAGGTATTTTTTGTTTCCAAAATACTTATATGCATCAAGCAAAATGGTAATGCCAAAAAACAGCTCCTGCACACGTTGAGATTTATATACATTATAGGCAGGAAAATTAAGGTGTGGCTTATTTAGTATTGTGCAATGCTCTGTGGCTTTTTCCTCGTTCTCCTCGGTAATTATGTCAAGCAAGGATAAAACCTTGCTTTCAAGGGCAGTTATTTCCCCACAAGATAGCTTATCCTTGTATTTTGATAAAAAACGCAAGGTGGCGCCTGCCCAGCATTGATGCTCACATAAGTTTCCGTCGGTGTGCTTTTTGATTATGTCAAGATCAACGCTGTTCATCGATTTTTTGTATAGCTCAAAAAGACTATTGTAGCCATAAACCGTAACATCGCCACCCAGCTTGTCACCTTTTTTAAGAGTTAAACGTACCTCGCCCTCGTGCTTGATTTTGTATTTTTGGCTAAACTGAAGCTCCCTTGCTTGCCCCTTATGCTCCTCTATTAACGCATCATACTCGCCATAAGGGTAAATTTCTATTTCATCACCTATTTTGCCGCCGCTAATGTTGTAATCCAAAAATGGCACATTATATATATCAGCTAATTCTTTCAAGCAAGAATTAAAGCTATCAACGGGCAAAACCACAAATTCGAGAGATTGTCTGCCCTGTGGTGTATTATAGGCTTTATCGTATGTGGCAAGGAGCTTTAGGTTAACAAAATAATGTCCCCAAGAGAAAGGCGAATAGTCCATTTTCCACCCTTGTGCCACCCCTTTTATAGCAATTAAAAGGTTATTTTCACAAGGGCTCGTAAGGTAAAAATAAATTATATCCTTGTTCCTTGACATGTATGGAGAATTAAACAGGTATTGATTTTTCCATCCACCGCCATTTAGCTTGCCCATAAAATTCAAGGGCAGATTAATTCCAAATTCACTTAAATTGTTTGCTTTTGTTTCCATGTGGAATAAAAGTCCGTTTTTATATGTAGTGGCTGTAAGCGTTGTTTTAGTGTTGGTGGCATACCATTTATCTCCCATGAATATGAGGTCGTCGCGCCTATCAGTATATGGAGTTTGTGGTGGCTTTTTGCCCTTTGTTATATCGTCTGTATTTAAGGTGTAGCACACGCTTAATGGAGTTTTATCTAAAATCTCTCTGTTTGTGCGTGTATCAAAAATAACACCACTCTTATCAAAAATAATATTCATAATTCCTTCATTTACAAAAATTAGTAACAACTAAATTGTTTTTTCTTTCCTTTGTGATGCTTTTCAATGCTTGGGCAAAGAGCATTTTTGAAAAAATTTCCTTGTATTCAAAGCGCGCAAGTGCTTTTTGTATATCTGTGGTATTCATTTCCCTTTAATCCTTAGTCTTCAACGAAATTATACCATAGGTTATGTGTATTTTCAATAAAAAGTCGTTTTTGATTGAATTACAAAATTCGATTTTTAACCAAACTGCAAGAACGATAATCGGCTTTTCCACCACACGCTAAGATTGGTAGCAACGAGACAAGACACGGGCGTGCATTTGAAGGACTTTTGAATAGATACTTTAAGTAAGCATTCTCCTTGAGGAGAAGGGGGACCACTAGGGGTCCTCAAGCCGCTCTTTAGTAGGCTTGGGGTTCTCGTGAGTGGTGGCTGAGGTGTAGCCATTTATGGCGTAATCAAATCTACACCTCATCAGTCAACTGCGTTGCCAGCTTCCCCTCCGTTCAAAGGGGAAGCCTTATATTACAAGAACTTTGAATACATAAAGGGGCAGAGAAATCTGCCCTTTTATTTTGGGGTTGGTAATGGTAGTTAACCAACAAGATGTCCCCGTTTAATGATAAATAATTTTTTAGGACCAGCTCTTTAACAGGGGCTGGCTCTTTTTATTTCTGCTTTGTATTTATAATAGCTCTGTCGTGAGCAGCCACAGAGTTTAATTACATCAATATCGGTTAGTGTTCCGCCAAGGTCTTTGCTATGTTTTGAAATAATTTTCTTACACTCAATGCTTTTCTTAGTTGTAAGTGCTGTTCCTTTGGTTAATCCAACCTTAACACCGTTTTTGCTTGAACTATATTCGCGTTTGTGCTATAATCTAATTGATAAAGCGAAGATTGATGGAGAAAAAATGTATAAGCACAAAGAAAAATACACAATAGATTTTACAAATGTAAAGAATTTTTTAGAAATGCATTTTGTCATAAAGGAAGCGCTTGACTTTCCTAATTATTATGGCTGTAATTGGGATGCGTTTTGGGACTGCTTAACTGATATGGTCGGCAGACCTGTACACATTGAAATTATAGGCCTTAACATCGTGGAACAAAAGTTCGGCGACGAAGCAAAAACAATGGTGGAGATCCTAAAAGAATTTAAGCATTATCGTGACGATAAATATGCAAAAGACATTAAAATAGAAATCGTTATGGGCGAACGCAGATTTGAGTTATAAACATGGAAAATTTAATGGAATTTACCACTTTCTGTGGTTGCAGAGCTATTATAAAATCACAGGGCAAAAGCTAAACAAAGCTAAGCAATACAAGGCATGGTTTAACCTCGGGCTTTTCCACCACATGCTAAGATTGGTAGCAACGAGACAAGACACGGGCGTGCATTCGAGGGACCTCTTAATAGATATTACAAGTAAAACGTAAAGGGCAGAATTTTCTGCCCTTTTTTGCTTCACTGCAAATTTATGGGGGACAACAGATTGAAAATATCTTTGTTATATGATACAATATAACAAAAGGTGGTGCTTAATATGAAATATAAAAATCCGATTATTCCAGGGTTCAATCCAGACCCGAGTATTTGTCGCGTAGGTGAGGACTTTTATCTTGTTACGTCTACGTTTGAGTTTTTCCCAGGTGTTCCAATTTATCACAGCAGGAATCTTGTAAACTGGGAGCTAATTAATTATTGTCTTACCAAGGACTCTCAGCTTCCCTTGGAGGGCGCTGCTGCATCAGGCGGTATCTATGCCCCCACCATCAGATATCACGACGGTGTGTTTTTTATGACTACCACAAACGTTTCAAACGGCGGAAATTTCATTGTACACACCAAGGATATTTACGGGGAGTGGAGTGAGCCTGCTTATGTTGACCAGGGTGGAATTGACCCGTCGCTGTTTTGGGATGATGACGGAACGTGCTACTTTGTGTCAAACGGACTTGACGAAAACGAAAGAGTTTCTATTTATCTTTGTCAGCTTGACCCGTTTACGGGAGAGAAGCACACGCCAACCCAGCTTATTTCCTATGGCTGTGGTGGTAGGTATCCAGAAGCGCCTCACATATACAAGAAAAACGGCTACTACTATTTGATGCTTGCAGAGGGTGGCACTGAATACGGGCACATGGAAACTATACAGCGTTCAAAAAGCATATACGGACCCTTTGAAAAATGCCCTCACAATCCAATTCTTACCCACCGCGACACTCCAGGTCCTATTCAAGCGACTGGACATGCCGACTTAGTCGAGGACCAAAACGGAAATTGGTGGCTTGTTTGTCTTGCAATCAGACCTATTAAAAAAATACAGCTTCATCATATAGGCAGAGAAAGCTTTTTAGCGCCTGTGATATGGAACGAGGACGGTTGGCCTGTTGTGGGCAACAACGGCAAAATCGATTTTGAAATGGAAGGCCCTCTCCCAGGACCTACGCCTTGGCCTGTAAGCCTTGATTTTTGCGATAGCTTTGATAATGACAAGATAGACCCAAGATGGAGCTTTGTACGCAATCCAAGGAGAGAGAATTACCTTTTGGAAAAAGAGCGTATTCTTTTGAAGGGTGGCAGGGATGATCTTTCTACGCCCCTTGGACACCCAACAATGATTGCACTGCGTCAGCAGGCGTTTGACTTGGAGGTCGTTGCACAGTTGGAGGGAGAGGTACAGCCCCATCAGCGCTCAGGTCTTTGCGCCTTTTATAACAACGACCATCATTATGATATTTTTATAACCAAGGAGCAGGACGAGCACGCCGTGTGTCTACGCAAGCGCGTGGCAGATATCGACGTTATCGTGGCTAGCCATCCTATCGACTATAAGGGCTCTGTTGCGTTCAAAATTGTATCAAACGATGAATGGTATAAATTCTTCTACGAAAAGGACGGAGAATTTATTGAGCTGGGACAAGGGCAAACGTCGTTGCTCGCCACAGAGGTTACATATCCCAATTCGTTTACGGGAGTCTTCCTCGGCGTGTTTAGCGAGCAAGGAAGCATCGCGGTAAGGCGCGTTACGGTAAAGGAGCTGAAATAAACAAACCCATTTCGGCTTTGATGAAATCAATTGGATATATTAAGCTTTAACCAATGTGCAAGCTCGTAATAAATGGAGCCTTGAGATAATGCTATAGAAAGTAGATAGGTGACAGACGCGCATTTGGTGTTGACAGAAGGAACAAAACGTGATACAATTATAAAAAATAGTTATAAGAGGAACCAGCTGACTGTAGAGGACGTTGGTTCTTCTATGCTTTCAGGGGATAATTTTATGGTTAGAAAAAAGAAGTTTACGCTTTCAACCACTCAAATCATACTGCTCAGCTTTCTTGCTGCCATTCTCATAGGAAGCGGGCTTTTAGCGCTCCCAATAAGCTCTGCAACAGGGGAGGCAGTGCCTTATCTTGATGCGCTGTTTATGGCAACGACCTCAACCTGCGTAACAGGACTTGTTACACTAACCACAGTGTCCACCTGGAGCGTGTTTGGGCAGATTGTTATTTTGCTTTTGATACAGATTGGCGGTCTTGGTATTATTACGATTATGTCGGGAATTATGCTTCTTTTGAATAAAAAGATGGGCATTGGCGATCGCTTGCTGATTCAGGACGCCTTTAATCTCAATACAATGTCTGGGCTTTCAAAGTTTATTAAGAACGTATTATTTGGAACCTTAATCATTGAGGGAATAGGGGCTATTCTATATATGCTTGTATTTGTTCCCGAGCTTGGTGCAAGGGGCATCTGGATATCAATATTCACCTCAGTATCTGCCTTTTGTAATGCAGGCATTGATATTATTGCAGAAAACAGCCTCTGCAATTATGCAACGAACCCTCTTATCAACGCCGTAACCTCTGCGCTGATTATTCTCGGAGGCTTGGGCTATATCGTATGGTGGGACGTGCTTCGTGTTGTCAAAGGTCGCTCAAAAAAGAATCGCAGAATATTCAGGCATCTGACACTGCATTCAAAGATTGCTATTACCGTTACCGCAGGACTTATTCTTGCTGGCGCAATTCTCATATTTGTTTTTGAATTTAACAACCCCTTGACCATCGGCAAAATGTCCTTGTTTGATAAAATTCAAGTATCCTTCTTCCAGTCGATCACCACGAGAACCGCAGGCTTTGCCTCGGTTCCGCAGGAAAACCTAACGAACGCCTCTGCTACCATATCTATTATCCTTATGCTAATCGGTGGCTCTCCTGTGGGAACGGCAGGTGGTATGAAAACAGTAACCCTCGCCGTCCTTGCTTGCTCGGCGTTTGCTACAATTCGCAATAAAAGCAGCTCAGCCCTGTTTGGTCGCCGTATTTCTGAGGAGTCGATAAAAAAGGCAGTTGCAGTAGCAGTTGCATTTATTACAATATGTACAATTTCAACAGTTTTATTGATGGCAACCAACAACGCCTCGGCTCTTGATGCAGTTTATGAAGCAGTCAGCGCAACTGCAACCGTAGGTCTTTCAAGAAATCTAACGTCAACGCTTAACACGGTTGGAAAGCTAATTATCATAGTAACAATGTATTTCGGCAGAGTCGGTCCCATATCACTTGCAGTGGCACTGGGCAGTAAAAACGAAAGTCAAAACGTCATTTCCGAGCCGACGGAGGATATCAGTATAGGATAAGGAGAAGAATATGAAAAGTAAAAAAACATACGCAGTCTTTGGACTTGGAAGATACGGCACAGCTGTGGCAAGGGAGCTTGTGGATAATGGCATGGAGGTCATTGCCGTAGATATCGACCAGCGAATTGTCAACGACGCATCCGCATACCTACCCGTATGCAAATGTGCTGACGTAACTGATGCTGAGGTTATCTCTCGCCTTGGTATCGGAAATATTGATACTGTCATTGTTTGTATGGCAAATAGCCTTGAGGCAAGCGTAATGGCAGTTACTCTTTGCAAGGAGGCAGGAGTTGAATCCGTTATTGCAAAATGTGCTAATGAGATGCACCAAAAAATATTGCTTCGTGTAGGTGCAGATCAGGTGGTTTTCCCAGAAAACGAATCGGGCATACGCCTTGCCAAGAACCTGCTCAGCTCTGGCTTTATTGATATGATTTCTCTGTCAAGCGACGTATCCGTAGTCGAGATCGGAGTAAAGGACGAATGGTGTGGAAAAAACCTAATCGAATTGAATCTCCGTAAAAAATACGGCTTTAACATCATTGCTATCAAGAAGGGTGAAAACGTCGACGTTAGCATTAATCCGGAGCGCCCCCTTGATGCTGAGAGCTCGTTAATTGTTATTGCAAATACAGCGAAATTAGGAAAGCTGAAATAAGCCTTATAGGATTTATAAAACAAAGGGGATAGAAAATCTATCCCCTTTTATTTGTTTAGCTATCATATAAATTTATGTTCATAGCCCTTAAAGCGCTCGGAAATATCCCTTTCGCAAACCACCAGGTCCACCTCGTCAATGGTGCAAAGATTATTTATACAAGGTCTGCCAACCTTTTCGGAGTTGAGCATTAGCACTGTTTTTTTCGATTGAGCCATCATTACCCTTCGTATAGAGTTTTCATCTATGGCATTATCAGTAAGAATGCCGTCAGGCGTTAAGGTTCTAACTGAAAAGAAGCATATATCTGCATTGAATGAGCGTAGAAACGATTCCGCATAATTGCCAACGTAAACGTATGCATCTGAGGCAAGCTCTCCACCTGTTACAAAGGTCTTAACCTTTGTTTTGGCTAAAACCATTGGCGCCTTAGCGCTATTTGTAATTACCACCACGGACTTTTTTCCGCAGATCTCCTGTAAAAGAGCAAGTGAGGTTGACGAGCCGTCAATCATTATGGTATCACCATCATTTATTAGCTCAAGGCATTTTTTACCTATTATCGTCTTAGCCCCGGGGCTCTCCCTTTCACGCATTGGCAGTGGTAGGTTTTCGCCAAGCTCCTTTCGGTGCGCCGCACCACCGTGGGTACGAATTATCTTTCCTGACATATTAAGCTTCGCAAGGTCGCGACGCATAGTGGGCTCGCTGACAAAAAGTGCCGAGCAAAGCTCCTGAATGCTAGCCTCTCTATGCTCACGCAAATATTCAAGAATTGACGCCTCTCGCTCCTTAAATGCCATTTGTATAGCCCTCCTTATATGATTGTTTGCTCATTGTACATTTTTATATTTATCATTTATTTGAGCGTATCGCTCAATGTTTGCCAATATTGTTGACAACTACGCTCAAATGAATTATAACATAATTAAAAGAAGAAAACAAGTTAAAGGAGAATTTATTATGGCAAAAATGAATCTTGATTGGAAAACAGCCTATGCCTTCATCACCGATGCCTTTGTTGGTGCAGGCGTTCCTCGTAAGGATGCTGAAATATGCACTGACGTTTTACTTGAAAGCGATAAGCGTGGCATCGAATCCCACGGCTGTAATCGTTTTAAGCCTATTTACATAGATAGAATAAAGGCTGGAATTCAACAGCCAATTACCAATTTTGAAATAATTAAAGAAACTCCCACAACCGCTGTTATTGACGGACATCACGGTATGGGACAGGTGATAGGCTATAAGGCCATGAGCATGGCTATTGAGAAGGCTAAAAAATTCGGTATGGGAATGGTTGCCGTACGCAATTCCTGCCACTATGGTATAGCAGGCTACTACGCAACTATGGCAACTAAGGCAGGATGCATCGGTATGACTGGTACTAATGCAAGACCCTCGGTAGCCCCAACCTTTGGCGTTGAAGGAATGTTTGGAACAAACCCCTATACAGTAGGAATACCAACTGACGAGGCTTTTGATTTTATTTTTGACTGTGCTACGTCTATTACTCAAAACGGTAAGGTTGAGTATTACGAAAGAATAGGCGAGCCGGTTCATCCAGGAACAATTATCGACAGCGACGGAAACGCCGTTTCCGGTGATGCTGGTGTGGCACTAAGAAAAATCAGAAACGGAACAGCTGCCCTTACCACTCTTGGTGGTATCGGTGAAGCTCTTGGAGGCTACAAGGGCTACGGCTTTGCTCTTGTTGTAGAAATGCTTTCCTCTGTTTTGCAGGATGGAATGTATGGCAAGGACCTTGACGGCAAGGATGAAAACGGTAACCCTCGCCCCTACCATTTAGGACACTTCTTTATAGCTATAGACACAGAGCATTTTATGGGTGAGAGCACTTGTCGTAAGAAGGCAGGAGATATTCTTCGTGCTATAAGAGCATCAAAGAAGGCTCCGGGAGAGGATAGAATTTATACGGCTGGCGAAAAGGAATATGAGATTTGGCTATCCCGTAAGGACGCAGGAGTTCCTATAAACGAATCCGTTCAAGCTGAAATGATAAAGGTAAGAAATGAGCTTGGACTCACACAATATACGTTCCCTTGGGAGGAGTAATATAATGAATTACGCAGAAGAATCTCTTAAAAAGCATTATGAGTGGAAGGGCAAAATAGAGGTAACCGCAAGAGTTGAGGTAAAGAGCAAGGAGGATTTATCCCTTGCCTATACTCCTGGTGTTGCTACCCCCTGTCTGGAAATACAGAAGGATGAAAGCAAGTCCTTTGAGCTGACTCGCAGATGGAATACCGTAGCAGTTATAACCGACGGAACAGCAGTGCTTGGGCTTGGAGATATAGGACCCGTTGCAGGAATGCCTGTTATGGAGGGTAAGGCGTTGCTTTTCAAAGCATTCGCAGATGTGGATGCTATTCCTCTTTGTATAAAAACCAAGGACGTTGACGAGCTTGTACGAAGCATCTATCTCATTTCAGGAAGCTTTGGTGGAATAAATCTCGAGGACATCTCAGCTCCTCGTTGCTTTGAGGTTGAAAGACGCCTTAAGGAAATATGCGACATTCCTGTTTTCCACGACGACCAGCACGGAACTGCTATCGTTTTGGGCGCCGCACTTATTAACGCACTTAAGGTCGTTAATAAAAAGCTTTCCTGTGCACGTATAGTTATCAATGGTGCAGGAAGCGCAGGCATAGCTATTGCCAACTTCCTTATAGGCATGGGGGCAGAAAACCTTATTGTTTGCGACAAGGCGGGAGCTCTCTTTGACGGTAAGGAGGGAATGACCGCGCCTCAGGCGGAGCTTGCTAAAATCACCAACAAAAAAAGACTTGATGGCTCATTGGCAGACGCTATGAACGGAGCAGACGTGTTCATCGGTGTTTCTGCACCAAACATTGTAAGCGAGGAAATGATAAAGTCAATGGCTAAGGGCTCAATTGTCTTTCCAATGGCAAATCCTGTACCAGAAATTTCCCCTGACCTTGCAATCAAAGCAGGCGCTACTGTTGTTGGCACAGGCAGAAGCGATTTCAACAATCAAATAAACAACGTGCTTGCATTTCCTGGTATATTCCGTGGTGCGCTTGATGCAAGGGCGAAGGAAATAAACGAGGAAATGAAGAAGGCGGCAGCTTATGCAATTGCATCTCTTGTAAGCGATAATGAGCTTTGCGCCGAATACATAATACCTAAGGCGTTTGACGAAAGAGTAGGCAAGGCTGTATCAAAGGCAGTTTACGACGTAGCCGTTAAGACTGGAGTTTCAAGAATTGCTTCAAGCGAAGAAGCATAAGCTCACATAACACAAAAGGGAGTAGAAAAATGAGTGATGCTCTCCACGGAGAATTTGAAAGCAAGCATCTCATTTGACTAGTCAAATACACTCGGGACTCTCAAAAATTCGCAGGATTTTAAGGGGTTCGTAAGAATAGGCTACACAAGAAAAAAAGAGAGAACAGTCGGTTCATAAGCCGAAAGTTCTCTCTTTTTTTGTTGATACAAGGTGATATTTTTCTGTGCTTTGTTATATTTTTTTCAGCGTGAAGCTATCTGAAATGTGCAAGTAGTTTGCAAGGACACAAACGCCGTTTTCGTTTAATTCTGAGGCGGAGAGTGTCTGATTTTCCCCATCTTTTTTGATAATCCTATAGCTATAATCCCCCTCAATAAAGGGATAAATTGTTGCGTATTCTTGAATAGGATGCTCAGTGTAGGAATAAATCTTAATTTCGTTATAGTCCTTATCGTTAAATTGCAATACTGTCAGAGTTGGGGTATTGCAAAGAATATGGCACTCGCTATTTGCCCAAAACCTCCTTTCACCCTTATACGTGTCTATAAATTGACCTAATTCCTTAATTGTGGCACTTGACACCTGTGTCAAATCACAGCTAATTCCAATAGGTCCACCTACAAGTGCATCCTTGATAAAATCAAGACTTGCCTCCTCAGCCCTTTGCCAGTTAGCAGTGGAGCTTAGGAGTATCTTTTCTTGGGTGCCTCCCACAGGGTAAGTAGGCGTAAAGCCTTCAACTGAACGAATCGTCGCCCATCTTTCAAGCATTGATGAGGGCATGCGCACAAGAGCATTTTTGAAAATCTCAAGCTGGGTATAAATGCCGTGGCTATCACTCATCCAGAAGGAATCAAAATAAGGAGCGTTAGAAAGAGACATTCTTCCACCGCCACTTGCACAGCATTCAAGGTGCAAATTGGGGTAGTCCTCCTTAATTCTTGAAAGGAAATAATTATAACCCTCATAGTATTTGACAAAGCTACATCTTGTCTTGTCATAGTATAAAGGTCCGTTCAGGTCAAACTTAATGAACTCAACCCCATACTTATCAATATTTGATTTCAAAATATCGTAAATGAAATCACAGGCTTCCTTGTTTGCAAAATCTACAAAGCAATGCTGACCCTCGGTCAAATAATACTCTGGGTGCGCTTTTACGTTTTCGCAGCTTGGATTTGCCCTTTCAATCTCAAACCAAAGACCGAATTTTAAGCCATTTTTGCGCACAAGGTCGGCAAATTCTGCTAGTCGCCCCCTCATTGCGCTTTCCTTTGACTCCTGCCAATCTCCAACAACGTCCCACCAGAGCTGAGTTTTACCAAACCAGCCTGCGTCAACTGTAAAGTATTCACAGCCAAGGGCTCTTGCTCCTTCCAGCTGACCTTTAAGATTATCAAAATCAATATAATCAAAATGGCTCATCCAGGTATTGTAAACGATAGGCAGTGAGTGTGGCTTTTTTTCGTTCCAATATCTATGTAGCTTGTATGCGTCCATATCCAGCTTAGACTTGAAGGTGTAAAAGAGAATAGTAGGTAGCTTTAATTCCTCGCCAGGGGATAGCATATATCTGAAATCCTGACTCTTTATGCCTAGCTCTACTACCACAACCTTGTGGTCCAAATATTCACCATGACGGCTAACCCTGTATTCAAAGCCGGAGCTTGACATTATATGAAAGGCAAGTCCTCTTTGATTTTGCTCGTTGAAGATTGCCACAAAGGGATTCACGTCTTGATTTGTGCGAATCTCATCACTCATTCCAAAAACGCCACTTACAAGAGGTTGCCAACCACCAATGCCCTCCCTTATGTGCTTGCTTGTCTGAGTGTAAACCTGATACTCGCCTCCGTTTAACGTAAACCTAGAAAGGAGAGTGCTTATCTCAATTTCCCTACCTGATATATTCTTAATAGTGTCGCATCGTTCAAAAACCCCCGAGGAGTGTCTGTTAATTACGCTTTTTAGCTCAATTTCATTGTTTTTGTAGCTTATTGCCTCGCCATTTTTTGTGGCATTGCCAATAGCTCTTTCAAAATCTCCATAAACGGTAAATAAATCTGTAATCTTTTCGCTATAAATAAAGTCCATTTTAGTTTTCTCCTTTTTGTCGCTATCTCAATTTTAATACATTGCCAAAGCAATGTCAATAAACTAAGAATTTTTTTATAACTATTTACTTTTATAGAAAAATATGTTAAAATATACTCGCCAAACTAGTTTAATATTAATTTTCAGGTGTGATTTCTAATGGGGGATTTATACCCTTTTTTGTCGTGCCTGCACAATTGAGTTTGATAAAAATGCAAATTCCTTCTGTGCAGAAAGTGATATCACACCTTACACGGACTAGTTTGGCGACTATCGGAGTTTGCGTTTTTAGGCGTTAACTTCGGTTAGCGCCTTTTTCGTTGACACAACAAAACGAGCAGAGAAATCTGCTCGTTTTTATTATTTGCTTTTATGTTTGCACCTACATGTTATCTTTTACTTCATCTTGTTCTCTTTATAGCATGCGATTATTTCCATAATCGATACAATTTCCTTATCGGTTAGTCCATCAACTGGCACGCTTGCTGTATTCTTTATCCCTAAAAGGAAATCTGCTGAAACATTAAACAAGAGAGAAAGCTCAACTATGTATTGGGTAGAAGGAATAGATATTCCCATTTCCCAAGCATTTACTCCAGAGCGAGTTATCCCCAGTTTTTTAGCAAGCTCCGTCTGTGTCCATTCGTTTCTTTCTCGAAGGAGCTTTATTTTGTCTGCTATCATTTTATCACCTTCCAAGGCTATTTTACACTAACCCTTTAGATATTACATTATCAAAATGATACCAGCAATTGACAAACTAGGTATATTTTGTTAAAATAATATTATAATTTAATTTTTTGGAGGAGAAAATGAAAGCAAATCTATTAAAAATCACAACTATTTTTCTTGTGTCCTTGCTTATTGTCCTCACAGTTTGTAGCTGTGGTGGTGGCGGAGAAGCACCAGAAAAATATACCGTTGTATTTAAGAACTACAACGGGGCTATTCTATCTGAGCAAGAGGTAGATAGTGGTGCAGGAGCGCAAGCCCCAAGCAACCCAACAAGAAATGGTTATTTGTTCAACGGCTGGGATTCTAGCTTCGATTGTATTACGGCAGATACAGAAATAACTGCCACCTTCGTGCCAGACCCTAACGCAATAAAGCATACCGTTACATTTAAGAATGAAGACGGCTCTGTGATATCCTCAGTAGAGGTTATCGAGGGCAACAGCGCACAAGCACCGAGCGCTCCACAAAAAACCGGTGCCGATTTTATCGGTTGGAATGGTGTTTACACAAATGTTACAAAAAGCGAGGATGTGGTTGCCGTTTATAGCGATAGCTCAAACGTATTTAAGCTATCTAGCACAACGGGCTCAGTGGGAGATACTGTAAAAATCAAGCTATCTCTTGATGGAAGCGTTTCCTTGTGCGCCTTTAGTCTTAGCATAAGCTATGACAAAAATATGCTTAAGCTTGTTAACTACAACAACGAGCTAAGCGTATATACTCCTATGGTTAATCCAGAGAAGGATTCTCAAACAGGAAGCTTAACAGAGGGCGCAGATGGCAAAATTAACTTAGCCTATGCAAGTAGCGCAAACAAAACCGTGTGTGCTGATATAATCGAGCTTGAATTTGAAATTCTATTGTCAAGCTACGATGCAACCTCCTTGACAGTAGCTGTCAACGGAGCTACTGAAATTTCAAATCAAGAGCAACACACAGCAGATACTACAACCACAAGCTCAACAGTTATTTTTAAGTAAGGGGAGAAATCAATGAAGAAAAGCAAGCTAATTATTAGCATTGTTTCCATAGCTCTAGTAGTTGTTATGATACTAGCGATAACTATTTCTGCTATAAACGAGAGTGGTTGGCTAACTGGCTATACGCCAAGCTACGAAAAGCCCTCTCTTGGTGAAATGGTTATAGATGGAAAATATCCTGAGGATTTATCCTCAAGCACAAGCATAAATTCCAATCCAAACAAGGAATGGTACGAATATATTACATATTCAGACCAACCAATTACAGATCCTGTTTTTGATGAATCTGGCACTACAAGATTAATATATTACGATCCAGTAGACTACTCATACGGCTTGATTATGGAAAGTAGTCCTTGTAAAAATGCAGATAATTCTATTCAATCAAATTTTGATACTGCAAACAGCATCAAATACATAGTTAAGACAACATACTCATTAAAGGTTGAAAGCGGTGCCAGTGTTAGCACCGAGGCGTCAGTCGTTGCCGAAATTGAGGCTAAGGTTGGTGCAGGTATGAAGGATCTTTACTGGGCAGAGGTTGGCTCAAAAATCACCTCAAAATTGTCCAGCACTGCTGACGTTAACGTAAAAACTACAGAGTTTTCCGAAACACAGCAAACCACTGAAAAAACCTTTGATGCCGTATATTTCAATTCTAATGGTGCTCCATACGCATGGAGAGTTGTAGAATACACTGTATATTTACCACTAAAATGCGACGTTCAAATTCAAAAGGACGGAGAATGGGTATCCACAGGAACAGACGTTTACTGCTTACTTGCTACTATTCAAGGAAACTGCAGACAAGTTGTGATGAACGGTGCTACATACACCGAGCATTGGGGCAATGGCGAGCTTGTTCCAGAGTCCGAATTTATGGATGGCTTTTTCACAGAAGAGGCTCTAGTTGAGGCTTATAAAAATAAGCTCTTGCCAAAAATGGACTAAGGAGGAAATAGATGATGAAGAATAAATTTTTACAATATTTCCTTATAGCTCTTTCCATAATTGTTTTGTCATCTTGCCTATGTCTAGTTGCATTCGCAGATAACACATCTCAGCAAAAGGCAGTTCTTTCTTACAATCCTGTTCAGGTTGAGCAGGGTGAAGTTTTCAAAACAACTCTATTCATAAAAGAAAAATCAAACGTTTGCTCTATGAGTGTCAAGCTTGTTTACGACAAGGAAGCCTTAACTCTCGTAAGCTGTATGCAGAACCCTAACTCAGTCGTTGATACAGTTATCAACTCAAGCACAGAGGGCGAAATAATTATCACCTTTGCAAACGGAAGCAATCTAAATAGCAAGCTTAATTTAGTTGACATTTCCTTCAAGGTAAACGACTATCTTGCAAGTGGTGCATATACGCTTCTTGCTCTTGATGGTAGCTTCGACAATAGCTTGTCAAGCTTAAACGCAAGTGGAGCATCAAGCGCCGTTCCTTTCACATTTAACGGGCACAAGCTAAACATATATAGAGCAGGTGATTTTAACCTTGATGGCAAGGTAAACGAAACCGACGCTGTTTATATGCTAAGATACGAGGTTGGCTTGAAGCTAGACTTTGAGGTAACAGACTTTAATCTAAAAATAGCTGATGCTTATCCTAACGGAAAGCTCGGCATTGACGACGCAGTTAGCGTGTTAAGACACGTTGCAGAGCTTGGCGACGTTTTGGGTAACAAGGCAGAGCTAGTTTTCTTCAACCAAAACGGAAGCAAGCTAAAGAGCTTCCTAGTTCCTGTTGGCGAGGTGTTCACTATGGCACCTGTGTTAAACGACGCTAACGGACTTAAAAACGGACGCTGGATGGTTTCAAACAATAATGGCGAGCTTGTAGAGGCTGACTTTACAACACCCGTTACTAAAAATCAAATTTACATCGCTAAATTTGAATCCGATGAAATGACAGACGCAATGAAATATTTCGTAGGAAAGGTTTCATCTGATCATTTATCTCCAAACTCATACGTTTCCTCAAATCAAGTTCTAAAGACCTTATATGATATAGGCTTTGGAAATGGGTACATCGCAAAGGTTAGCTGGGAATCCACCAACGAGAGCATTTTGAACTCAAAGGGTGAGTATTCACAGCCAGCTTATGAATCCTCATTTGTTATGAAGGCGAAAATCACCGTTTACCAAAACGGAATTGAGGAATCCTATTACGTGCTTGAAATACCATATAAAACCACCGGCAAGTTCAAGACTCCTGCTAAGTCAGAAATTGAAGCTTACCTAAAGGGATATATTGGTACAGAAATCACAACCGATCTTCGTTTACCTAGAAAGGTAACAAACGACGACATTCGTTCAAGCGACCCTTACGAGATTCGTCTTGAATGGTTCATAAATAAGGACGGCGTGGATACTCATATCTCTCAAATTAAGAGAGGAACAGAGCCTCAGGTTGTTGACCTTGTTGCAGTATTAACCTTTAACGGAACACCACTCGAGGGTGATGGAAGAATCTATTTTGATGGAATCACACTTACCGAGGTTACTGAGGAAGAGGTTCGTGCTTACATTATAAACGAGGTTTCAAAGAAGGTTTCAAGAACAGTAAGCGACGGCTACACATTCTGGTCCGACGATCAGATATACGGATCAGCTATAACTTGGTCATCTGGCGATAATTCAATCGCAGTTATCAACAATAACGTAATAAAGATAGACCAGGGAGCAATTAATGGCGACTCCTTAATAGTTACTATAAACGTAACCTATGGTGCTAATAAAAATCTTTCCCTCAACTACGAGGTTACTATTGAAACAACTAACGAAAATCTGGTAAGAGACGTTAATATCGATGGTGCTCTTTATGATGCTTTGCTTACAGAATTTGACGTTAATCAATTGAGCATAGGCGTTTGTAAGGAAACAACAAGAGTTTCTCTTGACCTTTCCGATTACCCCGATATCGAAAGTTTGTTCGGTCTTCAATATTGCGAAAATCTTCGTTATCTCAACATTTCAGGCTTGACAAAAATTGATGATCTAACTCCAATATCCTCACTATCAAATCTTGAGGTATTGATTGCAAGCAATTGCGAGCTAGAGCAGATAACCGACACAGGCATTGCCTTGCTTAAGAATATCAAGAGAATAAAGGTTGTTGACCTATCTGGAAATAAGCTATCCAGCCTATCTGGCTTACTAGATCCAGACACAAACTATCCTACAATTCTTGAGCTATACCTAAATGATAACAATCTAACCGACGTATCACTACTTTCAAATACTCCATTTGTTCAAAAGCTTGAGCTTTCACATAACCAGCTCACCTCAAGTGCAATTTCAGAGGTTGGCTCTTGTGAATTTTTGACATATCTATCACTAGCCGACAATAAGCTCGATGATATATCTACTCTTTCCAAGCTTTCCGCAATCAAGGAGCTAAGGCTTCAAGAAAACCAAATCACAGACGTTAAGCCACTAAAGGATCTAACCTCCGTTAAGGCACTATATCTAGGCGACAATAAGCTTACTAGCGTTGACTTCCTATACAAGCTCGTTGACTTGAGAATTCTATATCTCAATAACAACGAAATTGACAGCCTAGAGCTTCTTTCTGACCTAACAAAGCTGAATATTCTAAACATTTCGAGCAACAAAATTGACTCCCTTGGCATTCTTGACTCAATCGTTGCAACTGCAGCTCCCTCTGAGCTTTATGCAGAGAATAAGGTTGTTGACCTAACGATGCTTGAAAAGCTTGAAAGCTTCACTGGCTTGACAGAGCTTTACGCTGACAATAACCAAATCGGCTTTGTAAGAAAGGTTAAGAATCAAACAAATCTAGTAAAGCTAACTCTTTCTAACAATCAAGACGTTTCCGAGGCTGACCTTACCGAAACGTTGTCAACTCTTAAGAGCCTTAAAACTCTTACGCTTTCAGGAAAACCAATATCTGATCTTTCATTCCTTGAGGAAATGACCTCCCTTGAAAGACTAGAGCTTGCTAGCTGTAAGCTTCCTTCTTACGTTTTAGGTAAGCCTGCACAAGAAGTAGACGGCAAGCTACAAGTGCTTGATTACAAGGATAATATTGGTTATATTTATAATCTTCGTGATTCGCTAAAGTATCTTGATATTTCTAACAATCCATTTACCACAAATGAGGAGTACGACTTCAGCGCTTCTACAAATGGTATGCCTCTCAACCTTGGAAATCTTGACCAGCTAGGCGATCTTATCGCTTTCTATGCCGACAATGTTGATTTAGGAAAATATCCTTCCATTATGTCAAATATGTCAGCTATGAAGTACCTCTCTCTTGAGAATTCAAACCTCTCAACAGATCTATCTCCACTTGCAGGAAAGAGAAACTATATCTACGTTAACCTTTCAGGTAACGATATTACTTCAGTAAATCTTTCTCATCTTTCTGCTTCTGCTAAGCAGTTGACACACTTGTATCTAGATACAACAAGCAACAGCAGCACGTTTGAAAACTCCTTTACAGGCTTTAATGACAACGTGCTAAAGGTTCTTTCAATGAGAAACGTTGTTGTAAGCTCTGTTGAGCTTCTACCTGATATGAACGAGCTTGAGTATTTGGATATGTATGGAAATACAATCACAGACTTCGCTGGCTCAAGCGAAATCTATTCAATTGCAAGATTCGAGGCAATCGACTATCTAGATATCGGTGGAAACGATAATATCTTTACAAAGAGAAATCTAAATACTCTCTACGACGCATTCAATAGCGCAAGCACTGTTTATCTATACGATGAGCACGAAAGCCTTGGCTTTGATAGCGATAGAGAAGCATTAAAGCTTAAGTCCTTTACAGAGCTAAAGCCTAACACCTCTGAGGATTTTAGATTGCAAATTCCAGCATTTGAAACTCCAATGAGCATAACAAGCTCCACATTGGGTTATGAGCTTGCTTGGTCTATTGAGGACAACGACTACATTGAAATCAGAGAGGGCAAGCTTGCCGTTAAATCTATGGATTTATTGGAAAACATTGACCTTACACTCACCTCACCACTAGACGTTTACGAAAACGACAGTGTGGTAAGCTATATATCCTTTGAGCTTTACGTAGCCCCTGACGCTTACGCAATCGCTCCAAGATATACAGCCTCCTTCAGCGTTCCAGACGGCGAAGCAATTGAGTCAATCGAAGCAGTGTTCGGCTTCCCAATTCAGTTGCCAACTCCTACAAGAACAACACACACAGAATACTACACATTCAGCCACTGGATAGATGAGCAGGGCGAAATCATAGAGTCAGGCGATATCTATCTATACGAGGGCGATGCTACCTTTACTGCTGTATGGAAGCAGGTTTACGAGGATTACACCTACATTAAAACCCGTGCAGACCTTGAAAAGGTTTCTCAGGGCTCCTATATGCTACTTAATGATATCGAATTACAGGATTCTCCTTGGGTTCCAATTCCAAGCTTTAACGGTGTCCTACAGGGTAACGGCTATAAGATTATAGGCATGTACGGCTCGGATGATACTGATGGGTACAAAAACGGCGACACATTTGGCTTATTTGAAACTGCGCGTGGATCATGTAAGGTTTATAATTTGACCTTCCAGGGATGTGCTTCAGTTGTATGTAATTCGTATGATTATGAAACATATTATACTGGTCTGCTTGTAGGCTATGTATTGTCTGATTGCGAAGTATACTTAGACAACGTAGATATTATAAGTGGTTCATCTGCTTGCGTATCAAGCACAGCTGATGACGTAACTGATGAGGCAATTAATACAACCTATTCTGGTGGATTAATTGGTTATTCAGCCTCCTCAGTCACACTTGTAAATTGTGACTCATCCTGTGGTGTTGGTGGCGTTTTCTCAAACTACGCAACACTCGGCGGTCTTATCGGCTACGCTCGTAGCGCTACTTTGGAAAACTGTACATATTCAGGCACAATTTCTACCATATGCTGTAACTCAATAACAAGTGGTTATTTCGTAGGTACTGGTAGCGCCACCTATACAAATTGCTCTAGCGAGGGTGCTAGTACAAGCGACGTAGGTTAATCAAACCAATCAAACAAAAAGAGATAACATTTCGGCGAACAACCGATTTGTTATCTCTTTTTCTGACGGATTTAGCTGCGTGATACGTCCTTAAGTGTATCACGCTAATTCTGCTCGTTTTTCTTTTCCTTGACAAACTTCTGTGCCTGTTGTATAATGCAAATGGAAATTTATTACGTTTGAGAAAGGGTTTCTTTGTGGATATCTTTTTAATAATAATTCAATACGTTGGAGCTGTTTCCTTTACTATATCGGCGACTATTTATGCAATTCATAAGCGTACGGATATAATAGGCGCTCTTGTGTTTTCGCTTCTTACCTGCTTTGGTGGAGGAGCAATACGAGATATAGCCCTAGGTCAGCTTCCACCTTATATTTTGGTTAGCCGTGAGGCGCATTATCTTGCCCTTGTTTCAATAGGTGTTTGCCTTATTTGCTATCACCTTGGCTTTATTAAGAAAATTGCTCGCTTTGCCGACAGGCATCAGCATAGCTTTTTAATTGAATTTACCGACTCGCTGGGTCTTGCTTCCTTCGTGGTAAGTGGTCTTGAGGTTGCAATCGAATGTGGAAAAACAGACTTTGTAATTCTCGCCTTTGCAGGCTGTATAACTGGCGTTGGCGGTGGAATCTTGCGTGATA
Organism: Clostridia bacterium; assembly: GCA_017461385.1. Taxonomy (GTDB): domain Bacteria; phylum Bacillota; class Clostridia; order Oscillospirales; family CAG-272; genus RGIG2000. The sequence goes on along the minus strand of JAFTXZ010000003.1, from coordinate 237,560 downwards.
TTTGCTCAGCAGAGATTCCGTCGGTGTTCAAAAAGCATATTTATCTAATCCCTGTAATTATCGCATCGGTTTTCTTCGCATTAACCTACACAAAAATTCCCGAGCTTTTGTCGGTTGTCATAGCTATTGTAATCATACTTTCAATAAGAATGCTTGCCTTTGCCTTTAAGTGGAATTTGCCAATTCCAAAGACAGAGAAGGACGAAGTAAGGAATAAGCAAGAGGAAAGCTCAAGGGAGCTTATACATAAATAAGCAATTAATTCAAAAAGGCGGAAATTTCGCCTTTTTTTGTTGAATTTATATCTTAACTGTGGTAGTATATTATTAGTATTTAATAAGGTGTGTAACTATGGAAAACGAGATAAATTGGCAATCCCTTTCGGCAGAGGAAAAGAAGCTTCAGTTATTTTTGTCGCAGAAATCAACTCTTGATTCCTTTCTTGAAAGAGGTGCGATTAGTAAGGCTCAATATGACAAAAGCTATGGCGATTTGAAAATAAAGATGGGCATTGAGAATCACTAAATAAAACAAATCTTCAGATATTTTTTAAGAGGTTATTATGGAACTAAAGGTAATAAGCTTTAACATAAGATGCTGTGATGATAAGGACGGCAACGCAATTACTGAGCGTGCCCCTCGCCTGGCAGAGATAACCAGCAAATATGACGCTGACGTAATCGGCTTTCAGGAATTTACTGTGCCTTGGGAAAAGGAAATCGCAAAATTTTATCCCGATTACGAAATGTTTAACAAGTATCGTTCAAGGCAAGAGCTGGAATCTGCCCCAATTCTTTGGAAAAAAGATAAATTTGAATGTCTTGACACAGGCTACTTCTGGCTTTCCGACACTCCAGAGGTGGAAAGTCGTGGCTGGGATGAGCTATATAATTGCTGGCGTATGTGTGAGTACGTTATACTAAAGCACAAGGAAAGCGGAAAGGTATTTACCTATATGAATACCCATTTTGGCTTCGGCGACAAGGGTCAAGTGGATAGCGCGAATCTTATCTACGAGTATTCTGAAAAAATCTCACAAAATCCAACGTTTGTAACCGGAGATTTCAATATGTACCCCACAAGCCTAGGCTACGAGGAAATGACAAAGCACTTCACCGACGTAAATAGCGTTACCATAAATGACAGGCGCACAACGTATCACGGATATGGCACGGTTAACGATGCGCACATTGATTATTGCTTCATAAATGACAAAATAAAGCCTCTTAGCCTAAAAATAATCGACGAAACCATAAATGGCAAATACCCCAGTGACCACTACGGTCTTTTCATAAGACTGGAAATATAACATCGAGGTGATAAAATGAAAAAATTTTTATGCATTACTCTTGCATTGGTAATGAGCCTCTTGTGCCTTTTCTCCTGTGGAAGCACACCCTTTGACAGGGCAGTTTCTCATCTAAAGAGCTGTGGACTTGAGTCAATGGAATACAATCAGGAGCAAATAAATAATATAACCTCAAACATTGCAACGTCGCAATATTTCACACTCGAGGGTAAAATTCTAAGAGTCAATCACTGTGTAAAATCTCAAAACAACGGAAGCCTTAAGTGGGCTTATCTGTATGAATTTGAGCTAGAAAGCGACGCCTCCAGTATGTTCCGCTATGCAGAGGTTATGGGTGAGTATCACGTACAAAACGGCTGTATTGTAGCTTACGGAAGCGCCCCAGAAATTGAAGGAATTTCGTTTTAACAAAAAAAGACGCGAGGCTTCGCGTCTTTTTTTATTTTTCTATTATTGCAAGACGGGGATTTCCACCGTAATCCTGCTTAATTTTGTAGGAGGCAATTTTACCATCAGCCTTGATTTTTCCTAAGAGCGTGTCCATAATTTCACCCTGGTCGTAGCCAAACTCAATTAGCATTTTACCCTGTGGCTTAAGTAGCTCAAGCCCGTCTCCAATTAAAAAGCTGATTATATCAAGCCCGTTTTCTCCTCCGTCAAGCGCTAAGCGAGGCTCCCTTTGAACCTCTTCTGAAAGTGTGTCTAAATCCCTTGTAGGTATATAGGGTGGATTTGATAAAATAAGGTCGTATTTTTCGTTTCTCGGAAGCTTTCTTATATCACTTAAAATAAAGGTGCACCTATCAAATAGTCCGTGGTGCCTTGCATTTTTAATAGCTACGTCAATTGCTCCCTCGGAAATATCAACTAAGCTTATTTTTTCAAGGGGGGAGTGTAGCAAAATGCTTAAGCCAATACAGCCGCTTCCTGTGCAAAAGTCAGCCACTCTGTCGCCTTTTTTTACAAAATCCAGTGCATTTTCCACTAAAAGCTCCGTATCAGCCCTTGGAATTAAACAATTTTCGTTCACGCAGAACTCATTTCCCATAAACTCCCACTTGCCAAAAATATATTGGAGAGGAACGTGTCCCTCTCGCCTTACAAGTATTTGCTCAAGCACTGAATCCTCAAGCTCCCTGTCTCCCAAAATCGGTATTTGGCTAGGGGATATGGAAAAGCATCTTTCTAAAATGAAGCGCGCCTCGCTCTTTGGCTCGTCGCTAATTTTGGAAAGCCTTTTTATTAACTCACTATATTTCATTTTTGCTCCTAAAAAAGGGCTTTTGCAAGCCCCTTTGTTTATGCGTTTTCGTCTGGAATAAGCTCTGTGTCGTCCTCTTGTTCTTTCTCCTCTTGAGACTCTTGCTCCTTAAATTGCTCGTCCTCCTTGAGAAATTCCTGATTAGACATAATCATATCGTAAAGATTTTGAGAGTATTGGTCTACCGTACCCTTAATGTCGCAGGAGCAAAGAGAAAAAGCGACAAATAGAGATATTAAAATTGATGCAAGTATTCTTGTTAAGCCTTTCATTTCCTCAGCCTCCTTAGTTGTTTATTTCATTTTATCATTATATTCACTCCTTGTCAAGAAAAGTATTAAATTTTCTAAAGGCAATAATTGCAAATTGTATTGACTTTGCTTTTTTATAATGTTAAAATACAAGCAAGGCTATTATTTGAAAGGACTTTTATATGGATAAGGTTAGAATTGGTATTATTGGCTACGGCTGTCGTAGCTATGGAATGACAGATATTTTGCTAGGCTTTGATGACGTTGAAATCACTGCCGTTTGCGATAAATACGAGGATAGACGCGACAATGCTCAAAAAAGAGTAATTGAAAAAAAGGGGAACACTCCTCTTGCAACCCTTGATTACAAGGAAATATTAAATTCAGATATTTGTGACGCAGTTTTTATCGCTACAGACTGGGAGCTACATATTCCTATTGCAGTTGAGGCTATGGAGGCTGGAAAGGCAGTCGCCCTTGAGGTTGGCGGCGCTTATTCAGTTGAGGACTGCTGGAAGCTGGTTGACACCTGGGAAAGAACGCACGTTCCTTTTATGTTCCTTGAGAATTGTTGCTACAACAGAGATGAGCTTTTGGCTACTGCTATTGCAAGACGTGGTGATTTTGGTAGAATCGTTCACGCATCAGGCTCCTATTCTCACGACCTACGCAAGGAGGTTACAGAGGGTAAGGAAAATCGCCACTACCGTCTAAGAAACTATCTAAACCGCAACTGCGAAAACTACCCAACTCACGAGCTTGGTCCTATGGCAAAGCTTCTCAATATCAACAGAGGAAACCGTATGCTTTATATGACCTCAATCGCATCTGATTCCTTCGGTATGGAGCAATACGTTGAGGACAGACGTGATACAATCAACCCAGAGCTAATCGGTGCCGACTTTAAGCAGGGCGACGTGGTGCATACCCTTATTAAGTGCGCAAACGGTGAGACTATGATGCTCAAGCTTGACACCTCACTCCCTCGCTCCTACAACAGAGAGTTTACAGTAAGAGGCACTAAGGGCATGTATGAGCAGATTTCCAATAGCGTATATTTTGACGGTCAGCCTGAATATTGGTCAAGCGTTGAATATATTGAAAAGTACAAGAACAGTGCTGAAAAATATAAGAGCATGCTTCCGGACGCTTGGAAGTCCATTACTCAAGAGCAATTAGACGCAGGTCATGGTGGCATGGACTACGTTGAGCTTCGCGAATTTGTTGACAGACTAAAGAGTGGCGAGGAAATGCTAATCGACGTTTACGACGCAGCCTCCTGGATGGTTATCACAGCCCTTTCCGAGGAATCAATTGCCGAGGGTGGAAAGCCAATGCAAATTCCAGACTTCACAAGAGGCAAATGGCTAGAAAGAGAGCCAGTTGACGTGCTTAAGTTTAACGACTACGTTGAAGAATAAGAAAATGAGCAGATTTTATCTGCTCATTTTTTATTTATTGATTCAAGCAATGCAATTAGCTGTAGTCTAGATTCCTGTGAAAGCTTGTGATATTCAGAAATAAGCTTTTTTTCGTCATTCCCGTTGTCGTCCTCATCTCTTTTGAAAAATTCCGACATAGTTATTCCAAGAGCTTCGCATATCTTTTCAAGAGTAGGTATGGTTGGTGCATTATATCTTATAAAAAGGTTTGACAAGGTGGATTGGGGGATTCCCGCCTTTTTAGATAGCTGATACATTGACATTCCTCTTTCGACTAGTAGCTCACGTATTCTCGCTAAGCAATCCATTTTATACCTCTCTTTTTTTCTTTATTTCTTTTATTATACTACACATAAGTGAACTATAATAGTTTTGATAAGTGTTGACTTTGCTACACAAATGTGATATAATTGCTTTACTTTTTGGAAAAGGAGACTTTTATGAATACATATTACTATGATGGCAGCTTTGACAATCCAGAAAAGCTTGCGGAAAATTATCGCAAAGCACTACTTGACAGTAAGGATGCCATAGATCCCGAGTTTCTCTCCCTCTTGGAAAATCCCTCGAACATCAAAGCCGAAAAAATATTTTACACCGCATACGCCTTGAAATATTCTGTGAACGTATCAATCGGCTGGAGTTCGTCAGTGGATTGCACTGTAACAACCGGCTACGCTATAAAAGAAAAAACAGGTGCATTTTATTCAACCGAATACGAGCTTGAACGAAAAACTGCCACCGAGCATTTGAGTTATTCCAGAACAGAGAGTGATAAATTTGAAAAAAAGAGAATCGTTGTCAAGTGTGAGAATGGTGATTACAAATTATCATCATACAATTACTCACATTTAGAAGACAGTTACAGTTTCTCAAAGAAGCGTCCTGCCGGCTTTGAAGACTATTGTCCAGACAGTGACAGCTATGTTACAAATAAGCTTTTGGATTTAATGATTACTGCTCCTTTTTGTAAGACAGACGCCCATATTCTTTCAAGAAGGGTGGCTAAGGAGCAACGAGATATTGGTTGGAATTTGAATGGATACAGCTTCAAAAAAGCATATATACCAAATGGCGAGTTCGAAAAAATTACTCGCTATGCCTTTTATGTGTATAAGCTTTCTGTTAATTTCAAGGGCAAGAATTATTCCTACTATTTCGACCCATCCTTTCTTTTGGACTCTTCTGATTTTCCAAAGCCTGAATTTCCAGTTAGCAAGGAAGCACTAAAAGGTATAGCGGATTCTAAAAAGAAGGTGCTTGCTTGTAGATCCTTTACTTTGAAAACCCTTATTCCCTCTACAATTTTATTTGCTGTCGGCTTCGCCTTTGCAATGATTCGCTTGCTTGTTATTGACGAGCAAATTTATGATAATACAGGCGAATTTCCTGCAAACCACTATCTTTTTATCCCAATTGCCGTCGTTTGCTTTGGTTTAACAATCACTTCAATATGTTGGCTTTCAAATGCCCTTATGGATCACAAGTGGGATCTTGAATACTTAAAAAATTCAACCGTTGAAAAAGCACTTAAGTTTAATTCTTTTCAAAATCGTACAGTGTTAAAGATATTCTTTCTATGTCTTAGTGTAATCGTGGCAACTGCTTCTATTATTATGTTTATTTTTCTGTAATTGAATATAAATCGTCGGGATTTATTTCCTGACGATTTTTTTGTTATGTGCATATACTAAAGGGTAGGAATTTTGTTTGTAAAGGAGCCTTTTGTGGGAAAATATTTTGGTACTGATGGCTTTAGGGGACTTGCAGGCGTTGAGCTAAGCGCCCTTCACGCCTTTTCAATCGGAAGCTTTTTAGCTCATTACTTAAAAAAGACCTCACCCTCGCCACGAGTTGTAATTGGCAAGGACACAAGACGCAGTAGCTATATGCTTGAATATGCATTAGCCTCAGGACTTGCCTCGTTTGGTGCTGATGCATATATGCTACACGTAACAACTACTCCAAGCGTATCCTTTGTGTGTAGCAGTGAAGCCTTTGATTTAGGCATTATGATATCTGCCAGCCACAACCCTTATTATGATAACGGAATAAAAATACTCAACTCAAGGGGTGAAAAAATCGACGAGGAGCTTACCTCAAAAATCGAGGAGTTTCTGGATAGCGACGTGTGTCTGCCTGCCTTAAGTGGCAAGGAGCTTGGAAAAATCCTTGACCATTCTGCTGGCAGAAACAGATACATTGGCTATTTGATTTCCACCTCTCCCTATTCCTTTAAGGGAAAAAGAGTAGGACTTGACCTTTCAAACGGTGGCGCCTTTATGATAGCAAGGGTGGTTTTCGAGGCACTTGGCGCATCTGTTTTTGTAATGGGAGCAGAGCCAAACGGCACTAATATAAACGAGGGCGTCGGCTCCACCCACATAGATGCCCTTTGCAGTTTTGTTCTTGAAAATAAGCTGGACGTGGGCTTTGCCTTTGACGGAGACGCAGACAGATGCATAGCTGTTGATGAGAATGGGCAAATTATAAACGGAGATTACATTTTATACATTTTAGCCAATCAATTAAAGAAGCAGGGCGAGCTAAAGGGTAATAAAATCGTTACTACTATTATGTCAAGCTCCACCCTTACTAATTCTCTAAAGGAAAAGGGAATTCACACCCTTTCTACCAAGGTTGGAGACAAATACGTTTATGAGTGTATGCAGAAAAACGACCTTTCCCTAGGCGGAGAGGAGTCGGGGCACATTATACTTTCAAAATATGCCACAACGGGAGACGGAATTTTAACCTCCATTAAGCTAATGGAATCAATGATTTCAGAAAAATGCCCCCTTTCATATCTCGTAAGGGACTTTTCTCCCTGCCCAAGAGTCTGTGTCAGCGTGCGCCTTGAGGGAAAGGCCTTTGACTTTTCCTGCCTTGAGCCTCTTAATTTGCATCTTACTGATAAAAGCCTAGGGTATATAGACACCTACCTAGGAGATTATCGTGTGCTTGTAAGAAAAAGTGGCACGGAGCCAGTTGTAAGAGTCCTGGTCGAAGGGCAAGACAAGGAAAAATGTATAGCTTACGCAAATCAGATAAGCGAGGTAATTAAAAATGCTTAAAGAATACGAGGAGCTATTTTCTCTTGACAAAACAATAGCCAAGGATTTACTTTTAAGCGTACGCTATCCATGGGATATATTTGAGAGCCTTGATAGCTTCATACTTAGCCTCGGCGAGCTATTGCCCAGCGAGGAATATGAGAAAAGAGGCAATGGAATTTGGGTATCACGGGACGTAAAAATCGCACCCAGTGTAGAGATTTTCGGTCCGGTAATAATTGACAAGGGCGTTGAAATAAGGCACGGTGCATTCATTCGTGGCTCTGTTATTATAGGAAAGGGCAGTTGTCTTGGAAACAGCTGTGAGATAAAGTCCTCTATAATGCTTGACGGCGCCTGTGCCCCTCACTTTAACTACGTGGGCAACTCTATTTTAGGAGCATTTGCCCATTTGGGCGCAGGTGCAATCACCTCAAACCTAAAGAGCGACAAATCAAGCATTACAGTAAAATCATTTCAAAACATAGACACAGGATTAAGGAAAATCGGCGCTTTTATTGGAGATAAAGCTGAAATTGGCTGCGGCACGGTTCTTAACCCCGGCACAGTAATCGGTAAAAATAGTGTAGTTTACCCCTTGTCATCAGTAAGAGGTCTTGTGCCCTCTTATCATATATATAAGGGCGAGGGTAATATTGTAAAAAGGGAGAAACGGGACTAGTATGTGTGGAATAGTTGGTTACACAGGCACTGAAAATGCAAGAAAAATCCTCATAGAGGGTCTAAAAATCCTCGAATACAGAGGCTATGACTCTGCTGGCATAGGTCTTGTATCAGAAACAGATTTTCAGCTTGCAAGAGTCAAGGGCAGGGTCGAGGGACTTAACGAAATAAGAATAAACGGTGAGTTTACCTGTGGAATAGGTCATACAAGATGGGCAACTCACGGAGAGCCGTCGGTAGAAAACGCCCATCCTCATCGTGTAGGCAGGGTTACTCTTGTCCACAATGGAATTATCGAAAACTATCAGGAGCTAAAAAAAGAGCTTGAAGGCGAGGGAGTAGTCTTTAATTCTCAAACGGACACAGAGGTTGCCTGTGCGCTTTTTGACAAATATTATGACGGAAGCACCCATCCCTGTGTCGCGATTTACAAGGCAATCAGCAGGCTAAAGGGCTCCTTTGCCTTTGCACTTATGTTCAAGGGCTACGAGGGAAGATTGTTTGGATTAAGGCACAAGAGTCCTCTATTGGTAGGCAAGGGAAAAACGGGTATGCATCTTGCCTCCGACCTGACTGCACTTTTACCCTATACTGACACCTACACGCTTCTTGAGGAGGGCGAGGTGGTAGAGTTGCGAGCAAGCGAGTCAATTTTCTATTCCTATGACGGAATATACGACCCAGTGTGGCACCACTCCTCCCTTAGCTATGAATCCTGCAAAAAGGGTGGCTACGACCACTATATGCTAAAGGAAATTAACGAACAACCAGAGGCAATTGAGAAAACCATCTCTCCAAGAATAAACGGAGGCTTGCCCGACTTTTCAAGCGACGGAATCACCAAGGAGCTATTCGATGGAATCAAATGCGTTCATATTGTTGGCTGTGGCTCTGCCTACAACGTGGGCTTAATTGGCGCAAGGCTCATTGAGGAGCATGCAAAAATCAGTGCAAGCGCCTTTGTTGCATCAGAATACAGATACTCTCCCCCACAAAATATGCAGGGAGCATTAGTTATTGCCATTTCACAATCAGGAGAAACTGCTGACACGCTGGCATCTGTAAGATACGCAAGGCTATGTGGCTGTCCGGTAATTTCAGTGATAAACGCAAGAGAAAGCTCTATTGCAAGAGAAAGCTCACGTATTATCTATACTCACGCAGGGCCAGAGATAGCCGTTGCAACTACAAAGTGCTTTTCTGCCCAGCTTTCAATTATGTATCTTTTCTCTATCTTTATGGGAACGTGTAAGGGAAGGCTAACGGACGCAACGGCAAGAGAATTAACAGAGGGAATGCTTCGCTGCAGCTCAACTATTTCAAGAAGGTTAAAGGGAGCAGGTGAGCTTTTAGAGCTTTCCAAAAGCCTTTCAGGCGCAAGCTCTGCCTTTTTTATAGGCAGAGGGCTTGATTACTTTATGTGTCTGGAGGGGGCTCTTAAGCTGAAGGAGATTTCCTATATCAACGCTCAAGCCTATCAGGCAGGGGAGCTTAAGCATGGCACAATCTCGTTAATTGAAAACGGCACACCCGTTATTTCCCTTATGACAGAGAAGCGACTTTTCGACAAGACGCTAAGTAACCTTAAGGAAACAAAAAGCAGGGGAGCAAGCACCGTCTGCTTTTTAGCAAAAACAGAAAAATCCCCACAGGAGTGTGGAGATTTTAATATTTTCCTAAAGGGAAATTCCTTTATTGAGAGCCTTTTTGACCAGCTTGTCTGCCTGCAATTGCTATCCTATCACGTAGCCAGATTGCGCGGCTGTGATATCGACAAGCCTCGCAACCTTGCAAAATCCGTAACAGTTGAATAAAAAAACAGGCATCAGCCTGTTTTTTTATTCTGCGTCCTCTATTGGATTTTGTGTTATTTTGATTTTATTCTCAAGGTCCTTTTGCTCTTCCTCGTCCTCAAATAACTCAACGGAGAACTTAAGGCGCTTTTTAAGTAGCTTTAATGCTAGGGCACAAGCTCCACCAATTGCAGCAACAATGCCTAAAAAAGCAAAAAATCCACCTATCGCTTTTCCTATATTATTCTTCTTTTCCATAACATCGCCCCCTTGCCTTATTTACATATATAGTATACCACTCGCAGGAAACAAATGCAATATAAAAATAAAATTTTCAAATATTTCGTTGCATTATTTAATATATTATGTTACAATAGGATTGCATTTTTCGAAGGGAGTGGCAATTATGGAGCTTAAAAGAATCCTTGGCGTTGATTTTGGAGATGCAAGAACAGGTCTTGCGCTTTCCGACCCAACTGGCTTTTTAGCTAGCGGAATTGGTTGTATAAAAAGCACCAGCTTTCTAAAAACAGCCGACGAGGTAGTCAGAATTGCTAAGGAAAAGGGCGCAACCCTTATCGTTTTAGGTCATCCCATAAATATGAATGGCACTCTTGGACCAAGATCTGAAAAGGCACAGGCATTTAAGAAGCATCTTGAGGAGCTTTGTCAGATTCCCGTGGTGCTTTTTGACGAAAGGCTTTCCACGGCTAACGCCCACACTATGCTTAACATTACTAATACAAAAGGGCAAAAGAGAAAAAATATTATTGATGAAATGTCAGCCTGTTTAATACTGCAAAGCTATTTGGATAGCCACAAAAACTAAAGGAGAAATTTTAATGAAAGATAAAAAGCCCAATTCTTGTCCTGTCAATTCCGTTGGCGGTCAAGCAGTTATCGAGGGCGTTATGATGAAAAACGGCACCAAGGTTTCCTTGGCTGTCCGTAAGGATGACGGCACTATTGAAATTAAGAATAGTGAATTTCATCCTGTAAAGGAGAAGCACAAAATCCTCGGCTTGCCTCTTATTCGTGGCATTGTTGGATTTTTTGAATCTATGATTCTTTCCTTCAAAACCTTATCTCAGGCAACCGACATGCTCGGGCTTGAGGACGAGGATGAAAAGAAAAAGAAGGGAGAAAAGAAGGACTCGGGTGCTGGCTCTGTTATGCTAATGGCAGTATCCCTCGTTTTGGGAATTGCTCTTGCTCTTGTTTTGTTTTCCTTTCTTCCAACCTGGATTGGAAAGCTTCTTACCGACACCTTTAGCCTTGACAAGGAGGCATGGTATTATTTTCCTGTGCTTGCCTCAATTGAGGGCGTGCTAAAGGTTATTATCTTTATTGCTTATCTGGCAGGAGTGTCTATAATGAAGGACATAAGGCGCACCTTCCAATATCACGGAGCAGAGCATAAATCTATTGCTTGCCTTGAAAAGGGACTTGAGCTAACACCAGAAAATGCAAGAAAATGCACGCGCTTCCACCCACGCTGCGGTACCAGCTTTATGTTTGTTATGGTGCTAATCAGCATTGTAATCGGAATTTTCATTCAAATTGAAGAAACCTGGATACGCTCCCTTGTCAAAATCGCAATCCTTCCACTTATTATGGGCGTTGGCTATGAGTTTATTATGTTTGCCGGCAAGCATCAAAACTGGTTCACGCGCGCGCTGTCAGCCCCTGGACTCTGGATGCAGAGAATTACAACCAAGGAGCCTGATGATTATCAGCTTGCTGTTGCTATTTGCGCTATAAAATCAACCATGCCGGAAAGATTCCCTGATTTTGATCCATCTGCTTACACAATAACCAAGGAGCAAAACAAAGGGCATATCGCTTATATGGATGAAAAGCCCAAGAAAAAGGACAAAAAGAAAGAATCAGCGGAGCAAAGCACAAGCGAAAATCAAGGTCAAGACGAGAATAATTAGTTATTTTTCTAATATTTTTGCAAAATTATTCAAAAAATATTAAAATTTTCCATTATTTTTCAAATAATATATTGCATTTATATATATTATATGTTAGAATAAAGGCAATTAGAGTAATTTTTACTCATTATTTTGACAGGAGGAGTATAAAATGGCAGAGTTCAAATATGATATCGTAAAGAACTTCGGCAACGTTTCCGACAGCGACAACGGTTGGATTAAGGAAGTTAATCTAATCAGCTGGAACGATCGTGAGCCAGTATATGATATTCGTGCTTGGCAGGAAAATCATGAGAAGCTCGGCAAGGGTATCACTCTTACAGAGGCTGAGCTAAAGAACCTCAAGGAATTGCTCAACAAGATGGACATCTAATCTCATCCTGCACAATTTTACAAGCAAAGAGGACGAATTCGTCCTCTTTTTTTGTTTTCAAATAAATATTGCATATTTTATCGCCTTATGTTAAAATTATTAATAACAAAAGGAAAGGGGGAGAAGAAATGAAAAATCCTGTGAAAATGCTTATACGTGCACAGCTTAGCCTAACGACTAAGGTTTTGGCAAACGTTTTTTCAATTGAGGTTACAAGACACGCGCAGGATATCGTAGGCACGCTTATGTCCTCCTTACACCTTTTAGACGTTTCATTTGAGAATTTCAAAATTGGAAATATAGAGGCTTCCCTAGTTACTCCAAAGGCAGAGGCTCCCTCTGGTATCGTTTTGTATATTCACGGTGGCGGATACACCTACGGAGATATAAACTACTCAAACGGCTTTGCCTCAATGCTTAGCCACAGATGCGGTGTTAAGGTTTTGACCTTTGCATACAGGCTTGCCCCAGAGAATCCCTTCCCATGTGCTCTTGATGACGCACTTGAGGCTTACGAATATCTTTTGTCAATCGGCTACAAGCCAGACCAAATTGTTTTAGTTGGTGAAAGCGCAGGCGGTGGTCTTTGCTTTTCCCTTTGCCACAAGCTAAAGGAGCTGGGCATGCAATTGCCCTCTGCCATTGCTACTATTTCCCCGTGGACAGACCTTACTCAAACAAACCCAAGCTATGAAAGAAACAAGAGCTCCGATCCATCCATGACAAAGGAAGCGCTGGACTTCTTTGCAAAATGCTATTGCCCAGAGTCCGAGGGAAATTCAGTCAAGGACCCACTGGTTTCTCCAATTTATGGTGATTTAACTGGCTTTCCGCCCTGTCTTACCTTCGTTGGCGGAGACGAAATTATGCTTGACGACGCAGTAACCATGCACGAAAAGCTACTGGCATCAGGAGTTGAGTCAACCCTTCATATTGCCCCCGAAATGTGGCATGCATATTTGCTTTATGGCTTAAAGGAAAACGAGCAGGACTTTGAAACGCTTCGTCGCTTTATAATCCCACACTTCCACAAGGACAGAAAGCCAAGATGGCTTCGTCTTGATAACGTTGGTAAAATTTATCCCGCCGTTAAAACAAGAAACTGGGTGTACGTTTTTCGCCTTAGTGCAAATCTAAAGGAAAAAATTGATGCAGAGGTAATGCAATCTGCCCTTGATATTACAGTGAAGCGCTTCCCGTCAATTGCCGTAAGACTAAGAATAGGCTTCTTCTGGTATTATCTTGAGGAGCTGAAAAGCGCGCCTAAGATTCTTTCAGAGCAGGCATACCCCTTTGCAAGAACTCTATTTGATGATATACGAAAGTGCGCATTCCGTGCATTAGTTTATGAAAACAGAATTGCTATCGAATTTTTCCACTCCATTACCGATGGAAACGGCGGACTTGTCTTTTTGAAAACTCTTATTGCTGAATATATGTACCAAAAGCACGGTGTTCATATACCCGTCGGCAAGGGTGTTTTAGATAGATTTGAGGAGCCAAGTGATGAGGAGCTTGAGGATAGCGTTGCAAAATACGCAGGCGAGGTTGGCTTCCCAAGAAGCGAAAAAACCGCATTTAAGATAACTGGAACTCCCTCAAAAAAGGGCTTCAAGACAAATACAACCTTTATCTTTGATGCAAATACGATTAAAGCAGAGGCTAAGAAAAGACACGTTACCGTTACCGCCTTTATGTCCTCGGCTCTTATGATGGCATCATGGCGACTTCAGGACAAGAAAATCTCCACCCAGTGGAGAAAAAAGCCAATTAAGGTTTTAATCCCTGTAAATCTGCGAAACATTTTTCCATCAAAGTCCTTGCGCAACTTCGTTTTGTTTATCACCCCAGGGGTTGAGCCAAAATATGGCGCAATGTCCTTTGACGAAATTTGCACCTCTGTTAACTATCAAATGCGTCTGGAGCTTACTCCCCGTCGCATGGGAGCAAGAATGGCTACAAATATGAACCCTGAAAAGGTTCCATTTTTAAGGCTTTTCCCACTATTCCTAAAAAATATCGTTATGCGAACGGTATTTTACTCGGTGGGAGAGAAGAAGTCCTGTCTTACTCTTTCAAACCTCGGCGTTGTCAATATGCCAAGTGAGCTTGAGGAGCACGTTGACAGGCTGGACTTTTTGCTTGACGTTCAGTCCCACGCACCATATAACAGCGGTCTTATAACCTATCAGGACAAAATGTACCTAAACATTATCAGAAACATTAAGGAAAACCATCTTGAAAAAGAGCTTTATCAGGTTTTCAAGGAGCTTGGCATTAGAGTCAAGGCAGAATCTAACATAAGGGAGGGAAGGTAATGTATTGTATAAAATGTGGCGTTGAGCTGTCAAAGGGACAGACAATATGCCCAATTTGCGAAACTAAGGTATATCACCCAGATATTGAGCCTGAGGAAGTAGCCCCTAAATATCCCCTTAAGCCCTTAAAGACAGAAATCACAAGCAAGCACGGTTTCTTGGCAATATTGTCTGCCTGCTTCTTTATAACTGCACTATTTCTTTTGCTAGCCGACCTTCTGATTCTAGGCTGGGAAAGCTCCCATCAAATCAACGAATGGTGGGAATGGTGGCTTGCTCCACTCAATTACCACATAGAGTGGTCTCACTATTTAGTGGGCGCTATGCTTGTTATCTACGCAAGCCTTGTTGTTCCTAGCTGGTTCAAGAAATTCTATTCGGTTTTGTGCGCCTCAATGGTCTTTGGCTCATCCATCATATACATTTTGTTTATCTCATGGATAACTGAGGGCTGGTGGTGGTTCTTGCCATTTGCGCTTCCAACAATAGGCTTCCTTGGTCTGATAACCATCGCTTCAATTATAATTTGCGAATTTCTTCCGGGCTACAGGCTTGTCTGCATCGGTATTGCATTTTTGCTTGTATCTGGCTTTGTAATTGCACTTGAAATTCTAATTAACCTTGTTTTCAAGGGCTCAATTTACGTTATTTGGTCGCCCTTTGTGGCAGTTGTGCTCTTTGCAGTAAGTGTTATTCTTTTGTGCTGTGCATTTATTCCTTCATTCAGGGCATCTCTTAAAAAGCTATTTTTCCTATAAAAAAGCTCCGATTGGAGCTTTTTTGTTTTATTCAATTGTTGCTTCCTTGACAACGTCCGCCAGCACAATTCCATTTTTGCTTGGGCAGAGGGTGGTTATACCATTTTCAGTAATTTTAAGTGGCTTATCGCTATCAATTGCTATTGTCAATGCCACGTCATCGAGAAATGGTGATTCCAGCTTACAGTTAATTTTAATTTTGTTTCCCTCTATCTCAAGGGAGGACTCCTCAGCCTTACGCAGATAGAGAACAGCCTCCTCGAAGGATTGCGGAAGAATTTTTCCTTCAGCCACAGCCTTGGCAAAATATTCGCATTCCTCTATAAAGGTGTGCTTTCTTTGGGAGTGGAAAACGTCCTCCTGCTTTTCTGTAATCCAGTGATTCATTTGTACGCCCCAGCCACCCTTTTCAATGGTGCTATCAATATATTCTATAAAATCGCTTGTATTCCTATCCATCTTCGCAGTAAAGGAGGAAACGCTGTACCAATCAATTTTGCCAGGTATATTTACCTGCTCACCTGCGGTTCTGTTAGCAAGATAAAATTCCTTTAAGGTCTCAGCACCAATCTTATCAAAGCCACCACCTGGAGTAAAAAAGGTGGCAATTTTTTGATTAGGATAAAAGCCCTTTAGTGATTCCTGTGTATCCTTAGCGTCAGCGCGCATCTCTTCAACAGGTGTTTTTTCTGAATAGCTTATGCAGTGAGTCATTGAGTGTCCTGCCACGTCATAGTAGCCCCTTTCAATTGCACTCCTCCAAAGCTCAATTAGCACAGGGCTTTGAAAGTTAACGGTTTGCGCAACGGTTGCCTTTATTTTAACTCCCGTCTCCCTGTATATTTTTTCAAATTGCTCGAGGGTAAAAAGGGTGGAGTCGTAGTAGCACCCGTCGTCAAAGGTGAAGGAAAAAATTGCGTCTGCATTGTCCTTATATTTACAAATTTTGAAGCCCATAATCTGCCTCCCAAAAGTTTTTTACAAAAATATTTTATCATTTTTGCCCACCCTGTGTCAATATTTTATGAAAATTATATACCCCAAGGCTACAAAAATAAAAAAATCTAAAAAAATACTTTAATTTTAGATTATTGTGTGCTATAATAGTCAAGCAAATTTTTTTGATACTAAGGAATCGAGGAAAAAATGATTAGAGAAGATTTAAGAAATGTTGCTATCATTGCCCACGTTGACCATGGCAAAACAACCCTAGTTGACGGTCTTTTGGAGCAGGGTGGCGCTTATCACGAAAACCAAGCTACCTCTGATAGAGTAATGGACTCCGGTGCTCTTGAAAAGGAGCGTGGAATCACTATCCTTGCAAAAAATACAGCTATTCGCTATGGCGACAAAAAAATCAACGTAATTGACACCCCAGGCCACGCAGATTTCGGTGGTGAGGTTGAGCGTATTCTTAAAATGGTAAACGGCGTTATTCTTCTGGTTGACGCAGCCGAGGGTCCAATGCCACAGACAAGATTTGTTTTGAGAAAGGCTATGGAGCTTAACCACAGAATTATCGTTGTTGTAAATAAAATTGACCGTCCTGATGCCCGTGTGCACGAGGTTATTGATGAGGTTTTGGAGCTTCTCATTGACCTTAATGCAACTGATGAGCAGCTTGACTCCCCAATGCTTTTCTGCTCAGGCAGAGCAGGCACCGCCTCCTTCTCACCTGATGAGGAGGGCAAGGACCTAATCCCACTGCTTGACACAATTGTTGACTACATTCCTGCTCCAGAGGGAGAGGCTGATGAGCCACTTCAATTGTTGGTTTCTTCAATTGACTATAGCGATTACGTTGGTAAAATCGGTATTGGTAGAATTGAGAGAGGTACACTTTCAGTAAACCAAGAGGTTTCTGTTTGTAACTTCCACTCCGACGCTTCACCAAGACGCTCAAAGATTGTTTCAATCTACCAGTTTGATGGTCTTTCAAGATCAGCAGTTCAAAGCGCAACCGTTGGCGATATCGTTTGCTTCTCTGGTGTTGAGGAGCTTTCAATCGGTGATACTCTTTGTGTTCCATCCTGCGTTGAGCCACTTGAATTTGTTAAGGTATCCGAGCCTACAATGGAAATGACCTTCTCTGTAAATGACAGCCCATTTGCAGGCAAGGAGGGTAAATTTGTAACCTCCCGTCAAATCAGAGACAGACTTTACAAGGAAACTCTAAAGGATGTTTCACTCCGTGTAAGCGATGGTGATACAACTGACTCCTTCAAGGTTGCCGGCAGAGGCGAAATGCACCTTTCAATCCTCATTGAAACCATGCGTCGTGAGGGCTACGAGCTTTGTTGCTCAACTCCACGCGTTCTTTATAAGACAATTGACGGCACTCTGCACGAGCCAATTGAGAGAGTATCAATTGACGTGCCAGAGGAAAGCGTTGGCGCAGTCGTTCAAAAGCTTGGCTCCCGTAAGGGTGAGCTTCTTGATATGACCTCAACAGGCTCAAGAACACGACTTGAATATCTCATTCCATCAAGATGCTTGTTTGGTTACAGAAGCGAGTTTATGACAGACACCAAGGGTGAGGGCATTCTCAATACTTTGTTCGATGGCTATCAGCCCTTCAAGGGTGAGGTTGTTACAAGATTTACAGGCTCACTTATTGCATCTGAGGATGGTGAGGCTACGTCCTATGGTCTTTTCAACACTCAGGACAGAGGCGCTATGTTTATTGGTGTTCAAACCCCTGTTTACGAGGGTATGATTGTTGGCGAGTGTCCTAAGATGGAGGATATCGTTGTAAACGTATGTAAGAAAAAGCACTTAACCGCAGTTCGTTCAAAGGGTGCAGACGAGGCTCTAATTCTTACACCACCAAGGTCAATGTCCCTTGAGCAGGCAATTGAATACATTGCCGAGGATGAGCTAATCGAGGTTACTCCTAAGTCTTTAAGACTAAGAAAGAAAATCCTCAACACACAAAACAGACTTAAGGCTCAGGCTAAGCTGAAGTAAATGATTTAAGGAGGCTACACCTCATCCGTCTGCTATGCAGACACCTTCTGCACAAGGCACGCCCTAAAGGGTGCCCTCCAATCAAAGGGGAAGGCTTAGAAATCCTCAACACACAGAACAGACTTAAGGCTCAGGCTAAGCTGAAGTAATAAAAGGGTGGTACACTTGTGCCACCTTTTTTGTTTATCTTCACCCTGTTCGTCAGCTCTTAGCTGACAGTTGACTACTTTCCGTTTACTTTTGACTACTCTTAGTTGACACCAAGCAACTTTCCGTTGCTTTTCAGAAGAAAATTTCGAAAAACAATCTGATTGAAAAGCCAGTTTTGTTTTTTTCCTATTCCAATGTACCAAAAATGGTACATTGACCCTACATTTTTAACAAACCTGCACTCAAAATTAATTTGTCTAAAAAAGGTATGTACCAAAAATGGTACATTGAAGCCTATTTTTTAACAAACTTTTGTAGATTCTACAAATCGTAGAGATGAATTTTTGCAATTTGACTACTTTCCGTTGCGTAGACGCCTCTTTAGAGGCTACACCTCTGCGACTCACTTTGTTCCCGTGCATAAGTTCCACTAACGAAAACAAGTTTTCGAGTGTCACTTAATCCGCCAGCAGAGCGTCCCTTTGGCAGGGCGCAACCCTTTTGTCGCTTTGCGACATTTCTGCGCAAGGCACGCCCTAAAGGGTGCCCTCACAGGGGAATCGCCTCAAGTGGAAGGCTGTTCTCTGAGTTGACGATTGACTACTTAACCTTTCCTTTGCGCAACTTGACCTTTCCTTTATACAGCTCTGGGTTGCTTTTTGCAAAGGATTTATTAAAATATAAAGGATATGTCAACGAATAAGCACTTGTTTTTTGTTGACTTTATTCGGTTGCTATGATAAAATTATTATGATATTTGCACGACTTAAGAACAAGAGGTTTACTATGGATTTAGAAATGCTAAATAGATTAGCCAGCGAGGCAGAGCTTGCACTTGCTCCAATTTTCAAGGAGCTTGAGGAAATTTCCTACAAAAACACGCAAAGAATTTTGCACTATTATAAAGAAAACAGGGTTTCCGACACTATGTTTTCAGGAACCACAGGCTACGGCTACGATGACGTAGGTAGAGACGCCCTTGACAAGGTCTATGCCGACGTTTTCGGGGCAGAAAGCGCCTTTGTAAGGCACACTATACCCAATGGTACAACCGCCTTAACAATCGGTCTTTTTGGGCTTTTAAGACCGGGGGACGTTATGCTATCAGTTACCAATCAGCCATACGATACGCTTTGCGAGGTTATCGGCTTGAATGGTGCAAACGGCGACGGCTCTCTTGCGGATTTTGGAGTCGAGTACGATCAGGTCGATTTCAAAAATAACCAAATTGATTTTGATAGCATAGAAAACAAGCTAAATAAGCACGGGGACAGGGTAAAGGTTGTATTTGTTCAGCGCTCAAAGGGTTATCTAAACCGTCCTACTCTGACTATTGACCAAATCGGCGAAATATGTGATTTCGTTCATCAAAGAAGCAAGGCTTACGTGGTTGTTGACAACTGCTATGGCGAGTTTTGTGAGGACAGAGAGCCATGCCATGTTGGAGCTGATATGATTATCGGCTCACTAATTAAAAATCCAGGTGGTGGAATTGCCGAAAGCGGTGGATACATTGCTGGAACAAAAAGGGCAGTGGAGCTTGCCTCCTATCGTCTTACGTCCGTGGGCACAGGCTGTGAGGTTGGAGCAACCCTTGGTCAAAACAGAAATCTTTTCAAGGGCTTCTTCTTAGCTCCTCATATCGTTATGCAGGCTAAGAAAACTGCGCATTTCGCCTCATACATTTTTGAAAGGCTTGGCTTTGACGTTTCACCTAAGTACAACGAATTCCGTTCAGACATTATTCAAACGATTAAGTTTGGCTATCCAGAGGGTCTAATAAAATTCTGTCAGGGTATTCAAGGTGCAAGTCCCGTTGACTCCTACGTTACCCCTATGCCTTGGGCTATGCCAGGCTATCAGGACGAGGTAATTATGGCTGCAGGCGCATTTACACAGGGCTCATCTATTGAGCTTAGTGCAGATGGTCCTATCCGTCCACCATACACTGCATTTTTGCAGGGTGGTCTGACCTACGAAAGCGGTAAGCTTGCTATTTTAGCCTCTGCAGAAAAGCTATTGGAAGAAAAATAATGCTAAACGTTAAGATAATATCAATTGGCGACCTTAAGGAGAGCTATCTCCGTGAGGCTTGTCAGGAATACACAAAAAGAATAGGTGGCTTTGCCCGTTGCGAGCATATTCAATTAAAGGAGGAAAGGCTACCAGAAAATCCTAGTCAGGCACAAATTGACGCATGCCTTTTGGCTGAGGAAAAGAAAATATTTGAAAAGCTATCAAGCAAGTCTTACGTTATTGCTATGTGTGTTGAGGGAAAAATGCTTTCAAGCCCTGAGCTTGCCACAAAAATCTCTCAAATTGCGACACAGGGTCGAAGCGAAATAGTATTTATAATAGGCTCGTCCTTTGGTCTTTCCAAGGGAGTTAAGGAAAGGGCAGACTATAAGCTATCTATCTCGCCACTTACGTTTCCACACCAGCTTTTAAGAGTAATTCTTTGCGAGGCTATCTATCGTGCCTTGAATATTATCAATGGCACAAAATATCATAAGTAAGCATCAAGAAAGGGGAGCAATATGTCAAATAAGGCTGACGTAATCGTAGTAGGTGCAGGTCATGCAGGCATTGAGGCAGCACTTGCCTCAGCAAGAATGGGTATGAATACAATTTTGTTCACTATGTCTCTTGATGCAGTTGCAAATTTACCCTGCAATCCCTCAATTGGTGGCACAGCGAAGGGTCATTTAGTTTATGAAATTGACGCACTAGGCGGTCAAATGGGCAGAAGCGCAGACCTGGTTACCTTGCAAACAAGAACTCTTAATCTTGGAAAGGGTGCTGCAGTTTACTCAAAAAGAATACAGGCTGACAGAATGAAGTATCGCTCCATTATGAAGTCAGTTTTAGAGAATACTAAAAATCTTCGAATCGTTCAAGCAGAGGTGACGGACATTTTAACCTCATTCGAGGGTGAAAATAAAAAGGTAGTGGGAATTGCGACACGTCTCGGGGAAAAATATGAGGCATCAGCAGTAATTCTTTGTACCGGAACATATCTAAATGCCACGATTCACACAGGAAATATATGCTACCATTCGGGTCCAGACTCCTTGACCCACGCATCATTTTTAACAGACGCCCTTTTGCGTGAGGGTATTTCGATGATGAGGTTTAAGACGGGTACGCCTGCAAGGGTGCACGCAGATTCAATTGATTTTTCACAGCTTGAAATTCAAGAGGGTGAAAATGATGCTCTCCCGTTTTCCTGGCAGACAGATGAGTCGTCTTACCCAATAAAAAATCAAATTCCCTGCTACATTGCCTACACAAACGAGGAAACTCACCAAATAATAAGAGACAATCTTACAAAAAGCGCTATGTACTCAGGCAATATTCACGGCACTGGTCCACGCTATTGCCCGTCTATTGAGGACAAAATAGTGCGCTTTTCCGATAAATCACGCCATCAGCTTTTCGTTGAGCCAACAGGCGCTGACACTAAGGAAATATATTTACAGGGCTTTTCTACCTCAATGCCTATTGAGGTTCAAATGAAAATGCTTCACTCCCTAAAGGGCTTTGAAAATGCAGTTGTAACAAGATATGCTTATGCAATTGAATATGATTGCACCGACCCTCAGGAGCTTTTGCCGACCCTTGAATATAAAAAAATCAGTGGCTTATACGGTGCAGGACAGTTTAACGGCACCTCTGGCTATGAGGAGGCAGGAGCACAGGGACTTGTGGCAGGAATCAACGCTTCCCTTAAAATTAAGGGCGAGGAGTGTATGATTTTGCCTCGTTCATCATCATATATTGGTACCTTGATTGACGACCTTGTAACTAAGGGAACAAGCGAGCCCTATCGTATGATGACCTCACGCTCTGAATTCCGTTTGCTTTTAAGACAGGATAATGCAGACCTGCGTCTTACTCCAATTGGCAGACGCGTTGGTCTTGTTAGTGATTTGCAGTGGGCTCACTTTGAAAAAAGAAAAAATCAAATAGAGGACGAAAAAAACAGGCTTTCTCACCTTACCATTCATCCAAGTGAGGAGCTAAACAAGGTTCTTTTAGATAATGGAACCTCACCTATTTCAATCCCAACCCAGCTTGGTGAGTTAATTAAAAGACCACAGTTAGATATGGAAAAGCTTAAGGAGTTTGATAAATGTCCTCAAGCCCTTCCAAAATCCGTTTTATTTACTGCACAAAACGATATAAAATACGACGGATACGTTAAAAAACAGCTTCTTGAGGTTGAAAAACAAGCAAGGCTGGAGCAAATGCCACTTGCAGAATCAATAGATTATTCTCAAATCAAAGGGCTCAGAATTGAGGCTAGCCAAAAGCTAAATAAGGTTAAGCCACTCACTCTTGGTCAGGCATCCCGTATATCAGGCGTTTCACCTGCTGATATTTCAGTGTTGCTTATTTACTTAGGTAAATAGAATAATACATTTTGTTATCTACACCTCATCCACCGCAAGCGGTCCCCCTTCCCCTCCAATCAAAGAGGGAAGGCATTGGGCAAGTATCAAGAATATTAGATGTTTCACCTGCTGATATTTCAGTGTTGCTTATTTACCTTGGCAAATAATTAAAGAGCAGATTTTTCTGCTCTTTTTTCTTTTTATTTTCTAAAAAGTCTAAGACTTTTTCCTGTTGACTTTTATATTAATCAATGTTAAAATTAAAATGTATAAATATGCTTTTTTAGGAGATTTTTATGAAGATTGTTAACGTAAGAGATTTCGGCGCTATGGGCGATGGCTGTACCCTTGATACAGTTGCTATTCAGAATGCCATTGATAGCTGTGAAAAGGGAGATACGCTTCTTTTAGGTGGCAACGGTATTTTCCTTTGTGGAACTATCAGATTAAAGGGAGATATAAAGGTTGTTATTGAAAAGGGCTCAGAGCTTTGTGGATCTCGTAATCTTGCACATTACTATGCAAATGAGTTTTATCACAATGAAATGGTTAAAACTATTTCCTTAATTTACGCCCTTGACTGCGATAATATTGAGCTTTGTGGTGGCGGTAAAATTCAAATGAATGGTGATGCCTTTGTAAACTTTGACGCTTGGTGTCCTGATGAGGTTGCAAGGGAAGAAATGGTAAAGGAATTTGAGGAGCAAACCGTTGTTGGTCCAGAAACAAAAATTACAAGACCATCTCAACCAATTTTCTTTAACAATTGTAAAAATCTACACGTTCACGACCTTAAGATTTTTAATTCTCCTTGCTGGACAGTTACGTTTTCTAACTGTGAAAATATAGTATTTGAAAAATGCTACGTAGATAATCACAACAGAATTGCAAATAACGACGGCGTACACTTTACAGCCTCAAAAAATATCGTTGTAAGAGATTGTACCTTCCTTTGTGGCGACGACTGCTTTGCAGCAACCTGTATCACCAACGAAAATGGCGTTTGCGAAAATATCGAGGTTTATGATTGCTTAATGTCCTCACGCTCTGCAGCAATTCGCTTTGGCCATCTTTATAGCGTTATAAGAAACGTAAGCGTTCACGATATTAAAATTCTCCCATCAAACCGTGGTATTTCCATCTTTTCAGGAGATGAGGGTATTGTTGAAAACGTTAAAATTTACAACATTGACTGTCAAACACATATCCACGCAGGTGGCTGGTGGGGCAAGGGTGAGGGCTTCGTAATCTGTGGTGCAGAGAAGAAGGCTATCATTAAAAACGTTGTCCTTGAAAATTGCCACTTTATTGAGGAAAACCCATCTATTATTGCAGGTACAAACGGAAACGTTTCTGATATTTCACTAAACAACGTTACCCTTGAATATAAGGAGGGCTCAACTCACCCTTATTTCAAAAACAAGCTTGACCTACAACCAAATATTGAAAAGCTTCAGCCAGCTCCATTTAAGACAGGGGACACCTTGTACGTTTTCGGCTGTAATAACGTTTTACATAATGGAAAAGAGGTAAAATGAAACTAAAATCCACCTTAATGGATAGGGAGGCAGTGCTTCGCTCCCTAAGACGTATCTCTCACGAAATTATTGAAAAGAACAAGGGAACAGGTGATTTGTGCCTTGTTGGTATTTTGAGTCGTGGTGTTGATATTGCACGAATTATTGCAGAAAACATTAAAAATATCGAGGGAGTTTCTATAAATGTGGGTGTTTTAGATATTTATCCCCACAGAGACGACCTTGATAATAGTAGTATAAGCTATGAAAATAAAACGAATATTCCCTTTGATATTGAGGGGAAAACCGTAGTTATGGTTGATGACGTTTTATTTACGGGAAGAAGTGCCCGCGCAGGTATGGACGCACTTATTTCCCTTGGCAGGCCATCAAAAATTCAGCTTGCCGTTTTGATTGACAGAGGCCACAGGGAGCTTCCTATTTGTGCTAATTTTACAGGCAAAAACTTCCCTACTGCAAGAACGGAGCTTATAAAGGTTCTTGTAGATACAATTGACGGCGAAACAAGCGTAAAGCTATATGATACGGAGGAATAAAAAATGAAAAAATTTGAATACAAGGTAGTAAATACTAACACTATTTATTCTAAATATGGTGCCGGATATTATGATGAAAGATATCAATCATATTTTAATGATTTAGGAAAAGAAGGCTGGGAGCTTGTTGCGGTAGATAGCAGTTTATTCTATTTTAAGAGAGAAATAAATTCAAACGCTTCTTCATCTTACACAACAAAGGATTAATATACACACGTTGCCCGTAATTTTTAATATTTAGTAGGAGTATTATGTCACTTTCTTATGAGCTGATCCGTGCTTATACGGAAACACTTAAGGAGGAGCTTATTCCTGCAATGGGCTGTACTGAGCCTATTGCTATTGCTTACGCCTCCTCAATTGCATCTCACGCCTTATCTGCTTACCCTAAAAGGTTAAGGGTTGGCTTAAGTGGTAACATTATAAAAAACGTAAAAAGCGTCATTGTTCCACTGACGGGTGGTATGCATGGTATAAATTCTGCAATTTGTGCAGGAATTATAGCCAAAGCACCGGAAAAGAAGCTTCAGGTTCTTTGTGCTATTGATGACACAACAAAAATCAGAGAATATCAAGCTTCTGTTTCAATGGAAATATATGAGCTTGACACAAAAAATGACTTTGAAATCTTTATTGAAGCAGAAAACGATGGACACAGTGTCCAAGTTAGACTTGCAAAAAGGCATACAAACATTGTATCCGTTATACTGAACGGAGCTGATATTACAGAGTCCTATCACACTGAAAGCGATCAGGTAGAAAAAAGCTCCACTGACCGTTCCTTACTTACCGTTGAAAATATTGTTGAATTTGCAAAATCCGTTGACCTTTGCGAGCTAAAGCCCTATCTTGACAGACAAATCCAAATGAATATGGCTATTGCTCAAAAGGGTATTTCAGAGGAATTCGGCGCTTCAATCGGTAAAACTCTTTTAGAAACAGGCTCAAAGGATTTAAGAACTAAGGCAAGAGCATACGCTGCTGCAGGCTCTGATGCAAGAATGAGTGGCTGTGAGCTTCCTGTATGTATTATTTCAGGCAGTGGAAATCAGGGCATTTGTGCATCTGTTCCAGTTATTATTTATGCAAGAGAGCTTAACGTAAGCGAGGACAAGCTATACCGTGCCTTAATTATTTCTGACCTTATTACAATCCACCAAAAAACGGGAATAGGCTGTCTTTCAGCATACTGTGGCGCTATTTCTGCAGGCTGTGGCTGTGGCTGTGGAATTTGCTTCCTCAAGGGTGGAGATTATTACGAAATTGCCCACACTCTTGTTAACTCAGTAGCTATTTTATCAGGTACTATTTGTGATGGTGCAAAATGCTCCTGTGCTGCAAAAATTGCTATGGCAGTTGAGGCAGGAATTATGGGTATGGAAATGACCTTCTCAAACCATCAATTCTATTCTGGCGAGGGTATTGTTACAAAGGGTGTTGAAAATACTATTTTTAACATAGGCAGACTTGCTAAGCAGGGTATGAGTGAAACTGACAGAGAAATTATAAAAATTATGCTCGGAAAATAAAAAATAGAGAGGTTAAGTATTTTATACTTAGCCTCTTTTTTTAACGCTTTGGTTAATAATTTATATAAATTTTATTGTATTTGTCAACATTTATGTGAAAAAACCCATTTTTCCATATAATAATAAGTAGAAATTTTTTCAATTTTGTTGACAGTTTTCCACGTATATGTTATAATATTACTAACTATATAACATTATCACGCACGCACACGCGTGAGTCAAATTGACGAAAAGGAGAGAAAAATGGCAGATTTAGATTTTGAAAGCATAAAATCAATTTTAATTGAAAAAATGCTTGAAAATAATTCTTCAACATCTATCAATCTATGGTTTGGAGATTTAAGGCTTGTTTCCCTTGATATTGATGAGGCTATATTCGTTTCCCCAACAGACTTAAAAAAGAAAATTTTGACTCAGCGCTATGCTGTCGAAATTGCAGATCATCTAACTGATATTTTAGGCTTTGAGCCTGCGGTTACTATTCACTCAAGTGAGCATGGAGACGTAGATTTTACCCATAAGGATTTAGTTGAATTTAAGAAAAGCGAGGAAAACCTATCTCCTAAAAAGGAGGAGGAAAAAATAAATGTTCCTGAGAATTATAGCTCAGAATATACGTTTGAAAACTTTATAGTCGGCTCATCAAATAAAATGGCACACTCAGTTGCCTTAGCCGTTGCCTCACAGAATTATGATTCAAACGAAATCAAGCCCTATAATCCATTATTTATTTACGGTAACAGTGGTGTAGGTAAAACCCACCTTCTTTACGCTATTGTAAACCATATTTCAAAGAATTACCATAATAAATCAATTAAGTACGTTAAGGGTGAGGAATTTGCTAATCAGCTTTTTGAATATATGGGAAAACACAATACAAAGGAATTCCGTGAGAAATACAGAAATGCAGACGTTTTACTTATCGACGATATTCACTTTGTAGCAGGTAAGGCTTCACTTCAAGAGGAATTCTTTAATACCTTTAATGCTATTTACGAATCAAATAAGCAAATTATCTTTACCTCAGACCGTCCACCAAATGAGATTAAAACTCTACAGGACAGGCTTAAGACAAGATTTATGTCAGGTATTATCGTTGATATTCAATTACCAGACTTTGATTTAAGATGCGCAATCTTGAAGCAAAAATCACTTTTACATAATCTTTCACTTCCACCAGCTGTTATCAGCTTCTTAGCAGAAAATATTACCACCTCAATAAGACAGCTTGAGGGTGCAGTTAAAAAGCTAGGTGCTATTCAATTGCTTGAGGGTGGAGATATTACCTTTGAAAGAGTTAAAAATTCAGTTAAGGAATTTTTACCCACAAGAGATACCGAGGCAAAGAAAATGGACGATATTATTCTTGCTGTTTGTAATAAGTTCAAGCTTACAAGAGAGGATATTATGTCCACAAAGAGAACCAAGGAGATTGCAGTTCCAAGACATATTTGCGTTTACCTTGCAAGAACCTGCACAGCTCTTTCCCAATCACAAATAGGCAAGGCTATTAACAGAGATAGAACAACTGTTATTTCCAGTGAAACCTACGTAAAGGACGAAATGGCTAAAAATCCATCCTTTGCTATGGAGGTTGAGGATCTTATAAGAGAGCTTAATATAAGCTAAATTCTTTCCACACCTTTCAACATCTGGACAAGTCTATGTAATAAAAGGCTTTTTATGAGTTTTCCACATAGGAGTTATCAACCGTTGATATTTTGTTGAAAACTTTTTTAAGAATTGAAATTTTTAATTTTTAGAAAAAGATTCCTATTTTTCCACAATCGTCCACAGGGGTACGTTGATAATTTTTTAATTTTGCCCTTGATTTTATTGGGGTTTGAAATTATTCCACATTTTCCACACCCCTTTAACTACTACTACTAAATATTAATAAATAATAAAAAGAATAAAAGAAAAATTTCTTGATTTTTTCAAGAGTAAAGAGGTATTTATGATAGTTACGTTTAACAGAGATACGCTTGTTAATGCACTTATTCCTGCAATGCACACAGTTGCTGCAAAAAATACTATGCCTACCGTTGAGGGTGTTCACCTTGTTTGCTACGAGGATGAGGGAAGATGTATGGTTGAAACCTACGACTTTGAAAAGGGTATGAGAACCTACGTTGATTGTAAAATTGAAAAGGGTGGCTCTTGTATTATAAACGCACAAAAGCTACTTCAGCTTCTTAAGGCTATGCCTAGCGGAGACGTTAAAATTTCAGTTGACTCTGCATACAACACGGTTATTGAATCAGGACTTTCACACTTTGACATAAAGTGTATGCCTGGAAATCAATTTCCAAGCTTGCCTGATTTAAGAGGAGACCGTGGCTTCGTATTCCCACAGTATCTTTTCAGAAAGTTTGTAACAAGAATTATGTTTGCAATTGGCAGAGATAATCCACGTCCATTCTTTAATGGTGCTTATTTCCAAATTACAGGCACAAGCTTTAAGGTTGTTTCCTGCGACGGTAACAGACTTGCTATTTGTGAGCATAATATTGACATTGAAAATAAAAACGTGTTTGGTGAGGCATTAAACCTTAAGTTTATTGTTCCTGGCAAAACACTTGTTGAAATACTAAAGATGGTTAAGGACACAGAGGATGAAATTGAAATCCGTCTTACCTTGAAATACGTTATTTTCAAGATTGGTCAATACACCTTCTTCTCAAAGACAATTGATTCACAGTATTTTGATTATACAAGACTTATTCCAAAGAACAGTGAGCTTGAGTTTAATCTTGAAGCAAGCGATTTAAGAGGAGCTCTTGAAAGAAGCCTTCTTATTATCGAGGATAAGCTTGTAAACACCTTCCGTCCTTACGTAAAGTTTACTATTGACGAGGTTCTTTCAGTTTCTACTCAAAGCCAGAATGGAAATGCCTTTGATGAAATTGATATTGAAAAAATTAGTGGCGATAGCTTGACAATTGCCTTTGAATGCAGAAGCATTATTGAGGCAATTAAGGTTTGTGATGATGGTCCTATGAACCTAAAGTTTGTAAATCCGGTTACAGGAGTTATAATTGAGCCATCTAAGCAGGATGAGGGTAAATTCCTTTACTACATCATGCCAATGAGAATGACAAGATAAAAATTAAGGAAAAATTATGTATTGTAAGAAAATTAAGCTTCAGGATTTTCGTAATATCGAAAATGAAGAAATTGAGTTTTCTGATGGTATAAATGTAATTTACGGAGAAAATGCTCAGGGTAAAACTAACATATTAGAGGCAATTTACATATTTGCAAGGGGAAAAAGCTTCCGCGCATTTAAGGATAAGGAAACCGTTGCCTTTAATAAAAGCTGTGCCTACGCAGTGTTAGAGTTTGATAAAAGCGGAAAAGAAACGACCTTGGGCGTTGAAATTCCGAAGTATCAAACTAAAAGGTTTTACAGAAATAAGGTAAAGGTTTCAAAGACCTCTGAAATTATAGGTGAGTTTCGTTCAGTTTTATTCTGTCCCTCTCACCTGGGAATAATTAAGGATTCACCCTCTGTAAGACGAAAATTTATTGACGTTGCAATTTCTCAGCTAAGACCAATTTATATTAAAATGCTAACTCAATATAATAGTGTGGTTGAAAGCAGAAATGCTATTTTGAAAATGGAGCCACAGGAAAGAGAAAAGTTTCTTGATATGCTTGAGGTATATTCAGGGGAGCTTGCTTATCTGTGTGCTGATATAGCTCTTATGAGAATTGACTATATTAAAAAGCTAGATTCCTGGGTAAGGATTTTCTTTGAGGAAATGACAAAGGGGCGAGAAAAGCCAAAAATCACCTACGAAACTAATGCACAGGAAAATGACTTTGAAACAAGAGAACTCCTTAAAAATAAATATTTTGACCTATTAAAGAACAATCTAGAAAGAGAATTCAAATATGGGGCAACTCTGTTTGGAATTCATAAGGACGACTTGAAAATAGAGCTTAATGGAAAGGATTCAAGATTTTACTCCTCACAGGGTCAACAGCGCTCACTTGCTCTGGCTATGAAAATGGCTGAGGGTGAAATAAGCCGTGAATATAGTGGAGAATATCCTGTATTTTTGTTTGATGACGTTTTGTCAGAGCTTGATGATACAAGAAAGCAATATATTCTTGCAAATATAAGTAAAAGACAGGTTATAATTACTGCCTGTGATAAATCCGGCTTTGATAAAACAGAGGTTGCCAACTTTATAGAAATAAGAAACGGCGCACTTTTTAAGGGCGAGGAAATAGAAAAATCAGAAAATGATGAAAATATTGATATAGAGGCTGAAAATGAGGATGAGGATATTCCTTATGAGTATGACCCTGACGATATTGGAAGCATTGACGACGAATAAAATGGAGAATTGTTATGTATTTACACATAGGAGAGGGCAAGGTTTTAAGAGATAAAAATATAGTCGGTATATTTGACCTTGACTTTGCAACGGTTTCTGTAAATACAAGAAATTTTCTTAACAAGGCGCAAAGGGAAAAAAGAGTTATAGCATTAGGCTACAGCTTGCCAAAATCCTTTATTGTAACCACAGATAAGACTGTGTATTTATCCCCACTTAATGTACAAGCGATAAAATAAAAGGTTTGAGAATTAAAAAAGGAGAGCATAGATAATGGAAGAATTAGAAAAGGCTTTAGAAAACGTACCCGAAAAGCAATATGAGGACGAGCAAATTCAGGTTCTAGAGGGACTAGAGGCTGTAAGAAAGCGTCCTGGTATGTATATTGGTACAACGTCAATAAGAGGCTTACATCATCTTGTATACGAGATAGTTGATAACTCAATTGACGAGGCTATGGCAGGACATTGCGATAAAATCACCGTAACACTTAACAAGGACGGAAGTGTTTCTATTCAAGATAATGGTCGTGGTGTACCAGCAGGTATCAACGCAAAAACAGGTACTCCTACCCTTGAGGTAGTATTCCTTGTTCTTCACGCAGGAGGAAAATTCGGCGGTGGCGGATATAAAATATCCGGTGGCTTGCACGGTGTTGGTGCTTCCGTTGTTAATGCTTTGTCAGAGTGGCTTGAGGTTGAAAACTGCCACAATGGAAAAATGTACACTGAAAGATTTGAAAAGGGTGCTGTTGCTCGTCCATTCGCTTGTGTAGGAGATGCACCAGATGGAAGAAGTGGACTTTTTGTTCGCTTTATGCCTGATGCTACAATCTTTGAGGAGGTTCATTTTGATTATGAAACACTTCTCACTCGTCTGAGAGAGCAGGCATTCTTAAATGCGGGAATAAGAATTGTTTTCCGTGACGAAAGAGAGGACGAGGTAAAGGAGGCAGACCTTTACTACGAGGGTGGTATTAAGCAATTTGTAGAGCATATTAACGGCAATAAGCACGCTAATATGATTCATGATAGTATTATTTACATGAAGGCTGAAAAGGGAGATATTACTGCAGAGGTTGCTATGCAGTATAATGACACCTATACAGAAACAATAGTTACCTTTGCAAATAATATGGCAACTATTGACGGTGGTACTCACGAAATAGGCTTCAAGAATGCTCTTACAAAGGTTACAAATAACTATGCAAGAAAGCTTGGCTTCCTAAAGGATAGTGATGCTAACCTAAAGAGTGAGGATACAAGAGAGGGCTTGACAGCCGTTGTATCTGTAAAATTACCAGACGCTCAATTTGAAAGCCAGACAAAGGCTAAGCTTGGTAACAGTGAAATTAGAACAATCGTTGATAGCATTGTAACGGAAAAGCTATCTGAATTTTATGAAGAAAATCCAGACGTTGCAAAGGCTATTATTTACAAGGCTTGTGAGGCATCTCGTGTAAGAGAGGAGGCAAGAAAGGCAAGGGAGCTTGCTCGCCGTAAGGGTGTATTTGGAGGCTCAGCCCTTCCAATTAAGCTTGCTGACTGTCAGGACAGACGTACAGAATATACAGAGCTTTATCTTGTAGAGGGAGATTCTGCGGGAGGCTCTGCAAAGGACGGACGCGATAGTAGATTCCAGGCTATTTTGCCACTTCGTGGTAAGGTATTGAACGTAGAAAAATCAAGACGTGATAAGGTTTACGGAAACGAATCTCTAATTCCAATTATTCAAGCTCTTGGCTGTGGTATTGGTGAGGAATTCAGCACAGAGAAGCTTCGTTACGGAAAAATCATTATTATGGCGGATGCCGACGTTGACGGAAGCCATATTCAGGTTCTTCTTTTGACCTTCTTCTTCAGATTTATGCGTCAGCTTATTGAGGACGGTCATATTTATCTTGCAAAGCCACCGCTTTACAAGATTACAAAGGGAAAAATAGAAAGATACGCTTACTCCGATGAGGAAAGAGACAGAATTTTCGAGGAAATCGGCGGAGGACAGGCAGAGAGATATAAGGGTCTTGGAGAAATGGACAAGGAACAGCTTTGGGAAACCACAATGAATCCTTTGACAAGAACTCTTATTAAGGTTGAAATCGAGGACGCAATGAAGTGTGATGAAATATTCTCACTTTTGATGGGCGACAAGGTTGAGCCAAGACGTGAATTTATTGAACGAAATGCAAAATTCGTTAAGAATCTTGATATATAAGGGGGTGGCTTAAGATGGCAAAGGAATTAAAGCATGATGATTTAGATTATGAAAATATTGAACAGATGATAGTTGGCAAAACTATCGAGTCAAGAGTACCAGAGGCATTTCTTGAGTATTCAATGAGTGTTATTGTAAGCCGTGCCCTACCAGATATAAGAGACGGTATGAAGCCAGGTCAAAGACGTGTTATGTACGCTATGTATGAGGATCACCTGACAAGTGATAAGCCCTTCAGAAAATCAGCTACAACCGTCGGTAACGTGCTCGGTAGATACCATCCACACGGCGACCAGTCCGTATATGGAACTATGGTTAGAATGGCTCAGCCCTTCTCACTTCGTTATCCATTAGTTGACGGACACGGTAACTTTGGTAACGTTGACGGCGACGGCGCTGCTGCTTACCGTTATACAGAGGCAAGAATGTCCAAGCTCGCAAACGAGCTAATGGGCGATATTGAAAAGGACGTTGTTGATTTTGTTCCTAACTTTGATAACTCAAGAAAGGAGCCAACTGTTCTTCCATCTCGTTTCCCTAACTTCCTGGTTAACGGAAGCGTTGGTATTGCGGTTGGTATGGCAACAAACGTGCCCCCACATAACCTAGGAGAGGTTATTGACGGTACTATTTACCTAATGGATAATCCAGAGTGCGAGGTTTCCGAGCTTATGGAATACATTAAGGGTCCAGACTTCCCAACCTACGCAACTATCTATGGAAAGCGTGGCATTGTTGATGCCTATACAACAGGTAAGGGAAGAATTAGAGTGCGCTCCAAGGCTACTATTGAGGAGGAGAACAGACGCATTGTTGTAACTGAAATTCCTTATATGGTTAACAGACAAATGCTCATTGAGTCAATGGCTGGACTAGTTAAGGATAAGAAGATAGAGGGTATTACTGATATTCGTAACGAGAGTGGCCGTGCAGGAATGAGAATCGTTATTGAATATAAGAGAGATGCAAACCCACACATTATACTAAATCTACTTTACAAGAATACTCAGCTTGAGGACACCTGTGCAGTAAATATGCTTGCACTTGTAAATGGTGAGCCAAAGACACTTGGTCTGAAGGACGTTCTTAATAACTACATATCCTTCCAGGAGGACGTAATTAGAAGAAGAACACAGTTTGACCTAAATAAGGCTCAAAACGAGGCTCATATTTATGAGGGCTACAAGACAGCAATTGACAATATTGATGAGGTTATTTCCATAATCCGTTCATCTGAGTCAACTCCTGTTGCAAAGGAAAACCTGATTGCGCGCTTTGACCTAACTGACGTACAAGCACAGGCTATTGTTGAAATGACTCTTGGACGCTTGTCTGGTCTTGAAAGACAAAAGATTGAGGACAGGCTTGCTAAGCTTTATGAGCTTATTAAGGAATATACTGAAATTCTTAGAAGCGAGGAAAAAATCAAGTCTATTATTAAGGACGAGCTTTCTGAAATCAAGCGCAAGTATGCTGATGAAAGAAGAACAGAAATCCTTGATAATGATGACGAAATTGATATTGAGGACTTAATTGAAAGACACGAGTGTGTAATTACACTTACAAACTCTGGCTACATCAAGAGAATCCCAGCTGATACATATTCAGCACAAAGACGTGGTGGTAAGGGACTTATTGCTATGCATACTAAGGAGGAGGACTTTATTGAAAGAGTTCTCGTTGCAAATAGCCACTCATACCTGCTTATGTTTACTGATAATGGTAAGATTTTCGTTCGTAAGGTATATAGAATTCCAGAGGCTTCAAGAACAGCTAAGGGCTCTAACCTAATCAATATTATTGAAATTGAAAAGGGTGAAAGAGTAACGGCTATGATTGCTCTTGATGAGTTTACACACGGTGAGTATCTAACAATGATTACTCAAAACGGTATTATTAAGCGCACAGACCTTGAGGAATACGAATACCAGCGTAAGGGTGGTAAGATTGCTATAAATCTTGACGAGGGCGATAAGCTTATCTTCGTTGGACATACAACTGGCAAGGAGGACGTGCTTATAGCTACAAAGAACGGCTATGCAGTCAGATTCCATGAGGACAAGGTTAAGGTTGTCAGCAGAACAGCTCGTGGCGTTCGTGGTATTGATCTACGTGAGGGCGATATTGTTTGTGGCGCAGTTATCGTCGACGAAACAAAGAAGCTACTCACAATAACTGAAAAGGGCTATGGAAAGAAGAGTGAATTCTCTGAATTTGAGCCTAGAAATCGTGGTATTTTGGGCGTTATAGTTCATAATATCAACGATAAGACAGGACTTTTGGCATCTGTTTCCTGCGTAGACGAGGGTAAGGACGTAATGGTAATTACAAACGAGGGCACAATAATAAGAACAGCGACAGACGTTATTCCAACCTATAAGAGATCGACAACAGGTGTAAGAATAATGAAGCTCAATGAAAATGCAATCGTTGCAAATACAACCCTTGTTGACAAGGAGGACGAGGAGGAAATTTCTGACTCCTTAGCAGAGGGCGAGGAATTGCCAGCTACTCCAGCGCAGGGCGAGGCTGTTGATGAGGAAAACAACCAAAACGACAAGCCACAGGGTGACGAGGCGTGAAAAAATTAACTAAGATTCTAGCTATGCTATTAGTGGTAGCCTCCTTGGCTACCCTAATGGTGGGCTGTAACGGAGAGGAGTCCATTTCTAAGGAGGAGGCGCTTCCAATAGTTCAAAAGCTAATGGAGGGTGTCTTTGAAATAAACCGTATTCATTACGGAGACGGTCTTGAGCATATAGATATAGAAACTAATAATGCTTACGTGGAAATGAGCTCAAGTGAAAAATATAAAAGCCTAGAGGAAATAAAGGCTTTTACAAGGTCTATTCTTACTGAAAGCTACGCCGAGGAGCTTATCGTTTCTACCTTTGAGGGAAGATATAGCGCAGGTGGAGGCACCCTTGCTCAGCCAAGATATATTGAGGTTGGCGGTGCAATTTTGGTGAGAAAGGACATTGAGCCACTAGTGGACGTTTACGTTTATGACCTTGACACAATAGAAATTAAGGAAACTACAAGTAATATAATAAATGCTCAGGTAACTACCATTGATGGAAATATAAAAAGCATTCAGGTAAGGCTTGAGAAAAATGGTTGGCGAATAAATAGCACAACCTATTAAAATTAGAGCACGGCTCTGGAATAGGAGAAAATAATGGCTAAAAAAGCAGTTAAGGCTAAGGACGATGTGCAGGTAGTTAGCCCGGAGGAAAAAAGAAAGGCGCTTGAAACTGCCCTAAGTCAAATTAAAAGAGAATGCGGAGAGGAATCCATTCGCCGTCTGGGTGAAAAGGGCGATATTCAAATTGGCGCAGTATCCACAGGCTCACTGACTCTTGATTTAGCTCTTGGTGTTGGTGGATTGCCAAGAGGAAGAATTGTTGAAATTTACGGTCCTGAAAGCTCAGGTAAGACAACTGTTGCTCTCCACGCAGTGGCAGAGGCGCAGAAGCAGGGAGGAACTGCTGCGTTTATCGACGCAGAGCATGCCCTTGACCCAGTATATGCAAAGGCAATTGGAGTAAATATTGACGAGCTACTTGTATCTCAGCCAGATAACGGAGAGCAGGCACTTGAAATTACAGAGAAGCTTGTTTCCTCAGGTGCCGTTGATATTGTAGTAATCGACTCAGTTGCTGCACTTGTTCCAAGGCAGGAAATTGAGGGCTCAATGGGTGATTCTCACATGGGACTTCAGGCAAGGCTTATGTCTCAGGCGCTTCGTAAGCTTTCTGGTGCGATTGCTAAGACAAACTGTATCGTTATATTTATTAACCAGCTTCGTGATAAGCTAAACGTAATGTACGGAAACCCAGAAACAACCACTGGTGGTAAGGCGCTTAAGTATTACGCATCTGTAAGAATCGACGTTAGAAAGGCAGATACCTTGAAAAACGGAACAGAGGCTTACGGTAACCACGTAAAATGTAAGGTTGTAAAGAATAAGGTAGCGCCACCGTTTAAGGTTGCTGAATTTGATATTCTTTACGGTAAGGGCATTTCAAAGGCTTCTGAAATGATGGAGCTTGCCTTGACTCTTGACATTGTACAAAAGAGTGGCTCTTGGTTCTCTTATGAGGGACAAAAGGTTGCTCAGGGTAAGGATAATACAAGAGCATATTTTGAAAAGGACCCTGCTCTTATGAAGGAGCTAGAGGAAAAGATTATAGCAAAGATACAAAGCGGTGCAACAGGTGGCGATGACGACGATATTGATATAGGCGATGATTTCGATATTAAGTCACTTAATTTGGATGATTAATTTATGGAAAAAGAAATATACTACAAGGTTGAAAAAATAAAAAAGACAACACAGGGAAGAATATTGTGCATCAGATCGAATATGGAAACAACGTTTGAGATGCAAATATCCGAGGAGCAATTTTTACGCTTTGGAATTAAGGAGGGCGCAGTTCTTGACGATAATCGCTTTCTTTCAATAAGAGAGGAAATGCTTTTTGATAATGCAAGACGTGCTGCCTTTTCAATTCTATCCTGTGGAGAAAACAACAAAAAGACTTTATCAATGAAGCTTCAGGCAAGAGGCTTCTCCTATGAGCTTTCTAAAAACGTAGCCGTTTATATGGAGCACAGAGGCTACATTGATGAAAAGAAGCAAATTGGACTTCTTTGCGAGGGCTATCTGAGAAAGGGCTTTGGCAAGCAAAAGATTATAAACGAGCTTGTTACAAAGGGCTATCAAAGAGAGGACGTAATGAACTACGTTTCCGACAGTCTGGCAGAGATTGACTTTGGTCAAAGGTGCGCACAGGTTATCGTTCAAAAGCATAACCCACTACCAAAGACAGGCGAGGATATTAAGAAAATGATAGCGAGCCTAATGCGTCTTGGCTATACTGTAATGGATATTAAGAACGCAATTGATATCGTTAAGGAGAATAGCGATGCAGAATAAGGACGTGGTGGTAGGCTTTGTCTCCCTTGGCTGTCCTAAAAACCTTCTTGATACAGAGGTAATGCTAGGACATCTTGCTAAGGCAGGGTATCAGATTACTCCCGAGGAAACTGAGGCAGATATTATCATAATAAACACCTGTGCATTTATTGGTGATGCGAAGCAGGAGTCTATTGACAATATTCTTGATATAGCCTGGCTAAAGGAAAATTCCAAGCTAAAGGGCATTGTTGTAACTGGCTGTCTTGCAGAAAGATACAGGGACGAGATAATGAAGGAAATGCCCGAGGTTGATGCAGTTTTGGGAACTGGAAGCGTTCACGAAATTGTAAAAGCAGTGGAGGCAGTGTCTAAAAAAGAGAAATATACCTCCTATTTAGATAAAAATCTTGTTCCCCTTGGCGGAGATAGAATAATTACCACAGGCGACGCTTACGCATATCTGAAGATAAGCGAGGGCTGTGATAACCGTTGCACCTATTGTGCAATTCCGTCTATCAGAGGAAAATTCCGTTCAAGGCCTATTGAGGATATTATAACTGAGGCTAAGGAGCTTTGCGACGTTGGAGTTAAGGAGCTTATCGTTATAGGACAGGATACAACTGCCTATGGCAAGGACCTTTACGGGGAGTATAAGCTCGCGCATTTGCTTTCTCGCTTGGCTAAGGAAACAAGCGTTGAGTGGCTAAGGGTTCTTTATTGCTATCCAGATAAAATCACTCCGGAGCTAATTTGCGAATTTAAGGAAAATCCTAAGCTGGTTAAGTACATAGACCTACCTATTCAGCATATAAACGACAGAATTCTAAAAAGAATGAACAGGCGTGGAAATGGGAATACCATAAGGGAAGCGATTAAGTCCCTAAGAGAGGTTGAGGGAATGGTTATTCGCTCAACTGCAATCGTTGGCTTTCCCTCTGAAACAGAGGAGGAGTTTTTGGAGCTTTGCCAGTTCATAAGAGAGGTTAAGTTCGAGCATTTTGGCGCCTTTGCTTATTCTCGCGAGGAGGGAACTCCGGCTTACGACTTTGAGGAGCAAATTGACGAGGATATAAAGGCTAAAAGAGAAGAAATTATAATGAGAGAGCAACAAAGCGTTTGCGAGGAGCTATCAAAAAATCAAGCTGGAAAAACAATAAGAGTTCTTACCGAGGGCTACGATCAGCTAGAAAAAAGGTATATTGCAAGAGCCTATACCGATGCTCCGGAAATTGACGATTTGGTGTTCTATCAATCAAAAATCAAACACTCTGTGGGGGATTTTGTAAACGTAGTAATTGACGAAATCGACGACCACAACATTTATGCTACTGAAAAGTAAATATTTAATAGTCTTGGAGTGAAAATATGAACAAAAATGAACAGCTCAAGGAGCAAGAGCAAAAGGAAGCTCCTGTTTTGAAAAACGAAGCAGAGCCTAGAGTTATTGAAAAGGAAAAGTACAAAAGCACACTTAACGTGCCTAATATGCTTTCTCTCTTAAGAGTAGCCTTAGTGCCTGCTTTTATTGCTTGCTTAATTTATATTCAAAATCCGGTTGCTTGTGGCGTTGTAACTGCAATAGTATTTGCAATTACCGGATTTACCGACTTTCTTGACGGCAAAATTGCAAGAAAATATAATCTTGTAACAGATTTTGGTAAGTTTATAGATGCAGTAGCAGATAAAATTATGATTTTTGGTATGCTTCTTGCATTGACAGGTAAGTTTGCCATAGCTGGTGAGCAAACCTTCAAAATCACAACCGGAAGCTTCTTTGGCTTCCCGGTAGGAGAAGTTGTAGAAAATACAAACGCACAAATTATGTTTAACGTGCTATTGTGGGCTAGCGTTATCGTATTCTTACGCGAGCTTGGCGTTACCTCAATCCGTCTCGTTTGCGCAAATAAAAAGGTGGGCGTAATTCCTGCAAACTTCTTTGGTAAGGCAAAGACCGTTACACAAATACTTGCAGTTATAATAATTCTTGTTGAGTTTGCAATTAATGAAAGCAACCTAGGCTCATTTAGCACCTATTATATAGCTTCCTATATTGCAATTTTAGCAATGCTATTTATGACCGTAGCATCAGGCATAAACTACCTAAGAATTTACGGAAAATATATCAACACAAACGAATAAAGCTATAAAATGCCCCTTGAAATAAAATCCAAGGGGCGTGTTTGATTATTACATAAGGAGACAACGAAATGAACGACACAAAGGGTTCAAACGAAAAGAAAGAGCTTAGCTTTGCCGAGCAGTTGAATCTAGCAGATAATGCGGAAAAGAGAAAAGAAGAGCTTGGAAAGCAAGAACTAGAAAAAATCAAGAAGGAACTGCAAGTCATTTGTGATGAAATGTACAAGGAGTTCTTCGACGGGTTATATGAATCGGTAAAAAAAGCCATAATGGAAAAGGTTAAGAACAAAGATTATATAACCAAAAAAGGAA
The DNA here is from genome assembly GCA_017461385.1 of Clostridia bacterium. Lineage (GTDB taxonomy): Bacteria > Bacillota > Clostridia > Oscillospirales > CAG-272 > RGIG2000. The sequence continues at coordinate 197,335 of JAFTXZ010000003.1, read as the reverse complement.
AGAAAATTGTAAAGGTTTATATTAGTACTTGGGAACAAAAAAGGCTTCCAAAAGAGCTTATGGATTCTTTCGAAAGAAGAATTATGGAATACGATATGTTTTGCAACATTCATCGCTATGATAGAGCGGATGAAAATGGAAACGTTGTCGGGCAGGACGTATATAAGAGTATCATGAAATATGATTTTGCAAGGGAATTGGGAATAAGGTTTCACAGTGACAATGAAAGCTCTAGCTTCGACTATTATGAAAAAGTAATTGGATATGGAACAACAAATCGTAAATCTATATTAATAATAGGGATAGAAAGCTTGCCAGTAGAACTGATAAGCATCCTTGATATGTTGTGTGAACGCCTGAGAAAAGACAATATTATTTTTTCTGGAATATATGATAATTATTGGAGTAAACCTGGTAAACTTTTGCTTAAGGATTATAGAAAGTCAAGAATATCAACCGAATGGCACAGTTTTTATGCAGGATTCACAATGGAATTCTAAAAAATGCGACACTGTGTCGCATTTTTTAATAGAAAAAGGCTCTTGCGAGCCTTTTTTGTTATTTATTTTCCTCGTTTTCGAGGCGCTTTACCTCTCTTAGAATTTCTGTTGCTTGAACAGGGAAGCGACCTAAGTGGTCGGGTCCTATGTTTATAAGATAATTAATTCCAAGGGCATTAAGACGCTTTTTGTTTTCGTAAATTTGTTTAGCGCTTTTCCAGTTGGTGTCAATTGTTGAAAAGCCCCAGGTGTCGTTTAGAGTGCATGCTGACTCGTAAAGCCCAAGAGGAGATGGCTTAAAGCCACATATATCATTATAATCAATTTCACCTAGAGGAGTGTCTATTTTGTCGGGGATTTCGTTATCGCCTAGGGATACGTAGTCGTATTTTCCGTTGCCTAGACGAGAGTTTACTAGGCAATTAGGCTGATATTTTTTAACTACGTTGTATAATTCCTCGCTTTGCTCCTTGGAAAGGGTCATTGGCACGTCAAACCAAACAAGAGCAATATCTCCGTATTTTGACATAATTTCCTTGACCTGAGGAAGAATTTTCTTTTCATAAGCTATTGAAAAGTCCTTTTCACCCTTAAAATCCCATGAGTTGTCCCAGGAAACGCCACAGCAACCACTAGGGTCGGAAAGGTAACCGCCACCGTGGTATTCGTGCCAATCAAGGTCCTGTGAATAGTAAAGTCCTAGCTTTAGTCCGTGCTTCTTACAAGCCTTTGCAAGCTCGTCCACAATATCACGATGAAAGGGGCTTGCGTCATAGCAGTTAAAGCTATCAGCCTCCGACTTGAAAAGAGCAAAGCCCTCGTGATGCTTTGAGGTGAGAACTATGTATTCCATGCCACATTCCTTGGCAAACAAAACCCATTCCTCTGCATCGATATATATAGGATTAAAAACATCTGCTAGGCGTTCTATCTCCCTATTAGGAATAGAAAGGGCGCTTTCAATCCATTCAGCATATTGACTGCTTCTTTTCCCTTTATACGTTCCAGCTAAAAGAGAATATAAGCCAAAATGCACCATTAAGCCATATTTTGCATTCTTAAACCACTGTACGTTGTCCACAATTGCCTCCCATTGAAGTGATGCTTTTATTATATCATATCATAAAATAAAATCAATGCTTATGAAAAATAAAAAGGGGAACTATGCCCCTTTTTTATGCTTTTTTCTCTTTAATAGTTGAAATCAGTCTAATAGTTAAAAGCACAGTTGAAATAACCATTATTAAAATAAGAATAATTACCTCAATTGGTATTGAAACTGAAAAGGCAATTAAGAAAAGTGGCTTGCCCACGTGGATTATAAATCCAGGCGTTACCAGCTCAAGGATTAAAAATAAAATACCAAAGAGAAGATTTGCAAAAATCATACTTGAAAGAAGCACGATTTTCTTTGTTTTTGATATATCTCGCTTTTCAAATTTCACGCATAGAAAAACAAGATTTGAAATTGGAATTAAAAGCACCCACAAAATCAGGAAAATAAGCCTTGCATCATAAAGCACGTTTTCAATGGCGTTAAAGGAGCAAAGTCCGTCGCCGGTAAACACAAACGCCCAGATTGCCAAAAGGCAAAGCAGAGCATATTCGTACCTCTTAACCTCAATTTTGCCATTTTGTAAAAGTGATTCCTTAAAATCTGCCAGCTTTGATTTTGGCTTCGCAAGAGCAATAATGCTTATCACCTGCATAGCTAAAATTATTACGTTTACGACTATTACGTCATAAGGGAATTTTACAAAAATTGAAAGCAAGGAGTCATAAACTCCAAGTGCGCTATTTGATGCAAATCTCTCAATGCTTACAAAGATAAGAGCAAGATTCAAAATAGCTAAAATCGACGCAAAGGAAATGTAAAAAATAGACACAGGGCGGGACATTTTCTTTACGTAGAAGCTATAAAAATAGAATGCAAAGGAAATTGCGGGCAAAAGGTATGAAAGAATCATCGGAAGCATTACAAGAGGCTCTCTGAACTCGTTTGCTACAAAGCCAGAAAGGCACTTGTAAAAGTTATACATAAAGAAGCAGGACAAAAGAAGCAGAACACCTGTTAAAGCATGGATACAAATGCTTGATTTTTTAATATTATTCTTCATAGTAGTCATATCCTGTCGTTATATTTTTGAAGTTTTCCTTTATATTTTCAATGCTTATAAATTCCTCTGTGGTAAGGTTGTCCTTCAGCGTAATCTCTTTGTATCCTATTTTGTCCTTTTCGTGATATAGCTGATTCGTTGCCTTAACACCATAAGAAAGAATTGCCTTGTCCTCTAGCTTATCGCTTGATTCGTTATATATAAAATCGCCATAATTTACGTGGTCGTGGCCTGCGAAAAAGGAAACAATATTAGCCTCCCTTAGCATGGTGAATGAGCCGTTGTTTTCGTATGGGAAAAATGTATTTTCGCCAAATTCTCCCTGCCCTATTTTTTCAGGATGCTCACTTTGCTGATATTGAATTCTTACCTGGTCGTATTCCTGGAAGGGAATATGTAAAAATGCCATACCAATATACTCCTTGTCTGCAGTTGCGCTTTCGTAAATGCTTTTTGCGTGGAGCAATTGCTCAGTGTGAATTACGTCATAGCCGTATTTCATGCCGAGAGAGTAGTAGGTATTTGAGTCAATTATGTGTATGCGATATTTTACGTCAACCGTGTCAAGGGATTTTTCTCTGTCGTCAACCAGGTCAATATAATAATTGGTAAGACCAAACAAATTGTCGTCCTCGTAGTCAACGAAGGCTGCATACTTACCGGTTTCAATTTCCTTGCCGTCGGGACAGGTAAATTCCTTTACCACGCTGTTTGTGTAGTAGCGAGGATAATCTCCCTGATTGTCGTGATTTCCGTAGGTAATGGCAAACTTTGTAAGCCTGTCTGGGTGATTGCTTGTAAGCTCACCACAAAGCTCGTTTAGCGTGCTTATAAGCTGACGCACAATGCTTTTTGTGGCATACATAAAGTTGTCGCCAGTCAGAATAATTAAGTCTGGGTCGGATTCCTTGATTGATTTTTCAATAATTCCAAGCTGAGCCTTAAGGTCGCTTTCAATTCCAAGGTGTAAATCCGTCAGCTGAAGAATTTCGAAATTGTCGTGATATTGCATAGTTGTTCTGTATTCTGAAACGTCATACTGCTTGCCAATTTGTTGCTCCCTGCTTTCGTTTGAGCCACAAGCAGAAAGACAAATCAGAACAAAGAAAAGTAAAGCAAATACTATCTTTTTCATAAGCCTCTCCTTTTTTTGATGTACTTATTATACCATAAAAGCATCGTATTTGCAATCTACAAAAAGAAAGCACCTGTCGGTGCTTTCTTTTTGTTTTATTCTACCGTTAAGTACACGTAGCCCTGTGCAAGTCCGTCAGAGGTATTAAAGTAGCACATCATTCGATAAGTACCCTTGCCAAGGGTTTGCTCGCCTCCAATTTCCTCTCCTGTCTGTGTTTCAAGGGTTGCGCTTTGGAAAGGTGTGCCATAGGCTAAAATTTCAGCCATAATGATTTTTTCAATTTCCTTGTAGCTATAGCCTTCCTTCGTTGCCACTATTGAAATAGAACGAGTATTTTTAATTTTGTATTCTACTATAAGGCTGGCTTCCTCGTCAAAGGCCTCCATTATCATCGCAGCGGACTCAATCTCGCCCTCCTTGATTTCTGCAAAGGCAATTTTTTTCATTTCGCTAACACGTATGCCATCATCAGCCGTTGCAATATACACAACTGCTGCATATCGTCCGTTATGAAGGTTTTTAGGAATAGCGTATTCCCCAGAGATAGAAAGACCAATACCATCACCCTCAAAGGCAATAGGGGATTCATTTCCACCCTTTAGCGCCACAGTATTAACGCTAATAGGGTTGCCGTTTTCGTCAACCAGGGAAAGACCAACCTTCAAAACGTACCTCATTCCAGTCTCGAAAAGCGCCACGTCATCGGTCAAAATTGTAATTCCATCTATCTGAATCGTCTCGCCGGTCATTTTGTTATCGCCATTTGAGGTGATGCTAACGCTTGCAAAGTGTGCATTTGGCGAAAGCACCTGACGCACCTGTACCTTTTCAAAGTCCTTTACCACCTCATAGTCCTCGTAGGCGCTTTTATAATCGTTGCGAAGCAATACAACGGCTTCTTCAAGCGCGCTCATATTACTTATTACGCTGTCATACCAACGGAAGCTTTCATTAAAGCCCTCTGCCATAAGTGAGGCATGCTCAAGGGATTTTGCAACGCTTTCCATATCGCACCAAAGGGTTAAGCCTAGACTGCTTACGTATTTGCCAAGCTCCTCACAGGCAATAGCCATGGTCCAATTTGGAGAAGTGGCGCTAAACGAAAGTGAGCCGTAATAAATCTCATCGCCATAATAGTATTGAACGTGTCCACGTGTAAATTCAAACTCACCATTTGCATCTTCCTCGGTAGCCGTGTAAGTGCCGTTAGTTGTAACGAGTGTGTCGATTTGATTTGTTTCGTAAACGCCCTCATTGGTAGAAAACTCACTTGCAGATGCTGAAACAAAGCCGTCCTTAATTGCTGAAAAATACAAGTCGAAATCATAGCTGCTTCCTATTTGGAATACGTGGAATAATTCCCTGTCAAGATTTGGGTCAAATACGTAAAGACCCTGTGTTCTGCTTGATTCGCTGGTGCTATTCTTTTCATAGCTTGTAATAAAGCCGTAGCCAAGGCCGTCCCTTATAATGTAGGTGGAAAAGCCTGCAACGGAGCTGTTTTCGCTATATTCTATCGTATTAAAACGAGTGTTTACCCAGTAGCCACGAGAATTTTCTGCAATAAAGTAATCCCTAAAGCCATTAGAGTTTTCATACATATACTCATAGCGCTCATTTGGTACGTAGATGGTTTTTATATCACCAGTTGTGCCGTCCTCGTAGGACATAAAAGAGTACATTTCGTAATAGTTGCGTGCGTTTTCATCGGTGTATCTGTAATATACATGTACGTCGTCGTATATACCATAGACAAGCAAGCAATCGTAATTTTCAAAAACTCTTAGCATTTGCTTTTCGCCATTTAGAAATTCAACCCATTTGTCAGTAACGCCAACGTTTTGCTTCATATTAGCAATATCCTCTGCTACACACTTTACCTCCTCGTCAACTGATTTCACAAATTGATTAAACTCAGTTAAGGATGAAGACTTTGCAGGGAAATCATACCAGGTATGTCTGCCCGAGGATTGACTAACAGCCTCAGTGGAAAGCAGAGTATTAGAGGAGAGCTTCATAATCTCGAAGTGGTCCTTTGCAGAAAGGGTCGCTCTGCTAGAAAATCCCACGTCTATATTAGAGCCTAGAAGCCCCTCGTCCAATCGTTCATTTGCCAAAAGTAGCTTTGCTGCCTCCGTGCCTGTATCAATAGGAACTCTGAATAGCGCACAGCCTGCAAGCTGAAGCACAATTGCTCCTAAAAGACAAGCAACAAGTAGCACAGAAATGATTCTTTTTGTAATTTTTTTCATATCTTGCTCCTTACTAATGCGACGAGCTTGCTTTTTTTGCCTTGTCGCAAATTGCTTTTTTAAGATTTTCTTCGTTTACCTTTTCAATATATTCCTTAAATTCCACAAGAATTCGTTGTCCCAGTGCGTGCTGGTCTATTTTGAGCACCTTTTCAAGCTTGCTTTTGCGAAGAGTCTCGGGAACGTTATATATGGTCATAATAGTATTTAGCGTTCTTTCAATTTGAACGGAAAGAGGAATATCCTGCTCCTTTGTCATAAGAGTAGCATACTCAATGCCAGATACAATATTTTCTGTTGCCTGCCACATTTCCTCACTCCAATCTGGACAAAACTCACCAAAAACCTCTTTTGTTTTTTGAGTATCGTTTTCGCGAATTTTTCTTAGGGTTAGCTCTGATGAATAGGCAGACACAAAGAAATCCCTTGTAACGGCGCAATCCTCACAGGCTGCCACCATAGAGGTTAGCTCAAGGCAATAGGCAAGAAGTGAGCTTTTGCCCTCCTGCGCAACCTGCTCCATTAGTAGCTCTTGGAAGTTGCAAAGCTCATCTACTAAAACAGAGAGCAAATGGTCCTTTGTTGGAAAATAAAAGGTTATATTTCCAGGGCTAATGTCCAAGAGTGTGGCAATTTCCTTGTTCGTGGTCTTAGAATATCCGTTTTCAATATATAGCTTCGCAGCCAGCTGAATAATTTGCAATCTTGTGTTTGGTCGTTGTGTATTTATGTGTGCCATTTTGTAAGTCCCTCCAATCAAGCTCGCTTGTTCGCGAACAACTTGTTCGTGAACAACTTGTTCACAACCAAATTATACACGATTTTCAAGAATTTGTCAATATATAAAGAAAAAATTCCCTTATAAGATGAAAAAAGACAGAAAATGCAAAGCATTTCTGTCTTTGAATTTTGGTGTATCAAAGGGAAGGTACAATACAGCCCACGGCTGATGATATACACCTTCGGTGATGAGATACACGCTAATGCGTGATGATATGCCATTGCTTTCACAATGGATAAAAAAATTCGACAAGTCTAAGCTTGTCGAATTTTTTGGCGCAGGGGGTGGGAGGCTTTGCTTTTTGCAAAGAGCCACAACGAGCCTTTTGCTAGCAAGCTGACAACGGCTTTCGTTGGACTTGCGCACCCAATTTGCAAATGCGTTGCATTTACAAAGATGTCTTCGGAATCACCCACTAAGCCAAAAAAACAAAAAGGACACGAGATGTGTCCTTTTTGTTTTTGGCGCAGGGGGTGGGATTCGAACCCACGTGGCTTTTGGCCAAACGGTTTTCAAGACCGCCTCGTTATGACCGCTTCGATACCCCTGCGTATTAAATTGTGGTTTACTACGATTTAATACGCAGAATTGAGAAGTGGCTTGAAAAATTTTATTTTTCAAATCCGCTGCGTATGCAAGGACAAGGTCATCTGGGAGCAACTGGAGTTCCCCAAAACGAAGAATGAGTTTAGGGGGGTTCGCAGGTTGTTCACAAGGGACCGTCCGTAGCACAAAACGAAAGTTTTGCTACCCCGTAGAAAAAATTGTGGTTTACTACGATTTAATACGCAGAATTGAGAAGTGGCTTGAAAAATTTTATTTTTCAAATCTGCTATTTTCTCGTTACTCCGTACTAAATGATAAAAGCACAAATTTTGTTGCTTAATTAATATATCACACTTTTTTCTACGTGTCAATATATTTTTAGAAAAATATTTATATTAAAGGTGAAATCAAATTTTATTATTGAAATATCGATTATTATACTTTATAATTATATTAGAAACTTTTAATCCTTGCTTATATTAGCAAGAGAAGGAGAAAAAATGAACGTAAAGAAATTAAGCTTACTAATTATAGCATTGCTTTTAATTGTCTGCGTTTTCTCTGCCTGTGGTGGAGGAGAAGAGCCTCCAGCAATTGAGACGGGAAGTGGCGAAGGTGGAGGAGGAAACCCCGACACCTGTCAGCACAATTATGAGGAGTGGGAAGTAATTTACGAGCCAAAATGCGACATAAGAGGCGAGGAGCACAGTAAGTGTACTCTTTGTGGAGAAATAGGAATAAGATACATAAACGCAATTGGCCATACAGAGGAAATTATTCCTGCAGTTGCTCCAACCTGCAAAACCTTTGGTAAAACAGAGGGAAAGAAATGCTCCGTGTGTGATGCATTGTTAAAATCTCAGCAGCAGCTTCCAAAGTCTGATGACCACGATTTTTCAAAGGTTGCAAGTGTTTCTCAGAAACCAACTCTGACCCAGGCTGGCAGAGCAACCTTTGAGTGCGTAAACTGTGGCAAGACAAACAGTCAAGCGCTTCCTCAGCTTATCACAAAGAAGCTGACAAAGGATGACATTTACACCGTTGAAGCAAGTAGCATTTATAACCCTGCTGTTGATAACGTTTGGAAGGTGTTTGACGGCAATACGGATAGTGCTGGTATCTATGCACAGGGAAGCGACTGGTTTGGGGATTTGGGTGACGTTTTAGTTGTTACTCTTGGTCAAGAAATCATTCTTAAGGAGCTATACGTTTACGTTGCAGGTAACTGGACTACTGCAACCGTAAGAGTAAAGAATGCAAACGGTCAAACGCTAATTAGTGAAAGCGTAAGAGCAAATGCCTCTGCTTATGGTGGACCTGGCGATAAGATTGAGGTGTTCAAGGGCGAAAAGTACAGAGTATATACAATTGAGGTTGAAATTACCTCTATTAAGGAAAGCTATCAGACCTTCAAGCTAACAGAGATAGAAATTCATGGTGCTAAGGAGGATACAAGACTTCTTAGTGTTGATGATAAGCATATTTGCGACCATAGAGAGTTTGTTGAGCAAATGACTCCTTCTACCTGTGTAGAAAGAGGTACAGCTAAGTATGCTTGCTACTGTGGAAAAACTGGAGACTACTACACTCCAAAGCTTGTAAGAGAATTCACTCAACTGGTTTCCTATACAGCACCTACCTGTACAGAAAAGGGACAGGCGGTTTATCTATGCACCTGTGGCGCGTATAGAAGAACAATTACTCTTGACGCAACAGGACATAACTATCAAAGATTTGTTTCATATACAAAGGCGCCCAGCATATCCTCAAATGGAATGGCAACCTATAGGTGCGTAGGCTGTAATTTAGAGGAGGAGCGCGAGGTTAAGGCGCTTGCTCTTGAGGAAATCAAGTACTTAAGAGTAACTCAGGTAAACGGCACACAGGTTAAGCTAAAGTTCAACATTTACACAAACCCCGTGGCTTACGATATCAGATATAGCACAAGCGAAATCACAAGCGAAAACTTCGATAGCGCAACACAGCTAAACGCAACGATTTCTGGCAACAGAGAAATAACTGCTACCTTTAACCTTGATGCAAGCCTTGATAAGTGCTACTACGTAGCGGTAAGACCATACTCTGGCACTAACCTAGGAACGGTTAAGTGCGTAAGAGTTGGTGGAAATAAGCTAATTCCTATTGATTACGAGCAGGCAAACGTATATCACGGTGAAATTCTTTCCTCCTTTGCAAATCTATTTGATGAGCAAAGTGATGAGTTCAGAACTGGCTCAACAATGCCAAGCACTGTAATTGCAAGAAACTTTACAGATACAGAAAGCAAATATTACAATCTAAGACTTGCTCCAATCGTTGACCTTGAAACACTCCACTATATAAGCTCTGTATATTTGTATTATGCAGATGAGGGCTATAATGTAACCGTTAGATGGAGCGACACACCTCTTGACTTTATGTCAGAGAATTCAGTCTGGGACGGCTACTACACGTTCACAACGGCTACTGGCTGGAATGAAATTGAGATTGGTACAGACACAAGATATATTCAAATTGTATTTACAGACGGAACTGCTCCTTACGAGATGCTAACCTACGGTTATCAAAACGGCGAGGGCGACAAGATTAACACAAGCAAGAATAATCTACCAAGCATCAACGAAATGATGGGTATGTGTGGCTTCACTGCTATCGGTGGTGGTAACACACCTGTTGATTCTGTAATTTGTACCTCTGTACTAAGAGAATATCACAACTTTGGCTGGGCGTACGTGGAATCTGACTTCCCAGGTAAGGCGTCATACTTCTCATCAAGCGGAATGGGTAACTTTGACCAGCGCTATGCAGAATACGTAAAGGCTGGAATTAACCTAATTCCTTGTATTCAATGGGATTTACAAAAGAACGGCGTATCAAATAAGATTGATGAGGACGGTGTTCCGGTAAGAGATACCGAGGGCAAACTTGTTAAGGGTGATTATTGGGATAAGTTCGATCCTAACACCTATTATACATACGCAGATTTAATGTTTGCATACTCTGCACGTTATGGCACAAACACCTCCACAGCACTTCTTGATGCTGTAAGAGAGCACTATAACGATTCACCAACAGTTGGTCTTGGCCTTGTTAAGTGGCTTGAGCTTGGAAACGAGCCAGACGCTTCATGGCACGGCGGAATTGACGGTTACTTCTCAGCATATCAGCTTGCTGCGTTGACCTCTGCAGGCTACGACGGACACTGCTCAACAATCAACACAGCAGTTTCGACAGGAACTTACCACTTCGGTGCAAAGAACGCAAATACCGATATGGGCGTTGGCATGGCAGGTATTTCTGCTGCAAGTAATGAGTACATTACAGCTATGTGCTATTGGATGAAGGCAAACCGTGCTGACGGCAAGGTTGCAATCGACGCATTCAACGTTCACCAATATATGTCAAAGGCGATTACGGTTGCCGGCGATAAGATTCGTTACGTTGGTATGTCTCCAGAGGAAGCAGACCTACCTGGTATCCTTTCACAGCTTGTTGAAATAAGAGACAAGTACTATAAGGATAAAGAGGTTTGGCTAACTGAGTTTGGTTGGGATACTAACCAAAGCTACGCAACAGTAAACTCTGCGCATGCTTATGGTGAATACACAGGCAGACAGGTACAGGCAATGTGGCTAACTCGTGCATATCTACTGCTTTCTGCATCTGGTGTAGATAAGGCAACTATGTATATGTGTGAGGACACAGGCGTTGAAAACGAGGCAGTTGGTAAGTTTGGCTCCTCAGGTGTTATCGGCTATGAGTATGATGAGGATGGAAACGTGGTAGAGTTCAAGAAGGATTCTTACTATTATCTATATACACTAAAAAATACTCTTGGCGATTATATCTTCACAAGGCAGATTGAAACCTATGACGAAAACGTAATGCTTTACGAATACCAAAACGAGGACGGCAAGACAGCTTACGCAGTATGGTGCCCAACCTCTGACGGAACAAAGGTTGAAGACTACTGTGTAAGAATTAATAGCACAGGTGCAACCTTGGTTGAAAACGTAAACGGACTAACCGAGGGTAAAAAGACCGAGCTTGAGGCTGATGAGCTTGGTTACGTAAAGGTTAACGTTAGCGAAAATCCAATCTACATTGTAGTTGACTAAAAATAAAAAAGGACAGATTCAATCTGTCCTTTTTTTATATCAACCTACCAATAAGGGTGAAAAGACACATAAGAGCGCCGAAAATCAAAACGCCAAGCAAAAGCTTTCCAAGACCCAGAAGCTTTGCTTTTGTGGACTCAAGGCGAGAAAACTCCTCAAGACCATTTGACGCAAGATTAAATGGAAAAATAATAGAATAAAAAAGTGCAAGCACAGGCAAAACAAAAAGCCTTCCTATAAAATCAATAGTTGTATCTGTATCCTGCTTAAAGTAAGCTTTAATTTTTTCTTTCATTTTTTGTAATCTCCTTCTTGGGCTTTCTTGCCCTTGTGAGATTATTTTAGCACAGAAGCGTGTTTTTGTAAAGATATAAGGTGTCCTGAAAACACGACACTTAAAAAATGTAAAAATGGTATAAATATATAATTGAAAAGAGAAAAATTCTGTGGTAGAATATAACCGAGAAGTGATGGCAAATAATAAATCTGGGAGAGAAAATATGATAAAATATATTGGAGTAAACGACCACAAAATAGATTTATTTGAGGGTCAATACATCGTACCAAACGGAATGGCATATAATTCCTATGTGGTGCTTGATGAAAAAATTGCAATTATGGACAGCGTAGACGGACGCTTTGGTGGACTGTGGCTTGAAAATATAGATGCAACGCTTGAGGGAAAAGCTCCTGATTACTTAGTCGTTCATCACGTGGAGCCTGACCATTCTGGAAGCATTGTAGCCTTTATGGAAAGATACGAGAATGCAAAAATCGTTACCAGCCAAAGGGGGCTTGGTATGATAAACGCTTTTTATGGTAAGGACTATCTACAAAGGTCAGTGGTAGTAGGAGATAAGGACACCCTACAGCTAGGTAAGGGGGAGTTAACCTTTTTTTCTGCACCGATGGTTCATTGGCCAGAGGTAATGGTAAGCTATCTTAACACGGAAAAAGCACTATTTTCAGCTGACGCCTTTGGAAAATTTGGGGCACTTGATATAGAGGACGACTGGGCTTGCGAGGCAAGGCGCTATTATTTTGGCATTGTTGGAAAATATGGTGCGCAGGTGCAGGCGCTTCTTAAAAAGCTGGAGGGTGTTGAAATAGAGGGGATTTACCCCTTGCACGGACCAGCCTTGCGTGAAAATCTTGGTTATTATCTTGATTTGTATAATACATGGTCAAGCTACAAGCCAGAAAAAGAGGGCGTTTTAATTGCATATACCTCTGTGTATGGCAATACTGAAAAGGCAGTTATGATACTAAAGGATATGCTACTTGATAGAGGGCTTTACGAGGTTTCCACCTGTGATCTTGCAAGAGAAGATATACACGAGGCAATAGAGGACGCCTTTAAGTACGACAGGCTAGTTTTAGCAACCACCACCTATAATGGTGATATATTCCCCTATATGAAGGAATTTATAAACCACCTGACCGAGAGAAATTATCAAAACAGAACCGTAGCCCTTATTGAAAACGGAAGCTGGGCACCACTTGCAAAAAAGAAAATGGCATCAATGCTAGAGGACTCAAAAAATCTTACGATTTTAGACACAGGGGTAACGATTTTGTCCTCAATCAGTAAGGAAAATCTAAGTCAAATTAAGGCTCTTGCAAAAGAGCTATGTAAATAGGAGGATCTATTATGAAATATGTATGCGACGTATGTGGCTGGGAATACGACGAGGAGGCAGGCGCACCTGAGTACGGAATTGCACCAGGCACAAAATTTGAGGATTTGCCAGAGGATTTTGAATGTCCTCTATGTGGCGTTGACAAGACTAATTTTAGTAAGAGCTAAAAAAGAGCCGAAAGGCTCTTTTTTAGGTATTGATTTTATTATGATTTATGATAAAATGTAAATAGCAACAATAAAGGAGATACCTAAAATGACCGATAGAGAAAAGATACACTCGGGTGAGCTTTATTATCCAAGTGGAGATGATATAATGAAGGAACAGCTTTCTTACGTGAATATGCAATACGACTTTAATATGACAAGACCTACCGAGCTTGACAAAAGAGAAGAACTGCTAAAGAAAATGTTTGCAGAAATAGGAGAGGGCTGTTACATTGAGCCACCGCTTCACGCAAATTGGGGTGGGCATCACGTTCATTTTGGCAAGGGAGTGTATGCAAATTATAATCTTACATTAGTTGACGACACTCACATTTACGTAGGAGACTATACGCTTTTTGGCCCTAACTGTGTTATTGCAACTGCATCTCATCCCATTGACCCCACACTTCGCCAAGAGGCGTATCAATATAACTTGCCCGTACATATTGGCAAAAATTGTTGGCTGGGCGCAGGGGTAATCGTTTGCCCCGGTGTTACTATTGGCGATAATACAATTATCGGCGCAGGTAGTGTTGTAACTAAGGATATCCCCTCGGGGGTTGTCGCCTTCGGCAATCCCTGCCGTGTGCACAGAGAGGTAACGGAAAAGGACAGAGAAAGAGAATATAATATGCTTAAAAATTAGATATATAGCAAAAAAGGATAACGAAATTTTCGTTATCCTTTTTTACCTGAGAAGCAGGATTTCACCCTCGGGGGTGATTTTATAGGTCAGGTTAATTTCCTCGGCATTGTCCTGGGGGCCTGGGGTATCCTTTGCGCCACTTAAATAAATGGTGTAGTATTCACCTGCACTAAGACAAGTTGCGTGCAAGGACAAAATGTCCTCGGGGGATTTGTCAAGATAATTTCTGTAGTGATATTCTGCAAGGAAGCAAGCAGTTTGCCTGCTTATCGTGGCTAATTCCTCCTCCTCGAAGTAGTAAAGTGGCTCGGTATAGTCCTCTACAAGCTCAGAAGTAGGACCTGAAATTTTTGTTTCGTTTATATCATAAAGAGTAAGGGTGTGGTATTCCTTTTTTGCACCCGGATAGGTACCACCACATTCATAGCTGATATGGCTTATATGTGTGTCATTTAGCTTAATTTCTAAATTGGAAATGCTTGAATAACCCTTAATAGAGGTTGATTTATACAGGTCTGTTTCCTTATCGTAGGTGAAGTCTCTTATGCTTAATCTGAGATTGCCCAGGGCGATAAAGGAAAAGATTGATTCCTCAAGATAAGAGCCGTCATAACGGCGCCAGCCGTCGCCCTCTGGTAGGTAGTAGGACTTGCCATAGATTGTGTCAATTCCAAGAAAATCGTCATCAAGTGTACGGATTTCCTTCCTTGTTATGCTACCATTAAAGTCGCCGTCAAGGCTATTTACTAACTCAGAGGTATAGGTTGTGTTCTTTGCTGATTTATAAAGCATTGCACCAAGGATAAGGGAGCCATCCTCCTTTATAATAATTATGTCGTGAAGTGTGGTAAGACTCTCGTAGCCACTAATTGCATCGGCTAGGACTTTGTCTAGCTTTATAAGCACAGGGTCAATTGTATCAGGCTGTGGGTCGCTTGGCAATTCAGGGGAGGGGTCATCTATTAAGCCACCTTGTGTAGAGGTATCGACCACTTGGCTATTAGTTGTTATGCCTGTGTCGGTTGACGTGTCTGTGATGGTCGTATTTGGCGTTGTGTCCTCATTGCCCGTTTCGCTTTGTGGAGGTGGTGTGCCACAGCTACCCAAGGCAAGTGCAAATAGCAACAAAAGAATTATACTTAGCCTTTTCATAGGAATCACTCCTTTCATAAATAATGACGGGAAATATAAAAGGCTAGTTACAGTATCTGAAAAAAATATGGTCGAAAATCGACCATATTTTTCATTTTGTACTAATTGAAAGGTTAAATTCACACACTCCTGTGGGTAAAACGTAGTCGATTAGGTATGCGTTAAACTTTACCTCGCCTATGTGGGTTTCTGCCTCGTGGATAGAAATATTTGGTATTATACCCTCTTTACATTCAAGAGTTGTGTCCTCAATAATTACCTTGTTGCCAACAATTTTTGGCTCGATTACGGAAACGAAGCGTTCTGTTATTACGCTTTCCTTAGTTAGGATAAATTTGTCGCAAAGCGCTATTTTATCATCACTTAGTGTAAAGGTACGCTCGGCTTTTTTTAGGTAATCTTGACCATATCCGTTTGTAAAGTCCATTGATACAACCGAGTTATCCTCGTTTACGTTCAGATAAACGTTATCGCGACGGACACCGTCCTGACCAACACCGTCAAAGAATGGAATATTATGAGAAAAGGCAGAGGGGTTAAAGAAGGTATATCTTGCGTTTTCGTGGTAGCCAGTTTTGTATGGACCTGCGCCAAGGTCGCAAAGGATTTGGTGATTGTTTCTTGCAAAAATGAAGGAGCCAACGTCGTTGTGGTTATGGCTTTCTCCATTATTACCACCCTTGGTTGCAAAGCCGTAGTGTGGCGTGCGCTTAACAAAATAAGCAGAGTCCTTCATGTGATATGTGGCGCTTTCCTCAATTTCGTTAGTTACGTATTCGGGACGGAAATAAAGGATACAACGAAGGAGAAAATTGTGGTGTGTATTGTCCTTTGCCATAATTGCAAGCTTGATTGGTAGTCTTTCAACGGCTTCACCGTAAATTGTCCTTAAAACGTGTGGAAGCCATACGGAATAGTTTTGTACACCTGCGCAGTCACTAAAGGAAACGATAACGTCACGTTGTAAAAACATTTTTTGCATAAAGGTTGCAATTTCCTTTACCTTAGGTAAAGGAAACCAGTCAACCTTGCCACCGGTTAGCTCCTTTTCTAAAAGAGCGTAGGTTACAAAGAAGCCAAAGCCAAAGGACCAGTAGCCTGTACCCTCAACGCAAACGCCGTCGTCTTGATAGGAATCCAGGTAAACCTGCATAACGGAGTCAAGACGCTCTCTTTGCTGTAAAAAGATCTCGGGGCATTCGTACATTAAAACACCACCTACACCTCCTGCGCAAACTGCTGCCCAGTTGTTAGGGTGCTTTTCCCAGAAATACGTCCTTGTAAGGAATGGCTCAATTGTTCTGCGCCTTAGCTCTGCACTGATTCTGTCCTTTAGTAGCTGAGGAAAGCGATCAGCAAAAAGATTTTTAATTTCAGCAAGAGCAAGGGCAGTGCTAGATGCAAAAATATCTATAAGACCTATGTCGTAATCCTTAGGGGTTCTATTATAGTAGCTATTATAGTGTCCTAAGGGAGCCCAGGTGTATTCGCCAAGATATGCCCAAACTATTTTTAATAGATTGCTATAATACTCCTCGTTATCTGGGTAAATCAGAGAAAGCATTGAGGCTGTTTGTAGCTGGTCGAATTGCAATCTCCAAAGGCCGTGGTCGTTATTTTCCAAAATTTCCCTTGCAGAATGAGGACGAGGCTCGGTTTTGAATGCCTCCTTATATAAGTCTAAAATTTCCTGTCTGTGTTGGGCGTAGTCATCAGAAAGACGCACGTTTTCCCAAAATTTCTTGTCTTTTGCAAAATCTAACATATTAGTACCTCGCACAATGCTTTTATAGCATAATTTTAGCATAGAGGCGAAGGGTTTGCAATAGAAAAGATAGTATTTCTACCAGTAGAAATACTATCTTTTTCTAACTTATGCAGTTATAAAGAAATGAAACCAAGCAAGCTTGAACGAAATCTTCGTTTAACACTCAGATGAAGCTAACCACAGCCCGACGAAGTCGGATTTGGCGCGCCTTACTTGCCTGATGCTTTGAAATTATATATAGGCTTAATCACCTTTACAATCTCGGCAGTAGGAGTGATTTGAGAAACGATTGCGTCCATATCCTTGTACGCCATAGGGGACTCATCAAGAGTGCCCTGAGATACACAGGTTGTATAGATGCCCTCCATTTGCTTTTGATATTCCTCAAGAGACAAGGTTTCCTTTGCAGTGCTTCTCTTTAGAAGTCTGCCTGCGCCGTGAGGAGCAGAGCAGTTCCAATCCTCGTTGCCCTTACCGATACAGATAAGCGCGCCGTCACGCATGTTGATAGGAATCAAAAGCTTTTCACCCTTTTTGGCAGAAACGGAGCCCTTTCTCAAAATCATTGACTCTGTGTCGATATAGTTGTGAATAGTGGTGAAGCGCTCTCTTTGAGCAAGACCCAGGCAGGAAATAATCGTATCAGCAATTGCCTGTCTGTTAAGGGTAGCGAACTCTTGAACTATTTTCATATCGTGAATATAGTCATTGAATAGCTTGCCCTCAAGGCACGCAGTATCTCTCAGAACAGGTATTTGGGCGTAGTCCTTTTTCATTTTGTCAATTATTTCAGCAATTTCGCCCTGCTTCTTGCCTTGAGCTAAAAGCTCCTTTGTTACCTTGTCGCGTAAGGACTCTGGGAATGTGCGTTGCATTTCGTAGGCTTCCTTTATGTAAAATTCAGCCACCTCCTTGCCTAAACGTCTGCTACCAGAGTGAACGACTAAATACTTGAGCCCGTCCTCGTCCTTGTCAATCTCAATAAAGTGATTACCACCACCGAGTGTGCCTAAGCCGAAAAGTGCCTTTTCAGCCTCAATTTTGTCATAGCAGTAAAGCTTCTTAAGGTCGATTTTTTCAGCGTATTTGTGATAGGTCTTTCTGTTTGAGTTGCCTGATGGAATGTTTTTTCTGATGCAATCGTCAAGCTTCTTGAAATCAACCTCGCCATCGCCTATGCAAACGGTTTCCATACCACAGCCAATATCAATGCCAACCATTGAGGGTGGAACCTTATCTATAATAGTCATAGTTGTACCAATGGTACAGCCCTTGCCTGAGTGAACGTCAGGCATAATTCTGATTTTACAATCCTTAAACGCCTCGTTATTGCAGGCGTTTAATATTTGACCATAAGCGTCCTCTGCTAAAATATCAGTGTAGCACTTTGCTACGTTATATTTACCATAAACCTCTACCATAACTTAAACCTCCTTGTGTATTAAAAGTATGTATCTTATTCAATTATAATATTTTTTATCAGCTTTGTCAATTTATAAGAGATGGGAGCAAGCTTGAATAGCTTCTTTGAATTATTTGCTTCTAAGAATTGAAGCAAGCTCTGTGATTGCATTAGAGCCACCGCTTAGGTTAAGAGTGTCAACCTTTTCGCAAATGCGCTCAAGGTACTCAAGCTCCTTAAGCTTGTAAAGGGTTGCATTTTCATCCATAAGCTTGGCAGTGTTAAGAAGCGAACGGGTTGAAGCAACCTCCTCGCGCCTAGCGATAACGCTAGCCTGAGCCTTCTTTTCAGCCATAAGAACGGTGTTCATTATAGCTCGTATCTCGCCTGGAAGAATGATATCCTTAACGCCTGCGTTAGAGAAGCTAACGCTAAGCTCGGACTCCTTACTTACAAGCTGTTCAAAGACGTATTTAGAAATTGCGTCCTTGTTCTCAAGGATTTCATCAAGCCTTGCCTTGCTTACGTAATCGCGCATAGCAAGCTGTGCATAGAGTCTGATTTGCTCCTCGTAAGAGTTAAGCTGTGTAACAGCCCTTACAGCATCTGTAACACGATAATTGCAAACGAAGTTAATACGAACATTGACCTTATCCTGAGTAAGAATTTCCTGACACGCTACGTCCATTCGCTGGAGTCTTGTGTCAACAGGGATTACCTTTACGTCAGTGAAGCCCTTCCAGAAGTAGTAAACTCCACTCTCAAGCACTCTGTCAAGCTTGTTGTCAAGGTACAACAGAGCCTTTTCGTAGGAAGCAACTGATACCCTTTGATAGTAAAGGGCAGGAATTTTCGCCATAATTTGAGAGGGAACATTCTCAATTATTGGGCTGGAGGTGTCGAAGCGATAAAGCTCCTCACACCCTTGAGTTTTAAGATAAGCATATCTACCCTCCCTTAAAAAGGAAGTAGAAATGCCATTTACAATACGCATTGCGTACTCTCCTGCAGGAATATCATAAACGTTTAAGGCGCTTTTGATTTTCTCGTTGGCAAGCAAGGCATCAAGTGAGCATCTGCTTGAGACAATTGGTGCATCAATAGACACTATTTCAACCTCTCTTTGTCCAAAAAATCTATATGTACCTGCGGAAAGTAGCCCTTCAAGCTTACCCTTTTTGAAAAGTAAGCCTCTTTGATTTTCATTAATTAGATACTTTTTCATTCTGTTTTCTCCTTTAGTATTTAGTCTTATATTAAGCGGCTAAGCCGTGGTGAATGCGAATGAACTCGCCTCTTATACAAACGGCGGTATTTCAATTTAGTAAAGGGGGAGAAGGAGCGGGGCTTTATAGCTTGGCGCCAAAACGCCCTTTACGATATCCTTAAAACAACAAGGCTCGCTTGTATATCCTTTACCATTAGGCGTTAGCCATTGCCACGGCGTGTGGCAATGGCACTCTTAAGGCCTACCTATTTATTATAGGCAGGCTTGCCCTTAGGGAAAGGCATGGAGACGGGGTTCAAGAGTGTGTTTATGTTTTTTATAACTCCTTAGTTATTTTTGGGAAGATTTTATTCTTCTGGCAAAAAAATTGTAACCAACAAGTGTAAAAGCAACACTCCGTGGAATCGAACCACATTTTTGCAGGCTGATATACACAAGAGAAATATTAGCCCTTTTTGCAAATTGCAAAAAACGATGGGACACTCGTGTATCTCCGTGACGCCAGGTCTTAATTGACTTACCGACAAATCACTGGTACTGTCCTGCTGACAATATCAGTTTATGGCATAAAACGGAACAAATCACGGAAAAAAACTTGCGAATTCTTGATTTTTGCATCTTTTTATGCTTTTTGAGTAAAAAAAGAACAGACATCTATGCGTAGTGCCCTTAAGGACACTACGCAACTAAGTTTGCCCTTGCGGGCAAGTGAAGTTTACTTCGTAAGTGAAGTGATCCTGCAGATCGTGAAGTTTTGCCTTCGGCAAGGTGGGCAAACTTAACTTCACTCGTACGATAGCACGAACTTCACTGCAAAGCAACTTCACTTTCGCATAAGCGAAAACTTCACTAAATTTGCATTTGTGGCTACAAAAGCAGTGCTTGCAAAGAAAAGAGGACGAGGAGCTTTACAACTCTTCGTCCTTTTCCTGTCGGTAGGTAACGTACTTTATTACATTTCAAAAACTGTCCTTAAGAATACGCTCCATAGCGTCTGTTCCTTTTATTATTTTTTACTGGAAAAGAGAAGTTGTTGCTTTTCAAGTCGCGCTTTTATAAGCTCCACAAAATCTTGTGGGGCAACGGCACGCACCGTTGGGCCAAAGGAAAGCACGCGAATTAAAAGCTCGCTTTCGTCCTGGGCGCTATACTCAATTTGCACCGTATATTTGTCCTTGTCGGTTTTCCTTGCTTGCTTTTTGAAGTGGGCAAAATGTAGCATAAGCCTTTCGAGAGTGTTTCTTTTGTCAGTTAGCTCAAGGGTAAGGGTCTTTGTTCTTGACACGCGACTCTTATCTGCTAGCCAATTAAGCTTAGGTACAGCCTTACAAAAGACGATAGTCGAAAGATTAATAACTCCTATGTCCTTGTTGCCAGACACAATAAGGCGAAATTTGTCGTCCTTTTGTGAATACTCAAGTCGCTTAGGTAAAACTTGTACGCGTCTCGCTTTATCTGCCCTTGTAATAAAGGAAAGCTCAAGGGCGCTTTGGCTCTCAATAGCCTCCAAAATAGTATGAAACACTTCCTTATAGAAGTCGTTTTCATAAGGGTCGCTATCCTCATACTTGTCGTAAAATTCTATATCACTAGGCAAAAATAAGGGCTCATAGCACCAAAGCTGATAGGGAATTTCCTTTACAAAAAGCTTAAACCTTTTGTCCTCAAGCAGGGAGCGAAGCCATCTTAACTGCAAGGTGGTAAGGGGCGTTTTAGGTGGATTTTTAAGGCAAGTTTTGAAGTCCTTAGTAAGAAAGAGCCACCTTTCATCCTTTATTGCTTGCGAAATTTCAATATAACTATCGGAAAAGGCATATTTTTCTACAATTTCTAAAAGCTCTCCCTTTTCAAGAGAGCCTTTTTCCAAAATTTTTGCTATGATTTTGGAAACAGTATCATAATATACGCCGTAAATTTCATTAAAAATCATACACTCTCCCCCTCGTCTTTGAAATAAAGCTTGTAGGTAGAGTCAAAATCCTTATAAAACTGCTGACAAACGTGCTTGTTTTGAAAATTGACGCTTGTAATTCTTGTGATAAAGGTACGCACCCAAGGTATAATTTCTTGACTGTCGTAAATGTAGGCATAAAATCTTGCGTGATTTTCGTCAATCATTTCCACAAATCCACAGCGCTTTTCGCGAATAAGTCGGTTGTATATATATTCCTCGCCCTTGTTGATTTCCACAGTAAATTCCACGTATTCAGTATCATCCAGATCCTTTTTCATAGACACGCCCCAAATGTGGCTACGCATTTTTGAAAATAGCTGACAAAGAGATTCATAATCCTCGTAGCTTTGACCGAGAGTAATGCTTTTTATGTAATCAACCCGTAGAGGAACCATTTTTTGCAGGCGCAGGTCGTAAGCCATAAGATGCACCTTACCATTTTGCGCGCTGGAAAAGATTTTTATGGGAACAACCCTTATTTGACCCTCCTTGACACTCTTGGCTTTGCTTTTTACCACTATTTCTCGCCTTTCTCTTATGGCTAAAAGTGCCTGGCACAAAATATCACTGTCGAGGGCAGAGGTAATGTAGTGATGCTTAAAGGAAAGAGGAAACTGGGACATTTCATCTCGCTTTAGTATAAAAGAGCCTAGTGCACCTAAGGGAGAGGTTTCGGCAAAAAATGCAATTGCGAGATAAAGCTCGGTAAGGCTCGGCTCTGTGGGGCGAGTGTATTTTACCGTCTTACCTTCCTTAAAGGAGCAAAGAAGACCTTGACCCTCATAATCCTTCAGCTTCTTTCTAAGGGTGGACTCATCGCAAAGCTCAGTTATGCTTTTTCCCATTTCCGCAAGCTGTTTATCGATTCCCTCCAAAATTTCCTTGTGGGAAAGAGAGACGTGGGGGGAGTGTAGTAAATCCAGAATTAAAAAGTGCAGAGCGATATCTCTGCTCGTGAAGCTTTTTGACCTTAAGGATTGAAACAGGGGGTTTGATACAATATCACGGCTATCAATAGAAAGAAAAACGTTTTTGCCATCAGCTGTTCTGTTAAAGGACATATAGTCTCCAAGCCAGCTTTCGATTCTGTGCTTTTCGTAATCATAGGAGCGAGCGCTCTTTGAGCTGTAATCCTCACGATACTTAAAGCCGTATACGTAAAATTCTCTCATATAATCACGGATTTTTTCGTAATTTTTTATAAGCTCGCTAGCCATTTTGCAAATTCCCCTTTCGTAATATTCCAGTATTATTATAATTATTATATTTTATAAAATTGACAAAATCAAGCATTATTCGACTTTTCTCTTGACAAGTGTCTAATTTGAATGTATAATTTTTATGTAAAACTACATAAAGGAGAAAAACAATGAAAAAGTTTTTTGAAGAATTCAAAAAGTTTATTACCCGTGGCAACGTTGTTGATATGGCTGTCGGCGTTATCGTTGGTGGTGCATTCACAGGTATTGTAAACGGACTCAGCAACTACGTGCTAAAGCCACTCATTAACGCAGTTTTGGCATTGATTATCGGCAAGGACGGACTTAGTGGCGCTATCACTGTGCTTTCGCCAGTATACGTTCTTGATGAAAACGGTGCTGCTACTGATGTCATCGACCTTGCAAGCTCCATTTACATTGACTGGGGCTCATTCATCAGCGCTATTATCAACTTCTTTATCATCGCATTCGTTCTTTTCTCAATCGTTAAGATTATTAATGGTGTAAGAGAGGGTGGCGAGGAAGCTAGGAAGGCAAAGGAAGCTAAGCGCGCACTAAAGGCAGAGCTTAAGGCAAACGGTATTGACAAAAAGGACAAGGAAGCGGTTGCAGCTTACCTTGCAAAGAAGGAAGCAGAGGCTCAGGCTCAAGCTGAGGCAGAGGCTAAGGCAGCTGAGGAAGCAGCAGAGGCTGAAAGACTTGCTAATCCAACAACCGAGGATCTACTTAAGCAAATCAGAGACTTGCTGGCAGAGAATAAGTCCACAAAGTAATAAAATTTTCCTCCGTGATTACACGGAGGATTTTTTTGTCCTGTGCGCGTCTTTACATAAAAACACAAGTGTGCTATAATAAGAGGGAAGCTTGTTTTAAGTAAGGAGAATTTTATGAAAATAGAAAACGGAGCTCTTGTTTTAGAGGGTGAAACAATAATTACAAGCGATTTTGCAGAAAATGAGGAGCTAGTTGAGGTAATCCTGCCAAAGGGCGTTTTGAAGATAGAGGACGGAGCCTTTAAGGATTGCACAAGCCTTAAAAGAGCTTGCTTGCCCGATGGGCTTGAGTATATTGGCAAGGATGCATTTCGTGGCTGTGAAAAAATTGAGGAGATTGAGGTGCCCGACACAGTAAATTATATTGGAGAGGGAGCATTTTTAGGCTGTGAGGAGCTAAAATACTTGATTTTGCCCAGGGGTATTGAAAAAATACCAGACAATCTTTGCTACTGTTGCTTTAAGCTTATAGGAGTTACTATTCCCGAGGGAGTTAAGGAAATTGGCGAAAGAGCCTTTTCAGCCTGTTGGGAGCTTGAAAAGATAATTCTCCCACCACACCTTGAAAAAATAGGAATTCAAGCCTTTTTTGGGTGCAGGGCTGTTTGCGAAATAAGCCTACCACACACCCTTGTTGAAATCGGAGACGGTGCCTTTGAGGATTGCTTTGAGCTAAAGCATATAGAGATACCAAAGGGAATTAAGTACTTAGGCGATAGCGTGCTTGAAGGCTGTGGGGAGCTTGCCTCCGTGGAGCTACCTGAGGGACTAGAGACTCTTAGCAGAAACGTTTTTTCTGGTTGTCGAAAGCTAAAGAGCATTCGCTTGCCAAGAAGCCTTAAGACTATTGACGACTATGCCTTTGCGTATTGCAAGGAATTAAGGCGAATTTTTATTCCGTCAAGTGTGGAATATATGGGCTTTTGCGTATTTTGGCAAAGCAACGTGTACGCATATTGCGAGGCAGACGATGTGCCAAAGGGCTGGAGCGAGGGCTGGTCCTGTGGCACAATCACCTACACCTGGGGAAATAAAAGAAAGAATTAAAAAGACGGCTGCGCCGTCTTTTTTTATCTATTTAGTAGAAAATTATTCAAGATTTGACTTATCTGCTCAAGGGTGGTGGCGTTGTTAATTTGAACACGGGCTTGGGCAGCACCATGTACACCGCGAAGATACCAGGAAAGGTGCTTTCGAGCCTCGCAAATTGCAACTCTTTCGCCCTTTTCCTCAACCATAAGGGAAACCTGCTCAAGGGCAACCTCGACTCTTTGGTGAATTGTTGGGGGAGTGTACGGAATTTTGTTCATTTTGCACTTGATTTCCTCAAAAATAAAGGGATTACCCATAGCGCCTCTGCCCACCATAACGCTATCCACACCGGTTCTGTCAAGCATATTGATTGCATCATCACCTGTGAAAATATCACCATTTCCAATAACAGGGATTGAAACTGCTTTTTTTACAGCCTCAAGGTATGACCAGTTGGCGCTTGGCTCATACATTTGCTCCTTGGTGCGTCCGTGGATTGTAATAGCTGAGGCACCACAGCCCTCGACTATTTTTGCAATCTCTACGCAGTTGATTTTGTCTTTGCTCCAGCCTGCACGGATTTTTACAGTAACAGGCAAAGCAGAGCTCTTAACGCAAGCAGTTACTATCTCCTTAACCAGCAAAGGGTTATTCATAAGGGCACTTCCGTCTCCTGCGGAAACGATTTTCTTTACAGGACAACCCATATTTATATCAATATATGAGGGAAGTGGCTCTAAAAAGCCACGAGGAGTGTCTATATTTTCAGGATTGTAAAGACCTCTTGACAAAAGATATGCGCTTTGTGCCATGGCACTTGGCTCATGACCAAAGATTTGTATGCCATAGGGCACGTCGTCATTTTTTGTGTATATAAGAGTTGCAGTTTTCTTGTCGCTGTACTCCATAGCACGGGAGCTTATCATCTCTGACACAGTAAGGTCGGCACCATAGCGCCTTGCTATTTTTCTGAATGGGTAGTCCGTAACCCCTGCCATAGGAGCCAAAACTATTTTATTCTTAAAGTCCATTTTTGACTCCTTTCCAAGCATACAACCTATGGGTTGATTCTATACACTACCTGTGGTAGTAATTCCATACGACACGTTGTGTCGATTCCATACACTACCTGTGGTAGTAATTCCATACGACGCGTTGTGTCGATTCCATACACGCTTTGCGTGATTTAATTTTGCTTCTGTACCGACTTGTATTCGTCGTAGAATTTGTAATAGGGACAGGTTAAAGCCTTCCCCTTTGTTCGGAGGGGAAGGTGGCTGCAAGGCAGACGGATGAGGTGTAGCATAAAGCAGTTAATTTTGTTTTTGTACAGATTTGTATTCGTCGTAGAATTTGTAGTACGGACAGGTTAAAGCCTTCCCCTTTGTTCGGAGGGGAAGGTGTCTGCAAGGCAGACGGATGAGGTGTAGTATAAAGCAGTTAATTTTGCTTTTGTACAGATTTGTATTCGTCGTAAAATTTGTAGTATGGACAGGATTGGTTTTTACTTGATATATAGCGAAGATATTCGTCCTCGTCAAGGTTTATTTTGCAGTAGTATTCTTCAAATTCCTCGTCGTAGTCGTAATACTCGCAGGATTCACAGATGTTAGGCATTTTATATCCTTTCACTAAATTTTCAAAAAGAGGTGCAAGCACCTCTTTTTTGTTAGCTTTTTATTGATTTACTGTATATGTTGTGCCCTCACGGGTGTCCTTAATAGTAACTCCCATTTCGGTAAGCTGAGCTCTTATTTCGTCAGCACGTGCAAAGTTCTTTTCCTTTTTTGCGCTTGCTCTTTCTTCAATAAGTGCTTCGATTTTTGCCTTTAGCTCTGGGTCAATATCGGCACCCTGTGAAGCGCTCTCGTCAGCCTTTTGTGGAGCAAGGGCCTTAGCACCCTCAATTAGGTCAAGAGAAAGCACCTTGTCAATCTCCTTAAGTGTTTCAAGCTTTGACTTGTCGCTTGTCTTAGCCTTAAGAATATTATAAATGCTTGTAATACCAAGGGCAGTGTTAAGGTCGGATCCAACAGAGTCAATAAATTGCGCCCTTGCCTCGTTAACAAAGGACATATCAGCCTCGCCCTCGTCCTTAAGAGATGCAATTCTGCGTAGAAGCTTCTCGTAGGTGGCCTGCGCCTGATCAAGTGCGGGATAAGAGAACACAAGAGGCTTTCTGTAGTGAGATTGCAAGCAGAAGAATCTATATGCAAGAGGATTGTAGCCCTTTGATTCAATAAGTGAAACTGTAAGGAAATCTCCCTTTGATTTGCTCATTTTTCCTGTTTCATCGTTTAGATGATGAACATGGAACCAGTAGTTACACCATTTTTTGCCTGTGTATGCCTCGCTTTGAGCAATTTCGTTTGTATGGTGTGGGAAAATGTTATCAACACCGCCACAGTGAATATCAAGGCTCTGACCAAGATGCTTCATACAAATAGCTGAGCATTCAATATGCCAGCCAGGATAACCAACGCCCCAAGGGCTATTCCATTTAAGCTCCTGATCGTCAAACTTTGATTTAGTAAACCAAAGAACAAAGTCGCTCTTATTTCTCTTACTGGTATCCTCGGTTACGTCCTCACGAACGCCAACCATAAGCTCCTCTGGGTTGTGTCCAGTCAAAGCATAGTAGTTTTCCACGCGAGAGGTGTCAAAATAAACGTTGCCGTCTGCAAAATATGCGTAGTCCTTTTCAATAAGAGCCTGAACCATTTCGATAAAGCTGTCAATACAATTTGTAGCAGGCTCAACAATATCGGGATACTTGATATTTAGCTTCTTGCAATCACTAAAAAAGGCGTTTTTGTAAAACTCTGCAATTTCCAAAACGGTTTTCTTCTCACGCTTTGCACCCTTGAGCATTTTGTCCTCACCTGTGTCGCCATCGCTTGATAGGTGGCCAACGTCGGTAATGTTCATTACACGGGTAACGTCATAGCCGTAAAAGCGAAGAAACTTTTCAAGCACGTCCTCCATAATGTAGGAGCGAAGATTGCCTATGTGTGCAAAGTGGTAAACGGTAGGGCCACAGGTGTACATTTTAACCTTACCAGCCTCGTTTGGAATAAATTCATCAACTTTTTTTGTAAGTGTATTGTAAATCTTCATTTCTTAAAACCTCTGTATGTGATAAATAGATAAATAAGCTCTGCTATAGTAACTATCGTAGTTAAAACGAACACGAATATCGGAATAGTAGTGCCCGAAACCAGTGTAGATGTGGTATTAAAGGCAACGTGGAATAAAATGCCGGGCACCAGTGAGCCGGTCTTAAAGTAAATCAAGCACATAATTCCACCACAAATTGTTGCATAAATAAAACCAATCATACCGTTGTGTAGCGCACCGAATAGCAAGCTACTTAAAATCAAGGCAAACCAGCTTGGCATAATGGACTGAAGCTTCTTTGCAATAAGTCCGCGGAATAAAATTTCCTCATAAATAGGAGCAACCACGCAAACGGAAAGCATTTCTATCATTTGATTGCCCATTCCAAAAACTGAGTTGTCCTCAAAGGATGTATACCAAGAGGCAGGAAGCACGTATTCCAGTGCAAAAAGCATCAAATTTATTACAAAGACAAAGCTTGCTCCAAAAAGTATTGAGTGATAAATAAGCGAAGCCTTAACTGGCTTTATTCTGGTTCTTTCAAAAAGAGTGTAGCCCTTTGACCTGTAAAGGAATGAGCATAAAATTACGAACAGTATTCCCGACAGGGCGCTGACGCCTGTTGCATAGGGCATAAATTTTTCTAAAATAGCCCCGGGTGTGGAGGCGGGATTTGATACGGTAATGGCTGACGTAACAACCGAGGTAACGATTGTGGAAATTCCATACCACAGCCCAAAGTAGAGCGCACATTTCAAAAGAGAAATAAGCACTTCCTTTATTCCACCTGCTTTGTTCATTCCATCACCACCCCTTGAATTAAAGATATTTTAGCACACAAAAATACGTTTGTAAATATTATTTTATATATTTTAATACTTAATTTGTTAATAAATTTATAAAAAACTGTTGCAATTTGGAAAAATGCGTGTTATAATACCCGTAGTTTCATACCGAGGCGAGAGTGGACAGAACAGTTCACTCTCTCTTTTATAGTTAGGAGGAGCAGAATGAAATCATCAAAAAGCGTTGTGGAAACGGTTTACCCAATGGTTGAAAAAGTGGCAGGTGAGCTTGGTTATTCTGTGTGGGACGTGGAATACGTTAAAGAGGGCACAGAATGGATTTTGAGAATCACCATTGATTCTGATGAGGGCATTGGTATTGAGGATTGTGAGAAAATGTCCCGTGCAATTGACCCTGTGCTTGACGAGGCTGATCCAATCGAGGGCTTTTACAGGCTTGAGGTATCCTCGCCTGGACTTGAGAGGGAGATAAGAACAAATGAGCATCTTGACTGGGCAATTGACCAGGTTATTGAGATTAAGCTCTATGCACCGATTGATGGCTGTAAGGTAGCAGTGGGCACTCTCCGTAGCTATGACGAGGAAAGCCTCGTGCTAAGAGATGAAAGCGAAATTGTAATACCTAGGAAAAACATTGCGAAAATGAATTTGTTTTTCGAATTTTAATTGCTTATTTTAATATGTTGAATAAAAAAGAAAAAGGAGACAAAAATGAACAAGGAGTTTTTTGAGGCACTTGACCTTCTTGAAAAAGAGCGTCACATTCCAAAGGCTTACATGATTGAAAAAATTGAGGCTGCTATGGCAACCGCATGTAAGAGAGAGCTTGGTACAACCAACATAACAGTCGTTATCGACCCTGTTAAGGAGGATATGAAGGTTTACCGTAAGTACAAAATCGTTGCTGAGGTTGAGGACCCATCAACAGAGATCACAAAGGAGCAAATCGAGGAGCTTGAGGCGACACAAAAGGCACTCGGCATTAAGCATAAGGTACGCTCACGCCGTCGTTCAATCGGTAGCGACTATGAGTATGAGCTACAAACAAAGAATTTCAGACGTCTAAGCGCACAAAGTGCGAAGCAGGTAATTATTCAAGGCATTCGTGAGGCTGAAAGAAGCTATCAGGTTAAGGAATACGAGGATAAGAAGGGCGAAATGCTCTCCTGTATCGTAACTAAGGTTGAGGATTCAACAGGAAACGTAGTAGTTGATACTGGTATTTCACAGGCTGTTCTTCTAAAGGAGGAGCAAATTCCTGGTGAGGTTATCAAGGTTGACGACAGAATTAAGGTTTTTGCAACACAGGTAAATTCAGAGGGTAAGGGTCCACTTGTTAGCCTAACAAGAATTCACCCAACACTAGTAAAAAGACTTTTTGAGGCTGAGGTTCCTGAAATCGTTGACGGCACAATCACTGTAAGAGCTATTTCCCGTGAGGCAGGCTCAAGAACAAAGATTTCTGTTCAATCAAGAAATCCAGAGGTTGATGCAGTAGGCGCTTGTATCGGTAACAGAGGCTCAAGAATTTCCGTTGTAGTAAATGAGCTAAACGGCGAAAAGATTGACGTTATTCCATATAGCGACGATATTTGTGAGTACGTTAAGAGCGCGCTTTCTCCTGCAACCGTTAAGAGCGTTGAGCTTATCGGCGACAGACAGACAAGAGCAATCGTTGCACCAGATCAGCTTTCACTTGCAATTGGTAAGATGGGACAAAATGCTCGTCTTGCTGCAAGACTAACAGGCTGTAAGATTGATATTAAGAGCGAGTAATCGCTTGCCAAACTGACAGTATTCTGTCAAAGGGGGTTTAGAAAATGGAAGCAAAAAAGGTTCCACTGCGTAAATGCCTTGGATGTATGTGCTCGTTCCCTAAAAGGGACCTTGCAAGGGTTGTAAGGACTCCTGAGGGAAACGTAATTCTTGATAAAACAGGAAGAGCAAACGGTAGAGGCGCATATATTTGTAAGAGCAAGGAATGCTTAAAAAAGGCAATTAAATCAAAAAGGGTATCCCGTAGCCTTGAGGTAGAAATACCAGATGAGCTATATGATGCACTTCAGAGGGAGCTTGAGCAAATTGACGAATAGATTTTTATTTATGCTTGGACTTGCAAGAAAAGCAGGCGCTATTATAATCGGCACGGAGCTGGTGACTAAAGCTCTTGCCAGCGGGAAAGTAAAGCTGGTTATATATACGCAAAATTCCTCTCAAAATACCACCAAAAGAGTTACAGATAAATGTAAGTTTTACGGTGTCGAATGCGAAATGACGGAGCATACCTCAGATGAGGTAAGCAGTGCTATTGGCAAGAGTGGAAGCGTTTGTGTCCTCGGCATAACCAATGAAAGCTTCTCAAATCAACTAAAAACCCTAATACACAACAATTAAAGAAAGAGGTGTAGCGTATGGCACGAATTAAAGACTTTGCAAAGGATTTAGGCCTTGATATAAAGGACGCTCTTGACCTAATTGAGAAATACGGCTTAGGACAAAAGCAACAGACAGGAAATATTCAAGATGATGAAATCTCCGTTTTCTTGAACAAATATACAATGGAGCATCAGGCAAAGGGCTTGATGGAGAAATACCTAAATGGTGAGATTACCATTGGCACAAGGAAGAAAAAGGCAGAAAAGAAGCCAGAGGTAAAGGCCGAACCGAAGGTTGAGCCTAAGGTTGAAGCTAAGCCAGAGGTAAAGGTAGAGAAGAAGCCTGAACCAAAGGTTGAAGTAAAGGTTGAAGCTAAGGTAGAGAAGAAGCCTGAGCCAAAGGTTGAATCAAAGGTTGAACCAAAGGCTGAAAAGAAGGTAGAAGCTAAGGTTGAACCTAAGGTTGAGGCTAAGGTAGAGAAGAAGCCTGAACCAAAGGTTGAAGCAAAGGTTGAGGCTAAGGTAGAAAAGAAGCCTGAGACTAAGCCAGAGCAGAAATTTGAGAAAAAGGATTTTGGTAACAACCAAAAGTTCGATAAAAAGCCTGACTTTAAGGGCGAAAACAAGTTCGAGAATAAAAATGACAGATTCGAGAACAAGTTTGAAAAGAAGTCCTTTGATAATAAGGGACAGGGTCAAGGACAAAGACCTGACCGCAAATTCGATAACAACAATAAGTTTGATAAGGGACAAAAGGGTCAATTTGGTGGCTTCGATAAAGACGGTGGCGAGCGCCGTACCTACAACGTTATGCCAAAAACCAAGAAGCCTGAAAGCAACGTTATCGAGATTAAGACAAAGACAGGTGCAACCCGTCTTGTAGATACTCGTTCATCTAACGTAAACCTTTCTAAGTATGATGAAAAGTTTGAGGCATACGAGGACGAGAACGAGAGATACCAAGGTGGCGGAAGCAACAGACAAAAGCTCAAAAAGCAGAATAACAAGGAGGGCTTCGGCTCTAAAAAGGACAAGGAAAGACAGCTTGATAAGCAAAAGAGAGCTATCTTTGAAAAGGCTAAGAACACTCAGCTTGCTATTACTGTTCCAGACGAAATTACCGTTGGTGAGCTTGCAACAAGACTTAAGGTAAACTCTGGCGAGGTTATCAAAAGACTTATGCTTATGGGCGTTATGGCTTCCGTAAACCAAGTAATTGACTATGATACAGCATATCTAATTGGTGATGAGCTTGGCGCTAAGGTTTCTAAAGAGGTTGTGGTTACAATCGAGGAAAAGCTCTTTGAGGAGGAGGTTGATGCTCCGGAAAGCCTTAAGGAGAGAGCTCCGGTTGTTTGCGTTATGGGACACGTTGACCATGGTAAAACATCACTTCTTGACGCAATCAGACACACTCACGTTACAACTGGTGAGGCTGGTGGTATTACCCAGCACATCGGTGCTTACAGAGTAAATATTAACGGCAAGGACATTACGTTCCTTGACACCCCGGGCCATGAGGCATTTACTGCTATGCGTCTACGTGGTGCTATGGCAACTGATATTGCAATCATCGTTGTTGCAGCAGACGACGGAATTATGCCACAAACCGTTGAGGCTATCAACCACGCAAAGGCTGCTGGCGTAGATATCGTTGTTGCTATAAATAAGATGGATAAGCCAACTGCAAATCCTGACAACATTATGCAGGAGCTAACAAAATACGACCTTGTTCCGGAGGAATGGGGTGGTGACGTTATGTGTATTCCTGTTTCTGCTCACACAAAGATGGGTATTGACGACCTACTTGAAAGTATTTTGCTTATTGCTGAGGTTAAGGAGCTTAAGGCAAATCCTGACAGACTTGCTAAGGGTATCGTTATTGAGGCTAAGCTTGATAAGGGTAGAGGACCTGTTGCAACAATTCTTATACAAAATGGTACACTTAAGTCTGGTGACGTTGTTATTGCAGGCACTGCAGTAGGTCACGTAAGAGCTATGACTGACCACAACGGAAAATCACTTAAGGTTGCAGGTCCATCTGTTCCTGTTGAAATTACTGGTCTTTCCGAGGTTCCACAGGCAGGTGATGAGTTCAATGCCGTTAAGGATGAAAAGATGGCAAGAGAGCTTGCTGAGCAAAGAAAGGCTAAGGCTAAGGAGGAGGTATTCAAGGCTAATGCAAAGGTTAACCTTGACGACCTATTTGCTCAAATTAGCGACGGTGCTAAGGAAATCAATATTATCGTTAAGGCAGACGTTGGAGGAAGCGCAGAGGCTGTAAAGGCTTCACTTGTTAAGCTTTCCAATCCAGAGGTTAAGGTTAGCGTAATTCATACAGCCGTTGGTGGTATTACTGAGGGCGACGTTATGCTTGCTGCTGCATCAAATGCAATTATCGTTGGCTTTAACGTACGTCCTGACAAGAGTGCTATTGACTCTGCAGAAAGACAGGGCGTTGATATTAGAACCCATAGAATTATTTATGAAATCATAGAAGAAATCGAAGCTGCTATGAAGGGTATGCTTGCACCAACCTATAAAGAGGTTATCAACGGCCACGCTGAAGTTCGTCAGACCATCAGAGTTCCAAACGTTGGTACAATTGCAGGTAGCTACGTTCAAGACGGTAAGATTACAAGACAATCCCTCATAAGAATTATTCGTGACGGTGTAGTAATAGCAGAAGACAAAATTTCTTCCTTGAAGAGATTCAAGGACGATGCAAAAGAGGTTGCAGCTGGCTACGAGTGTGGCGTTGGACTAGATAAGTTTAACGACATAAAGGAAGGGGATATATTAGAAGCTTACGAAATGCAAGAAGTTGCGAGATAACGCAATAAGCGTCGCATTTCTGTGTTGCTCCTCGGCAGTGACCTCGATGTACGCAAAGTACGACTTCGTCCCCTGCCTGCGGTGCGCCTTGAAATGTTTGCTTCTTGTTCATCTAGATGCTAGGTAAAGTGATAAGCTACGAAATTCGTTGTTGCTCCTCGCTGACAAATTCGACGTACGCAAAGTACGTCATCATCTGCCAACTCCGGTGCGCCGTGGAAGGGGTTCCCCGAAAATTCTGCGAATTTTTGGGGGTTCACGAGGAATTCTTGCTTCTAACTTTCCCTAGTCGTTAGTTGGTGCGATAAGCGTCGCATTTCTGTGTTGCTCCTCGGCAGTGACCTCGACGTACGCAAAGTACGACTTCGTCCCCTGCCTGCGGTGCGCCGTGGGAGGGGTTCCCCGAAACGAGGTATGAGTTTTGGGGGTTCACGAGAAATTCTTGTTTCTAACTTTCCCTAGTTGTTAGTTGGTGCGTAAATTAACAAAAACGGAGCAGAGAAATCTGCTCCGTTTTGAATATAAAAAGATGCAATCGGAACTGATTGCATCTTTTTTATTAGAATTGCTTATATACGTCCTTTAATGCAGGGTAAAGCTTTTTCCAAAGCTGATATTTTTGCTCGTATTTTTGTGTAAGGATAGTGTCGGGGGCTGTTTCGTCCTTTATTTTAATTAGCTTTTCTGTGGCTTCCTCTACAGTTTTATATTCGCCACAGCCTACCATTGCAAGGATTGCACCACCGTAGGAGGGACCCTCCTCGATTTCTGTGCGAAGCACGGGAATACCAAGAACATTTGCCAAGATTTTACGCCAAAGCGGACTCTTTGCTCCGCCTCCACAGGCTGTTGTTTTGTCGATTTTGATGCCTGCCTCATTAGCGATTTCCACGCAATCACGAAGGGCAAAGGCAACACCCTCTAAAACGGAAAGAGTCATTTGACACCTTTTGGTGTTTGGTCGCATACCTATAAATGCGCCACGGGCATCGGTATCGTTGTGAGGACTTCTTTCACCCATTAGGTAAGGCAAGAATAAAACCTCGTTTTCGCCAAGATAAGAATCGCACTCTGACTCCTCTTTCCTAAAATCGGTTGTGCCGAGAATATCCTCAACCCACCACTTATTACAGGATGCCGCAGAAAGAATACAGCCCATAAGATGATATTTGCCGTTTGAGTGACAGAAGCTATGAAGCGCATTTGAGGAATCAACAAAAAACTTATCTTGAGATACAAAAACAGTACCACTTGTACCAAGAGAAATATTACAGCTACCATTGTTTACAGTGCCTGTACCAACGGCAGCGCCTGCATTGTCTCCTGCACCTATAACAATTGCTACGTCCTTATCAAGACCCAGCTTTTCTGCAAGGTCAATCTTAAGCGTGCCTATTTTCTCGCTTGATTCATAAAGGGTAGGTAGCATATTTTCCGTTACACCACAGATATTTAGCATTTCCTTGCTCCAACATCTGTTTTCAACGTCTAAAAGCAGCATACCCGAGGCATCGGAAAAATCTGTTGCAAAGGCGCCACTTAGCATATATGCAAGATAGTCCTTTGGTAACATAATCTTTTCAATTTTTTCAAAAATTTCAGGCTCGTTTTCCTTAACCCATAGAATTTTTGGTGCGGTAAAGCCTGCAAAGGCAATATTTGCTGTATACTCTGATAGCTTTTCCTTGCCGATTACTGTGTTTAGGTATTCGGTTTCCTTAAAGGTTCTGCCATCATTCCAAAGTATAGCAGGACGCAAAACCTTGTCGTTTTTATCAAGAATTACAAGACCATGCATTTGTCCGCCAAAGGAAATGCCACGTACTGCTTTTTTGTTCTGTCCCTCTAGCAATTCAACTATTGCGTCAAGGGTAGAGTCGTACCAATTCTCTGGGGCTTGCTCGCTCCAGCCACTTTGTGGATAGTTGACAGGGTAAGAGCGCGTTGCTGATTTTAATATTTTACCATCGGCACCAACTAGTGATAGCTTTACCGAGGAGGTGCCCAGGTCTATTCCGATATAAGTATTCATTTTTATACCTTAGTTGAAAAGAATTTGGTTAATAACACCCTCAAGGTATTCCTGCTTACCACTACCTGGAAGTGAGGCCTTACCAAGTCCCTCTGCATAAGCTGAGATTTCCTCAAGCGTTGCATTGTCTGAAAGGATTTTTTTGCCGATTTCTGTATTGTAGTAGCTTGAATATCTTTGCGCCTTAAACTCGTCAACGCGTCCGTCCTCAATAAGCTCAGCAGCCTTCATAAGGCCAAGTGCAAATGTATCCATGCCAAGAATAAAGCCGATAAACATATCCTCGTAGGTGTAGGATGGACGTCTGTTCTTTGCATCAAAGTTAAAGCCACCAGTCAAGCCACCAGCCTTTAGCACCTCGTACATACACATAGTTGCAGAATAAACGTCAAATGGGAACTCATCAGTGTCCCAGCCCAGCAAATAGTCGCCTTGGTTAGCGTCAATTGAGCCAAGCATACCATTGATTGCGCTAATTCTTAAATCATGCTCAAAGGTATGACCTGCAAGGGTTGCGTGGTTTGCCTCAATATTCATCTTAAAGTCCTTGTCAAGACCATGCGCCTTCAAAAAGCCTATTGCAGTTGCTGCGTCAAAATCGTATTGGTGCTTCATTGGCTCCTTTGGCTTTGGCTCTATGTAGAAGTCGCCTGTAAAGCCTATTTTTCTACCATACTCAACTGCCATTTTCATTAGGCGGGCGATATTGTCCTGCTCAAATTTTACGTCTGTGTTTATAAGTGTTTCGTAGCCCTCGCGACCACCCCAGAACACGTAGCCACGACCACCGAGCTTAACCGTTAGCTCAAGTGCCTTTTTTACCTGTGCGCAAGCAAAGGCAAATACTTCAGCGCTGTTGGAGCTTCCTGCACCGTTACAGAAGCGAGGATTTGAGAACATATTAGCTGTGCCCCAAAGACACTTAATGCCTGTTTCGTTCATCTTTTCAAGAATGTAGTCGGTAATTTCATCAAGACGACGATTTGTTTCCTTGATATCATCTGCCTCTGGTACGATATCAACGTCGTGGAAGCAGAAGTACTTAATACCTAGCTTTTGCATAAACTCAAAGCCTGCATCTACCTTGGCTTTTGCATGCTCCATTGTGCCGTACTCACAGCCAAAGGATTTGTTTGCAACGCCACGGCCAAACATATCTGTACCCTCTGCACAAAGATTGTGCCACCAAGCCATTGCGAAGGGAAGATGCTCGGACATTTTTTTGCCCATAATTACCTTGTCTGGGTCATAATACTTAAACGCAAGTGGGTTTTTGCTCTTAGGACCCTCGTATTTGATTTGTGGAATTGATTCAAAAATTGACATGATATTACTCCTTAAAAAATATTTATCTATTATAATCTTAATACATACTTGTTGAAAATTCTATTCATTAGTGATATAATTATAATCACAAATTAATATTTTGAGGTGCTTTATGGTAATATATGAAGAATTTAGGTCTTACTTAAATTATGAAACCTTTGAAAGAGATGATGAAAATATATCCTTTGACCTTCATTTACACAATAGCTTTGAGATTTTTTATGTAATTGACGGCGAGGTTATTGTAACTATTGAGGGGTGCGATTATTGTGTTTCTGGTGGACAGGCAATTATGATTTTACCAAACAGGATTCACTCATACAGAACACCGGTAAAATCAAAAAGCAGAGTCCATATTTTTGCAAACAATTACATAAGCTCATTTTATCACAAGGTGAAGGATAAAATGGCGCTCAATCCTGTTTTTGAGCTTGATTTTTCAGTCCTTGACGAGCTTCACACAGAAGGGGCAGACAAGTATCTTTTGAAGTCGATTTATTATAAAATCGCCCATATCTTTAACAAAAGCACAAGCTTCGTTGAAAGAAAAAGCAAAAGCGCTGACAACTACGTAAGAATTCTTACCTACATTTCCGAGCATTATCAGGAGCCTATTACGGCAATTGACGTGGCTAAGGAGCTGGGCTACGACCACAGATACGTAACCTCTCTTATTAAAAAGGGATTAAAAAGCACCTTTAGAGCTCTTCTTAACGAGTACAGGATTTCTCACGCACAGCACCTTTTGACAACGGAAAATAAAAGCATTTCCCAAATAGCCTACGAATGTGGCTATGATAGTCTTTGCTCCTTTAATAGAAACTTCAGGGCGATAACAGGTGTAACACCTAAGGAGTTTAGACAAGATAGAGGTTCAAAATCTTAATTTATGACTATAAATTTATGATTGTTGAATTGTTTTAGGTATGATTATGGTTTAACATAGGAATAGAAAGGGGAATTTTTATGCTTAAGATAGATAACAACGGACTTATTAGATTTTTTGATGGTGAGCTTGTAAGAATTGAGCCTTGGGGCAAAAACTCCTTACGTGTAAGGGCAACACCTATTGGCAGGCTTGACAATGAAGCAAGAGCCTTGCTTGACGTAAACAAGGAAAAGGCAGAGATTGAAATTTTTGAAGATTGTGCCACTATTAAAAACGGAAACGCAAGGGCAGAAATAGACAAAAACGGAAAAATTACCTTCTACAATCAAAGGGGAGAAAAATTGCTTGAGGAAGCATTAAGGCAAAAGCCCTTAAAGGCGCCTGCAAGATTTTTTAAGGCTAATCACCTAGGCAAGTATCAGCTTACAATGACCTTTGAGTCAATTGCCAATGAGAAAATTTTTGGTATGGGTCAGTACCAGCAGGAGCTTTTGAACCTGAAGGGTGCTGTTTTGGAGCTAGCACACAGAAATTCACAGGCTAGCGTGCCCTTTTATTTATCTAGCCTTGGCTATGGCTTTCTTTGGAATTTGCCAGCTATTGGCGAGGCTATTTTCGGCACTAACCTGACAAAATTTAAGGCAGAGTCAACTGACGTATTAGACTACTTAATAATAGTAGAGGACACTCCTGCAAAAATAGTTGAGAGGTATATGGAGGCAGTAGGTAAGCCACCTAAAATGCCTGAGTACGCACTAGGACTTTGGCAATCTAAGTTGCGTTATAGCACTCAAGAGGAGCTAATGAGCGTTGCAAGGAAATATAAGGAGCTTGGTATTCCGCTTTCCGTTATAGTTTGCGACTTTTTCCATTGGCCTCACCAAGGGGATTATCGCTTTGACTATGATTATTTCCCAGACCCTCTTGCTATGACTAAGGAGCTTGCACAAATGGGCACAGAGCTTATGGTGTCCGTTTGGCCTACCGTTGAAAAGGGTGGAGAAAGCTACGAGGAAATGCTTGAGGGAGGTATGCTTATTAAGAATGACAGAGGCTCATTTATGCAAATGGATTGCGTACAGCCGGCTGTATTCTATGATGCGACTAACCCAGATGCAAGACAATATGTTTGGAATAAGATAAAGAAAAATTATTACGATAAGGGTATTCGCCTTTTCTGGCTTGATGAGGCTGAGCCTGAATATATGACCTATGATTTTGACAATCATAGATACTACAAGGGCCATTGTGCCGAGGTGGGAAATGTTTACCCCGTTGACTATCTAAAGGGCTTTTATGAGGGACTTATAGAGGCAGGGGAAAAGGAGCCTATTTGTCTTATTCGTTGTGCTTGGGCAGGTAGCGCAAAATATGGTGCTCTTGTTTGGAGTGGCGATATTATGCCAACCTTTGAGGCGTTAAGGTGTCAAATTAGAGCCGGGCTTAATATGGCAATTGCTGGTATTCCTTGGTGGACTACCGATATTGGAGGCTTTGACGAGGGTGACCCTGACGACGAGGACTATCGTGAGCTTGTTGTAAGATGGTTTGAGTATGCAACCTTCTTGCCCGTCCTTCGTATGCACGGCTATCGTGCGCCATATATTCCTGCAAGGGAGGGAGCAACGGGTGCCGGTCAATGCTTTAGTGGTGGAAATAACGAGCTTTGGTCCTATGGTGAGGATAATTTCCAAATAATGAAGGACTACGTTTTCCTAAGAGAAAGACTAAGACCTTATCTAAAGGAAATTATGGACGTAGCCCACAAGCAGGGTACACCACCTACAAGGCCACTATTTTATGATTTTCCAACTGACTTAAAATGTTGGGAAATTGAGGACCAATTTATGCTTGGTAACGACCTTTTAGTTTGTCCTGTATGCTATTTAGGAAAGCGACAAAGAGAGGTGTATTTACCAAATGGAAGCTCTTGGATTGATGCATTCTCTGGCGAGGAAATTCAAGGGGGAGTGTCTATAATTGTTGATGCACCTATTGAGAAAATACCTGTATTTATAAGAAAGGGTAGCGAGCTTACTACTGAGCTATTTAAGGGAGAGTAATATGGCAAACGTAAAGGAAAAGTACAAAAAGGAATTTGAGGAGCGTGCAAGGGCATTAGTTTCCCAAATGACGCTTGAGGAGAAGGTTTCTCAAATAATAAACAAGGCGTCTGAAATAGAGCATCTAGGCATTAAGGAATACGACTGGTGGAATGAGGCGCTTCATGGCGTTGCAAGGGCAGGCGTTGCTACTATGTTTCCACAGGCTATTGCGCTTGGTGCCACCTTTGACACTGAGCTTGTGGAAAGGGTTGGAGACGTAATTTCCACGGAGGCAAGAGCAAAATTTAACGCTTCACAAAGAGTAAAGGACTATAAGGGCTACAAGGGGCTTACCTTTTGGTCTCCTAACATTAATATTTTTCGCGACCCACGCTGGGGCAGAGGTCACGAAACCTATGGTGAGGATCCATATCTTACATCAAAAATTGGCGTTGCATTTATAAATGGACTTCAAGGCTATGACGAAAAGTACCTAAAGTCGGCTGGCTGTGCTAAGCATTTCGCGGTGCACTCAGGACCTGAGGGAATAAGAAGTAGCTTTAATGCAAGGGTAAGTCAAAGAGATTTGTGGGAAACCTATTTGCCAGCCTTTGAGGCTTGTGTCAAGGAAGCACAGGTTGAGGGAGTAATGGGCGCATACAACCGTACTAATGATGAGCCCTGTTGTGGAAGTCCTACACTCCTAAAGGGAATTTTAAGAGATAAATGGGGCTTTGACGGCTACGTAACCTCTGACTGTGAGGCTATTAGATATTTCCACGAGTATCACAAGGTAACAAAGGAGCCTATGGAGTCGGTTAAGCTTGCAGTTGAAAACACCTGTGACCTAAACTGTGGCTGTATGTATCAGCACGCTGTCAATGCAGTAAAAAGTGGCTTGCTCGAGGAAAAATATATTGACGAATGCTGCGTAAGACTATTTACAACAAGAATGAAGCTGGGTGAGTTTGACGAAAGCACCCCTTGGGACAATATTCCTTATTCTGTTGTGGCTTGCCCTGAGCACAGAGCCTTGGCATTGGAGTGCGCAAAAAAGAGCATTGTGCTTTTGAAAAACAATGGGGCGTTGCCTCTTGACAAAAAGAAAATTAAATCAATTGGTGTAATTGGACCTAACGCAGATAGCCGAGCTGCGCTTCAAGGTAACTACCACGGCATTGCTTCAAGATACGTAACTGCGCTAGAGGGAGTGCAGGATTATTGCGAAAAAGAGGGGATACGTGTCTATTATTCCCAGGGCTGTGACCTTATAAAGCCAACTACCGAGTGGTATGACAACGATCGTCTTGATGAGGTGAGAGAAATTTGCAAGGAATGCGACGTAGTAATTGGAGTCTTTGGGCTTGATGAAAGCCTAGAGGGAGAGGAAATGCCAGGCGGACTTGGCATGCAGGGAGATAAGCCAACCCTTTCCTTTCCAGGCATACAAAATCAAATAATGAAGGAAATTTCAGAAAACGCAAAAAAATCAATCCTTGTGTCAATGACAGGAAGCGCTATGGATTTAAGCTGGCAGGATGAGGAGTTTGATGCTATAATTCAAGGCTGGTATCCAGGCGAAAGGGGTGGCGAGGCTATTGCTAAGGCAATATTCGGCGAGTTTTCCTTTGAGGGTAAGCTACCAATAACCTTTTACAAATCTCTTGAGGATTTGCCTGAATTCACAAATTACGAAATGAAGGACAGAACCTATCGCTATATGACGAGGGAGCCTCTTTATCCATTTGGCTTTGGTCTTTCATACAACTCATATAAAATCAGCGCTGAGCTTGATGTTTTGGAGCTGACCGACAAGGGAATAAATGTGACGGTAGAGGTAGAAAACAAAGGCAAGCTTCAGGGAAGCGAGGTCGTTCAGGCTTATGTAAAGGCACATAGCAAGGACGCACCCGTTATGAGTCTAAGGGCATTCAAGCGAGTTGAGCTTATGCCGGGTGAAGCAAAGAAAATAACACTCCATCTTGGAAAAAGAGACTTTGCTCTTTATAACGAGAATGGTGAGCTTACGCTAAACGAGGGCGAATATACTGTTTTTGTCGGCAATGGTCAAGGAACGCAAAGAGCGACACAGCTAACAAAAAATGCGCCTGCAAGCTTTACTGTAGCTTGTAAGGAAACCGAGATACTATGATATATAAAAAAGAGAACAACCTGACTGCACAGTCAGGTTGTTCTCTTTTTTTGTATAGTGCTCGCTAATATAGGCTTTATTCTAGCTCTTTTGTATTTGCTGGACAAATGCAATTTTCTGATTGAGACAGAAAATGTCCGCCTTGTGTGCTCTTTTCAAGCTTATACGATAAAAAGACAGGAGCAAAACGCTCCTGTCCTTGTTATTTGTACCTCTCGGGGTTGTTGGTTTCACCAAGTAAATAGTCAATACTAGTTCCATAAAAACGCGCTAGCTTAATGAGAATGTCTGTCGGAATATCGTTTTCGCCCGTTTCGTATTTTGAATATCCAGTTTGGGACATACCAAGCATTTTTGCAATTTGTGTCTGAGTAAGATCCTTATCTTCTCTTAAATCGCGAATTCGCTGATACATAAAAAACATCCTTTCTAAATTTTATACAGCTAAGATACACTAACATTTTACAATACTAATATGCACGCTTTTTAATTTTAACCTAAAAAATCCTAAACATTTCGTTAAAAAGATAGCTTTTTGCCATATAATCTCCACTTTGCAGGTAACTTTGCTATATTTTTAACAAAGAAAAGGAAAAAATAGATTTAGTTAGAGAGAAATAATGGGAACGGGGTGTCTTTTTTTCTTTTATTGTAGCACGTTTTTTCTTATATTACTAGAGGATTTGAATAATTTCCTTAAAAGGAGTGTCGGATTTGTTGACATAATAAGGAGGAGTGTGATAAAATGTAACTGGTAATTTTATATAAAATCGAAAAAAGCCTCACCCAGTGTGAGATTTTGAAAACGGGAGAAATGATGGGATATTTAGATTATGTCAATGTAAAAATGGGTACAGAGAGTACCATTAAATATTCAACGGGAAACACCCTGCCACTTTGCCAGCTTCCCTTTGGTATGGTGTCCTTTTGCCCACAGACGGAGCTTGAGGCGGGCAAGGAGACCTGGTTTTATAAGCCGAGAGCAAGCTATATGGAGGGAATTAGGCTAACGCATCAGCCGAGTCCTTGGATTGGGGATTATGGTACGATGCTTTTTGTTCCCCAGTGCGACCAAATAAAAAACAGCGCCTCCTCGGCGTGCTCCAGCTTTTTGCCGACAGAGTGTCAGCTATCCCCCGATTACATTAAGGTTAGACTAATAAAGCCTAAATGCACTCTAGAGCTAGCACCAAGTGAAAGATGCGCTATTATAAAGCTAAGCTACGAGGGAAAGAGTCAACCTGTGCTTTCGATTTTTTCAACCTCCTGTCAGCTTGAAATAGAAGAGCTTGATAAGGAAAGAAAGCAAGTTCGCGGAGTTATAAAGGGCACTCACCAGGCAGACGCGCCAGACTTCAAAACATATTTTGTGCTTGAGCTAGGTGATGCGCTTTTGGAAAGCGCAGAATGCGGAAGCGAGGATGGCAAAACGTATCTTCATTTGCCACTTAGCGCAAAAAATACCGAGGTACGTGTAGGAATTTCCTATATTAGCTATGCTCAAGCGCTTGTAAATATGGAAAGGGAAATTCAAGGCAAAACCCTTGAGCAAGTAAGAGAAAGAGCCAAAGAGTCTTGGGAGGAAAAGCTTTCGAGGATTAAGATAGAGGCTGACGAAAAGATTTTAAGAACCTTTTATTCCTGTATGTATAGGGCGTTTTTGTTCCCACACAAGGCTTACGAGATTGAAAAAAATGGTGAGTGCGTTCACTATGCACCGCTGTTAAAGGAAAAAAGGCAAGGTGTTCGATATACTGACAGTGGCTTTTGGGATACATACAGAACTCAATTGCCTCTCTTTACCATAATTGCTAAGAAGGAATTCAGAGAGATTCTTCAAGGCTTTATTGTTGACTATGTGGACGGAGGCTGGCTGCCCAGATGGAGTAGCATGGGTGAGGTTGGCTGTATGCCCAGCACCCTTATTGAGTCGGTTATTGCAGATGGCGCTACAAAGGGCTTGCTTGATGACGAAATGCTGGTAAACGGATTTTTGGGCATGGTTAAAAACGTAAGTCAGTGTCCTCCTAGCAAAATTTATGGCAGAGCCGGACTTGGTGATTATCTAAAATACGGATACGTCCCCAGTGATTTGTATGGAGAAAGTGTGAATTTGACAGTTGATTATTCCTACGGGGACTGGTGCGTTTGTCAAGTTGCTGATTGTATTATAATA
This sequence comes from Clostridia bacterium, assembly GCA_017461385.1. GTDB lineage: Bacteria > Bacillota > Clostridia > Oscillospirales > CAG-272 > RGIG2000. The sequence continues at coordinate 153,109 of JAFTXZ010000003.1, read as the reverse complement.
AGGAATGACGAGCTATGCAAGACAGGTAAATTTGGACTAGAACCACAGACGGTGGAGCTTGCAAGACGTTATTATAAGGAATGTGGGAAATCCTCTCGTAAGGGCGCATACAAAAGGCTTTTCGACAAGGAAAGATGCTTTATTGTACCAAAAAACAGCAGGGGCGAGTTTAGAGTGGACTTTGACCCCTACGAGTGGGGCTACGGCTTCACCGAGTGCGCGCCCTGGCAGGGCTCCCTATCTGTTGTTCACGACATTGAGGGGCTTAGCAGGCTATACGGTGGAAGGGATAAGCTACTGAAAAGGCTTGATGAAATTTTGTCAGCTCCCGCAGAGTTTCGAGTTGGAAGCTATGGAGCAGAAATTCACGAAATGTCTGAAATGGCAAGAGGTGGCTTAGGTCAGCTTGCTATATCAAATCAGCCCAGCTTCCATTTGCCATTTATCTACGCACATTTTGGAAAAAAATCAAAAACGAGAGCGCTGGTTAAAAAAATCACCACGGAGCTGTTTAGCACCGAGGAGGGCTTCCCAGGTGATGAGGATAACGGAAGCATGGCGTCCTGGTATATTCTTGCAACTATTGGTAAATATCAAATTTGCCCAGGCAAAAACAAATTTATCGAGTACAGACCGTTAGTTAAGGTTACAGAAATCAAAGAGTAAAAGGAGAGCGATTGATTCGCTCTCCTTTTGCTTCGTTTTTCAAAAAATGAAAACAAAAAAACCCTCAAATGGAGTAAAGTTCAAAAAATAAGAACATTTTCTAAAATCACTTAAACATTATAGACAGTAGAAAAAAACTGTGCTAGAATTAAGCTGTACCTATATTTGCGCGTTTTTATGGACTTAAGTTCTTGAAAAAATCGTAATTCGAAAATATGAACAAGACGTCAGCTAGTTCAAAAATTCGCAAAGCCAATACACCTTATAGAAGGGGGAGATAAATTGGATATAAAGAGTCTTATCGAAGAAAAGAACAAAGAATATTTGGAAGCCAAAAGGACCTTTGAGGAAAAAAGAGCCAGCCTTAACGCAATACTTGAGGAGGCACAAAAATCCTTAAACGAGGAAGTTGAAAGATTCAAGCGCGAGGAGGAGGAGCTTCTTTCCATTCTTGATGCAACAAAAAAGGAGCGCCTTGGAGAAATCGAAAGGGTAGCTATTGAAAAAATAGATATTCTGAAGGCGGAAAGAGAAAAGCTTCTTTCAGACGAGGGCGAAAGACTCGACAACGTAAAAAAGGCATACAACGAAAGATTTGAGGGACTTGAAAGAGAGCATTCTGAAAAGCTTGAATACCTATCCTGCCGATATGAGCGAATGAAGAACAATGCTGATAGCGAGTATGAGCAATTAAAGGCAGAGCTTGAAAGCTCTCTTAGCGTTCGTTCAGACGTTTATGCAATGATAAATAGCGGAAAAAACCGTGATTTAATCAAGAGAATTGAGGAACAGGAAAAGAAAAACGGAGAAATAAGATCAAGGATTTATAAGGAGCTTGACAGATACAAGGAGGCCCTTTCCGACTATCTTAAGCTAGGTGGCAAGGACTTTGTACCACCATCAAGAAAAAAGCTTCTTGAGCTGGCAGAGGAATACTACAAGGGACAGGACAGATTGGAGGAGCTAAACACTCAGCTCAAGCCCACAGGGGAAAGCGACCCGCTTGTTAAGTATAACGAGAAAAGGCTCCAAAGGGCAAAGGAGGATCACGAGAGCTCAATTAAGGACATTAGCGAGTGGTATGCCAGCGAGCTTGAGAGAGAAAACGAAAATTATAGTAGCGAAAAGGCTATTTTGGAAAGACAAATGGACGGCTCTGGTGGAGAAAATCAAGAGGTTTTCCAAAGGGCAATTCAAATTGATAATGAGATAGAAAGACTTGAAAAGGAGCTTGTGGAGGAAAGCGGAAGGCTGGTTGAGGACTTGTCAAGGGGCGAGGGCGCAAAGACAAGAATGTTCAATTTAGTTAAGGCAGACGAGCTACGAAAGCACGAGGAGCTTTTGCAACAGGCAAAGGTCAAGCTAAAGGAATTTTGCGAGCAGGGCGAGAGCGAGCTTGCAGGCATTCTTGATAAGGCAAGGGCAGAGCTTGGCGAGCTGATTGAAAAAAGCAAGGACCTTTCAATAGGTCAAATAAGAGATTACAAGGGAAGCGTGCCAAAATTTATTCCAATTGGAGATTTCGGCACGGCTCTTGCAAAATGTGAGCTTCTTGAGGAGGTTTACGGTTCACGCAGTGTGGAAATTCCGGCAATACTTAGCGTTGACGTGCAGTGTGGCGAGGCAGTAATTCTAAAAAGAGACGGAAAAAACAACGACTATCTTGATAAAATAATAGGTGGCTTGACGCTGAAATATCTGGAGGAGTTTCCTTTAGGAGACCTGAGCGTCAAGATAATTTCAAGGGAATGCCCTGTGCTTGAGACAATAAGGGACACCCTCTCAAGTGAGCTTGTTACTATATCAAGTGAGCCAATGGAAATTTTAGCTCCACTAGACACAGGACTAACCGATAAGGAGCATACCCTGCTTGTTATAAGAGATAAGCTGACGGAGCTTTTGGAAAACGCTGAGGAAAAATCAATTTTAAGAAAGCTTCTTTCTGAAAATGGAGTAAGGGCAGGCGTTAGATTGATAATTGTCTGCGACAAGGACGAGGAGCTTCTTAATACAGGCGTTAAGCTTGAGCAAAGGGGCAAGGAAATATTCAAGGGCGACTCAAAAATCACCCCTTGTATGATTCCGGCAGGAGAGGATTCCGTGGCCTTTGTAAGGGGAATTTGTTCCGAAATGGCGTCCCTTGTGAATGGTAAAAATGAGCAAAGAGTAACATATAATGACTTGGGCTTTGATAAAGCTACAAGAGATGATGGCGAGGTAATGCTTCTACCGATTGGCGTGTCCAACGGAAAAGAGGTATGCTTAAAACTTAGCTGTAAGGCAGAGGACACTCAGCTGGGAGGCTGCTTGGTGTTAGGAGAGGTCAGCACGGGAAAGTCCTCCCTTTTGCACAGTATAGTAATTAACGGCTGTATGCAGTATTCAAGGGAGCTTTTGGAGCTTTGGCTCTTGGACTTTAAGAAAAACGGAGCCGTTGGTAGATATATAAGCAAGGGACTGCCCCACGTAAGACTGGCAAAGGACGGCTGTAGTCAGTGGGATATTTACTACACCATAGAGGCGCTTTCCGAGGAAATCGAAAGGCGAAAAGCGCTTTTTGCTTCACTTGGAAAAAACACGGTATATGAATATAATGAGGATATGAGAAGGAATGGAGGCAAGGTGCTTCCGAGAATAGTCGTGGTGCTTGATGAGGCACAGGCTTTACTTGAGGGAGAAAAGGATCAGCCTTATTCTGAAACAATCCTTAGCCTTGCGCAAACTGTTTTACAGGGCAGATGTGCAGGCGTGCATTTTATAATAATTGCAAACGGCGAGGTGGAAAGGAACCCTGTATTTAATCAAATAAAAACAATGATATGCTTCAGACTGGAAAAGAAAAACATTTCAGGTATGGCGCTTGATGAAAAATCAAGTGAGCTTAGCTCCTTGAAGCGAGGAGAAGCATATCTTTATTGCAAGGGGGAGAGCTCCCTTGTAAAAACCGCCTACGCCACATCAAGCGAGCTTGAGGGCTATATTGAAAAAATCAAGGAAAAGCACAAGAGCGTACAGGATAAGGAAAAATGTCGCTTTGTTTTGCTTGAGGATAAGGCAGATGGAGAAAAAACCTATGCACAGCTTGTAAGAGGAGCAGAGGACTCTCGCTTCACAATTGGTGAAAACGATTATTCTGGTCTGCCGGTGTCAATTGAGCTAAGTAAAAATAGCTCATCTATGCTGGTTATCAGCGAAAATAAGACCATTCAATCATCAATTCTTGCTTGCATGCTAGTGGGCATAAGCAAAAAAGAGAGCGCAAGGGTGCTTTGCTGTAACGGTGAGGAGGTAACTGAAAACGTTCTTCATCCAATCCTTGAGGGGCTAAAGGGCTTAAGCGTAAGAAAGTATGAGCGCGCAGATATTTGCGAGCTTGTAAGAGATGCCTATGCAGAGTATCTCGAAAGAAGAAAAAGATGTGAGGCTGACGAGGAATACAAGCCATCACCTCTATACGTAATGGTTAATAGGCTTTCCTCTCTTTCCAGACTAAAGGGAAGCATTTCAACCTCTGACGGAGCGCCAAGATACGGAAGTGCACCGTCAAGTCCGTCGAAGAATCAGGACGCATCAATCGAGGACATATTCAATATGCTCAAGATGAAGGAAAACAAAATGAACTTTGCTATTCAAGCAAAGGAGCAGGCGCAAAAGGAGGTAAGAGACTCCAATACCAGTGCTCTTGAGGCGCTATACACAATAGCAACACTGGGTGGCAAGTATGGTATTTACGTAATTGCCTCAGCAAGTCAAAGAGCAGATATAGAGGAGCTTGCTAAGAAGGTGCCTGCCTGCCTTGTAACTAAGGAGTGCGACTGCGACGGAATAGGAATAGTGGGCAGGGAGCGACTTGCCTCAGCCCTTGAGGAAATCAAAAAGGAAGAGGAAGGCTATAAGGCTATTCTCGTAAGGGGCGCAAGCCTTTGCAGAATAAGACCTATTTCCTTTCGCTAAGTGAGTGAGGTGTAAGTGATGGAAAAGCAAACCGTTGAACAAAAGTTATCATTTACAAAGAGCTTTATGGAAACCAGGGAGCAACGACTAATTGACGACCTTAAGGACGAAATAGAGTTCTTCAATAAGAAGATAGAAAAGGCGGAAAAGGACTTTGAAGCAAGAATCGCGCAGGCGAAAAAATCAAAGTCCACCCAAGCTCAAATTAGCGTAATTGAGAACGAGAGGGATCAAAGGCTTAAGCAATTGAGAGATAACATAGCAAGCTCTGTCGAGGGCAGTGTTGATATGTATATGGGAAATTTGAGAATTGTAATTTTAGGTAAGGAATACGCAAGTGGTGAGCCACCTAAGCGTACCACCAAGGGATAGGAGGATATATGGATAATAATCAGCTTAGCTCAAGTGCAAAATACGTAAATGGAAGATTTGCAGAGCTTGATGAAAGCATAGAGCAATTAAAGAAAACTATAACCAGCGAGGTTGACGACCTTAGCAGAATGGTTAGCTGGGAAAAGAAGCAGGCAGACGTTTACAGAAACAAGGTACAGGCAATAGACGTTTTAGAGGCTATTTTGCCAGTGATTACCGATATCAAAAACGACGCCGAGGACGCACAGGATTTAGAGGAGCTAAAAAGAGCAATCGGCATTTATATCAGAAGTATGTCGGCTCACCTTAAAAACATAGGCGTCGAGCTTAAAATGCATAAGGAAAACGAAATTCTTGACCCAACTGAAAAGGTGGGTGGAGCTTGCAGAGTAACAAATGACAAGGAGCTTGATGGCAAAATCGCACGTACCACGCAAATAGGCTGTATAATTCACAACGAGGACCCCGAGGAAATAATGGAAAATGTGCTTGTTTATAAGTACGTATCCGAGCTTGAGGAGGAAAAGGACGAGGAGCCGATTATCAAGCTTTACGATGACGAGGTAAGGCTCGGCGAAGTAAATGACGAGCCACAAAACGAGGTGTCAAGCGACGAGCCACAGAATGAGGAAAAGCCACAGAGTGATGAGCCACAGGCTGAGACTCCAAGCGATGAATCAGGCAACGAGCCTCAGGAACAACCACAAAAAGAGGAAGAACCACAAAAAGAACCACAAGAAACGCCAAATGCAACCCTTAACGAAAGCGATGAATTTGTTTTGGCAGAAAGATTAGTTCTGTATTGCTCAAATACTAATGAAAGAAAGAACCCTCTACAAATCAGAGGCGTGTTCCCAATGAGAAGAATTTACGGCTACAGAATTCCAAGCAATACCTATTATCGCCTTGAATACGGCGACAAGGTGCTTTTGCAGGATTACGCAGGAAGATTCGACAAATCTCTTAGATTTGTAGTAAATATGATAGATAACGAGCCATATTTGATGGTGAAAACAAACGACAATGCAGTAATTGCAAAAATTAGAATTATCTTATAAAAGGAGTAAATACAAATGATTATCGGAATTGACTTTGGTACCTGTTATTCATCTATTGCAATTATGAATGGTCAGATTCCAATTACAAACTTTGGCTCAAAGGGAGATGAAAGAGGTATTCCATCTCTGTTTATGTATTCAAGAGCATTAAACTCTGAGCTATACGGCGCAGATTGTGAAATCGGTGAGGCTGTTGTAAATAGTAAAGAGGTTATCAGATATATGAAAAGGATTGTAAGGCAAAATCCTTCAAATCTGAATGCCCCTATTACAAGTAACGGCAAAACCTACACAATTAAAGAGGTGCTTAAGAAGTACCTGACGTTTTTGCTTGCAAAGGCTAAGGATAACGCAAAGCGCAGTGGAGAGTTTTCAAATATTGATATCGAAAGAGTAACGATAACTGCCCCTGTTGGTATTGCAGAGGGTCAAATGACGGCTACTGACTATAACCAGCTTCTCGTTGATACCGTTGTGGAAATCACAGGCCTTGATAAGTCGAAAATAAGCATTATTCAAGAGCCGGTTGGCGCAGCAATTGCATATCTGTATAGCGACGATTTAAGAAGAATTTACGCAAAGAAGCAAACCATTATGGTATTTGACCTGGGCGGTGGAACTCTTGACGTAACTATACTTGAGCATGACCCATATTTACAGCAATACTCCATCAAGGATAAGGACGGAGATTTACAGCTCGGTGGAAACGACTGGGACCAAGCCCTTGCAGGACTTGTTGTTAAGAAGGCAGGAATAACGGGCGATATGACAGATCCTGAGGAAAAGAGCAAGTTTATCTCAAAGATAGTTGCCCTCAAAGAGGATTTGACACCTAACCCATCAGGCGAAATCTATTTCAAGAAGGATTCAAGAGGCTACTTTGCGGACGTTACAAGAGCAGAGTTTGAGAACGCATCTAAGGGACTTCTTGACAATGCGGTAAAGGTTGTAAGACGAGTTCTTGGCAGATACACAGGGGAAATCGACAAAATTGTTTTGGTTGGCGGTGCATCAAATATGCCGCAAATCGAATCAAGACTAAAAAGCGAATTTGCAAACGTAGTAGGTGGAGCCGACAATATCTTTAGATTTGACCCATCAAAGGCTATTTCTAAGGGTGCTGCCATCTATGCCAAAATGGTTGAGGAGGACCCGGGCAAGGGCAAAAACGTTAAGCCTGTGGATAATCTTTCCCACACCTATGGCGTTGACTCACACAAAGACGGCGTTCACATGATTTATAACATTCTTTATAAGGGTGAAAAGAAGCCTGCAACAAGTGTGGCAGAAACAACCTTTACCCCAAGAGAGGACAATCAGACAAGAGCAGCCTTCACAGTATATGAGTCAGATGCTATGAGACAGGGAGAGGGCTCGGACGCAAACTGGATTGAGTTTACAGCAGGAAACTCAAACGGCATAAAGGTTACGGTTGACGTGCCCGATGAATATAAGGGCAAGGCTAAGTCCTTTGTAATCAGACCTGAGCTTAGCATTGACGAGAACGAAATTCTCGTAATTACGGTTCGTGACCAAAAGGGTAAGGTAATAGGAACAGAAAAGAGAAAGCTTTAATCTAAAAAGGAGCGCCGCGGCGCTCCCTTGCTTTGGAGAAAAAATGAGCGTAATCGACCTTCGCCCGGAGCTTGAAACAATTAAAAATGCCTATAAATTGGCAGAAAAAGTAGAAATTACAAGATAATTTCCAATAGCAATTACTGATACCGTAATAAAGAAAGTAAAGATATACGAGGAATAAATCTATGAGTAACGTTAAGGTTGACTTTTCCAAAAAAGTGGGAAAAATCAAAGTAATGCACGCTGTAAATAACGGACCTAAGGTTGCAGGCAAGGATCAAAAAAGTGGCAATCAGGACTACTATAAGGCGGCAAGGATCCCTTATGCAAGAGTACACGACGCAGCCTTTTACGCACCCTACGGCGGTGAGCATACTGTTGACGTCCACGCAATTTTTCCAAATTTTAATGCAGACGTAAACGACCCTGAAAGCTATGATTTTGCATGCACAGATAACTATATGAACCAGCTTTTCAGATACGGGGCTAAGCCTTTTTACCGTTTAGGCTCAAAAATAGAGCATGGTGTAAAGAAGTACGGCACACTTGTACCGCCTGATTTTCAGAAATGGGCAGAGATATGTGAGCATATAATCGCCCACTATACCGAGGGCTGGGCAAACGGCTTCAAGTATGATATTGAATATTGGGAAATCTGGAACGAGCCTGACCTTGACACCGACGACAGTAAAAACAAAAGATGCTGGCAGGGTACGGAGGCAGAATTTGCAGAGTTTTACGCAGTTGCCTCAAACCATTTGAAAAAGCGTTTTCCACACCTGAAAATAGGCGGACCTGCGTCAGCAGGTGACGAGGCTTGGCTTGAAAGGTTTTTTGAAAGAATAAAGGGTAAGGGCGTTACCTTTGACTTCGTTTCCTGGCATTGGTATTGGACAGAGCCAAAGGATTTATCGGCTAAGGCTACAAGAATACGCAAAATCCTTGAAAAATACGGCTACGGAAACGCAGAAAGCATATGCAACGAGTGGAACTATATTCGTGGCTGGATTGATGAGTTCGTATATAGCATAAAGCAAATTATAGGAATGAAGGGAGCTGCCTTTACAGGCGCTTGTATGGCAGAGTGCCAAAACAACCCCTCGATTGATATGCTTATGTACTACGATGCCCGTCCCTGTGGAATGAACGGACTCTTTGATTTTTACACCCAAGAGCCACTAAAGGGCTACTATCCATTCTATCTTTTCTCAAATTTGTACGAGCTAAAAAATCAAGTTGAAGCATCAAGCGATAACGACGACGTTTACGTTGTAGGTGCAAAAAGTGGCGGGGAGTGTGGCATTTTCCTTGTTTATTACACAGAAAACGACAACAAGGGTGCTGATTTTGTAACTCTTGACGTAACTGGTGAGGATATGTCAAATGCAAAAATTTACGTAACCGACGAAACTAAAACTATGTTTGAGAACAAAATCGACAAATTTGAAGACGGCAAAATCACTCTAAGACTTGAAAGAAACACAATAGTCTATATCGAAAAATAGCAAAAAGAGATAACAAATCGGTTCTTCGCCGAAATGTTATCTCTTTTTTCGTTGGTATAAAGTGATATTCTGTTCGCTTATAAACTTGCGTAGCAATAGAACTCGCCGAAGGTGAATAGAGCTTGCATGATACGACCTTAAGAGTATCACGCTAAACAGCTCGCTTTTTCTTATATAAGCTATTTGTTTACAAAAAATTAACATTTGTACCCTTTTTGGCAATACTGCCGAAAATATCCATCTTTGGGAGCATAAAACAGGTTAAACGAGTGGTACGACTTCACGTTTTTTGTGCAATGTAAACAAAATTATCTATTTTTTTTTTTTTTTGGTGCGCCTTGACGAAATTTCCTTTATATGTTAGAATAATTGTGCAAATTTATTTTATTATAATAAGGAGAAAACTTATGAAAAAGAAATTACTTTTAGTTGTTGCTATGGTAATTGCTCTTGCTTCCTTGCTTGCAATTTCAGCCTTTGCTGATTCTGTTCACGCAAACGTTGACAAGACAGAAACCGTAACTCTTAGTGACAACACAGTTCTACCTCTTTTTGACCAAGAGGGTGATGCGCTAATTTGGTATATTGATGCAAATGCCGAGAGTGGCTATTCATCAATCAAGGCTCAATCGAACACAGCGGGTGGTCCGTTTGTTGATTACCAGGTTAACAGCTGGGCGGCCTCAACACACGGCACTATGGCAAATCAGGTTGACAAAATCCTCATCACTGATGCAAACGGCAACTCGGTTGATTTGGCAAACGTTGTTGTTTTCAACATTATGGACGACGATGTTAAGGTTACAACCTCAAAGCAAGGCAATGCTCCCGTGGGCTCAATCGTTAACTGCTTAACGGGTGTTTTTCAGAGCAAAACAAACCTTCAATATGCTTACCTCAGATATGACACTCTCGCAATTCAAGGTAGCACCTTCTATGGAGCATCTAATTTGAAGTATGTTAATTTGAAGGATCTAACAGGTCTTAAGAGAATTAACGGTTATGCTTTCCGTGATTGTAAGAGCCTTTTTGCAGGTCAAGTGCTTGACCTTTCAAAAACAGCCTTGATAGACCTATGTGGAGATGGTGTGTTTGCAAATGTACCTATGTCCGGCATTGTTTTCCCCTCAACACTAACAAGCCTTGGTAATAGCTGGTGCTTGCAAGGTACAGGGATTACCTCTGTTACTATTCCAAGCGGTGTAACTGTAATACCTGGCTCAACCTTTAAGCAATGCAAGAGCTTAACTACCGTTGTTTTTGAGGGAGCTATTACAACGATTGGAAACGGTGCGTTCTTTCAATGTACATCATTGGCAAATATAACAATTCCATCAACCGTTACAAAAATTAACGGTGCAAGTGGCAATAACGACGAGGGTACCTTTGAGGAATGTACTTCACTTAAGTCAATCACAATTCCTGCTTCACTTAAGGACATATACGGCAATACCTTTACAAGCTCAGGACTTGAAACTTTAATCTTTGAAGACAGATTACTACCAAACGGTACGTACAATCCTCTTACCTTCTACGGCTGGGCACCATTTGAAAAATGTACGTCTCTTACAAAGGTTGTTCTTCCCGAGGGCTTGACTAACTTGCCTAACGGTATGTTTAACTCTTGCTCAAAGCTTGCAAGCGTTACCTTCTCCACCACCATAAATACCATTGATGGTAGCAGTCATTTCTTGAATACAGCACTTACAGAGGTTATCGGTCTTGAAAATACTCAAATACCTTGCATTTCATACCAAATGTTCAGAGGCGTAAGGACCTGGACAGGTGATGAAAACGGTGTGATAAGACTTCCAAATACAGTTACATACATTGGTGGCTACGGCTTAGCAGACGTTCAAATGACAACTCTTATCTTGGGTGCTAACTTTGAACACATAGAGGAGGGCGGCTTACACTCATTTGCAGGCACTAAAAGCCTTAAGTACGTTTATGCACCTGCATCAACAACTGTTCTATCTCCGGGTAATGCTAACTTCCAGCTTATTTTCGTAACAAGCACAGATTCAAATGCTCTTGCAACAATTAGTGCAACAACAGGCATTTCAAACGTAATTACCTATGCTCAATACCAGAAGGGTGAATATACATCGGGAACTAAGTATATCGTTTCAGGCTACAACCTTTGCGATGCGTTCTACGACGGACACGTTAAAACAGAGGAGCAAATAAGCAAGTGGACAGGCGATAAGTTCTTGTCTAACTACAAAATTGTATGCCCATGTGGAAGAAACTGTGGTGCTGAAACTGTAATTAAGGAGCTTGCTCCACTATTTGTATCAAAGGGCTTCTCAACATCTGGAACTGCTATGATGCAAGCATTTACTATCAATAATGAACTTTGGGAAAGCGAATACAAGAACCTATTCCCAACTCTTAAGTTTGGTCTTGTAGCAGCATTCAACGGCACAAACGCTGAAGCTAACTTTGATACAACAAGCGGTAAGATTGTAAACGCAGATGGTACAGGCATCAACAATAAGGTTGCTGTTTGTGATATGACCAACAGAGGCTTTGACGTTTTTGAAATTAAGATTTCAGGCATGGACACTAAGGATGACGTCACCGGTGAGTATAAGTACAGAGCAACATCCTTCTTCCTTTGTGCATACCTAATAGTAGATACTAACGTATATTATCTAAACAATAATACAACAAGCGATTCTGCAACAGGCGTTTGCTATGAGGACGTAGCAGAGTTCGTTTCACCGGACTACGGCTTCGTTACAACAAGTAAGGAGGAAGAATAATGTATAAAACACCTGAATACAAGCTTGAAGTAATTTCAAGCGAGGACATTATGGAATTTTCTCCAAACAATTTGGCAGTATCTAATGATAAATTTGACTTTGGCGACGGCAAGGGCGAGGTTAACGTAACTAAGGCTTCTGCTACTGCAAAAATCGAAGACCTACTATTCTGATTGACGGGTACATACTGGTAAAACCATAACCCCGTAAAACAAAACACAAGAAAGCAAGGACATAAAGTTCTTGCTTTTCTTTTTTGTATCGGCTCAGTTATAAGGTTGAAAGGTGTGCCACCTTTCTTCATTAAAACGGGGTTATTATCGCCGTTTCTCACCTCTCGAGGTACAAAGTACATCTTCGGTTGAAAACGACGATTTTTCCTCACCATCTACCACGTCAATAATTGACTTGTACCTACGGGCACAACCGCAAACAAAATAAAAAACAAAGGGTGCTATTAATTTAGTGCCCTTTTGTTTTTCGTTTAGAGCGTATATAAGGTTGAAAAACTATCGTTTTTCCTCAAAAATTATATTTGTTTGCTTTTGCACTTTTCGCCTCTCGACATACGAAGTATGCCTTCGGTTGAAAAGCACAAATTCTGCTCCATATCTACCACGTCAATGACGGGTACATACTGGTAAAACCATAACCCCGTAAAACAAAACACAAGAAAGCAAGGACATAAAGTTCTTGCTTTTCTTTTTTAATGAAATCGTGCTCAGCACTATAAAAGCCTGCTTTTTATGTTAGCCTCTATCACTAGTGATAGATATCTAGTGATAGATAAGTAGTTATCTATAAGAAGTGATAGATAGAAAGTGTTTGCTTTTCTTTTTTCTTTTACTCAATTAAAGGCTATACAACCTTGAAATATCTAGTATTATATGATACAATGTATTTATATATAATTTATCTTGTTATACTATTTATTGTATTATTTTGGAGCGACGGGGGTACGCTATGATTAAAACGGTTATTTTTGATTTTGGGCAAGTGCTTGTTCATTTTGAGCCTGAGTATATGGTTGGGAAATACGTACAGGATAAGGGTGATAAGGCTCTTTTGGAAAACGTTCTTTTTGATAGGCTTTATTGGGACAGGCTTGATGCAGGAACAATTTCAAACGAGGAAGCTCTTTCTCTTGCAAAAGAAAGGTTACCACAAAGGCTTTGGAATGTGGCTGACACTATTTATTACAATTGGATTTACAACATACCCGAGGTTGATGGTATGAGGAAGCTTATTCTTTATATCAAGGAAAAATATGGGGTAAATACCTATTTGCTTTCTAACATTTCAACCTACTTTTCCTCACACAAGGACGAAATTCCAATTCTCGGCTTGCTTGATGGCTATGTTTTCTCAGGTGAGCTTGGGATAGTAAAGCCAGACCGTGAAATCTTTGAGCATCTATTAAGCAAATTTGGCTTAAAGGCAGGGGAGTGTCTTTTTGTCGATGATAACGAGAAGAATATAAAGGGCGCAAAGGCTGTTGGAATCAATACATACCAATTTGATAAAGATGCAAGTCAGCTGAAAAAATATTTAGATAGCGTATTAGGCTAAGGAGAAAAAATGAGCTACGTAAAAATTAAGGATATGCAGTACGAAAGACCTGATTTAGAAAAGGTCATTTCAAAAATCAAGGAGCAAATTGAGGCAGTAAAAAACGCAAAGGGTCCACAGGATTTACTAAATGCAAGAGAAAGCTATAATGCTGAGAGTGAGCTGGTTGGTACAATGGCTCGCCTTGCTTCAACAAGGCTAAATCTCAATAGCAGAGATGAGTTTTACGAAAAGGAAATGGACTTTTTCAATAGCGCATTGCCCCAGCTTCAAATTTATGATGTTGAATTTACCAAGGCATTTTTAGCTTCTCCGCATCTTAGCGAGGCTAAAAAGAAGCTTAACCCATTAGTTATTACTATGATGGAGCTATCCGTCAAGTGTGCTGATGAAAGGGTAGTTGCAGAAATGCAAAAGGAAAATGAGCTAACTACAAAATATTCTAAGTTTGTTTCTGAGCTAACCTATGATTTCAGAGGTGAAAGGCTGACCCTTGGAGCCTTGAGAAAATATATGCAGGATAGTGATAGAGAAACAAGAAAAGAGGCATATAATTCTCTCGGCAAGGCTCTTAGCGAGAATAGTGAATTCCTTGATGGAATTTATGACGAAATGGTAAAGGTGCGCCATCAAATGGCAACCAAGCTTGGATATGAAAACTATGTTGGACTTGGCTACAACCTGATGCAAAGAACCTGCTACGACAAGGAGAAAATTGCCGTATTCCGTGAAAACGTAAAGCGTGATCTTGTGCCTGTTATTACAAGGCTTAAGGGTGAGCTTGCAAAGCGTCTGGGCATTGAGGAAATGAAGCTTTATGACGATAACACCTATTCCGAAAACGACCCAACTCCAATTCTTGATGCTCAGGGAATTTTAGAGGCAGGTAAGGAAATGTATCACGAAATGTCTCCTGAAACTGCGAAATTCATTGACGTAATGTTTGAAACGGACGCTTTTGACGTTATGCCAAGGGAGGGCAAGTGGACAGGCGGTTATATGACCTTCTTCCCAATTTACAAGCAACCGTTTATCTTTGCAAACTTTAACGGCACAACAGCCGATATTGACGTAATTACTCACGAGGCAGGCCACGCCTTTGCTTACTTTGTAGGCGCTGAGGATATGACACCTGAATTGTCCTTAGGCGGAATGGAAACTGCTGAAACCCACTCAATGAGCATGGAGTTCTTTGCGTGGAAATATATGGATAAATTCTTTGGAGATAAGGCACAGGCTTACAAGTATAAGCACCTTTTCTCGGCGCTTTCCTTTATTCCTTACGGAATTATCGTTGACTACTTCCAACAAATAGTTTACGAAAACCCAAATATGACTCCGGCTGAGCGAAATCAGCTTTGGGCAAGGCTTGAAAAGGAGTTTCGTCCTTGGATGAACGCACAGGGCATCGAATACCTTGAAAAGGGTACAAGATGGCAATACCAAAATCACATTTTCCAAAGCCCGTTTTACTACGTTGACTACTGTCTTGCACAGGCAGTTGCCTTTGAGTTCTTGTGCCTAAGCCTTGAAAACTACGAGAGCGCACTTGCGACCTATATCGACCACGCAAGGCGCACAGGAAACTATAGCTTCGTTGACCTTTTAAGCTTTGCAGGAATTAAGTCCCCCTTTGAAAATGGCGCGCTTAATGGAATCGCCGACAAGATTGAGAAGCTATTAAACAAGCTACAATAACAAAAAAGACTAACGATTTTTTTCGTTAGTCTTTTTTTGCTTTTATTTTTAATAAAAATAAAAAATATCATTGTAATACCGAGAAAAGTGTAGTAAAATAAAGAAAGTAGTAAATCTACAAAGGAGAAAAATATGGCAAAAATGAAATTGTGTGCCTTTGCCGACGAGGCGTCTAAGGATTTAGCTGGGCAAATAGAGGCACTTAAAAGAAATAATATTTCCCTTTTGGAAATAAGAGGGGTTGACGGAAAAAATATCTCTGAAATTTCCCTAGAAAAGGCAAAAGAGGTAAAGGAATTGCTTGACAAAAACGGAATTTCCGTTTGGTCAATCGGCTCACCTGTGGGCAAGGCGAAAATAAACGAAAACGTTCAAATACAAGAGGAAACCTTTTTAAGGCTTTGTGAAATTGCAAGACTTTTCGGCTGTCAAAGAATAAGAATGTTTAGCTTCTTTGACGGAGAAGAAAACGAGGTTATTGCAAGACTAAATCACCTTTGCGAAATAGCAGGCGAGGATATTATTCTTTGTCACGAAAATGAAAAGGGTATTTACGGCGACAAGGCAGAAAAGTGCTTGACTATATGTAAAGAGGTAAAGGGAATTAAGGCGGTATTTGACCCTGCAAACTTCGTACAATGTGGGGTTTACACCAAGAGTGCTTGGGAAATGCTTAACCCTTACGTTGACTATCTACATATAAAGGACGCCCTTGATGACGGACAGGTTGTGCCGGCAGGACAGGGCATAGGCAACCTAGAATATATAGTTTCCGAATATGCAAAAATGGGTGGCGAGGTATTAACCCTTGAGCCACACCTAATGGAGTTTTACGGACTTTCCAAGCTTGAAAACGGGGAAAGCATTAAGGGAATGGGCAAGTTTGACGACGAAAACGAAGCCTTTGATACAGGCGTTTCTGCTTTGAAGAAATTACTTGACAAACTAGGATTGGAGTATTAAAAATGGAAATAGGAGTACAGTTTTACACGTTAAGAGATAATTGCGCTTGTCTTGAGGATTTTGAAAAAACACTTAAGAGAGTGTCTGAAATCGGCTACAAAACAGTTCAAATATCAGGAACATGCGGCTATGACCCATACTGGCTTAAGGAAAAGCTTGACAAATATGGTCTTAGATGTGTTTTGACTCACACAAGCCCCGACAGAATTATAAACGAGCCTGAAAAGGTTGTAGAGGAACACAAGATTTTTGGCTGTACCAATATCGGTATTGGAATTATGCCCGGTGGACCAACCAAGGAAAACCTTGAATTGTTTATCAAAAACTTCAAGGAGCCTGCAAGAATTTTCAGAGAAAATGGCGCAAAGCTATTCTATCACCACCACGGCCACGAGTTTGAGCGTCTTGAGGACGGCGACACCTTTATGGATAAAATCCTTGAAGCGTTCCCACCGGAGGAGCTTGGAATTACCGTTGACACCTACTGGGCACAGTATGGTGGTTTGATACCAGAGGAGCTGATTAAATCACTTAAGGGCAGAGTTGAATGCGTACACCTAAAGGATTACGGAGTTTCTCTTGGCAACCCAATTATGGAAAGAGTTGGCTATGGTAACTTGAATATGGAAAGAATTATTGACGCCTGTGCAAAAAGCGGTGCAAAGTACCTTTTAGTTGAACAGGACAACTGTAATGGCGCTTGCCCATTTGATTGCTTGGCTGACAGCTACAAATATTTGAAATCAAGAGGTTTATAATATGAAAAAGGTAAGACTTGGTATAATTGGCTTTGGTAACATAGGCAAGGTACATACAGATAACATTATAGGGGGCAAGTGTCCTGAAATCGACCTTTGCGCAGTTTGCGATCTGAAGGAAGAAAGAAGAAAGGAAGCCCTTGAAAAGAAGCCGGATGTCCACGTATTTGATGATGCAGAAAAAATGATGGACAGCGGACTGGTTGACGCTATTTTGGTAGCAGTGCCTCACTATGACCACCCAAAATATGCAATCATGGCTATTAAAAAGAATCTGCACGTAATGATTGAAAAGCCTGCTGGCGTATATACTAAGCAGGTTTTGGAAATGAACGAGTATGCAAAGAATGCAGGCGTTAAGGTTGGTATTATGATGAACCAAAGAACAAACTGTATTTATCGTAAAATGCGTGAGATTGTCAAGAGTGGAGAAATGGGCGCTATCAAGCGTACAAGCTGGATTATTACCGACTGGTATAGACCATCAATTTACTATCAATCAGGGGACTGGCGTGCTACCTGGCAGGGTGAGGGAGGCGGAGTGCTTCTCAATCAATGCCCTCACAATCTTGACCTATGGCAATGGATTTGCGGTATGCCGAAAAAGGTTGAAGCAAAGCTTCACTATGGTAAGTGGCACGATATTGAGGTAGAGGATGACGTTACTGCATACGTTGAGTATGAAAACGGGGCAACAGGCACCTTTATTACCACAACGGGCGACACTCCTGGTACAAATCGCTTTGAAATTACACTTGAATGGGGTAAGCTAATTTGCGAAAACAACGAGCTTACTATGTGGAAAACAGAAATGTCCGAGCCTGAATGGTCGAAAACCACCGAGAATGCCTTCGGTGCGCCATCTTACGTAAAGACAGTAGTTGAAACAGACGGAGAAAACCCTCAGCACGCAGGCGTTCTGAATGCATTTGCAGGCGCAATCCTAAGGGATGAGCCAATGGTGGCAGAGGCAGTAGAGGGCATTTTAGGCTTGAGCATTTCAAATGCAATGCATCTTTCCTCTTGGCTTGGTAAGGAAATAGAAATCGCATCTCTTGACCACGACCTTTTCTATGAGGAGCTACAAAAGAGAATAAACGCATCCTCTGGTAAGAAAAAGGAAGCAAGGGAAGCAAAGGTAAATATGGGAGATTCATTCCACTAAATTATGGAAAAGACTGTTAAAATAGGTATTGTAGGTGTAGGCAATATAGGTAGCGTGCATCTTAGCACCCTTGCAAAAAACAAAGTAAAGGGAGGCGTGCTTTCTGGCGCTTGCGATATTGATGCGCAAAAGCTAAAGGCGCTTAAGGACGCCTATCCTCAGCTTTCATTGTTTGAGGATTATGAGGATTTGCTGAATAGTGGCATTGATGCAGTGATTATTGCAACCCCCCACTATCTACACCCAATAATAGCTGAAAGGGCTATTGAAAAGGGCATACACGTGCTTATAGAGAAGCCCTTCGGTGTGTTCACCAAGGGTGGGGAGGCTCTTTGCCAAAGGGCAAGAGACAAGGGAGTTGTGTTTGGCATTATGCTAAACCAGCGAACAAACAAGCTTTTCTCTTTGGCGCACGAGCTTGTAAAAAATGGCGAAATTGGCAAAATACGCAGACACGTGTGGATAATTACTAACTGGTATCGCACGCAAGAGTATTACGAATCCGACAGCTGGCGCGGTAGCTGGCAGGGTGAGGGAGGCGGAGTGCTTCTCAATCAGGCACCGCACAATCTGGATTTATGGCAATGGATTTGCGGTATGCCAAAATCGATTTATGCTATTTGTAAAAACGGCAAGTATCACGATATTTCCGTCGAGGACGAGGCAACGATTTTTGCCGAGTACGAAAATGGTGCAACAGGCACCTTTATCACCACAACAGGCGATAAATACGGCACTAATAGACTGGAAATAAGTGGTGAGCGTGGCTCTATTGTTTTGGAAAAGGGCAGGCTGATTCTACAAAGAGACGGACAGACGCCAAGGACCTTTAGGGACAAGGAATATAATGGCCATTTGGAGATTGTACAGGATTTTACAAATGCTATTCTTTATAAAAAGGAGCTCCTAGCCCCCGCTAGCGAGGGACTAAAGAGTCTTGAAATTTCAAATTGTGCTTATCTTTCCTCATATAAAAATGAGAAGGTTGATTTGCCAATCAACGAGGATGAATTCCTTGGATTCCTTGATATAATGCAAAAAAATGAGGACCCAGTGTCTAAAAACGAGACGGACAAGCCTCTTAGTAGCACCTATCAAGCAAAATGGAACACAAATTGGTAACCCACAAGAAGGGAGAAGTCTTATGAAAAAAGCAATAGCCATGATTCTTGCAGTTGCTATTTGCATGAGCATTTGCCTTAGCCTTTCCTCCTGTAACAAGGAAAAGGGTGGAGAGCTTACAGAGTTTACTGTAATTGATAGTCCCATTGAGGACAACGTGTGGGATATGCGCCTGTGGGATAACAAAATTTTCTTTGGCACAGGCGATGGAAATGCAAACACAGGTCCTATCTCTGTTTATGCTTATGATCTTGAATCAGGAAGCTTTTTTGAAAGTGGTGTTTTACTAGAGGAGGTTGTTAATACCTTTTTGGTTGTTGACGGAATCCTGGTAGCGCCTGGAATTGATTCAACACAAAACAACAATATCTCTAATTATAACACCTACGAAAACGGCGAGTGGATACAGCACAGAATTTTGACAAATACGGAGCATTGCTTTGATTTGGCAAGCTTTGGCGACCGATATTTCTATGGCGTTGATGCCGACATCTCATACTCACCATGCTTTTCCACAAATAAAAACGACGAGGATTTGGTACGACATTACTTTTATAAGGACGGAAAAAGAGTTACAAAGGGCATTGAGTCGGCAAGAGTGTTTGATTTAGTTGTGCTACACGACCAGCTTTACGCCATAATGTCAAGAGACGAGAATCGCACTCTTATCCTTGAGGTGTACAAATACAATGAGGAAAATGACACCTTTGAGTATCTGTCTGATTTAGGAAGCTCAGCAAGGGTTGCCTCGTATATAAATTTCAAAATCATCGGCTCAAAGGCTGTTATAGGGGACAGATTATTTATAGCAACCTCACAGGGCTATTATACTGACAATATGGTTGATTTTTACCAGCTTGATTTTCAAGGAGAATATCTGCTAGATTATTATCAAGATGGAAGCACACTGTATGCATTGTGCCATTATCCATTAAAAAACGGTCAATATGAAACGTCAATTTGGGCGTTGGATTTGACAAGGAATGATGTTAATTTTGAAAGACTTATGTATTTTAAGAGCGAACACCTCTGTGTAAGCCTTGCAAAAGCAGGAAATACATTCTATTTAGCAACTGCAGATATCAATTATCTAGGCGATCCAAAGGGTGTAATCCTGAGCGTTGATATGAAAAATGAATAATAAAAATCCGTAGTCGGCGACTACGGATTTTGCTTTATGTAAATTTAACGGTTTTTGCCCATTCAACAAAATATGGCTTGTGTACCTCATATTCCTCGCTTAAGCAATGGAATTGAACTGTCCAGAAGTAGCCCTCAGTCTCAAAGAAGGTCAAGAAATACGTCCACTCTTCGCCGTCCTCGTCAACCCAGGAGCATTCCAACACAACAAGACCGTCTATTGTGCAAACGTCCTGTGAGGTCATATCGGAATCAAGAGATTCCCTTGTAAGCTCTGCATACTTCTCAAGCGTCCAGGTGGTTGTACCCAGAAGCTCAGACTTTTTTTCACTGTTGCAAATTACACCAGCAGTTGAGGAGTAGTAGAAAAACTCGTAGTATCCCTCATCGTCCTGCTCGTAAAAGCTATCTGTAAGTGTAATTTCCACGTTTTCCGACGTGAAAATCTTGCTTTTTCCCTCGTATGCAGACTTTAGCAAGCCACAGCCTGATAGCAAAAGAGAAATAGCTAGCAAAAGGGCAAGCACTAAAGAAATTGATTTAACCTTATTCATATTATCACGCTCCTTTTTTTAATTGTAGCACGCGCAGAAGGGAGAGTCAAGAGATATCTCTGTGATATGAGGGTGAATTTTGTGTTAATTAGAAAATATTGTTATTGAAATGCATTTATTTGTATGCTATACTATAAAATGATAATTTATAATATAGTGCCACACCTGTGGCATACCTTCAAAAACAGGAGAAAATATGATTGAAGTAAATAGCTTAAGCCGTAGGTTTGGTAACAATTATGCAGTTGATGACGTTAGCTTTCTCATAGGAGATGGAGAGGTTGTCGGACTACTTGGACCAAATGGTGCGGGAAAATCTACAACTATGAATATGCTAACGGGCTATCTTTCCCCAACAAGTGGTGAGATTAAGATAGACGGCGTTGATATTTTTGATGACCCGCAGGCTTCAAGAAAGAAAATCGGCTTTTTGCCTGAGCAACCGCCTCTTTATATGGATATGACCGTTTGGGAATATCTTTCCTTTGTTCACGAGCTAAAGCTTTGTGAGTTTAATAAAAGGGAGCATTTAGGAGAGATTATGGGGCTTGTTAAGATTACTGACGTAAGGGACAAGCTTATTAAAAATCTGTCTAAGGGCTTTAAGCAAAGAGTAGGTATTGCAGGCGCACTTATTGGCAACCCAAGAATAATTATTCTTGATGAGCCAACGGTTGGACTCAGCCCTGAGCAGGTTATTGAGTTCAGAAGTCTGGTGAGAAGCCTTGGAAAAAAGCACACAGTAATTCTTTCAACTCACATTTTAAGTGAGGTGCAGGCAGTTTGTAGCAGAATTTTAGTTATGAATCAGGGTAAGATTATTGCAGACCAGCCCACTGCAAGCTTTAAGCAGGTTGTTGGACAAAACAATCGCTTTCAGGTTAAAATTGCAGGACCTCAGAAGGAGGTACAAAACCTGCTTCGTGCAATACATAGCGTAAAATCAGTTACCTGCGACGGCTATCGCGATGGGGACGCTTATACCTACGTCGTTGACTACACAGGCTCTGTTGATATCAGAAAAATGATGTTTAACGAGCTTGCAAAAAGAGGCTGGCCTATCCTTGCAATGGAGGGCGTTGAAACCACCCTTGAGGACGTATTTGTTCAGCTTATTAAAAATGCAGAAGGAAATGGAGGAGCAAAATGCTAGCAATTTACAAAAAGGAAATGCGCACGTATTTCACAACACCACTAGGCTATATTTTCCTAGCCGTTGCCCTTTGCGTGTCTGCCTTTGCCTTTGCCTTGACTACCTATTATTCCTCTGACCCTACCTCAAATACAACCTCGTATTTTACCATTATGATTTTCTTAATGGTGATTTTCCTTCCGATTTTGACAATGAGGTCATTTAGTGAGGAAAGAAGAACAAAAACAGATCAGCTTTTGTTCACCTCCCCTGTATCAATTGCAGGACTTGTAATAGGAAAATTCCTATCTGCCCTTACGGTATTTTTAATGTACGTGGCGCTTTCACTATTTAATCTTATACCAATCTATGCAAACGTGGCGCAAAATGCAAACGAGCCAAATGCTACAATTATCATTGGCAACATTATGGCGCTGATTTTGGTAGGCTCCTGCTTTATTGCAATAGGCATTTTTGCCTCGACCCTTACTGAAAACTCAGCAGTTAGCATGATTATTACAATTGGTATTTTGATTGTGCTACTATTCATTTATTTCATCAATATGTTAATAGATTTGCCAGTGCTTGAGGTCGTTTTTGAGTGGATTTCAATCTATGGTAGATTTACAAGCTTCACCTATGGTATTTTCGATATAGCCTCCTTGATTTATTATCTTTCTCTGACAGGCATATTTTTGTTCTTGAGCGAGAGAATATTTCAGGTTAGAAGGCTAGGCTAAGGAGGGTGAAGCGATGAAATTAGGATTTTTGAAATCATTCTCCAACAAGAAAAAGCTAAAGTACGGAAGCGTTACCATTGGCTTTTGTGCAATAGTAATTGCAATAGTTATTGTTTTTAACTCAGTAATTTCAGTCTTAGCCGAAAGCCTTGAGTGGTACGTGGATATGACGGCAGAGCGTGCCTATACCGTTTCAGACGCACTTGCTCAGCTTGCAATTGAAACTGCCAAGGATGCTCAAATTGATATTATCTTTTGTTGCTCCAGCTACGAGGCGCAGAACATAGACGAGGACCCAACCGGCGGTATGCTTACCTACGTTCACTCAACTGCTCAACAGCTAAGCAGAAGAATGTCAAACGTAAGCGTTTTATATAAGGACCCGCTAAATGACCACGTTTTCTTTAAGGATAACGGCTGGCTCGGTCAGGCTACAAGAACAAACGTAATTGTGGCAAGACGTCAGGCAGACGGCTCCTATGCTACGGGTGAGCGTATTCACGCAGTAAGCCAATTCTTCTCACAGAATGAAAACAATGAAATTTATGCCTACGATGCAGAGTACGTTTTTGCAACAGACCTAATCAGCCTTTGCAGAGACGGAGAGCCTTACGTTTACGTATGCTACGGACACGAGGAATCAACTAGTACGCTTGAGTTTTTCCAACTTTTTGTAGATAGTGGCTTTAATCTTGTGCCAATCTTCTTAAGCGACAACGTTTTCCTTTGTGAAAACGATTGTGATACTCAGTTCAGCCCTGCAACAGACGCAGAGAAGGACAGAAAGAGCTATCAGTGCCCTAAATGTAAAAAAACCTACGATATTGAGCATGTTTTGAATAATCTGGTGGCAAGACCAAATATTCCAGAGGATGCCCGTGCGGTTATTATAAATAATCCTAAAAAGGACTATCTTGATTCAGAGATTTCCTTGCTTAGAAAATATCTTGATGGCCAAGGCACAGTAATGTGCTTCTCAAATCCAAATGTTCTCGAGTCGGGAGCGCGCCTTGATAACCTTTATCTATTCCTTGAGGAATGGGGAGGAATCTCCGTTGGGGACGAAAAGATAACTGATAGCTCAACAGCTGATTTGAATATGCCAAACTCCCTAAGAGGAAGCGTTATTTCAAATAATGCAACAAACACCTATTTCCCAAAGTTTACAGGTGGCTCTGACCTTAGACCAATGTTTAACGGCGCAACGCATATTGATATTGATAATCGTTACATTCCAACAGCAACCGGTGGCTACAATACAGGTGATGGCGAAAGAGGAACCCTGCCACTTATCGTTACCTCTGACTATGCAATGGCAGGTGGTGTAAGAGGCGCTTATAATCTTATGACCGTAACCTATTCCGAAACCTTTAAGACTAATGAGAACGATCAGTCCAATACGACAAACGATGCGTATACATCATATTTGATTACCTGCACGTGTCCTGACTTTATAGACGACAGGCTTTTAGGCTCAAATTCTTATCCAAACGATGAAATAATCTATTCGTTAATTCGCGCAACAACCGCTGCACAGGTGCCTGCATATATTGATCCAAAGCCAATTGCAGACTATAGCCTTGATATGACAAGCGCAAGCGCGAACACCTCACTTATCTTGCTTGCTACAATTCCATCACTTGCTGTGCTTGGTGTTATGAGCGTAGTACTCATAAGGAGAAAGCGTAGATGAAAATAAAAAAACAAATAATAGCTCTTATAATTGGTGCTATAGTCTTGATTGCTGGTGCTGTTTTGTCTCTCGGCTTACCAAGCTGGCTAGGAAACAACACACCCGAGGCGCCGGGCAACGACCCAGTACCAGAGGCTGGCGAGGGACTTTATTATAATGCGCTTTTAATGTATCCACAGGTAAGCGCAAAAAATATAGTCTCCCTTGCTATTAAAAATGAAAAGGGCGACTTTACTCTTGTTCAAAAATGGGATTCAGCAAGTAGCAACTATTCCTTAAGGCTTAAGAATTACCAAAGCATTCCCTGTGATGAAAGCATGACAACGATTTTGGCGTCCTATTTAGGCACACCGTTAACACAGCCTCCTATAAGGAATGCCACAGAGGAGCAGCTCAAAAACTATGGTGTTGATGAAAGCTGTAAAAACGGCTACACCTTGGTTTATGAAACTGAGAATAGGGAGCAAAAAACCGTTACTGTAAGAATAGGAGATAAGGTAAACTCCAACACTCCAACCTACTATGCTTACGTAGAGGGCAGAAGCAATATATATATGCTTCAGGCAGGCGTAACTGGTATGATGAGTCTTGAAGAGGTATTCTTCAAGGGGGAGCTTGAATATATCACACCAACAATCTTTAAGGGCTTTGCAAATGCAACGCAAGCTCTTATGGGCACGGACGCGTTCAACGTTTATAAAACGACCCTTGAGGACAAAAACGGCGACGGACAGGTTGAGCTTACTAGCCTCTTAAGCGTTTTGCTAAAGAGCAAGGATAAATCAAAAGACACAGTAGCCTTTGAGCTTATTCTTGAGCGTGGCGAGGGTGGAAGCAAAATAGCTCTTGCCGATAACGATTTCATGGGACTTATCTTTGCGGATTTGTTCGTTGAATTTAAGGGCGAAAGCGTTGTTGATATTTACACAGAGGACACGGACCTTTCAAAATACGGACTTGATATAGGACAAAACCACTACTTTATAAGTGCAGTTTTTGATGAAACGGACAAAAATGGTGAAAATAGAACCTTTATTCTTGATGTAAGTCATGAAATAGATGGCTACCATTACACCATTGCAAGATTTTACGACCAAAGCATTGGCTTGATTATAAAAATTCCAAAGGAACAGCTCTATTTTATAAACGAGGACGATAAATTCCTTTTGGAAAATTATGCAGCCACTAATACGGTTTTAACAGGCTTTTACGAGTATCTTCACAGAGATGAGGAGGCTGACGAGCCTGGTATGAAGGAAATCACAATAAATACTAAGGACTACAAAGAAACCTTCTATATTGACTATGATATTTTGAAGGGAAAGCTTTCTGTAACTACAAAGAATAGCGGAAAGACCTTCATAGACGTTGAAAGCGATGACGTGTACGAAAGAAACCAATTCTCAAATCTATACACTCTGCTTATTTTCTATCCAATGCCACGACGCCTTAATTCGATGAGCCAAGAGGAGCTTGCAGAGGTTATGGTAGAGGAGAATATGGTTTATGAGCTTATTGCAGAAAGAAACGATGGCAAATTACTTCGCTACACTTATTACAAAATTAACGCCAGCTACGCCGTTGCAGAGTATTGCGAGGGACAAATCGAGGAGGGCGTTAAGGTATGGGGAAGCCCAACGGTGGTATTCGATACAACAATGGGGCACGTAGAGAAGATTACCGACAACTACAAAATAGTTATGGAGGGCGGAAAGATTCGTCCTGACAACATAATTTACTAATACACTTGAAAAACCCACCAATGTATGTTAAAATTTTTTTGGCATAGCCAAAAACAAATAATAGGAGAAAAATATGGAGTACAAATACGGTTACTTTAACCAAGATGGCGACGAGTTTATTATTACAGCACCAAACACACCTCGTCCCTTTGACAACTTTTTGTTTAACGATTCCTGCTATGCAAACGTGCATCAGACAGGTATAGGATGCTTCGATTATCAAATCAATGGTACCGAGGGTATTCAGCTTTACACAGGCGTTGGTCGTATCTGCGACTATGACGTTTTTGGTAAGGATCACCTTTATAACAGACTCGTATTTATAAGAGATAATGAAACTGGCGAGTTTTGGACTCTTAACTGGGAGCCCGTTTGCCATCCTTATCAAAGCTATAAGTGTACACAGGGCTTAGGCTATACTCTTATTGAGAATAAGACCTGCGATACTCTTGCAAAAATGCGTCTTTTCGTGCCAGTAGGCAAGGACCCTGTTGAAATCTGGAAGCTTTCCTTCAAAAACGAGGGTGAGGGCAAGCGCTCCTACTCCATATTTACATATAGCCAAATTCAGTTCAGATTCAAGTGGGGCTTCGATAGCTATGGTGATACTATGTATCGTTGCACTCGCTTTGATGAAAAGAAGAATACCTTCTATATGTCAAAGCATCCATTTATCGTGCCACACAACTACCTAACTGCGTTTATGGTAGCTGACGAGAAAATTACAGGTAGCGAGGGCTGTCAGAACGTATTCGTTGGTGAGTACGGAACAATTGCCTCCCCTGAGGTTGTAAGAGAGGGCGTTTCAAGAAACTCTATCGGCTCAGCTAATGCAACCATTTGCTCACTTCGCTTTGATATTACGCTTGACAAGGGCGAGGAAAAGGAAATCAGCCTACTTCTTGGCGCTGGCGAGTGTGAGTGCGAAAGCGAAAAATATGCTGACAAGTATCTAAAGAATCAAGACAAATACTTTGAGGAAACAAAGAAGTATTATAAGGATCTTTACTCAAAGAACCACCTAACCACAAGCGATGAGCACTTTGACCGTCTAATCAACTACTGGGGTAAGCACGCAACCAACTTTGGTGCAACCTGGTGTCGTTGGGGCTATAATGGCTATCGCGATATCGTTCAACATGGCTTTGGCGTTGTTTCCTTCAAGAACGAAAGAACAAAGGAAATTCTTCGTGAGGCTATCAAGAATCAGTATGCAAGCGGTATGGCAGTTCGTGGCTGGAACCCTGTTGATACAAAGGCTTACTCAGACTCTGCGCTTTGGCTTGAGTTTACACTTACTGCATATCTACGTGAAACCTGTGATATTGACTTTCTAAACGAGGTTGTTCCATTCAGAGACGAGGGCGAGGCTACTGTGCTTGGACACATGGACAGAGCCCTTGACTTCCTAGAGTCCAACAAGGGCGCACACGACCTGCTTCTTATCAAGTTTGGTGACTGGAACGACTCACTGACAGGCGTTGGTAAGGAGGGCAAGGGCGAGAGCGTATGGCTATCAATCGCTTATGCACAAGCGCTTTTGGAAATGGCAGAGCTTGCAAAATTCCTTGGCAATAAGGAAAAGGAAGCAAATTATCTTGCACGCAGAGAAGCTATTGCTAAGGCTATCAACGACAATGCTTGGGACGGCGACTGGTACAGACGTTGCTACACCGACGCAGGCAAGCCTCTTGGCTCAAAGGAAAACAAGTACGCAAAGATGTTTATGGAATCACAATGCTGGTCCTTGGTATCTGGCGTTGCAAGTGAGGAAAGAGCTAATACAGTTATTAAGGCTATGGATGAGAATATGGCAACTCCTGTTGGATATATGCTACTAACTCCATCCTTTAAGGAGTTTGACTCAACAATCGGTCGTATTTCTGCTATGGAGCCAGGCATTTGCGAAAATGGTACTATCTATTCACATACAAATATCTGGATGATTTTAGGTCTTTTGAAGTATGGCAAGGTTGACAAGGCTTACGAGCTATTTAAGAAGATTGCACCAGGCTATATTATCGGCGACAATGCAGAAATTAAGAACAAGTGCCTACCATATATGTTCTCAAACTGCTACTTTGGTCCAGAGCATAAGAATAGTGCGTTCCAAATGGAATATAGCTGGATTACAGGCTCCGTTGCTTGGTACACAAATACAATGGAAAACTACCTAATCGGCGCAAGACCAACCTATGAGGGTCTTGTTATCGAGCCACATCTTCCATTTGATAAGGCTACAATGAAGAGAGAATTCCGTGGCGCAACCTACGAAATCTCAATCGACAACTCACAAAACAAGCATAAGGATTACACTCTTGAAATTGTGGTTGACGGCAAGAAAATCGACGGCAACGTTGTACCTGACTTTAAGTCTGGCACACATACAGTCGTAGTTACTATAAAATAATATAAAAAGAGCAAATCGAGTTGTCGATTTGCTCTTTTATATATGCTATGTGCTTGAAATGAAGCGAGGGCTTTGCAATAATACAAGAGACTAGTCAGCCCACCTTTTTAGGAATTGCGCTCTTGCCTCTTCAAGAGTTATGTCGGTTGTAACAAGGTCCTCATCGTTAAAGCCACAGATAGGACAGGTGTCAAAGGCACCCACGTAGTCCTCATTAAAGGTAGTAGCCCCACAGCAGGCACAACGTAAATATTTAATTGCATAGGGGTCCTCAAGCCGAGAACCGAGGCTTGGGGTTCTCGTTGTATAGGGGTCCTCAAGCCGAGAAGCGAGGCTTGGGGTTCTCGTTGTATAGGGGTCCTCAAGCCGAGAAGTGAGGCTTGGGGTTCTTGCGTA
The DNA here is from genome assembly GCA_017461385.1 of Clostridia bacterium. Classification (GTDB taxonomy): domain Bacteria; phylum Bacillota; class Clostridia; order Oscillospirales; family CAG-272; genus RGIG2000. The sequence goes on along the minus strand of JAFTXZ010000003.1, from coordinate 124,126 downwards.
TGGGTTTTCACCCAAAATTTCAAGAGCCTTGAAATACTTTTGTTGTCTTTCAATGTCCCAAGGGGTAACGTTACGGTAGTCAAGCCTTTCAAGAGTTGAGTTGTGAGTAAGGTCGGCTATTTTTACAGCCCTTGCAATTTCGTTTTTGGAAATTTCCTTAACGTAGTCAAAATAATCAACTCCATCTTGATGCGTAAGGAGCCTTAATGCTTCAATTACAGACACGCCAAAGCCCATTTCTGCAAGGTCATCAAGGGTTGTGTCCGTGTCCTCAACCACGTCGTGAAGCAGTGCAGTTATGGCTTCCTCCTCAGTTTTTGCTTGCTCAGCCAGATGAAAGGGATGGAAAACGTAAGGCATACCTGCCTTATCAACCTGATTCTTGTGCGCCTCAAAGCATAAGGCGAGTGCTTTTTTTGTTTTTTCTGTATAAATCATCTGGACTCCTCAAAATTTAATTGATTTTATAAAGGTTTTGTGTTATACTGTCGAGTGGTAGATGTTAAAATGAAATCCTCATTCCATTTGGATGAAATAAATCCGTCTTATGGATTTATTTCGTGAAAACGGATTTAATTGAAAAACCCCAACCTACTGGTTGAGGTTTTTTTGGAGCTGAAGATGGGATTTGAACCCACGACCTGCTGATTACGAATCAGCTGCACTACCACTGTGCTACTCCAGCATAACTACAAAGTATTTTACTATATAATACTTAATTTGTCAAGGGGGAATGGCTATGAATTTGTGTGATATCGGCTATGTTAAAAGACTAATGTCAAGGCATCAGACAGGGACAAAAAAGTCCTTTGGTCAAAATTTTTTAATAAATAAGCAAGTGCCTGAAGCAATTGCCGAGGCAAGCTATTCTTATCACCTTTCAAGGGGACAAAAAAAGAGCCTTGTGGTTGAAATTGGTCCTGGTATCGGTTGCTTAACCTACGAGCTGGCAGGCTGTTATGACAAGGTTATTGCTATTGAAATTGACAAAACCCTCTTGCCAATTCTTGATGAAACCCTTGGTGAATTTGACAATGTGGAAATAATAAATAACGACTTTCTGAAAATGAATCTTGAGGAGTTTTTTGGTGCATACAGGGAGGAATACGACATTTCCGTTTGCGCAAATCTTCCTTATTACATTACAACCCCAATCATTATGGCACTTTTGGAAAAGGCAAGGGGAATGCTTACCTCAATTACAGTAATGGTACAAAAGGAGGTAGCTGACCGTCTTTGTGCCACAACTAAAAAGGGAGACTATGGTGCTATAACTGCCTCAATTGCTTATTATGGCGAGGCAAAAAAGCTTTTTGACGTGTCCCCAGACAACTTTTTGCCAGCCCCAAAGGTAACCTCCAGCGTTGTCAGAATTGAGCTTTATGATAAGCCAAAATATAAGGTAAATGATGAGCAAATGCTCTTTAAGACTATTCAGGGAGCTTTTTCTCAAAGAAGAAAAACCCTTCTTAACTCCCTTGGTACAAGCCTTGGAAATATTTCAAAGGAAAGGCTTGGAGAAATAATTGCAGAGCTAGGCTTTGATGCAAGCGTGCGTGGAGAGAAGCTTGATATAAGCGACTTTTGCGCGCTTTCTGATAAATTGGGGGAGGAAAAATGATTTTAAGAGCAACCATTCTTAATGCCCTGGTGGTAATCATTGGCTCTGTGCTGGGCAATTTTCTCTCAAAGGTTTTTGAAAAGCATCCAAGACTAAGAGATATACCAACCAGTGTTATGAAAGCCATTTCAGTGGTGGTTATCGTTATAGGGATTGACGGGGCACTAGACTCGGAAAAGCCTATTGTTTTGCTTATTTCCCTAGTTATAGGTACTGTTATAGGCTCAATAATTGACATTGATGGCTTGTTTGAAAAGCTAGGCAAGAGTGTTGAGAGAAGATTTGTAAAAAACAAGGTAAATCCTAAGCATCCGGAGCTTACAGAGGGTAGAGCACAAAAGAGCTTTTCTAAAGCCTTTGTTTCAACTGCACTCACCTGTTGCGTGGGCGCGTTAGCCATTACGGGCGCTCTTGAAAGCGGACTTTCAGGTGGGGCTAATCAAGAGCTTTTGTACACAAAATGCGTCCTTGACTTTGTAACTGCAGTAGTATTTTCTTCAGCCTTTGGCTTGGGTGCTGCAGCTGCCTCGGTGGTAATTTTCTTGTATCAGGGTATAATTGAGCTTTGTGCCAGTGGCTTAAGCGTTTTTTTGGCAGGCTCAATTACAGAAATATCTGCCGTTGGCTCAGTTATCGTTTGTGCCCTCGGACTTAATATGCTGGGCGTAACGAAAATTAAAATTGCAAATATGCTTCCGGCAGTCTTTTTGCCAATCTTACTTTGCTTGTTTATGTAAAAACCCTTGAGTAGCAAGGATTTAATCGTGCTTTAGCAGGATTTCATCACGTATTGATTTAACCCGTCTTGACGGATTTAATTAAAAAGACACTTACCTCTTGGTAAGTGTCTTTTTTCTTTATGCTGGAATTTTATCAATTGAAATTGCAGAGCCTGCGTTACCCTCTGTAACCACGTCGTTATTCATGTAATAGATTGTGCCACCATAAACCACGTAAGCACAGCAGAATACCTCGGTTGAAGCAAGGTCGCCCTTAAGGCCTGAAACCTTCATTTCAAATACCTCAAAGTCTGGCTTGTCATCAAAGGAAACGGAAGCAACCTTTTCATTTGCTACAACGTTGCCCTCGGTAAGGGTTAGTAGCTCGCCTGTTTGGTGTAGATACTTTGTTTCCTCGCCGTCAACGTAAGAGTAAACGCCTGCAACAAGACCGTAGTTGAGATTTCCTAGCCACTCCTCATAGAATTCAACAAGAGCTTTATTGATAACAAAGCCTTGAATGATAGTACCCTTTCCATCTGTTGAGTAGCCGTTATTTGTAAACAATGCGTCCTTTGTATCGGTTGTTTCTGTGTTGTTGCAACGAGTACAAATTACGCAAACGTTAGCGCTTGAAAGTAGCTTTTCGCCTGTGAATACAAGCTTTTCCTCGCCTACGTGCTCGTTTTCGTAGAATGCGTTACATTTACTATAATTGTATACAACGTAATATTTGTTGTCGGTGATTGCCTTTTGAACGTATTCGTCATCTGAAATTGTTGAATCCCAATCCAACACGTTGTCGTGAATGAGTCTTTGTTGGTTGTCATTAGGCTTTTGAAGAATAGACTTAAGTGCGTTTAATTCCTCAAGTGAGCCTGTGAAGAAGATTACACCCTTTGTGCCAGTACCATGAAATACGTGTGAGCCTGTAAGTGATGCTGTGTTTGAAATGATTGTAGCGGGTAAGTAAAGCTTTGTAAGGCTTTTTGATTCCCAAAGAAGACTTTGACCGTCTGTAATTGTTGTAAGACTATCACTTAAGCGAAGCTCCTGAAGGGAGTGGCATTGTTGGAATGCTCTTAGACCGATTGTTGTAACGGTATTAGGAAGAGAAAGACTAGTAAGGCTCATACAATGTGAAAAAGCATGCGCACCTATTGTGGTTAATCCACAACCCTCTGGGAAAACGACATCGGTCAAGCTTATACAACGATAAAGTGAACCGTAAGAGTTACCCGCTAGCGCACCATTTGCGATAACCTTTAATGCCCTAGGAAAAACGATTTTCCTTACGGATTCACAGCCATGAAAGGCTGTGTTGTTAAGAGTAGACGCTTCATAAACTGTTCCATTTATTTCGTTAAATGGAGCATCGACGTGAATATATACCTCTAATACAGGTGTAGCTTGAACAATACGGTTGGAATCGCACCAGGTGTTTGGGAAATATGCAAACAAAAGCTCGGAGGCTTCTGGGTAATAGTCGCCTGTAGTTGCGTAAAATCCGTAGGAGCTTCCGTTGGAGAAGCTCTTAATGTTTGAGTCATTAGGGAAGTTGATTGAAACGATATTTGATTTAGTTGGTCCGGCAGAGGTGATAAATTTATACATACCATTACCCGCGTTAATTGTGCTATAAGCAGGGTCGGTTGTAACGAAGCTCTTTACAGCTACGAAAATGTCACTGCCAACAGTTACTTGTCCTAACTTATACCAAGAAATTGCATCGCCTAATGCATTAGTTTTTGGAAATGCTCCCTCGTATTCAGTGATAACGTCATCCGAATTTCTGTGAGTGTAGAACAATGCGTCCTCAGTTGTTTTGCTACTTAGCTCCTCAACAGTAGCATCAAAATAGTATATGTCGCTTTCGCCATATACTTCTGCACTAACAGAAAGAGCAAGTGCGCAAACGAGAATAGATACAATAGCAAGGGTCAAAAGTAATTTCTTTTTCATAATATTCTCCTTAATAATATTATAGTAGCCTTTGTAAAAGAATTTTACCACAGGGGTGTGGAAAAGTCAACAACGTTCACAAAAAAAAAAAAAAAATAAGCAAAATTTGTAAAAAATGCACAAAGCAACAGAATAAAGAAAAAAGCCCTAAAGGGCTTTTCAAGTTGCGTGTCTAAAGGTCGGAAAATAGTTCAAGACCCGATTTTTTGAGGAATTTGCCTATAACCTTAGGCGCAAGGTTGGGAAAATGCTTATACAAGAAGCCGAGAAGCCGTCCGTCAAAGCCTAGGATTATTCGCTTTTTGCGTTTCCTTGCTTTCTTTAGGATTTTTCTTGTAATTTTACTTGGGTTGGCGCTAAACTTGTCAATTAAGGACTTGTCCTTTTGGGTGGCATTTTGGTTTTTCATAATATCGGTCTTAACGAAGCCGGGTAACACAGTAGTTACAGATATGTCCTTACTTTCATAGGCAAGAGTAGTTGAAAATCTATCAAGGGCCGATTTTGACGAGGAATAAGCGCTAACTCCAGAAAATGGGCAAAGAGCAGAGGCACTGGAGATATTTATTATCATACCCCCACCACTTATACATTCTCTTAGGTGATGACAGGAATAAACACAGGAAAAGAAGTTTATGTCAAAAACCTCCTTAAGCTCACTTGGATTGCTCTTTTCAAATTGCTTGAATTTAGGTAAAATTCCTGCACAATTTATTAAAATATCTACACTTGTCCCGTCGTTTTTTAGCTTTTGGGCAAAGCTTTGCCAATTTTCCTCTAGGCAAACGTCAAAGGGCGTGGGTATGTATTTTTCCCCAAGGCTTTGCTTTGTAAGATTTAGTCTCTCCTCGTTTCTTGCCACTGCATAAACAGTGCAATTGTATTTTATAATTAGCTCGGTTGCAAGAGTCTTGCCAATTCCACTTGATGCCCCCGTAATAATTGCAACCTTATTCTTGTAATCAAATTTTTTCACAGATTTAACGCTCCCAAAAATAAATTAACCTATAACCCTTGCAGGGCAAGGATTTCATCAACATAGTTGATTTACCCCTTTTGCAAAAAGGTTTTCATTGAAAACAAAAGACCTAGCTTGCCTAGGTCTTTTAGTTTTCTTATCTCTGAACTCTTCCGCTTCCGCCACCCTTGATTAGGCCCTCAACCTCAGCAACGGATACTAGGTTATAGTCGCCTATAATGGTGTGCTTCAGACATGATGCAGCAACGGCAAATTCGATAACGTCCTGTGAGGACTTGTTCATAAGTGAAGCATAGATAAGTCCACCGCCGAAGGAGTCGCCACCGCCTACACGGTCAACAATATGTATATTGTAGGAGCGAGAGAAGTAATATTCATTCTCACTCTTATCATAAAGCATAGCAGCCCAAATATTATCATTTGCAGAAATGCTTGTACGAAGTGTAATTGCAACTCTCTTAAAGCCAAAGGTGTCGGACAATTGCTTTGCAACGCTCTTGTAGCCGTCGTGATTTACAACACCCTTATCAACGTCTGTGTTTTCAGCCTTGATGCCGAATACCTTTTCAGCATCCTCCTCGTTTGCAATACATACGTCAACAAGCTTCATAAGCTGACCCATTACCCTGCCAGCCTCCTCGGTTGTCCAAAGGTTCTTACGGTAGTTAAGATCACAGCTTGTTGTGATGCCCTTTTTACGGCATACTGTAAGTGCGTCCATACAAATTTCAGGAAGCTCTCCGCCTAGAGCTGGGGTAATACCTGTAAAGTGGAACCAGCTTGCACCCTCAAGAATTTTCTCCCAGTCAAAGTCGCTTCTTTTTGCAAGTGCAATTGCAGAGTAGGCTCTGTCGTAAATTACCTTTGATGGACGCTGTGATGCGCCTGTTTCAAGGTAGTAAATACCAACTCTTTCGCCACCTCTTACAATATCACTTGTGTCAACGCCGTATTTTCTTAAGGAATTAACTGCGCTTTGACCGATTTCGTGCTTAGGAAGCTTTGTAACGTAGGATGCATCAATGCCGTAGTTAGCAAGAGATACTGCCACGTTAGCCTCGCCACCGCCATAGGTAGCGCCAAATGTATCTGTTTGAACAAATCTTGTGTAGCCACAAGGATTGAGTCTTAGCATAATTTCGCCGAAGCATACTGTTTTCATAATTTTACCTCAAATAGAAATATTTAGTCCTACGGACTATTCAAATTATAGCTTAATTTTTATATTTAGTCAAGCCTATTGACCTAAATATCTTTCGTAATAAAATAAATATTGCTGACATAGTCCTGCACTGTCCCCTAAAAGAGAAAAATCAAGTCCGTTTGGAAAATATTTTTCAAGGGTGCGCTTAATATGTACGTCAACGGGGAAGCCCTCGCCACGGTCGAAGCCAAAAAGCAAGACGCAGCCTGCCACCTTTTTGCCTACCCCCTTAATCGTGCATAAAAGCTCCTCGGCGCACTTAAAGTCTGCTTCGCTTACACGTTGTAAAAAGTCCTCGTTTTCTAAAAGGGTTTTACAGGCATCAAAAATATATTTTGCGCGAAAGCCAGTTTTGAGAGCAAAAATTTCGTCAACTCCCGCCTCATAAAGAGCATTGTACGTAGGAAACGAGTAGTGCGCTTCGCCTAAAAATTCAATTTTTCTTCCATACCTTTGGCAAAGGGAGGAAATAATTTTTTTAATTCTGGGTATATTATTATTTTGAGAAATGATAAAGCTACAAAGCGCCTCCCAAGGCTCTTGCCTTAAAATTCTAATACCGTTTCCAAGCTCAATAGCCTTTGTTAAATGCTCGTTTTTTAAGGATTGAAGTGTTTTGTGCTTTTTTTCGTAATCGCAATCAAGGGAAAGATATTTTTCCCAGAGGGAAAGGTAGTCGTCCCTTGTGGCATTATAAATGTAGAGCTCATTTTCGTTGTCCTGTGCAAAAATTACGTATTTGCCAAGAGCAACACCTCCCACCTGAAAGCGCCTTTCAAATGTGGAAACGGGGTCAAATCTGAAGCATTGACCACAGTCAAAGCTTTTTTCTACGCTAAATGCTGGAATTTCCTCAAGATAAACGTAAGGAACACCACGCTCATAGCCTTGTGTAATCTTCATAAGATACCCCCTTTTCCAAAAAAATGTTGCATTATCTTAATTATACATTTATAATTAAATTAAATCAAGTACCAAAAATAACCGAAAGGAAAAAATATGGAGCAGATTTATACTATCCCCGTAAATGAAGCCTTTGAGCAGGCAAGAGATGAAAAGGGCTACGAATGCCCGTTTTGTAAGCTTTTTGAAAAGCTAGAGAAAAAAGAGGTTGAATTAGCTCTTGGCCCTTCTATGATGGAGCCAAATACAAGAATACAAACTAATGAAAAGGGCTTTTGCAAGGATCACTATGCACTTATGCTTGAAAAGAACAATCGCTTGTCCTTGGCATTAATTTTGGAAAGCCATCTAGATACTATAAAGGGTAAAATGAAGGGCAATTTCCTCACAAATCTAACAGGTACGCAGGCTAAAAAATCTATTAAAACAGCAAACAGCCTTGGCAAAAGCTGTTATATTTGCGAAAGAATTGAGTACAATTTTTCAAGAATGCTTGAAACCGCTGTTTTACTCTATGCCTACGACGTGGATTTTAAGGTAAAGCTAAAGGCGCAAAAATGCTTTTGCTTACCTCATTATGAAAGATTTATGACTCTGGCAGTAGCAAAGCTTGACAAGAAAAAGCTCGCAGAGCTTTCAAAGGACGTAAGCGAGATACAAAACGCATATCTTGAAAAGCTAAAAAACGACGTTTCTTGGTTTTGCAAGAAGTTTGACTACCGCTACGACACCGAGCCTTGGTACGATTCAAAGGATTCAGTTGAACGCACAATAAGATTCTTATCAAGTGGAGTAGACAAGGAAAAGAAATAAAAAAGGCAGACACAGGTCTGCCTTTTTTATTTCTTTTAATCGTTGCTAATCTATTCGTGGCGCCAAGAGCTTACGTCTATTACGTAGTTCAAGGTTTGCGACATTGACGAAAAGCCGAGAGAGGAAAGCTCTACGGATTTTGCGTAGCCAATATGGCTATCGTAAAGAGTCCACGTTCCATCGATTTTATTAACCTCTGTTCTATAAACAGGAAGCTCTAAATCTGTGCCTCCCACTGTTGCAAGATCATCAATTGAATAGGTATAAATGTAATATATATCTTCACTGATCCTTTCCATTGCATAGTAGAGCTTGTGGGTATTATTCTTTGGGTCAAGAATAAATTTTAGGTTACCACCAGAAATCTTTTGGTTAGAGTAAATGCTGTCATAGGATTCAAGCAGGGAATGAATTATTGAGTTAGCATCGTTTAAGCTATAGCCCCTACCAGCCTCGTCAACAATAAGCTTAACTACTGTATAGTGGTTTCCACCCAGCTCAACCTCACTATCATTATCACCACCGGGCAAAATCTCCTCAGGCGGATAGTGGAATTCCGAAAGAGTAACGCCCAGATTTTGATGAACGGACTGAATGGGATATGTAGCATAATTCCAGGTTGCATAGACTCCACCTATTGTAGAAAGAATAAGAACCCAGCTTATAATCAAAGCGAAGCGTTTAACCATTAGCGCCACCCCCTGCTTTCATAGACCTTGGTCTTATAATTTTCTTATCAACAAAGGGGGCAATCTTGACAATTTGTCCGCCAGCCTGCTTAATTTTCTTAATTGCCAATGGCTCAAGGTAATGAGCCTTAATAACAAGTGGCTTCTTAAGCTCACCCTTGGCTAAAATTCTAAGCTTTCTGCAATCCTCATCGACTAAGCCCTTTTTCTTAAGGGAGCGAATATCAACGGTTTTATATTTTTCAAAATTAGATTCAAGCACGTCTAGGCTAATCTCTGCGATTTTGCCCTCAGCATCCTTAAGAATAATAACCGTTGCACCCTTGTGCATATTGCTTGGCTTTTGCTTGTCAAGATAAATTTGCAAGCGCTTTTTCCTTGCCTTTTCAAGCTTACTGTCAAGAATAGGCATAGCAAGCAATGCAACAAGAACAAGCAAGGCACAAAGCCAGCCTGCTGGAGACTGCATAAACATAATAAAGCTACCAATAAATGGTATGCGACTATCACGGTAAATAGCGCGCATTTGACTGTATAAAACAGGAAAGCGGTCAGGAGATTCAACTGCGTCACCCTGTAATTTGAAATGTCGACAGCTTGGGTGAGTGCTATTTGGCTCCTCAATTTCAACTATACGGTGAACGATTAGCATGTCGTCCACCTCGTAAACAACGATATCGTATAGCTTAAGCTCAAATTCCCCAGGAAGTCTTTCTGTTTTTATTAAGTCAAAGGTTTGAATTTGATTGTCTAAGCCGTTTTTTACAAGATAAGTGTTTTTCTCGTTTTTCTTTGCCATGGAGCCTGTGTTTACAATTCTATAAACAGGCATATTTCCAACAACGGCTCTTTCGTTTCCCTTAACTACAAAGGAGCATACAAGCATAGCGAGCACAACAAAACAGATTATACCAGAAAAGGCATAATCGAAAAGCTTAGCATATTTAGTTTTACGTTTTTTACCTTGGTTCTTTTTGTGCTCGTCGATTATTTTCTTGTCATCTACACCATGATTAATCAATCTAAGCGACAAGCGTAAAATTACGGCTATGCAAAAGATTGAAAGAGACGTCAAAAGAATAAAAACCACAAGACACATCAAAAACACGTAAAGCTGATAGCTTGACATAAAGCCTGCTCCTTTGTGTAATTTTTGAATTAAGTGTTTAACGGCAAGACTATTCGCCTTGCCGTATTAGAATGCTAAATTGTTATGGTGTAACTACGCCGTCTGTTACGCGTGCAACAATGTTACCTGTTAGAGCTGTACGGAATGCGTCATGCTCAGCCTTAATATCAAGCACGAATGTACGTGAAAGAGTAATCATTGACTTAAGCTCAGTCTCTGTTAGAGAGTAGGTAAATGAGCCGTCTGCTTGTGGGCCTGACCATGAAACGTTTTCAGAGAAGTTGCCATCTGATGGGTTAGAGAATGTAAAGATATCAGTTGGTGTGCCTGTTGCACTGTAGTTGCCTTCGCTATCGATTGAGTACTTCATATCGGTTGTAGTACCGAAGTAAAGCTCGGTAGGGACTGCATTCTCTTTGATTGATTGTGGTGCGTTTGCAGCAGGTGTAAAGGTAACCGTTAGGTAAATTGGGTTGCTATCGTTTGATGAGAATACCAATTCAGCCTCGTGGTCCTCGTTAGCTTGGTCTATGGAAAGAACAAGGTTGCTTTCAATTTTGTAGGTACCATTAGCGCCGATAAGCTCAACGTCTTCAATTGTAACCTTTGCCTCAGCAAAAGCGTCTGCAATGTCATTTGTGCCTGCATAGGACCATGTAGCGTAAACGCCACCAATTGTCAAAACAAGCATAAGTGCCATCAAAATACTTAATTTTTCATAATCTTTTCTCCTTATTTCATTATATGTATTTTGTCCACAAAATCAGTGCTTGCCAAGAAAAAGGACAGAGAATGCTTTTACATCTCTGTCCTTAAATCTGCCTATTTTAGCTACCGAAGAAGTAGTAATAATCAAGCTCGTTTGTTGTAGCGCCAGAAATTGAATAATTTCCAATAGAATTTGAATATTCAACCTTTATGGATGACTCGTTTTCGTATTTTTGAAGCTCCTTGTAGAATGCACCCTGAGTAGCCTGATGCATAAAGGTGTCAGATGGGAAAAAGTCCTTGTTTTCTTCCTTTGAGTATGCGTCCTTTTCCATATCCAGCTTCTTAATAATTGCTGTGCCATACTCAAAATAGTCGCCTTCTTTAATTGTTGTTTTGCCGTCCTCGGTGGTAATTGTTCCATTGCCGTCAAAATAGCGATTGGCAGGAATTGCGCCACAGTCGCCAACCTTTAACGCAAAAGCGGTCATAATTGTTTTGGAGGTTGTAGATTGTAAGGAGGCAGGTTTTCTCATAAAGTAGCCCTGAGGGTAGAGTGTGTCGTCGGAATATTTTTCCCAAAGCTCCTCGTAAGAAAGGGTTGGGTCAATAATAATGTAATTGAAATCCTTGTTATTGTTTACTAAAAGCTCGGTTAGCTCCGTTGTAATTCGCTTTTGAATTTCAATTTCGTCCTCGGTTAGATTAACGTACTGCGTATTTCCCTCTGAGTCTGTGTGAGATTTATAAAGGGTATTTACAATAAGCACCTGGAAGTGCATATAATAGTCGTCGCAATATTGCTCAAGGGCGTCCTTTGAAAGCCTCGAATAGTCAGAGCCGTAGAGATGGTCTAAAACTGCGTCCTGCTTCAATTGCATTTGATAAACTCTGCGCAGGGTGTCGGTGCTAAAGCCGTAGCCCATAGAGGAGAGCCTTTTGTTAAGGAATTTTTCAGAATAACCACCGTAGTAGGTAATAAGGGTATCTATAATTTCATCAGAAACTCGTTGCTTTTCCTCGTCTATGCTTAGTCCATACTCATCGAAAAGAGCCACTGAAAAAAGCAGAATAAGCACTGACTGCTCGAACTGTGCGCTATAGGAATCGTCGATATAGTTACGAACCGTGTAGCCCTCCTTGATTTCTAGATCAAGCTGATCCTCGGTATATCCAAGGGCAACCATAGCTTGCTTCTTTTGCATGCCCAGAAGATAGTTATATTCATCGGCTCTTATTGCATAGCCACCCAGCTTGTAAATTACATCTCCGTTATCGCAGGAAAACAAGCTAGGAGCTAGCAGAAGCAGACAAAGAACAAGAGCAAGAGCTCTTATAAGTGTTTTTTTCACGTTGTACTCCTAAAATATAATAATGTAACTATTGTAGCATAAGATTTAGCAAAAATCCATACGTTAGTTGTTACTTTTTTGTGTAATTATACGCTTGACTCGGAAAGCGCCTTGGCATAAAGCTTAAGGACAGCTATAGATTTTTCAGCAAAGCTTTCGCTTGGCTTATATCTAATTGAAATGTAAGGAATTTCCTTTATTCCAACAATGCGCACGTTTTCCTTGTCGAATTGAGAAACTATTCCCAACGCCATAAGGTTTGTTGTGGTAGGATATAGTCTAATCTCACCGCTTAATTGCTCAACCTTGCGAATTTGCGCTATGGAGGCGAAATGCTTTACAATAGCCACAGAGGTAAGCATTTTAGCCTCGGCAGGCATTTTTCCAAAGCGATCTGTAATTTCAGACTCAAGCTCAAGCTTTTCTTCCTCGCTCTCAATATGGGCAATTCTTTTGTAAAGCTCCATTCTTTGGCTAGAGGAGGAAACGTAGCTGGGTGGTAAAAATGCATCGGAGGAGATAACCATAGTAGTTTCTTGCCTTTGAGGGATAAGCTCGCCCTTTTCTTCAAGAACGGCTTCGTTTAATAGCCTGATATACAAATCGTAGCCTACGGCGTCTAAATGACCATGCTGAGATGAGCCTAAAAGGTCTCCTGCGCCTCTTATTTCCAAATCACGCATAGCAATTTTGAAGCCTGCGCCAAACTCGGCAAAGTCTCGAATTGCACTTAGTCGCTCTCTTGAGTTGCCTGTCAATGCACTATATGGTGGATAGGTAAAGAATGCGTAAGCACGACGATGACTTCTGCCTACGCGTCCACGGATTTGATGGAGCTGGGCAAGTCCCATTTTATCTGCGTTTTCAATAATAAGAGTATTAGCGTTTGGAATGTCAATTCCCGTTTCGATAATGGTGGTGCAAACCAAAATATCTATTTCGCCAACCACAAGGTTGTGCCAAATTCTTTCAAGACTATCTCTGTCCATTTGACCGTGGGCAACGGAAACGGAATTGTTAGGGAAGGTCTTTTGTAGCCTGTCAGCAATAGAATAAACCCTGTCGATATTGTTAACAAGGTAGAAAACCTGTCCACCGCGATGAAGCTCTCTTTTGATTGCGTCATTGAGGAAGGGCTCGTTATATTCCATAACGTAGGATTGTGTACCAACACGACCCTCGGGGGACTCGTCAAGTATAGACAAATCACGGATTCCACCCATAGCCATAGAAAGCGTTCTTGGAATTGGAGTTGCAGATAAGGAAAGCACGTCAACGTAAGGATAAGCTTTTTTGATTTTCTCCTTTTGGGCAACACCGAAGCGTTGCTCCTCGTCAATTATCAAAAGACCTAAATCCTTGAAGGTGACGGAGCTACCAAGTAGCTTGTGTGTGCCGATTATAATATCCAGGCTTCCTTTTTTTAGCTTGCTTAATATCGCACTTTGCTCCTTTTGGGTTCTGAAGCGGGAAATCATATCAATGTTAACACCAGTTCCTGCAAAGCGAGAAAGAGCAGTCTGGTAATGTTGCATTGCAAGAATAGTTGTAGGAACTAAAATAGCAACCTGCTTGTTGTTTGATACTGCCTTCATTGCTGCGCGAAGTGCAACCTCGGTTTTTCCATAGCCTACGTCGCCACAAAGGACCCTGTCCATAGGATAAGGCTTTTCCATATCGCTTTTAATCTCGCTAATGGCTAGAAGCTGACTATCTGTTTCATCATATTCAAAGGAGGACTCAAAATCAATCTCCATAATATCGTCAGGCATAAAGGCGAAGCCACTCATTCGAGTGCGCCTAGCATATAAATCGATAAGCTCCTTTGCCATATCCTTAGCAGAGGATTTTGCCTTGGATTTTGCTCTTTTCCATTCAGTACCACCCATTTTAGATAGCTTAACCTCTCCAGTTGAGGAGGACGCACCTATATATTTTGAAACCATATCAAGCTGGTCAACAGGCAGGTAAAGCTTGTCAGAGCCTGAATATTGAATGGCAATATAGTCCCTGTGGGCACCCATTGTAAATAGATTTTGTATTCCAAGGTATTTACCAATACCATACTTTTCGTGTACCACGTAGTCGCCAACCATAAGGTCCTGACAGGAAAGAATTTTTTCGCCTGCAGATTTATTTTTGTTAGCCTTACGCTTGATTTTGCTTTTATCAAGCCTGTTTCTTGAGGAAAGAACTACCAGCGCAAGCCTTGAGGACGGAATTTCAAAGCCCTCTGGGAAGGTGTCGCAGGTAACTGCAATAGCCCCCTCCTTTAGATCTCTTGCTAAGGAGTAGGCGGAATAGCCCTCGTCGCAAAGGACGGAAACTGCATTTTTTGCCTCTGCCTCCGTTTGGCAAACAAGAAGAGTTTTGTATTTGCTTTTCGCAAAATATGAAAGGTCGTCAAGAACTGACGAGATGGAATGGCTAGTTGCGTGAGTGCCCTTGGTGTTAAAGTTGAAGATTCCACCAACGGAGTCTAGCCTTGACATGATAAATGGGTCAACGTTTATCGTGTAGCAGGACTTGAAGAGCCTATCAATTTTAGACACAGGGGCAGAGAATTTTGCGTATTTTGATGGAATAAGCTCGTTGTCTATCAAGTCCTTGGCAAGCTCGTTTTCCACCATTTCTGCATCCTTTGCTCGTCTTGAAATTTGAGAGGAGTCGCACACAATCGCTATGGTATCCCTTGAAAAGTAATCAAGCAGACATTTTTCCTCTGGATAAACAAGAGAAATTAGCTTGTCAAAGAACGGATAAGAGGAGTCCCCTGTGGAAAGAGAGGCAAGCTCCCTTTTTAGCTCTGCAACGGTGCTTTCCTTTTTAGTGCCCCTCAAAAGAGTCTCTAGCTCGCCTTTAATCGTGAGTATCTGCTCATCGGTTGCAATAATCTCTCTTGATGGAGAAATGGAGAATTCGGTAATAAAGGAGCTAACCCTTTGGGTTTTTGTGTCAAAAATTGCCATACGATCAATTTCGTCACCAAAAAGCTCAATTCTGACAGGTGCTGGCTCGGTGTAAATTTTGCCGTCGATTTTATACTCACAGCTAGTGGGAAACAGGTCGACGATATATCCTCTTACAGAGTACTGACCTGGACTTTCAACCTGCTCACAGCTGGTATAGCCAAGATTATGAAGCTGGGCAACAAGCTGGGAAATCTCAAGGGAGGTGTCTGATTTTATCTGCACTAGCTTGCTCCTTAGCCTTTCAGGCGGAACGGTTAGCTGAATTGATGCGTCTGGGGTGGTTATTACCACGTCACAGGATTTATTAAGAATGCCTGCAAGAATTTTTAGCCTTTCGCATTCCACCTCGTGAGATGCAACCACGTCGTAAAAGCTTAAGTCTCTCGCTTGATAAAATTCACTGCTTAAGCCGATTTTCTTCAAAAAATCATTTAGCTTATTAGCAAGCCTTTCCTCGCTTACCATAATAAGAGTAGATTCCTTGTATTTTTTTCTTGAGTCCTCAACCAAAGAGGCGCAAAGGGCAAAAAGCGCACCCTCGGAAATTCCATCAACCAAAAGGGGGAGAGGCTTTTCCTGCTCCTTTAGCTCGACTAAGCGGGCTAAAAGCTCCTCGTACTTTTTAGATTCCTTAATTAATTTTGTAATTGCGTTGTTCAAGCCTTGCTCCTTCCTTTATACAATTAAGCCGACGTTACAGAGTGGTAACGTTGGCAAAATCTTTGAAAAACAAACACAGAGTGCCACTTTTTTCAAAGTGGCTCTCCTGATATTTTTTTATGTTTTACTTTACTATGCCGTTGAAATCGCACATGGCTTTTTCTATTTCGCCTGTTAGCATAAGAGGAAGAATGTCAGGCACAAGCTTTATAATTTCAAATTGCTTGTTCTCGTTTTCCTCGCTCATTCTACCAAGAACCCAGTCGGTCATATCATATTGAGGTGGCTTTTGACCTACGCCTAGCTTAATTCTTGGGAAGCTATCTGTGCCGAGATGCTCAATTATGTTCTTCAAGCCATTATGACCGCCAGCACTGCCATTTTTGCGAATGCGAAGCCTACCCACGTCAAGGGAGGTGTCATCGGACAAAACGATTATGTTTTCTGCAGGGATTTTATAGAAGCTAGATGCCTCAATAACTGCCTCGCCTGAACGGTTCATATACGTCTGTGGCTTCATTAAAAGCACACGGCAACCACCAATTGTGGCTTCGCCAACAAGCGCCTTGAATTTCAATCTGTCGCATTTTGCTCCGATTTTTCCACAAAGATAGTCTATTGCCAAAAAGCCTGCGTTATGCCTCGTATAGGTGTATTTTGCTTCAGGATTGCCAAGACCGACCACAAGATGTGTGATTGAGCCACGCTCATCCTTTTTTTCTATCTGCTTAAATAAATCAAAAATGCTTGCCATTTTATCTCCTTAGTGTCTTGGAGCTCTGCGCCTTGCCCAACCATCGTGATTTGTCTGATATTCTCTTGCAATACCAAGAGCGCCCTGTGGAACGTCGTCGGTAATTGTAGAGCCGGCAGCAACAAAGGCGTTCATTCCAATCGTAATGGGGGAGATAAGGGTAGAGTTGCTTCCAATAACAGTACCTGTGCTTATTCTTACACGATTTTGCTTCTTTTTGTTTTCAAAATCAACTGTTACTACACCGCTACCGATTAAGCACCTTTGCTCAACGTCCGTATAAGAAAGGACACAATGAGAGGAAATGACAGAGCCTGTGCTAACCATTGTACCACGAAGCTCGCAGTATGAGCCAACAACTGATTCGGTAAGAATATGACAGCCTTCAGCAAGGGTAGAGAATGGACCAACCACAGCGCCGTGCTCAACAATACTTCCCTCGATTCTGGATTGAATAATTTTAGATTCTTCGCCAATTTCAGAGGCAGAAATATATGAATGAGGACCGATAATTGCATTGTCAAGAATCTTAGTTCCGTCCTTGATAACGGAGCCAGTCAGTAGCTTAACGCCACGATGGATTTCCGTAACCGGGGAAACGATAATGCCGTCTCTTGACTCAATATCGACACCACTTAAAACTAGATAGTCTAGCATTTCGTGGCGATACGTGTCTATTTTTTTATAAAAATCAAGCTTTGAAATAGGTACGGATTTTTCACTGTCAGCGAAGTGAGCCGAGTAAACCTTTGTGCCATTTGCATTGATTGAGGCAACGAAGCCTGCGCAGGAGGTAATTTCACCATCTGTCAGCATTCTGCCTTGACCTACTGCAAGATAAAGGCTTCTTAAGCTACCTACGGTTGCGTAGCCAACGTCGCTTTTCAAAACGTAGTCCAGCGCACCCTCAACATCCGTGCCCTTAGCTAAAAACGCAAGGGGAGATGCAAAAACCACGATATCATCAAAGTCTGGACTAATTCTGGATTTTGTATTTTCAATATCACAGGTTGAGGCACGAACAAATTCCACGTCCAGGCCCAGCTTGTTTGAGGCGTCCTTAATCTTTCTAAAGGTATGCTCATAAATAGGCGAGTCAAAGACCTTGGTATCTCTGCCATCTGGCAAATAGGCAACAGGGTCAAGGTCGCAAACAACCATATATAGTTTCTTCATTGCTTCGTTTTTCTCCTTTGAACGATATTAAACCATCATAAGTATATCACAAAACCACAACCTATGCAAGTGCAAAAATTAAAAACTACTTTACAAAATAATAAAAATATGCTACACTATTATTTACGATATAGTTTTTTATTATTATAGAAGGGGGTCGCTATGTTCAAAAAACGAATTGACTTCAAAAAGATTGCGTATCGTGTTGTTATGCCAATTCTAACAGCTATTGTGTTAGGACTTGAGGCGTTTCTACTATACAAATTCCCAGAAAAAGCACTTATTTTTGGCATTGGTAGCATAGTTGCGTATGTTGTGATATTCATAGCTATTGCTGTGTTAGCGGGCGTGCTCGACAAAAAAACAAGAGAAAAGGTTGGCCCAAGAATTGAGGACGTTATTTACGACAGAGTAAACGTTGAGGGCGTGCCTTGTGTAATTTGTGATATCAACAACAAGATTCTTTGGACTAACAAGTTTACACCAAAGGCGATTAATAAAAAGAGCGTGGTTGGTATGAGCGTGGAGAAGCTATTCGGCTACGTTCTAAAGGAAAACTCCACACCTAAAAACAAAACACCTGAATCCGTGCTCTATGCAGATGAAAGGTACGTTGTTGATGAAACTCGTCTTGATAGTGGCGAGGAAAGATGCTTCCTTTTGAGCTTTGTGAATATAACGGAGCTTACCGAAAGAAAGACCTTTATTCGCAATAAGGAAAAGGTCGTTGCTTACGTTATTATCGACAATATTGATGAGATTTTGAGATTTGAGCAGGAAAGATATCGTGAAATCTCCGCTAAAATCGAGGTTATCCTTCGTGGCTGGTGCGATTCTGTTAACGGTATGCTCAAGGAATATGAAAAGGACAAGTATATTTTCATCTTTGACAGAGAGGACCTTGACGAATTTATCAAGTCAGAGTTCGACGTGCTTGACAAGGTAAGAGAGATTAAGGCTGGAAGAAGCAACATTCCTGTAACTCTTTCAATGGGTATTGCCTCTGTTGAGGGTACTATGGGTGAAAAGGAAAAGATTGCTCAGCAGGCGCTTGACATGGCGCTTCAGCGTGGTGGTGACCAGGCTGCAGTAAGAATTGGTGAAAGAGTTTTATTCTATGGCGGACTTGTAAATACGCTACAAAACAGAGTAAAGGTTCGTTCCCGTGTTATTGCCAGCGAGCTTCTCACCTGCATTAACGAGGCAGGCAACGTGCTTGTAATGGCGCATAAGTTCCCAGACTATGACGCAATAGGAGCGTCTGTAGGTATTGCGCGTCTTGCAATGATGTGCAAAAAGAAGGTAAATATCGTTACTGCCTTTAAGGATGCAAACGTTAAGAGATGCTTAAAGCTACTAGAGGGCTACGATAATATGAAGGGCGTTTTTGTAAACGCCTCAAAGGGTCTTGACCTAGTGCGTACAGATACGCTTCTTATCGTTGTTGACGTAAACAACGCAAAAATGTTTGAATCTCCTGAGCTTGCAAAGATGGTTGATAATATCATTTATATCGACCACCACCGTAAGACTGCAGAGTTTGAAAAGGAGCCACTTCTTTCATATATTGAGCCAAGTGCGTCAAGTGCTAGTGAAATTGTGGCAGAGCTTCTTGAGCAGGTTCTACCTGTTGACTTTCTGACACCAATGGATGCAAATATGATTTATTCAGGCATTTTGCTTGACACAAAGCACTTTACAAAGGGCGTTGGTACAAAAACTCACTCTGCATCTATGTATCTAAGAGACCACGGTGCGCAATATGAGAGCATTCAAAATCTATTCAAAACAAATCTTTTTGACTACAAAAAGGAAATAAAATACGCAGAAACTCTCGATACCTATCGTAATTGCTTTGCAATTGCTATCAATGAAAACGGTAAGGATTCACTTGACAGAATTATGAACGCAAAGGTTGCTGATAAGATGCTTTCTCTTGAGGGCGTTTCTGCAAGCTTTGCGTTGGTAAGAATCGGAAATACTGTTGCTATTTCAGCTCGTTCAAACGGATCTGTAAACGTTCAGCTCATTCTTGAGGAGCTGAAGGGTGGCGGACGCTTTGACGAGGCGGGCGCACAGGTTGTGCTCAATGAAAAAATGCCAAATATGCAACGTGTTCTCGACAGGCTAAAGCAGGCAATTGATGATAAAATTAACATGGATGAATAAGGAGAAATAAAATGAAGGTTGTACTTTTACAGGACGTTAAGTCCCAAGGTAAAAAGAATCAAATTATTGATGTTTCAGAGGGCTATGCGAGAAACTTTCTTTTTCCAAGAAAGCTTGCAGTTGTAGCTGACGCTAAGGCAATCAATGACGTTAAGAATAAGGAAAGCTCCGACAAGCATCGTAAGGATGTAGAGAAGGCGGAGGCTAGCGAGCTTGCAAAGAAAATTTCTGCATGCAAGGTAGAAATTAAGGCTGAGGCAGGCAACGAGGGTAGATTTTACGGTGCAATTACTGCAAAGGATATTGCAGAGGCATTAAAGAGTCAGTGCGCTCTTGAGATTGATAAGAGAAAAATTCAGCTTGATGCGCCAATCAAGGCGTTTGGCACGTACATTCTTGACGTTAAGGTTTACCCTGACGTTGTAGGCAAGCTTACTGTTACTGTAACGGAGAAGTAAAATGGACGGATTACAGAGAAAGCTACCCTACTCAGTGGATGCTGAGCAGGCTGTTTTGGGCTGTATTATAGCAGACCCGGAAAAATGCTTCGAGATTGCCTCTCAATACTTGAAGCCTCAAGATTTTTACATTGAGGACCACCAAAGAATTTACGATTCAATTTGCGACCTAAAGGGCGACAGCAGAACTGTTGATAATATTGCAGTTATAAATGCAATTGTTAAATCAGGGGTTTATCAGGACGAGACATCTGCCCACTCATATATTCAGCTTCTTGTTGACATTGTGCCAACAACTGCTAACGTAAGGGATTACGTTCAAATCGTTTATGAAAAAAGCGTTTTGAGAAAGCTTATAGAGGCCTCTCAGCTTATTCAACAGGACGCCTTTGAGGAAAATGACACTGTTGACAACATTGTTGACGTGGCTGAGCAAAGGATTTTTGAAATTGCCGAAAGAAATCAAAGAAGCGATTTTGTACACATAAGAGACGTTATTGTAAACGTATGTGGAAACCTTGAGGAGCTTAAAAATAATCCAGACAAGGGAAAGGGGCTTTCCTCAGGCTTTAAGGACCTTGACAATATGATTGTCGGCTTTGGCAAGGGTGAGCTTATAGTTGTTGGAGCTCGTCCAGGTGTAGGTAAAACTGCGTTTTGTCTTAACATAGGCACAAATATTGCTAAGAAGTCTAAAAAGGCAGTATGCATTTTCTCTCTTGAAATGC
This sequence comes from Clostridia bacterium, assembly GCA_017461385.1. Lineage (GTDB taxonomy): Bacteria > Bacillota > Clostridia > Oscillospirales > CAG-272 > RGIG2000. Next base: position 103,130 of record JAFTXZ010000003.1, on the reverse strand, counting down.
CTAACGAGGCACTGGTAATGAGAATTTTGTCCTCTGAGGCTATGGTTGACTCCTCTAACCTCAGAACAGGAACTCTTAGCGAAAAGGATTGGGATAGCTTGGCGTATGCCTCATCTATTCTTTCCGAAACTAATATTTATATTGATGATACGTCAAATATAACCATAAACGCGATGAAATCCAAGCTTCGCAGAATTAAGGATTTAGGGCTTGTTATTGTGGACTACCTACAGCTTATGGAGTCGGATAAGAAGCGCAAGGACGGCTCTCGTGTAAACGAGGTTTCTGATCTTACAAGAGGACTTAAGCTTCTTGCAAACGAGCTTAACGTGCCAGTTATCACCTGCTCACAGCTAGGACGTGCATCGGAAAAGGAAAAGGAAAAGAGAAAGCCAATGCTTTCCGACCTTCGTGAATCAGGCTCTATTGAGCAGGATGCGGACAAGGTTATATTCCTGTCTCGAGACTATTATGGTGAGGACCCTGAGAAGGAGCATTTGGTTGACGTTATCGTGGCTAAAAACCGTCAAGGTAATACAGGAACGGTACAAATGGGCTGGACTGGTGAATACACCAAGTTCTCTGGCCTTGAAAAGAATATGGGTGATGGAAGCGGAGGATATTATGGACAATAAAGAAAAGAAAGCAAGATTTGTCGACAAGCTTTTTGACGACAACAACTTTGAATCAATTGTTGTAGAGGATAACAACGGCAAAGAGATTGAGTTTGATCAGGTTGCCGTTGTAGATTACGAGGGTAGCTACTACGCAGTTCTTAAGCCATTGACCAAGCTAGAGGGCGTGGAAGAAAACGAGGTTCTCATTTTCCGTATTGACGAGGAAAACGATTGCCTTGTTTACCTTGAGGATGAAAAGGTTGCAAATAATATAATGGACATTCTAATGAATGACAACGAGGAAGAATAGGATACACAACCGTCGGCAGTGATTCTGTGCGTTACATGCAACCTAAAGGTTGATTATAAATAAGAGGAACAGGTGAATGCCTGTTCTTTCCTTAGGAGGACAAAAGTGAAGGGAAAGGGCTTTTTGCCAATTACAAGGGCTGAATGCGATGCGCTTGGCTGGGGCGCTCCAGATTTTGTATATGTCAGTGGCGATGCGTATGTTGACCATCCGTCCTTTGGTACTGCTATTATAACCAGAGTTCTGGAAAATGCAGGCTTTAAGGTAGCAGTTTTGGCACAGCCTGACTATAAAAGCGCAGAGGATTTTAAGCGTTTTGGAAGACCCCGCTTAGGCTTTTTAGTAAGTGCTGGTAACATTGATTCAATGGTTGCCCACTACACTGTATCAAAGAAGAAAAGAAGCTACGACTACTACTCTGCAGGTGGAAAAATGGGCAAGCGCCCTGACCGCGCAGTTATAGTTTATTCAAATAGAATAAGAGAGGCTTATGGAGATATTCCTATCATCATAGGCGGGCTTGAGGCATCACTTAGGCGCTTTGCTCATTACGATTATTGGGACAACAAAATCAGGCGAAGCATTCTTGTTGATAGCCGAGCAGATATTCTCACCTACGGTATGGGAGAAAACATTATTTTAAGAATAGCAAAATTGCTTGACCGTGGAGTGCCTGTAAAGAAAATCAGAGGCGAGAGGGGCTGTGTATATCTCTGTAAAAGAGAGGACGAGGTTTCCTTCCCTGTGGGAGCAGAGCTTGATTTTAATCTAATCAAGGAAAGTCCGGAGGAGTATGCTCGTGCCTTTGGAATACAATATAAAAATCAAGACGCCATAAGCGGTAAGGCGATCGTTGAATATTACGACAACAAAAAGCTGGTTCAAAATCCACCTGCCTTTCCTCTTGAGCGAGAGGAGCTTGACAGGGTTTATGCACTTCCATATATGAGAGAGTATCACCCTGTGTACGAAAAGGAGGGTGGAGTGCCTGCAATCAGCGAGGTTAAGTTTTCGATAACTCACAATCGTGGTTGCTTTGGCGCGTGTAACTTCTGCGCCCTTGCATTTCATCAGGGCAGGCAGGTAAGGTCAAGAAGCATAGCGTCCGTTTTGGAGGAGGCTAAGCTGATTACTGAAATGAAGGACTTTAAGGGCTATATTCATGACGTGGGCGGTCCTACGGCAAACTTTAGATATCCAGCCTGTGATAAACAGCTAAAGAGTGGTGTTTGCACTAATAGAAAATGTCTTGTGCCTACTCCATGCCCAAGCCTTAAGGTGGACCACTCGGAGTACATAGATTTGCTTAGTCAAATTGAAGCATTGCCCAAGGTGAAGAAGGTGTTTATTCGCTCAGGAATTCGCTTTGACTATATGATGTACGACAAAAGCGATGCTTTTTTCAGGAAGCTCGTTTGTGATCACGTAAGCGGTCAGCTCAAGGTAGCGCCAGAGCATTGCTCATCTCAGGTGCTCAAATATATGGGCAAGCCGGATATTAGCGTTTACAATAAATTCAAGAATAAGTATTTCAAGCTTTGCAAGGAGGCTGGTAAGGAGCAATATCTTGTTCCATACCTTATGTCCTCTCACCCGGGAAGTGAGCTAAAGGACGCGGTAGAGCTTGCTCTGTACCTAAAGGAGCTAGGCTTGAATCCTGAACAGGTACAGGACTTTTATCCAACTCCGGGCACTGCCTCAACCGTTATGTATTACACGGGAATAAATCCTCTTGACGGCAAAAGAGTTTACGCTCCTGACGATTATCGTGAAAAGCTAATGCAAAGGGCGCTTTTGCAATATAGAAAGCCTGAAAATAGGAATTTAGTAAGAGAGGCTCTTGCTAAAGCAGGCAGAGAGGATTTAATAGGCTTTGAGGGAAAATGCCTTGTAAAGCCAGATTTGCGTGTCGGCTCTGAATATTTTGAGAGGCAAAATGCAAAGACGCAGAGCGCAAGAAAATCCAGCGCAAAAGGCAAGCCTCAAGGCAAGGTTTTGCAGAAAAACAAAGAAAAAACAAACAAAAACACAAGGAAAATAACACAAAAAACAGATACAAAAAGGGCGAAAAACAGACACTCCCCTAAGAAAAAATAGCAAAAAAGGGGTGCTTGCCCAAGGAACACACGGGCAAAATTCGGCTTTTGTAGAAAAAAATGCTTGACAAAGCCTAGTTGTATGTGTATAATATTATTTGTCTTAAAAACCGAGATAAATATTCATCTATCAGATTGCGTATGAAAATACGGCTTCCAATTTGAATCAAGGAGGTGCTACTATGTTAAGAACTTACCAACCAAAGAAGCGTCAAAGAAAAAAAGAGCACGGCTTCAGAAAGAGAATGAGAACCGCTGACGGTAGAAAAGTTTTGAAGAGAAGACGCGCTAAGGGCAGAGCAAGACTTACTTATTAATTGTTGATTGCATGCTTTAAGTTCGGGACTGCTTTTGCCAGCAGTCCCGATTTTTCGTTTTAGGCAAGCTTTACGACGGAGCTAATCGTCGCATAATCGTGAATGAAAAGGTGCAGAGATTTGTCTGCAGAATTTAGGAAGGAAGCGGTTATATGAAGCATATTGCAATTTGTGAAAATCATTTATACTCGAAGGCATATACTAAAGGAAAAAAGCATGTATCCAAAAGCTTAATTACTTACGCTTTGAAGGATTACCACGCTAAAAAGCTTATGTGTGCCCATCCACAGCACGTTTTTGTGAATCGTGTTGGACTTACTGTTTCAAAAAAGCTCGGAGGAGCTGTTGAGCGTAATAGGATGAAGCGAGTACTTAGAGAGGCTTTAAGACAAGTAGAAAAAGAGAATCAAGTAGAAAAGGGCTATCTATTAGTGCTTGTAGCAAGACAAGCCTGTGCAAACAGTAAAAGCACGGAGGTGGCACGAGAGCTAAAGAGGGCGCTTGTGTCCTTAGGGCTAATAAATACAACGGTGGCAGGGGAATAATTAACATATACCTTGCTATTTTGCTTGAATTTCTTAGAAAAGAATTGAATTATGAAGAAAATTTTTACATTTCCCATTAGGGTATATAAAAAATTCATCTCACCTCTTTTGCCCTGCGCATGTAGGTTCACCCCCACCTGCTCGGAATATGCAATAGAGGCTATCGAAAGGCATGGAATAATTCGTGGTTGCATACTGGCAATCTGGCGGATTTTAAGATGCAACCCCTATTCAAGAGGGGGCTACGACCCTGTACCCGAGAGGTTTACACTCAGAGGACAGAGGAAAAATACAGGAGAAAATAAAGAATGAACGGATTTTGGGATACTTTAGCAGTTCCGTTTGCGTATTTACTTAAGGGCTGCTATTGGCTAACACAAAACTATGTTGTTGCACTGCTCCTATTTGCACTTGTTATGCAAATTTTTATGTGCCTTGTATTTGGCATAAGACAGCAAAAGAATATGATAAAGCAGGCATCACTTCGTCCCTATGAGGTAATTTTGCGTAAAAAGTACGCTGGCAGAAACGATCAGGTGACTATGCAAAAGTACCAAGAGGAGCTGAGAGCGCTCTATCAAAAGGAGGGCTATAGCCCACTTGGCGGATGCTTGCCAATGATAGTGCAAATTCTCATAATTTTCCCACTTTATCAGGTTGTTATAAGACCACTTGAATTTATTACCGACTTGTCTGCAGAAACCTGTAGAATTGCTGCAGAGGCTTTTGGAATTGGAACGGGCACCTCTGGTTATCAGGTTGCACTTTCCTCACAAATCAGAAACTTTATTGCAGAGGGTGGAAAATGGGCAGAGAAGATTGTTGCAGTACCATCTGAAACAGCAGGCGAATGGCTTGTTTCTCCAGAGCAGGTAACGGCAACCATCGGTCAGCTCGAGGGACTTAACGGAAGATTTTTGCCAGACGTTACAATGTTTGGCACAGAGCTTGGAATTACACCATGGAATGCATTTGGTCAAAGCTACTGGTGGTTGATTTTCATTCCAATAGTAAACCTAGGACTTACCTATTTGGCACAATTTATATCAAAGAAGCTTTCATATCAAAGCTCACAGCAGACAGAGGCACAGGGCGCTATGAGTTCAATGAACCTAATGCTATATACAATGCCTCTTATGTCAATGTTCTTTACGTTTACCTTCCCAGCAGCAATTGGTGTTTACTGGATATTTAGAACAATTCTAAACTCCCTACAGCAATTTATACTTGCAAAGACAATGCCGTATCCAAAGTTTTCCGACGAGGATATCAAGGCAATAGAAAAGGAATTAAAGGTAAACAAGAAGAAACCTAAATCAACAAAGAGTGAAAACGACGGAGATTCAGAACAATGAAACAAGAATTTAAGATAATGGCTAAAACCGTTGAGGAGGCTTATGCAAAGGCTCACGATATTTACGATCAGCTTGGCGATTTAGATATTCAGGTTATTAGCTCAGGCAAAAAGGGCTTTCTAGGAATCGGAAGCAAGCCTGCTGAAATATTGGTTATAGTTGACGATGGCAAGGAGGAGATTGTAGCTCCAAAGCCAGAAAAGAAGCCAGAGCCAAAGCAGGAGAAAAAGGTTGAGGCTAAGCAAGAAAAGAAGCACGAGCCAAAGCCACAGCAAAAGAAGGAGACTCCAAAGCAGGAAAAGAAGGTTGAGGCACAGCCACAGCCAGCAGAAAAGGTAAAGACAAAGGAAGAAAAGGAAGAAAGCATCAATGTAACGGTTGAGGAAAAGACCCTTGCAATGAACTTCTTGAAGGACTTTGTTCGCGATATCGGTCTTGCTTGCACAGTTGAGGGCGACCTTACACTAAATGAAAAGGGCTTTGTATCAAGACTTATCACAATTGAGGGCGAGGATGCTCCTTCTCTTATCGGTCATAGAGGAGAAATGCTTGATGCACTTCAATACCTTGCAAATCTTTGCCTAGCGCGTAAGAGCGAGGGCGACAACAAGGAATACGTTAAGGTAATCGTTGACATTGCAAGCTATAGAGAAAAGAGAGAGCAAACACTTCGCTCCCTTGCAAAGAGAATGGCTGACAAGGCAATGAAGTATCAAAGAAACGTACAGCTTGAGCCAATGAATCCTTATGAGAGAATGATTATTCACTCTGAAATTCAAGGCATCGAGGGCGTATCTACTCACTCAGTAGGCTACGACGAAAACAGAAGAATCGTTATCTGCCCTGAGAAGAAAAAGAATAAGAAATAATAAAAAGAGCTTGCGAAATAGCAAGCTCTTTTTATTTATTTAGATAGCAAGGGATTCTAACAAAAGTGGTAACACGGAAATTATAAATCCCGAAATGAAACCGACCACTGCGCTTATAATCCAAGAAGCGATTCCGACGATACCATAAATTTTACCCTCATCCTTTTTTACTGCCCACAAAATAATGCCTACAATTGGGAAAAGGAAGGATACGATACAAAGTATAATTCTTTCAGCGTCCATAGTGTACTCCTTTCAAGATGTCATGCTTTATACTAGAAGTATAACCTACTAAAGAGTAAAAGTCAAGAAAATTTGAGCCTGGAGTAAATTTAATTGCAAAGAACGCTTTCCAACTCGCTTAATCTTGTTGATTTGAATAAGGGTAAACGAAATTCCAAGCCTTCCCCTTGAGGGCACCCTTTAGGGCGTGCCTTGCGCAGAAAGGTGTCTGCAAAGCAGACGGATGAGGTGTAGCCTTGCAAGGGTGTGGATAGTTAAACTAAATTTAGCTGCGAAAGAACGCTCTCCAGCTCGCTTAATCTTGTTGATTTGCATAAGGGTAAACGAAATTCCAAGCCTTCCCCTTTGTTTGGAGGCGATTCCCCTAGTAGGGCACCCTTGTGGCGTGCCTTGTGCAGAAATGGCGCAAAGCGACAAAGGGGTTCCTGTTTTGGAAAAAAAGGGGGCGATTCCCCTGTGAGGGGAAATGGCGCAAAGCGACAAAAGGGTTGCGCCCTGCCAAAGGGACGCTCGGGTGGTGGATGAGGTGTAGTAACTAAACGAGATTTAGATTAGATAAAACAGTTTCCAACTCATTTAGTCTTGTCGATTTGCATAAGGGTAAACGGAATTCCAAGCCTTCCCCTTTGTACGGAGGGGAAGGGGGACCGTCATAAGACGGTGGATGAGGTGTAGTAACTAAACGAGATTTAGATTAGATAAAACACTTTCCAGCTCGCTTAATCTTGTTGATTTGCAAAGAGGCAGCCTGAACTCATTCTTAACCATACCCATTAAGTAAAGAGACGCCTTTACTGGAATTGGGTTGACCTCCTTGAAAAGCTCCTCGATGAGGGGAAGAAGTCTAAAAAGAAGCTCACGGCTCTTTTGATAATTGCCAGACTTGAATTCGTAGCAGACTTGATGCATAAGGCTGGGGGTAACGTTGGCACATACGGAAATTACGCCACTTCCACCAAGAGCGAGGGTGGAATAGGTCAGCTCGTCGTTGCCTGTGTATATATCAAGCACGTCGCCAAGCTCACGGGCTATTTCCTGCATATATGAAATGCTTCCGCTAGCCTCCTTAACTCCTACAATGTTGTCGATTTTAGAAAGCTCTCTATACACACCCTTGGAAATGGTAACTCCTGTGCGAGATGGAACGTTGTACAAAATTATAGGAATATCGACACTCCCTGCCACTTTTTTATAGTGAGCAATGATTCCATTGTCAGTTGCCTTGTTGTAGTAGGGAGTAACCACTAAGCACCCGTTTGCTCCTAGCTCCTGTGCCATTTTTGTATATCTGACCGACACCTCGGTGGAATTTGTGCCTGTGCCGACTATGAGTGGCACTCGCCCTTTTATCTTTTCCTTAGCAAAGGGAATTATTTTCTCTCTTTCACTCTCATTTATTGTAGATGCCTCTCCCGTTGTGCCAAGAAGCACTATTGCATCTGTGCCGTTTCGTATTTGAAAGTCGATTAGCTCCTCAAGGGCTTCGTAGTCAATCTCGCCATTTCGGAATGGCGTAACCAACGCAACACCACTTCCAAAAAATAAGCTCTGCTTTCTTGCCATTTATTAAAATCCCCCTTAAAATATAAAAATTTGTTGCAAAAAAGAGTTTAATATTGTACAATGATATTATGTACTATCAATATAATATGATATAAAGGGCTAAAACGACAAAAATGATTAAAAATACATTGATTGAAACTGACCTTAAAACCAGTGATTTTTTTTACGAGCTCCCACAAGAGCTAATTGCGCAGACTCCTATTGAGCCAAGGGATCATTCTCGCTTAATGGTTTTGGGCAAGGATAAGAAAATATCTCACAAGCATTTTTACGATATAATCGACTACCTCAAAGAGGGAGATACCCTAGTTATCAATGATTCAAGGGTAATTCCTGCCCGTATCTATGGAGAAAAGGTTAGGGATGAGGGACAATTTGCATCTGACCCATCTAAGATTGAAACCTTGCTTTTGAAGCAACATTCTCAAAATAAGTGGGAGGTGCTTCTAAAGCCTGCTAAAAAAATAAAAATTGGTGGTAAAATTCGCTACGGAGACGTACTTGAGGCAACTGTTTTAGAGATTGTAGAGGACGGAAACAGAATAGTTGAATTTTCCTTTGATGAAAAGAAATATTCAAACATTTTTGAGGTTTTGAACATAATCGGCTCTATGCCACTGCCCCCATACATTACAGAAAAGCTTCAGGATAAGGAAAGATACCAAACCGTATATGCAAGGGAAAATGGCAGTAGCGCAGCCCCCACGGCAGGGCTACATTTTACAAAGGAGCTTCTTGAAAAAATAAAGGCAAAGGGCGTTGCCATAGTGCCAGTTATGCTTCACGTAGGCTTGGGCACCTTTCGCCCTGTAAAGGCAGATAAAATCACCGACCACATAATGCACAGCGAGTTCATTACAGTAACAAAGGAAAGCGCCGACGTTATAAACGAAAGACGCAAAAGGGGTGGCAGAATAATCGCCGTAGGCACAACCTCCTGCCGTACCCTTGAAAGCGTTGCAAACGAAAACGGGGAGATAATTCCTCAAGCAACAAATACTGGAATTTTTATATATCCGGGCTATAAATTTAAGGCAGTAGATGCATTAATAACAAACTTCCACCTACCAGAAAGCACACTTTTAATGCTAGTGTCAGCTCTTTGTGGCAGGGATTACATTATGCGTGCGTACGAGGAAGCAGTGAGAGAGAAATATCGCTTCTTTTCCTTCGGCGATGCAATGCTGATTGAATAGACTTTGAAAACCTGTGTTGCTACTCACTGGCAACCTTAACGCACGCCCAAAGTACGTTTTTGTCTGCTAGTTCCGTTGCGCCTTTGTTTTCTGCGTCTATTGAACCAGACTGATAGTTGGTGCGCCTTGATTTTTGTAGCTTTTTGGCGAACTACCAACTGAGTAGCCTTCCCCTAGTAGGGCACTCTTGTGGCACCCTTGTGCAGAAATGTCGCAAAGCGACAAAAGGATTCCTGTTTTGAAAAAAAGGGGTACAAGCTCGGCTGGTGGATTAAGTGACACTCGAAAACTTGTTTTCGTTAGTGGAACTTATGCACGGGAACAAAGTGAGTCGCAGAGGTGTAGCCTTAAAGAGGCGTGGTTTAATTCTACCTGCTTTAATAGAGCAGGCAGAGATGGAAAAGATACGGGCTTTTTTCAGAAAGGAGATAACGAATGAGCAAAAAACCAAGGGTTATAGCAATAGTTGGCCCTACGGCAGTGGGAAAAACTGCCTTGGCAATAGAGCTTGCCAAAATGCTTGATGGCGAAATTATCTCCTGTGATTCAATGCAAATTTACAGACAGATGGACATAGGCACAGCAAAGCCTACGAAGGACGAGCTTAAGCTAGTGCCACATCATTTGATTGATATAAAAAATCCTGACGAGCAGTTTTCCTGCGTAGATTACGCAGCTCTTGCCAAGGAGAAAATCGAGGACATACTAAAAAGAGGAAAAACTCCAATTTTTTGCGGAGGCACAGGACTTTATCTGGACAGTGTGCTGGAAAATCCATCGTTTTCTCAATCATCTAAGAATGAGGAGTACAGGGCGTTTTTGGAAAACGAGGCTAAGGAAAGGGGCAACGAATACGTTCACCAGCTTTTGAAAGAGGTTGACCCTAAGAGTGCAGAGCAAATTCACAAAAACAATCTAAAAAGGGTAATTCGCGCCCTTGAAATATACAAATGCACGGGGAAGCCTAAATCCCTGTGGGATGAGGAGTCGAGGGTGGAGGAAAGCCCCTACGATAGCGTAGTGCTTTTCCTAAGCTGTAAAAACAGAGACACCCTGTATTCTCGCATAGAAAAACGAGTTGATATAATGCTTGAGGAGGGACTTTTGGATGAAGCAAGATATCTTTTTGAAAAGGGATATCTTGACAAGCAATATACTGCCTCTGGCGCTATTGGCTATAAGGAGCTTATTCCTTATTTTGAGGGCAATGCCAGCCTTGAGGAATGCATTGCAGAGCTAAAGCTATCTACAAGACATTATGCTAAGCGTCAGCTAACCTGGTTTTCAAGGCGAAGTGATTATCACACAATTTATGTTGATGAGCAGGAGCCTATATCAGTGGCAAGGGAGCTTCTGGAGGGAAAGATGGACCCAAGAAAAGAACAAATAAAACAGAATTACGAAAATGTGCTTTCAAGAATTAAGGAGCTTGATAAAAACGGGCGAGTAACTCTGCTTTCTGCAACAAAAATGCAGAGCGTGGAGGATATAAACTACCTAATATCCTTAGGTTGTAAGGTTATCGGCGAAAATCGTGTAAACGAGCTACTTGAAAAATATGAGGGCTATGATAAAAGCGCAGAGCTACATTTCATTGGAACTTTGCAAAAAAACAAGGTAAAGTATATAATCGACAAGGTGGACCTTATTCACTCCGTTGACAGCCTTTCGCTTCTTGAGGAAATAAACAAAAGGGCAGAAAAAATCGGCAGAGTGGTAAACGTGCTAATCGAGGTAAACAGTGGCAGAGAGGAAAGCAAGGGTGGAATTATGCCCGAGTGTGTTGAGGATTTCTGCAATCAGGCAAGGGCGTACAAAAGCGTTTGCGTGAAGGGACTTATGACTATGGCGCCTAGATGTAACACAAGGGAGGAGTATCTAGGTTATTTCAAAATTGTAAAGGAGCTTTTTGATAAGCTTTTTGATAAAGAGACATCAATACTCTCAATGGGCATGAGTGATAGCTACGAGTATGCTATTGAGGCAGGAGCAACTCTTGTAAGAGTTGGAAGCAAAATATTTGGCGAAAGGAAATACTAAAATGGGATTTTTTGATTTATTTAAGAAAAAGACTTACGAGGACGATGAGGATGAATACGAGGAGGAGGGCGGTAAGCCCGTCTCTGCAAACGTTTCTCTTGAGGGTGGCGCTGGCGCCTTGGAGCTTAAGATATGTAAGCCAAAGACAATAGAGCAATTGCTTCCTGCAGTTGACTATTTAACAATGGGTAGAACTGTTCTTTTGAACCTTGAGGGGGTTGAAAAGGAAACCTACAAGAGAATGATTGATTTTATAAGTGGCGCAGCCTACGCACTTGGAGTAAGCATTAAAAAGGCTACAAACGACTCATACTTTATTGCTCCAAAGGACGTTGACGTTAGTGGAGAGGCATTTGCATCTGACGACGGCGACGATGAATTCTTTACTGTATAAAGGGAGAAAATATGCAAACACTTGCTTGGATTATTTATAGCATTTTAAGTGTTTTGGACGTATTGCTTCTCGTTAGTGCGATTATGTCTTGGATTCCCGAGGCAAGGGGGACTCGCCTATATGAGAGCATAAATAGAATATTATCACCACTTTTGACACCTATTAGAAGCTTTCTAAGCCGTTTTGAATTTATAAGAAGGTGTCCTATAGATTTGTCATTTTTAGTGCTTGTTATTATTGTGCAGGTATTATCAAATGCAGTGTGGCTGATAGTGTAGGAGAATAAATGAAAAAATTTAACCTAAAGGAACTTATAATTTTAATAAGCGTTGTGGTTGGTGGAATAATTCTTGACCAGGTAACAAAGGCAATTGTAGTTGCCAATATGACCGTTGGGCAAAGCATTCCTCTCATACCGGGCTTTTTGCACCTTACCTATATTGAAAATGACGGAATGGCGTTTGGCTTGTTCGACACCTTGCCAGGCAGAATTATCTTTATGAGCGTATCAACCCTTGCCATCATCGGCATAGGTGTTTATCTGTTTGGCTTCTGCAAGGAGGGGCTCTTACTAAAGATAGGACTTGCCTTAATTGTCAGCGGTGGAATTGGAAATATGATTGATAGAATTTTCCGCTACAACGTGGTGGATATGATAGATTTTCGCGGTATATGGGTGTATGTGTTCAATGGAGCAGACGCGTTTGTATGCGTTGGAGCAGGAATTATTGTTCTTGCACTGATTATCGAGCTTATCAAAAACAAAAAGAGCGAGGACAAAAATGCAGATAAATGAGGCTGACGTAAAAAAACGTCTTGATTTGTACGTGTCCGAGGCAATGCAAATTACTCGTTCAAGTGCCCAAGGGCTAATTGATGATGGCTTCGTGCTTGTAAACGGTGGCGAGCAACCAAAGAATTATCGCCTAAGGCAGGGAGATATAGTGGAAATCGAGGAAAGAGAGCCACGGGAGCTTTCCTGCGAGCCTGAGGATATCCCCTTGAATATCGTTTACGAGGACAAGGATATTATCGTAATAGATAAGCCCTCTGGCATGGTAGTTCATCCTGCACCGGGTAACGAAAGCGGTACGCTGGTAAATGCTCTTTTGTATCACTGCAAGGGTGAGCTTTCGGGCATAAATGGGGTGGTGCGCCCAGGAATCGTACATAGAATTGATAAGGATACCAGCGGACTTTTGGTAGTTGCAAAGAATGACGAAAGTCATGTCTTTTTGTCTAGCTTACTAAAGGATCACCAAATAACAAGAGAATATCACGCAATTTTGACAGGACACCTAAAGGAAAATGAGGGAACAATCTCAACATATATGGCAAGGCATCCTGTGGATAGAAAGAAAATGGCAGTTGTTCCCAGTACAAGACAGGGAGCAAGAGAGGCGATTACCCATTATTCAGTAATCGAGGATTTTGCAGGCTATACCTATGCAAAAATGGTGCTGGAAACAGGCAGGACTCATCAAATAAGGGTGCACACCTCATATCTTGGTCATCCTATTATAGGAGATGAGGTCTACGGTGGTGGGAAAACACCCTTTGAAAAAACGAATAAGGCTCTTTTAGATGGGCAAATTCTTCATGCAAAAAGGCTTACTCTTATTCACCCGAGAACAAAAGAGGAAATGAGCTTTGAATGCGATTTGCCAGACAATTTCAAGGAGCTACTAAAAAGATTAAGAGAAAAATCCAATTAAGGAGAAAAAATGAAAAGGTTAATTTCGATTTTAGCTTTAATAGTCTCCATAATTACACTGTGCCTAGTGCTGGGCTCTTGCGGAGATAATGGTCCACATACTCACGAGTTTGGGGAGTGGATTGTATTAAAGGAGGAAACCTGCACAGAAATCGGTAATAGGGAGAAAAGATGCTCCTGTGGGGCTGTTCAGGCTGAGGTTATAAACGCTAAGGGACACGACTATTCCGAGGAGGGTGTTTGCAATAACTGCCAAAGGGTTTTGCTTATCTATTCCCTAAGCACTGACGGAAGCTATTATATCGTTTCAGGAATTAGCGACAGAACTCAAAAAAGCGTGAAAATCGCAGATAGCTATGCAGGAAAGCCTGTGCGCGCCATTGGCGAGGACGCCTTTTTGGATTGTGACGTGCTTGAGGAGATTATAGTGCCCTCGACCCTTACAAAAATAGGAAAGAACGCCTTTAAGAACTGTACCTCGTTAAAGAGCTTTACAATTCCAGAGGCTACCTACGAAATAGGAGAGGGAGCCTTTGCTTATTGCTCAAGCCTTAAGGAGCTTGTAATTCCAAGTACTGTTACAAGTCTTGGCAAGGGCGTGCTATACTACTGTAAATCCATAGAAGGCTTTACCTTCCCTGAAAGCATCAAGGAAGTGCCGGACAATATGTTCTACTATTGCACTAGCCTTGAGCAGGTTAATCTTCACGAGGATATGACTGCTATCGGAGAATATTCCTTCTTAGGCTGCAGCAAGCTAAAGGGCGTTTTGCTAGGCGATAAAATTGAAATTGTCAAGAAGGGCGCATTCAGCTACTGTGGACTTATTGAGGAAATGATAATACCTGACAGTGTAACAGAGCTTGGTGAAAGCGTTTTTGAAAACTGCTACTCACTAAAGGAAATTTCACTTGGCACAGGTGTTTCTAAAATTGGGAAGAGCGCCTTTGCAAGGTGTAAGGCTCTTACGGGAATAGAGCTTCCTGATCTTGAGGTCTTAGAGTCAAGAATTCTTTACGGCTGCACCTCTCTTAAGGAGCTTACAATTCCAGAAACCGTAAGTATAATCGGAAGTGAGTTTATTTCAGGCTGTGTTGGCTTGAGTGAAATTGTGCTTCCTGAATATACAATTGAAATTGGCAAAAAGGCATTTGCAGGCTGTACGGGAATTACCAGTCTTGTAATTCCTCAATACGTTCTTATAATTGAGGACGGATTAGCTCAAGGATGCACTAGCCTAGAAGAAATAACGATTATGGGCGAGATAACTGAAATTGGTGATTTTGCCTTCGAAAACTGCAAAAAGCTTCAAACTATAGTAATTCCGGACACCACCCTTAAGGCTGGTGAGGACGTGTTCAAAAATTGCGAAAGCCTTATGATTTTCTGTCTAGCAACAGAAAAGCCAAAGGGCTGGGACAGGGATTGGAATTCCTCCAAGTGTCCAGTTAAATGGGGCGTGCGCGATTTCGGAGAAACAAGCGAGGTCGTTTGGGAAATGTCCGTTGATAACGAGGTGAAAATCACTCAAATTAAGGGAAGCCTAACTAGCATTGTTATTCCACAGACCATAAAGGGCGCTACGGTTACCACAATTTGCAAAAACGCCTTTAAGGACTTTAAGCTTCTTGAAAGCGTTACATTGCCAGAGGGCTTGAAGTATATTGAGGATGGTGCCTTTGAAAATTGCTATCGTTTGACAAGCATAACTCTCCCAAGCACGCTTGAAGCAATTGGCGAAAATGCCTTCAACGGTTGTTATTCTCTTGTAGAGGTTGTAGATTTGTCAAGCGCACTTGAGATTGACAAAAATGAGGAAAACGGCTCGGTAGGTAAATACGCACTAGATATTTATACAAGCGCTGACTTTGATAGCAAGCTTGTTGTAGACGGTGAGCTTGTTTTCCATAAAAACGGAGATTTTTACTCTCTTGTTTGCTGTAAGGCGAGGGGGACAAATGTTATTCTACCAGACTCAATTGAGGGAAGCACTTATACTATAAGAGGGTATGCGCTTGCTTCCTGTCAGGATGTTGAGGAGTTAACAATTCCATCGTTCTTTACGGTTATAGAGAAAAACACCTTTAACGGAATGGCGTCTCTTAAGAGCGTAACAATTCCAACAGGCGTTGAGACTATCGGTGAGGGCGCCTTTGAGGGTTGTAGTGCACTTGAAAGCGTAAAAATCAGCGAGGGGCTTTTAGCTATAGAAAAGGATGCATTCAAGAGCTGTGGAGCGCTTACAAGCATCAATATACCAAGCACTCTTACAAAGATAGACGGGGCATTTGAGGGATGCAATTCACTTGCCTTCAATGAATACGAAAATGGAAGCTATTTAGGAAACGATCAAAATCCATATTTCGCATTTATTCAAGCGAAAAGCAAGGATGTAGTATTCTGTGTAATGAATGGAGATACTAAGGTTGTTAACACAAATGCACTAAAGGGCTGTGAGAAGCTTGTAAGACTAGAGGTTCCGGCTAGCTTGAGCTTTGCTACAAATCTTATTCCAGAGGATTCAAGCATTAGGTACGCAACCGTACCCTGTGAGCTTGTTCCTTATTTGCCAAAATCAAGCTTGCTTGAGCTTACAATCAATAGTGGCACAGAGCTTACAAGTGGCGCACTTAAGAATTGCACGGCACTTACAAGAGTAATACTTCCAAATACAATAGAGCACGTTGCATCAGATGCCTTTGAGGGCTGTGTAGCGCTTGTGTTTGGCGAGTACGAAAAGGGATATTATGTAGGAAGCCTTGATAATATGTATATGGTGCTTGTTAAGGCTAAGGGAAAGCTGATCAGTGATTGTACTATCAGTCCAAGAACAAAGGTAATAGCCGATGGTGCCTTTGAGGGCTGTTCGAGACTTGAAAGCATTACAATTCCTGCAAGCGTAAAGACAATACCGCAGAGTGCCTTTGCAGATTGCTCATCTCTGTATTCAGTAACTATTGAAAACGGAGTGGAGAAAATAGGCAACGAGGCATTTAAGAATTGCATTAGCTTGTACTATGTGGGTATTCCTGAAAGCATATCTGCAATTGGAGAGGAAGCCTTCTATGGTTGCTCTGAGCTAAGTGGTTTTGCACTTAAGGAGGGTATTTTGTCAATAGGCAAGGGCGCATTTACCTATTGCGCAATGCTTGAGCTAACCGAGTATGAGGGTGGCTATTACCTAGGCACAAGCACAAATGACTACTATGCACTAATCGGTCTTGTAGATACAAGCGTAAGCAATATTACTCCACATGCAAGCACGGTTGTGATTGCGGACGGACTCTTAGATTAACTAAAAAAAGCCAACGAAAATGCAACTACCCATAAAGATATTAAAAGCCTCGATTAATCGAGGCTTTGTCATTTATATAGTAAAAATGAGACAAGTGATATTCTTTGCCTTGCAAAGAGTGATATTTTCACTTCGTAAAAGTGATATTACTTCCTTTGGTCGTAGTGATATTTTATTCGCCTCTGGCGAATAAAACTGCGAGACTTCCTTGTAAGAAGTCTCGCAATCGTTGGCTTTTTTTAGTTGCTTTGGCTCTTGATAAAATCTTGAACAAAGGAGGCAGGGTCTGGTGGATTTTTAAGGGGAGGGGAGTCAAGAAATTCAAGAATTTTGTCCCAAACCTCTTGGTCCTGTTCAGTTATTTGATACCAGTCGTAGCTATTTTTGAATTTTTCGCAACCCTCTGCCGTGTTGAGCAGTCCCTTTTTGTGGGCGCTCTTAAGCTCACGCTCCATTTTGCTCTTAGCCTTAAGGGCGCTTATGGTATAGGTTGGGTTGTGATTCTTTTTATTCAATGAAAGGAACTGGACCTGCTCAGGCAAAGCACTGGCAAGTTCTTTTTTTAACTGAAGAAAATGCTTTTTGTAGCTTACAATTTTGTCATCACGGGAATGAATATAAAGTGCCTTTGTTTTTCTAAGAAATAGGGAGCGTCGTCCGTCAACAAGAGAGCCCTTGTCCTTGGTTTCCATATTGAAAACTGCGCGCCTGTGCTTTTTTAGGAAAAATGGAATATACTGATTTACAATTTCCTCAACGGATATAAAGCCACTTATAGCCACTACCTTGTCCACGTTGTGTGGGTTAGGACAGTTCATAGTGGCAAAGCCGCCCCAACTATGTCCAATGACGTAAAGCTTCATATCCTTGATTTTCTCGTGTTCCTTTAAGCTTGACAAAACGTCGCACAGATCTAAATAGGATTGTGCGAAGCCAAAGGTTTCTTCTCCCTCTGATTCGAAGCACCCTGTGTGGTCGTAGGAGTAAACTATATATCCGTTTCTGCAAAGCATTTCGATTTCGCGAAAGTAGGAGCGATGCCCTGACCACATGCCGTGGTCAAAAACAACAAGGGTATCTGTCCTTAGAGGTGTCTTAAGATACTCGCTCTCATAGTAGTAAAAATAGCCTACAAGCTGGTGTCCCTTAGAGGATTTTATGTTATATGAATGCTGGCAAAGTCCCTTAAAATCCTTATGAGAAAAATAGAAAAGAAAGGGCTTTTCATCGGAGCGCTTATGTATTGCGTCCCTCAACATTTGCTTTACTTTTTCTGTAGTCATTTTATTCCTCAATCAAAAATTTCTGTATCGAATTGATAGCCCTGTGCGGTTTTTATAATGCCGTACTGGGTTCTTTTTACAAGCTGAAATAGCTTGTCGCCATCTATTCCCACCAAATCATCAACGGATTCAATAAAGTCCTCGGCGCTTTGGTGGAAGCGAGTAGTAGTTACGTAAATTCCACGAGAGCCCTTTTGGGCAATCATAGCACCGTAAAACTCGCGCACCTCCTTTTCGGTTACCTGCGCCTTGTCTCTGTTTTTGGTTTGTACCTTGATCTTTTCAGTAAAGCCAAGATAGTCCACAATTTTTAGCGCTATATCAATACCACCGTCGTTGCTACCGCCAGAGACCTCGCAATAGGCAACCATTTTGCCATTTAGAGAATAATATTTTTCAAGTAGATTTGCGACAAAGCTTTCAAAAAAGCTTCCGCCACGTAGCCAAAGCGCCTTGAAAAATTTTGGCTTAAATTCATTTTCACTGAGGGGAGTGTCTAAGCTTTGCAAGGATTCGCTAGCTGATTTCTTTGTATATTTGCCATTTATTAGCTCAATTTCACCCTTTGAGCAAAGGTTAGTCAAGATGTTGCCGGCAATTGAACGCAAGGAATAGTCGTCTCTTGTGGAGGCAGTGGTGTCTGTGCCAAAGAATTCCTCAAGATAGGAGTAAATTTCCTCCTTAGTAAACAGGTCATCGCTGATATATGCACGAATTTCACTTTCAACTAAATCCTCGTGAACTATTATAAATTCCTCACGGGCGAGGGAATATCTATCTCCCTGCCGCTTAATATCCTTTTTTACAAGAAGGTCGTTGAGTACAGTAGTAGCATAGCTTTTAATTGTGCAATATTTACTTTTAGGATTGATAGCACAGCCCTGTGTGGGCTTAATGCCCATTAAACCAATAGTGCCTTCAACAATTTCGTTTCTCGTGGCAGATTCAACCCTTGCCAAAAACTCAACCATTTTAGAGACAACTCTCTTTTTTATTTTACTATTGATTTTCATGAAGCTCACCTCGTTTTCTAATTATATTCTAGCACATAAATTTGTCTTGTGCAATAAATTGCTTTAATTTTACTTGAGTTTATATGGCTCTCAACACAAAAATTATTGACATATCAACCCTTTTATGCTAAAATGTACTTACGGGGAATATAATATCCAAAATAAAAGGAGGACTTATTATGAGTAATAAGATAATTACAATCAGCCGTGAATTCGGCAGTGGTGGTAAATACATTGGTATTTTAGTAGCTAAGAAGCTTGGTATCCCCTTCTACGACAAGGATATTATTGAGGAGATAGCTAAGGATTCAGGCTTTGCAGATGAGGTTATTAAGAGGGCGAGTGAATACGCACCATCTAAATCTATTTTCGCATATTCCTTTGTGGGCAGAAATGCAAACGGTGAATCTATTGAGGATAAAATTTTTGCAATTCAAACAAGAGTTATTAAGGAGCTTGCAGCGAAGGGTCCTTGCGTAATTGTTGGACGAAGCGCAGACTACATTCTAAAGGATATGGATACACTTAATGTGTTTATTTATGCAAGTCAAAAGGAAAAGGTAAAGAGAACGATGAGCTTTAAGGGCGTTTCTCAAAAGGAAGCAGAGAAGCTTATCAGCGAAACAGATAAAAGGCGTAGCATCAACTACAAGTATTACACAGGACAAAGCTGGGGCGACAGGGAAAATTATACTGTTATGCTCAATAGCACAGATCTTGGTGTTGAGAAAACTGCAGAATTTATCGCTGAGCTTTACAGACAAGAGGATTAAAATAAAGGGGCTCCTTGTCAAAAGGGAGCCCCCTGTTTTTTTGGAAAGGTAAGAATGAAATATAAGGTGATCGGCTGGACGTGGTACGATAACGACAACATAGAAGCGTCTTATTGTAGCCCTGCAGCAAGGGAAGCAATTATTGAAGATATAAGGGCACACGATTATGAGTTTACGGGCTACAACCATCAAGAGTTTGATTTAGCTGTTCCTGTTTTGAACGATGGAAAAATGAGGTGCTTTACTCAAAGAGCATTTGGTCAAATTATGGCAAGGGCACACGGAAATTATAGTTATTATGGTTATTGTGGCTTCGACATTGAAAGATGGAGCTATAAGGAATGCAAAATGCCACCTGAAAGAATGGAGGTAATTTATCCATCTGATATAGAAGATCTAATTGAGACTGATCTTAGCGAGGAGTTTGAAATAGATGTTACCTCTAGCCAATTTGAGGATGCGATAAACGTAGGCAAGCTTGTACTTCCTCACAGGTGGGAATACAGGTATATGGATGAGGGAGATACCCTGATTCTAAAATGCGAGACTGAGAAAAAGAAATTTATAATTGACAAGTACGAAAGAAAAGAAGAGTATGTTGACATACACGACAGAAACGAAAAACCAACGGAAACATCAATTGTTATGCTAAAACCAAAAAAAGACTAATGGGGAGACAAATATGAAGGTAAGAGTTATAGGCTGGACAAACTACAGCGACCCTCGCTTCGAAAGCGACGGAGTAACCTATGCGGAGTTTGAGGCAATTGCTGATGATATCAGAGAAAATGGCTATATGTTTACAGGTATGCACCATCAAGGCTATAAATACTGTGTGCCTGTGCTAAATGACGGAAGAAAAAGGACCTTTTCAGAGCGTGGCTTTGGTAAGATAATGGCAAGAGGTCACGATGTGTATCGCTCAGGTGGCTACGTTGATTATGCCTTTAACTGGGGCTATTCTGCCGAGGAGCTAAAAATGCCGGGCAAGGAAAGAGAAATTCCTGACGGCTATGTGCCAGATAATCCGGAGGATCTATACGAGGAGTTTGAAATAGAGGTAAGTGAAGCGGATTTTGAAAGAGCAAGGTCGGACTTGGCTCTTACCTTCCCTCACGAAAAAAAGTATCGTCTTATGTCGGGCGGAGATTATTTAGTGGTAAAATGTGGACAGAGTGTAGCAAATTATCGCATTGCGCGCTATGAAAGAAAAGAGTCCTACGAAAATCCTTCAAGGGACAACGAAAAATTTGTTGCAACCGTAAATCTTGTTTTGGAGATGAAAAAATGAAATATAGGGTGATTGGCTGGACCAGCTACGAAAACCAACAAATTCCTGAAGGGGAATATAGCTTGGCTAAGGATAATGCAATAATTAAGGATTTAAGGGAGCACGGCTACGTGTTTACAGGCATGCATCACGAAAGTCATCCGTATTGTGCGCCAGTCCTAAACACAGGAGAAAAAATCCTGTTGAGCCAACGAGGCTTTGGCGATACAATGAGTAAGGCAAGACAGGACGGCACTTACGTTGACTATGCTTATGATTGGGATATGGACTTTGATGATAAGGGTTGTGTGTTCCCTGAAAAAGAAAGGTGCATAGATTTTGCCTGCGAAAAGGAAAGCGAGCTATGTGAGTGCTATGAGGCTAACGTAACAAGGGAACAGCTCGAGTTGGCGAAAAAAACAGGTGGAATCATAATTTACCCCGACCCTGTGTATGATTTTTTAGATGCAGGAGACTACTTAACTCTTTGCTGTGGCGAGGAAAGGCAAGCGTTTCTAGTAACAGAGCATTGCGTGGATATAGAAAGGGAAACCAAAAAGCTGTTATATAAATTAAAATTGGAGATTGTGGAATGAAATACAAGGTAATTGGTTGGACCGAGTACGAAAATGAAGAAATCGAGGCTATGGATTATAGAATAAGTGCATCTGAAGCGGTAATTGATGATATAAGGGAGCACGGATATTTGTTCTCTGGCATGCATCATCAGGATTGCTCTAGGTGCGCGCCTGTCTTGAATAATGGAAAAAAGCTTTTGTTCGGACAAAGAGGCTTTGGCGGAATTATGGCTAAGGCTCACGGCAAGGATTCAAGAATGAGCTACGCAGAGTATGCCTTTACATGGCATTTTACAAAGGACGAAAAGGACTCCCCATACGTTTTGCCAGAGGACGAAAGAGTTTTCGAGGGCAAGGTTGATAAGAGCTTAGTTGAGGAGAACTTAAGCGAATGCTACGAATACGAGGCAACAAGGGAGCTTTTTGACAAGGCAGTAAATCAAGGTAAAATTGACTTTATCTACGACCCAGTGTATAGATTTATGGATATAGGAGATACTATTGTCTTGAAATGCGAGGGTCAAGAGGCTACCTTCGAGATAAGTGATCTTGATAGATATAAAATCTTTACAGAGGATGAGCAGGTAATTCTTGTTATGGGAAGCCCTCTGGATCCCGAGGCTGAGAAGGAGGCAGATAAGCTTTACGCCGAAAAGCCAGAAACCATTATAATGGAGCTTAAGCGAATCAAATAAAAAGCAAGCCGTCGGCTTGCTTTTTTATTTATATAATTGCGTGCGTGTTGACAATACTATTTATTTGTGATAAAATATTATGAGATGCTATGCATCTTTACAAGAGAAAAAATGATTTTACAATAAATTTTTTAAGGAGAATTGAAAAATGGCAAGCACACCAAAGGTAAGCATTGTAATTCCTATTTACAACGTGGAAAAGTATTTGCGTCAATGTCTTGACAGCGTTGTTAATCAAACGCTTACTGATATTGAGATTATCTGCGTAAATGATGGGTCGAAGGATTCGTCCCCTGATATTATTGAGGAGTACGTTGCACGCGACTCAAGAGTTAAAGCCATTCACAAGGAGAATAGTGGCTATGGCAATTCAATGAACAGAGGCTTTGATATGGCAACTGGCGAATATATTGGAATTGTTGAGTCTGATGATTATGCAGAGCCTGATATGTTTGAAAGGCTTTACAATTGCGCAAAGGAAAATGACCTTGACGCTTGTAAGAGTGGCTTTTTCTTCTATTATTCGGTGCCACAGGAAAGAAATATTCCAAGTCCTATTGCATCAAAAGCTATGTGCAAAAGAGTTTTCTGTCCAACCGATGACTTCAAGTCCTTGCGTGAGCAAATTGAGTTTTTCAACATCAAGCCGACAATTTGGTCTGCGATTTACAAAAAGGATTTTGTGAGAGAGAATAATATTCGCTTTAATGAAACACCAGGTGCCTCCTTTCAGGACACAAGCTTCAATTTTAAGGTTTGGGCGTTAGCGAAAAGAGTTAAATTGCTTGAGGAATGCTTCCTGCATTACAGACAGGATAACGAGTCCTCCTCTATTAATTCAGCCAGCAAGGTATTCTGTGTGTGCGATGAGTATCGTGAAATTGAAGCGTTTCTAGAGAATCACCCTGCAATTAAGGCTAAGCTTGACCCCGTTAAAAACGCTCTTAAGTACAACACATACATTTGGAATTATGAGCGTCTCTCTGAGGAAAAGGCACTTGAATTTTTGGCTGTTGCATCAGAGGAATTCAAAAGGGATATGCTGAACGGTATATGCATAAAGGATGCGTATCCTTGGTACAAGTGGAACAATCTAAACTTCATCATTGAGGATTATGAGGGATATCACAAGATGCGTCAAGCTGAAAAGCGTGGCGAAAAAAGCCCTTCTGATGGTGAGAAGAAGGGTAGCCTTTTGAAAAGAGGCATTAAATGCCTTAAGGAAAATGGTTTAATCTACACAATTAAGAGATTTTTCCAAAAGCTAAAAAGGAGGCTTCGTAGAAGATGAAGAGTCCAGCTAAGGTTTCAGTAATTATTCCCGTTTACAACGTGGCAGAATATCTTCCATTTGCTCTGCAAAGCTGTCTTGATCAAACTCTTTACGACGTGGAGTTTATTTGTATAAATGACGGCTCGACCGACAATTCTCTTGATATTTTAAGAGAGTATGAGAGCAAGGATGAACGATTTATCGTAATAGATAAGAAAAACGGTGGTGTTTCCTCTGCAAGAAACGAGGGACTTAAGGTGGCAACAGGCAAGTGGATTATGTTCCTTGACCCTGATGACTATCTTGCTAAAAATGCATGTGAGCGAGTTTGGATTGAGGGCGAGGAGGGGCCTTGCCATATTATCAATTTCGGTACAGAGATTGTACCTAAGCAGCCTAAGGCGACACCTTGGCATTATTACGCATTATCTGTGCCAACAAGGCGCTTTTATGAGTTTACCCCTTACGTTTTATTTGGCGAGCCAAGTGCAAAGCCGTTTATTTGGCATCAAGCATATCTGAAGGAATTGCTTGATAAAAATGGTATTCGCTTTGACGAGGAGCTAAAGCTGGGTGAGGATCAGACGTTTTTGATTAGCGTGTACCCATGCGCGTCTAAATTTTCATTTATTGAGGACAAGCTTTACAATTACAGGTTTGTAAGAAATAACTCTGCTATGCAGGTGCTAAGAAAGGATCCCTTAAAGAAGCTAAAGCAACACATTCTTGTAGTTGATAAGGTTTTTGCATTTTGGCAGAGAAAGGGCTTCCTTGAAAAATACCCTGTTGACCTTTTATCCTGGGCAGTTGAGTTTATTACAATCGATTTAGTGAATGACGAACTGGAAAAGGACGCAGTATGCGCCCTTGCTACTAAGCTTTGTGGCTTAATTGAAAAATATGGTCTTAATTCAAGCATAAAAAATCTTGATAAGACTGGAAAATCCTACTATAAATCACTTGTAAAAATGATGAAAGGATAATACTTTTATATGGTAAATGTAGCTAACATTGAAAAGACGCTTTGTACAGGCTGTAGTGCTTGCGCAAATAAGTGTCCCGTAAATGCTATCGAAATGAAAACGGACAAGGATGGATTTTTATACCCAACAATTGACGAGGAAAAATGCGTTGATTGTGGAGCTTGTGTAAGAATGTGTCCTGTAAACAAGCCACTCGATAAGAATAAGACTCCCACTGTCTATGCTGTTTGGGCTGATGAGGAAACAAGAAAAAAAAGCTCCTCTGGTGGATTGTTTTCTGTTCTTGCAAGAGCTATTTTCAAGGACGGAGGCGTTGTTTTCGGTGCAAGATATAGTGATGACTTCTTAAGTGTTTATCATGCTGTTGCGACAAACGAAAGAGAGCTTGCACATCTTCGTGGCTCAAAGTATGTTCAAAGTAATATTGGAATGGCTTACAAGGAGGCAAAAAAGCATCTTGAGACAGGCAAAAGCGTTTTGTTTTCAGGAACACCCTGTCAAATCGGAGGACTTTATAGCTTCTTAGGTAAGGATTACGACAATTTATACACCGTTGACGTTGTTTGTCATGGTACTCCCTCTCAACTCGCTTATTCAAGATACGTAAGCGAAAAAGCTCAAGGCATGCCAATTAAGAAAATGGACTTTAGGGAAAAGGCAAGCTGGGGCTGGGGCACGGCTATCTCTCTTTACATGGAGAACGGCGAATACAAAAAGGACTTTTTTACTGACCCATACCTAAAGGCGTTTTCCTCTGGATTGATAGTAAGAGATTCCTGCTCCTCCTGTCCTTACGCGCAAATCAATCGCGTGGGTGATATTACTCTTGGAGATTTTTGGGGTATTAAGGATATTGAGCCAAAATATACTGACGGACATGGTACAGGACTTGTTCTTGTTAACAATAAAAAGGGCAATGAGCTTATTAAATTAGCTAAGAAGGCATGTGTGCTTTTTGAAGCTGTTGACCTTGATAAGGTTAAGGAGATTTCAAAGACCAGAAACGGTCAGCTATTAGCTCCTGTTAGAAAAAACCCCTTGAAAAAGAGATTTTTCGAGTTTTTTGTTGATAAGGGGCTTTCCTTCCCTGTAGCTTACGATAAGACTCCTAAGTATGACGTAGGCTATGTTGGCTGGTGGGATAGCAAAAACTACGGTAGCGCGCTAACCAGCTTTGCTATGAATAGAACTCTTACAAAAAAGGGTCTTCGTGTGCTTATGCTGGAGCATGGCGGTATCCGTCCCGATGCAAAATCCTATGGTCTTGAGTTCGCAAGTCACTTCTATAATTGCAGTAAAATTACTTGGGAAAAGGATTTTAAGAGATTTAACGGTGCTTGTGAGAGCTTTCTTGTTGGCTCTGATCAGCTTTGGAACTGGTGGAACATAAGGCATAACAGACCAGAGTTTTTCTTCCTCGACTTTGTTGAGCCAGGGCATAAGAAAATCGCCTATGCAACCTCCTTTGGTAAGGATAACACCGACTTTCCAGATGATAGAAGGCTAAGGGTAAGCTATCATTTGAGCAAGTTTGATGCAATCTCTGTAAGAGAGAAAAGTGGAGTTGACGTGTGCAAGAATGAGTTTGGCGTAGAGGCAACTCACGTTCTTGACCCTGTGTTCCTTTGTGATATGGACTCATATAAGGAGGTTACCGATTTATCTAAGCTTAAGGAGAATGGAAAATACGTTTTCTCATATATTCTCGACCCAACGGAGGACAAGATTGAAATGGTTAAGCAGGTTGCTAAAAGACTTGGCTTGCCATACAGAATTGCGATAGATGCATTAAGAGATAACGATGCACACTCAAAAGGCGTTACAGAAAAGCTGCTTCGTGAGGATTCAAACGTTTTAACAAAGTTAAGAATTGAGGATTGGCTAAATTATATTGCCAATGCTTCCTTTGTAGCAACGGACTCCTTCCACGGCTTTTGCTTCTCGATTATTTACAACAAGCAGGTTATTGCATATATTAACCCTCGTCGTGGCAAGGCTAGATTTGAAAGCATAGCAGAGACGACGGGTCTTGAAAATAGACTTATAACCGAATCTCATCAAATTGGAGAAAGAGGACTTTTGGAGTCAGCTATCGACTATTCCAGAGTTAATGAAAAATTAAACCTTGAGAGGGAAAGAAGCATGGCGTGGCTAGATAACGCATTAAATAAGCCTATTAGAAAAACAAGCGCAAGTGAGCTTCTTCTGTGGAAGTGCCTTGAGCATGATAAGGCTATCTATGAGTCTAAGCTTAGCGAAATGCAAGGAGCTTTGGCATCACTTTCTCAAAGAATAGAGGAATTAGAAAAGAAAAATGGCAACTAAAAATTTAGTACCAATTGATATCATATCAAGCTGTGTTTGCAGGGATTGCTTTGAAATCGGTTCTCGGCTTACTAAGAGAAACGAGTACTTGATTGAGCTTTTCTTCCAGGGCACCAGTATATTTTCTTTATATACTGAGCCAAATAGTCAGCTTCAGAAAATCAAGGCGGAGGACCTTGTCTTTGGTTCTCCTTGGCAAAGACGGCTTCTTATAAACGAGATTAACAAAAATGCCTTTGAAAGAATCGGTAACGAGAAAAAGGATAGCTTTTTAATTCTTGACTTTACGGATTTTGCAAAGGATTTATATAAGCTTGTAGGAAAAAACTCTTACATTCTTCAAACTGAGCCCTCAAGGAATAACCTTTCTCTTTTTGAAAGTCAGGTTGAGGGGCTGGTTAGCCCCTGGACCTTGCCAAGGGAGGAAATTAATCGTTGTCTTGACCTATATGTGTCCGACCTTTTACAAAGATATCAAGGGAACAAAATTATTCTTTGTAAGATTTTTCACGTGTCTGACTACGTTTCCAATATTGGTACGATAAGGGTGTTTAAGGCGCCTGTTGATACCTTCAATAGGTTTATTTCCTATTGCTACGACTATTTCTTAGATGCACTTTCTAAAAGAGGAATTATGCCTCACGTAATAGAAATGCCTAAGAATACAATAGGTGATGAGGGGCAAAAATGGGGTCTTTATTCCTTACATTTTCACTCTGATTTTTACGAGTATTTGCTAAGCGCAATTGATATTGCTCTTTGCCAATACGAAAACGAAAGCGAAATCCTTGCATGCCTAAAGGAAGACTTTGAAAAAAGGCTTGAGGTGGTAAGACAGCTTGCAAGAGAGAAAAAACTTCTTATTGAAGAAAAAAGACGAAACGCAGAAATTGAAAAAAACTTAACTGAAAGCAATGCAAGGCTAAGGACACAGGTTGAAATAGCCGAAAGAAACGAAAGGCTTTTGCGTGGTCAAAGAGATACACTAGCTTCGAAAATTGAAAATATTAAGCTATCAAAATCATATAAAATTGGCAGATTTTTAACGTTCGTGCCAAGAAAACTAAGAAGAGGTAAATAAAATGAAAAGGTATGATTATTTAATAGTTGGTGCAGGTCTGTTTGGAGCTACCTTTGCAAACGAGGCGACCAAGCGTGGTAAATCTTGTCTTGTAATCGACAAAAGAGACCATATTGGTGGTAACATTTATTGCGAAAGCATAGAGGGGATTAACGTGCACAAGTATGGTGCTCATATTTTCCATACCTCAAATAAAGAGATTTGGGAGTATGTAAACCAGTTTTGTGAGTTCAATAACTACGTTAACTCGCCGGTGGCAATTTATAAGGATGAGCTATACAATCTACCCTTTAATATGAATACCTTTTCAAAAATGTGGGGAATTAAAACTCCAAGTGAGGCAAAGGCAATAATCAAGGAGCAGATTAAGGAATTGAATATTACAGAGCCTAAAAATCTAGAGGAGCAGGCGCTTTCCTTAGTTGGAACTGACGTTTACGAGAAGCTTATTAAGGGCTACACAGAGAAGCAATGGCAGAGAAAATGTACTGACTTGCCATCGTTTATTATTAAGAGATTGCCACTTCGCTTCACCTATGATAACAACTATTTCAATGATAGATATCAGGGTATACCAATCGGTGGCTATAATCAAATCATTGAAAAAATGCTCAAGGGTAGCGAGGTTATGCTAAATACTGACTACTTTGAGTTTATAAAGGAAAACGGCGATATAGCGAAAAAAACCGTATTCACAGGACAAATAGACGCCTTTTATGACTATAAGCTGGGCGTTTTGGAATATCGTAGCGTAAGATTTGAAACAGAAACGCTTGATGAGGAAAATTATCAGGGCAACGCAGTTATAAACTACACAGAGGCAGAGGTGCCATATACAAGAGTAATTGAGCACAAGCACTTTGAGTTTGGAACACAGCCAAAAACTGTAATTTCCCGTGAATATTCCTCTGAATGGGGAATTGGCGATGAGCCATATTACCCAATAAATAATGACAAAAACAACGCCCTATACGAGCAGTATAAGGCTCTTGCAGACAAGGAAGGAAACGTAATCTTTGGTGGCAGACTTGGTCAGTATAAGTATTACGATATGGATAAGGTAATTATCTCTGCCCTTGATGCAGTTAAAAAGGAATTTGGCGAATAAGATAGGATAAGAAATGATAACAGTTAATAATTTAACCTTTAACTTCGGTGGACAGGTTTTGTTCAAGGACGTTAATTTGAAATTTACACCAGGCAACTGCTATGGTGTAATCGGAGCAAATGGTGCAGGAAAAAGTACGTTCTTGCGCATTTTGTGTAGAGAGCTTGAGCCTTCAAAGGGCGAGGTTATAATTCCAGACACAGTAAGAATGTCGGTTTTGAAGCAAAACCACTTTGAATTTGATGAATATACAGTTCTTGACACCATTATTATGGGCAACGAAAGACTTTATCAGGTTATGAAGGAGAAGGACCAAATCTATATGAAGGAGGACTTCACCGATGAGGACGGAATCCGTGCCTCAGAGCTTGAGGGTGAATTTGCTGAGCTAAACGGCTGGGAGGCGGAGAGTGACGCCTCAAAGCTTATTCAAGGCTTAGGACTAGAGGAGTCGTTGCTTTATGAGCAAATGGCTAATCTTAAGGAAAGCGAAAAAATTAAGGTGCTTTTGGCTCAGGCCTTGTTTGGTAATCCTGATATTATACTGCTTGACGAGCCAACCAATGGTCTTGATATAGATGCAATTACTTGGCTTGAGGACTTTTTGTCTGATTATTTTGGTACAGTTTTGGTTGTATCTCACGACAGACACTTTCTAAACGACGTTTGTACAAATATAGTTGATATCGACTATAATGGAATTAAAATGTACGTTGGTAACTATGAGTTTTGGTATGAATCGAGCCAGCTCATTCAACGTATGATAAAACAGCAAAACAGAAAGAACGAGGAGAAGATTAAGGAGCTTCAAAGCTTTATTTCTCGCTTCTCGGCGAATAAATCTAAATCCCGTCAGGCAACCTCTCGAAGAAAGCTTCTTGACAAGCTTTCAATTGAGGAGCTTCCTGCCTCAAGCAGGCGTTATCCATTTATCGGCTTCGATATGGAGAGGGAAGCAGGTAAGGATATTTTAACCGTTACCGACCTTAGTAAGAGCGTTGACGGAGTAACACTATTTAAGGACGTTTCCTTTACACTTCAAAAGGGTGAAAAGGTAGCTCTGCTTGGCAATGAAATGGCAATTACAGCTCTTTTCAAGGTGCTAATGGAGGAGGACGAGGCAGACAAGGGAAGCTTCAAATGGGGCATTAGTATTTCAAAATCCTACTTCCCAAAGGACAACATTGAATACTTTAATAACTGTCACGATTCGATTCTTGATTGGATGAGAAGATACTCAAAGGATCAAACGGAAACCTATTTGCGTGGCTTCCTTGGAAGAATGCTATTTTCAGGAGACTCCGTGTTTAAGGAGGTTAGCGTTTTGTCAGGTGGAGAAAAGGCGAGATGCATGTTCTCAAGAATGATGCTTTTTGGCTCAAACTTCCTGCTTCTCGACCAGCCAACAAACCATCTTGACCTTGAGTCAATTACTGCCGTAAATAACGGACTTCGTGATTTCCGCGGAAACATACTTTTCTATTCTCACGACTACGAAACCATAAACACCGTAGCTAATCGTATTATCGAGATTAATCCCGATGGTGGAATATATGATTTTTCGGGCACGTACGAAGAATATTTGAATTACAGACAACGATAACCGTCGCAATACTGTGTTGCTACTCAACAGTGACCTCGACGTACACAAAAGTACGCCATCGCCCCCTGTTTCCGTTGCGCCTTGTCTTGCTTGGTTCTCCTTGCCTGTACAAGGAAAAGGACCGTCTAAAGACGGTGGATGAGGTGTAGGACAATTTAGCTTGGTCGGCGAAATACTGTGTTGCTACTCAACAGTAACCTCGACGTACACAAACATTCTGGTGTAAGGAAGACCCAATTCCTTAAAAAGTCTTCGACTTTTAATGGGACCTTGGGGAGTAGCAAGCGCGTCTAAAAAAGCGGAAAATGAGGAGAGTGAAAATCACTCTCGACCTTAAAAAGAAAACAATAATAAGGCGAAAATATAATGAGAAAGCACTAATGCGTATGGAACGACATAGCTATTATTCACGCTTTTTGTTCTAACCACGATGTGCGTATGAGGAAAATGGACTATACACAAAAAAGAATAGCTGTAGTAGGCGCAGGACCTGCAGGAATGATGGCAGGCTACTATGGTGCTATGGGTGGCGCCAAGGTAACTATATTTGAAAAAAACGACCGTGTAGGTAAAAAGCTTGCCATAACGGGAAAGGGCAGATGCAACGTTACAAACGATTGCTCAAACGAGGAATTCTTAAAAAACGTAATTTCAAACCCTAAGTTTTTGTACGCATCTATAAACAACTTTTCAACCGAGGACACGAAGAGCTTCTTTGAAGGACTTGGTGTGCCACTTAAAACCGAAAGAGGAAGACGAGTTTTTCCTGTATCCGACAAGGCAATAGACATAGTTATGGCTTTGAAAAACGCAGCTTTGGAATGTGGCTGTGAAATAAAAAACGAAAAGGTCATAAGTCTTTTGTGTGTCGATAATAAGATAAAAGGAATAAAAACCTCCCGTGGAGTGTATGATTTTGATGCAGTTATACTAGCAACAGGAGGAATATCATACCCTCAAACTGGCTCTGACGGAGATGGCTTTAGATTTTGTCAGGAGCTGGGAGTAGAGGTTACACCTCTTATTCCGTCTCTTGTCCCCTTGGAGACCTATGAGGATACAACGGAAATAATGGGTGTTTCCCTTAAAAACGTAGTTCTGAAAATTAGGGACAATCAAAAAAATAAGGTGATTTTTGAGGAAATGGGCGAAATGCTATTTACTCATTTTGGAATAAGTGGACCTCTTGTTTTGTCAGCCTCCTGTCACCTTTCAAAGATTGAAAGAGGAAAATACACTGCAATTATTGACTTTAAGCCTGCCCTTGATGAAAAAACACTTGACGCAAGAATTTTGTCCGATTTTTCAAAGCAACTAAATAAGGATTTTCAAAACAGTCTTGGCGGGCTCTTGCCATCAAAAATAATTCCTTTTATGGTAAGAAAAACTAAGATTCCACCAGCAACCAAGGTCAACGAGGTTACAAAGGAGCAACGAGGAGCACTTCTGTCAACCCTTAAGGGACTCACCCTTGAAATCAAGGGCTTTAGGTCCATAAGGGAGGCAATAATAACAAGAGGTGGAGTTTCTACTAAGGAAATAGTCCCATCAACCATGGAAAGCAAAAAAATAAAGGGTCTTTTCTTTGCAGGCGAAATAATTGACACCGACGCCTACACTGGTGGCTACAATCTTCAAATCGCCTTTTCCACTGGCGCTCTAGCAGGCACCAACGCCTCATTTTAAGTCAAAGAGCAAGCGCGCCTAAAAAAGCGAATAAAAGAGGAGAGTGAGAAGCACTCTCAACCACAAAAAGAACAATAAAATTAAAGAAAATAAATAAGCAGAAATCTGGTACAATAGGCGAAAAATTTCGTTTTTTGTTCTAACCATAGGCGCACGAAAATGACGCACTGGCTTTATTGAAGAGCACAGGGCAGATCGTGAGGTAGAATTTGTGAGTGCGTAGTCGTCGCCAGGGGTTCCCCGAAGCGAAGAATGAGCTTTGGGGGTTTCCGTCGCCGTACTGGTGTAAGGCAGAGAAGCAGTCGCAAATAAAAAAGCAAAAAAATGAAGGAAGTGGGAACCACTTTCAACCCTAAAAAGCAAATACATTGGCAAAATATAATAAGGAAAGGACGCACTAAACGTTAAGAAAAGCTAGATTGTTTCTTGCTTTTTGTTCTAACCACAGGCGTACGAAAATGATGCACTGGCTTTATTGAATAGCACAGGGCAGATCGTGAGGTAGAATTTGTGAGTGCGTAGTCGTCGCCTTACTGGTGTAAGGCAGAGAAGCAGTCGCAAATAAAAAAGCGAATAAAGAGGAGAGTGAGAAGCACTCTCAACCACAAAAAGAATAATAAAATTAAAGAAAATAAATAAGCAGAAAACCTGGTACAATAGGCGAAAAAAATTCGCTTTTTGTTCTAACCATAGGCGCACGAAAATGACGCACTAGCTTTATTGAAGAGCACAGGGCAGATCGTGAGGTAGAATTTGTGAGTGCGTAGTCGTCGCCTTACTGGTGTAAGGCAGAGAAGCAGTCGCAAATAAAAAAAGCAAAAAATGAAGGAAGTGGGAACCACTTTCAACCTTAAAAAGCAAATACATTGGCAAAATATAATAAGGAAAGGACGCACTAAACGTTAAGAAAAGCTAGATTATTTCTTGCTTTTTGTTCTAACCACGAGGTGCGTATAAAAGGAACAAACTATGTTGAGAATTGCACTAGACGGCCCAAGCGGAGCCGGCAAAAGCACCGTCGCAAAGGCACTTGCCAAAAGACTAGGCTTAATCTACGTTGACACAGGCGCACTTTATCGTACAGTTGGCTTGTACGTAAAGAGCAAGGGGGTTGACAAGGAGGACGAAAAGGGTGTTATTGCTCTTTTGCCAGAAATCAAGCTAGGCATGGAATTTATCAATGGCGAGCAAATTATAACCTTGAACGGAGTAAACGTTGGCGATACTATTAGAACAGGCGAGATTGCCATGTATGCGTCCCGTGTATCTGCAATTCCGGAGGTAAGAGCGTTTCTTTTGGAAACTCAAAGAAAAATTTCAAGAGAAAACAGCGTAATAATGGACGGGCGCGATATTGGTACCGTTATCATTCCTGACGCTGAGGTGAAAATCTTTATGATTGCATCTAGCGAGGCAAGAGCAAAGCGCCGTTATCTTGAGCTTGTTGCCAAGGGTGAAAAATGCACACTTGAGAGCGTGCTTGAGGACATCAACCTAAGAGACAAAAACGATTCAACAAGAAAAACTGCTCCTGCAGTTCCTGCCGAGGATGCAATATTCCTTGAC
The DNA here is from genome assembly GCA_017461385.1 of Clostridia bacterium. GTDB lineage: Bacteria > Bacillota > Clostridia > Oscillospirales > CAG-272 > RGIG2000. The sequence continues at coordinate 69,339 of JAFTXZ010000003.1, read as the reverse complement.
AACTCGGAGCTTAACATAGAACAAACAGTTGACAGGGCTATCGAAATAATTAACGAGAAAACAAACGGAAATTATTAAGAAGCAGTCGACATACTAAAGAGGTAGTATGAACAAATTTTACACACGAACAAAAAAGCTACTAGGCGGTCTTGCCCTTAAGGTCTTTCGAGTAAGGTCTATAAACCTTGAGAAAGAGCCTCAGGGAGTACCATTTATAGTATGCTGTAACCATACAAGTGCTCTTGATGTGGCAGTAATTTCCTCTGCCCTCAAATCACAGGTTAGGTATCTTTCAAAGAAAGAGGTTTTTCGTGTGCCTATTCTTGCCAGCTTCGCAAAATCAATGGGAGCAATTCCTGTTGATAGAGGTGGGTCAGACGTAGGTGCCGTGAAAAAATCCATTGAGATACTTAAGGGCGGAGAATGTATGGGAATTTTCCCACAGGGCACAAGGCGAAAGAAACAGGATCCAAGCAAGACCCCTACAAAAAACGGCATTGGAATGATAGCCTCACGAAGTGGGGTTGGAATTTTGCCCGTTTGCATAATAACGAAGAAAAACAAGCTTAGTATGTTTCGCAAAACCTACTTTGTAGTAGGTGATTTTATTCCGCCAGAGGCGCTGGAATTCCCGGAGCTTAGTGGTAAGGAAAAGTACGACGAAATAACAGCCCTTGCCTTTGGCAAGGTTTGTGAGCTTTATCACAAGGGAGCACTACCTAAGGCAAACGGAGGACTGCTGGAATGATAATTGTAGCTGAAAATGCAGGCTTCTGCTTTGGAGTAAGACGTGCAACTGACACCCTTGAAAGGCTAATCGAGGAGAAAAGGGAGGGTGAGCTTCTTTGCACTCTCGGAAGGCTGATACACAATGAGCAATATTGTGAGTACCTTGCTTCAAAGGGAATTTTAGAGCTTGATGAAAATGGACTTGAAAAAATTCTTGAAACGGCAAGAGAGGGACAAAGGGTAACTATCGTTATTCGAACTCATGGCGTTGAAAAGTCAATACAGGAGCGTCTTGAAAACGAGGCACAAAATAATAGCAATTTGACAATCGTTGATTGCACCTGTCCTTACGTTAAGAAAATTCACAAAATTGCCGACGAAAACTCTTGTGAAAGCGAGCCATTTTATCTTATAGGAAAAGAGGACCACCCAGAGGTACGGTCAATTATGAGCTACGTACACGGGCAGGGACAATGCTTCTTAAATGGCGAGGAGCTAGAAAATTACATAAATCGACTTGAAAATACAGATTTTTCAGTAATTTTGGTGGCGCAAACTACACAAAAGCTCACTGAATGGAAAAAATGTCAAAAAATTTTGAAAAAAGGCTTCAAAAATACAAAAATATTTGATACAATATGTATTGTGACCGAAAAAAGACAAGCTGAGGCAATGGAGCTTAGTCGTGAATGCGATGCCATGATAGTCATTGGCGGTAAGGAAAGCTCTAATACTCAAAAGCTTTATCAGGTTTGTAAAACAAATTGTGAAAATTCCTTTTGGATACAATCTGCTAGCGACTTAGACTTGGATAAATTTGGAAACGCAAAAAAAATAGGAATTACTGCTGGGGCTTCCACGCCAGACAGTATAATTCAGGAGGTAAAAAACGTTATGAAAGGCATCATGGAAGAAAGCTTTGCAGAGTTGTTTGCAAAGGAATGTGAAGAAAACGCAACTAAAGCGAAAGTATATAGAGGAGCAACAGTTACTGGTATCGTTATGGCAATTTCTGAAAAAGAAATTGAGCTTGACCTTGGCGCTAAGGCTACAGGTGTAATCACAAGAGATCAAATTACTGATTCAAATGACGTAAAGCTTGCCGATATGTTCAAAATCGGCGACACTGTTGAGGCTTCTGTAATTGAGGTTAGCGACAGAGATGGTATCGCTATACTTTCCAAGAAGAAGGTTGACGGACTTAAGAGCTGGAAGAAGATGGCTGAATATTGCGAGAGCAAGGAGGTTGTATCAGCTAAGGTTACTGAGGCAACAAAGGGTGGCTTGGTAGCTGAGATTGAGGGAGTAAGAGTATTTATTCCAATGTCTATGATTGGCGTAGCTAAGGGTGCAGATATCAGTGGCTATGTTGGCACAACACAGGAGGTTATCGTAACTGAGGTTAAGGAATCTCCAAAGAAGGTTGTAGCTTCAATGAAGCTTGTTGCTGACGCAAAGAAGAAGGAGGCTAAGGAAGCTCTTTGGGCAACACTTGAGGAGGGCATGGTATTTGAAGGCCCAGTTAAGAGTGTAGTTCCATTCGGTGTATTTGTTGACATCGGTGGTGCAGATGGTCTTGTACATAGAAGCGAGCTTAGCTGGAAGAAGTTCAAGAACCCAAGCGATATCGTAAAGGTTGGCGATGTTTTGAGAGTATTCATTAAGGCTCTTGATAAGGAAAATGACAAAATCTCTCTCGGTTGCAGAACTGATGAGGACAATCCTTGGAACATTTTCAAGGGTCAATATGCAGTTGATGACGTTTGCGAGGTTAAGGTTGTTGGCATTACAAGCTTTGGCGCATTCGCAGAAATCGTTCCTGGTGTTGATGGTCTTATCCACATTAGCCAAATTGCAGACCAAAAGATTGAGAACGTAGCAGACGTTATCAAGGTTGGCGACGTGGTTAATGCTAAGATTGTTGCTATCGACGATGAGAAGAATAAGGTTTCTCTTTCTGTAAGAGCTTTGCTTCCAAAGGCAGAGCCAGAGGCAGAGGAAGAGGCTCAGGTAATCGATCCGGTTGATGCAGATCCAGCAGAGGACGCAGAATAATAAAATTAGCAGATATGCAGGTGCTACCCTTCATATCTGCTTTTTTTGTTGAACAATGTAATATTTTGTAGCAACAGGGAGAAAAGACACATAGTATTATAGCAGAGAGGGCACGAATGCTCTTTCAATAATTCAAAAGGGATTTTTCTATATTGACAGTATGGAAACAGGTAATACTATGAACTGCTTATGCAATCTTTTTGACAACGAAATAGTTTGGATTGTTATCCTTGCTTTAATTATTCTTTGCTGTTGCTGTAACGGATAAGAATTATTGAGATAAAAAAGAGAGAAACGAGCTCGTTTCTCTCTTTTTTTGTCCAGTATTCTAAAATTTATAAAAAAGCTTATCGAAGGTTTCGGGCTCATAGTCGGGGATAAGACGAAGGAGCTTTTCTATGTGGAGACCCTCAACGATTTCACTTCCGCTTTTATCAGTATCAAGGGAGGCGAAACCAATTCCGGAAAGACGATGAGAGCTAATTATTCTGGCAACTGCTCCTCGATTTTGGTCAAGCTCTCTGTAAAGACCTCTTGTAAGCTCAGCAAACTTATTTGAAAGCATTTTTAGCTCCTCTAGCTTATACTCATAGAACTTAAAGAATACTTTTAGGTCGGGATTGCCCTCGGTCATAATATCAATGCTTTCAGATTTATTAAGAAGCAGGGTTAAGCAATCCTTTTTTGAAAGGGACTTAATCTGTGTTAGCTTGTTCATAACAAGGTAATCAGGGGACTTAATCTTTACCCTGTGATAGTCCTTGTCAACTACCACAAAGCCCTCGTTTTCAATAGAATCAGGATCCTTATTTTCGCCCTTATTAAGCTCTAGAGCAGCCTTGACGCAGTCCTCAAGACTTTTAAGACTAAAGGATTTAGGCTTTTTAATACCGATATCAAGCTCTATTTCCTCACCTGTCAAATTACTCCTTGTGCCAAGATGGTAAAGAGAAGCCTCTGGGTATTTTACAACAACCCTGGTTTCGGGGCTCACAAGCTCAAAAATGTAGGTATAGCTCTTGTCAAGAGTGTCAAATGGAATGCTTGAATAGTTGTTTGCCGCTTTTATAATATCTATATAATGATAGGAAAGAAGACTATCGTTTAAGGGGGCTTCCTCAGCACGAATCATACCATTAGTTGAAAATTGCCACTTGCCAGCCTTGTGATCAAACCATAGCTTGATAATGGAGCCGTCAACCTTTTCATGAACCTTTGCACTTTCCCAGTCGATAGAATCCACATAGCCCTCGTTATAGTTACCAAACTTTCTAAAGGGCCAGCAAACAACCTCTTTTTCTATGTAATTAATTATAATTCCGCGGCTCTCCTGTACAACAGGGGAGAAAAAATCGCAATTTATATGGTAATTAAAAATTGCCAAATCTCCGTCCTTTTTGATTTTAATGTGGAAATCCTTATCAAGAAGCTCCTCCCAATTGTCAGTATGGTCGTTTATAAAATTACATAAAACGGAATGGCAGTTCATAATATCACCTCACCTTAGTGGGCGAACAAATCCGCCCTTGATACTTTTTCTAAATCAAAGATAAATTCATTTCCAAAAATGCTTAAATCGCGCTTCCTTGCGTTTTCGCTTTTGTTCCAAACGTGTAACGGACGCATGTGTGCACCAATTAATGCAGAAAAATAGCATGCTTCCTCAAGCTCCTCTTGAGAAAGCGCATTGCCACAGCACTTGCTGGCAAGATACATATAAGCACCATAGCCTTCGTGGCAGAGATAATGGGCAATGTCTGTTTTTTCACCCTTGTGATTTTGAAATTTCTTAGTAAATAGCTTGCCAATGTCATGATATAGACAAATCTCCACAAGCTCCTTGGAATAATTGTTTTTTATCGCATACTCCTCTGCCAGCCTCAAATGCTCGTAAAGAGTATGGGCGTGGTTGGGGTTATCCTGGTTAAAGCCAATTGTCAAATCAAGTGGAAGACTATAGGGCTCGCTTGACTGACAAAGAAGTATTTTGTCCCAGCCCTCGTTTTTAATAGGACATTCAAAGGCGCCTATCATCTTGTGCATTTCTGCCTCGGGCAGTCTTTCTGCCCCCTGCCTTTTTGCGTTTCTTTCAAGGCAAATATCAGGTGGAGTAACCACTAAAACGCAAATCCTTTCGCACAAAAGCTTCGTCGTGCCTCTTAAAAAGTATATTCTGTTTTTTCTGTTTAGATTAGTTGCATCAATTAAAACACTTTTGCCCTGTGAAAGACCTTCCTTGGCAAGTGAAGCGATTTTGTTAAAAACCGCGTGATTAGCCTTTTTCATCTCAGCTCTGTCGCCACTAAAAAGAGCGTCAAGGTCATAAAGCTCTGAACGGATTTTATCAGATGATAAAACGAGATAGCCAAGGCTGGCAAGCTTTTCAGTAATTGTGCTTTTTCCACTGGCTGGCACACCCACAAGCATTACAAGCTTAGGGATAGAGTCTTTGATTTTTAGCTCCTCTAGCATTATTTTAATCTAAGCTCCTCGGAGTGTAGAAAATCATACGCCTCGATGGTGCTTGTAAGACCAACATCTAGCTTTGCACCACAACAGCTACAGGAAACGGTCAGATGGTCATCGAAAATCTGACAGCTGTAATCTCCCTCGCCATTTTTGCAATTACAGTAAACACGACCGTCCTCAGAGAGGTCGTTTATAACAAATGTAACGATATCTAAAATTTGTGGGTCGTAAAAGGTTTCCTTTTGCTCAGCCACTAGGTCGTCAAGCTTACTTTTACCCAAGGAAAGGGCAATTTCCTCGTTTGACTTTTGAATTGCCTCGCTAACCTTGTTTTCCTCGCCGAAGAAAACTAAATCAATGCCACAGGTAGCGCAGGGTATCATAAAGATATCCTCGCCAAAGACTAGGTTGCGACTTAAAACCTGTGTGTGTGGACGTGGACACAAGAGACAAGGGTAGGTAAGACGGTATTTCTTGTCTTGAGTTCTTTCAATAGTCATTTCGCTTCCGCCACAGCTGCATTTGAATCTGAATAAATCTCCGCTTATGGAGAAAACGTTAATGGCGCTTGTTGGAACGCCTCCACAGGAGGGGCATCTATATGCAAGGGTTGTTTTTATTCCTTTAGAAATCATAATTTACCTCTGAATAATAAAAAATCTTTTACTTTATAAATAAAGTGTGCTATACTAAATTATACAACAGAATTCGACTAAAGTCAAGATAGGAGGGATAGGCGTGAGTGCGATTTATGACAGGCTGGAAAATACCGTTTTTATCAACGCAAGAGAAGCGTGTGAGTTTGTTTTTCGTGGTGGAAGCATAGACAGAAGCTTTGTCCCTGGAAACAAAAATGGTGGAGCCATCGTTTCACAGATACCTCACGGAGAAAAGCCGAATATCGTTGACGCTTATACCTTTACGACCATTAAAAACGGCACTAAAATTACAGTATATACCTATCCTGAATGGGTGAGAAGCAAGGATAAGGATATTTATATAAATCTTGTAGAAACCTTGCCGTATCAGCTGGATAGCCTTGCAAATGGTGAGCTTGATATTGCCACAAAAACGGCAATGCTCTCTGGTTATATCGTAAGCGAGTCATACAAGCTTCATAGCATAAATATGGTATTATCATTTTATAGCGAGGGAACTGACCAAAGCATTGAATACGAGCAAAAAATGACAAGACAGGATTTGGCAATATTTTTTGAAGGCTTAATCGATGAGCTTTATCCATATCTTGAAATAGTAAAGGAAAAATCAACAAGCACCCTCGTTGAGCTTTCGAGCCTGCGCTTCCCCTTTAAGCAGGGGGCAAGAGATGGGCAAAGGGAGTTAATTATAGAAGCCTTTCGCGCCATAAGAGGTGGAAAAAGGCTAGTGGCAGAGGCGCCAACAGGCACAGGAAAGACACTGGGTGCTCTTTATCCTGCCCTAAAGTCCCTTGGTGAGGGCTATGCCGATAAAATATTTTACTTTACTGGAAAGACCACAACAGCCCTTAGCGCTATAAACGCAATTGAGCTTTTAAGAGACCAAATTCCAAGCCTGCGTGCAATTCATATTTCAGCAAAGGACAAGTGTTGCGTTTCCTTTAAGCCTAATACGCTAAAGAAATGCGACCCCAAAAGCTGTCTTGTAACTCGTGGCTACTTTGATAAAATAAACGTAGCAATTCTTGAGCTTTTAACAAATTACAAAACCTACACGAAGGATATAATCGACCAGGTGGCTGAAAAATATTCACTTTGCTCCTATGAGCTATCTCTTGAACTGTCTGAGTGGTGTGAGGTTGTAGTTTGCGACTACAACTATTTGTTCGATCTACAGGCGTATTTTAGACGCTATTTTGAGTGCCCGACTGGCGCAAGATACATTTTCCTCGTGGACGAGGCACACAATCTGCCCGATAGAGCAAGAGAGATGTACTCTGTAACAATGGAAAAGAGCGAGTTCGATGAAATAGCTAAGCGATACTCTGGAAACAAGCATTTAGGCGCACCCTGTGTCGAGGTTTTGAATAAATTTCAGGAGCTTTATGAGCTTGCTATGGCTGAAAAAATGGATCTTGATGGGGTAAAATGTGGCTTTTATATCAATAACGATCTTCCAGATGGACTAGTTGACCCCTTTGCTAAATTCGTTTTTGGCGCAAAAGCAGTCTTGAAGAAAAATCTGGATGATGAGCTTTTGCATAAGCTTTATATAGACTCAAGGAAGCTACTTGCAACTAGCGATATTTTTGATAAGCGCTTTACAATGTACGTTGAGGTGATTGATACCTCGGTTAAGTTAAGGCTTCTTTGCCTCGACCCATCTCATCTTATCAATTTGAGAATGAAGCTTGGAAAATCAACTATACTTTTCTCGGCAACCCTAACTCCGCTTGAGTATTTTTCCGACGTGCTTGGGTGCGAAAAAACAAACACTCTGTCCCTAAAATCCCCCTTTGATAAGAAAAATCTTTGCTTAATTGGTGCTGGAACCGTTAGCACAAGATATGAGGATAGAGAAAAAAGCGCAAAAACAATTGCAAACATAATACGTGCCACGATTGAGGGCAAGGCAGGAAACTATATAGTTTATTTCCCTTCCTACAAATACCTAACTGAGGTTAAGGAGGTTTTCCAAAAGAAATATCCCAAAATTAACATTACAACTCAAAGCAGAAGCATGTCGGAAAAGGCAAAGCAGGAATTTCTTGATAGCTTTGATGCAAAGGCAGAGGGAACTCTTGTAGGCTTTTGCGTAATGGGTGGTAGCTTTTCTGAGGGCATTGATTTGCGTGGCGAAAGGCTTATTGGTGCAATTGTGGTAGGCGTGGGCTTACCGACTATTTCCAACGAGCTTAACATTATAAAGGAGCATTTTGACAAAACTCGAGAAACGGGCTACGCCTACGCATATACCTATCCTGGCATGATTAAGGTTTTGCAGGCGTCTGGACGTGTTATTCGTAGCGAGGATGAAAAGGGCGTGGTTTTACTAATTGATGATCGCTTTACTGCTCCAGAATATAGAGCCTTGATGCCTGAGTATTGGAGCCATATTAAATTTATTTCCTCAGCACAGGAACTACTTTCAACAGTAGTTAACTTTTGGAAGAATGATGGTGAAAATAGCACTAAAACCCAGTGCAATGTGATAGAAGACGGCACAAAGGGGTAAAAAAATTAAAAAAATGCGTAAATACTATTGTAAAAACAATTTGCGTGTGATATTATTATTTATTATTTATAATAAAGCTTAAAAGAGGTTAATTATGCAAAGGACAACTATTAAGGAAATTTTTCAGAATCCTAAAAAATTTGCAGATACTAAGGTAACGGTTTGCGGCTGGGCAAGAACTATTCGTTCAAGCAACGCCTTTGGATTTATTGAGCTTAATGATGGTAGCTATTTTACCAACCTACAGGTAGTTTTTGAAGAGCAGTTTCTTGAAAATTACAAAGAAATTGCAAAGCAAAACGTAGGCACTGCCTTTGTTGTTGAGGGAACACTTGTGTTAACTCCCGAGGCAAAGCAACCATTTGAGATTAAGGCTAGCAATATTGAAATTGAAGGGGCCTCAACTCCTGATTTTCCACTTCAAAAGAAAAGACACTCGTTGGAGTTTTTACGTACTATTGCACATCTTCGTCCAAGGACTAATCTGTTCAGCGCAGTATTCAGAGTTCGCTCCGTTGCTGCCTTTGCAATTCATAAGTTCTTTAATGAAAGAAATTTCGTGTACGTGCACACACCAATTATCACTGGTAGCGACTGCGAGGGCGCAGGCGAAATGTTCCGTTTAACAACCCTTGACCTTGAGAATCTTCCAAGAACAAAGGACGGAAAAATTGACTTTTCACAGGATTTCTTTGGAAAGAGTGTAAATCTTACGGTTTCTGGTCAGCTTAGTGCAGAAACCTATGCTATGGCGTTTTCAAACGTTTATACCTTCGGACCAACCTTCCGTGCTGAAAGATCTAACACAGCACGTCATGCAGCTGAGTTCTGGATGATGGAGCCTGAAATTGCATTCGCAGATTTGAAGGATGATATGCGTCTTGCAGAGGATATGATTAAGTACGTGGTTAAGTACGTAATGGCAGAATGTCCTGCAGAGATTGAGTTCTTTAATAAATTTGTTGATACAACTCTAGTTAGCCGTCTTACAAACCTTGTTGAAAACGACTTTGGTCACGTTACCTATACAGAGGCTGTTGACCTACTGCTAAAGAGTGGTAAAAAGTTTGATTACCCAGTTAAATGGGGCATTGACCTACAAACAGAGCATGAAAGATACATTACCGAGGAGGTCTTTGGTAAGCCTGTATTCGTTACCGACTACCCAGCAGATATTAAAGCGTTCTACATGCGCTTAAACGACGACGGCAAGACCGTTGCTGCGATGGATATGCTAGTGCCGGGTGTTGGTGAGCTTATCGGTGGCTCTCAGCGTGAGGAAAGAATGGATTATCTTCTTAAGGCAATGGAGAAATTCAACCTTAAGGAGGAGGACTACTGGTGGTATCTTGAGCTTAGAAAGTATGGTGGCACAAAGCACGCAGGCTTCGGCTTAGGCTTTGAAAGACTTATCATGTATATCACAGGTGTAGCTAACATCAGAGATGTGGAGGCTTATCCGCGTACAACCGGCTCAGCCGAGTTTTAAGCCTGATAAGCTACTCATTTCTGCGTTGTTCCACACCCACAACTTCGACTATCGCAAGATAGCCTTCGTCTGTGGCTTTACGGTGCGCCGTTGGAGGGGTTCCCAAAAACGAAGTATGAGTTTTGGGGGTTCACGAGAATTTCTTGCTTCTAAGTCTTAAAACAAGGTGCGTTCAATAGCATTTTTTGCAAATTTAATTTAGCTCCGAAAGGATTATTATGAAAAAATATACTGAAATGACAAGAGAAGAGCTTTTAGAACTTGAAAAGGAGCTAAAGGCTAAATACAAGGAATATCAAGCTAAGGATCTGAAGCTCAATATGGCTAGAGGAAAGCCATGCGTAGAGCAGCTTGATTTATCAATGGGTATGATGGACGTTATGTCCAGCGAGTGCGATATGACATGTGACGACGGCACTGATTGCCGTAACTACGGTGTACTTGACGGCATCAAGGAGGCACAGGAGCTTCTCGCTGATATGATGGAGGTTCCGCCTGACCATATCATTATTTATGGAAACTCAAGCCTCAATGTTATGTACGACACAATCGCTCGTTCAATGACACATGGCGTTATGGGATCAACCCCTTGGTCTAAGCTTGACAAGGTTAAGTTCCTTTGCCCGGTTCCTGGCTATGACAGACATTTTGCAATTACTCAATACTTTGGCATTGAAATGATAAACGTTCCTATGACTAAGGACGGACCCGACATGGATCTTGTTGAAAAGCTAGTCTCCGAAGACGAGTCCATTAAGGGAATTTGGTGCGTGCCTAAGTATTCAAACCCACAGGGCTATTCATATTCTGACTTGACAGTCCGTCGCTTTGCAAGGCTTAAGCCAAAGGCGTCTGACTTTAGAATTTATTGGGACAACGCCTACACAATCCATCATCTATACGATGATAAGCAAGACAATCTGGTTGAGATTTTGGCAGAATGTAAGAGGGCAGGCAATCCTGACCTTGTTTACAAGTTTGCATCTACCTCAAAGATTTCGTTCCCAGGCTCTGGTATAGCTGCTCTTGCGTCCTCAAACAACAACCTTGAGGAAATTAAGCACCAGCTTTCAATACAAACAATTGGACACGATAAGGTAAATCAGCTAAGACACGTACGCTTCTTTAAGGATATTCACGGTATGGTTGAGCACATGCGTAAGCATGCGGACATTCTTCGTCCTAAGTTTGAGGCTGTTTTGGAGATTCTCAATCGTGAGCTTGGAGGACTTGATATCGGCACATGGACTGAGCCAAAGGGTGGTTACTTCATTTCCTTTGACTCTCTTGACGGCTGTGCAAAGGATATTGTGGCAAGATGCAAAAAGGCAGGCGTAGTAATGACTGGTGCTGGTGCAACCTATCCTTATGGTAAGGATCCACATGATTCTAATATTAGAATTGCGCCATCCTATCCACCACTTAGCGACCTTATAATTGCAACTGAGCTTTTCTGTCTATGCGTTAAGCTTTCCAGCATTGCAAAGCTACTTTCAAAATAATAAAAAGAGCTTCGTTTGAAGCTCTTTTTTTGCTGAAATATGGCACGGAGTGTCTAAAATAACAAAAAAGAACGAGCATTTCTCGTTCTTTTTTTATTGAAGATTTGTGTCAACGATTGACTTTAACTCCTCGTAGGTTACGCTACGTGGGAGACTTGCAATGATTACGCCATTTTCGTCAAGAATTACTGTAAATGGATACATATTAAGCTTGCCACCAAGGTCGGTGTAGTACTTGTCAATATCGCTATTAAGTGCTTCATCCTTTGCAAAAATCATTTCACTGCTTTCGTAGTTGTTGAGCACGTAATCGGACGCTGTTTCCTTGTATCTGTAATCGGTGTGAATTGCAACAACCGTTACCTTGTCCTTGTATTCACTTGCAATTCTATCAAAATATGGAAGCTCAGCCACACAACCGGGGCACCAAGTTCCCCAGAAGTTAATAATTGTTATTTTGCCACTGTTTTTGCTTGGGTTAAAGGTAAGGACCTGGTTTCCATCAAACGTTGTGCTTGACCAAGGATCAGATGCTTGATTATCAAAGGGAAGCGTGCCGTTTTCGTCGAATACAACTAGGTCAAATCCAGGTGCTGTATTACCAATTTGAGTGCCAACGGGTGGCTTTTCAGCCTCTAATTCAGTATCAACAATACCTTTAAGCTCGTCGTAGGTTACGCTTCTTGGCAATGATGCAATAATCTTACCATCAGTGCCTAGAATAACAGTAAATGGATACATATTAAGCTTGCCACCAAGGTCGGTGTAGTACTTGTCAATTTCCTCGTTTAGAGGAATATCCTTTAAGAAAATTATATCGCTATCCTTGTAATTGTTAAGCACGTATTCGCTTGCAGTTTCTTGATATCTATAATCTGTGTGAATTGCTAAAACGCTAACCTTGTCCTTGTATTCACTTGCAATTCTATCAAAATATGGTAGCTCTGCCACACAGCCGGGACACCAAGTTCCCCAGAAGTTAATAATTGTTACCTTGCCACTATTCTTAGATGGGTTAAAGGTAAGCGTGCCATCTTCGTTTTTGCCAAATGGTCCCTCGAGTGTTTGATTTTCGCTACTTACAAAGCCGTTTTCATCAAAAATCTCAAGAGAGAAGTCGGGCAGAATATTGCCAATTTGTGTGCCAACCACGGGTCCATCATCTGTTGCAGGTGGTGCAGGTGGCGGGGATTGCTGAGTGCTACCTTTATCGATGAAGTTGTAGTAAACAATAGCAGTGCCAAGTAAAACTGCCATTACGGAGCAAATTACTGCTCTGAAAATAGTTGAACGCTTTTTGGCAGAGGCACGCTTTTTCTCATTTTCCTCTCTTGCTTGAGCAAGCTCCTTTTCGGAAAGACCCTGTGGGTCGATATCATCAGGAGGCAAGAAGAACGAGCCACCCTTAAAGGTAATTGCCTTAGTTGGACAAACGGACACACACTCGCCACAGCTAATACATTCGTGGTCGCCAACGTGCTTAATGTCCATTTCGCATTTAGTTACGCAAAGACCACAATTTGTACATTTATCTCTGTTTAGCTTAATGCCAAGAAGTGAAAACTTGTTAAAGAATCCGTAAATTGCACCAAGTGGGCATATAAAACGACAGAAAAATCTAAAAATAAAGATTGAACCAACGGCAATGCTTACGAAAAGTAAGAATTTCCACGTAAATAAAGGTCCGAGAATAGATAAATAGCTTTCATTTACAGCATTTGAAAGAAGACCAAATGCGCCCTCAAGAGTACCTGCAGGGCAAATATACTTACAAAATGCTGGGAGTTCAACCTCACGTATTCCATAAAGAATGGGTATAATTATGACGAAGAACACTAACAGCACATACTTAAGGTACGAAAAGACTCTTGTAACCTTGTTTTTCTTCAGCTTAGGAGTTTTAATTTTATGTAAAAGCTCTTGAATAAAGCCAAACGGGCAGAGCCAACCGCAAATTGTTCTACCTGCGATAATTCCGTACAAAAGTAAAATTCCAACAACGTAAAAGGCTGAGCTTTTATTTGCTCTGTTTAGCTCTGCCTGTAAGGCACCAAGAGGACAAGCCATAACGGCACCTGGACAGGAATAACAATTTATGCCAGGAGCGCAAATGTTTTTTGATGCACCTATAAATATCTCGCCCTTAATGAAGCCCTTGATGTTTGCATTAAAAAGCAGGGCAGAATAAAGTTGAATTAAACGTCTTTTAGATGGAATAAGACTCTTTAATCTTTCCTTGATTGTTCTCTTAGGTTTGTTATTTTTCTCTGGGGGAGTGTCTGCTTTTGGCACATTATCTCCCTTAGTTTCGTTGTTTATCACAGCTACAGACTCACCTACAAAGGAGCCCTGCTGGTTAAGGTCGTTTTTTATTTCGTTTTCCATAAAAGCTCCTTTCTAAGAGTTTAGTAGATTAGCCAAGACCAATGCATTCCTGACAAAGTTTGTTTGCCTTTTGCAAAACCGTGTACATGCCACCGTTTACAATGCCTGTGATTATAAGCACAAGGGCTAAGATGCCAAGTGCAATTCTTAGCACAAGCAGAATGATTTTTTTGTGTCTTGTGAAAAAGCCTTGAATTTTATCAATAATTGTTTCGTTGCTTGGTGCATCCTTAGGAAGCATAGCCTTATCCTCCTTAATAGTAGCCTTGACTACCAAAAGCTCACGGGATGCAATAAAGGAATCAACGAAAACAAGAGCTATGCAATATATAAGAGGAATAATCATATATCTGAGAACCACTAAGGAGCCCTCGATGATTGATGAGTTGATAAGTGATGAGTTATCATCAGCAAATGCCTTAAAGTTCTCAATGTTTAAGGCGTAAACCAGAGAAGCAATAGTGCCACCTAGGAGTAAAAGCACAGCAACGATATAAAGGGCAAGTCGAGTATATCTTAGCTTATTGATTTTTCCAAGCCTTTCCTCGGATGCCTTTGTATAGTCAAATCTTGAATAAAGCGAGAGGAGTGTCTGTTTTTTGCTGATTTTTGCGCCTTTCTTAACACTCTCAAGGGGGAGAAAAATGTTAAGAGGAATGCTACCAATTACTAAAGCAATCGTTATGTAAACAGGCACGCATATTGACTTGAAGTGTGAACCGATTGATTCAGGCGTAAACGGATTGCTTCCGCTTCTGTAAATATCGACGCAAGCTACCATAAAGCAAAATCCACTAGCGACAAGAAGCAGAGAAAGCGTAATCCCATAAATTAAATGAACTAGCCTTACCTTAGACATTTTTACCTCCTTTTTTGTTACTTTTCAATTCATTTTAGCATATTAAAATCTGCATGTCAAGGTAAAGTTGTCAACCGATTTGTCAAGCCGTTAAAGATTAGCTCTAGTAGCAAAGTTTTGCATTTTCAGTGAATAAATGAATAAAAAAGTTGCGAAATTGTAAATTTTTATTTTTTATTATTTTTTGTTGAAGCAACCGCTTTAATTAGCAAAAGCCATTGTATCCCTTAACCTCAATGGACTTTTTTGTATATCGGTTCATAGATAAATAATAGCTGTTTTAGCACTTTAATTTGTTAAATAAGTAAAAAGATGCTTGAATTTACATATTTATTGTGTTAAAATATACCCGTATGTTTATCAGTATTATATAATCACACGCAAATATTAAAAGAAAGGCAAAAGAAACGATGAACAAAAAAGCAGTTGTAAGAACGACTACTGTATTGCTGTCAGCCTTGATGGCAACACTTTTGTTGCTTTCCGTTTTTCTTCCAACCTTGGGAAGAAGCTATGCCCTGGAGGGCGGATACGTTAAGCAATTTGCTGATTCTATAATCACGAATAGAAATCAGTATTTGGATAGCTCTAAGGTGTTTGAGCTACCTTCAGCAGTAAAGGACAATGATGATATTTCCGTTATCATCAGCCTTAGCACTGCACCACTCCTTGACAGGTACAATCAAACTGACAAGTCAATGAGCTTTACTGAATATGCCTTTTCACAGGATGCCGAGGACCTAAAGGCAGAAATAGAGAAGGAAAAGGAGCAAATTTTAGCCACTCTTGATGAGCAGGGTGTTTCCTACACCTTGGGTGCTGATTATTTTTCAATTCTCTCAGGATTTGAAATAGTAATCAAGGCTGGTAGCTACAAGACTGTTGCTCAATCCTTGGAGGATGGCGTAACACCTATCGTATGCGAGGTTTATAAGAAGGCTGAAACACAGCTTGTAGAAAACAAGGTTAGTGTTTATGAAACAGGTATTTTCGATACCTCTGCTTACATAGATAAGTATAAATATGACGGAACAGGCATTGTGGTTGCAGTTCTTGACACTGGTCTTGACTACACTCACTCAGCCTTTTCTGTTCAAAACTTTACAGCTGACCGTTCTAAGCTTGGCTTGACCAAGGAGATGGTTGCAAGCCTTATTGGTCAAACAAAGGCAAGCACCCTTGTAAATGGTCTTGGCGCTGACGACGTGTATATCAACGAAAAGGTTCCATTCTCCTTTGACTATGCGGATAGGGACTCTGACGTTTACTCACTCCACAACAACCATGGTACTCACGTATCAGGCGTTATTGTAGGTAAGGATGACACAATTACTGGCGTTGCACCAAATGCACAGCTTGTTTCAATGAAGATTTTCTCTGATACGAAGGATTCTGCAATTGCATCTTGGATTTTGTCCGCCCTTGAGGACTGTGTAATCCTTGGCGTTGACGTTATAAATATGTCCTTGGGTACTGCTTGTGGCTTTAGCCGTGAGAGTGACGAGGAAATGATCAGTGGCGTTTATGAAAAGATTCGTAAGCAGGGAATAAGCCTTGTGGTTGCAGCTTCAAATAGCTTTGCTTCCTCAAACGGCTCTGAAAAGAATGGTAACCTTGGTCTTACCTCCAACCCTGACACTGCAACCGTTGGCTCACCTTCAACCTATGAGGGTGCTATGTCCGTTGCATCAATCAACGGTGTAAAAACACCATACATTCTATTTAATGGCAAAATAGTTTACTTTACAGAGGCAACTGACGCATCTGCTGAGGAAAAGTTTTTCGTTGACGAATTTCTTCAAAAGGGCGTAAACGAGCTTGACGTTGAGTTCGTTCTTATTCCTGGTGTTGGTCGTGATGTTGAATACACAGGAATTGACGTAACCGGAAAGATTGCTCTTGTAAAGCGTGGAGATACAACCTTTGAGGAAAAGGCACAGGCTGCACAGAAGGCGGGCGCTATCGGCGTTATCGTTTATAACAACACCTCTGGTGAAATCAGAATGAACGTTGGAACAGTTTCAATTCCAGTTTGCTCAATTTCTCAAGAGGATGGTGAGATGCTGGCGGCTTCGAAGCGTGGCACAATTAAGATCAGCCGTGATCAAACCTCAGGACCATTTATGTCCGACTTCTCATCATGGGGACCATCTCCAAGCCTTGGCATTAAGCCAGAAATCACTGCCCACGGCGGAAATATTCTTTCTGCTATCACAGGTGGTGGCTACGACCGCTTGTCAGGTACATCTATGGCATGTCCTAACACAGCAGGCGTTATGATTCTTCTAAGACAATACGTAATGGATAAGTTTCCTGAAATCAAGAACGATAGCGTTAAGGTTACTGCTCTTGTAAATCAGCTGCTTATGTCCACTGCAGATATAGTTTACAACAAAAACGGATTGCCTTACGCCGTAAGAAAGCAGGGCGCAGGCCTTGCTAATATCTTTAGCGCAACTCAAACCACAGCTGTAATTCTTACTCGCAATGAGAATGGCGAGATTATGGATAAGACAAAGCTAGAGCTTGGTGACGACAAGGAAAAGACAGGCGTTTACGAGCTAAGCTTTGAAATTAAGAACTTTGGCAAGGTAACAAACTCCTACAGACTTTCTACCTTTGCTATGACCGAGGGCATTAGTGACGTTAAAACTGCTCGTGGTGAAACCACGGTAAGCGAGGAGGGCTATCTCCTTGAGGGCGCAAGCGTTGTGTTCACCGTTGAAAACGGCACACAAAACGGCGATATCTTGTCTGTTGAGGCAGGCAAGACTGCAAAGGTTAAGGTTACAATCACCCTCTCTGACGAGGATAAGAAGTACCTTGACGAGACCTTTGAAAATGGTATGTACGTTGAGGGCTTTGTTGAGCTTTATGCAACTAGCGCAGATACCGAGGACCTTTCCGTTCCATTCCTTTCGTTCTATGGCGACTGGACAAAGGCTCCTGTTCTAGACCTTGATTACTTTGAAACAAACAAGGATGAGCTAAACGATTCTATCCCTACTAACGAAAAAACACTTCCAGATGCTTATGCAACTCGTCCAATCGGTGGTATGTTCAGTGACTACATCTCATATCTTGGCTCATATTACTTCCAACAAAATCCAAACGACCAGATTATATCTGCTAGCCGTGATTATATTGCACTATCAAACGTTAAGGTTCCAGACAGTGCAACCGAGGCAGACCAGGATATTGCAACAATTCATAGCCTGAGATTTATCTGGACAGGTATGCTAAGAAACGCAGCA
Source organism: Clostridia bacterium (assembly GCA_017461385.1). GTDB lineage: Bacteria > Bacillota > Clostridia > Oscillospirales > CAG-272 > RGIG2000. Next base: position 51,423 of record JAFTXZ010000003.1, on the reverse strand, counting down.
AAGGTAGTCGTTACGATTACTGATGATGCAACAGGAGAGGTTATTTTCGAAACGGTTGATGATGACGTTCGTAAATCCTACAGCGACGGTGGCTCATACATCTACCCGGCAAACGTAGAGGTTGAGTTTGATGCCTCTGAGCATAACCTTAAAAACAACACAAAGTACACTGTAAAAATGGTAGCCTACATGGACTACGAGGACGGTGGACTTGAAACTAATGAAAAGAACACCTTTGAATTCCCATTCACAACTGACTTTGAGGCTCCATCAATTACAGACTGTACCTTCCGTTCAGAGTATGATAGTGAGCTTGACAGAGATAGATTGTTCGTAACACTTGCAATTTACGATAACCACTATGCAATGAGCATGCAACCAGGTTATCTAACAACAGTTCTAGATGAGGCAACAGGAATGGAGTCCTTCCAGCTAATTCCATTCTCAACCTATATGACTCCTATCTATTCTGTAAGAAATGGCACAACCTACGTTGAGTATGAGCTAACAGATCACATTTATGCACTAAAGAATAGCTCACACGTAAGAAATTCATTTATTGTAAGCGTATACGACTATGCACTAAACCATGCAACCTACGAAATCGGCTTGCCAGACGATTACATTGATTTCCGCTTTGATGCAGGAGTTGATAATGAGGGCAATCCAAACACAGAGCTTGTGCTAAATCCAAACGAGCTTTATACAATCAAGATTGATGGATACTCTGAGGATGAGGCATGGGGCGAGCTTTTGAAGTTCGATAGCACAAACAAAAACGTTGTAAGAGTAGTAAACGGCAAAATGGTTGCCGTAGGTCCGGGTGTGGCGTCCGTTTGGGCAACGCACGTAAAAGATAATAGCAAAAAAGCATCTATACTGGTTCGTGTTTTAGGTCCAGACGATGATGGCTATATGGAATACGATAAGCCTGTTGCGGATAAATTCGAGATTACAGGCTACGAGGTTCTTAAGGCATACTTGATTATGTCTAACGAGGACAGAGACCTTGCAGACGTTGGCTCCTTTAAGTACTTCTCAAAGAACGAGCCACTTTCAATTAAGCTTTATCCATCTGAGTCCGTAAGGCTTGAGGCGTTCCTTGAGGCTTACTTCCCAACAGATTGTCAGGTGGTATTCTCAACGGGTAATGACAGAGTTGTTACCGTTGACCAAAAGGGCGTAGTTGTGGGTGTTAGCGAGGGCTTCGCTAACATAACCGTAAAGGTATTGCTTGACGGAGCATCTACCTACGAGATTAAGACAATCTCTATTGAGGTTAAGGACCCATACGTTACGGCTGCACCTACACTCCAGCACTATTATGGTCTTGGTGGAGTAGTTGAAATTCCAGACGACCTTCGCATTACTCAAATCGGTGCATTTGCGTTCTCTAACTTTGAGTACGTATTAAAGACGCCTGCTGAATATGCTGAGGACGATAACAGTATGACAAAGCAAAGCCCAATAGGCGATAACACAATTACAAAGATTATCATTCCAGAGGGCGTTAAAAAGATTGACGCTTATGCGTTTGCTAGGTTAACAGCTCTTAAGGAGGTTGTGCTTCCTTCTACGATTGAGGCTATTGAATACGGCGCATTCGAGGGATGCTCAAGCCTTGAAAGGGTAACGGGACTTGAATACGTTCAGCTTATTAACAATAGCGCATTTAGAGGCTGTAACTTAAAGGGAACAATCAAGCTTGATAATATTAAAGCTATTGGTGATTTTGCCTTTGCAGAAAACGGCACAAGGTCATCAAGTGGACTTGAGGGCGTTGTTCTTCCACCAGAGCTTCAGTCAATTGGCGCTTATGCCTTCTATTACAACACTAGCTTGAAAAACGTTGAGGTTAAGGCAGAAAAGGTTAAATATGGTCCTTACGTATTTGCAGGCTGTAGTGCTCTTGAAAAGGCATCAATGAATGCAAGTGTAATTCCAGAGGGCGCATTTATGGGTTGCCTTAGACTTAAGGAAATTGTTATCGGTAACGACGTTAACTTTATTGGTGAAAACGCATTTATGAGCTGTGAAAACCTTGAAAAGGCAGTTATCGGTAAAAACGTTAGCTACATTGACAGGCTTGTATTTGCTGGCACAAAGATTTCAAAGTTTGAAATTTCAGCAGATAACCCAAGCTACAAAGCATCAAGTGACGGCCTGTATATTTTGAGCAAGGACGGCACAAGGCTTATAGTTGCATCTCCAACCTTAAGTGGCATTATTTCAATTGCTGATGCAAGCATTACTACAATTGGTAGTGGTGCGTTTGCATACAATAATAAAATTACAGGCGTTGTAGCAAATGGCGTAACAGCCGTTGAGGACTATGCGTTCTTTAACGCAGGCAGATTAGAGTCAGTAATGCTCGGTCAGCTTACTAAAATAGGCAAGTATTCGTTTGCTAGCACACGCATTTCTGCACTTCCTATATTAAATAGTGTAGAAACAATTGAGGCTTACGCATTCTCAAACACACTTCTTGATACTGTTGAAATCGGTAACGGTGTTAAGATTTGTGAGGGCGCCTTCTACAATTGTTCAAAGCTTACAACAATTAAGCTTGGCGATAACTGTACTGCAGAAATGGGCGCATTTATGAATAGCTGGGGCGACAAGACACCTGAATATATTCAGGATACAAGCTATTCAACTAAGGTATATTACAGACATTATCCATCTAAGGTTACTACGGTAGTAATCGGTAAGAATGCTAACCTAGGTAGCTCCTCCTTCTCAGGACTTTCAAGCCTTGAGAGCGTAACTATCGGAGAGGGCGCTAAGATTGGCGAAATGGCATTCTATAACTGTCCAAGCCTTAAATCAATTGACTTATCTAAGGCAATTGCTATTGGAGCGCTTGCTTTCTCAGGTGATGAGATTGAAACCGCATCCTCACAAAGCGGTGCAGGCTACGGAATTGACGCAGATGGAAACTACGTATATCACATTTATGCATCTAAGCTTGAAACAATCGATCTATCAAGCTTAACCGAGCTTGGCGAAAAAGCCTTTGCCTTCTGCCAAGAGCTAAAGACAGTTACCCTTGGAAACGGCTTAAAGGAAATCCCTGCACAGGCATTCTTAAGAAATAATAAGCTTGAGTCGATTAATCTTGAGGGAATTGAAAAAATCGGACTTGAGGCGTTTGCTGAAACAAAGCTTTCCAACGTAGTGCTTTCAAGCATTAAGGAAATTGGAAACTACGCATTTACACAGATTGCTACTCTTGAGGAGGTTACGTTTGGCACAAATCCTTGCGTAATTGGTGAGGGTGCATTTGCAAACTGCAAAGGTCTTGACAAGGTAACAAACCTTGAGCATGCTCAGGTGATTGGCAAATTTGCCTTTGCCTTGACCGACATAAGAGGCGCAAAGCTAACAAGCGCAGTTGAAATCGGTGAGGGCGCTTTCCTTAAGGATACGATAACAAGCTTCGATCTTGATCTAAGCGGTAATAAGGTTCTTAAGACAATGGGAGATAATCCATTTGGTCTTTGCAGAATTGAGCCTCTTTACATTGTTGAGGAGGAAATCTTCAACGGTAAGACCTACTACAAAAACGTATACGACTTTGATATCAGCGATACAATTCACGTAATCGATGGTTCAATTTATCAAGACGTTCCAAACGGACTTGAGCTAATTACTTACGCTCCAAGAGACAATGGCTACGTTAAGCTAGCAGAGGGCACGGTTAGACTTTCTGCATACGCACTAGCAGGCTCTGAGGTGGTAAGAGTAGAGCTTCCTTACACCGTTGCATCAATCGGTCATAAGGCGTTCTATGATTGCGATGAGCTTGTAACAGTAATCTTTACCAGCCATTACGCACCAGTGCTAGAGGAGGAGTTTGATATATCCTACTTCCTACCCGAAAACATTCCTGGTGGTAAGGGAGAAACAAATGGCTACGAGCTTGGTGATGGTAGCTACGTTGATGGACTCGGCGTTGTTCCTTACTTTATGTTCAACCCAATTGTTAACACTCAAAGCGTAAATGAAAGAGGCGAATACGTTTATAACTACTTTACCATGCTATATGGCGCTAGCTTCGTTAACAACATAGGCTATGGTAATCCACAGCTTGTAATGGTCAGACCATCAAACGGCGTTGAGTATGATTCCTTCATTATGGGTCAATACTTTACAACCGTGATTGACGGCTCCGTTGCAAGAGATAAGGTAACTCTTGCCTTTGTGGAGGCAATAAACAAGCTTCCAGAAAGCGTTAAGCTTGCTGACAAGCCACTTGTTGTTCTTGCAAGAGCGGCTTATGACAAGATAGCAACTAAGGATCAACAGGCACTTGTAGCAGAGCAGTATGCTAAGCTACTTACAGCTGAGCAAAGAATTTTGGCGTTTGAAACACCAAACGAGCCAGAGGTTGACCTTGGCGATACAGAAATTATGGAATTTAATCCAATCCCAATGCTTATTACCTTCGTCTCTGTTGAGGCAGTATTGCTGATTGCAATAATCGTTCTTGGCATTGTATTCTATAAGAAGAAGCTTTGGATTTTTAAGTAAGAAAAAGGGCGGGCTACGAAAAGTAGCCCCTAGCCCCTACAATATGGATTAATATAACAGAAAAGGATGCATAGTTAATAATGAATAGGAAAATTAAGATATTCTCCCTTGCGCTAATTGCCCTTGTGTGCATTATCTTTGCAGTGTCCTGCGAAAAGACACCCTATGAGATAAACGACCAAGACGGCTTTAACGTAAGCGTAGAATATGACGCAAACGGTGGTTCCTTTGGTACTGACACCTATATTACAACCGACTCCTATAATATTGCAGATTTGCCCTTGAACGCAAACGGACAAAAGGAGATTTATCTTGTTGAGACAGATGACCCATCAAGAGAAAAGGTTGATAGGCTGACACCAAGACAGGCTGGCTATTTCTTCGTAGGCTGGTTTGAGAAAAGAACTCCCGTTGAAAATGATAAGGGCGAGGCACTTGACTACTATGGCGAGGTTGCTAAGGAAAGTGGTCGTGCAGTAGCCTATACCTACAGTGGAAAATGGAATTTTGACGAGCCGCTTGCACTAGACCCTAACAAGTCTTACACAGCGACGGAGCCCGTTAAGGTTCTATACGCAGGCTGGATTCCAGAATTCAAGCTTGAATTCCGTGATAATCAAAATAAGGATACGGTTTTAGGTGAATATACCTTTAACCCAACAACAATGAATGAGCTTAGCTTCAAGCTTCCACAATGGAATCTTGAAAGTGGAGAGCTTGATTACTTCAACTTCCCAAAGCAGGATGATAAAACCTTTGCTTCTGCTTACGTTGGTGAAAATAAGGTTGAAGGAGAGGTAGTTGTTCATACTGGTACGTACAATAAGGACACAGCTACCTATGAAAACCCAATTCAAATTATCTATTTAGACTACAAGGATGGTAGCTGGTACAAAATTACAAAGCCATCTCAGCTTACAGATATCTGGAACCCTAAGGGTATTTATGAGCTTCAGGCTGACCTTGACTTTACAGACGAGGCATGGCCATTTGTAAATAATTCGTTTACAGGTAAGATTATCGGTAACGGCTACACAATCAAAAACGTAGAAATTGAGCAAAGCGGCACAAGCACCCAGAACTTCGGCTTGTTTGGACAGCTTTCAGGGGCAACGCTTGAAAACGTTACCTTTGAAAATATAACTGCACTTATTGCAGGTGGTACCCGTATGCCAGCAGCAACCTTTGGCTTGCTTGCAGGTACAATTCAAAGCGACACAACCTTAACAGAGGTTAAGGTAACAGGCAGTAGCCTAAAAATCGCGCAGGGTATAAGCCTTGGACTTGCAACTGGCTATAGCTTCGGCTTACTTTGTGGTCTTGACCTAGGAGACAATCTTTCCAAGGTTGAGTTTGACATTTCCTACGAGGTAGTGCCTGATGAGTATTCAATGAATAATATAACGCTTACACTCGGTGAAGATGGAAATAGCCTTGCGCTAAAAATTGAACCAAAATCTGAAAGCTAATAATTTTCAATTAAAATAGATAAAGGAGAAACAAAATGAAAAAGAGAATTATTTCCCTAGTGCTTTGCTTTGTAATGCTTGCAAGCATGGCAACATTGTTCTCCGGCTGTGGCTCTACAACTAATGACACCTTCGTTATTATGTCAGAGGAGCTTGATGGACTTTTTAATCCATTCTATTCAACAACCGGTCCGGACAACACAATTGTCGGTATGACACAAATTGGTATGCTTACATCTAAGTATGTAAACGGAAACGTTGAGGTTGCATTTGGTGACGACCAAGCAACCGTATCAAAGGATTTTGCCTTTGAGTACAATAAAGACCTTGACGAAACCGTATACACCTTCGTTTTGAAGAAGAACATTAAGTTCTCAGATGGTAAGCCACTAACAATGGAGGACGTTCTTTTCAACCTCTACGTTTACCTTGACCCTGTTTACACAGGCTCATCAACAATGTATTCAACTGATATTAAGGGCTTGAATGCATACAGAACACAAACAATTTCCTCATCAAACACAAACAATGACGAGAAAATCACACAAGCTGCTAATGCAAGAGCACAGGCTCGTATCAATGAGCTTATTTCCCTTTATACGGAAGCTGGCAGAACAGGTACACCAGGCTCATACAACGCAACCTATGAGACTCTTAAGGCAGCAATCGCAGCAAAGACACTAAGCGATGAATACAAGTCCTCAATCTCTGTTGAAAAGGGACAAGAGGTTACAAATGCTCAGCTTCAGGCTGACCTTGATAAGGCACTTCAGTATTTCCGTGAGGAGCTTGAAACAGACTTTACAACTGCACAAAGCGCTTACACAGAGGAGCCATACAAGTCCCACAGCGAATTCCTTGACCCGGTTATCTGCTTCCTTTTCCTTGAGGGTATTGTAAAGGTTAAATATGCTGATAAGACAAATGCTGATGGCACAGTAGTTCCAGAGGGCGACAAGTCCAAGATTGTTGACGTAATTCTTGATTACGACACAGACACAATCAAGACAAAGGAGCAGGCTATCGACTTTGTTTACACAATTAAGACACAAACAACACTTCATCAAATCCTTACAATGTGGGCAACAGCTCAAAAGCTTCTCACAGAGTATGCAGCAGAGGCTAAGGAGGTTATCCTTCACGAAAGCATTGCTGACGACGGTACACTAAGAGTTCCTTCAATCGAGGGTATTAAGTCTCTTGCACACCACACAGATAAGGCAGGCACAACAATTACTGTTAATGGTAATACCTATACAGTAGCTACAAAGGAAGGTCACGATGCTGACGGCGTTCCAACAGATGGCTACGACGTGCTTCAAATCACAATCAATGGTAGAGACCCTAAGGCTCACTGGAACTTTGCGTTCTCAGTAGCACCAGAGCACTACTATGGTGAGGGCGACGATATCACACCTGATATTGCTAATCACAATTATGGCGTTGAGTTTGGTACATATAGCTTTATGACAGGCATTATCCAATCTCCAAGAAATATTAGAATCCCAGTTGGCGCTGGCGCATACAAGGCAACAGACCGTTCAAATGGCGATCCAACAACATCATCATTCTTTGTTGATAAGGTAGTTTATTTCAAGAGAAACGAGCACTTTACAACAGTTGATGACAATGTAGAGTCTAACCCAATTGACAATGCAAAGATTGAGAAGGTTCGTTATCAGGTAGTTCCTGCAAACGACGCTATCGGTATGCTACAAAGAGGTAGCGTTCACTACATCTCTCCACAGCTTACTGAGGATAACTACGACGCACTTGCTAATATGAAAAATGGTGGTGGCTTCAGCTACCTACTAGAGGATCAGCTCGGCTATGGTTATATTGGTATCAACGCAAAGGAGGTACCAAACATCAACCTACGTAAGGCGATTATGTGTGCTATGAACACAACACTTGCAATTAAGTACTACCGTGGTGGTACAGCTAGCCAGATTTACTGGCCAATGTCTAAGGTAAGCTGGGCTTACCCACTTGACGAAACAGGCAACCCAAGCGTTGATAACGGTCACGATTATCCACAGCTTAACGAGGGCTGGAACCAGCAAACAGCTATTACAAACATTAAGAAGTATATGGAAGCAGCAGGCGTTTCTGCAGGCTCAAGCGAGCTTAAGATTACATTTACAATCGCAGGCTCTAACCTAACAGACCACCCAACCTACACAGTATTTAGAGATGCAGCAGCAATGCTAAATGACCTTGGCTGGGAAATCACAGTAGTTCCGGATACACAGGCTCTAACAAAGCTTGCTACAGGCTCACTTGCAGTTTGGGCAGCAGCTTGGGGCTCAACAATCGACCCTGACCTATATCAGGTTTACCACAAGAACTCCACAGCAACAAGCACACTTGCTTGGGGCTATCCATCAATTAAGAACTCTGGCTCATCCTACGAAAAGAAGACACTTAACGAGCTAAGTGAGCTTATTGACAGGGCAAGAGAGACTCTCGACCAAAACGAGCGTACAGAGCTTTATGAGAAGGCAATGGGCAAGATTCTTGACCTTGCAATCGAGCTTCCTGTTTACCAGAGAAGCGTAATCTACGCATTTAATACAAATGTAATCGACGCATCCACATTGCCAAGCGACGGCGAGATGAATCCATACAGCTCACCACTTGACAGAATTTGGGAAATCGACTTTGTTAAGTAATTGATTGGAGTAAAAAATGGTAAAATATATAGCAAAAAGACTTGGTCTTTCTGTTCTTATTTTGCTAGGCGTATCTCTTATAATCTACGTGCTCATTCGTTTGATGCCCGTTGACTTTATTGAAAATAAAATTCTTGCAATGAACCAGGGTGGCGCAACTGTACCACAGGACACTGTTGATGCACTTTATGCCACCTATGGTCTTGAGGATGGTAGCTTTCTTGGTATCATAAAGGGCTACTTCAACTGGCTTTTGAACATTTGTCGCTTTGACTTCGGTACAAGCTTTAAGTATGGCTTGCCAGTTACCGACGTTATTGTAAGCAAAATGGGCGTTTCATTTGCAGTTGCACTTATTGCAACTATATTCGAGTTTATGATTGCTATACCTCTTGGTATCACAGCCTCAACTCACCAGTATTCCTTCCGTGATTATTTGGTAACGGTTTTAGTTATGATAGGTATATCCCTGCCGTCCTTCTTCTTTGGACAGGTGCTCAAGGGTATCTTCTCCTATGGACTTGGCTGGTTCCCAATCTCGGGAATGGTAGAGGCAGGCTCCTCATCAACAGGTATTGCACTCTTAATTGAATATATCCACCACATGATTTTGCCAATTCTCACTATAGTAATTCTAAGCATAGGACCTAGAATGAGAATGACAAGAACAAATATGCTGGAGGTGCTTAATTCAGATTATATCCGTACAGCCCGTGCAAAGGGACTTAAGGAAAGCAAGGTAATTAATAAGCACGCATTTAGAAATACACTAATTCCATTGGTAACAACCCTTGCAGGACTTTTACCATCCTTGTTCTCGGGTGCTATCATTACAGAGCAGGTGTTTGGACTTGACGGTATCGGTAACGTTGCCCTTCAAGCGATGAACGCAGGCGATATTCCATTCATTATGGGCTATAATATGTTCCTAGCGCTACTTAGCGTTATCGGCGTATTGCTCTCAGACCTAATGTACGCAGTGGTTGACCCACGCGTTAAGCTTGAGTAAGGAGGAAATATGGAAGAGAATAAGAATCTTGAAAGTGTTTCCCTTGAAAAGGACGCTCAAGTGATAAATGGAACAAAGGATCAGGCACTACAGGAAAAAGAGGTGCCACAAGTAAATTCACAAGCAAATAACGACGAGGAGCCCCTTGATAAGAATATCAAGCTAATGTCTCCTACAAGAATGGTTGTGCGTCGTTTCTTCCGTTCAAAGCTAAGTATTATTGGACTTGTAATGGTTATAAGCTTGTTCCTGTTCAGCTTTTTCGGACCATTATTTTACACCCGTTGGGGAGAGACAACCCCTGATAGCTCCCCTCTTACAGAATATGGAACCTCACAGTTCACATACACAAAGAATGGACAGACCTTTGTAATCAAGCAAACGGTTGAAAAGGAAATGTCCTATAACTCCTACGCACCAATTTCTGGCGACCATCTGCTCGGCACAGACCAGCAGGGCTATGATATTTTCACCCGTCTTATGTATGGTGGAAGAATCTCCTTGACGGTTTCATTCCTAGCAGTATTCGTAATTACGGCTCTTGGTGTAGTTATGGGTGGTATAGCAGGCTACTTCGGTGGCTGGGTTGACAACCTAATAATGAGAATTTGTGACGTGCTTATGTGCTTGCCAGGTATTCCAATTCTGCTCATTATCGGCTTGATTTTGGACTCTGCAGGAGTAGGTGGCTCAGAGAGAATTTATTGGCTAATGATTTATTTGACATTGTTCTCGTGGCCAGGTACAGCTCGCCTTGTAAGAGGACAAATTCTCTCACTTCGTGAGCAGGAGTATATGGTTGCTGCAGAGGCGATGGGCTACTCAGCGCCACGTAAAATCTTTAAGCATCTTGTACCTAACGTAATGCCACAGCTAATCGTTCAAATGAGCTTGAGCCTTGGTAGTATGATTCTTTACGAGGCAACTCTATCATACCTAAACCTCGGTGTAAGAGCACCGTTTGCAGCTTGGGGTACAATGATTAATATTATCTCCACAGACCCTAACGTAATTACAGACCACTTCCTTGCATGGGGACCTGCTGGTATCTGTATAGTTATCGCGGTTTTGGGCTTCAACTTCGTAGGCGACGGCTTGCGTGATGCTCTTGACCCTAAGATGAGGAGGTAATTATGGCAATTATGGATAAAATTCTTTCTTTATTTGGAAAGGGAGAAAAGAAAAGCACTAATTATCTTTCAGGTAGCGAAATTCGTAAAATAGCTAAGGCTAATGCCAAGGTTATGAACGAGCTTGAAAAATATAAGTATCGTAAGGCTCATGAGTCCGAGTTTTTAACCGAGCTTAAGGACGAGAGCAACATATTGGAAATCGACGATTTGCACACCTATTTCTTTACCGACCAAGGCGTAGTTAAGGCTGTAAATGGCGTTTCCTACAACGTACCAAAGAATTCAATCGTTGGTGTCGTTGGAGAAAGTGGCTGTGGAAAGAGCGTAACTAGTATGTCAGTTATGCGTCTTTTACAGGGACCACAGGGTCAAATTTACTCTGGTAGCATTCGCTTTAGGGCAAACGACTATAAAAAGGATGAGCACGGAAAGCCTATTCCAATTTATGTGCGTGATGCAAATGGCGATGTGGTTGTAAAGGAAAAGCTAAACAAAAAGGGCGAGGTTGTTCTTGATAAAGAGGGCAAGCCGGTTATGGTGCCTCAGCAGGCAACTGATGCTCAAGGCGTTTTGCTTTATGAAACCGAGGAAAAGACCTACGATATCGCAAAAATGCCAATTAATGAAATCCACCGTATTCGTGGCAAGCAAATTTCAATGATTTTCCAAGAGCCAATGACCTCACTTAACCCAATTTTTACAATTGGCGAACAGCTTGACGAGGTTACCTTTATTCACGTACCTGGTGCGACAAAGGAAATGGCTAAGGCAAAGTCAATGGAAATGCTTAATCTTGTTGGTATTGCAGCACCTGACCGTGTATATAAAGCGTTCCCACACGAGCTTTCAGGTGGTATGCGTCAAAGAGTTATGATTGCTATGGCACTTGCTTGTAATCCAAGGCTTGTTATTGCTGACGAGCCAACAACTGCTCTTGACGTTACAATTCAGGCGCAAATTCTTGACCTGTTGCGTGACCTAAAGACCAAAATTGACGGTTCAATTTTGCTTATTACCCATGACCTTGGTATTATTGCAGAAATGGCTGACTACGTGGTAGTTATGTACGCAGGTCGAGTAATTGAAAAGGGTACAGTTGGGGAAATTTTCCACAATCCAATGCACCCATATACAATTGGCTTACAGAAATCAAAGCCAACTCTTGAATCAAACGAGGACGTACTTTTCAATATACCAGGTAACGTACCAAATCCAATCAATATGCCAAGCTTCTGCTACTTTAAGGAAAGATGCTCTAAGTGTATTGACAAATGCTCAGGGGATTACCCATGCATGGTACAGGTAAGCCCAACTCACTACGTGGCGTGCCACCTATACGGAGAGCAGAAGGAGGAGCAAAATGGCTGATATCAATGAACTTGAAATAGAAAACCAAGAGCTTTCCTCCAATGATATTCCAAAATCCACAAAGGATGAGAATGTAGCTCCCGTAGCTCAGCCTGAAAATGAGGAGGTTCATTTTGAGGGCGAGGAATATGCTCAGCTTGTAGCAGAATACGAAAAGAGGAAGCAGGAGCAAAAGGAAAAGGATATGAATGAGCCCTTTGATAAGGAAGCTCTTTTAGAGGTTCGCCATTTAAGAAAGGCGTTCCCGCTTAAAAAGTCCCTAACGGGTAAGGTTCTGAGTGAGCTTATTGCCGTTGATGACGTTTCCTTTAAGCTATATCCAGGTGAAACTCTCGGTATAGTTGGAGAAAGTGGTTGTGGTAAAACCACAATGGGTAGAACTATTTTGAAGCTTTATCCATCAAGTGGCGGACAGGTTATATTTGACGGTAAGGATATAACCGACTACAAGTCTAAGGATATGAGGGAAATTAGAAAGCAGATGCAGATAATTTTCCAGGACCCATATTCCTCACTTCCACCAAGAAGCACGGTTGGTGGCATCTTGTCTGAGCCAGTTCAGGTGCATAAGATTGTACCAAAAAACCAAATAAAGGACTATGTTTTAGACCTAATGGATAAGTGTGGACTTCGTGATTACTATTACGAAAGATACCCACACGAGTTTTCAGGTGGTCAAAGACAAAGAATTTGTATTGCAAGAGCCCTTTCTGTAAAACCTAAGCTTGTAGTATGTGATGAGCCTGTTTCAGCTCTTGACGTATCTATCCAAGCGCAGATTATCAATCTGCTTAAGGACCTACAGAAGAATATGGGACTTACGTATTTGTTCATTTCCCACGACTTGTCCGTAGTTAAGTATATCTCCGATAAAATCGGCGTTATGTATCTTGGCACAATGGTTGAGTTTGGAAACAAGGACGATATTTTCTCAAATCCACTTCACCCATATACAAGGGCGTTGTTCTCTGCAATTCCTAACCCTAATCCGGACGTAAAGATGGAAAGAGTACACCTAGAGGGCGATATTCCATCTCCTGCAAACCCACCAAAGGGCTGTCGTTTCCATACACGTTGTCCTAACGCAATGGAGGTTTGTAAGCACGTTTGCCCAGAGTATAAGGAATATGAAAAGGGACACTTTGCAGCTTGTCATCTGCTAGATAAGCCAAAGCTAGAAAATAAATAAAGGAAGCCAAAATGAGTAAAAAGGAAAAGAAAAAGAAGGAAAAGGTTGTTTATATAGATGACGGCAGAACAATTGCCGATATGTCAAATGTAAACGGCTTGAAGAAGCCTAAGAGCAATACTCAAGGGAATGTTCCTGAGTATTTGGGCAACACAAGAGGGAGAAGCTCAACCTTTAAGGACCGTTGGAATACCTATTGGTCTGCCGTAAAAATGATGTTTCTGCCTATGCTTGTAACAATAGGTATCCTTTGCGTCGCTTTCCTTGTTGCTTGGCTATTCTTCAATTTTGCAGGTAAATAATAAAAACACCCTAGGAAATATGGCGAGGTTCTTAGCGGAGAATTCGAAAAGCACCGCTAAGTGCGAGCATCGCATTTGTCAGGACAAACGCAGAATGGGCTAAGCCCAAGCCCCTATTACAAGCAGAAAGAGCAAACACGCAAGGCGTAAACCTTATGTGTCTGCTCTTTTTTGTTAGTGAAGTTTTTGCTGTCGCAAAAGTGAAGTTGTGCAGATGCAGGGCATCAGGCACAGTGAAGTTGCGTAGCTCTCGCTCGCAGTGAAGTTAAGTTTGCCCATAACTTCGCCATTAGGCGAAACTTCACTCACGAAGTGAACTTCACTATCGAAGATAACTTCACTTGCCCGTAGGGCAAACTTAGTTAGCGTGATTGTCCGTTAAGGACATCACGCTATGCTCCTAGGGTGTTTTTTATAAGTAAAAGCAGGCTTATGCCTGCTTTTCTATACTTATTACGTTTAATACCTTACCCTCTACCTTGAATTTTACCTCGAAATCCTCAAAGGGGAAGCCGTAAATTCTCTCGCCGTCCTCAATATAAGAGGGGCGAGGGTCTTGAGAAAGTGCGTTTTTTAAGCACTCAAGGGAGCTTTCACTCAGCACACCTTCAAGCTCGGCAGGAACTACAACCTTAAGCAGATAGTCATCTAATCTTTCGCTAAAGCCACCTACTGCATTATCAATTTTATCAAAGGCTGGAAGATATGGCTTGATGTCATAAACAGGGGTGCCGTCTAGCATATCAGCCCCCAAAAGGTGAAGGACGTGTCCGTATTTGTCGGTTTTCTCAATGCTCTCAAGCCTTAAAACTGATAGTCCAAGACTATTGGGGCGAAATGGAGAACGAGTGGCAAAGACTCCCATGCGACAATTGCCACCCAGTCTGGGCGGGCGGACGGTAGGCGAAAATTTTTCATATTTAGCCTGAGAAAAGCCCCAAATCACCCATACGTGTGAGTATTCCTCAAGCCCACGAAGCGCTTCACTTGAACGGTATTCCTCATCAAAAATCAAGGTAGCACGGCTTTCCTTTACAGCCCCACTTTGCCTTGGTATTCCAAATTTTGAGGGGAATTGGGTTTTTAAGCATCCAATTCTTTTTATTTCCATATTTTTCTCCTGTCAGTCGTCCTTTTTGCCTTGATAAAATCTGCCTGGTAGCTTCATTTCAACGTCACTAACAGGGTCGTCAAATTCATTTTTAGGCAAGTGAGTGGATTTTGGCTTTGGCATCTTCCTTTCGTCAAGCACGGTGGCTGGCTGAATAGATCTTTTGCCGTATGTGTCATTTATTTGATCAATAGCAGAGTAGAGCCTTTTTCGCTTCTCCTCCTTTTGCCAATCATTAAAAATGTCAATTTGCTCAGCGTTTCCTTCCTTGACTAATGAAATTGCACCAACCGTTATGGCACGTACCTTGTAAAACCAACGATAGCTTTTCTTAAAAAGCTCGCAGACCTCACGGGCAAGCTTGCCCTCATCTTGAATTTCCGTATCTAATTTTTCTTGAAATGAATAGCTATATAGCTTTTCGTCCTTTACGGTAAGAGAAACGCCACGGGCACACATTTTTTCTTGTCTTAGCTTGTAGCCCACGTCCTGACATAGCTTCACAATAACCTTTTCAACCTCGTCAAGGGTTTCAAGATTTTCAACGCAGGTAATGCCGTGGCTAATTGATTTAGGAGGTGCCTTGTAGTCCTTATGAGCAACTGGCGAGCTGTCTAAGCCATTGGCGAATTCCCATAGCATACCACCATTTTTGCCAAGCTTGCTTTCTAAAATACTTCTCGGAAGCATGGCAAGCTTTCCAATGGTTTTTATGTTCATGCACTCAAGCTTGTGAGTAGTTTGCCTACCACAATATAATAGCTCTGAGCAGGGCAAGGGCCATACCTTGACTCTGAAATTTTCAGGGGTTATTTCTGTTATGGCATCAGGCTTTTTCATATCACTGCCAAGCTTGGCAAATGCCTTGTTAAAGGAAACACCGATGCTGACAGTTAAGCCAAGCTCATCCTTAACGGCTTGCCTTATCTCCTCGGCAATATCCATAGGAGCTTTTAGAGAATCAGTTACGTCCAGCCAACACTCATCAAGTCCAAAGGGCTCTATAAGGTCGGTATATCGTGCATAAATTTCATGAAGTAGCTTGGAAAATTTTGAATAATACTCAAACCTGGGTGGCACAATTATAAGCTCTGGGCAACGGGAAAGGGCTTCTTTGTTTGTCATGCCGGTGGTAACACCGCATTTTTTTGCCTTTTCAGATTTAGCAAGAACAATTCCGTGCCTATCCTCCTGAGAGCCACAAACGGCAACTGCCTTTCCTCTTAAGCTTGGGTTTAGAACCATTTCACAGGAGGCATAAAAGCAGTTAGCATCACTATGTAAAATGGCACGAGTTTTTTGCTTTTCCATACACTCCCCTGATAAAATTAAGTATTTTTAATGATTTTTTTAACAGAAAACCAGCTGTTGGTGTCCCTTTCAAAATATATTTGCTTTTCCTGTCCTTCAACGAGAACCGTATATTCAATAGGGGCAATAGCAGGGACAACCAAGGGGCATCTTCGTCTTGCTCTTAAAACCTTGTCAATTTTGAATTTCTTTTCTTCAAAGACAATTTTTTTAGGGCGCACGGAGCCGTCCGTTGAAAACTGAGCCTCTATTGAAAGTGGTACTCGTATGTATTCCATTAGAGCGCCTTTATAACCTTGGTAGCAACACCCTGAACAAGACAGTTAGTTACGTAAATGTCTTCCATTTCTGGATTTTCTGGGTGTAGTCTAAATCTGTTGTTCTCAGGCTCAGGGAAGTATCTTTTAAGTGTGTTTTGTCCGTCAGCAAGGGCAACCACAATATCTCCCTTTTTTGCATGGTCCTGCTTTCTAATAATAACCATATCTCCGTCATCAATACCTGCTTCGACCATTGAGTCTCCGTCTGCGGTAAGGATGAAAAACGTTCCGTTTCCAACAAAGGATTTTGGTAATTTTACGTATCCTTCAATATATTCCTCACGGTCATCAAGAGGGCCACAGGGGATAGTACCGATTTTTGCAACAGGCACCATTTCTCGCTCTGTCTTTACAATGTATGGGGTTTCAAAGCCAAACTCACCCCTTGCAATAATTCCTGCACGCTCCATAGCGTCAAGATATCTTTGAACAGTGCTCTTGCTAATTCCTGTAGTGGTGGAAATTTCACGTACGGAGGGGGAATAGTTGTAGGTGTCAAAATAATTTTCTATACACTTCTTAATTGCGATAATAACGTCAACCTTTACGTTTGCCATAATAAAATCTCCTTTATTTATAAACACTTAAGCGCCCTGATTTTTGCTTTTGGGACACTTTGTCCCATTTATTATATCGCCTAAAAAAACGCTTGTCAATAGGAAAATTCTACATTTTTTTGACCTGTACTAAAATAGGTACAGGTGCCCTATACATAAAACACTTGAAAATAAATAAGAAAGATGATAAAATAATTTTAGATAAATTTTTGAAAGAGATTAAAAAAATGATTACGTTATCACAGTATAAGCTTATATACAAGGAATACTACGAAAGAATTATGCGAGTAAAGCGAATAGCCAGCGCTCAAAGGGACGGTCGCTTTTGGTTTGGCGCAACCTCATTTAGATTAGAGGTTGATAAATACATAGAAATAATGGAAAAGGTTTATAGGGCATACACCACAACCCCATCCTTTGCAGGCAAGGACTTTACAAGTGCGGTTGAAAAGCTAAAAAAAGAGGTCGAGGACAAGGAAATTTACGTAGAAAAGGTAAGAGAAATATCCGAGGCAAATAAGAAAAACGGATACTAAGCATTGTGGCACCTGCCGTAGAGCAGGTGCCACAGTTATATTCGCCTACGGCGAGTTCTATTGCTTCGCAGTGGTATTCGGCTATCGCCGAGTGATATTCGCTACGCGAGCTTGGGAGGCGAATATAATATCACTGCGACCATCGGGAGCAATATCACTGTTGCTTGCAACAATATCACACTGACACGGTAGGGATTAAAAAAGGACTTCGGGCGAAGTCCTTTTTGTTATATCTTAAACACCTTATCAACAGGTACGGAGAGAACTGTTCCTTGTGCCTCGGACTTTAGTCCAAACTCGGCGTTTACGTCCTCAAGAATTTGATTTCTTACACTGTCGGGGGCAAGAATTGTTACAATTTCCTTTTCCTCGTTTAGCTTCTCGTTTGCATAAGCCTCAATTTCCTGCGCCTCGGCAAGACGGGCTTTGATAACTGTACCACCAGTTGCGCCTGCCTTTTTAGCCGTCTGCATAACTGCATCTGTAAAGCCACGGTTTACTGATATAAGAATAAGACTATATTTATATTCGCTACTCATTTTGCCCTCCTGCTTTTCTTGATTACTGTTTCTTTTGATTATTTCTGCCGAAATTCTACTAAAGGCAGAGGTTGAAATCACCATTGCAAGCCCATTGAAGCCCATATTTGCACCAACAAGCTTGCCTAATTCCTCGCTAAGACCGATTACGGAATTGTAGGTCGTGAAGCTAAGCAAAATATCCTTATCACTGCTTCCAAGCCCTAAGATATCCATCATTTCCGAGGAAGCAGTGCCCGAGCCTACAAACTGATAGTGAAGGGGCACAAAGCTTTGCTTGAGCATTTTAATATATTTTGCACCCTTACCACGCTGAATAATGGAAAGGAGCATTACGATACGATTGTCATTTTGTTGAGTTGACATGCTTTTTCACCTCCACGTTGTCGTAATATACGATACCGTCGCTGATTTGATCAAGCTCACTATGAATTTGACGCATCTTCTTATCACGCTTAGTTTTACCAATCAAGCCAAGAACCTGAATGGTAATAAGAGGAGTCATCGCAATCATAGCAACAACACCAAAGGCATCTGTAAGCACGTTGCCACCCATTGCCTCACAAGCACCAATTGCAAATGGGAGAATGAAGGTGGTAGCCATAGGACCACTTGCAACTCCACCAGAGTCGAATGCAATACCTGTGTAAATTGGGGGAACGAAATATGTAATTACCAACGGAATTGTATAACCAACTATAAGAATTGGCAAAATCGGAATACCCGTCAAAACTCTGAGCATTGAAATTCCCACAGAAACTGCAACGCCCACGGAAAGCGCAATACCAATTGACCTTTGAGAAATAGCGCCGTTTGTTACCTCCTCAACCTGCTTTTTAAGGGTATGAACCGCAGGCTCGGCAGATACTACGAAGTAGCCAAGCACCATACCAATAGGTATAAGCACCCATTTGTAGCTTGTTAAGGCTAGTGTGCTACCGATAAGCTCGCCAGCTGGCATAAATCCAACGTTTGCACCCGTTAAGAAAAGAACAAGTCCAATGTACGTGTAAACAAATCCAACACAAATTCTTGCAACCTGATTTTTATTAAATCTTCTGAAGATAAGCTGGAAGACAATAAACATTGCAACGATAGGCAGAAAAGCGATGCTTACCTCCTTTATGTACTTAACAATACCAGTGTCTGGATCTAAAAATTTAAGAAACGCATCTCTCGTATTCATATCAACAGAAATTGATGAGCCTGCTTCGTTTGAAGCATCTGGACCCTTAATGAGGCTAAGAATTAAAACCGAAAGAATAGGACCGATAGAGCAAAGAGCAACAAGACCGAAGCTATCCTCGGCAGAGCGCTTATCCTTACGCATAGATGCAAGACCAGTACCAAGTGCCATTATAAATGGAACTGTAATAGGACCGGTTGTAACTCCACCAGAGTCAAAGGCTGTAGGAATAAATTCGATTGAACCCACGGACGCAAGCCATTCTTGACCTGTTATTTTCGCTAAAACTACACAGGCATAGGGCACGCAGGCTAGCAAAAGAGCAAGCACGTATAAGGGAACAAGGATTTTTGCAAGAGGAATACTGTGTCTTGTTCTGATAAGCGCAAAGGCGAGAAAAACACCGACACCAATAGCCACAAGACCTATCAAAATCCAGTTTTCAACCCCATTAACCTTTTCTGCAAGCACGGTTAAATCAGGCTCTGCAATAGTAATGAGGAAGCCTACTAAGAAGCAGATAAGCACAGGCAAAGCTTTTTTCTTTGATTTTCCAATCAAAACACCTATGCCATCGCCAAGAGGCTCCATTGAAATATTTGAGCCAATTGTAAATATGCTCATACCACCGATAATAAGAAGAGCACCAAAGAGGAACATAACCATAACACCAGGCATAATAGGTGCCAAGGAAACGGATAGCAAAAGCACTATTCCGCAAATAGGCAATACGGACTTTAGCGACTCACTAAGCGAGCCGGATAAAATTCGTAGCACGTTTTTTAACGCCTTCATTTTAGCTCCTCCTTGTAAAAATATACAACGTATTAAGTATAACAGATAAGTGCGGGAAAATCAACATAAAACAAAATATTTGACAAATAAAAGACACGGCAAATTTTGACAACTTAGCATAATTCCAAAAATAACGCTAAATAAAAAAGGAGCGACGCTAAGCGTCAGCTCCTTCACCTTATAACTGTTAAGCTTTTAATCCCGTAGTATTTGCAAGCAGAGATAATATCATCGTTAATCATCTCGCCACACACGACAAGAGAGACTGCGGGTGGGCAAGAAATAGCACTGGCGCCTAAGATTCGACCATTGGCGTCATCAATACTAACGTCTTCCTTTTGACAAAATAGTGCTTCCCTTGGTGTGAGAAGCTTCTTTGCCTGCATTACTTTAGGAGCATTCTCACGTATAGCAGGCTTTCTCACAAGAGAGAGGAGCGCGCTTTCAAGAGCTAAGAGAGACTCTGGCTTTTCTGGACTTAGCATAAACACGATAAAGTCTCTGTCGTAAAACTCGGGATAAATGTTCATTTTTTCGAGCAAGCTACCTAGCTCATAGCCGTAGTAGCCTATAGATTTTGTGGCAATAACAAGCTTTAATGGCTCGCTTACTAAAACCTCAAATCCAGACACTCTAAGATGTTTTTTTGCATCATTTGCTAAGGAAACGAAGTCGTTCAGTCTTTGAACGTATCCGCTTTCAAGGTAAGCATTTGCTCTATCAAGAGAATTAAGAATCAAATAGGATGGACTAGTCGAGCCAAAAAGCGCAAGGGCGCCCTTTGCACCCCTTGCAAGAGCTGGATTAGCCTTAGAAATATGAAGATAACCGCCACCAGTTAAAACAGGTAAGGTCTTATGGGCAGAATCACAGCACATATCGGCGCCAAGGTCAAGAGGATGAAGTGATGGAGTCAAAAACTTAAGGTAAGCCCCGTGTGCATTATCAACTAAAAGAAGAATTCCATATTTTTTACATACCCTTGAAAGAGCTTCAATATCAAGCATATTACCCAGGTAGTCGGGACTGGTAACGTATAGGGCAAATGGCAAAATATCAACACTCCCCAGGACCTTTTCTAGCTTTTCTTCTGTTAAATCGGAGCTTAGATAGCTTTTTTCGCCAAAAATCCATTCAACGTCAAATCCTAAAAGCTGAGAGGCAGTAATAAACGACGAATGAGCATTCCTTGTAGCTAAGACAAAATTTCCTTGCTGTGCTTTCCTATTTGTCATAGCCAAATAGAGCATTGCCCGTATAGAAAGAGAGGAGCCCTCACATGAATAAAATGTTTTGTAGCTACCAAAAAGCTTGCTTGCATTTTGCTCGCTCTCTTCTATAATGCCACTGGCGAAATAAAGTGAGTCTGCGCCTGCAATCTCGGTAATGTCCTCAGTCTCGTAGCCAAGTGAGCCAACACCCTTGTGCCCAGGGGTGTGAAAGCGCAATGGGTCTTTGCTTTTATATTCCTCTATAAAATCACTTATCGGAGTCTTCATAGGCTTCTCCTTTCTTTAAGAAACGGCTCCTTGAAAAGAAGCCGTGGAGGTTTAATTTTCGCTTAATTCTTTGTCGATTGCAACCATAATAGCGCATTCCATACGCTTTCTAAATAGGCGACAGCCATATTCGTAAACGCCCCTTACACTACCAGTTGCGTGGTATGCATTTGCTGCACAGCCACCAGAGCAATATAGCTTTGCCCAGCAATCTGCACAATCGGGACGTGCGTAAACGTTGCACTGCGCAAATTCGTTTTGCGCTTCTTTATTAGTAACGCCCTCGTAGATGCTACCAAGTCTGTACTTTTCCTCGCCAACAAATTGATGACATGGGTACAAATCTCCCCATGGAGTAACTGCCATGTATTCAGTTCCAGAGCCACAGCCAGATATCCTTTTATAGATACAGGGTCCGCCCTTTAGGTCAATCATATAGTGATAGAAGGTAAACTCCTTGCCCTCTTTTCTTTTTTCTATCATTAGATTGGCTAAATCCTCATATTGCTTGCAAACAATAGGGAAGTCATCTTCAGTTAACTCCTCCTTGTCCCCCTTGGCACACACAACAGGCTCCATAGAAAGCTCGTTAAAGCCAAGGTCGAGCATAACCTTAATATCGTTTAGAAAATCAGGGTTTGCATGGGTAAAGGTGCCACGCATATAGTAGCCTCTGCCACCTCTTTGATCGACTAGATCCTTGAATTTTGGAACGATTTTGTCCCAGCTTCCGTTGCCTAAGTAGTCAACCCTGTATCTGTCGTGTACCTCTTTCCGTCCGTCAAGGGATAGCACCACGTTTGACATTTCACGGTTAGCAAAGTCAATTACGTCCTGGTCAATTAAAACACCGTTTGTTGTAAGTGTAAATCTAAAGTTTTTGTTATGTACCTTTTCAATTTCTCTTGCATAGGCAACAAGGTCTTTTATCATTTGGAAGTTCATAAGTGGCTCACCACCAAAGAAGTCAACCTCAAGATTGCGTCTTGTGCCTGAGTTTTCCACAAGAAAATCAAGGGCACGCTTACCAACCTCCAAGGACATAACGGCTCTTTCTCCGTGATACTTACCCTGTGAGGCGAAGCAATAGGAGCAATTTAGGTTGCAGGTGTGAGCAACGTGCAGGCAAAGCGCCTTTATAACTCCGCTTGTCTTTTGCTTAAGCCTGTCTGCCATTGGCTCAAAGGTGTCAGGAGTAAATAGCTGACCTGTTTTCTTAAGCTCTGTTATTTGGTCGTAGCAGGTGGAAATATCTTGAATTGTGATCCCGTCCTTGCCCTCGTATTTTTGGCAAATGCTTGAAATAACCTGATCACGTGTCTGCTTTTCGTAAATTTCAATTATATCGTAAGCTACGTCATCAACAACGTGAACACCACCTGAGCAGATGTCTAAAACAATGTTATAGCCACCTAGCTTGTATTGATGAATCATAAAATTTCCTCTCTATAATAAAATCGGACTGCAAAAGGTTATCCTTGTGCAGTCCCGAGTTTTGTGCGTTGTAAAAATTACTTTCTGTTGTTATTTTCGCACGCTTGGTTAGCGATACCACAGCTTGTTTTGCAAGCGGACTGGCAAGATGTTTGGCACTCACCACAACCACCGTTCTTTGCGCTTTCGCAAAGATTGCCTGTCTTGATTGTCTTAATATGCTCCATGTTAAAATCCTCCGAAATATTTCGTTGCTTAAAGTATAGCACAACAAAAGTCCTATGTCAATATGCTATTGAGGAAAAAACTCATAAAAAATCCGTTGAAAAAGGGAATAATGTATGTTATACTGAATTGTAAAAATGTTGAACGAGGTGCTAAAATGTCAGCAAAGAAGCGAAAAAAGCGACTTACTAACAGACAACGGGCAGAGCTTGAGAAGAAAGCAGAAAAATCAAAAAGCACAAAACAGCTTATGATTATTCTGGCTTGTGTTTTCGCTGTTGTAGGCTTTTCATTGATTGCTGTGGCAGTAGCACTCGGATCTTAATATCGGAGGAAATATGGCAAAGAAGAAAAATAGTAACTATGTTACTGAAAAAACTAAGCAAAGGAACCTTGATAAGGAAAAAGCAAAAAAAGCAAGAAAGGTTAAAAAAATATTAGAGCCTGTTTTGATTGGACTTGGCGCAGTTTTGCTCTGTGTAGCCCTTGGCTTTGGTATTTACGGAATAGTTTTACTTGCAACAGCAGATAACCCCGACCTTACAGTTACACATCACGCATCTATTGAAATTGAGGGTCATGGTACGCTTCACGTTGAGCTTTACGGAAATGAAGCACCAATCACCGTTGCTAACTTTGTTAAGCTGGCAGAGTCAGGCTTCTACGATGATACAGTCTTCCACAGAATCATTGACGGCTTTATGGCACAGGGTGGTGGCTACGATAAGAATGGCACACCAAAGAAGGCTGATACAATCAAGGGCGAATTTGAAATCAATGGTGTTAAAAACAGAATTAAGCACACTGAGGGCGTTATCTCAATGGCAAGAGTTGGAGGCGCACCCAATAGCGCATCAAGCGAATTCTTTATAGTTGACGAAACCTCAGAGAACAACTCCTTGTCTCTGGATGGACAATATGCAGCCTTTGGCAAGGTAACCGACGGCATGGATATCATTAAGAAAATTTGCGATGAAATTGAAAACAACGACAACAACGGTGGCGTTGCGAAGGAAAATAGACCTGTAATCAAGAGTATAACTATACACGAAGCCCACTAATTTGGACTGTAATAAGCGGCGAATTTCTGTGTTGCCCCTCGCCGATTGACCTCATCGTACGCCAAGTACGATATCGTCCAATCGACTCAGTTGCGCCGTGGTAGGGGTTCCCCGAAACGAAGTATGAGTTTTGGGGGTTCACGTAGGAGGGGTTCCTCAAAACGAAGAATGAGTTTTGGGGGTTTACGTGTATATCTTGTTTCTAACGGCACTAGCACAGGGAATTTAGTTTAGACTGCAGGTGGCAAAATACGTCGTTGCTTTATATTAACAAAAGAGTCAAATTTTGTTAATAAAATGTAAACTTATACAACTTTTCAACCTAAAAGAGGCTACGTTTTAGCCTCTTTTAATTTTATTCTTGACATACAAGGTAGCATTGTTATATAATATATAAGGTATATTATTAATTTATTGAGGTTTTACTGTGTATAAGCATTTCTTGAAAAGAGTATTTGATTTTTTGATTTCTACCTTTGGAATTCTTTTTTTATCTCTGCCAATGTTAATTATCGCCCTTGCGATTAAGATTGATAGTCGCGGACCTGTTTTCTTCAAGCAAAAAAGGGTAGGCAAGGGAAAGAAGCATTTCAATATTTTGAAATTTCGCACTATGAGAATAGACACACCACACGACGCGCCAACTCACGAGCTATCCGACCCTAAAAGATGGATAACCAAGGTTGGTGGTTTTTTACGAAAGACGTCTCTTGATGAGCTTCCACAGCTTTTCAATATTTGGGTAGGACAAATGTCAATTATCGGTCCTAGACCAGCTCTTTGGAATCAATTTGATTTGATTGAGGAGAGAGATAAATATGGTGCAAACGACGTTCGTCCTGGACTTACAGGTTGGGCGCAAATTAACGGCAGAGACGAGCTTGAGATTGACGTCAAGGCAAAATTTGACGGTGAATACATAGAAAAAATGGGCTTTTTCTTTGATTGCAAGTGCTTCTTCGGCACTATCACCAGCGTGCTGAAGCACGACGGAGTCGTAGAGGGTGGCACTGGAGAAATGAAAAAGCAGAAGCAGGCTGTAACGAACGAAAACGGCGAAAACGAAAAAAAGGAAGCTAACCAGTGAAAAAAATTTTAATTACAGGCGCTAACAGCTACATAGGCACGTCCTTTGAGTGCTATATGAAGCAATTTGGAAATGAGTATCAGATAGACACAATTGATATGCAGGACCCATCATGGAGTGAAAAGGACTTTGCAGGCTATGATGTGGTCTTCCACGTTGCGGGAATAGCTCACCAAAAGGAAACTAAGGAAAATAAAGAGCTTTACTATAAGATTAACAGAGATTTAGCTATTGACGTTGCAAAAAAAGCTAAGGCGCAGGGCGTTACTCAGCTTATTTTTCTTAGCTCAATGAGTGTTTACGGAATGGTTGTAGGCAAAATTGACAAGGACACAGTGCCAAATCCTAATACCAATTATGGAAAATCAAAGCTTGAGGCGGAAAAGGGACTTTTGGAGCTGGAAAACGATAGCTTTAAGGTGGCTATATTACGTCCTCCTATGATTTACGGCAAGGGCTGTAAGGGCAATTACAGAGCCTTAGCTAAGCTATCTCTTAAGCTACCTATTTTTCCAAAGGTGAAAAATCAAAGGTCTATGCTGTACATAGATAATTTATCTTGCTTCGTAAAGCTTCTTGTGGACAGGCAGTCAAGGGGACTTTTCTTCCCACAAAACAAGGAATACGTAAATACCTCGGAAATGGCAACCTTTATTTGTCAGGCTAAGGGCAAGAAAACACACCTAACAAGACTTTTGAATTGGACCTTTCCTATTTTGTCCCTTGGCACGAGTGCCATAAAAAAGGCTTTCGGTAGTTTAACTTATGATATGAGCTTAAGCGAGGACAGAGAGGAATATTCTCTTTGTACATTTGAGGAATCTATTTTAAGAACAGAGGAATAAAATGAAAATTACGATAATTTGCACAAGGTCAAGGTCTATTCTTTGGTATAGACAAAAGCTTGTGGAAAAGTGGCAGGAGCTAGGGCACGAGGTTTCTGTAATTGCTCTTGACGACGAGTGCAAGAGTGAAATTGAAGCTCTGGGCTTGGACTTCTACTGTATGAATGATGCAAACAGAAGCTTAAATCCTTTCAAGATTTTAACGCTTAAGAATAGATATGCAAAATTGATTAAGAAAATTAATCCTGACCTTGTGTTTACCTTTATGCTGAAGCCAAACATTTATGGTGTACAGGGTGCAAAAAGGGCAGGGGTTAAAAAAATATATTCTATGGTTGAGGGCGCAGGGGACGTATTTATTCACAATAGCTTGAAATGGAAGATTATTCGCTTTGTTGTGAGCCGTGGCTATAAAAAATCCTTCAAAATTTCAAAGAAGGTCTTCTTCTTAAACGACGACGATAAAAACGAGTTTATTGAAAGAGGAATAATAGACAAGAATCATTGCGAAAGGATAAACGGAATTGGTGTAGATTTGGAGAGATTTGAATTTACACCGATAAAGAACAAGCAAACCTTTTTAATGGTAGCAAGACTAACACCAACAAAGGGCGTATATGAATATTGTGAGGCTTCAAAAATAGTCAAGGAAAAATTCCCATCTGCATCCTTTAAGCTTTTGGGTGGAGAGGGCTTGATAAAAATAGAAGATCTAAAAAAATACGTAGACGAAGGTATTATAGATTACTTGGGCGAAACCAAAAACGTGAAGCCATATTATCAAGAAATATCAGTTCATGTGTTGCCAACATATTATCGAGAAGGCTTAGTTACTGTGAATCTTGAAGCTTCTGCAACAGGTAGAGCAGTTATCACCTGTGATAATATAGGAACTAGAGAAACTGTTAAGGACGGATATAGTGGATTTATAGTGCCGGTTAAAAATGTCCAAGCTTTGGCTGAGAAGATGATTTATTTTCTTGAAAATCCTAATAAGATCGAGGAAATGGGAAAGAATGCAAGGAAATATGTCGAGGAAAATTTTGATCAGAGAAAAATCAATGAGTATATTTGCAATATCATTTTTAGCTAGGAGAAAAAATGGAAACGATAAGACCAAAAATATCTATTGTTATTCCTGCCTATAAGGCATCAAACTATTTGGCACAGGCAATAGATAGTGCTCTTGCGCAGACCTACGACAATTATGAAATCATAGTTGTCAACGACGGATCCCCTGACGAGGGCGCAACAAGAGCAGTTGCAGAAGAATATGGTGATAAGATAAGATACTTTGAAAAGGAAAATGGTGGGTCCTCATCTGCTCTTAATCGTGGAATTAAGGAAATGCAGGGTGAATGGTTTTCCTGGCTTTCCCACGATGATCTTTACAAAAAGGACAAGCTAAGTGAGCAGGTAAAGCTACTTAATCAGCTTTACGAAAAGGGTGAGGCTCTTGAAAATCATATTTTCTTTACAGGCTCTGAGCTGGTAAATGCACAGGGTAAGGTGATTTCAACGCCTAAGGAAAAGGATCTTATAAAAACTGCTAATCATATTGATTCCATAGTAGATAACAAATACCTGATAGCTGAGCCTACAAGATACAACTTTCACGGCTGTGGCTGTCTTATTCACAAAAGCGTACTTGATAAAATGGGTGGCTTTGATGAAAAATTAAGACTGATAAACGACGTTGATTTGTGGTACAGGCTGTATGAAAATGGCTACAAGCTACACTATATACCAAAGGTGCTTGTACAGGGTCGTGTTCACGCAAAGCAAATATCCACTCAAATAGGCTATTCCTACCATAATCCTGAGCAGGATATGTTTTGGAACAGATGCTTAAATTGGTTGAAGGACAATGCAAGGAGCGACTACGAGCTTTTTGTTCTTTACGGCAAAAACGCATATTTGAAAACAAGGTATAAAGAGGGCGATGATGCCTTTGCAGTGGCAAAGGAATTAAAGCCTAAAAAATCATTTGGACTTTGGATTATTAAGACTAAAACAAAAATATACTCAAAATTAAGAAATTTAGCTAAGAAGCTTTATCTTAAGCTAAGAGTAGGAAAGGCAAAATAAAATGGTACCATATATATTGCTATTTGCAATACCCCCGATATTTGCTTACGTTTTTTGTTCAGCAAGTAGCAAAAGAGATAAAATGCCTAAGGTGGCTAGTACAGTATTTTTTATACTTTTCATTTTGTTACTAAGCCTAAGGCATACTACAATAGGTGTCGATAACGATAACTACAAGTGGATTTTCAATCGTACCGACTTTGTAGCTTGGGAAAATCTTATAGGTAGCTATGACGTAGAGCCGGGTTATTTGATATTAAATAAAATAGTGTCATCTATGTTTGATGACTATCAAGCTCTTGTTGTGATTGTTTCACTAATTGCCATGTGTCCAATTGCATACTTTTATGCAAGGGAAAGCAAGAGCGTGGTTTTAACTATTGCGCTTTTCTTAGTTGCAACACCTTTTTCTATGTATTTCTCAGGCATGAGACAGATAATTGCAATGGGACTTGCAGTGCCACTTTATTATCTTGCTAAAAAGAAAAAGCTAATTTGGTTTATTCTTCTTGTAATCTTAGCAATGCAATTCCATACATCTGCATTCGTTTTGTTTGCACTTTACCCTGTTGTAAACACAAGATTTACCGAAAAGGGCTTGTTCTTCTCAATTCCGTTAATTGGTGCAATTTATCTGTTTAATGAGCCTATTTTCAATGCTCTTACGGAATTTGTCAAGGATGAGTATTCCTATAAAACCGAGCAGACAGGTGCATTTATGATGATTATTCTGTTTGCACTGTTTGTAATATTTGCTTTCGTCGCAATTGATGAAAAAAGCTTGACTAAGGAAGAAATAGGATTAAGAAATATATTGGTTGTTTGTCTTGTTCTTCAGCTTTTCTCCCCTGTAAATAACGTTGTAATGAGATTGAATTATTACTATATGATTTTCGTTCCAATTGCGCTTTCTAAATTGATGCAGAAGCCAAGAAAGGGCTTTGAGCAGGTAGTCAAGTTAGCCTCTGTTATTATAACAATATTTTTCTTAGTTTACTTTGTAAACGACGGCTTAAACGGTGAGGACATGCTTCAAATATTTCCATATAAATTCTTCTGGGAGAGCTAAAAAATGAGAGTTGCTCAAATAAACGTTACTTGTGGTGCAGGTAGCACAGGCAAAATTTGTCTTGAGGTAAGTAAGCTACTAACAGAGCGTGGCGTTGAAAATCGCATTTACTACACAAGTGGAAAAAGCGATTACCCACTTGGTGTTAAGTATGCAAGTGACAAATATATAAAGCTTCAAGCATTAAAGTCAAGAATTTTTGGAAAATATGGCTTTAACTCAAAAAGTGCTACTAAAAAACTCATTAAGCACCTAGAGGAATTTAAGCCTGATATAATTCAGCTCCACAACCTACACGGGCACAACGTGCACCTAGGTATGCTTTTTGACTATATTCGAAAAAACAATATAAAGACCTTTTGGACCTTTCACGACTGTTGGACCTTTACAGGCTATTGCCCTCACTATGCAATGGTTAAGTGCGATAAGTGGAGAGATGGTTGCCATGCTTGTGTAAGAAGGCGTGAGTTTAGCTGGTTTTTTGACAAAAGCGATTGGCTTTTTAATGAAAAGAAAAGCATAACAGAAGGAGTTGATTTAACTGTAATTTGCCCATCTGAGTGGATGGCAAAGCAGGTGAATCAGTCCTTCCTTGGAAATTTCAAAATTCAAGTGATAAACAACGGAATAGACCTAGGCGTATTCAAGCCTACTGAAAGCGATTTTAGAGAAAAATACGTCTTAGAAAATAAAAAAATCGTTTTAGGTGTTGCCTTTGATTGGGGGATTCGAAAGGGACTTGACGTCTTTTTAGAGCTTGCCAAAAGACTACCTAAAGACTATCAAATTGTGCTTGTTGGCACAAACGACGAGGTCGACAAAAGGCTACCCGATAATATTATTTCAATACATAGAACTGCAAATCAAAGAGAGCTTGCAGAGATTTACACAGCTAGCGATGTTTTTGTCAACGCTACAAGAGAGGACACGTATCCAACCGTTAATATGGAAGCCATTGCTTGTGGCACACCAGTTGTAACCTTTGAAACAGGTGGCAGTCCCGAAATGATTGATGAAAAAACAGGCATTTGCATTGAGGCTGACAATATTGACAAGCTTGAAAAAGCCATTAGAAAAATATGCAATCAAGAGGAGTTTTCTTCATCTGAGATTCTTGAAAAAGCCAAGGATTTTGATAGCATAACAAGCTTCAAAAAATACATAGATAATTACTGCAATTGAGAAAGGCGTAAAATGAAAATAGCTCAAATCAATACTATATGTGGTTCTGGAAGCACTGGAAATATCTGCATTGGTATTAGCAAGGCTTTGTCGCAAGAGGGGATAGAAAATCGTATATTTTACACAAGTGGTAAAAGTGATTACCCTCTTGGTGTAAAGTATGCAAGCGACAAATATATTAAGCTTCAAGCATTAAAGTCAAGAATTTTTGGAAATTACGGCTTTAACTCAAAGGGCGCTACAAAAAGACTTATTAAGCACTTAGAGGAATTTAAGCCTGATATAATTCAGCTTCATAATTTACATAGCCATAACGTGCACCTAGGTATGCTTTTTGACTATATTCGAAAAAACAATATAAAAACCTTTTGGACCTTTCACGACTGTTGGGCGTTTACAGGCTATTGCCCTCACTATGCAATGACAGGATGCGACAAGTGGAAGGGCGGTTGCGATAAGTGCCCGCAGAGGTCTACATATAGCTGGTTTTTTGACAAAAGCAAGTGGTTATATGAGAGTAAGAAAAAGATTTCAATGGGTCTAGATTTGACCATAACAGGACCAAGCAATTGGGTTGTTAAGCAGGCTAAGGAGTCTTTTTTAAGTGAGTACTCAGCAATAACTATAAGAAACGGAATTGACTTAAACGTATTCAAGCCAACTGAAAGTGATTTTAGAGAAAAATACGGCTTAGAGAATAAGAAAATCGTTTTAGGTGTTGCGTTTAGTTGGGGAAAAAGGAAGGGACTAGACGTCTTTTTAGAGCTTTCAAAAAGGCTACCTAATGACTATCAAATAGTTTTAGTTGGCACAAATGACGGCGTTGATAAAATGTTACCGAGCAATATTATTTCAATACATAAAACTGCAAATCAAAAGGAGCTTGCAGAGATTTATACTGCCAGTGATGTATTTGCAAATCCCACAAGAGAGGAAACCTTCGGTCTTGTAAATACAGAATCTCTTGCTTGTGGTACACCTGTCGTTACCTTTCGAGCAGGTGGAAGTCCTGAGTGTATAGATGAAAAATGTGGTAGTGTAGTTGAAATAGACGATATTGATAGCCTTGAGAGGGAAATTGTTCGTATATGTCAGGACAAGCCCTTTACAAAGGAAGCTTGCTTTGCAAAGGCAAGAGAATTTGATAAAAGTCTAAAGTTCAAGGAATACGTTAATTTATACATAGGAGACTAATAATGAGAGAAATTGTCGAAATAGAAGAAATTAAAAAAATACAGCTTGACCTAATGAAGGCTGTCCATATTTTTTGTCAAGAAAATAAGCTGACATATTATCTATGGGGTGGATCTCTCTTAGGTGCAATTAGGCACAACGGCTATATCCCTTGGGATGATGATATTGATATTGCCATGCCTAGAAAGGACTATGAGTATTTCTGTAGCAATTTTAATATTGATACATATAAGGTGGTCTCTTGCGGAAGGGACGATGAGTATTTTTTACCCTATGCCAAGGCGTATGATAGTAGGACGTTGAAGGAAGAAGTGGTTTGCTATCGTGGAAAAAAACGTTATGGTATAGATGTTGATATTTTCCCAATTGATACGGTTGTGAGCTATGAGAATGTAGAGAAAACCAAAGCCAAAAGAACAAAGCTAATAAAAAAATTGATCAAAAGTAACTACAAATTTCAAAAATCAACATCGGCATTGAAAACTTTAGTGAGAGCTGGAAGGGGTATCTTATATACATTTGAACGCAAATTAGGACTACTTAACTCAAATAAAATAGCAAACGAATTAAATAAGATGGCTACATCCTTTAATGGAGAAAGCAAGGACCAAATGAGCTATGCCGACCCATGGCGCAAGGTGCCATTTTATATGCCTCAGGATTGGGTTGACAATATAATTTTACATAAATTTGAAGATACACAATTTTGTATTATGGAAAAATACGATCAAGTATTAAGTGCGTATTTTGGAGATTACATGACTCTTCCGCCAGAGGAACAGAGAATTACACACCACAACTTTAAGATATACTATAAGGAGTAATTTTGTTAAATGAAAAAAGCAGTAATTGTAGGTGGAAGCAACGGAATTGGATTTGCTATTGCTAGCGAGCTTTCTAAAAGAGGCAATCCGGTGATTATTCTTGATACAGTTATGCCGTTTTCACAAATAGATAACTGTACGTACATAAAAACAGATCTTTCTATGCTTGACAACGACCTGTTTGAAGAATTGAGAAACGACAATGATGTTAATACAGTGTTTATTACGGCAGGTTTTGGTAGAATATGCGAATTTGATAGCATAAGCGAAACAGAAATAGACAAGCTTTATAAGGTAAATGCTATTTCTGCTACAAAAATAATAAGAATGTTCTACCAGAGAATAAAGAGTGATGAAGGATTTTATTTTGGTGTTATGGGCTCCATTGCCGGTCTTGTTTCGTCACCGCTGTTTTCTGTTTATTCTGCGACTAAAGCATCTGTCTGCAAGCTAATAGAGGCATTGAATATTGAACTTGAAGCTAGTAACACGACCAATAGAATATTAAACGTATCACCAGGCTCAATTAAGGGCACAAAATTCAATGGTGGAGAAAATGACGTTTCGTTGACGAGAAATTTGGCAATAGAAATAGTAGATAGGCTTTATAGCAGAGAGACTCTTTATATTCCTGATTATGAGAAAATATATAAGGGTGTCATAGATAGATACAATAACGATAGTCATAAGTTTGGACTTGATAGCTATGAATATAAAATACAATCCGGAAGAATAAATACTAAATCGCCAATTAAGATAGGCTATTTGTCTGGGACCTTCGATTTGTTTCATGTTGGACATTTGAATCTAATTAGAAGAGCTAAAGCAGAGTGTGATTATCTAATAGTTGGTGTTCATCCAGATGCTAGCCACAAGGGTAAAAAAACAGTTATCGACTTTGAGTCCCGAATGGAAATAGTGGGATCTTGTAAATATGTTGATAAGGTGGTAGTCTCATGCCCCGAGGATAGCGAAGCGTGGGAAAAATGTCATTTTGACAAGCTTTTTGTCGGTAGCGATTATAAGGGAACCGAAAGGTTCTTGAAATATGAGGAATACTTTAAGGATAAAGGCGTGGAAATTATTTATTTTCCCTATACGCAAAAAATTAGTAGCACTCAAATACGAGAAAAAATTACAAAAAAATAAAAAGTATAAGAAAGGAAAGCCATGGGAAAAAGGAGTAATTCTCAAATTAAGCTAGGCGCTATAATTTCATACGTTGCGCTGATTTTGAATATTGTGCTTGGTCTATTATACACTCCTTGGATGAAGGACCAAATAGGAATAGCTGACCATGGCTTGTACACCCTTGCAACTAGCTTGATTAGCATATTTATGCTTGATTTCGGTCTAGGCTCAGCAGTTTCGAGATATGTAGCTAAGTATAGAGCCGAGGGCAATCAAAAGAAAATAGATGATATTTTAGGTGTCATATATAAGCTATATATCATTATTGACGTGATAGCATTCGTAGTTTTATTCGTTATATATTTTCTCTTAGGTGTTTTGCCCTTAAAGCTAGATCCTGAGCAAATAGATAAATTTAAGACACTGTACTTAATAGTTGCAGGCTTTAATGTGCTATCCTTTCCATTTTCACCACTTAATGGTGTTTTGAATGCTTATGAGAAATTTATTCAGCTAAAGTTATGCGATCTAATATCAAAGGTAGCCACGGTTGGCTTTGTTGTGATTGCACTTAGCTTCTCGTCTAGCGTTGTTTGGGTGGTTTTAGCTAATGCATTAAGTGGCATGCTCGTTGTTGCGATTAAGCTGATAATTACAGGAACTAGTGTTGATGCACGTGCTAACTTTAAGGCAGGAGGCAAGGAGCTTTACAAGTCCTTGTTTAGCTTTACAATATGGACCACTGTAGTAAGCATTATGCAACGCTTTACTCATAGCTTTGGTCCAACGGTTTTGTCCTTTACCGCAGGCGACTATGAAATAGGTCTTTACTCACCAGCTGTGGTAATTGAGGGCTATCTTTACACAATAGCAATAGCAGTAAACGGATTGTTTTTACCAAAGGTTTCTCAATACATAGCAGATAAAAAGGAAGAAAAAATAACCGACCTTATGATAAAGGTTGGTAGATATCAGCTTATTTTGTTAGGATTGATATACGTAGGCTTTGCTTGTGTAGGCAAGGAATTTATGGTCACCTGGATGAGAGATATTGTGTATGAAAAATCCTATTGGTGTGCTTTGATTATAATGCTACCAACGGTAATTTCGGCTACACAGCAAATAGCAAATACTACTGTTATTGCCAAAAAGCTTGTAAAATACCAAGCAATATGTATGATAGTCACAGGCACGCTAGGTCTTGTGGTATCTATAGTAGCATCATTGTTCTTAGGCTCAATAGGTGTGTGCATTGGTACGGCTGTAGCCTCCTTGGCAAATATAGTATACATGAATTTCATATACAGTAAAAAGGCGGGAATAAACGTATTCAAGTACTACAAAAAATGCTACTTAAGAGCGATTCCTTGCTTTGCAATAGTAATTCCACTTGGACTTTTAGTATGTCATTTTATTCCTCTATCAAGCTGGATTGGAATAATCGTGAAGGGAATTTGCGTTGTAGCGATATATGCACTTGTATTCCTCCTTATATACTTCTCAAAAGAGGATAAAAAGAAACTAATTGATAAAATAAAAGGAATTTTGAAAAGGAAAGCAAAATGAGTGAATTAAAGCCCTATTTGGTAGACGTACCGGTAAGAGTTAATATTTGGATAAGACCTGAATGTCAAAGAAAGCAATTTGAGGTTTTGAAACAGGCGCGCCCCTCTACTATGTTTCTTATCTCTGACGGTGGAAGAAACGAAAAAGAATGGGAAGCCATTTATCAAAACAGAGAAATATTTGATAATGAAATAGATTGGGAATGCACAGTTTACAAAATTTATGAGGATAAAAATAACGGACTTTATACAATGGGAAGAAAGGGCGCAGAGCTTATTTGGTCCAAGGTAGACAGATGCATTTTCCTAGAGGACGACCAACTGGTATCCATTTCCTATTTTAGATTCTGTCAGGAGCTTTTGGAAAAGTACAAGGACGACGAAAGAGTAGTCGCTATTACGGCGATGAATTATGCAGGGGATTGGAAGGAATGCTCCTCAGATTACTTTTTTGCTGAAAGAGGGTCAATATGGGGTACTGCAACGTGGAGAAGGTGTGCGCAAGCAAGAGACCCAGAGCATCTATACAAGAATGACCCATACACTATGAAGCTTTTAAAAGAAAGAACAAAACATGTCAAGTATATGTATAAAACCATTGAAGGCTATTCGAAAAATGCACATTATATGGGACATGTAGCAGGTGGAGAGTTTTTCAATAGATTTGCAGTTTATAGTCAGAATCAACTATACATTGTTCCTAAAAAAAATATGATGAACAACATAGGTTGTACTGAAAATGCAGCTCATTCAACCGAATACAAGCTTTTACCAAGAGCGCTAAAGAAGCTGTACAACACACCACTTCACGAGCTTGAATTTCCTTTAAAGCACCCAATGTATTTAATTCCTGACCAAAGCTATAGAGCGTTAGAGGATAAAACCTTAGGTAGAGATAGACCGATAGTACAGTTTTTCAGACGAATTGAATCCTTGCTACTATCTATTCGCTATGGCGTTATATTCAAAAAGCTAAAAAAACGAAATACAAGAAAAAATAAAATAGAAAAATAATGAAAAAACAAAAGCTTTTAGAATTTTTGAAGCAGGTTGACAAGGATTTTCCTGTGCCACTTTCTAAAAAACAGGATTTGGATAAATTTGCAGACAAGCTTTTAGAAAAGGCAACAATTCTTGCAAGAGAGGAAAATGGAGAGATTTTGTCCCTCGTGGCAGGCTATACGGAAAATATAGAGAATAATTCTGCTTATATTTCAATACTTGCAACACTTGAAAAAGCAAGAGGTTGTGGCTATGGCAAGAGTCTGATCGAGGAATTTATTAGCTTGTGCAGAGAAAAGGAAACAGACTCTGTCCATTTATATGCAGTTAAGGAAAACCTCCCTGCTGTTATGCTTTACAGAGGACTTGGCTTTGTAGAATACAAAATGGAAAACGAGCCAAGACCAATGGATTTACATCTTATATATTATATTAAGGAAAATTAAAATGAACGTTCTTTTAACCTCAGTGGGCAGACGTGCCTACATGGTAAAATACTTTAAGGAAGCAATAGGTAATGACGGATTTGTACACGTATGCAACTCCGACGACAAAACCGTCGCGTTTCATTACGCAGATAAATCTGTTATTTCACCTCTTATTTATGATGAGGAGTACATACCATTTTTGCTTGATTATTGCAAGGAAAATAAAATAGATATGCTACTTTCGCTTTTTGACATTGACTTGGGTATGCTCTCTAAGAATATAGACAAGTTTGAAGAAATTGGCACAAGAGTAGTTGTATCAAGCAAGGAAGTAATTGATATTTGTAACGACAAATGGAAAACCTATCAATTCCTGAAGGAAAACGGATTTAACGTACCAAAAACCTATCTTACACTGGAGGATACTATAAACGCGCTTGACAGAGGAGAAATAAGCTATCCTGTAATTGTAAAGCCTCGCTTTGGCTGTGGCTCAATTGCCATGTCAATTGCCGAGGACGAAATGGCGCTTCTGTATTATTTCAGAAGAAATACAAGAACTATCAATAAAAGCTATTTGAAATATGAGTCATCGTCTGTTGAGGACAAGATTATATATCAGGAATGTCTTAAGGGTCAGGAATATGGTGCAGATATAATAAATGACCTGGAGGGCAATTATCAAAATACAATAGTTAAGAAGAAAATAGCAATGCGTGCTGGTGAAACTGATATTGCAGAGCTTGTGGACGAGCCGGAAATTTTCAAGGAGTGCAAGCGTCTTGGAGAACTAATTGGTCACATTGGCAATATGGACGTTGACGTATTTTTGGTTGACGGAGCTCCCTACGTTCTTGAAATGAATGCTCGCTTCGGTGGCGGATATCCTTTCAGCCATATAGGTGGCTGTGATTTACCAAGGGCGCTTGTGCTTTGGCATAAGGGACAAAAAATAGATAAGAAAATACTTGAGGCGAGTGTAGGCAAAAGAGCCTACAAGGAGCTATCAATAACAGTAGTATAGAGGGATTTATGAACAAATTAAAAGGGAAAAAGCTATTAGTAATAGGTGGCGCTTTTCAGCATTGTAAGCTAGTCGAGGCAGCCAAGGAGCTTGGTGTTGTGGTTTACGTAACCGACTATCTGCCAGTGGAAAAAGCACCGGCTAAGCAAATTGCAGACAAATATTTTATGCACAACGTAACCGATATTGATGGAATCGTAAAAATGTGCATAGAGGAGAAGATTGATGGTGTTATTTCCACCTCGCTTGATGCATGTCAAAAGCCTTATCAGCAGGTTTGCGAGAGGTTAGGACTTCCTTGCTTTGGCACAAAGGAGCAATTTGACGTGCTGACTGACAAGAATTTGTTCAAGCAAGCTTGTCGCAAAAATGGAGTAGACGTTATTCCTGAGTACAAGGAGAGGGATATTGATAAAAAAACAGTTCAATTTCCTATACTTGTAAAGCCTGGAGAGAGCCGTGGCAGCCGTGGACAGACCATTTGCAACAGCTACGAGGAGGCA
Organism: Clostridia bacterium; assembly: GCA_017461385.1. Classification (GTDB taxonomy): domain Bacteria; phylum Bacillota; class Clostridia; order Oscillospirales; family CAG-272; genus RGIG2000. Next base: position 13,232 of record JAFTXZ010000003.1, on the reverse strand, counting down.
AAAGAGGCAATTGAGTTTGCTAAGGAAGTTAGCTCAAACGGTCAGGTGGTTATTGAAAAATATATGGGTCAAGCAAACGACTTTTCTATGACTATTATTATGATAAATGGTCGCGCTTGCCCAATAAGAACGGTTGACAGAATTCTTGGTAAAAGGGAGGACGGCTTGGATAAGCTGGCAGTAGGCTCTGCCTCACCCTCAATATTTACTAAGCTATATATGGAAAACGTACATAAGAGAGTTGAGGGTCTTTATAGGGACCTTGGCATTGAAAATGCACCTGTATTTATGCAGGGCTTTGTTGACGGAGACACCGTTAGATTTTATGACCCAGGACTTCGCTTGCCAGGTGGTGAGTATGAAAGAATGTTTACTTGCGCTCTGGGCAAAAATCCAATGCACCCACTAATTGAATTTGCCTTGACTGGCAAAATGTCAAGCTACGAGGCTCTATTTGATAAGGACGACGTTTATTTACAGGGAAAGACGGTGGGACAGGTTTTGCCAACGCTACGCAGTGGTAAAATTGGCTCAATCGAGGGTCTTGACGAAATTAGAAAGCATCCCTCTGTGGTTGCAGTGTTTGACAGGTATTCAGTGGGAGATATCATTGAGGAAACTCACAACGTTGCTCAGCGCTTCTGCGAAATAGATATAGTTTGTAATGATGGCAAGGAAGCAACAAGGACAACGGAATTTATTTATAACACACTTAAGATTTGCGATGAAAACGGTCAAAATATGATTGTTTCAAGCTTTGACCCAAAGATTTATGAAACAAGAAAGCAGATATAGATAAGGAGTAAAAATGTTTCCAATAGAATTTGTTTATCTAATAGTGGTTTTTGCAGTAGCGATTTTATTCTTTACTGTAATTAAAAGACCACTTCACGAAAGCATGCTCGTTGCCTTCGTTGTCCTTATGTTCGTTATGTGGAAATGGGACAAGGTTGGAGAGTATATTTGGGACGCACTTACAGCGCCAAGCCTATACGTAATTATAGTCTTTGTAGTGTCGGCAGCATTGCTTTCAAAAACGACAATTATTGACGACTGCGTAGCGCTTATTCTTTCAATTTTTGGAAGGCTAAGGGGCGGAGCAGGCTTTGTTGCAATTATAGGCAGTGCATATATGGGCTCACTTTCGGGAAGCGGTCCCGGTAACGTTGCTACCACGGGCGTTTTCACAATTCCAGCAATGATAAAATCTAAGTTCCCTAAGCATCTGGCTGCCAACGTTGAGGCACACGCAAGCACAATGGGTAATATGATACCACCGGCAGGTATGATTGCGATTGCCTTTACTGCCCTTGACACTCTATATCCTGGTGAGTACTCCTATTCACAGTACTGGATTGTTCTTTGGGTTATTGCAATTTGGTTTATTATTCAAAGAATAATTACCCTTTATTGTATGTGTCGCTACTATAAGGTTGAGCCAATGGAAAAGGCAGATATACCAAGCTTTAAGCAAACTCTAAAGAAGGGCTGGCGTGCAATTTTCTTGCCGATTATCGTATTCGCACCATTCCTTTTAACAAGCGTGTTTGATAGCTTCTTTAAGTCAAGGCTCAATATTACAGAAACCTTAGCAGATGGCACCGTAAAGGTTTTGGTTGATGGTGCAAAAGCATTTAATGACTCCATTATTTTGATAATCCCTGCAATGATAGTTATTTTTGGCATTTTGCTTTCTGGCAAGGACACCATCAAAAAGATGACACCTAAATTTATGCTTGAATCTGCTTGCAAGGGTATGAAGAGCGTTGTTCCGACCTCTGCGCTTGTATTGTTTGCATATTTTGTAAGTAATGCGCTTTCTGATACAAACATCAATGGTGTCATTAAGGAATTGTTTGACAATATGAATATGCCTCTTTGGGCACTTGCGCTTATTTTGCCACTGTTTATGGCTATTTTGGGTATGCTTTTGCCTGGGTCAACGCAGGTCAAAATCTTTGGTGGCATCGTAATTACAATTATTGCAGGTGCAGGTGGTAGTCCGCTTCTTGCTGCTGCAATGCTACCTTGTATTTGTGGAGCTATGCACGGTGTTACACCACCATACTGTGCTTGTGTGTATACGGCTATGGGTATTGCCCAATCGGAAACTAAGCCCACGCTTTTGAACTGTGGTGTGTGGATAACAATTCACTATATACTTTCAGTTCTGATGATAATCTTTGGGCAGTATTTGCTGTTTGGCTTAGTATAGGAGGTGCGATATGAGAGATAAGATATATAACGTATTGAACAAAATTTATGGTGTTTTGATTTTATCATCACTATTCGCTGGCTTTTTACCTGTGATTCCATTTATTATTGCAATTATAATAGGTGGAGATGCAGGCGCAAATATTTCAGTATTTCTTTACAAGCAATACTATCCTTGGGTTGCAGTAGCAGCAGCCGTTGCAGTTTTAATAGGCTTAGTTGCCTTATATATTAACAAAACAATTACCTTTAAGTATCCAAAAAAGGAGAAGAAGGAAGAGGCACAGAAAAAGGACGAAAACAAATGATAATTGATACAGAAATAAAAGAGGTAAAGCTAATCACGCCAAGAGTTTTTGGCGATGAGAGAGGCTCCTTCAACGAGGTGTTTAGCACAAGAGCCCTTGAGAGTGTAGGGATAGACTTCAAGCCTGTACAGGAAAATTGTGCCTTTTCAAAGAAAAAGGGTACAGTAAGAGGTATTCACTTCCAAAATTACCCACACGCACAGGCTAAGCTTGTTCGTTGCACTAAGGGTAGAGTAATGGACTATGCAATTGATTTAAGAAAGGACTCACCAACCTATCTTAAGCACGTTTGCTATGAACTAACCGAGGAAAACAAAAAGCAATTGTTTATTCCAAAAGGCTTTGCTCATGCAGTAATAAATTTAGAGGATAATTCGGAAATTGAGTACTTGGTTGACGCACTATACGAGCCAAGCTGTGACCGTTCAATTACCCCCTACGACAAGACGATAAATATAAATTGGGGCTTTGATGAGCTTATCTTGTCAGAAAAGGACAAAAACGCACCAAGCCTAGAAAATTCTGATTGCAACTTTTAAGGAGAAGAGATATGAAAAAAATTAACGTAACACGCTCATCAATGCCAAGCTATGAGGAATATTGTGAGGAAATTAAGAGCCTTTGGGACTCCAGATGGCTATCAAACAGAGGCGCAAAGCACAGAGAGTTTGAGGAAAAGCTACAGGGCTATCTAGGTGCTGAAAACATTGCTCTCTTTGCAAACGGACACGTTGCCTTAGAGGTGGCAATTGATGCCTTTGGCTTTAAGAAGGGCAGTGAGGTTATCACAACTCCATACACCCACTGCTCAACAACTCACGCAATTGCAAGAAACGGACTAATTCCCGTATTCTGCGACATAAACGACAGAGATTACACCATTGATGCAGATAAAATCGAGGATTTAATCACAGACAAAACAGTTGCAATCGTTGCAACTCACGTTTACGGCTACGTTTGTGACGTTAAGAAAATTCAAGAAATTGCAGATAAGCACGACTTGAAGGTTATTTACGATGCAGCCCACGCCTTTGGTGTAACTATCGACGGCGTTGGAGTTGGTACCTTTGGTGATGCAGCAATGTTCAGCTGTCACGCAACCAAGGTTTTCCACACAATTGAGGGTGGAATTACTACCTTTAAGAATAAGGAAATTTATTCAAAGGTTGATCAGCTCACAAACTTTGGCTTTACAAGTCATGAGTCAGTTGCTTACGTAAGCACAAACGCAAGAATGAACGAATACGAGGCTGCTATGGGCCTTTGCAACCTTCGTCACATTAATGATGAAATCGCAAAGAGAGAAAAGGCAGCTAAAAGATACGTTGAAAGACTATCAGGAGTTGAGGGAATTAAGCTTATTGCACCACAAGAGGGTGTAAGGCAAAACTACTCCTACTTCCCTGTATTCTTTGATGGCTACAAGCTAAACAGAAATGAAATACAAGCAAAGCTTGCAGAAAGTCAAGTTTTTGCAAGAAAGTATTTCTATCCATTGACAAACGAGCTTGAATGCTATGCACAGGACTACGGCTTCTCCGTTGCAAGTACTCCTATTGCTAAGCACGCAGCAGAAACTGTTTTAACTCTTCCTATGTATGCAGATTTGACAATTGAGGACGTTGACTTTATTTGTGACATAATTTTAAGCTAAGGAGAAACAAATGAAAGGTATTATTTTAGCAGGCGGAAAGGGTACTAGGCTTTACCCTATGACAAAGGCAGTATCAAAACAGCTTTTGCCTATTTACGATAAGCCCCTTATTTACTACCCATTATCAATTTTAATGCTAGCGGGAATCAGAGAAATTTTGATTATTTCTACCCCTGAGGACACTCCTGTTTACGAAAAGCTACTTGGCAATGGTAACGAAATGGGAATTAAGCTTACATACAAGGTACAAGAAACCCCAAGAGGACTTGCTGATGCCTTTATCCTAGGCGAGGAGCACATTGGAGATGATAGCGTTTGCCTAGTTTTGGGCGATAACGTTTTCTACGGACCTAACCTTACAAAAATTCTTCGCTCAGCTATGGAGAATAAGACAGGAGCTACAATCTTTGGTTATCCTGTAAAGGATCCACGCGCCTTTGGCGTAGTTGAGTTTGACGAAAACCACAAGGTTATTTCCATCGAAGAAAAGCCTCAAAATCCAAAATCCAAATATGCTGTTCCAGGTCTTTACTTCTACGACAACCGTGTAGTAGAAATTGCAAAGAACGTAAAGCCCTCAAAGCGTGGCGAGATTGAAATTACTGCAGTAAATAACGCTTATCTTGAAATGGGCGAGCTAAACGTTGCTCTTTTAGGTCGTGGTATGGCTTGGCTGGACACAGGCACACCGGAGGGTATGCTAAAGGCGTCCGAGTTTGTAAAAACAGTACAGGATTGCCAAGGCTTTTACGTTTCCTGCATTGAGGAAATTGCTTGGCGCCGTGGCTTTATTAGCACGGAGCAGCTATTGGCTCTTGGCGAAAAATTAAATATGACCGACTATGGACAATACCTTATTTCACTTGCCAAGGAGGGTAAATAAATGAAAATATTAGTAACGGGTGGCGCAGGCTTTATAGGCTCTAACTTCGTTTACCACCTACTTAATAAATATAAGGATTACAAGGTTATCTGCGTTGATTGCCTTACCTATGCGGGCAACATGTCAACTCTTGCCGAGGCTATGAAGAATCCCAGCTTTACCTTCTATAAAACAAATATCTGCGACAGGGTAGAAATCTACAAGATTTTTGAAAACGAAAAGCCAGATATAGTAGTAAACTTTGCAGCCGAGAGTCACGTTGACCGTTCAATTGAAAACCCAGAGGTTTTCTTGCAAACTAACATTTTGGGAACACAGGTGTTAATGGACGCATGCCGTAAGTACGGAATTACACGTTATCATCAGGTTTCCACCGACGAGGTTTATGGAGATTTGCCTCTTGACCGTCCAGACCTTTTCTTTACCGAGGACACACCGATTCATACAAGCAGTCCATATAGCTCATCGAAGGCAGGTGCCGACCTTTTGGTATTGGCTTATCACAGAACCTTTGGTTTACCTGTAACAATTTCTCGTTGCTCAAATAACTATGGTCCTTACCATTTCCCAGAGAAGCTAATTCCTTTAATGATTGCTAATGCATTAAACGACAAGCCCTTGCCTGTGTATGGAAAGGGTGAGAACGTTCGCGATTGGCTTTACGTTGAGGATCACTGTAAGGCAATTGACCTAATTATTCACAAGGGCAGAGTTGGCGAGGTTTACAACGTTGGTGGACACAACGAAATGGCAAACATCGACATAGTTAAGCTAATTTGTAAAAAGCTCGGCAAGCCTGAAAGCTTAATCACATACGTTGCAGACCGTAAGGGACACGATATGCGCTATGCAATTGACCCTACAAAAATACATACTGAGCTAGGCTGGCTACCTGAAACAAAATTTGCCGATGGCATTGATAAAACAATAGAATGGTATCTTGACAACAGAGAATGGTGGGAAACTATCATTTCGGGTGAGTACAAGAATTACTACGAAAAAATGTATGGCAACAGATAAACCAAGGATAATATATCTAGGACACTACTCTAATAGCTTCAAAAGGCCTGCGTTTTTGACGGCGGTTAATCTTATGAATTATGTGATTGAGGCGCTGAATGAGTCCTGTGGGAAAATTGAGGTTTTGTCCCCCTGTGGAAAGGGAACTGGCGAGAAAACACCGAGGGAAGTGTCTAAAATTAATGAAAATACAACTCTTACGTATCTTGCAAGCGAGAAAAAATCAGGGAGCAAAAACTCCATAATTAAGCTGATTGAAAAGTCGAAGCGAGAAAAGACCCTTTTTTGTGAGCTTGATGAGCTAATAAACGAGGGGGATACAGTAATTGTATACCACAGCCTTGCTCTTATTGACGTACTAAAGAAACTACGCAAGAAAAAGAAATTCAAGCTTGTTTTACAGGTTTGCGAGATTTATGCAGACGTTACTGAAAACAAGAAAATACGCAAAAAAGAGATTGATTTTATAAGTGAGGCAGACTCCTATATCTTTTCCTCAACCGTTTTGGAAAAGGAGTTAAACCGAGACAAGCCCTATGCAATTTGTATGGGCACGTATCGTAGTGAGCCTGTCTTGTCAACCCCTAAGAATGACAAAATACATCTTGTGTATGCAGGTACGTTTAATCCCAAAAAGGGTGGAGTGCTTAATGCAATCGAATGTGCCTCTTATCTTGATGAAAGATACCACCTGCACCTTTTGGGCAAGGGTAATGACCAAGTAACCAGCCTTGTTACGATGAAGTCTATACTTGCAAGTGAAAAATCGGGCTGTACCATTACGCAGGATGGCTATTTCGCAGGCGATGAATACAAAAAGGTGCTTCAATCCTTTCATATTGGAATAAGCACGCAAAACGTAAACGACCCGTTTAGCAAAACCTCGTTTCCCTCTAAAATTCTTTCTTATCTTGCAAATGGGTTAAGAGTAGTTAGTGGAGGCGTTTTGCCTGTTGTTAATTCATCGTTAAAGGATTATTTGTCGATTTATGAGGCTGATATGCCTGAGGCAATTGCCCAAGCAATTAAGGAAGTTGACTTAAATGCTCCTTATAACTCAAGGGGTCTAATTGATGACTTGAACAATGATTTTGTAAAGTCTCTCAAGGCGCTTTTGAGTGCTTAAACATTAAAAACGCTCGATAGAGTGTCTAAATTTATACTTTGTAACAAATTCACGTATAGTGCGTAACGTGCGAAAGGGAGAAAATATGGAATGGTATGTAATTCCTCTCTTTATAGTAGGACTTTTGTGCCTTATAAAGGGTGGAGATTGGTTTGTGGATGGCGCCAGTGGAATAGCCAAAAGATTCAAAATTCCACAGATTTTAATAGGTGCCACCGTTGTGTCAATAGGAACGACTCTGCCAGAGGTTATGGTATCTGCCACCTCGGCTGTACAGGGCTTTGGGTCAATGGCTTACGGCAACGCCATAGGCTCGATAATTTGTAATACTGCCTTGATTGCTGCAATAACAGTTGCAATTAAGCCCACCACGGCTGAAAGAAAGCCTCTTTTAGTTCCATCGATTTTCTTCTTTGCGTCTGCAATTTTCTACGTATGCATTGCAATTTTCTTAAAGGATTTTGCAAGATGGGTGGGAATTGTGCTACTGATAACCTTTGTTGGCTATATGATTACGACCGTTCTCTTAATGAGAAGAAAAGACGACACCCCCGAGGAGTTAGCCGAGATAGAAAAGCACGGTGCGGTATTGCCTCCTAAAATAAAGGGTGTCCAGCTAGTAAAGGAAATTGTGTTTATTATAATCGGTGCAGCGCTTATTGCCGTTGGCGCTAAGCTAATGGTTGATAATGCAACTATTATGGCAAAATTCTTTGGAATGAGTGAAGCGTTAATTGCTCTTACGATAGTGGCGCTTGGCACATCGCTTCCAGAGCTTGTAACGGCGATTACTGCTCTTGTTAAGGGGCACAGTAATATGTCCCTTGGTAACATTATAGGTGCGAACCTATTCAATCTGGTTTTAGTTTCAGGCGTGTCAATTACAATAGCTCCCTTCGCATTGCCAAGTGAAGATTTGCTTTTAGGCGTGCCTGTTTCAATGATTTTGGATATCCCCGTGGCACTTTTGTCAATGGCGATTTTGGTAGTACCAACGCTATTTCGTCAAAAGCTATCAAGAGTACAGGGAATTGGCCTGCTTGTAATTTACGTAGGCTACACCGTGGCAAGATTTTTAATTTGAAAATAATTTAAGAGGTATATATAAATGAACAATTCAATTTTTTCGGGAAAGACACTTATGATTACTGGAGGAACAGGCTCCTTCGGAAATGCAGTGTTGAACAGGTTCCTAAAGACGGACATTGGTGAGATTAGAGTTTTCTCCCGCGATGAAAAAAAGCAGGACGATATGCGTCACGAGTTTCAGGCAAAAATGCCTGAGGTGGCTGAAAAGATTAAGTTTTACATAGGCGACGTTCGCGACCTTGCAAGCGTTAAAAACGCAATGCACGGTGTAGATTTTATCTTCCACGCAGCAGCCCTCAAGCAGGTTCCATCTTGTGAGTTTTTCCCAATTGAGGCTGTAAAAACTAACGTATTAGGTACAGAAAACGTGCTTACGGCAGCAATTGACGAGGGTGTTAAAACTGTAATTTGTCTATCTACCGACAAGGCTGCGTACCCTGTAAACGCAATGGGCACCTCTAAGGCTATGATGGAAAAGGTTATTGTGGCAAAATCAAGAACTGTAAGTCCTGAAAAGACCAAGATTTGCTGTACAAGATATGGTAACGTAATGTGCTCTCGTGGCTCAGTTATTCCACTTTGGATTGACCAAATTAGACAGGGTAAGGATATAACCGTTACAGATCCAACCATGACAAGATTTATAATGTCCCTTGAGGAGGCTGTTGACCTTGTGCTATTCGCCTTTGAAAATGGTCAAAGTGGCGATATTTTGGTGCAAAAGGCACCTGCTTGCACAATTGAAACACAAGCACAGGCTGTAATAGAATTGTTTGATAAGGAAAAGAAAACAGGCGTTAAGGTTATTGGTATTCGTCATGGTGAAAAGATGTACGAAACGCTTCTTACAAACGAGGAATGCGCAAACGCGATTGATATGGGCAACTTCTATCGTGTACCTTGTGATAAGCGTGGCTTGAACTACGACAAGTATTTCAAGGACGGCGATGCAAAGAGAAATACTCTTACAGAGTTTAATTCAAGCAACACTGAGCTACTAAATGTAGAACAGGTAAAGAAAAAGCTCCTTTCCTTAGATTACATAAAGGAAGAGCTTAAGAAGGAAGAAAAATAATGCCTTCTAGTTTTGAAAAAGATATAATCAATATTATCAACTCGTCGCTCAAGGGTACGAGCCCCAGACTTAGTGAGAATTTTAATTTTGAGCTTGCCTACAAGCTTGGTGTGAATCATCAAATAGTGCCACTTATTTACTATGGTATAAGTGACTGTCAGGGCTTAGGTGGTAGCTTGGGTGCTAAATTTATGATGACAAGCGCCAGCCTGGCTCAATACAGTGAGCTTCAGCTAAGCGAGGCAGAGAGGTTCTTTTGCGAGCTTGAAATGGCAAAAATCCCTTATCTAAAAATGAAGGGAACAATTCTTAAAAAGCTCTATCGTTACTCGGAAATGAGAATGATGAGCGATATTGACGTTTATACTCACCCGGAAAAATACGACCAGGTAAAGAAAATTCTTGAGAACCTCGGTTTTGTCTTTAAGACCGAGAGCAATCACGAAATAATATGGGAAAAGGGTAAGGTGGTAATTGAAATTCACAAAAGACTTATCCCCTCATACACCAAGGATTTGTACGAATACTATGGTGATAGTCCTTGGGACAGGCTTCTTTTGGTTGATGAGAATCGAACAGAGTATGAAATGAACGTAAATGACACCTTCATATATCTGTTTATGCATTTTTCAAAGCATTACAGAGATGGTGGAATCGGAATAAAATTTTTGACAGACTTTTATGTGTTTATGGAAAAGAATGCCCTTGACTATTCGTACATAGAGGGAGAGCTTGAAAAAATGGGCTTGCTCGATTTCTATAAAAACGTAAAAAAAGTCCTTGACGTGTGGTTTTTTGATGCTGAGGGTGATGAAATTACCGATTTCATCACTGACAAAATCTTTGCTTCCAGTACTTATGGCGAGAAAAAGGCGAAGCTGGAGGCAGAGGCACTTAGACTATCACTTCAAGAAAAGGATGCAAAAAAGGGAAAACGAAAAAGAAAGCTCCAAATGATCTTTCCTTCATACTCTCAAATGTGCTTAAAATACCCATTCTTGAAGGGCTGGGCAATTCTTTTGCCACTAATGTGGGCGGTGAGAATTATAAGCGCCCTATTTACAAAAAGAAAAAATGCTGTTGAGGCTATGAATAAGCTTGATAGTGTTTCTGACGAGCAAATTAAGAAATATGATGCAGAGCTTCATTTTGTAGGCTTTCCATACAACTTTTGAACAAAGGAATGAAAATGAATATACTTGTAACAGGTGCAAGAGGCTTTGTGGGTAAAAACCTATGCAGAGCCCTTGAAAATATCAGAGATAAAAAGGATAGAAGAACAAATCTGGAAATTGAGCACATTTTCGAATACGATATCGAAACCCCAGAGGAATATCTTTTGGAATATGCAAAAAACGCAGACTTTGTTTTTAATTTAGCAGGCATAAACAGACCCAAGGAGGAGAAGGAATTTGAGGGCAATTATCTCTTTGCCGACAAATTGCTTGACTGCCTTTTGGAATGTGGAAACAAGTGCCCGATTATGCTTTCCTCATCAATTCAAGCCAGCCTTATTGGAAGATACGCTCTTTCCGACTATGGCAGGAGTAAGCTTCAAGGCGAGAATTTGCTTTTTGATTACGGGGAAAAAACGGGAGCTAAGGTGCTGGTGTATCGCTTTCCAAACCTATTTGGAAAATGGTGCAGACCTAATTATAATTCTGCCGTTGCTACCTTTTGTAACAACGTAGCAAACGACCTGCCAATACAGGTAAACGATAGGTCAACTCAGCTTACCTTGCTTTATATCGATGACTTAATTGACGAAATGATAGATGCGCTACAGGGCAAGGAGCACAGGTGCAATTACGATGGACTTGAGCCTATATTCTGTGAAAATGGTAAATACTGTGTCGCACCTGTTACCCATAAGGTAACGCTTGGGGAAATAGTTGATTTACTTTATACCTTTGATTCTCAACCAAAAACGCACGTTATGCCAGAAATTCCAAATGGCTCCTTTGCAAAAAAGCTGTATTCTACATATCTTTCTTATTTGCCAAAAGAGAAGGCGTCGTATGATCTTAAGATGAACGTGGATCAAAGAGGTAGCTTTACCGAGCTTTTGAAAACAGAGAAATGCGGACAATTTTCAGTAAATATATCTAAGCCGGGCATTACAAAGGGTCAGCATTGGCATAACTCAAAATGGGAGCTTTTCATAGTAGTTTCTGGCAAGGGACTTATCGAGCAAAGACGCATTGGCGACGATGAGGTCTTGCGCTTTGAGGTAAGTGGAGAAAAAATAGAGGCTGTAAAAATGCTTCCAGGCTACACACACAATATAATCAATCTGTCTGAAACTGAGGACTTAGTAACCATTATGTGGGCAAACGAGCAGTTTGATAAGGATAGACCGGACACCTTTAGCGAGATTGTATAAAATAGGAGATAAATATGGAAATTAGAACTGATTATTCAAGCGTAAGCTTCAAAAACGATGGCAGGTTAAAGCTACTTATCATTGTTGGAACAAGACCTGAAATTATAAGACTTGCTTCAGTTATAAACAAGTGTAGAAGATATTTTGACTGCGTTCTTGCGCATACTGGTCAAAACTATGATTACAACCTAAACGGAATTTTCTTCCACGACCTAAAGCTGAAGGACCCAGAGGTTTATATGGATGCGGTAGGAACTGACCTTGGAGAAACCGTTGGTAACATCATAAATTGCTCCTACAAGCTAATGAATCAAATTAAGCCTGACGCACTTTTGATTTTGGGCGACACTAATTCCTGTCTATCTGCCATTTCTGCAAAGAGATTGCACATTCCGATCTTTCACATGGAGGCAGGCAATCGTTGTAAGGATGAGTGCTTGCCAGAGGAAACAAACAGACGCATTGTTGACATAATTTCTGACGTAAATATGGCGTATTCCGAGCACGCAAGACGTTATCTTCACGAATGTGGCTTGCCTAAGGAAAGAACCTACGTAACAGGCTCGCCTATGGCAGAGGTTCTTCACGAGAATCTTGAGGAAATCAAGAGATCAACCGTGCTTGAAAGACTAGGACTTGAAAAGAAAGGGTACATTCTTTTGTCAGCCCATAGAGAGGAAAACATTGACACGGAAAAGAATTTTGTGTCCTTATTCACAGCCATAAACAAGCTGGCAGAGAAGTACGATATGCCAATTTTGTACTCCTGCCACCCACGCTCAAGAAAAAGACTCGAAGCATCTGGCTTCCAGCTTGATAAGAGAGTGATTATGCATGAGCCTCTTGGATTCCACGATTACAACAATTTGCAAATGAACGCATTTTGCGTTGTATCCGACAGTGGCACTCTCCCAGAGGAAAGTAGCTTTTATACAAGCGTTGGAAACCCGTTCCCAGCAGTATGCATTCGTACCTCAACAGAGCGTCCCGAGGCACTTGACAAGGCTTGCTTCGTTTTAGCTGGCATTGATGAAAAATCCTTGCTACAGGCTGTTACTACGGCAATAGAAATGAACGAAAATGGTGATTTTGGAATACCCGTTGACGTTTATACCGACGAAAACGTATCTACTAAGGTTGTGAAAATAATCCAATCCTATACCGGCATCGTAAACAAAATGGTTTGGAGAAAATAGATAGCTTAATTTACAAAACGCCACTAATGTGGCTACACCTCATCCGTCATCCTTGTGGATGACACCTTGCCCCTCAAGGGGAAGGCTTTCCAATCCTACACGGGAATTGTCAATAAAATGGTTTGGAGAAAATAGATAGCTTAATTTACAAAACGCCACTAATGTGGCTACACCTCTGCGACTCACTTTGTTCCCGTGCATAAGTTCCACTAACGAAAACAAGTTTTCGAGTGTCACTTAATCCACCACCCGAGCGTCCCTTTGGCAGGGCGCAACCCTTTTGT
>JAFTXZ010000019.1 GCA_017461385.1 Clostridia bacterium | reverse complement strand
CATTTCTGCACAAGGCACGCCCTAAAGGGTGCCCTACTAGGGGAATCGCCTCAAGTGGAAGGCTGTTCTCTTAGCTGACGATTGACTACTTTTAGTTGACGGTTGACTACTCTTAGTTGACGATTGACTACTTTTAGTTGACGATTGACTACTCTGCGTTGCGTAGACGCCTCTTTAGAGGCTACACCTCATCCACCGTCCTAAGACGGTCCCCCTTCCCCTCAAGTGGAAGGCTGTTCTACCCTATCACTAGTGATAGAGGCGAGCTGAAGATAAGGCTTTTTGGAAAAGCTTAGCTTCTTGTGTGTAGCTTCTTACGTCTAATATCTTACAGGCGTGGCTTCTTTTGTGCAACTTCTTATATCTAACATCTTACAGTTGTAGCTTCTTATGTGCAACTTCTTACATCTAAGAAGCTACACACTTTGGTGGTTTTATTAAGCGCGCACTACAATCTCTGCCTTCCTCAGCCTTGTCAGCAAGACTTGTTTAATAGCTGTATTAGGGCTTTACTGTGGGGATGCCTTAATCTCTTTGACAACTATTTTGTAGCTGAAGCCGTTTCCTTGAATGGAAACCTCCTTTGGCATTTGATTTTTACCAAGGGTTAAAAGATAATACAGCTCGCCTGTGCGAAATTCGAGCACAGCCTGCTCCTTGCCACTTGCCTTGCAAAGCCACTCCTCCTCCAAGGAAAAGACTGAAAGCATAGCACAAATTCCCTCAAGGCTTTCCCTCTCAACGGGAATTTTCATATCGCCCGATACCAAAAATGCTCCCTCGTTATCGTAATAAATCTCAATTCCAGAAAGCTCCCTTGGCTCAAGGATTACAAGGCTTCTTTTATCGCCTGACTTTACGAGCCTTGCCGTATATTTTTCATTGATTACGCAAAGCGCCTCCAAATTCTTTTCCTGATAGGACAAAATATCGTAGCTCTGCTCCGTGCACCCTGTTATAAAAAGCAAGAAAAATGCTAAAATTAAAGCCAGTTTTTTCACAAAATCCCCCCTTTTCCAAAGTCTATGAAGGGGGTTCTTTATTTATGCCACACGGCAAACCAAAACGGACATATCGTCCCTTGATACGTTTCTTTTCTTTGCCTCTCTTACAATTAAGTCTGGAATTTCGTCAGGCTTAGGAAGCTCGCCCTCCAAAAGCGCAAGTAGCCAATCCTCGCTACCCTTAGCCGGTAAAATTCCGTCGCTTACCATTACGCAAATATCACCCACCCTTAGATTAAAGGAAAGCTTCTCTGCGTCCAGCTCCTTCATAATTCCCACAGGCGCCGTCTTTGATTGAAGCCTGTGTGCCTTGCCGTCTCTTATCACAAAGGACGGGGCTGAGCCACTTTTCACAAAGCTTCCCTCAAGGCTTCCCAGATTTATCTCCAGCAAATCAATTGCAGAGGAGCACTCAATATTCTTTGCTCTTACAAGGTTATTCAGCATTGATAGCGCAAGCTCCTTTTCCCTTGTTACCTTAAGGATTTTTTCCAGAAAATCAACGCACATTTTTGCAGTTAATCTTGCCTCTGCGCCACTTCCCATTCCGTCGCACAAAAGCATATATTCACATCCGTTTGCTCCACTGAAGCTACTGCATACGTCTCCGCTTATTTCCTTGCCGTCCCCCTCTACAAAGTAGCACTCTACGCTTCTTTTTGGCACAGCGCTAAGGGTTATAGCGCCATAGCTTCCGTTAATTTCAAGCCTTGGCTCACCTAAACGCAGGTCTAGCTCGTTTTCCAAAATTTCCTTGATTTTCGATTCTGAACAGCTTGTCCTTGCAATGTCAATGCCTGTAAGAATTATCTGCCGTGGCACGTCTGATGTAATTTCTGCGCCCTCTAGCACTACTCCGTTTTTGCACATAATTCTCATAATCTTGTCTCCTAATGCCCCATCAAGCCTTTCTTCCGCCTCTGCCTCTTTGCTTATTCCCTCAAGAAGCCTTGCCAAAAGCTCGTAGTCCATAGCACTTATATCCAGCCTGTCATTTTTTATTTGTTGCTTCAGCTCTCTTTTGGTTTTTCTGTTCATTTCCTCAATGATTTTTTCAACATAGGGGCAACGGTGCAGAAACCTTTCGTCCACGTCGGTTTTCTTGCACACTCCGCGAGAAAAGGCGCTATCTGCCAATCTGAAAATGTTTGCCTCTGTAGTTTTTGAATCGTTTTTCCAGCAAATTTCATTTTTAGGGCAGGAAAAGCAATAGCTCTCCACCAGCTCCACACAGGTGCTTCTGTATCTTGCTCTGTCTGGAGTTTTTATTTTTTTGGAGATGTCTCTTAATTGCCTTGACACCTCAAGAAATGATGCGCCGGCATCTCCCAGACTTTTTGACAAGCCCCTTGCCTTCTCCTCGGCGATAACTGTTATGGGGGATTTATTTTCCCTTTGCTCCTTTTTCAAAAAGGAGGGCTTTGGTATTAGCTCAAATCTAATAAGCGGGTACATAACAAGGGTTACAAACAAAAGCTCGGGAGCAAGATAGACTATTGCCTCATAGCCATTTGCCAATATTCCATAGCCCATACCGACAACAAAGGCGCTCATAACCGACAAAAAGGGAGAAAGCGGCCACAAGAGGCTGGACACAACTCCTGCTATACCATAAACCGGTGCAAAGGCAATACCTGTAGCAAGCCCCAGCACTATTCCGATTGCCCCTGCCTTAGCCCCCGAAATATACTTAGATACGTAAAGAACCGTAGCAAAGGTGATAACTATAGCAAAATCTATACCAAATAGCTCCTTACCACTTAAAAAATATACTAAAATAAAGCCAAGGGCACCTAAGGTCAGCATAAAATCCTTGCCCCTTATTCCTCTTTGCAGGATAGGGGAAAGGGTGTATGCAAAAAGACCTGTTACAACTGAGAAAAATACCAGCACGAAAACGTCATAATATGCATAACCGTTTGAAATTACCCTGTAAAGTCCAATGCCAAAGGCGCCTAAAATTCCGATAGCTACTCTTAAGAAAACGCTTTCGTTAAAAACGCTTTCCAAGGGAGACCTTTTTTTCTCCCCCAAAAGCAAGGGCACGTCCTCGCTTCTTTTTATAAATGAGGCTACAAGCCTTAGCCCACATATACCTAAAAGGGCAATTATGTAGGACACGTCTCCTCCCATAAAGAATAGCACCGAGGCAACTGCCCCAACCAGCGCAAAGGGGGTGTAGCCCTTAATTCCTGCCACCAGGGCTAGTCCAAAGGGATAGGTTGAAAAGACAAATTTTTGTGGCGTTACTAAAAGCGCAAGCAAAAACACGCCCACCTGCACGCAAACCTCCTTAATCTGTGGGGAGATTTTTGTACCTTTTACCTTTAGCTTAAATTCATTAATTGTCATAATTCTTCTCCTTTTCCAATATAATGTATTTTTATTCTACACCTGTCCTCTTGGGAATTTTGTCGCTATAAGGAATCATAATTCATCTATTTTCAAGGGGAAATATTATTACCTGTCGAAAAAGAAAATCATTAAAATTTTTATTGTATTTTCACTGTATAAATGTTATACTTGTTTTGTAACAGGAGGGGCAAATTATGTCAAAATCTAACACGTGCTGCTTTACAGGGCACAGAATCCTTGCAAAGGACTTTTCTACAAATTGTCTTAAGCGAGGAATTGAATATCTTATCGGCAAGGGTGTTGACACCTTTGTGGCAGGTGGTGCTCTGGGCTTTGACACGCAGGCTGCCCTTGCGGTTATTGAATTAAAGAAAAAGCACCCACAAATCAAGCTTCACATTTATGCCCCCTGCAAAAATCAGGATAGGCTCTGGAGGCTTGAGGATAAGCTGAAATATAAATCTATTCTTGACAAGGCTGATTTCGTTGATATGCCAGACTATGATTATTGGGACGGCTGTATGCAGGCAAGAAATCGCAAAATGGTCGATGCCTCAAGCTACTGCATCGCTTATCTTGACGGACGCAACAGTGGCACAAAAAGCACCGTTACCTACGCAAAATCAAGAGGGCTTGAGGTCTTCAATATATATGGTAAGGAATAATTATGAATAAGGTTTCTTGGCAGGGTGGCGCACTTTTAGGTCCGCTTCCCGCAGTTATGGTCTCCTGTGGAGATATGGAAAATTCAAATATAATTACGGTTGCCTGGTGCGGTATTACAAATACAATTCCACCTAAAACCTACGTTTCCATTCGCCCCAGTAGATACTCGTATAATATAATTAAGGAAAAAATGGAGTTTGTTATCAATCTCACCCCCTCTACCCTTGCCAAAAAGGCTGACTGGTGTGGGATTTATACAGGTAAAAGGGTCGATAAGTTCAAGGAATGTGGCTTCACTAAGGAAAGGGCAAGCAAAATTAGTGCGCCTCTTATTTCCGAGTGCCCTATTTCCATTGAATGTAAGGTTACTGACATAATTCCACTTGGCTCCCACCACATGTTTCTTGCAGACATTGTGGCTGTAAATGTGGAAAGGTCTCTTTTAGAGGGAGACAAGCTTTGCATTAACAGAGCGCATCTTTGCGCCTTTGCCCATGGGGAGTATTATAAATTGGGTGAACGAATTGGAAAATTTGGTTTTTCCGTTAAAAAGAAAAAAACGCCGAATAAATCGGCTAAAAAATAAGGAGTTTAATATGATTTTTGAAAATGGAGATAGAATCGTTTTCGCAGGCGATTCAGTTACCGACTGTGGCAGAAAGCGCCCTTATGGCGAGGGGCTTTGGGAGGGTCTTGGAAATGGCTACGTAAGACAATTTGACAGTATTCTTTCCTGCCTATACCCCGAGAAGCTTATCCACGTTACAAACGTAGGCGAAAGTGGCGCAACAAGCCGTGATATGCTTGACCATTGGGAGCAAAACGTTGAAAAATGCAAGCCCGACTACGTTTTCTTTATGATAGGTGCAAACGACGTTTGGCGTCAATTTGACGAGCCTGCTCTTGATAATTCCGCCCTTATGCCTGATTGCTATCGTGCAAACCTTATAGCCGTATGCGAAAGAACGCTTCCAAACGTTAAGGGCATGTTTATAATCAGCCCATTCTATATGGAGGCAAACGACAACGACCCTATGAAAAAGCGTATGGTTGAATACGCGCAGATTTCAAAGGAGGTTGCTGAAAAATTCGGTATTACGTATATCGACGTTCAAAAGGAATTTGATAATCACCTAAAATATCGCTACCCTGCTTATATCTCTTGGGATAGAGTTCATCCAAACTGGGTTGGCGGTATGCTGATTGCCAAGTGCATATTGCAAGCAGTAGGTGCAGACCCACTATATTAGGAGCAGTCAGATAGAGGCATAGAACGAAAAGCAGGGTATTTTACCTTGCTTTTTTGTTCCCTTAACAACTTGCCTATAAGGTAGGATTTTTCTATACTCTATTTTACTACTATCAAAGTCTTTCTTTAGAAAAATCCCTTTTATCTGCTTTTCTAATTCCGTTTTCTGCTCTACCGTACAAAGTACGCCTACGCTTAGAAAACGAAATTTCTCTACCCCTCCTGATGCCCCTAGGGTTAGTTTCTTACAAGAGTTAAAAAAAGACGGATTTTTCCGTCTTTTTTATTTTATAAATTTTGTGTACTTTTTAATTGCTAAAATTGATGCAACTCCACCCAGGAGTAAAACGCCAATCCAGGAAACAACCGTAAGACTCCAGCCAAGCGTCTCTGACATATAGGCAATTCCATACATAGAAATAGCAGAGCCAATATAGGTACAGGCATTACAAATTCCACCAATTGTGGAGGATTTACCCGTTTTGGCAAATCGACCTGGTACACAGGAAATCAAAAGGAAGTTACAGGAATGCATACACGCACAGGTAATAGCACCTAAAAGCAGACAGATTATTCTACAGGTGGCGTTGTCAATGCTAATTAAAATGCTAAAGGGTACGCAAAGCACTGCTGAAATTCCAAACAGTGTTAGGGCACCTGTCGATTCGTTATTAAATAACTTGGTTTTGTGAATTACCCTAACTATAAACACGCTTACAATTGCAAATATTGGAAGCACAACGGATACTAAAATCGACTCCTCACTATCACGATTAAAGGCTTGACTGTAAAGGGTTGGAAGCCAGCTCTCAATTCCATCTCGCATAAAGCCCATGGCAATTATAGCAAAAAGCAATGGTAAAACGCCAGAGTCAAAAAGCGTTTTCCAAGCAGAGGTGCTTTTATCATGGCTAAGCTCGTTTTGGCTATTTGCTTGAGCTTTTTCGCCGCTATCCCCTCTTAAAACAAGAGTCATAGCAATAATAAAGATAATGCCCACCGCAATACAGAAAATGCCCGAGGTAAAGAACACCTCACGATAGGACATAAAGGAAATGCAAAATGGCGCATATATATATAATAAAATGGTAGAAATATGCGCACCGAAGGTAATAATTAAATTTGCAGTTACGTACCTCTCGTGGCTTAGGCTTTCTGCTAGTATTCTAACAATAGGTGGCCACAAAAGTGCCTGTGCAAAGCCATTGATTGCCCAAACTGGAATAAGCCAGTATTGATTTTGAATCAAAGGAAAGACAATGTTACAAAGAGCCGAGGTTATGAGTCCTGCAAACATAAGATATTTAGGCTGAAGCCTGTCTCCAAGGTAGCCACTGACTAGCTGTCCTACCCCATAAAACACGAACAAGGCAGAGCCAACAAGACCCGCAACGGTATTGTCGATTACGCTTTTGCCTATCATTTCAACCATTACGGCTGCAAAGGTTTTCCTTGAAAAATAGCTTGCAAAGTACGCAACGGTGCAAAGCATAACTATAACTGCATTTTTATGCTTACGAATGCTCATCGCTCTCCTCCCTTCACGCGTTTCTTTCATAATATGAAATACTATCACAAAATAACACAAAAAACAATATAAATTAAAAAAATCACGCAAATTTAGCATGTTACATCGTTTTTCAAATAATATCTCCAAGAATTTCATTGCCTACACCTCATCCACCGTCTTTAGACGGTTCCCCTTCTGCACAAGGCACGCCCTAAAGGGTGCCCTCACAGGGGAATCGCCCCTTCTGCACAAGGCACGTTTCTTCAGGGTGCCCGACCTGCAAAGGGGAAGGCTTAAAAAAATCACGCAAAATTCGTGAGTTACATCATTTTTCAAATGATATCTCCAAGAATTTCATTGCCTACACCTCATCCACCGTCTTTAGACGGTTCCCCTTTTGCACAAGGCACGTTTCTTCAGGGTGCCCGACCTGCAAAGGGGAAGGCATAAAAAAATCACGCAGATTTCTCTGCGTGATTTTAATTCACTTCAATCGATCAATTGCTTCTGCAATTTTTCTACTGCTTTCGTTTGCTTCGCTTAGCAACCCGTTATTAGTTTCGACAACGCTTATCATTCGATTGTTGGAAATAACAATCTTTTGAGCTTCCTCACCTATGGTTTTCCTTAGGCTCGCATTCATCAATTTCTCATTCTGAATAATTGCATCGCAAGACTCCTTAAGCCTAGTGCTTAAGCGCCCTTCAGTTTCTCTTAACTGAGATGAAAGTCTTGTAAACTCCTTGCTTATAGCTCCACTCATGCTATAAACCTGCGCATAAACCTGTGCAATTCCGTTTTGAATCTTTTTATTTGCATTGTCAATAACGTCCAGCCTTGCCTTAACATCTCCTAGATCCTGCCTTATGTCATAATACGCAAGAGCGCTCTCTACTGTTGTAGCACGCTGCGAGCTAAGCACATAAATTACAGCATCAAGAAGTGCCCAATTCTCGTACCTTAGAATACTACCATATTCCTTTTTAAGAGTAGGAATTATTACACTTCTAGCATATTCTCTTTCGATTTTTTTCATAGTTAGCTGTTTTTCTAGTGACGCAAGACTTTTCTCAAAGAGAATTTGCTCCTGCCTTTGTCTTTCTTGCTCCTGTTTAGAAGATGCCATAAAGCAATTGTCAAGAGCTCTCTCCATATTTCGATCAGCCTTTTCCAACTGATGTTTAAGCCGATTTAATTCCTCAAACGGAAAATACTCATCAAAGGAATATAGCCTTAATCTCTCACTTTTGAACAAAAAAAGTCCAAACGAAGATATTGTCAAAGCAACATAGACCCATGCAGGAAAATGAAACACATCATTTCCTAATGCATCGGCAATAGCTGGAAGTGCCAAAAAGTCCAAAAGTGCAAGAACGCCACCTACAAGCAATGCAATGCCAGTAGCTATGACTATGGGGAGAATAAGATTTTTTCGCCTGTACCTAGCAGTCTCCTTAACATCATCTATCCTATTTTCAATATATCTCAAATATTGATCAGCAGAACCGAAATCGTTTGCTATTCGCTTTTTTCTATTGTTTTTTGATGCCTCATAGGTTGCGCGCTTTGATGTAATTTCATTTTCTAACTTGTCTGCGCCTTTAATCATTTTATACGCAACAGACAAGCCCGCCCTTAAGGCATAGAGCTTTTCGAGAAGCTCATCTACTGAAAGCTCCATAATACCTCCCAAAAACTAATATATGCATAATTATATCACACAAGCAGACAATTGTAAATAAAAATCACGTAGTTTTCGCGAGTTACATCATTTTTCAAATGATATCTCCAAGAATTTCATTACCTACACCTCATCCACCGTCCGAGCGTCCCTTTGGCAGGGCGCAACCCTTTTGTCGCTTTGCGACATTTCTGCACAAGGCACGCCACAAGGGTGCCCTCACAGGGGAATCGCCCCCTTCTGCACAAGGCACGTTTCTTCAGGGTGCCCGACCTGCAAAGGGGAAGGCATAAAAAAATCACGCAGATTTCGTGAGTTACATCATTTTTCAAATAATATTTCCAAGAATTTCATTGCCTACACCTCATCCACCGTCTTTAGACGGTTCCCCTTCCCCTCCGTGCAAAGGGGAAGGCTTAAAAAAAATCACGCAGATTTCTCTGCGTGATTTTCTTAATTATTTCTTTTTGTAGGTTACGTGAACTGCGTGACCGCCTGTCAAAACAATCATTTCGATGGCTGTGTCAGAGAATTCACCAGCTCTAACTGTAAGCGCCTTATCAAGAGTACCTCTTGCAAGAACCTTTAGGCTCTTAGCCTTCTTGTCGATAAGTCCTCTTGCCTTAAGTGAAGCAAGGTCAACAACGTCGCCAGAATTAAAGGCTTGAGATAGTGTATCAATGTTAATAATGCACTTCTTTGTATCCTTGTCTGTTACGTACTCAACGTCTTCCTCAACTACGATTTCAACGTGCTTTTCCTCAACAATGCTGTGTGCGCTATATGCATCAACAACCTCAACGATTGGCTCTGCTACAGGCTCCTCAACCACTGGCTCTTCTTCAACTACTGGTTCTTCAACCACAGGTTCTTCTTCAACTACTGGTTCCTCAACAACAGGTTCCTCAACCACTGGTTCTTCTTCAACTACTGGTTCCTCAACAACAGGCTCTTCAGCAACTGGCTCTTCCTCAACAACAGGTTCCTCAACTACTGGCTCCTCAGCAACGATTGGTTCCTCAACAGCACCCTCGTCGGACTTAGCAACCTTAAGCTCCTTAATAAGTCCCTTAGCAACCAGTGCATCAGTTTCCTCATAAGGATACAATGCTATGTAGTCAACCTCCTTAGCCTTTTCGTTCTTAAGGATTTCAAGCTTAGCCATAACCATATCAACAACCTCTTTAGCCTTACGTAGACCAAGAGCGCTCTTAATCTTAAGAGCTGTTGGAACAGCTGCGCATTGCTTGCTTTCAACTACCTCATAACGATATCTAGCTTGGTCAAGCTCAGCTGGGTCAATTGCGCAGTATAGACGGATTGTCTTACCACGAAGCTTAATCTTAAATAGCTGGCTTCTGCCCTTATTGAAGCTATCGAACTTCCAGCTGATTCTGGACTTAACACCCTTATATGAAAGAATGTAGTTCTTAATCTGGCTGTAGTAATCCTTAACCTCTTCATCGCCTTGAATTACGTTTGCAGTAATGGAACGGCTGTATCTGATGTTGAATACGTTTCCGTTTTCGTCAACAACTACAACTGGTGCCTCCTCGTCAGCTACCTCCCCGTCAATTACAGGCTCTTCAGCAACTGGCTCTTCAACAACAGGTTCTTCTTCAACAACAGGTTCTTCCTCGACAACTGGAGCTTCCTCAACAACTGGAGCTTCCTCAACGATTGGCTCTTCAACGATTGGCTCCTCAGCAACTGGCTCATCCTTTGGCTTGTTGGAAACAACAACGTCGCTTGTTGCTTGAAGTGCCTTAACAAGCTTCTTAGCAAGCAAGGACTCAGTTTCCTCGTAAGGATACATAGCAACGTAGTCAACTACCTTTGCCTTTTCATCCTTTTCGATACCAAACTTAGCCATAACCATATCAACAACCTCTTTTGCCTTACGTAGACCAAGGCCACTCTTAATCTTAAGGAGTGATGGTACATCAGCAAATAGCTTGTTGTCAATTGCGTCGTGATGATACTTGGACTTGTCAAGCTCCTCTGGATCAATTGCACAGTATAGGCAAATTGTCTTTCCACGTGGCTTGATCTTGAATAGCTGGTTTCTACCCTTATTGAAGCTATCGAACTTCCAGCTGATCTTGGACTTAACGCCCTTGTAGGACATAATATGATTCTTGATTTCGCTATAGTAATTCTTAATTACGTCCTCGCCTTGAATGATATTAGCAGTAAAGCTACGGCTATACTTAATATCTATCGTATTTCCTTCATTATCTATATATGTAGGCACAAGAGTTGGCTCTGGAATTACAACAGGCTCCTCAACGATTGGCTCCTCCTCAGCAACTGGCTCCTCAACTGGTTCTTCGACCACAACAGGCTCCTCAACTACTGCTGGAGCTTCATCAGCAACATCCTCGGCAACTGGCTCTTCCTCGGCAACTGGTTCTTCCTCAACCACTGGTTCTTCCTCGGCAACTGGTTCTTCTTCAACCACAGGCTCTTCCTCGGCAACAGGCTCCTCAACTACAACAGGCTCCTCTGCTGGCTCCTCAGCTACCGGTTCTTCAACAACTGGCTCCTCTACAACAACTGGCTCCTCTTCAACCACAACAGGCTCAGCAACAAGCTGGTCTGGATCTGGCTCAATAATAACCTCTGGCTCCTCGTCAAGTGCAGGTGCATCTATGTTAGCAACGGAGAACATTTGAATAGTAAATACTGAATCTATTTCTTTTCTTTCAATGATAGCCTCGCCACCTGGAACTGTGCTCCAACCAACAAAGGACTCATCATCGTCGTAGTTTGCAGGTGCATTTAGATTTACATAATGAGCTTCCTTGTAGATAAACTTTTCGCTATCTCCATCAACAAACAAAAGCTCAATTACAGAGGACGTATCGATTTCGCCCTCGTTCTCCTCCTCGTTAAATACAGGATAGAGATCAATTGAAATAAGAGTATTTGGATCAGCCTTAGTAAGAACAAGCTCGCCGTCCTTTTCAAAGCTCCAGCCCTTAACGTCAATTGGAATATCGTGCTCCTCAGGTAGAAGCGTATTAATCTTGATAGTTTCAGAATCAAGAGCCTTCTCTCCGTCCTTGTTCATATAATTGAACTGAACGAATACACCCTCAAGAACCTCTTCCTCTTCCTCCTGCTCAGCAGTTTCAGCCCAAATAGCATAAAGCTGAACGGTGTGCCAAAGAAGCATTTCTGTTTCGGTAAGCATCATTTCACCCTCTGGATCAAAGCTCCAGCCGATAAATTCCTTTCCAGCCTTTTCAGCAGGACGGATATCTACCTTTGTGAAAACAGGTACCTTCTCGTAGTGAATTTCGTAATCGCCTTCCGTATCAACGTATACAATCTGGCATTTTGAAACAGCAAGTAGTATAGCGAGAACTACGCAAATTCCCAATACTACTGCACAGCCGGTAACATCAATATTAAGAATGTCAACAGCCGATAATAGCAAATTATTGAATAGATTCATTGCCTTTCCTCCGTGTAAAATATAATATTGTATCTTAATTATACATTAATGTATATTTTTTGTCAACACATTTTTTTACATTTTTTCAAAAAAAGTCGTACACTCTATCCACATTTTTTGAGTTTTTGCTTGGTTTTACAATGCTTTATTGTATCTTAATTTCCCAAATATGTCTCGGTGCGAAAAATTTTTTGTTGATTTTCAGGAAATTTTGTTATATACTTGTTTTATGAAAAAAGGAAAGCAGAGGAAAATTTTATGGTAGACAAAATTATTGAAAAGCTTATGAGCTATGACGAGGACGTTGCCAAGGGCATTGAGAGCGAGCTTAAAAGACAAAGACGCGGTCTTGAGCTAATCGCATCTGAGAACCTTGTTTCCGAGGCAGTTATGCTTGCAATGGGAACACCTCTTACAAATAAATACGCCGAGGGTTATCCTGAAAAGAGATATTATGGTGGATGTGAGTGCGTTGACGTGGTTGAGAAAATCGCAATTGAGCGCGCCTGCAAGCTATTCGGCGCTGAGCATGCAAACGTTCAGCCACACAGTGGTGCACAGGCTAACACAGCAGTTTATTTTGCACTTATCAACCCAGGCGACACAGTTCTTGGTATGAACCTTGCACACGGTGGACACCTTACCCACGGTAGTCCTGTAAATATGTCGGGTAAATACTTCAACTTCGTTCCTTACGGCGTTAACGACGACGGCTTTATCGACTATGACGAGCTTGAAAGAATCGCAAGGGAGGCTCAGCCTAAGCTTATCGTAGCCGGCGCTTCTGCTTACCCAAGAGTAATTGATTTTGAAAGAATCTCAAAGATTGCTAAGGAGGTTGGCGCATATTTCATGGTAGATATGGCGCACATTGCAGGTCTTGTTGCAGCAGGACTTCATCCATCTCCAGTGCCTTACGCTGACGTAGTTACAACTACAACTCACAAGACACTAAGAGGTCCTCGTGGCGGTCTTATTCTCTGTCGTGAGGAGCTTGCTAAGGCAATTGACAAGGCAATCTTCCCAGGCACACAGGGTGGCCCACTTATGCACACAATCGCTTCTAAGGCAGTATGCTTTGGCGAGGCACTTAAGCCAGAGTTCAAAAAATATCAGGAGCAAATTGTAAAAAATGCAAAAGCCTTGGCAAATACTCTCCTAGAGGAGGGCTTTGACCTTGTATCCGGCGGTACTGATAACCACCTAATGCTTCTTGACCTTCGTCCATTCAAGATTACTGGTAAGGAGCTTGAAAAGAGACTTGACGAGTGCTATATCACAGTAAATAAAAACGCAATTCCTAACGACCCTGAGAAGCCATTTGTAACAAGCGGTGTAAGAATCGGTACGCCTGCAGTTACCTCTCGCGGTCTTGTTGAGGAGGATATGGTAAAGCTTGGTAAGCTAATTAAGCTTTGCGCAACCGAGTTTGAGACTAAGGCAGATTATATCAGAGACGAGGTTACAAAAATCTGCGAGAAGTATCCAATTTACGAATAATTTCTAAGGAATTTATTCCCCACCTGGCGAAAGCAATTTTCGGGTACTTTCTTATAAAGTAAAAATTATTTGAAAAATTTTGATTTTGCTATTGATTTTTCAAATTGTTTGTGTTATAATGCTTTCGCTTATGATTTTTTATTATTCTGGATGGAGGTAAAAATGGGACTTACGGAATTAAATAAGTTGAAAGATACTTACGAAGCTCTTAAGGGTACTTACGAGGGTGACCTTGCAGCACAAGAGAGCCTTAAGAACCAATATGAGGGCTACGAAAGCAATACTCAAGGCATTCTTGATAGCGTAAAGGCTGCTCATACAGCAATGGCTCAAGATATGTATCCATTCTTCCTTGTTTTTGGTATCATTTTGTTAGTTTTTGCAGTATTCCTTATCGTTGCTATCATTATCCAAAGCAACAAGTCCGAAAAGGGACTTTCTGGTGCTATCACCGGTGGCTCAACAGAGACATTCTATGGTAGAAACAAGGGTAAGGATAAAAATAAGGTGCTTGCTATTATCACAATTGTAGTAGCTGCTCTGTTTGTCGTTTCAGTGCTAACTGTATATGTATTCCAATATGACCTTTCCGATCTCAACAACACAATCAACAGTCTTGATTATGACGTAATGAGCTTTGGTTGGGTAATTGACAGTATTGAAGCAGCAATGGATAAGCTTACTTCGCAAATCAATAGTATCAACACGTATCTTGATACCCTATTGGATCAAATTGGTCAAGCGGGCGGAGCTCTTGTACAAGACCCACTTTCATAATCTAACAAATTAACCGTCTTGGAAAGCCAAGACGGTTTTTTGTACACACCGAGGGAGGTGCTAAAATGAATATAAATATAGAAGAATTAATTAAGGAAATAGTTAGCGAGGTTGGCTACACCCCTCTATCTCCCGATTTACTAATTGAAGAAATAAGATTTCGCACAAGGGACGACTCCCTTGAGGATAGCGTTGTCTGGCGCGCCATTGACAGGCTTGAAAAAAGCCTAGACATTGCCTTTACCAAAAAGGGTAAAATCGCAAGCCCGTCTGATATGGGAATTTACAAGGGCACCTTCTCTGCCTCAGCAAGAGGAGCCTTTGGCTTTGTTACCACCGAGGACGCAGAGTTCTTTATTCCCCCGGGCTTTACAAAGGGTGCTATCCACTCAGACACAGTAGCCATTAAAAGGATAGATAGATCCTCAAAATACTATGGCAAGGGTAACGAGGCAGAGGTTATTTCTATTATACAAAGGGGCGTTACCACTCTAAGCGGAGTTATAACCGTATATCGTATGGGAAAGCACCAGATAGCAGAGCTTTTGCCGGATAACGACAGAATTCGGCTAAAAATTACAATTGCCCAAAAGGATTTAGGTGGTGCTCAGGGGGGCGACAAGGTGCTTTGCAGAATTACAAAGTATCCAAGGGACCCTTACGACTCTGCGCTTGGCGAGGTTCTTGCCTGCTTTGGAGATGCAGATTCCCTTGAGGCAAATTATAAGGGTATTCTCCACTCCCACGGCATTTCTATGGTATTTCCCGAGTCCGTGCTGGAGGAGGCGCGCTTAGTATCAAGCGAAAAAATCACTACACAGGGTCGCTTGGATTTAAGGAAAAGGAATATCTTTACCATAGATTCCTACGAGGCAAAGGATTTGGACGACGCTATCTCCGTTGAAAAAACCGATAACGGCTATATTCTTGGCGTTCACATTGCCGACGTTTCCCACTACGTAAGACAAGGCTCACACCTTGACACAGAGGCGCTTGAGCGTGGAACGAGCGTTTACTTCACCGACAAGGTGGTGCCAATGCTTCCCAAGGAGCTTTCAAATGGCATCTGCTCTCTTAACGAGGGCGAGGACAGGCTTACCCTGTCCGCCTTTATGACTCTTAGTAAGAGTGGTGAAATTCTCTCAACCGAGCTTTATGAGTCCATTATTTCATCTCGTGTAAAGGGTATTTATTCCGAGCTTAACGACATAATTGAAAATGAGGAAAATAGCGAATTTTACGAAAAGTATAAGGAGCTTTTGCCAGATTTCTACACAATGCTGGAGCTTTACGAGATTCTAAAGGCTAAGAGCGAGAAAAAGGGTGCTATGGAGCTGGAAAGCGAGGAGGCAAAAATAGTCCTCGATAATAAGGGACACCCAATAGATATTGTAAAAAGAGACCGTGGCATTACTGAAAGGCTAATCGAGCAATTTATGCTCTGCGCCAACGAGGGCGTTGCAACCTTTTTGCACGACGCCTCTATTCCTTGCGTTTATCGTGTACACGACGAGCCAGACAGAGAAAAAATCGACGCCTTTGCTCTGTTTGCAAGAAACCTTGGAGTTGA
Organism: Clostridia bacterium; assembly: GCA_017461385.1. GTDB lineage: Bacteria > Bacillota > Clostridia > Oscillospirales > CAG-272 > RGIG2000. The sequence goes on along the minus strand of JAFTXZ010000019.1, from coordinate 10,041 downwards.
CGTGTCCCCGCTTAGGGCAAGAAACACAATTACCCCATCTCAGCTTAGCGCAATTCTAGAGGACGCAAAGAAAAAGGAGCTTGGAGATATAGTTTCCTCTATTCTTCTTCGCTCCCTTATGAAGGCAAGATATGCAAGCGTTCAAAAGAGCCACTTTGGTCTTAATACCGAATGCTATTGCCACTTCACCTCCCCAATCAGACGTTATCCAGACTTGACCGTGCACAGAATTGTAAAAGCACTTCTCCACGGTGAAATTACCGACAAGAATATAGGCGCATTTGAAAGACTTGCCACCACCAGCGCACAGCTTTCCAGCGATAACGAGGTTCGTGCCGTTTCCGCAGAGCGCGACATTGAGGAGCTTTATATGTGTGTCTTTATGAAGGACCATGAGGAAGAGGAGCTTGAGGTTGTTATAACCTCAGTTAATTCCTTTGGCTTCTTTGCAAAAACAAGCAAGCTTTGTCAGGGCTTAGTCTCCATTGATAGCTTGGGACACGGCTTCTTCTACGACAGAGATAATCACACTCTTGCAAGAGGCAACGAAGCGTTTAGACTAGGCGATAAGGTTAAGGTTCTTGTCAAGGACGTGGACGTTTCTCTGAGGCAGGTTAATTTTGAGCTTGTTCGAGAGAAAAGACAAGGCAGGGTTATAAAAAGCCACGACTATCCTAAGCCAAAAAGGCGCAGAAAATAACAAAAAAACAGAAAGAGAGAACAATCGGCTAATCTTACCGAAATGTCCTCTCTTTTTCTGTTGTTTTAATGAAATCTTCGCTTCGTTCAGATGAAATCCGGGGTCGAGTCTTGAATGAAATCAAATCTGCCTTTTTACCCTTTGAAGATTTTGCGAGTGCTCTCAAGCTCTCTTTCAAGGCTTTTGTTGATTTTTTTAAGCTCCCTTTGCATTTTCTTAATGCTCCTTTGGTCAAGGGTTCTCAACGCCTCAATACTAGGCGCTGGTGCTTCCATTTCATTTTGGGGAGCTATCTTCCCAAGCAAGGGAGATTTTTCCCTTACCTCTCCCATTCCCGCCATAACGGCTACGTTTCTTTTTCTTATTTCCTTTAGTCTAAGAGTAGCAACTCGTCTTTCTCGTCTATTGCTCATTTTTCATTCCTCTTTTCTTAGCAAATCCGCTTGGTTTGAAATAGAAAACAGCTTGCCCTACTGTGTTAAAAAGGCTTGCCGATTTTTTACTAAGTATATTTTACCACAACCTGACCTATATTTTCAACACAAATAATCATAAATGCTTTGTCTTTTCGTTTGTTTACCATTATACTCTACATTTTTTGGTAAAAATAGACAATTATTTTTTATGAAGACTGATATTTTCTAATAAATAGAAAAAAATTGTATTTTTTCAAAAAACTCTTTACAATCTATATATATTTATGTTAAAATGTTAATGTGCGTGCACTACGCGCAGACAAGCATTATTTTAGTTAATTTTTTTAATGGAGGTACTTTCAATGAGTACAAAGAAGTATGTTTACCTCTTTACTGAAGGTAACGCAAACATGAGAGAAATTCTCGGTGGTAAGGGTGCTAACCTTGCTGAAATGACCAACATTGGTCTTCCTGTTCCACAGGGCTTCACAATTTCAACAGAGGCTTGTACACAATACTACGAGGATGGAAAGCAAATCAACGATGAAATCCAAGCTCAAATCATGGAATACATCGACAAGATGGAAGCTATCACTGGCAAGAAGTTCGGCGACCTTGAAAACCCACTTCTCGTTTCAGTTCGTTCCGGTGCTAGAGCTTCAATGCCTGGTATGATGGATACAATCCTTAACCTTGGCCTTAACGAAGAGGTTGTTAACGTAATGGCTGAAAAGTCTGGCAACGCTCGTTGGGCTTGGGACTGCTACAGAAGATTTATCCAGATGTACTCCGACGTTGTTATGGAGGTTGGTAAGAAGTATTTTGAAGAGCTTATCGACAAAATGAAGGAAGAAAAGGGCGTAACTCTTGACGTTGAGCTTACAGCTGACGACCTTAAGGAGCTAGCTAACCAATTCAAGGCTGAGTACAAGTCTAAGATTGGTAAGGACTTCCCAACTGATCCTAAGGAGCAGCTCATGGGCGCAGTTAAGGCTGTATTCCGTTCATGGGATAACCCACGTGCTAACTACTACAGAATGCAAAACGAAATCCCATATTCTTGGGGTACTGCTGTTAACGTACAAGCTATGGCTTTCGGTAACATGGGTGATGACTGTGGTACAGGTGTTGCATTTACTCGTGACCCTGCTACAGGTGAAAAGAAGCTTATGGGTGAGTTCCTAACAAACGCACAGGGCGAGGACGTTGTTGCCGGTGTTCGTACTCCAATGCCAATCGCTATGATGGCTGAGAAGTTCCCAGAGGCTTATGCACAATTCGTTAAGGTTTGTGATATTCTTGAAAACCACTACCGTGATATGCAGGATATGGAATTTACTGTTGAGCACGGTAACCTATACATGCTTCAAACAAGAAATGGTAAGAGAACCGCTGCAGCTGCTCTTAAGATTGCCGTTGCTCTTGTTGATGAAGGTCTAAAGACAAAGGAAGAGGCTCTCTTGATGCTTGACCCTAAGCAGCTTGACGCTCTTCTCCACCCACAATTCGACACTAAGGCTCTTAAGGCTGCAAAGCCAGTTGCTACTGCTCTCCCAGCATCTCCAGGTGCTGCTTGCGGTAAGGTTGTATTCACAGCTGAGGACGCAGTTGAGCAAGGCAAGAAGGGTGAAAAGGTTATTCTTGTTCGTCTTGAAACATCTCCAGAGGATATCGAGGGTATGAACTATGCTCAAGGTATTCTTACAGTTCGTGGTGGTATGACATCTCACGCAGCCGTTGTTGCTCGTGGTATGGGTACCTGCTGTGTATCTGGCTGTGGCGAGATTAAGATGGACGAGGAAAACAAGAAGTTCACACTTGCTGGTAAGACATACGTTGAGGGTGATTACATTTCACTTGACGGCTCTACAGGTAACATCTATGGTGAGGCTATTCCTACTGTTCCAGCTTCTATCGCAGGCGAGTTCGGTACAATTATGGCTTGGGCTGATGAGTACAGACAGCTTCAGGTTAGAACAAACGCTGACACACCAAGAGATGCTAAGCAAGCAAGAGACTTCGGTGCTGAGGGTATCGGTCTTTGCCGTACAGAGCACATGTTCTTTGATCCAGACAGAATTTCCGCTATCCGTGAAATGATCTGCTCTGATACAGTTGCTGAGAGAGAGGCTGCTCTTGAAAAGCTTCTTCCAATGCAACAGGGCGACTTTGAGAAGCTTTATGAGGCTCTTGAGGGTAACCCAGTTACAATCCGTTTCCTAGATCCACCTCTACACGAGTTCGTTCCTACATCTGAGGAGGACATTGAGCTTCTTGCTCAAACTCAAGGTAAGAGCGTTGCTGATATTAAGAATATCATCTCTGGTCTACACGAGTTCAACCCAATGATGGGTCACCGTGGATGCCGTCTAACAGTAACATATCCTGAAATCGCTAAGATGCAGGCTAGAGCTGTTATCCGTGCTGCTATCAACGTTTCTAAGAAGCACCCAGACTGGTCAATCGTTCCAGAAATCATGATTCCACTTGTTGGTGAGCTTAAGGAGTTCGTATTCGTTAAGAAGCTCGTTGTTGCAGTTGCAGACGAGGAAATCGCTAACTCTGGTATTGATCTCAAGTATGAGGTTGGTACAATGATGGAAATTCCACGTGCTTGCTTGACAGCTGATGAAATCGCAAAAGAGGCTGAGTTCTTCTGCTTCGGTACAAACGACCTTACACAGATGACCTTCGGCTTCAGCCGTGACGATGCTGGTAAGTTCCTAACAGCTTACTATGAGTCCAAGATTTACGAAAACGATCCATTCGCTAGAATCGACCAAAACGGCGTTGGTAAGCTAATGAGCATGGCAGTTGAGATGGGCAAGGATGTTCGTCCAACAATGCACGTTGGTATTTGTGGAGAGCACGGTGGTGACCCAACATCTGTTGAGTTCTGCCATAACATTGGTCTAACCTATGTTTCATGCTCACCATTCAGAGTTCCAATTGCAAGACTTGCAGCAGCTCAAGCAGCTCTTAAGAACCCAAGAAAGTAATTTCTTCATTAAGACAGCTTAACTAAATAAAAATTGACCTTGCAAAAGCAATTTTGCAAGGTCTTTTTTAATCCCATAACAATTTCACCTACCCTTGGTGGATTTCATCAAGTAGAGCTTTCTCGAAACGAAGAATGAGTTTTGGGGTTCACGTGTGTTGATTTTCATTCATCACAAGACAGATTTCATCACACGGTGATTTCACCCGACCTTAGTCGGACTCCCCCCCTCTGTCGCAAGTGATAGATAAGAAGTGATAGATAAGAAGTGATATATCACAAGTCCCCTGCAAAAAGCTAACCATATCAAGCCCCCTATAAGATGTTAGATGTAAGAAGTTGCACATAACAAGTGTCTCCCGTAAGAAGCTAGATGTAAGAAGCTACACATAACAAGTGCCACCTGTAAGAAGCTAGATGTAAGAAGCTACACGTAGCAAGCACCCACAAAGGGCGAAGCCCCCCTGTGCTTCTCTGCCCAAGCCCCCTTATAGCAAAAAAAGAGAGCAAATTGCTCTCTTTTTTTATCTTATTATCTTCGCAATTCTTGTACCAAGTATATACGCACCAAGTGAATTTGGATGAACGCCGTCAGAAAAGCACTCATCTACGTTTGGCACAAGGGAAAAGCCATCTATTATTGGAATATCACACTCTCGGCAGGCTTCCTTAATTACGTTAATACACCAGTTAAACCTATCAATATCTACGTTTTGTCTGCAGAGAGGAGTTACCTCCCATATAGGAGTATTGGGATAAAGCTCCTTTAGCTTCTTAAAATACCTTTTTGTTTCACCCTCGTAGTCGTAATCTAGGGAATCATACCAGTTAGTGCCAAGGAAAACAAGAATTTTCTCAGGCTCAAAGCATTCAACGGTAGTTAAATCAACAGGCTCAAAGCGATAGCCACCTATGCCCTGTGCCAAAACGTTGTAGCCTGTTTCTCTTTGCAAAACGTTTGCGTAAGCATAGCTTGACATTTCAACTCCTGCACCCTGTGTAATAGAATCCCCTAGAATAAGTAGCTTTTTGCCCTTTTCCTTAACAGACTTGTAATTTCCGTCAATTGTAAAATTCTTAATTGAAAGCTCACTCTCACAGGGCATATAAATACAAGCTAGCTTGTCCCCCTCCTTTAAGGAAAACTCCACACGTCCCCTTTTGTTTTCGCCTATTTTGTGTACCTTTACAAGCTCGCCGTTTACAAATAGATCAATGGTATTTGCTCTTTCGTGAATTTCCGATGCCACATAGTCAAAGGAAATAGTCCTTGCATTTGTCTTAAACTCAATCCTTACACAGCCAGTAAATCTTGCCCTCATTCGCCAACCCCAATCGTAGGCTGGGTCAGCCATATAGTCAAGCTGCTTCTTATCATATCTAAAGGCAGTCAGGTAGCCCCTTTCCTCTTGAAAATATAGAGCACCCTTAAAAAGTCTTTTTAATGTTTTTGATGATAGCTTCATTTTTCTTACCTCACGTTATGCCAAATTTGCATTTCTGTCGCACCTCTATTCAAAATCGCAAAATAGGGTATCAGCTTAGCCTTAATTTCTTTTTTCTCATCTGTAAATTTTCGGTATAGCCTATTGCTTTCGCATCGTCTGAACCCATCAGCCTCTAAGGTAGGCACGCAAAGCTCATTATCGTAGCCCTCCTTGAATTGACAGCTTACAGGTATAGTAATATCTCTTAGATACATACCGTTGTCAACCTGTTCCATACAATAAACCAAGGGTCCTTTCATAACAGCACATTTGCCACAGGCATCTGCAACCTTGGGATTAGCCTCAATTAAGGTAGGCTTCATTTCATAATCAAGACTAATTTTTGTCGTTTTCTTACATTTGTATTCCTTATAGCCACCTACCGAGTCATACCACTCTGGCACGCGGACAAAGGCAGTACCGTTTCCCTTAACCGTGATTTCAATTTTGGAATCAAAGGGGTAAGCAGTCTTTTGCTCAATTTCTACACTCTGTCCGTCAATTTCAAATTTCGCCTTGCTTTCCATGAACTGATGAATGTAAATATTGTCCCCCTCGGTAGTATAAATCAGATTGCCGATTGACGGAATAAATCTTACTATATTAGGCGGGCAACAGGAGCACTCAAACACCTCTTTCCTTTGTGGCTCTGGAAAATACTCACGATTTTCATAAACGCAATGATTTCTCTCTCTTAAGATAGGAATCAATTCCTGTGGGTTAGTATAGTAAAAGCCCCTTCCATCTAAGGAAATGCCCGACATGATTCCGTTATAAATAGCTCTTTCTATAACGTCTGCGTATTTTGAATCATTTTCCAAAAGTAGCATTCTCTGTGCAAACAGTACAAGACCAATTGATGCACAGGTTTCCGTGTATGCAGTTAAATTGGGCAGGTCATAATCAAGAGTAAAGCTTTCCGATTGATAGGAGGAGCCTATGCTACCCGTTATATACATTCTCTTTTCTACAATGCTATCAAAAAGCCTCTTGCAAGCGTCCTTTAGCGACACGTCGCCCGTCTTTTTCGCCAAATCTGCCATGGCACAGTATAAATAGGTTGCACGCACTGCATGACCCTCTGCACTGTCCTGCTCTCTTACCTCCTTGTGGGATTGATTGTACTCACCCCCACACCAATAGCCCTCTGGATCCTCTTTTCTTTTGCCTCTTTCGTTTACAAAAAACTCTGCAAGCTCAAGATGTCTTTTGTCTCCTGTAACCTCATAAAGTCTAACAAGCGCAAGCTCAATCTCCTGATGACCGGGAGTGGTAAAGCCTGTGTCCTTGTCTATCTTAAAGCGTTTTTCAACGTAATCAACGTACTTAATCATTAAGTCAAGTAGCTTTCTTTTGCCTGTTGCCTTGTAGTAAGCAACGCCTGCCTCAATAAGATGACCTAGGCAGTAAAGCTCATGGTTGTCCCTGTTTTCAAAATGCTTTTTGTTGTGATATATGTAATGTAGGTTAAAATAGCCACACTCCAGCTGATTTTTTTCAATTTCTAAAACCAAATCATCAACTATTTTTTCAAGCTCTGGCTCTTTTTTCTCCATAGTTAAATAAGCCACGCCCTCAATCCACTTTGCAACGTCGCTATCCCAATATATGTGAGGCTCAACACCTTTTTTGTCAAGCTTAAAGGCATCAAATCTGCCTGTTTCGCAAAATCTGTCATATACAGCCTTAGCAGTTACCCCTCTTATTAGGTCCTGCTTTTCCTTAAAAAAACCACCCGTCAATTCAACGCTTGAAAAATCTACTTTTTCCATATTAGCTCCTTCTTGAATTACTACCCTTATTCTATCACAGCCAAACCCCTTATGTCAAAGGTTTATTAATTATACCTTGAAAAATTTCACACCCCATAGTATAATAGAAAAAAGACCGTAAGGAGCAAATTATGGAAAGATGGAGTAAGGAAAAGGCTTGGGAATGGTACAATTCTCACCCTTGGATAAGAGGCTGTAACTATATGAGTGCCGATTGTGTCAATCGTGTTGACCAATGGCAAGGACTACATTTTGAAGAAAGACTAAAAACCACCGAGGAGGAATTAAAGCTAATGGCTGACCTAGGCTTTAATTCTGTTAGAATAATACTAGAATACGTTGTTTGGCAAAAGGAGCACGATTCCTTCCTTCAGCGTCTAGAAAGATACATTTCCCTACTTGACAAGTACGGAATTTCCCCAATGATAGTTTTGGCAAACGACTGTATGCCCCCTAAAACTGAGCTTTGGAAAATGCCCGATATCGGTGAGCAAAATTACGATATAGGCTACCACGGTGGCAAAAAGCACTCTCAGCACGGTCGTCATAGTGGCCCTGCCCCACACTTCTACCTTGACGACGAGGAAGGTCGTGAGGACTACTTTAAAATGGTAAGAGAAATCGTTTCCATTTACAAAAACGACAAAAGAATTTTAATGTGGGACGTTTTCAACGAAGCGGGCAATAGTAGGCGAAGTGGAATAACACTTCCACTCCTTAAAAGAATGTTTGAGGAGGTACGTTCACAAAACCCCTCACAACCAGTTACTGCCGGTGCTTGGTGCTGTAATAGCAATTACGAATTTGATATGCCCGAGGACGTTTTCTGCCTAGAAAACTCCGATATTATAACCTACCATAACTATTCACGATACGACGAGCACGTGCGTGTTATAAAATACCTTAAAAAATTCGACCGACCCCTAATCAACACCGAATGGCTAGCAAGATGCACAGGCAACACAGTCTTTGACAACTTCCCTCTTTTATATCTTGAAAATATCGGTTGCTTCAACTGGGGATTTGTAGCAGGCAAATACCAAACCTTCGAGCCCTACGAGGCGCATTGGCAATGGTACAACGATGATAATCGTGCCCCCATCGACTTTACAAAATGGTTCCACGACCTCTATCGCCCAAGCCACCGCCCCTACGACCCCCACGAAATCGACACAATCAAGCTATTCTGCACCTTAGCCGACAAGGACTTTAATAACAAATAGCAAAAAAAGTCAGACACAGTGTCTGACTTTTTATTTTAACTAAGGCTTTTTTGCTCCTTGCATTTTCTTTTCCTATACATTATAAAAAGTTAGGATAGAAAGGTATCAAGCAACAAAATAGGTTGAAAATTGTAAGAGCTATAGATCCTATTATCAACGACTTCATATTTATCGTCGGCATAGTTACGTTGTCTACGTATTCTCCATATTCGAGTTGTTTCTTCAATTTATTAATTTTTTCGTCTACTTCCGCAAAAAGCTTACTACCGACCCAAATGAAATACCCACCGTTAAAGACAAGGCTTGCTATAACCATTCCAAAAAGCTCCCCGAAAGCAACCATAAAGGCTCCGACAATTGTAAAAAGAATACCCACAACTGCAATTATAATCGTTGGAATAGTAACTCGCTTTGCCTTGTTTTTTATTTTCTTTCCTTCCTCGATGCCTTTTGCAATCCTCTCTTCAAAATCCTTTGACCTTGGAAGATTATGTATGTCGCCTGATACACCATAGCTATCAACTTTGTATGAATAAGTCAAGCCTCTGTATACAAATTGCAAACAATAAACAATGTCATATTCCACCCTTTCAACAACCACGTTCGTTACCGTTGCACTTTTGAATTTGACTGAATCGAGTGTATATCCCTTACCCTTGGCCAAATCGTACAAATCGTTTCTACAGCTACTTATCTCGCATGAGCATCCCGAGGGCGTACCAAGACTTCTCTCCACATCATAAGGCAATCCCGTCCAAGGTTTAACTCCCTTATAAGCATCTGGCATAGTCTTTGAATAACCTCTTGGTCCTTGGTTGCTGAAATCAATGCAAAAGTTCTTTTCAACACACTCGTGTTCCCATTCAGATACGTCGTAAAATTTTTTCGTGTAATCATAAGAGGACTCGTAGGTAACGTTTTTTGTGTTTTCAGTAACCTTGTAATCCACCAAATTCATAACGTCAACTCGCCTTGTTATTGTATATCCCGTTGTTTCCTCCACCTTTTTATGAGCCTCGTAATGAACTGTAACCTCCTTATCGCATTTGATTTTCACAGATCTGTGGCATTCTCTTTTTATAGTTAAATTTTCCTTGTTTAGCAAGGTGGCTACGCAATCTCTTTCGTAGGCTCTCAAGTCCTTTCGCCTCATATCGTTGATAAATTGCATTTTAATTTCGTCATCGCTGTAAAACCTAGTTTGATAGTAAATTTCTGGCATAATCCTCTCCTCTTATTTTTAATATAAAAAGCCATTTGACAAGGACAAAAATGCCCTTTTCAAATGGCTTAATTAACTATTTTATTGTACGCAAAAATTACAGAGATATCCTCTGTCTGTCTGTCTGTATGTATGTCTTTCTGTCTGTCTGTCTTTCTGTATTTATGTATTTCTGTCTGTCTGTCTGTCTGTCAAGTATTATCTAATTATTCATTACTTATTT
>JAFTXZ010000018.1 GCA_017461385.1 Clostridia bacterium | reverse complement strand
CCTGACTCCCATTTTGAAATAGCAGTTCGGGAAACGTAAAGCTTCTCGGCAAGCTCCTCTTGCGTAAGCCCCTTTTGTTTTCTTAATTCTTGAATCTTTTCATTAAATTCCATATCAAACCCTATATATATTTCTATTTCATTATATTTTCACAGACAAATTCAAGTTTATAGATTGGTTAGATTATACCATAAAAACGACTAAAAGTAAATAGGACGGCTCAATTCTTTACAAATTGAACCGCCCTACGAAAAACAAAAAAACTCTCGAAAAAAATCGAGAGCTTTTTGTATATAAGAAATAATAACTTATCTCTTTGAGAACTGTGGAGCGCGACGAGCTGCCTTGAGACCGTACTTCTTTCTTTCCTTCATACGTGGGTCACGTGTTAGGAAGCCAGCCTTCTTAAGTGCAGAACGGAATGTTTCATCTACTGTAAGCAATGCTCTTGCAACACCGTGACGGATTGCACCTGCTTGACCAGAGATACCACCGCCTACAACGTTAGCAACGATATCGAACTTACCTGTTGTTTCTGTAACACCAAATGGTTGGTTTACGATAAGCTTAAGTGTTTCAAGACCAAAGTATTGGTCAATGTCCTTACCATTGATGGTAATGTTACCTGTACCGGGATAAAGACGAACACGAGCTACTGATTTCTTTCTTCTACCTGTACCGTAGAAATATGGTTTAGCACTTTGATACATAATACTCTATCCTTTCCAAGAATTATTTTACGTCAACAGCGATTGGCTGTTGAGCTTGTTGTGCATGGTTTGCACCTGCGTATACCTTAAGTCTTGTAATAGACTTGTCACCGATGTGATTGTGTGGGAGCATACCCTTAACTGCGAGCTGCATAGCAAGCTCTGGCTTTGTAGCCATAAGAGTCTTATATTGTACTTCCTTAAGTCCACCGATATAACCAGAGTGACGTCTGTAGTACTTTTGCTCAAGCTTTTTGCCTGTAAGAATAGCCTTTGATGCGTTGATGATGATTACGAATTCGCCACAGTCAGCGTGTGGTGTGAATTCTGGACGATGCTTACCTCTCAAAATGTTAGCAGCAGCAACAGCTGTCTTACCAAGAGGCTTATTTGCAGCATCAATAACATACCATTTACGTTCAATGGTGTTGTTTGCCATAAATGTTGACATTTCAAAATCCTCCAATTTAATGCTATTGGGCTTATTGCCCTTGTTTTATTGCCAAATTATTATATCACGAGGAGCATTGGGTGTCAATACCTTTTTTCATAAAAAATAAGTTTTTTATAAAATGCTCATTTTTTCTCGTTTTTTCTCGTTTTATCTCTTATTTTCTAAATAATTATTTTTGAACTTCTGCCTATTTCTCACGCAAAAAAACAGCTCTGCTTATCTTTTTAGCAGAGCTGTCTTTTTATTTTTCTGTTTTTATTGTTTTTATGCCATTTTCGGTTACTAATACGTCGCAGTGCTTATCATATCTGCCCCTTGGCAAATTAGGCAAAATCAAGCTAGAATAAACAATTCCAATTGATGAGCCTGAAAAGTTATTCATAAACTTATCGTAGTATCCCTTTCCATAGCCTAAGCGATAGCCATAAGCGTCGAATGCCAATCCTGGGACTAAGCATATAGCGACGCCTTGGGTTTTCTCTGGGTCATATACAGGAGCATTCTCACTAGGCTCTCTAATTCCATAGGCTAACGGAGCAAGCTCATCTAGACTATCAACAAAATGGAATTTCATAGTTCTTTCCTCGGTATTACACTTTGGAAACGCTACTCTTTTTCCCTTTGCTTTAGCAAGGTTGAATATGGGCAATATGTCTATTTCAGACTTAATTGGTGCATATAGAAGTATTATATCTGCGTGTCTAAAGCTTACAAGAGATTCAATCGTTTTGCATACTCTTGCATCCTTTTCCATTCTTTCCTCAGGTGTCATGGCATTGCGTTTTTCGGAGCAGTCTTTTCTAATAATATCCTTTTCTCTCTTTATCGGTGTCATGGCTATTCTCCTTGATTTAATATAAGGTTGCGCTTTTTAGCTTTTGCCTTACCTCTGTGCCACAAAGTGCCTCAACGATTTCGAGGGCAAAATCAACCGATTTCCCCATGCCTCGTGAGGTAATTATTTTTCCGTCACGGACAACTCCGTCCAAAAGAACCGTTGCCCCCTCTAGCTTGTCCTCAAAGCCAGGATAACAGCAGGCACGCTTACCTCTAAGCATCCCTTTTTGTCCTAAAATATAAGGAGCAGCACAAATTGCGCATACAAACTTGTCCTCTTTTTCTGCCCTGTCTAGCATATAATTAACCTCCTTGCTTGCAAAAAGGTTATCTGCACCAGGCAACCCACCTGGTAATATTACCATATCAAAGCATCCCTGTGTGTCAAGCTCCTTGTCCGTTATGTCGCAAACCACAGTAATCTTATGGGAGCCAGTTATTACTTGCCCTCCAATTCCTACGGTCTTAACCTCAACCCCTGCACGCCTTAGATAATCGAGGGGAGTCAATGCTTCGATTTCCTCAAAGCCGTTTGCTAAAAATAAATAAACCATAGCTTCTCCTTAGAGCTCATTTACAGCTCTTGCGATTTCCTCAAAAATGTCCTCACGTGTACGGATTTTGTTTCCATCGTAGCACTGAATCCTGTTCCAGCCAAGCTTTTCACAGGAATATAACGCTGCATCGTAGCATTTTTCCATATATTCTGTATCAAGCTCGTGAATGTCCATTTTTTGTCCTGTTTCTTGACTTCTAGATTTAACCAAGGACAGTGAAAGCTTTGGTGGCAACTCTAGATATAATACAAGCTCAGGCTCAGGCAAGCCAAGCTTCTTAAATTCAAAGTCCCACAGCCAAATAAGGAACTTGTCCCACTCGGCCTCTGGTAGCTTTGATAGCTGATGCACAGCGTTAGCAGAGGTGTATCTGTTTGCTATTACGTAAGTGTCCTTATCCTCAATGTCCTTTTTCCAATCCGTTACATAGCTTATATAACGGTCAGATGCAAAAAACATTGATGCGGCATAGGCGTTTGTATCAGATGGTTTTTTTCCAAGCTTGCCATCAAGATACATTTTTACAAAGGTGGAGCTTTCGTTTTCATACACAGGGAAGGACAAAACCCTTACCTTTTTGCCTTGTGATCTTAGATACTCAACAAGCTTTTCGCTTTGCGTACCCTTTCCAGAGCCGTCAAGCCCATCTATTGCAATAAATTTTCCCATTTTCTTTTCCTCTATAATTTTTTATAAATGCTTCACTAAGGATGCTCGCCTGCATCCTTAGTGTATCAGAATTAGTCCTCGTCCTTACGGCGCATCATAATTTCTCTAAATTCATCCTTTGAAATGAGAACCTCTCTTGGCTTAGAGCCATTAGCCTCGCCAATATATCCACATTCCTCCATTTGGTCAATAAGCCTTGCTGCACGCTGGAAGCCAAGTCTTAGCTTTCTTTGTAGGAATGAGGAGGAAATCTTACCCATTTCGCAAGCGAGCTCAAGGGCGTTGTAAAATTCTGGGTCGAGTGTTCCATCGTCTGCACCACCCTCGCCATTTGCCTCGTCCTCTTCTCTATCATTCTTTGCAAGCTTAGCTGCATTGTTGTCGATTTGGTGCATAACCTCCTCGTCATACTCTGCAGGAGAGGTTTCCTTCCAATAATCAATAACCTGCTGTATTTCAGATGCCTTAACGAATGAGCCCTGTACACGGGCAGGTCTTAGAGCGCCAACAATTTTAACAAGCATATCTCCACGAGATACAAGCTTTTCTGCACCAACCTCGTCAAGAATAGTTCTAGAGTCAACCTGTGATGGAACTCTAAAGGCTATACGAGATGGTATATTGCTCTTAATAAGACCGGTAATAACGTCAACAGATGGTCTTTGTGTACCAATGATAATATGAATACCAGCAGCACGCGCCTTTTGTGTAAGCCTTGTAATATGGCCCTCAATATCAGGCACTGCCATTTTTAGGTCAGCAAGCTCATCAATTACGATAAGAACTCTTGACATTTTATCAGCGGGATAGCCGTTATCAACCTTTTCGTTAAATTCATGAAGATTTCTTACGCCTGCCTGCTCAATCGTTTCAAAACGGCTTTCCATTTCTGTAACTGCCCATTGTAGTGCACCAAGAGACTTCTTAGGCTCACATACTACAGGGACAAGCAGGTGTGGAATACCATTATAGTTTGACAGCTCAACACGCTTAGGGTCAATAAGAATCATTCTTACATCATCAGGTGTTGCCTTGTAAAGCAAGCTAACAAGTAGTGAGTTAATGCAAACAGATTTACCCATACCTGTTGCACCAGCAATCAATAGGTGTGGAGTTTTTTCTACGTCAACAAAGATATTTTCGCCTGAAATGCTCTTACCTACTGCACAGTACATTGGGCTTGATGCCTTACGGAATTTTTCATCCTCAAGTAGCTCACGTAAATAAACCATGCTTGTTACCTTGTTAGGAACCTCTATACCTACTGCACTTTTGCCAGGGATAGGACATTCTATTCTTATCCCTTCGGCAGCGAGATACATAGCAATATCGTCTGCAAGGTTAGCAATTGAGCGCACGCGCACTCCTGCGTCGGGTGTTAGCTCATATCTTGTAACTGTTGGTCCACGAGTTACGTTTGAAACAGTTGTTCTTACGTTGAAGTTATTAAGTGTTTCTACTATAATTCTTGCATTTTCCTGTAGCTCTGCTTGTGCTGCATCAGTCAAGCCTGCATTTTCAGGGCTTTGTAGATAGTTAAGCGTTGGGAACGTATAATGCTTCTTTGGCTTTGGAACAAATACCTTTTCAGGTTGCTTTTGCTCCTGTGGTCTTTCAACCGGTGTAATGTCTGTTTTTCTTTCCTGAGGCGTTGGTGCTATTGGAAGTGGCTCATAATCAGGGTCAGTATTTTTCTCAGGCTGATAGATTGGAGCTTCCTCGTCCTCTTCATCCTCATACTCCTCCTCGTAGTCCTCTTCTTCCTCGTCGTCTAGCTCCTCATCATCAAGCTCTTCATCCTCATCATCAAGCTCATCCTCATAAGCCTCTTCGTAGTCGTCCTCGTATTCCTCGTCCTCGTACTCAGGCTCCTCCTGGACAACCGGCTCGTTTGCAGGCTCCTCATCATCGAAGTGAGAAACTGGCTCCTCCTCGACAACAGGCTCTTTATTAACTTGAAGCTCGGGCGCTTTATCTATATTGATATAACGCTTTTCTTCCTCCTCATAAGGCTCCTCAGGCTTGAATGGAATCTGCTCAGGCTCAACCTTAGACACCTTAATTTCAAATTCTGGATCATCCTGTTGTGGCGTGTCCTCTTGAGCAGGAATCTCATAATCAGGCTCTTTTTCAACGGGACGCTCTTCCTTTGGCTCCTCATTAGCCACAGGCTCCTTATATTCAGGCTCATTGACAGGAATATCTTCAGAGGGCTTTTCCTCGTCTTGATTTTCTTGTGGCTCCTCTTGAGGCTTTTTAGCATTCTTAAGAAGCTCATCAACATCCACGTAGTTAGGTGTATTTCCCTTAGATCGTTCGATAAGAAGCTCCTCATCGTCGTCGTCATCCTCAAAGATATTAACCTTTTTACGCTTAGATGGCTTCTGCTTTTTTTGCTTTTTCTTGCTCTCAGTACCGTCCTTCTTTTGTGCAATAGCACAAACCATTGTGTATGGAGTAATATTAAATAACTGCAGGAACATAAACAAAAGAATGAATACAACCATAAAGTAAGCTGCAACAAGGCTTGTATTCACCACTAGAAAATTGCCAATGAGTCCTCCAACAATGCCTCCACCATGGCTTTCAGCTAGAGCTGCATTTTCGTATAGGGTTGTAGTTGCGTATCCTATCTTCTCGCCATAAGTCGCATACTCAAATAGGTGCTGAAGAGCGCCAATAAAGGATACGGTTATCATTGAGCAAATCACCCTGCGGGTGCATATTTTTCTTGTTACGTCGTATTTCCAGAAAAACGCATGATAAAGGAGCAAAAATACAAAGGTAAATGCTCCAAAGCTGGAAAGTAAGCCTCTTAGTGCGTTACCGAGTGGAATCAACCAACCATTTACTGGGCCAAGATTAACCAAGGATAAAAGCAAAATAGCAAATGTCACGGAAAAAACGTAAGGCATTACCTTGTTTACCAGCTTTTTCTCAGGTGGTATTTTCTTTGGCTTTTTATCGTTTTTATCTTTAGGATTTTTCGTTTTCCTAAATGAATCTAATCTTTGATAGGTTTTCATTTCTAGTCCTTTCTTTAGGTGTATGTAACTCAAATTGCGTGTCATAATAATGATAGTGTTAAAAAGAGAGTCATTCCACGAAGCCTCTCTTTTCAAACATATTGCAAAGCTATAATTTACTTCTATATATTATATTAACAGAAATTTATATAAAATACAATAGATTTTTGTCAAAAGTAAAATTTTTTTGAGAGGTACAAATGTTAAATCTTAAATCAAAAAGCAAGGTGCTTTTTACCATACTTTTTTGCATAGGGTCATTTATTGCAGGAGGCATCAACGGCTTTGTGGGCACCGGTGGTGGAATTCTTTTTGTTTTGCTTCTTTCCTGGCTTACTAAAAACGATAAAAAGGACACCTTCGCTACTACTCTTTGTGCAACAGTGCCAATTACTCTTATCGGTACAGTTGCTTACTTTCGTGCAGGAGCTGTTGAATATGAAATTTTTCCATACTTCCTTATTCCCTCACTTATCGGTGGATTAATCGGCGCTCTATTGGTGGACAAGCTTAAGGTTAAGTGGCTGAATGCCATTTTTGCAGTTTTGATTATTTATGCAGGAATCAACCTGCTTTTGAGGTGATTGAATGAGTACGATTATTGTTTCTTTTCTAATTTCCATGCTAATGGGAATGGGCGTAGGAGGTGGCGGGCTTTTTATCATTTTCTTGACCCAGTATCTGAATTTTAGTCAAATTACGGCACAAGGAACTAATCTTATTTTCTTTGCCTTGTCGGGAATATTCGCACTTTTGCTCCATTTCAAAAAGCGAAAAATCAACGTTTTTCAGGTTATTGTTATGACCATTTTCGGAATTTTGGGAACCGTAATTTTCTCTCATCTTGCCAATATGATTGACCCAGATATTCCTAGAAAGGTCCTAGGTGGCTTGCTTGTCATTTCTGGAGTAATATCTATTATTAGCCTTATTAAAGTAAAAAAATAATAATTAAATTAAAAAAAGTCTTTACAAATGAAAAAGTGTGTGCTATAATCGTTGCGTAGCACCTATGCCGAGCTTTCGGATTAAGACCTTTTTGGCTATTCACCCACCGATTGCACAGTATGAGGGCTAACAAAAAATTTATATGAGGTGAAAAAATGAACAAGCAGGAAATCATTAAGACTTATGCTGCTCACGAAGGTGACACAGGCTCACCAGAGGTACAAATCGCACTTCTTACAAGCCGTATCAACAACCTTAACGAGCATCTTAAGAACAATGCAAATGACCACCACTCCAGAAGAGGTCTTCTAAAGATGGTAGGTCACAGAAGAAACCTTCTTAACTACCTTGCTAAGAACGATATCAACCGTTACCGTGCTATCGTTGAGAAGCTTGGCCTAAGAAAGTAATTCTTTAGCACTAAGAAAACTAAAAAACGACGCAGTGCGCGTGGAACTTGGCTGTGCAGAACTGCACAGCCATTGTTTTCTTTTTGCACACCTCTCTTTCGAGAGTTCATCGGTTAGAGGCTTTAGAAGCAAGAAATTCAAGGCGCGTCGCTTTAGCTTGGGCGATGGCGTACCCTTCGTACGTCGAGGTCAAGCGAAGCAAGCAACAAGGAAGTTCGTAGCTTTTCAAGCTTTTGGTATTGAAGCTTTAGAAGCAAGAAATTCAAGGCGCGTCGCTTTAACTTGGGCGATGGCGTACCCTTCGTACGTCGAGGTCAAGTGAAGCAAGCAACAAGGAATTTCGTAGCTTATCAAGCTTCAAGTGAGGAGATAGCAGTTAACTAAGGACTAAAATAGTTTAGTTTAGTGTTTAGTTAAATGCTATGTCCCTCACACAAAGTTCAAATTTCTATTTTTATGGAGGAAACAAAAATGAGTGAAATGTTCACTGAAAAAACCTTTAATAATTATAAGGTTTATGAGTACGAGCTTGCTGGTCGTAAGCTTGTAATTGAAAGCGGAAAAATGGCTGGACTTGCAAACGGTAGCGTGCTAGTTCGTTATGGCGAAACTGTTATTCTCGCTTGTGCTACTGCTTCTGCAGCACCACGTGAGGGTATTGACTTCCTTCCCTTGTCTGTTGACTATGAGGAAAGAATGTATTCTGTAGGTAAAATCCCAGGTGGTTACCTAAAGCGTGAGGGTAAGCCTTCTGAAAAGGCTGTACTTACTGGTCGTGTTATTGACCGTCCTGTAAGACCTCTTTTCCCTAAGGATTTAAGAAACGACGTTAACCTTTCCTTAACTGTAATTTCCGTTGACCCTGATTGTTCACCTGAAATCACAGCTATGATAGGCGCTTCCGTTGCTCTTTCTATATCTGACATTCCATGGAATGGTCCTATCGGTGGTCTTTTCATGGGTATGGTATATGGTAAGATTGTTATCAACCCAACTCTTGAGCAAAGAGCTGTTAGCACACTTGAGCTTACTGTTGCCGCTTCTGAAAAGAAGGTTGTAATGATTGAGGCTGGTGCTAAAGAGGTTTCTGATGATGATATGTTCAATGCTATTATGCTTGCACACGAGGAAATCAAGAAGCTAATTAAGTTTATCAATGGTATCGTTGAGGAGATCGGTAAGCCTAAGTTTGCTTATCCATCCTGCGAATTTGACCACGATATGTTTGATGAGGTATTTGCTTACTGTGAAAAGGACGTAATGGAGGCTCTTGACACAGATGACAAGACTGTTCGCGATGCGAAGATTCAGCCAATCAAGGAAAATATCGTAGCTACATTTGAAGAAAAGTACCCTGACATTAAGGAAAGAATCGAAGAGCTTATCTACAAGATTCAAAAGAAGATTGTTAGAAGATGGCTTCTCGAGGACAAAAAGCGTGTTGATGGTCGTGGAATGAACGAAATCAGACCTCTTACAGCTGAGGTTGGTATGTTCAAGAGAGTTCACGGTAGTGGTATGTTCACCCGTGGTCAAACTCAGGTTATGACTCTTGCAACACTTGGTCCTATCTCTGATTCACAAATGCTTGACGGCATTGATGAGGAAACAGAAAAGAGATATATGCACCACTACAATATGCCTGGCTACTCCACCGGTGAGGCTAAGGCTTCCAGAACCCCTGGCAGACGTGAGATCGGTCACGGTGCTTTGGCAGAGAGATCTCTTGTCCCTGTTCTTCCATCCGTTGAGGAATTCCCTTACGCAATTCGTCTTGTATCCGAGGTTATTTCTTCCAACGGCTCTACATCACAGGCTTCTGTTTGTGGCTCAACACTTGCTCTTATGGACGCTGGTGTTCCAATTAAGGCTCCTGTTGCCGGTATCTCCTGTGGTCTTATTACTGCAGAGGACGGTAGCTGGGACACAATGATCGACATTCAAGGTCTTGAGGACTTCTACGGCGATATGGACTTTAAGGTAGCTGGTACTCACAAGGGTATTACCTCTATCCAGATGGACCTTAAGATTGATGGTCTAACTCCTGAAATTATTAAGCGCGCTCTTGAGCAAACACACAAGGGTCGTGATGAGATTATCGACAAGGTAATTCTTAAGGCTATTCCAAAGGCTCGTCCTGAGGTTTCTGAATTTGCTCCTAAGATGATTTCTATGAAGATTGCTACTGACAAGATTCGTGAGGTTATTGGTACAGGTGGTAAGGTAATCCAAAAGATTATTGCTGACACAGGTGCTAAGATTGATATTGAGGACGATGGTAGCGTATTTATCTCAGCTATTGACAAGAATGCAATTGAAGCTGCACGTGCTACAATCGCCGGAATCGTATTTGAGCCAGAGGTTGGCGCAATCTATTCCGGTAAGGTTACCAGAATTGCCGAGTTCGGTGCTTTCGTTGAAATTGCTCCTGGTAAGGAGGCTATGGTTCACATTTCTAAGCTTGCTAGTGGCAGAACTGAAAAGGTTGAGGACGTTTGCCACGTTGGCGACGAGGTAAGAGTTAAGTATCTTGGTCTAGATAAGAAGGGCCGTCCTGACTTCTCTATGAAGGATGCGAAATAATTTGTATTTTAGCTAAATATAGTAAATGGTAGATGTTTTCCGCATCTACCATTTTTATTTGTCCCTTTTAGTACTTTTTTATCACAGGTTGCCTTTGACCGATTTTTAGCTTATTTTTTTGCTAGTTACACAGTTCTATTTTATTCGACCTTATTCTTTCCAATTTTTTCCATTTTTGTTAAAAGTTTCTATATATCAGGTAGATTTTTTGTAGAACTTGACGTCTAAGTTTTTGTTGAATAAATTGGAAAAATATGGTAAAATGTTTATGTAAAAATTTACAAGAAAAAATGAGGTATAACAGATGGAAATCAACGCAAAAATTTTAATCGCAGACGAGAATGCACAAACAAGACATTCAACCAAGGAAGCATTATCAAGACGAGGCTATCGATATATAGAGGAGGCCTTTAACGGTGAGGAGGCACTTATAAAAATCAATCGCTTCCATCCTGATATTGTAATAGCTGATATTTGGCTTTCACGTCTTGATGGTATTGGTCTAATAAAAAACTCCAAGGGCATAAGCTATGGAAACGACCAAGCACCATCATTTATCATTGCTTCCTTAGTTTCAAACCAAAACATCTTTGTAGAGGCTACAAATGCCGGTGCTTCTCTTTGTCTAATAAAGCCCTTTGACTTTTCCAGTCTGTGTGAGCATATTGACACAATTTACAGAGCAAGGCAAGGTAAATCCTCTCTTAGTGCGTCATCACAAGCCGAGGATATGGAAACACAGGTTACAAAAATCATTCATCAAATTGGTGTTCCAGCACACATTAAGGGTTATCAATACTTAAGAACTGCAATTTTAATGACAATTACAGATAACGAGCTAATAAATTCAGTTACAAAAATTCTTTATCCATCAGTAGCAAAGAAATACTCAACCACGACCTCTCGTGTAGAAAGGGCTATCAGACACGCAATTGAGGTTGCTTGGGACAGAGGAGATATGGACACGTTAAATAGCTACTTCGGTTATACCATACACAACAATAGAGGAAAGCCAACTAACAGTGAGTTTATAGCAATGATTGCCGATAGCATCAGATTGAAGTATAAAATCAATAAATAATTATATAATTTGTTCAAATGTTCACTTGCTCATATATAAATAAGTAGTACGAATGTAAAAAAGGCAGAGTTTTCTCTGCCTTTTATTGTGCCTTGAAAACCCCTTCACTACTGCCTATTCTAACAGTATAGCTCTCGCCCTTTACAAGCTCAGGAATTGACACTATGAATATTGCATAATCCAGTTGCGGTGTGTAATTTAGCAATTCATTTCCACTATCATCTGTTATCATGATAACCTCTCCAGACGACCGAGTTCCAACGCTTAAGGAAATTATACCATGGTTAGTGCTTGTCAGGGTTTGTGCCATCATTGACGAGCCTGTTCCCACAAAGCTACCGCCGTTTATCGTTCCAGTTGTGTCGTAATCTAAAACTGCCGTATCCCCTCTTGTTGGTCCACACACTGTTACTATTCCACCATTAATTTCTAAATAGCCATTTGAATCTATGCCATCGCCACTTGCTTGAATATATATAGTACCACCATTTATTACAATACTACCGTTTGACGAGGTCGTTCCCATTCCTCCACCCATTCCACCAGGACGTGAACCCGGACGGCCAAAATTATCGTTACCAAATCCACCTCCAAAGCCACTATTGTCGTTGCCTCCAGCCGAATTTATTCCATCATCACTTGCTATTAGATTTATTTCGCCACTATTTATGGTTATGTTTAATCCTTCTATACCTTCATAGCTGTTTATTATTTCTATTTTTCCACCATTTATCTCCATTTTTTCATCTGCATGCAAGCCGTCGTCCATAGTTTCCAGTGTTGCTTCAACTGTAGCTATTATCATATTTACAGAATGCAAGCAATCATCATAGCTTTCAATTTCCAGAGTTCCACCTTCTATAATCAGAGTGCTACCTGACTTTATCCCCTTATAGCTGTCTGTCAATTCACCCTTAGTTGAGTTTATCTTTATTTTTCCGTTCTTTATTTGTATAAGACCACTTGCACTGACACCGTCGCCCTGAGCGATTACCTCTATAATTGGCTGACTCATATAAATATAGCCATAGTTCTCATCTTCATTTTCGGTGTGTATGCCGTCCTTTCCTGACACAATAGACAACTTGGGTGTTGCAAGTCTTACGCTATTATTAGCGTCAATTCCGTGATTAAGTGCATTTATTTCAATATTGCCACTAGAAATCACAAGGTCATCCTTGGCAACAATTCCGTGTCCATTAGGCGAATCAACAATTAGTTTTCCCGTGCCATTTATAGTCACGTCATCCTTTGCATATATAACAGAATCAACATTGTTATCATCTACTTGAACAAATTCTCCACTTGTGCTTAGTCGATTAGACGTTTCTTCCTTCAGGGTTATAAAAGTCTTGTTGCAGGACTTTATATATATCGGAGCTAGTGTGCCACCTTCTATGGTTACATCAGATAAAATCAGATGTGGCTTAATATTGTCTCCATCAACAATTAAAGAGCCATTTTCCAAGTTTCCTGATATTAAATAAATACCGGAATCCTTAATTGTCGCACAGCGTCCATCTATCTTAACTCCCTGATGATCACATAAAATGCTATCGCCAAGAAGTCTAATTTCAATTATGCTAGCTTCTTCAATATCATTTGTAAGGTCTTTATTTGTAAACATCTCTTCATCTGTTTTCGCAAAATCTGTATTTATTTCATTATTCGGCGTCTCGTTATTGCACGAGCATAGCAAGAATGTCAGCATCAATATTAAAAATACAACTATTCTTTTCATAGCGCACCTCCACACAAGCATATTAGCTATCAACTCTTAAAAAATGCTTAAAGGTTTTTTTAAGAATATCGTAATATAGTATTGTTAACAGAGGATTTTTTAATGTATAATTAAAATATAAAGCTAAAAGGAGTAAAAATGAGAATATTAGTTATAGAGGACAACATTGGACTTAACGATGCTATCTCAGAAATACTTAGACAAGAAAAGTACCATGTAGATTCAGTGTTTGACGGAAAGGACGGATATTCCTTTGCAAAATCCGGCATTTACGATTGCATACTACTGGATATCATGCTGCCAAAGATGGACGGATATGAGGTGTGCAGAGCTTTAAGAAATGAAAGAATTTCTACACCTATTTTGATATTAAGTGCAAAGGATTCTGTACAAAACAAGGTTCAAGGACTTGATTTAGGTGCAGACGATTATATGACAAAGCCATTTTCAACCTCTGAGCTTCTTGCAAGAATTCGGTCTATATGCAGAAGAAAGGGAGAGGTTATTTTGACTAAAATGACCTTTGGTGATATTACTTATAACATAGATACCTGTGAGCTTTCTTGTACAAAATCCAAAAGTGTTGTCAGACTAAGCTATAAGGAGTCAGAGATACTTAAGCTTTTCCTTTCAAAGCCAGGAGTAATAATTTCCAAGGAAGAAATTATTACAAAGGTTTGGGGATATGATTCCGATGCAGGAGATAGCAATGTGGAAACTTATATTTCTTTTCTAAGAAAGAAGCTACAATTTGTTCTATCAAGCACTGAAATCATTGTGCACAAAAAGCTCGGTTACAGAATCGAGGATAGTAATGATTAAACGACTAAAAAGAAATTTCATTATAATAAATATGACAATCGTTGCAGTGTTTCTGTTGACTATTTTTACAGTTTTCATCGGAACAAGCTATCAATCTCACATAAGAAGCACCGAGCAATTTTTGGCTCAAGCACTAGACAAAAAAAGAGCTGATATGCCAAATCCACCAGAAGGGTTACCAGACGCAGAGCCCCCTTATGAGGGAAAGCCCTCGGATAAGCTAGAGCTCCCCTTTGCCTATGCGCTTATCGTAGCCGTCAATCAGTCAGGTGAAATTGAGGTTTTAGAAAATGGTGCTAACATAGAAGCAGATGAGCTTGAAAAGTTAGTTATGGAGGCATTGAATGGGCAAGAAAGCGGATTTACTGGCTCCAATATGCTTATGTATAAAAAAAGAAGCTCCTTTGACTCAACTATGCTCGCATTTACCTCATCTGAGCCAATTTTCAATACATTAAGAAGCTCTATACTAACCTCGGTTGTTTTGTTTATTTCGGGTATGCTCTTAATGTTTTTTATAGCAGAAAGACTCGCTAATTACTCTATAAAGCCCATTGAACAGGCTTGGAAAAAGCAACAACTCTTTGTGGCAGATGCATCTCACGATCTTAAAACTCCTCTTACTATTATTTTAGCCAATAATGATATATTGAAATCTCACACAGGGTCAACAATTTCTGAAGAAATGAAGTGGATTGAGTCCACTCAGATTGAAGCAGAAAGAATGAAGGAACTAACTGAAAAGCTTCTTGATTTAGCAAAAAGCGACAGTGAGGAAGCACCTATTGAACTATCATCAATAAATATAAGTGAGGTGATAGGTAGCCTAATTTTACAGTACGAGGCAGTTGCATTTGAAAAAGAAATTACTCTCTTGCATAATATTGAAAAGGAAGCATTTATAACTACAAATAAGGCCTGCTTCGTTGGAATTTTGCAGGTATTACTCGACAATGCTATTAAATATAGTCCCATTAAGGAAAATATATCAATTTCCCTATCAGCAATTGGCAAAAGGATTACATTTTCTATAAATAACAAGGGTCCAGTTATTCCAGAAGATATGCAACAAAGCATATTTGAAAGATTCGTCCGTGGCGACAAAGCAAGGAGTACCAAAGGGTATGGCCTTGGTTTAGCAATAGCTAAGTCACTTTCTGACAAAATTAATGGTCAGTTAAGTGTAAAAAGCAACGAAAGTGACGGCACTACCTTCACCCTAACAATTAAGAAAAAATAAAAAGCCGTATTGTGTCACAATACGGCTTTTTTATTGGGGGAGTGTCTGTTTTTATTCCTTGTCAAATCTGCTTTCTACTATTTTTGAACAGCCACTTGGCGAGTATCTCCAGCTTGATATATGGTTAATCTGATCGGTATCTATAAAATAATGCTCCTTGGTTGAGGGTGCTTGATTGTTTTCGCACGTATCAACTATTACTAGCTTGATTTTCATTTTGTCTGGCATAATGCTTTTTATGTAGGCTGCGCACAAATCTCCCACTGAGACGTCCTGTCTAAGCTCTGCAAGTCCAGCGAGGTTAGGTGCCAGCTCCACAAATATACCGTAGCTTTCAATACTTCTTACAATGCCCGAGACGGTTTGACCTACACAATACCCCTTGACATTTTCCTCCCAAGTGCCAAAAAGCTCCTTAGTTGAGGCGTATATTCTTTCGTTTTCATAGTCGATTGATTTTACTATCACCTTAATTTCCTCACGAAGCGAAAATCTGTCTCTTGGGCTTGATATTCTTGACACAGAAACTGAGTCAACGGACATTAGAGAAATTATTCCACAGCCTATATCTAAAAATGCGCCGAAGGGCTCAAAATGAGTAATTTTCGCAGGTATTATGTCTCCTGGCACTAAATCCATTAGATAATTTTTCATACATTCCATTTGGGATAGTCTTCGAGACAGTATTACTTTTGGCTTGCCACCGTCGTTGCTTTCTATGCCCACAACCTTGAAGGCGCAGGGCTTACCCACTCTTGTTATTATGGCAATATCCTTTATTTCCTCACCGTAAAGAACCTCGTTTTTAGGAATTATACCTGTTATCCCATACAAATCAACCTGTAATTCCATTGTGTCGCTATCGCATTTTTTTACATAGCCCTCGAGTATTTTATCCTCCTGCTTTGCCCTTTCAAGCCCCTGCAAACTAGATATGTATTCTCTGTTCTCCGAGGTTGAAATCAAGCTACCCTCGGGCAAATATTTGTTTTTAAGCATTTATCCTCTCCTTATTACTTTTCTTTATTTTTCTATAGTCAAAAAACTTAAAAAGAAGCTTTCTTGCAAGATCAATTACAACTATGCTAGATGAAAGCCCTATTATCAAAAGCAGGTCGCTTGGCACAAGGGGCTCTGCCCTAAACATTTCTCCACCAAAATATATAAAAAACATTTGCAATGCTGTAACCATTGTCATAATGGCTATAAATGACTTGTTTTTACCTAAATTTGCGAGCAAGTTTATTCTATTTGTTCTTGATGTAAAGCAAATAAATACTCCTGTAAAAATAAACAATGCAAAAAAGCCACTTAAAATATATCTATCATCAGCTCTTGTAATTAGCATTGTAGCTCCGTCACTTTTAAGAAACCATACAGACAAAAGCAATATGTAGCATCCGTTAAAGAGTATTTTTTTAAGCATTGAGCCGTTAATTATTTTTTCGCCTTGTGTCTTTGGCTTTGCTTTTAGATATTCCAATAGTGGAGGCTCGCTTGCAAATGCCAAGGCACCAAGCGTGTCCATTATTATATTCACCCAAAGCATTTGAGTGATTGTTACGGGATGGTCTATTCCAATAAATGGACCTATCAAGGAAATTCCCACAGCACCCAGATTCATAGTGAGCTGAAAAACAATAAACTTTCGGATTGACTCGAAAATTGTCCTGCCATATAGAATCGCCTTAACAATTGAAGCAAAGTTATTGTCCTTTATAACAATGTCGCACGCCTCCTTTGCCACCTCTGTGCCCGAGCCCATTCCAAAGCCTACATCGGCTAATTTCAAGGAGGAGGCATCGTTTATACCATCTCCCGTCATTCCTACCACATAGCCCTGCTTCTGAGCTATTTTAACCAGTCTGCTTTTGTCCTGTGGCAATGCTCTTGCCACAACTGCAAGTCTAGGCAGGAGTGCACCAATTTCCTCATCACTCATTTTCTCAAGCTCCTTGCCAGTTAACGCAAGGCTTCGAGAATGAAAGGAGGATATAATTCCACATTCCTTAGCTATTGCAACACCTGTATCCTTATTGTCTCCTGTAATCATTACAACTCCGACTCCTGCAGAGGTAACCTGTGATACGGCAAGAGGCACCTGCTTTCTCACCCTGTCTCTTATAGCAACTAGGGAAACAAAAGTGATTTTATCGAATGACGTGTCTGTTTTTTTGATTTTTATTCCCAAGGCTACCACACGGAAGGACTTGTCGCAAAGCTCCTTTTGCTTCAATCTTATATTTCTTATAACCTCGTCTGTCAATTGATTTACATTTCCATTTTCGTCAACAAAAGTGCTTGAGGCAGAAAGTATCCTTTCTGGTGCGCCCTTGAAAAGCGTATAGCGTTCTCCCTCATAATCGACCACGCTTGTGCAATACTTTTTTACGCTGTCAAATGGTTGCTCCTCAACTATATTTGCCTTGGGTCTCCTTTTATACGACCATTCAAGCACGGCTCTATCCGTTGCATCAGATCCTACAACACCTCGCGAGCTGATTTTTGCTGAAGTAGCATAATTTGCACACAGGGTCAGGTATTTTTCAAGCGTACCCTCGTTTTTTAGATTTAATTGCTTACCATTATACGAATACGCATCTCTTACTCTCAGCTTGCCCTCAGTAAGAGTGCCAGTTTTATCTGTGAACAAAAGGCTTATATTTCCAGAGGTTTCTATTCCTACAAGCCTCTTTACTAGCACGTTGTCTCTTGACATTTTTCTCATATTTGAGGAAAGAACCACCGTAATCATCATTGGTAATCCCTCTGGCACTGCCACTACCACAATTGAAATACCAAGCGTCAGTGCGCTTAGAAGATGAGAGATGACAAATTTAGCATCAGAAAGCTTTGATATAATCTCCACCTTTTCAAAATGAGAATCTATTACAAAGCTATTAAAAAGATACGCTAGTGCAATTAAGAGGGCACCGATATAGCCTAGCAAGCTTATCGTCTTTGCCAGCTGAGAGAGCCTTTTTTTAAGAGGGCTTGGTCTTGTGTCCATTCCCAGCTCCTTGGCAACGTTTCCGTAATAGGTTTGTTCTCCTACTGCATTCACCCTAGCTATGCCATTTCCTGAACAAATCAAGCTTCCCTTAAGTAATTTTGATTTGCCTTGTGTGGGCATTTTCTTTATTTCCAAGCTTTCACCCGTCAGAGCAGATTCATCGACAGCTATTTCTCCGTCTATCAAGGTAGCATCGGCGTATATCCCATCTCCCTGCGAAAGCATTACTACATCACCTACGACTAGCTCTTCTATAGGAATTTCGCACACTCCCTCTGCTCTTTTCACAATCACTGATTTATTTTCTATTTCCTTACTTAATAAATCAAAAGCGTTTTCTTGACTGTGCTCTGATATGGTTGAAACTAAGGTTGCTATTAATATTGATGCAAATATTCCGCCACATTCAATCCAATTTACCTGTGGAAGCATTACAAGCACATTTACAACTAATGCAACTATTAAGACCTTGATTATAGGGTCGTTTAGATTAGAAAAAAAGCTTTTTACAAAGGATTTTTTCTTTTTTCTCGTCAGAGTGTTTGACCCGTGCTTTTGTCTTGAGCTAGCAACCTCCTCGTTTGTAAGTCCCTTTACTTCCTCTATTATAATCACTTCCTTTCTCTTTTATTTTATTATTAACCAACGTTTTTTATGAACAAAAAAAGCAGAGAGCCATCGACGTGATACTCTTAAGGTCGTATCGCGCCGATGGCTCTCTATTTTTTATTAAGTTGTTTATTTTACTCCACACACGGCAATATAAGAAATCACTGACAAGGCACTAAACAGCATTGCCACGCCAAAGTTGGTGTACTTTATTATTTTACCCTTCTTATCATCCTTTAGCTCCTTCAAAAGCAACCCTATTCCTACAGCACCCATAAATATAAGTGGAGTTGCATATCTAAAGCTCATTGTGCAAACGAACGGATATTCCATGCACATTGAATAGTAGCTTATAAGGGTAACTAAATAAAAGCCTGCTGTTAGCAAAACCTTATATAGCTCCTCCTTCGATTTTTTAATAGTGTAAATAACTAGTGAAACAAAGGCATACACGCCAAGAACAATCGACACCCAGAAGAGCATTTGCGCTATTACACCAAGAAGTGTTCCACTCGGAAAGGTTATGTCGCATATAGTTTCCTCAAATATTGCAGTCTTAAACAAGGCAATCAACGGATTGAATTCATTATAGCCATTTACACCATTTTCCCAAGATAAAAACGGATTTGCCAGCTGGTATGGTGAAAAATCATATATTCTATAAAGGAACGGCTTCATTCCGATATACTGGTCGATATCTATTGGTAGCTCCTGCACATAAGTGATTGGTACACCGAATCTTATGAGATTTCTTATCTGATATCCTAAGCCAAGAGGAAATGAAATTGCGCCAAGTATTCCATATTGAGCAAGCAAGCCCTTCCAATTGGATTTTCTGCTTTTTATAAGCTCGATTATCATAATAACTCCAATAGGCACAGCTACAAGAGCGCTCGACAGCTTAGCAAGCATACCAAGCCCAACACTAAGAGCCACAGGAATTATTCTCTTTATTGTCTTATTCTCCAACCACTTTAGCGTAAACATTACAGAAAGTGTCATCAAGGCGATAGATAAAACGTCATTATTCACACTTCCCGACAAAAGGATAAAGGAGGGATGAAATGCAATTATCGCAAGAGCGCTATAAAGAGCAAAGCCCTTTATTTTTAGCATCTTCATTATCTCATATAGTGTAACCAAAATCAGCATTGAATAAAGCAACGTGAGGCTTTGTATGCCCTCGTGTGCCTCGTGCGGTGAAACACAAAAGAAATCCTTGCTAATGCCAAGTAGGATTGCACTTAATGCATGATGAAGTGGTGGATGATAAAACTGCCAGTATGGACGTGGGTCAAATTGTGGTAGCCATTTATTATCATACAAAAACTGTATGTATCCTAAATGCCCAACTGTGCCAAATGACCCAGGGTCATGCTGTCGCACCTCAATTGTTGTTGTATACACATAGTAAAATCTGATAAGAAACGCAAATGCGATAATCAGAAATGCAATTAGCTTTTCCTTGTCCTTTACATCTCTGAATGCTATAAAAAATGCAACTATTAGAAGTGCACCTAAAATCAAAATGTACCATTCGCTTCTTTGGCTTAGCTCATAAAAAATTGACAACAAAACCGTTAGAGCAATTACCATTGAGCAGATAGCAATTCTCATCAATATGCTATCCTTTGGGGGCTTATAGAGTCTATTCAACGCAACCGACAAAAGAATCGCAAAGAATATCGAAGAAAAAATCTTTGCGCAAGTTGAAAACGTCTCATTTTGAGAATAGGTCAAAAAATGTGAGCACGCACACGCTAAAGCAACGCATAAATATATATGCCTAGAGAAAAATTTTGCTACCCTGTCTATGACAGACAACACGCTAGCATCTTTAGCTTTTGTTTTCATGATATTCCTTTTCTGTATTCACACTCCATATATCCGCCTTGCTATCTGTGCCGTTTTTAATAGCCTCAGCTGTTTTAATTGCTGTGAGCATGGAGTGATCCATATTGTTATATCTATGCTGACCATTTCTGCCAACACAATAAAGATTATCAATTGTATTTAAGTAAGCTATAACCTTGTCAAAATCCTTATAGCTATCAAAATATGCAGGGTACGCCTTTTTTACCCTCTCTCTATGGGTTGAAATAACATTTTCCTTGGTTAAAATTCCCATTTTTTCAAGCTCGGAAATTGCGAAATCAACGAATTGCTCGTCCTTCATTTCCCAAAGCTCATCTCCTTGACTACAGAAGTATTCAAGTCCAATCCAAACTGTATTTTGTGGGTCGTTTACCATATATGGCGACCAGTTATTGAAAATTTGAATTCTTCCTAGCTTAACTCTCTTGTCCTGAACATAAATCCAGCAATCAGGCACTATATTGCCAAGGGTTTTGAATTTTGTTTTATTTTTAAGAGCAAGCTTATCAACCAGGAGTCCAACTGTTGTAAAATCTCTGTATGGCAAATTATTGGCAATCTCTCTTATCTCGTCCTCGCAATCATCCATGCCCCCAATTAAATCCTTTATAGGCATTGATGAAATAACGTAATCTGCAAAAAGAGTTTCTTCGCCATTCGGGGTTTGGCATACAACTCCCTTAATTTTGCCATTCTCACAGATAAATTTCTCGACCCTGTGTTCAAATTTTATACTTGCACCCTTTTCCTCGCATTTTTTTGCAACAAGCTCCCAAAGCTGACCCGGACCGTATTTAGGATACCAAAATTGCTCAATCAGTGAGGTTTCTGTGTTCTTGCTATTTTTCTTCCCAAACATTTTAGAGAAAATATCCTTAATAATTGCCCTTATGGAAAGTCCCTTTACTCTTTGTGCGCCCCAATCTGCTGAAATTTCCCTTGGGTGTCTGCCCCAGAGCTTTTCAGTATAGGACTCAAAGAACATAGAATATAGAGTTTTTCCAAAGCGATTTATATAAAAATCCTCAAGGTTATTCTCTTTTCTCTTTTTTATGCATGAGCCAAGATAACTAAAGCCAGCACGCATAGTTGTTAGCATACCCATATTTTTTATGGTTGCCATGTTCATTTTTACAGGATAATCAAAGAATTTATCATTATAATAAATTCTCGAAAGTCTTGTTCTTAATAGCATGACCTGATCCTCTTTTTCAGGGTCTGGTCCATTTTCGCTTAACGAAACAGAACGTCCAAGAAGCTTGTCATCAAGAGCAGGGGCGCCCTGTAGAGGCAACAGCTCTCTCCACCAATCCATAATAGTGTCGTCCTTTGAGAAAAAGCGATGTCCACCTATATCCATTCTATTTCCGTTTACATTTACAGTTTGAGAAATTCCACCGATTACTCTACTTTCCTCAAGGATAGTTACGCAAAAGTCCCCATCCTTGAGCAATTCATAAGCAGACGTAAGTCCTGCAGGACCTGCACCTATTACAATAACCTTCTTCATTAATTCTCCATATCAAAGAGCATTCAATGCGTCAAGAATACCCTTTTTGGTATTTTCATATTTTTCAAGCTTAGCCTTTTCACCCTCAACAACCTTTTGTGGTGCCTTATTTACAAATTCAGCGTTTGAAAGCTTTTTAACCAAGCGATCAATTTCACCCTGAACCTTTACAAGCTCCCCATTGAGTCTTGCCTTTTCCTTTTCGGTGTCAACCATTTCAGCCATTGGGATATAAATAGTTGCTGCGTGGGTAATGATTTGAACCGCATTTTCGCCCGCAAATTCCTCTGTAACCTCAACCTCGGAGGCAGATGCAAGCTTCTTAAAGAACTCTGCAGTTTCCTCGTTAAAGCTATCTTTATACTTTGTTGTGATGAATAGCTTTGCCTTTCTTGATGGAGGAACATTCATTTCAGTTCTACGCGCTCTTATTGCACGAATAGCCTCAATTACTCTTTCCATAACTTCAGCATCCTTGCTGAATTCATATTCCTCATTTACCTGTGGATAGGTTGAAATCATAATGCTTTCGCTATCCTCATGATGTGGCAAGGATAGATATATCTCCTCGGTAATGAAAGGCATAAATGGATGCAATAGCTTAAGTGTATTTTCAAGAACGTAAACAATAACGTTTTGAGATACCTTATTTTGCTCTGTTCCCTTTTGTGAAAGGGTTGTCTTTGAAAGCTCAATATACCAGTCGCAAAGAATATCCCAGATAAAATCATAGATTTCACCAAGAGCAATTCCTAGCTCGTAGGTGTCAAGTCCGTTTCTTACGCGCTTAATGAGTGCATTAAGCTTAGAAAGAACCCATTTATCTTGAATACCTAGCTTGTCGGCGCTTGGCATTTCAACCTTTTCGATATCAAGATTCATCATAACAAAGCGAGCTGCGTTCCAAAGCTTGTTTGCAAAGTTTCTTGCAGACTCAATTTTTTCATCAGAAAAACGCATATCGTTTCCTGGTGAGTTACCAGATGCTAAAGCAAAGCGAAGTGCGTCAGCACCATATTTCTCTATAATTAGTAGTGGGTCGATTCCGTTACCCAAGGATTTTGACATTTTTCTACCCTGTGCATCACGTACAAGTCCGTGAATTAGAACTGTGTCAAATGGCTTTTCACCCATGTACTCAAGTCCACTAAATATCATTCTTGATACCCAGAAGGTAATAATATCATAGCCAGTTACAAGTGTGCTTGTTGGATAGAAGTACTTCAAATCCTTTGTTTCGTTTGGCCAACCAAGTGTGGAGAATGGCCACAATGCCGAGGAGAACCAGGTATCAAGTGTATCTGGGTCCTGACGCATTTCCTTGCCACATTTTGGGCAAATTGCGCTAGCGTCCTTAGTAACAACTAGCTCTCCACAATCGTCGCAATAGAAGGCAGGGATTCTGTGTCCCCACCAAAGCTGACGAGAAATACACCAGTCACGGATATTTTCCATCCAGTGGAAGTAGTTCTTTTCAAATCTTTCTGGAACGAATCTAATGTCCTTTTCTCTTACAGCCTTAATCGCAGGCTTTGCAAGCTCCTCCATCTTTACAAACCATTGGAGTGATACTCTTGGCTCAACGGTTGTGCCACAACGATAGCATGTGCCTACGTTGTGTGAGTAATCTTCAACCTTGATTAGATAGCCTTGCTTTTCAAGGTCAGCAACGATTGCGCGTCTTGCCTCGTAGCGATCCATACCAGCATAAGCTGGGTAATCCTCAGTGATTTTTGCATCAGGAGTCATTACGTTGATAATTGGAAGGTTATGACGCTTACCAACCTCAAAGTCATTAGGGTCGTGAGCAGGGGTGATTTTAACTACGCCTGTTCCAAAATCCATTTCAACATATTCGTCTGCAACAACTGGAATTTCTCTGCCTATCAGAGGAATTACAAGGGTTTTGCCAATAATATTTTTATATCTTTCATCGTTAGGGTTTACAGCTACTGCAGTATCTCCAAGCATAGTTTCTGGTCTTGTTGTAGCAAACTCAAGATAGCCACTTCCGTCCTTAAATGGATACTTAATGTGCCAGAAATGTCCTGCTTGATCCTCATATTCTACCTCTGCATCAGAAATAGAGGTTAAGCAATGAGGACACCAGTTAATTATTCTCTCACCACGATAGATAAGTCCCTTATTGTAAAGGCGTACAAAAACCTCCTTTACAGCATCAGAACAGCCCTCATCAAGAGTAAATCTCTCTCTTGACCAGTCGCAGGATGAGCCAAGCTTCTTAAGCTGAGAGATAATTCTTCCACCATATTGCTCCTTCCAAGCCCAAGCGCGCTCTAGGAATCCATCTCTGCCGATATCGTCCTTAGTTACGCCCTCCTTGCGCATTGCCTCAACAATTTTGGCTTCAGTTGCAATCGAGGCGTGGTCTGTGCCTGGTAGCCATAGAGTTGAATAGCCACTCATTCTCTTATATCTAATAAGAATGTCTTGAAGTGTATTATCAAGGGCATGTCCCATGTGAAGCTGACCAGTAATATTTGGTGGTGGGATAACTATTGTATAGTGAGGCTTTGATTCATCAATTGTAGGTGTAAAGTAGTTCTTTTCGCACCAATTTTTGTAAATTCTTTCCTCAAATTCCCCTGGGGAGTAGGTTTTTGCAAGTTCTTTCATATTTTTCTCCTTTTTATTAGGTTATAAATTCATTTTTAGTTTACAGGACAGAGCCAAAATAAAAAGCCCTGACGAAAAATCGTCAGGGCGCAATTTGCGTGGTACCACCTGAATTTGCACAAAAGTGCACACTCTAACCCCTTTAACGTAGGGACCCGTCAATGGCTACGCAGAAGCCCTTCACCATTGCCACTCGAAAGCTACCTTCACAGTATCGCTCCACCGTTTTACACCAACCAACGGCTCTCTTTAGATAGCAAACACTGTTACTCCTCTTTGTCATTGCGTTTTTTACGCGTATATTTTAACATATAAAATAAATATTGTCAACATTTTTCTAAAAGAAGCTTCTGGAAGTAGATTTCAGGTTTTTTTAATTTTTTTCAAAAAACTATTGCAAATCAAAAATTTGTATGTTATAATACCTAGGCAATTGACAACTGGCCCGTTGGTCAAGCGGCTAAGACACGGCCCTCTCAAGGCTGAAACATGGGTTCGATTCCCGTACGGGTCACCAACACAAACAAAAATCGAACACCTTCTGCTGCTCGTTCTTAAGGACAGTTTTTGAGAATTAAGAATAACGAGCATTGCGGAGGCAAAGAAAGATACGAGAATATTTCGGTGTTTCTCGTATTTTTCTTTTTTGCACATTTGCAGATTTTCCATTCTTATAGTACACTTAAAGCACCAAAGGAAAGGAAGGTGCAATAAGATGAAAAAGTACATTGAACAGAACGGAATTACCTATGAACTCAGAGGTGAGCAATACTATCCCTTGCTTGAACTCCCCGAACAAAAGGAGATAGGCAAATACGGAAGATCGCACCTCAAATATCTCAAAGAGTATCGCAAAGGTCGTTACACAAATCTTCTCTCGGAAGGTACGCTCAATCAACGGCTCTATGAGATTGAGATTGAAGCCAAGCAAATGGTAGAAAGCATCATCACCCGGCTTGCTGCCGAAAGCGGCATTGATGAGGATTTGAAAGTCCACGATATGCTCGGTTGGGTAGCCGAGATGAACAACATCAAGGCGAGCGCGGAAGAAATCGTTTTGCGGGAGGTGGTGTACGTATGAGTGTGATAAAAGAATTATGGCACGGCAATATCTGCCCTCAGACCGATAGCCGCAACAACTCTCCCGAAATGAAAGAGCTTATGGAATATATGGCTCGGCATCACGATGACCTGCTCAAAACGATGAGCGACGAGCAAAAGGAGATTTTCGAGAAATTCGATGATTGTTGGAGTGAGTACGTAAGCCTTGCCGAAGCAGCCATCTTCGAATACGCCTTCCGTCTCGGAGCAAGGCTAACAATAGAAACGCTACAAGATACGGAATAAAGCTTAGCGGCAAGGACGTAAAAATCCTTGCCGTTCTTCTCGTAAAAAATCTTGAAAAATTTTCAAAAACCTATTGACAAGGTGGGTAATCGGTGTTATAATACGTTATCATAAACCGTTGAAGCGGAGATAACGTAAGATAAGACTACACAGAGAGCCCGTGATGCTGAGAGTCGGGTTAGAAACTGTCCTACAAATGGACCGCTGAGGGCGCAGTCAAAAGAGCAAGCT
The DNA here is from genome assembly GCA_017461385.1 of Clostridia bacterium. Lineage (GTDB taxonomy): Bacteria > Bacillota > Clostridia > Oscillospirales > CAG-272 > RGIG2000. Next base: position 1 of record JAFTXZ010000018.1, on the reverse strand, counting down.
T
>JAFTXZ010000017.1 GCA_017461385.1 Clostridia bacterium | reverse complement strand
CACTTTGTTCCCGTGCATAAGTTCCACTAACGAAAACAAGTTTTCGAGTGTCACTTAATCCACCACCCGAGCGTCCCTTTGGCAGGGCGCAACCCTTTTGTCGCTTTGCGACATTTCCCCTCACAGGGGAATCGCCCCCTTCTGCACAAGGCACGCCCTAAAGGGTGCCCTCCGAACAAAGGGGAAGGCTTTTCTTTGCGTTTCCTTTGCGCAACTTGACGTTGACTTATGTACCAAAAATGGTACATTGACACCCTGTTTTTTCAAAACACTGGTGGATTCTACAAATTGTAGAGAGAAATTTTTGCATTTTGTCAACTGATAGTTTACTTTTGTCCACTCTTAGTTGACGGTTGACTACTTTGCGTTTTCCTTGTGCAACTTGACCTTTCCTTTGCTCAACTCTGCGTTGCGTAGACGCCTCTTTAGAGGCTACACCTCATCCACCGTCTTTAGACGGTCCCCCTTCCCCTCCGAACAAAGGGGAAGGCTTATCTTCATTAATATATATTGTACCATAAAAGAAGTAGCTTTTGAATAGGTAATAATTGAAATTCGTAAAATTATGTGCTAAACTTGTTATATCAATAAAAGAGGTAGTAAAATGGAATTTTGCGATTTACATAATCATTCTATATATTCAGATGGCACATATACACCAAAACAGCTTTTAGAGTATGCCAAGGAAAAGGGACTTTTAGCAATAGCTCTTACTGACCACAATTCTGTTGACGGAGCTTGTGAGCTTGAGAAATATGCTAAGGAAATAGGCGTTTGCGCCGTGGTGGGCAGTGAGCTGACTACGGAATATCTAGGCAAGGAAACTCACCTTTTAGCCTTATTTTTAAGCGAGAGCGCAAGAGAGAAAATGAAGGAATTTTTCAAGGAGCGCAAAAGGCTAAAGGAGGAAAGCAATCAATGCTTAGCCAAGGCGCTCAATGAGGGCGGCTACAAAATTGATTATGAGGAGCTAAAGAAAAGGTACAAAAATATAAATCGTGCGCATTTTGCAAAAAGACTAGTTGAGCTAGGCTATGTAAAAACCACAAAAGAGGCGTTTGACACCGTGCTAAAGGAGGGTAACGGCTTTTACGTATCAAGCCCTCGACCAGATTTACTATCAACTATAAAATGGATAAGGGACATTGGTGCAGTGCCTGTTCTTGCGCACCCACTCTTAAGCCTTGAAAAGGAGGAGCTTGAAGGGCTTTTGCCTCTTGCTAAGGAAAAGGGCTTGGCTGGCTTTGAGTGCTATTATAGACTTTTTACAAAGGAGCAAATCCAGTATTTGTGCGCCCTTGCAGACAAGTATGGACTTGTCAAGAGTGGTGGAAGCGACTTCCACGGAGGCATGAAGGACGGGGTCGATATGGGCTACGCAAGCGTACCCTATGAAGCGTACCTGGAGCTACGTAAAATTGTTACGTGAACCCCAAAGCTTATACTTCGCTTTGAGGACCCCTATACGTGAACCCCAAAAAGATGAGGACAGAGGGTTGGCTTTATAAAGCAAAATTGGTTTACCTGTGCAAGAAGTTGCACATAAGAAGTTAGATGTAAGAAGCTAGATGTAAGAAACTAGATGTAAGAAGTTGCACATAACAAGTCTCGTTTTTGCAAAAAAGCGTTGCTTTGCTCTTGGTTCTGGCACTAGTGATAGATAAGTAGTGATAGATAAGTAGTGATAGATAATTAGTTATCTATAAGAAGTGATACAAAAAGCGTAAAAATGGGCAAGCTAGTGATATTGCGCTAACGTACAGTGATATAAAAAAGAGTAGATTTTTGAAAATCTACTCTTTTTTGTTTAGTATTTTTGTTGCTCTTGCAAGCTGTTCGGCGCTGGGGACAGGGTAGTCCTTCATAGGGTAGGCAATGCCAAGGCGCTCATACTTAGACTCGCCCAGGTGGTGCAGAGGTAAAACCTCCACCTTTTCTATGCTTTTAAGGGTTGAGATAAACTCCCTGAGCCTTAAAAGGTGCTCGTCGCTATCGTTTATTTTTGGAATTAGCACGTGGCGTATTCTTGTTGGAACACCCTTGCTTGATAGGTATTTTGCAAACTCAAGAATATTTTCGTTCCCTCTTTGAGTAAGATTTTTATGCTCATCGCTATCAATATGCTTAATGTCAAGCATAACAAGGTCGCACACTGAAAGTAGCTTATCTATTTTTTCTGTGTTTTCCTTATGGAAAAGCGCCCCTGAGGTGTCAAGACAGGTATGTATGCCCTTACCTTTAGCTAAGGTGAAAAGCTCAGTTAAAAAATCAATTTGTAAAAGAGGCTCGCCACCTGTGGCAGTAATGCCACCAGTTTTATAAAAGGGCAGATTCCTTGTCATTCTTTCCAAAACCTGCTCGGCAGTATAGGTTTCTCCAAGAGAAATATCCCAGCTGTCGGGATTGTGGCAGTAGCTACAACGCATTGGGCATCCTTGGAAAAACACAACGAATCTAACACCGGGGCCGTCAACCGTGCCAAAGCTTTCAAAGGAGTGAATTTTTCCTGTCATTAGTGAAGTGAGGAGTGGAAGGTTCTGGAAATAACCTCGTCCTGTTGCTCCTTTGTTAGCTTAATGAAGTTTACTGCGTAGCCAGAAACACGGATTGTAAGCTGTGGATAAAGCTCTGGATGCTTCTGAGCATCGAGAAGAAGCTCTCTGTCAAACACGTTTACGTTTAAGTGATAGCCACCCTTGCTTGTATAGCCGTCAAGAAGTGCAACCAGGTTGTTTACTCTTTCCTCGTTTGTCTTGCCAAGTGCGCTTGGAACGATTGTAAACGTATTAGAAATACCGTCCTGTGAATCCATAAATGGTATCTTGGCAACGGAAGCAAGAGATGCAACTGCGCCACAGCAATCACGTCCGTGCATTGGGTTTGCACCAGGGGCAAACGCCTCGCCACGCTTTCTGCCATCAGGGGTAGAGCCTGTGTTCTTACCATAGGAAACGTTTGAGGTAATTGTCAAAATTGAGGTTGTAATAATACCATCACGATATGCGTGATTTTGACGAAGGTATTTAATAAAGGTATGCAAAACCTCCTTGGCAATCTCGTCAACACGGTCATCGTCGTTACCGTACTTAGGGAAATCACCCTCGATTTCGTAATCAACAACGATTCCACGCTCATCACGAATAGCCTTAACCCTTGCATACTTAATAGCAGACAAGGAGTCAGCAACAACGGAGAAGCCTGCAATACCAGTTGCAAACCAACGTCTTACGTGCTTGTCGTGAAGCGCCATTTGAAGTCTCTCGTAGGAGTACTTATCGTGCATATAGTGAATAATGTTAAGTGCGTTTACGTAAACCTGCGCAAGCCACTTCATCATAGCCTTGTACTTGGTCATAACGTCCTCGTAATCAAGGTAATCACCAGTAACCGCACGGTAGTCAGGTCCAACCTGCTCACCAGAAATTTCATCAACGCCACCGTTGATTGCATAAAGCAAGCACTTTGCAAGGTTAGCTCTTGCACCGAAGAACTGCATTTCCTTACCAACTCTCATTGAGGAAACACAGCAGGCAATAGCGTAGTCATCACCATGAAGCGGACGCATCAAATCGTCATTTTCATACTGAATTGCGTGGTGCTTAATAGAAATATCGGCACAGAACTTCTTGAAGTTTTCAGGTAGCTTTTCGCTCCATAAAACGGTTAGGTTTGGCTCTGGAGCTGCGCCAAGATTGTTCAAGGTGTTAAGGTAACGGAAGGACATCTTTGTAACCAATGGACGACCATCAGTGCCCATACCGCCAACAGATTCAGTAACCCAGGTTGGGTCGCCTGCGAATAGTGCGTTGTATTCAGGTGTTCTTGCAAAGCAAACAAGGCGAAGCTTCATAATGAAGTGGTCAACAATCTCCTGCGCCTCGCTTTCAGTAATAACACCGTTTTTAATATCTCTTTCTGCATAGATATCAAGGAAGGTAGAGGTTCTGCCAAGGCTCATTGCAGCACCGTTTTGCTCCTTAACTGCGCCAAGATAAGCAAAGTAAAGGGCTTGGGTTGCTTCCTTTAACGTTCTTGCCGGCTTTGAAATATCACAGCCGTACTTTTGCGCCATAGCCTTAAGCATATAAAGGGCACGGATTTGCTCAGCAATTTCCTCTCTGTCCCTTATAACGTCAACGTACATTGTGATTTTTGTGCCGTCCTTAACGTTTTGCTTGTCCTCAATAAGACGGTCAACGCCATAGAGGGCAACACGACGGTAGTCGCCAATGATTCTACCACGGCCGTAGGCGTCAGGAAGTCCTGTGATAATGTGGTTTGAACGACATCTTCTCATTTCCGGAGTGTAAACGTCAAACACGCCTGCATTGTGGGTTTTTCTATGCTCTGTATAGGTTTGCAAAACGTCTGGGTCAACCTCGTAGCCAAACTCACGGCAAGCCTTTTCTGCCATACGAATGCCACCGTAGGGCTGAAGCGCACGCTTCAGTGGCTTGTCGGTCTGCAAGCCAACGATTTGCTCCTTGTCCTTGTCTATATATGCAGCATCGTGAGAGGTTATGGTCGAAACTATCTTAGTGTCCATATCAAGAACACCGCCAGCCGCGATTTCCTTTTTCTTCAAATCCTTAATGGTATCCCAAAGGTCAAGAGTGTTTTGGGTTGGGCCACAAAGGAAGTCCCCATTGCCTGTGTAGGGAGTGAAGTTGTTCTGGATAAAATCACGCACGTTGATTTCTTCTTCCCATGCACCGGGGGCAAAATCATACCATTCTGATCTCATAATATATCTCCTTTTCAAAAAAGTTAGTATCACCCTTTATCAATATAAAGGCTACTCTGGAAGAATATTATACTATATATTGTGTGTAATGTCAATATTATATGCGAAAAGTAACAAAAATTTTTCAAACAAAAAAATTACTCTGCAATGCAAAAAAATATTGAATTGGAGGGGAAGCTGTGATAAAATAAAAGCATCCTAAAAAAGAGGTGATTTTAATGATTAGAATAGGAATATTCGGCTATGGAAACCTGGGTCGTGGAGTTGAGTGTGCGATTGCACAGAATAAGGATATGTCCCTTGTGGCAGTTTTCACAAGACGCGACCCTAAGACCGTTAGCCTTATCAATAAAGAGGTAGGAGTTTACCACGTCGATGACGTGCTTTCCTTTAAGGACAAAATCGACGTTATGATTTTGTGCGGTGGAAGCGCGAAGGACTTGCCAGAGCAGACTCCATATCTGGCAGAGCATTTTTGCGTAATCGATAGCTTTGATACCCACGCAAAAATTCCAGAGCATTTTGAAAATGTGGACAGAGTGTCTAAAAAAGCAGGTAACGTGGCTATGATTTCTGTGGGCTGGGACCCTGGTATGTTCTCGCTTAACAGGCTTATGGCTGGCTGTATTTTGGTTGATGGAGCTGATTATACCTTCTGGGGTAAGGGCGTTTCACAGGGACACTCCGATGCTATAAGAAGAATTGATGGCGTGCTTGACGCAAAGCAATATACAATTCCGGTAGACAGTGCCCTTGAAAGAGTAAGAAATGGTGAAAATCCAACCCTTACCACAAGAGAAAAGCACACAAGAGAGTGCTTTGTTGTGGCAAAGGAGGGGGCAGACCTTGCAAGAATTGAAAACGAAATCAAGACAATGCCAAACTACTTTGCAGATTATGACACAACAGTTCATTTTATCACTAAGGAGGAATTAGACCGTGATCACAGCGGAATTCCTCACGGCGGTGTTGTAATTCGCTCAGGCAAAACTGGTAAAAATCTTGAAAACACACACATTATTGAGTACAAGCTAAGGCTTGATTCCAATCCAGAGTTTACAGCATCTGTTATCGTAGCTTATGCCCGTGCTACTTATAGAATGAAAAAAGAGGGAATGAGTGGCTGTAAAACAGTATTTGACGTGCCACCTGCATACTTAAGCCCCAAATCTGGAGACGAGCTAAGAGGTAGCTTGCTATAATTCTCTAAAAAACCATCTGGCTAAGAGGTAGCTTGCTATAATTTCCCCAAAATAGTCAACTGCGCAACTTGACCTTTCCTTTATGCAACTCTGCGTTGCTTTTCAAAGGAGATTTTCGTAGAAAACAGAGATTTTGTACACTTTGCGTCTGCTTTTGTCTGCTCTTAGTTGACGATTGACAAATTTTAGGTGAGTTATGTACCAAAAATGGTACATTGAAGCCACTTTTTTACAAACAATTGTAGCTTCTACAAATCGTAGAGAGAAATTTTTGCATTTTGTCAACTGATAGTTTACTTTTGTCCACTCTTAGTTGACGGTTGACTACTTTTAGTTGACGATTGACTACTTTCCGTTTACTTTTGTCTACTCTTAGTTGACGATTGACTACTATTAGTTGACGATTGACTAATTTTAGGTGAGTTATGTACCAAAAATGGTACATTGGGTGTATAAAAAAACAAAAAGACAGGTGGAAGCCTGTCTTTTTTTATGGTTTTAAGAATGTTTTGCTGGATTTTTTGCTATTAGTTTGGTATAAATTCGCCGTTTACTACCTTGCCTATGGTATAAACGTGATTTTTGAGAAGGGTGGCAGTGGTTGCACTTTCAGTGCTTGACCAAATTGCTGCAATTGAGGAGCCGTCGCTCAGGTATTTTACACCCTTGCCGTGCCACTTGTTATTTTGCCAAAGTCCCTCGTAATAGCCCCAAGGGTAGGTTTGCTTGCCCATGCCTTGTCTTGCGCCCTTTGACCACTGTCCTACGTAGCAATCGCCGTCGTCCCACACAAATTTTCCTTGTCCCTCGGGTAGGTCGTTTGCAAGCTCGCCCTGATAATAGCCGTTTTTGTATTGCTTTCTTGGAATGCTTGGCTTAAAGCGATAATTTTCATAGGTGCCATATTCTACTATTCCGTTTTCGGTGTGGATAACGTCGGTGGCTGTTGAGTCGCCATTCCAAATGCCCTCAATGGTAGTGTTTGTGTTGATTATTACCTCAACGCCCTTGCCAAACCATATATCGTTCTTCCAATAGCCCTCATAATAGCCCCAAGGGTAGGTATGCTTGCCGTATCCCTGTATATTGTTTTCCTGCCAATCGCCATCGTAATAAAAGCCGTTGGACCAAGAATATTTACCCTTGCCGTGCTTTTTGTCATTCTTCCAATAGCCCTCATAATAGCCGTTGTTAAAAACCATTTTGCCATAGCCCTGTCTTTTTCCGTTTACTAAGTCGCCCTCGTAGATGCCGTCTTTATATTTAACCCTTGCCATATCGTACCTCTTATTTTGTCAATTCGCCACGAAGATTTTCTTCCATCAGAGCTTTAATTTCTTCCTTAGAGTAGTGCTTGCTGAATAGGTAATAAAGCTTTGCAACGCAAGATTCGGTTGTCATATCGAAGCCACTTACAGCACCCGCATTTTTAAGGGGTGAGCTTGATTTATAGGTGCCTAGGGAAACTGTACCCTGTGGGCATTGAGAGCAAACTGTAATTACAGAGCCTGCCTCAAAGGCTCTTTCAATAATAGGCAAAAGCGCGTCGCCCTCGCCTGGAATATTGCCAGCACCAAAGGTTTCAAGGACAATTCCCTTTAGCTTCTCGGTCATAAGCCTTTCAAAAATAGGGAAGCGAATTCCTGGGAATACCTTCAAAACTCCAATAGGCACGTCCTCAAGGGTGCAAAGGGAAAAGTTCGAGTCTGTGTCGCATTTTGGAGGCTTTGGCACAGGTAAATACCTTATGCTGATGCCTGCCTCTGCAAGACGTGGGCAGTTAGGGGAGTCAAATGCCAAAAGTCCGTCGGCTGACATTTTGGTGGCACGGTTTCCACGCAAAAGACGTCCGCCAAAGTAAAGGCAAACCTCCTTGTGCTTGCCCTCACCTGCAATTAAAAGCGAGGTGATAAGGTTATCTCGCCCATCGCTTCGTATTTCGCAAAGTGGTATTTGTGAGCCTGTTAAAATTACGGGCTTGTCCAAGCCCTCAAGCATAAAGGAAAGGGCAGAGGCAGTATATGCCATGGTGTCCGTTCCGTGCAATATTACAAAGCCATCATATAGGTGGTAGCGAGATGCAATTTCTTCACCTATTCTGTTCCAATCGCCAACTGCCATATCTGATGAATCGAGAAGTGGGCACATTTCAAATAGGTCGAAGTCTGGCATTGAGGGGTTTTTCAAATCCTCAATTGCTTCAAGAGCTGAGGCAAGGTAATTTTCCTTAGGCAAATAACCCTTTTCGCTCCTTATCATTCCAATTGTTCCACCTGTGTGGATTAAGCAAATCTTCTTTTTCATATAAATTCCTTACACGCAATTTATTTTACAAATTTATTTTAGCATATAAAAAATCTTTTGTAAATATTATTTTTATTGACATATAAGCCACAGGGTGGTAAAATAAGCTGTAGAAAGCTATGTGAATAATAAAAGGACAGAAAAAGGCGTAAGACTTGCTTTTCGTTCTATGCCGTCAGCTGACTGTCCCTATAACCTTCAGGGCAGGGTGAGACTCCCTACCGGCAGTATAGTCTGCGAGCCTTTGTGGCAGATTTGGTGTGATTCCAAAACCGACGGTTAAAGTCCGGATGAGAGAAGTGTTTTTGGTTTTTTGACCCTTGATGCCTTTTGCCCTGAATTTCAGGGCATTTTTTATATTTTGAAAGGATTTTGTTATGAAATTAACTCGAAAGCTAGCCATAATGGGTATGTTTTCAGCGATTGCCTTTGTGCTTTCCTGTCTTGGAAACCTTTTGCCTATTCGCTTTGCAGGATTTTTGAATTACGACCCCAAGGACGTTATGATAGTAATTGCAGGCTTTGCCTTAGGACCTTTGGCAACTATTGCTATAAGCTTAGTGGTTTCCTTGGTTGAAATGCTTTTCATTAGCTCCACGGGAATAATTGGATTTTTAATGAACGTGATTTCCTCTGTTTGCTTTGCTTTAATTCCTGCTTTGCTTTACAAAAAGAACAGGTGCTTCAAAAGCGCAATCATAGGCTTGATTATAGGCTGTGCTGTTACTACCCTGATGATGCTACTTTGGAATTATTTTGTAACTCCGTTTTATATGGAAATACCTCGGGAGGCTATTGCACAAATGCTTTTGCCTGTGTTTTTACCCTTTAACCTTTTGAAAACGGGAGCAAATGCAATAATCGTTGTGTTGATTTACAAGCCAATTTCAAGGGCGCTTAAGCATTTATCAATTCTTGAATAAATAAAAAACAGACACTCCCGTGTCTGTTTTTTTGTATTTATAGCTTTTTAGTAGCAAGCGCCTCAACCTCAAGACCAGCCTTGTAGGCTTTCATAAAGGAAGCAAACTTTTCCTTTTCCTTATCATTTGCAATTGTAGTTTCCTTTTCAGCATTTTCAAATAGCTTGTCAAGGAATTCTTCAAGAGTGCCAGTGCCAAGAGAGTTATATAGAGCAAGCACGCTGACGCCCCAAGCGCCACCCTCGCCTGCGTTTTTCATAACAGTAATTGGGCAATTCAGAGCAGCACTCATTGCGTTTGCGCCAATGAAAGGGGTCTTGAAGAAGCCACCATGACCACAAATTTCATCAATTTGAACGTTTTCCTGCTCCAAAACCTCCATGCCGATGCTCATCGCGCCAAGTGCAGAGTATAATTGCATTTGCATAAAGTTCGCAAGGGTAAGCTTGCCCTCGGGATTTCTTGCAATTAGAGGAATGCCACTTTCCATACCAACAATTGGCTCACCAGATAAGAAGTTGTAGCCAACGAGGCCACCTACGCCCTCGTCGCTTTCGGCAGATATTTCATAAAGCTTATCAAAGAGCAAGCCCTTTTTCATTTCAACTCCAGCAAGAGCCAAAACCTCAGAGAAAAGCGAAGCCCATGCGTTGATTTCAGAGGTAAAGTTATTTGCGTGTACCATTGCAACCGTGTCGCCTGATGGAGTAGCTACCACGTCAATTGAGGTATTAACCTTTGAAAGTGGCTTTTCCAAAACTACCATAGCAAAGGCAGAGGTTCCTGCTGAAACGTTGCCTGTGCGTGGCTTGACAGCATTTGTGGCAACCATTCCTGTGCCTGCATCACCCTCTGGCGGGCAAACCGGAGCGCCAGCCTTAAGAGTGCCTGCTTTGTCAAGTAGGAGAGCGCCCTCGCTTGTTAGTGAGCCTGCGTCCTGACCTGCCATAAGTGGGGTAGGAAGAATAGTTTTATAATCAAGAGAAATCCCCTTTTTCTTAAGGAGAGTGTTGAATTTTGCAAGCTTCTCCTTGTCGTAATCGTTACCGATTGTTGGGAACATACCAGCGGCATCGCCAATGCCCAGAACCCTTTTGCCCGTTAGCTTGTAGTGAACGTAGCCTGCAAGCGTGGTTAAGAAGGAAACGTCCTTAACGTGCTCCTCACCATTCAGAATTGCTTGATAGTAGTGGGAGGTTGACCAACGCTGTGGCATATTGAAATCAAGCTCCTTAGTAAGCTCGTCTGCTGCCTGTGCCGTGGTTGTGTTTCTCCAGGTTCTGAAGGGAACCAGTAAATTATCGTTTTTGTCGAAGGCGAGATAGCCGTGCATCATGGCAGAAATTCCAATGCCGTCTAGCGTCTCAATTGGACTACCATAGCTTTCAATCAAGGACGCGTAAGAGTCCTGAAGTCCTGCCCAAACAGCATCAAGGGAATATGTCCAGTAGCCGTTTTCCAGCTGATTCTCCCATTCGTGTGAGCCCTGCGCCAAAACGTTTGCGTTTTCATCAATTAGCACAGACTTAATTCTAGTTGAGCCAAGCTCAATTCCAAGTATTTTTTTCATAAAAGCTCCTTTATATTAACGTTGAATTCTGCGCAACCCAATCTTTTCCTTGTGCAACTTTCCCTTGCTTTTTTCTAAGAAAATGGGACATCGCAGTAGATTGTTTTGCTTTTTTTCTATTCCAATGTACCAAAAACGGTACATTGACCCCCTATTTTTTCAAAACCTTGTCGCATTCTACAAATCGTAGAGAGAAATTTTCGCAGTTTGACTACTTTGCGTTTACTTTTGTCCACTTTTAGTTGACGATTGACTACTTTTAGTTGACGGTGTGCAACTTTGCGTTGCGTAGACGCCTCTTTAGAGGCTACACCTCTGCGACTCACTTTGTTCCCGTGCATAAGTTCCACTAACGAAAACAAGTTTTCGAGTGTCACTT
>JAFTXZ010000002.1 GCA_017461385.1 Clostridia bacterium | reverse complement strand
TGCGGAAGGGCTGTGTATTGCCGTGAGAGGACAAGTCCATAATGGCTTCTGCTCCCATATTTACGGCTGCCATAACCTTTTCCATCTCAATGTCATAGTCTTTGCAATCTCGGGAAACTAAGAGGTTTACGTTGATCTTGGTGCGAAGCATTGAGCCGACGCCGTTTGGATCGATGCAGGTATGTAACTTATTGGCACAAATTGCAACCTGTCCTTTGGCTACGAGTTCTCTGATCTCTTCCTCGGTTCTGTATTCCTTTGAGGCAACTGCCTTCATTTCGGGTGTGATGATGCCTTGTTTTGCCGCATCCATTTGTGTGGTATAGTTTCTCATTTAATTCGATTCCTTTCAAGCAGTATTATTTAGCAAATTGGCCGTTCAGATCAAATGCGTGATTCATAGGACCTGAGCCTTGCCCAAGGTCGAGCATTGCGGCAAGTGCGCCCGATATGTAGTCCTTTGCTCTTTGGATCGAGGTTTCGAGGTCATATCCTTTAGCGAGGTTTGAAGCTATGGCAGACGAGAGTGTGCATCCTGTTCCGTGTGTGTTGGGATTGTTGATACGCTTACCGCTGAACCATTTGTAATTGCCGTTTGCGTACAGAAGATCGTTTGCATCATTGATGCTATGACCGCCCTTGAGCAGAACAGCGCATCCGTAAGTATCGCCGATAATCTTCGCCACACGTTCCATATCTTCCTTCGTGTGAACGGTCTGTTCTGACAAAACCTCTGCTTCGGGAATGTTTGGTGTGACAAGAGTGGCAATAGGAAGGAGCTTTTGAATCAATACCGTAACGGCATTGCTTTTCATAAGTTCAGAACCGCTTGTTGCAACCATAACGGGATCGACAACAATGTTTTCGGCTTTATGGTAGGATAATCTGTCTGCAATTGCTTCAATAAGCTCCGCAGAAGCTACCATACCGATCTTTATAGCGTCGGGACGAATATCCTCAAATACCGCATCGATCTGATCTCTCAAAAATTCGGGAGTGGATTCCAAAATTGATCTTACGCCGGTCGTGTTCTGTGCTGTTAGAGCTGTGATTGCACTCATCGCATAAACACCGTTCATCGTCATCGTTTTGATATCTGCTTGAATACCGGCGCCTCCGCAGGAATCGCTTCCCGCGATTGATAATGCTGTTTTCATTTTCATTCTCCTAACATTATTTTTTCTTGAGCGACAAAGAGTGGTGCCCCCGGTCTGCCGCTATTTTTTTAGATTTGAGCTGTTTTGAAGTGGGTGATGTAATAATCACCGTTTTCTTTCATTTGAGTTTGGTTTCTTTCGTGTCTATCATATACTGCCGCAACCTTAAAACCATCTTTTTTCGCTGTTATTAAGGCGTAGAGCGCATCTTCAAATACGACAGTTTCATCTTTTTTCGCGCCGAGTGCTTCAAGTGCAACTCGATAAATGTGCGGTGTTTCCTTGTTATATCCCACCTCGGCACAGGTGAATATCTCGGTGAAGAAATCACGGATACCAAGGCTTACAAGTACATCCTCTACGATAGGTCTGTCCGTAACGGTCGCCACGCACATTTTTACCCCCTGTGATTTGAGAGCTTCGAGAAATTCACGAACACCGTCTTTTAGCGTGACCTTGGTTCTGTAAAGCTTGGCTACCATTTCGTTTACGCCGTCAACGATTTCTTCAACAGATAGTGTCACACCGTAATTTTTTCTGTAATATTCAGCCGCTTGTTCGAGGGTGAATGTCTTGAAGGTTTCGGTAAGGTTTTCCTTTGGCTCTTTTCCGAGAGTGCGGAGATAATCCTCGCCAAAGCTATCCCATATAAACATGGAATCGACGAGCGTTCCGTCAAAATCAAATATTGCTCCCTTGATCATATGATTCCGAGTTCCTTCGCTCTTGCTTTCAGCTCTACCGTTGCGGTCTTGGGACTTTCAGCTTTCATAATAGCGGAAACAACGCAGATACCTGCAATGGGAATGCCTGCGAGAACGTCTATGTTGTTTTTGTTAAGTCCTCCGATGGCATTGACAGGAATCGGAACGGCTTTGCAAATGTCAGCCAAGGTTTCGGTTGAGGTGAGAACAGTTTTTACCTTGGTTGTTGTCGGGTAGATCGCGCCAACTCCGAGATAGTCAGCCCCACCCTCGTATGCTTCAAGCGCCCAAGGAACGGTCTTTGCGGTCGCTCCTATGATAAAGTCATCACCGAGGATTCTGCGTGCGGTTGCAATCGGCATATCCTCTTTTCCAAGGTGTACGCCCTCTGCTCCTACGGCAAGAGCCACATCGATACGGTCATCAATGATCAGCGGAACGTTATATTTTTTCGTCAACTCGTGAACCTTTTCCGCAAGCTCAATATACTCCATTGTGGATTTGTTCTTCTCACGGAGCTGAAGGATCGTTGCGCCGCCATCAAGTGCTTCTTCCACACGGCGAAGAAACTCGGTTTCTTCAAATCCTGTGGAGTCGGTTATAAAATAAAGTGTTGTGTCAAATTTTTTCATATTCGCTCCTTATATGTAGAGGTAATCATTCAGCACGGGCTGAAGTCCTTCTCCCTCAATATCCTTATACATTTTGTCAAGGCTACGGTTATCGTCGATCTCAAACTGCTCGTCGCCCTGAACCTCATCGGTTCCTTTTCCGTTGTATTTGCTGTCGTGGTCGCCAATACCCGTAGAAACACCTGCCGACACCTTGGTGGCGGCAATCTTTACGATGCCGTTTCTGAATTCCGCACTCTCACGAGAGGATACGGTGATACCGACGAACGGAAGGAAAATTCTATAAGCACAGATGATCTGACAAAGCTGCTTTTCGTGAACGTCGAGAGGATTGATTTTATCATTGTTGATGATAGGACGAAGCCTTGGACAGGACAGCGACATCTCGGCGTGAGGATACTTTCTCTGCAAATAATAGACGTGCAAAGCACTTGCAAGTGCATCCTTGCGGAAGTCGGAAAGACCGAGCAGTGCTGAGAATGCAACACCTCTCATGCCGCCGCGCAAGGCTCTTTCCTGTGCATCAAAACGATAAGGCCATACACGCTTGTGACCAAGCAGGTGGAGTTGCTCGTATTTGTCTGCATCGTAGGTTTCTTGGAATACGGTCACATAGTCTGCTCCGCATTCGTGAAGATACTTATACTCATCGGTGTTGACGGGATAGATCTCAAGCCCAACCATGCGGAAATACTTTCTTGCCAGCTTGCAGGCTTCACCTATGTATTCCACGTTGCTCTGCGCTCGGCTCTCGCCGGTCAGAATCAGAATTTCCTCCATTCCGCTATCGGCAATAACCTTCATTTCCTTTTCGATCTGCTCCATAGAGAGCTTCATACGGTTGATGTGGTTATAGCAGTTAAAGCCGCAGTATACACAGTAGTTCTCACAATAATTTGCTATGTAAAGGGGCGTGAACAGATACACGGTGTTGCCGAAATGCTTACTCGTTTCCAGTCTTGCTCTCTCTGCCATCTGTTCGAGGAACGGCTCTGCCGCAGGTGATAGAAGTGCCTTGAAATCTTCTATTGAGCAAGTGGTGTGTTCAAGAGCTGCGCGGACATCCCTCGCCGTATATTTGCTGTAATCGTAAGTGTTCATCTGTGCCATGACCTGCGAGCATACGTCCGACTCGATGATCTCCATACCGGGCAGATATTCCATGTGGTTCTTACGGCTTGTTGGATCGTTTTCAATGCGGTGCTTTTTCGCAAGCGCTTCGGGAGACAGATGCTCCGAATCTACAAAAAAATGATTTTCCATGGCATACTCCTTTAATCACGCAAGAATCCTGTCAAGGGATCGGATGCAGATGCACCACGTGTCAGCACCCTGCCAAGCCCCGAAAGGTATGCTTTACGACCTGCTTCGATTGCCTGCTTGAATGCCGATGCCATCATAGGAAGGTCACCAGCGGTCGCAAGCGCGGTGTTTGCCATAATTGCCGCCGCACCCATCTCCATTGCTTCACAAGCCTGCGAAGGTCTGCCGATGCCTGCATCTACGATGATGGGCAGATCGATCTCGTCAATGAGTATCTGAATGAATTCCTTGGTTGCAAGTCCTTTGTTCGAGCCGATGGGAGAAGCCAAAGGCATAACACTTGCCGCGCCTGCGTTTACGAGGTCACGTGCGGTGTTCAGATCGGGGTACATATACGGCATGACCACAAATCCTTCTTTTGCGAGAATCTCGGTTGCCTTGATGGTTTCCACGTTGTCGGGAAGTAGATATTTGGAGTCGCGCATAATCTCGATCTTTACAAAGTTACCGCATCCAAGCTCACGGGCGAGGCGAGCAATACGAACTGCTTCTTCTGCATTTCTTGCACCCGAGGTGTTGGGAAGAAGCGTGATTCCTTCGGGAATATAGTCAAGAATGTTTTCGTGTTCCTTTGTGTTAGCACGGCGGACTGCAAGAGTGATGATCTCAGCACCCGCATCCTTTACCGCCGCCTCGATGAGCTTCATCGAATATTTGCCCGATCCGAGAATGAAACGGGAGTTAAATTCGTGACCGCCTATGATAAGTTTGTCGTTGTTCATTTTGTTTTCCTCTTTATTCTTCAAAATTATTTGCTAAAATTCTGAGCACCGTGTGTGCCTGATGCGCGGCGCAAATCATAACACGGGACGATACAAGCCCTATTCCTTCTGCGACATCGCTTTTCTCATCACCGCACAGATAGAATTTGCTTGTTACTTTTCTTGTCTTGATGCTATTGGCATCATAAAGCCCTGCCATACCCGAAGCTGCTACAAGGTACTTATCTCGCATTTCGGTTAATACGATTTCTGTGAGCATTGCCTTGGCAACTGCATCGTCAAAAGCTTCGCAAATGATATCCACATCCGAAAGGAGGATTTTTGCGTTTTGCTCGGTGATTCTCTCGGTATGTACTTCAAGAGATATGTATGGTGCTATTTCCTTGAGATTTTCAGCAAGTGCGACCGTCTTATACATACCAATCTGATCTGCCTTATATTGCTGACGGTGCAGATTGGTGATATCCACACGGTCAAAATCAATGAGTATCAGCCGTCCGATACCTGCTCTTGCGAGAGCTATGGTAATATTTGAACCAAGACCGCCAAGACCGCACACAGCAACCGTAGCCGATGAAAACGCCCGATGCAATTCTTTGCCGTGGCGTTCTTCCAAGGCGTTATTCCATTCTTCTTTTGTTGGAATCACTCAACCACCTCCCACAAAACTGACAATCTCAATGCTGTCACCGTCCTGAAGCACGGTTTCACCGTACTGTGCCTTGGGAACAATGTCACCATTCAGCTCTGTTGCGATACGCTTCATATCGTAATTGGTTGTCGCAAGATATTCGGCAATGGTCTTACCTGCAATATCCTTGGGTTCTCCGTTTACCTTTACCACTTTCACACCTCCAAAAAAATTGCAACAAAAAAGGAGCTACCGATTCGGTAACTCCAAAAATTTCTTTGTTCCTCCCGATATTCTTCTATCAGGCATCCCTACGTTGGCATTATCCAAATCAGGTTCTCGGTCGAAGGTCACACCTTCCTCTCAGCCTGTATACAAGCTCCCGTTTGTTCAGTTGTGCATATATTATACACCTGTTTACAGAAAAAAACAAGTATATTTTGTGAATTTCTTCGAATTTGCTTTTCTTTGTTTACTGCGGAGCAATTTTTGAATGTTGAGAAAAGAAAAAATGCAACAGTGTGTGGTTTTTTGCACACAGGGTTGCAAGTTTGGGGATTGTATGTTAACATGGTGGTGGGATAGAAAATCGTACACGGGGTGGGGTTTTTGGTGTTGATTTGTGGATTGACCACAGTGTAGACCATTTACGGGAGTAAACTGTGTGGAAACAGTGTTCGTAAGAGGTGTGGAAAGCATGGCTTTTCGAGAGGAAAGGTGTCAAGATGAGGAGAAATGACATCAAAAACTGTCTAGAGCTGGTTCGGGACCATGAGGCCCGGAGTTCGGACCTCCGCACTTCGACCATAAAGCAAGAAAGCACCACTCGGTGCTTTTTTTGTTTTATCGTAGTGTTGGCTGAGAGAACTGCACTTTTCGGCCTTGACGAAAATGGAGTGCGCCTAGCGACCAAGCCGAGAATAGCTTGCTGATTTGAGGCGCGGGAAGTGTTACGAGCAACAAAGTTGCGATGCTTCTTTGCACTTCGACCACGCGTCTCTAATTCGAACCACCGTGATTATGATGCCGAATTGGAAATATCGTAAAAAGGTTACTCATTTTGAGTAGCCTTTTTTCTTATTCATTTTATACACACAAGTTTATATTCAAAACCTCGGCAAAGTGTTTTTAGCACTCAGCCGAGATTTTTTTATAGACAAATTTACTTCAAATAACTAACAATTATTTGGAGGAAAAATGACATATTATGAAAATTTCGAAGAATTTATAATGAGCGCTTCTCGTCCACTTCCTAACGGAAGCAATCTGTTAATTGTGTGCAATACAAAGAACAAAACATTGATATCCAATGATTATTCCAATTTTAAAGTGAATACAGAGTATTTGAATGATAATGAAGAGCAAGAAATAATGGATCTAGCATATAAGCTAAATCTTCCATTACATGTTTATTTTCAGTTTTATCTAAACGTTCCGATCTTCTTTTTTGTTTTGCCAATAGTTTTTCTGAAAAATAGTCAAAAAATTCATATTTGTCTAAATTCTCGATGTTGCATAAATAAAAAATATATTCAAAGATTGTATTAGATAAATCCTTTATATAATTTGTAGAGCTTGCAGAATAAAAAGTATCAGATATTGTTTTTACAAGTTCTTTTATTGCCTTTGCTGTATTACTATTTTTTATTTTACTTATGATGTCTTCATCAATATTGGTGCTTTTTTCATGTTTTAATAATGTTTTAACATCATGCTTTTGCTGTTTACAAACAATATATTGCTCATAATTTTCTTTGCTTTGCTTATGTTGTAAATTAATCAATAAATCCTTAGCACCCAAATTAACAGCTTTGTTTTTTGGGAGATTACATTTGAATCCCCACGTAAAATGCACAAGTCCGTTAAAAATGGACAATTGAAAAAAAAACACCCCCTTATGGTAGTTCCTTTAATTCTACCATAGGGGGTGTTTTTTGTGCTGTCTGCACAAAATGGTTCACTTCATTTCCGTTCAAGGCTTTTTAATTATAGAACTAGTGAAGGAGCTGAGTAAACTCTTGCGCTTAGCTCTTGGTTAAGCATATAGAGGCTCTTGGGGTCTGTTCCAAAAAGCTCCATTTTTGTGATAAGGTCGTTTGCGTTGGTTTCCTCCTCGCCCTGCTCCTTTACGAACCAGTCAAGGAACTGCATCGTACGGAAATCCTTAACCTCATAAGCTGCTGCGTAAATATCGTTGATTAGTGAGGTAACGTACTTTTCATGCTCAAGACCAGCCTTCAAAACGTCCATATGGCAGGTAATTTCCTTGTCCGGCTTCGCAATTGCCTCAAGAGTTACCTTTTGATTTTCATTTTGAAGATATTGATAAAATAGCATTGCGTGGTCGCGCTCCTCTTGAGCTTGAATTTTGTACCAGTTTGCAAAGCCGTCAAGACCTGCGTCCTCAAAATAATTTGAGAAATCAAGATATAGGTATGCAGAATAAAATTCCTTATTGATTTGTTGATTTAATAGCTCGTGTACCTTTGCGTTCATATTTTTTCTCCTTTACTGTTTGTAATTTAATTTTAACATAATTCTATGGGGTTGTCAAATGTAAATCTTATCTATTTTTTACAACTGCAGGATGTGAGTATCCATACTTGCCTGCATAGACCGACATTAAGAAGTAGTAGTTGTCTGCTAGGTAGTTGTAGCCACAGGCAACGCCCTCCTTTGTTCTCCAGTCAACGCTACGGCAATAGCCAGGCATAAGTCCTGAGTGGGTCATATCCTTTTCGTAGGTGTCAAGGATTGTAAAGAGGATTTTATCCGCCTCCTTTGTTAGTCCCACCTTATACATTGAGGTAAGGAAATGGAAGCCGTTCATACCATTCAAGCCACCGTTTTCATATCTTCCCCAATCGGACATACATGGCCAATCAATTGTATCAGCCTGTGCAACCGGCATAACGTTTCCAGGAATGCCAAAGCGCAAATCGCCATAGCCTGCTTTCTTCATATAGTCAAGAAGGATTTTTAGCATTTCTTTACCCTTTTCAAGAGGAATCAAGCCCTCGTTAATTCCCATTGATACGGCGAAGGTAAAGCCGTAATCGTGCACCTTGCCGTTTTTACTAATCCAGCCTGCCATAAGTCCAGTTTCTGGATTATAGAAGGTATTAAAGAAGGATTTGTCGAATTTTTCAAGCTGTTTCTTGTATTTCTCTGCCTTGTCGCCCTGTCCTACTCTTTCAAGCAGTGTACTTAATTCTCTTAATGCACGATGGCAAAGATAATTAAAATAAATATCCTTGTGACCAAAGGCAAAGTTGTCCCACCAGTTTGTTTGTTGACCAAACTCGCACTCCTGAAACATATAATCCCCTGGGAATGGCACCTCAAACAATCCGTCCCCGTCGGTGTCTCTTGTCATTAGATAATCAGCCGCCTTAACTGCATAAGGAAGCAATTTTTTAGCAAGTGGCAAATTCCAATTAGAAATGCCTGTAAGACCGATTATAGCGCCTGGAGTTGAATCAACGGCACAGCCAAATCCCCTCTCCTTATCCTTATTGAAGAAGTTTACGCTAACCTCTCCGTCGTGAGCCTGTGAATGCTTAAAGCTTCTTTCAACCTGTCTTTCATACACACGACGAATAATTTTGAATTGCTCATCTTCCTCGTTTACTATTTGTAGCATATCGGACTTCATGTGAATAGCCAAGTGTCCTGTGCCATGGAAATAGATATTGTCGCCCATATCAAATAGCTCTCTATTCATAGCAAAGCAGTTTAGCCAGTTACGCTTTAAGCCGTTAAATCTCTCATCCCTCTCGTCAGGTAATGCTGGATAGCACTCATCAAGCACCCTGAAGGTAAGCACTACGCTATCAAGAGGCTTGCTTGACTTAAAGGTTAGATAAGAGCTACCATAATGAAGCGCGTGAATTCGATTGTGATTATAGCTATGGTTTTTATAGCCCAGGTCAAGTCCTGTAAAATCCTTTGATAGCTGAAGCTCCTCTACGCAGTAAACGTCATTTGAGGATGCGGATATTTCCACTCTTCCAAAATCGGGAAAATGCACGATTAGTGGCAATTCAAATCTACTTTTATAAATTGTGTATGGATTTCTGCTTTTCAGATGCTTAGGCTCGTTTTTTGTCCAAATTGTTGGTGGTGCTGTTTTAATAGAAAGCCTTGTTGAAAAAATATCATTTTTATCCACACCATCAAGGACAATTTCTAGAGTCCTTGTATCCTTCATATTGTAGGATACGCTACCATTTGCATTTTTGAAGCTTGCGCTAGCTCCTGTAATCTCCTGTGATGTTGGGAAAGCTCTTTTGAAGCTACCTGCTATTCCACCATAGCCTGGTAGCATAAGGTTGTAGCTTGCATGCTTATCCCTGTCTCTGCCTCCTGATTCAATTCCAAAAAAGGCAATTTTTCCCTTTTCGTTATCTATTGTGTAGGAAAGAAAATCACTTCCGTAGGTCGAATATTTGCTCATTTCTTGTCTCCTTGTGCATTAAACCCTTTTTAGTATGTATGCAGAATATGGCTTCATTTCAAGTCTGCCACTTACCACCTTATCTCCAAGAACGTCATAGTATTCCTTGTCAAGTGAAATATATCCGTCCTTTCCCTCAATTTCCATTGCGATAATTCCGTTTTCCTTGCCTACTCTTTCGACAAGGTCAACGTTTGATGATGCCTCGGCTATTGGCTTTTTATCAACAAGCCTTAAAAGCGCCTTATGGTCTGGCACTGTACCAAGAATTATAACCTGTCCCTTGCCTACCTTACGTCTTGCAATTGCAGTCAGGTTGTCAAGGTCATCTATATTGTAGGTCGCTAAGGACTCTGCTCCGTTTAATTCATAAGCATCACAGCCCATTGAAACATTGAATTTTTCACCATCGCTCCAGCTTGCACTAAAGGAGCTGTCCTCCATTGGTAGCTGATATTTAGTATATACTCCACACAGCTCCTCAAGGAATGAATATGGAGAGGATGTGTATTTTGTTGTATTTTTGTTCATTATGTCGCTAAGTGGTCCTACAATCCAAGTACCGCCGTTCTTAACCCACTCAACAATTCTTTCCTTAAAATTGTCGTACTCTGTGCATGCAAGGAATGGGGACATAATTGTATCGTACTCGCCAAAATCCTTATCCATTTCAATAACGTCAAGGTTATAGTGTCTAAACGCCTTATGGAAATGGTCTATGAACTTAATGTCCACGTCGTGGTCGAAATTCTCAACGATAGGTGCGTGCAAGAACATATTAAAGGCTTCTCCAGAATATGTAAGTGCAAGCTTTGATTTAACCTTACTATTTAGCAAGAAATCCTCGCTCTTGGTAAGAGTGTCAGTTATCATTTTTACACTCTTTGCCACGTTATTTGGTCTGCCACTTGAGTTAAGGAATGCACCATGTCCAAGCTCGTGTCCGTTTGGATGGGAACGGAATAGCCAATAAAGGTTCATTTCAGCACCGTGAGCAATTGGCAAAAGCGAGTTCATAAAGGAATAGCCTACGTTTCTGTAGCCATTGCATGCAGAAATTGAGCCGTTCCAGCCAAGCAAGGTTTCAGTTACCCAGAAGGGTCTTTCCTTGAGCGTACGATAGAAGTCAAAGTTGAAAATATTCCTGTAAAGATTGTCAACTGTATTATAGTGGTTATGCTGTACAACGTCGAGGCTTTTATTCATTTTGTTGTAGTCAAGGAAATCGTCAACCATCATATCAGTACCGATTGGCGCGCTTGAATACTCTCTTATTGCCTCAGCCTGCTCGTTTACGTAGGAGTAAAGCAGGCTATTTTGATAGCGAAGCCATTCAACCATACGTGAGGGATTCTCCCAGCTTTGCCAGCTTGGTGGCATAATCTCATCAAAGCTTTGATAATCCAATGACCAGCGATACATTCCCCAGCTTTTATTTAGATTTTCGGTGGTTTTGAATTTATCCTTAAGATAGTCTCTGAAGCCCTGCTTGCATCTATCGCAATAGCATCCGTAATCATAAGCCCAAACCTCATTATCTATCTGCCAGCCAATAACTCCTGGATGGTTAGCAAATGCCTTTGCCATTTCTCTTGCTATTCTTGCGTTTTCATACCTTACCCCTTGGTGTGATTTGCAAAGGTGGGCACGAGCATGAACATCCATTGTTGAAACGGCGTGTCTTTGTGAACGAACACGCATAGCATCAGGATACTTTGCAAAAAGCCATCTTGGAGGTGTACATGATGGTGTGCACATTACTGTATAAATTCCGTTTTCGTATAGCTTATCAACAACGTATTTGAAGAAGTCTAGGTTAACCTCGCCCTCCTTTGGCTCCATTGTGCTCCAGGCAAACTCGCCAATACGCATACAGTTCATGCCATATTCCTTCATTTTGGCAATATCCTTGTCTATTTCGCTTTTATCCCAAAGCTCTGGATAATATGCAGCTCCAATATAATATTTTTTCATGACGTCTCCTTATCGAATAATTTTAACCATTTGGCAATTTTTAAGAGGAAGCTTATTCAAGCCCTTTTGAATCGCTCCGCATTCGTATTTTTCACCAAACATATCGTAAAGCTCATAGCAGGCAGGATAGTCGGAGTCTACGTAAATTCCGTCCTTACCTGTTGCGTTAAATATGTATTCACAATTTGTACCTTCAATTCTTTTTACCACATTATGGTACAAAACTGCTACACATTCCCCGTCCCTTTTGCTTTGCGCCAAGGTATAGTTAGCCTCAGCATCGAATAGCTCAAGCTCTCCACTTAGCAGTGTATCTCTATGCTTACGCCAAAAGCTTAAGTAGTTTTTTAGAATGCGCTTGTGGTCAGCTGTTATGCTGTCAAAGCGAATTGAAATTTGTGGAACTGCAAACATAATTGCAAGCAATTGATATAAAACTGCCTCATTCGTTTCGTTTTTATTCCACATAAGCATATCGCTGTGAACCGCTATGGTATCAGAGGTTAGTCGAAGGTTTAGCGAGTATATTTTATTTCTGATTGGATCGTTTGGACAATCCATTACTCTGAACATGTTGCCATATTTTGAAATAGCAGGACCCACGTAGGATTGGCGAAATTCTATCATAATATCGGGATTTATTTCCTTTAGCTTCCCGGTTGCCTCCTCAAGAAGCAATTGAACGCCCTGCTCTACAGACACAGTGTCCATGCTTTCGTAGTCGGTGGAGCTATCCTCTGTTAAGGTAAAGCTATCAATAAAATCAAGCTTTAGTCCGTCCCAGCCGTATTTTTTCACACTGCTTACGTAAATATCGGTTAAGAAATCACGAACCTCCTTAAATCGAGGGTCAAGAACTGCTTCACCTGTTCTTTGCTTAAATCTCAGATACTTGCCCTTGAATCTTTCGTAGTTTTTGCTTTCAGTCCCTACGAACGGTACAGAAAACCATATCATAAATTTCATACCGAGATTATGCACGTCGTCGACAAGCTTCTTCATATCAGGGATTTTTCTCTCGCAAACCTGCCAATCACCACAAAAGGCGTAGCCACGTGAGTTGTCGTCAGTTTGCCAGCCGTCGTCCACGATAATTGTATCCATACCGTATTCCTTAGCTAGCTTGCACTCGTACAAAAGCTCCTCTGGAATTGTATTTTGATGGAAGCTATACCAGCTTGAGTACATAGGAAGCCTTGCACTGTCTGGCACAGTAGCGCATTTGTAGCCAAGCTCGCTCCACCATTTTCTCGTATCTCTTATGCAATCGTAGAATTTTATAGCTCTGCGGTCTATTCTGATAATTACCTCATAGCTCTCAGTTGCTGGGCAAAGCTGAGAAAACAAATCAACTCTCATTATTATTTTGCCATTCTCCTCTACAGTGCCAGCTGATAAGGTAGCGGGGTTTTCAGTATCAGACAGAGCAACGGTTACTCTGTTTACGTCTGCCTTATTATGTAGGCAAATTAGTGGTAGCTCAGAGGCAGTACGGCTTTCGACCTGTCTTGGGCTCCAATCGGGGGAAACGAAATGCTTTTCGCTTTCCCTTGAGGACCAAAAGCTTGATATATCAATTTGCTCCTCCTCCCAAAGAATTGAAAACCTTTTAGGTGTCTGCTTTCCCTCAAATTCTATCTTAAGAAGATATTCGCAAATATCTCCGTCCTTTATCTTAACAAATTCCTGTTTTTTAACTAAATTTTCGGTTTTGGTTGTAAAATGCATATCATCACCCCTTTTACGTCAATTATAACATTTGAAAAGGAACTTTTCAACCATTATAGAATTTTTGTAAATGACTTTTTTATTTCCCCTTAATTATGGTTTTTTCTACAGCAAAAAAAAGCAAGCGTTCATCACAAGCACGGTTTTTTTGCTCGGGGGAGTGTCTGTTTTTTCACTCGAGTGGCTTGATAATTTGTCTTAAAGCATTGTACTTTTCAAAAAAAGTAAAAAAAAGCACCTGCGATATACTCGCAGGTGCTTTTTTTAGTTTTGGTGTCCTTGTCTTGCAAGATGCTTAGAGTGAGGGTAGCCGTGAATGAGCAATTCCCCCTCTGGGTCGAGCTTTAGCTCATACATATCCTCGCTTGTTCTGCTAATGAGTCTGTATAGGTCGTTAGTTGCAGAGCAAATGCAAATTAGAGCAAGGGAGCGAGCACCCTGTGCCTCGGAGGCAGGATTGTCGATATCCTTAATTAGTAGACGCATAAGTGGCTCGTTATGCCTAATTCGTTTTTCTACAAGCGCGACGCACATGCTTTCAATTTGCTTACATTCCTCGCGCTTTGCATCCTTATTGCTGAAGCCTCGACGGAACATATCGCGTCTTAATCTGCCAAGTTTAGCCTTAGCATTTAGTAGCTCAGCTACAAGCTCCCTTCTGTAGCGATAATCATTGTCCTTAGGTGAGGTCTGACTCTCGCCTAGAAGTGGTGTAAGGGGTAGCTTTGGTCCTCTTGGCGAGCGTCTTTTGTCGTCATTTACCACGTCAAAGAGGATTTGCATTGAGGTGTTGAGCACACTATCATAAGCTAGGTTTTTGTCCCCTTCGGTTTCCTTTTTCTTAACGTACTTCATAAAGCATGGTCGAGAATTGTCGGTTATGGTTGCATCCTTGATAGCCCTTAGGGCGTTGCCTGCATTTATACCGTAATCTCGCTTTGCCTTATCAATTTCTGTACCAGAAAGAACGGAAAGCTTACAAATTTGATAGTAAAGCTCCTCATCCCACTGCCCCCTTGAGGCTCTGTCCCAGAAAATACTGTTAAGCCATTGAGAAAGATTTACAATTCTACCTATTTTATTATTAGAAATATCTTGGTCGATTCTCCACAGCCCAGTTTCATTCTTAGACACGTGATCCAAGGTACAAACGGGTACTAGGAATTTGTCGTAGTTTTTCTTTGCTGAGGTTAAGAGAATTAGGTTGTTGGTTACTAGCATTGTGTCGGAGTCAAAGTCACAGCCGTTTAGTCTGTCCATAAGCTCCTGTCCGATGCAGTTTACACATACAATTTCCTTAGTAAGGTTGAAGTATTTTGCATAAACGTCGTCAAATTCATAGTTGTTTTTAGCTATGAATAGATTACCCATGGTTATATGTGGGCTTCTTGCGCAAAGAAGCTCGCTTCCCCCCTCAAAGCGTGTGATTCTGATTTCATTGTCCCTAAGAGCTATCTCTTTTGGATTATCAAAATCAAAGTCCTTGCTTATAATGGCAGATAGCATTTCAAAGCCACTACCGAATAGAGTTGCATTGGTGCCGTCAACTAAAAGCTTGCCACGGCGTAGATTCTTTATATACGTTCGTTTGATTTGCTGACGGAATTCGCTATAAACACTGGTTTTGGCAATTTTATCATTTAAGGCTAGTAGCTCTAGCATTACGGTTTTTCGTAGCTCGCCATCCTCGGTGTACTCCTCAGCATCCTCGTCCTCCTCGTCATCCTCGCTTTCGTCGTAATCGTCCTCGTCCTCATAGTCGAGCTCGTCGTTTGAAAGAAGCATTTTAAGGTAGTAACGCATATACATTGGGTCGCTTTGGATTTTCCATAGATAATCCATGGTTGGTTCAAGCAACTCCTTCATTTCCTCTTTTGAGAGCTGAAGGGTATTGATTAGCTGATAGCTGGTTTGCACCATATTTCCGTCAAAGTGCTTGGTTTTCTTTTCTGTTTTTACAAGTCCGAAGGAGCTATCAACATTTTCAAGCCAAGCCTTGATTGCATCAATACGGCTTTTATTTGATAGCTTAATATACTTTAGACTGGAATCGGTGATTACAAGCTTAATGTCGCTTATGCTACTTGCAAGGGTGAAGCAACTGTCATTAAGCTGAGCAAGACTTGTAATCCCATTGTCCTTAAACCAAGCTTGTAGGCGTGTGTTAAATGCGCAGGTCTTGAAGAACCTATTACGCAGAAGCATCATACCCTTATCTGAAAGCTCGTTTTCCTTGAAAACGCTTTCATCAAGCAAGCCCTGTCCGTCCCAAATTTTGTTGGTTAGGGTGGCTAGCTTCCTTTGGGCAGTAATTTCCTCCCCATCCTTATCAATGGCAATAACCTCCTTTTGGAACGAGCTTTGCGCATCTGGAATTATGAGAATTGCTTCCTTTGGAATTTGTACCTCACGACGCATATTTGAAAGGGTTAGGCTTATGTAGGATTCCCAAGAAACGACGTCCTTGATTTTATCAAGCTCCAAGCCACAGGCAGTCCATTTCATCATTTGCTTTTTAAGAGGCTCTAGAATGAATAGGCAGTTGCCTTGTCTGCTACTACCTGCACTTCGTTTATAGCGCACGTATTTATTTGTTGCCTTTCCTGTTTCAATTTGGAAGCCCTCCTTATATAAGAGCTTACGATGCTTCTCGTTTGAAAAGGTTACGTTAATTACGGCAAGAGTTGCACTTGATCCCTCTGGGAAGGAGTATCCTCCTATCTCAAATTTGCCCTTTACGTTACGGTTTTTAACCTCTTTTTCGTATACCTCTGCCATTTTTCTAGTTTCTAGGCTATTATAGATAAAGGACTCAAAGAGTGAAAAGTCAATGCTTCCACTATCGTTACATACGTTGATAGGTTCGCCCTTGCTTACTCTTTCAAAAATTTCCCTTGCTTTAAGGTTAAGTATTCTATATTTGCTTATTTTATTATCCTTCATACAATTCCTCCGAAGAATTTACCAATGATATTATATCATTATTTTTCCTAAAAATCAATGAGGTGTGTTTTGTCCTTGCCTTTCCTCAAGAACACTATAATATTATTAAAAAAGGAGCACCCGTAGGTGCTCCGCCTATACGTGATTGTGAAAAATCAAGCGCATTTTGCTTTTCTTTTTCCACCTGTTCTTTTGAAAATGGAAAGAGCATATTCCTTTTCAATATACTTTATGTAAACGGGAAGCTTCTCCATAGTACGAAGAATTGCTCTGTCTCCCTTGGCGCTGGAATGGTTGATAGCGTTGCTTAGGCTCACACCACCTGCGTAAAAGGCTTGGACACCACGTCTATAATCCTGATTGAACAGAAAATGCGACTTGCCGTCTTGCTTTACGTAAAAGCTGTGAATTCCCTTTGCTGTTGGTACACAATAAATTGTTGTTGCCATACTTTTTTCTCCTTTGCCTTAAAAAGCTAATTTTATTTTTCTTGGAGCTCCCGATTTTCTCGGGATTCCATATCGCGCCTTAACAAAATATGTACAAATCCTTGTATTTTATGAGTTTGTGACGATTTTTCAAATATTTGTCTGTAAAAAAATTACCATTTTTTGTAGTTTTTGTATGTGGCAAGTTTCTGCAATTTTGAAAGCAAAAATTAAAGAAAAAAAGCACACCGATTACTCGGTGTGCCCTTTTTATTAAGTTAAATGAATAACTAAGTATTTACTTGATTATTCAGCTGCTGTCCACTCAGCAGTAATTGAAGAATATCCCTCAGCTACAACTGTGATAACAACTACGTCATCTACATCAAGTGTAAGCTCAACGGATGTGCTAAGTTCAAGAACTGTTGAATCTCCACCGTTAACAGTGTATGAAATCTCTACCATGCCCATCGCTGCAGCGCCAGCAGTAAGCTTAAGTGTACCAGCTTCAGTTGCTGTGTACTCAAATGTTATATCCTCACCATCAATTGCATTGTTATCAATTGCAAGAGCTACAGTGCTTGAGCTTCCAGATTCAATAGCAATTGGAGCGAAATCCTGTGGTATTCTTAAAGATGCATTTTGGAATGCCCAGTACTCAAAGCCCTTCATAACCATAACCTCAGATGTGTCCTCACCATCCTTCTTGAAGGAGTAGTTGCCATCTGTGATTGTGTATGTGTATGTTCCACTGTTAACACTTGAAATGTTATCTACAACTGTAAGAACACCCTCAGTTGCTCCATCAGTAGCTGCAGAGAATGTAAGAACGATAGCACTTGGCATTATATAGTCGATAGTATATGTACCAGTGAGTCCGTTTGCGTCAGCTGGAGCCTTTGTCCATACTGCGCCAATACCTGAATAACCCTCTGATATAACTGTGATAGTGATCTTATCACCTACGCCAAGGTTTACGTTAATTGTTGATTCAAGCTCGAATACTTCTGAATCTCCACCATTAACAGCGTATGAAATCTCTACCATGCCCATAGCTGCTGCTTGAGATGTAAGTGTAAGTGTACCAGCCTCAGTTGCTGTGTAAGCAAATGTTACATTTTCATTTATAATTGTGTTAGCACCAATTTCAAGTGGTGTTTCCTCAACTACTGAATATGTAATTTCGTAATCGCCAGCTGTTGTTGAAGCTACATAAATAGTAATTGTTGTATCAGCTGGAATGCTAACGTCTACTGATGTACCATATTCGTTTTCATAATAATCAGCCTCAGGTTGTGATGATGTTGATACCATAAAGCCTAGACCAGCTGGTAGGTTGAATGTGTATGTACCATTTACTGTAGATGTAAATGATACCTCATTATCCCAAGCATATGTTTCTGTTACTGTTACTGTAAACTTAGGAAGAGCTGGGGTAAAGCTTGATACTACAAACGTATCCTCAATTGTATCTGCTCCGTCGAAATCTGTATCTACGGGATTTACAATATACAGAGTAATCTTTTCATTTGCTTCAAGCTTAATGTCAGACCAAGATGCACTTGCCATCCAACCATACTCATAGTCGTAATATTCAACTGCTGTATTCATATTTAATGCTGAGAAGCTATATGTACCAGCCTCTGTTGCTGTAAATTCAACAACTGTGTATTTGCCATAGGTAAGTGTAACAGTGTCGCCATCAACTACTGTGCCAGATGTAGTAAGCTTTTCAACCTTCCAGTCAAACTCGTATGAGTAGCCTTCGATTTCTCTTGCAGTTACAAATACTGTAAGCTCTGCACCTGCCTCTGCAGCATATGCTACGCAAAGTGAAATATCATCGTTCCAAATAACGCCCTCAGCCTCTGATGTAAATATATACATACCAGCCTCTGGAGCTGTAAATGTAAGATACATATTTATATTTGTTGGGAATGTGAGGCCTTCGCCCTCAAGCTCTTCTACTGCAACGTCTGTTGTTGGAACAGCAAGAACTGAGTATTCTACTTCAACCTCATCGCCCTCTTCAAAGTTGCCGCTGTCATAGTCTGTTGCTGCAAGTATAACCTTTACTTCGCCAGCCTCTTCTACCTCAAGCTTGCTTGAGTCCATAAAAATTTCATCCATGAATGAAATTTCAAGACCACCCTCTGCTGAGCCAACTAGCATGTAGTTACCCTTTTCAAGGGTAAGTGTGATTTCCTTTGTTCCTCTGAGACCCATCCAGCTTCCTGTAAGAGCTACTGTTTCTGTATTCTCAGAAATGAGCTCTACAAATTTAACCCGCTTTGTAGCAAGTGTTACTTCGCCGTCAGCCTTAATGTCTGCAAGCTCGTAGGTATAAACGTTTTCGCCATTTTCAGTTACAACGTCACCCTTTTGTGTAGCACCTGTTGCTGATAGAACATAGAGGTCAGAAACTGAAACCTCAAATGTTGCTGTGCCTGTTGTCTTGTCAACGTAAACTACTGCTGGAGCATCAACTACTTCTGGAGCGTTTACTGTTACCGAGTAGCATACTGCGTAGCCACAAAGGTCGCATGCGCCGTCGCCGTTTTCGTTAAAGTGCTTGTATACGTCGCCCTTAACGTCTGTGCAACCATCGCATATTGCCATGTGCCAGTGTCCTGTTTCATCAGATGTCCAAGCATCTGTGTACTTGTGCATGTGAACCTCACCATTTCCACACATATCGCAAGCGCCGTCCTCGTCTTCGTCAACGTGACCGCCCTTTGATGCGATAGCGTCGGTATGCTCACACGTTGCCTTGTGCCAGTGGTTATTTTCGTCAATTTCCCACTTGTCACTAAAGGTGTGTTCGTGCGTATCTCCGCAGGATGCGAGTGCAAATACAAGCACTGCTACCATCATTACGGAAAGAATTAACGCTAAGCCTCTTTTCATAATAGAGTGCCTCCTTAAAATAAAATTTTATTAAACGTGTGCACTGCACACTATTTAAGCTTATTCATAATAGCCACAAGCCCAAAGCCATTGGCTATCCTCCGGTGCGTCAACGGAATATGTTGAATTTGTTTCAACCCAGCCGTTTCCGTCTGCAAAGTATCTTTGTGATACGCTAAAGGATTGCAAAAAGTCCTTTAGCTCCTTGGTTACCGGTACTCGACCATCGCTATTTGCAAGGTCGCCATATCCAACCGCATAATAAAGATTTGGCACAATCGCCCTACATTCATCCGTGCAGTCCTTACAGCCATCAAGGCATGCTCTGTCACAGTTGGATTTTTTAATGCAAGGACAATTATTTACCTCGCCAGGATGTCCTTCTCCAAGATAAACGCAATAGTATGCGCCTATAATGTTAGGATATGCGCCACGTGGTGTGATTAACGAGGTATAGCCCTCAAGAAAATGCTTATAGTTCTTTGAACCATCAACGGTTAGTGCCTTATTTCCTGCATACTCAATGCCAATTAGCGCGCTATCAAGGAATCTGCCACCCGTGGCTACGTCAGCATATAGAATTGGTCCATAGCCGTTAGTAGAAGCATATTTCACTGGGTCAAACAAATGATAGAAGCCATCATCAGGGCATATTTGATACATTTCCTGATCGAATAGCTTTCTGCCCTCTGCGCCAAGAATATCACTTTCAGCGCCGTGGTAGGTGCCGCTTTGCTCAAACAAGCCGTGAAGATACATTGATACACGATTTAATTTGACCTCATTTACCTCTTTATTTTCTATTATATCATAAAGGTTCTTATGATTTCTAGTGTATTCTTTAATTTCGTTTCCATCTTCGTCGTAGCTTATTTTCAATTCAGGAAATACAAGACCCTTTAGAGTTTCATATTCGCCAATTCCAGCACTAACTCCAACCTCTGCAATTATGAACGCATCAAATTCTTCCTTTGTCATTGCTTGTAGCATTGTGAGCTTATCATACAAAAGATTAAGAAGCTCATAAGGAACCATCATTGAGCTTGAATTGCCCTTTGGGTCAGGAGAACCATTTAAGGTGATTACAAAGCTTATGTCAATTTCCTCCTGGTCAAAGGCTGTTACGTCTGCCCTTACACCAAAAATAAGTGCATTTCCGATTTCGTCGGGAGCTATGCTTATTTCATATCTGAAGTTAGTTGTAAAGGTACCCTGCTCACTTTCTGCACCATCATCCTTTGAAAATGCAAAGTAGCTTATCTGTGGTTGACCTCTATAAACGTCCAAAATTGGATTTACGTTATTTGCAGAAATATCAACCCAGGATTCAATTGCATAGGTTCCGCTTTCCTTAGGCTCAAATTGGAAGTAAACAATGTCATCCTTATCCTCAAGAGTTGCCTTATAAAGACCGATTTTGCTAAGCTTTATACTCTTATCATAACGATTAGCACCTGTGCCTCTTGTGGTCTTATAGTCGTAAATTTGGATTATTGTTTCCTTTGAATTGTTTGTTGCCTTGTAAATATTAGGGTTGTAGGAATAGCCGATTGGCAATGCGGAAAGGGTTACTCGATAATCGCCATCAAGCTCTATTATCTCGCCATTTTGATCCCTTGGCACTGCTACGCCATTTTCGTCAAATTTGCCCTCATAATAATTGAATTCGTTTTTCCAAATTACCTTTATTTCCTTTATCTTTTCCAATTCATCAGGAGTTGGATCAGATGGGTTAAGGGTGTTTGGATCAACATATCCGCCATCAAAAATTACTCTTGCGCTAAATGGTGCGTCTGGGTCTTGGGTGCCTGTGCCACCATTGCCACCACCCTGACCTTGTCCACCACCAGTGCCCTGGTTGCCACCCTGATTTCCACCAGTGTAGCTTCCACAGCCTGCTAGGGCAAGAAGTAGGATTGCAAGGAGTAGTGCAAGAGCTGATTTGAATTTATTCATCATTTCTTTACCTCCTTGCTTTTACCCTTGAATAAGCCTGTTATATCAGCAAGCTTAATCTTTCTGACAATTATATCAACCACAAAGAGGATAACTGCCAAGGCTGTAAGAATTGGAACAAGGTCTAAGGTATAAACCACAACGTCCTCTTCCCTAGGCTCTAGGTTAATTGTACCATCCTCGGTTACTGTGCCTCTGTGTCTTATGGTTGAGTTAAGGCTTGCAGGTGAGAAAATCTCAAACCTGTCGTATTCCTTAGAGTAGGACCTGTTAAAGCAGTTCACAGACTCATAGGTTACAAACGCCTCCTTGTTGTCCTCGTCTGTTAGGTTGTAATCTAAATAGGAATACTTAATGCTAAGCTTATACTTACCTGTGTCCTCTGCCTTAAAGCTATAGAAATACTTTTCGGAATCAAACACAAGCTTATTTTCTGTAATTTCTCCATTTGGCAGGGTAAGCGTTGCAGTTACCGTCGCATTTGGATTTATTACAAGTGGTGTTATTTGAACGTTAATATGTCCACCAAGGTCCTCAATTTCAAGACGATATGGATAATCTATCTTTTCCTCTGGAACGTTAGTGTTAAAAATGTTATTCATAAGTAGCTTGCCAGAATCAGATGCCCAATCCTTAACCCAATCACCACTTAGTGAGGTGGTAAGGCTTGAAACTGTTCCATTACCATAATCACGGTAAGCATACAATGGAACCTTTATATCAGGATTCTTTGGTGAAACGGTCAAAACTACGCTTGAGCTTGGCTTAGCAGTTGACTGAATAAAGCCGTAAACGTTAGGCACGGACTCAATGCCATCAAGCACGTCGTCCTTTCTGTTTATGCTAACCTGAAGCTCCTTTTCAACAACGCTTTCTGTAACGTCGCCTGCAATATCAGAGAACATAACCTTTTCAAGCTCTGCCTCACCTGATATTTCGTAGTACTTTCCACCTCCCTTGGAGGCAACCTCCTTAAGTAGGTTTATACCATCTATCTCACTGCTGTATGGATTAAGAACTGAGGTTACTATTCCGTCATTGAACATAAGCTCAGCCATATCGCCTGCGTCCTTAGTTTCTGCAGTGAAGGTCAAGCCGTCGCTTATGAGCATAAGCTGCTTTGAGCTATATTCTGTTGCAACGTCGCTTCTGAAAAATTCATTATAGATTTTGTCAAGAGCTCCGCCGATGTAGGTACCCTGCATTGGCACAACCTTTGTGTTGATTTCGTCTATAATTTCTTGCTTATTATCTATCTCTATCGGGTCTTGAACAACGAAGCTTTCACCTGAGAATTGAATTACTGCAACCCAGTCTCCCTCGTTGAGCATATTTACAAGATAGCAGGCTGCCTTCTTTGCAACCTCAAGACGAGAGGCAGTGTACATGCTTCGTGAGCTGTCAATTACTATTCCATATAGCTTTGGCTGTTCATCATCATTTCCAAAGCGTACAGGAAGCATTTCCTCTAGCTTCTTTAATGATTCATCAGTTTTGTTTTGAATCTGCATATCGCCTATTGTTACAAGGCTTTTGCCAAACTCAGAAACAACCTTGCCGACAAGATCAATAAAGTAGGAAACGTTTTCGATTTCTCTTACGTCCATATCAGACAAGATAATTTCATCATACTTGCAAAGCTCCTCAATTGTCATAGGAAGCTTTTCAAGCACTGTTATATTCTCGTACTTTCTGATTTCCTTTAGCTCAACACGAGAAACGTCCATATAGGCATATATCTTAGAGTTTTCACCATAAAGAGCAATCGCCCCGTCAAGATCCTTCTTTGATTGGCTGATGAACAAAACATTAAGCTCATCAGAAACGCTTTGTGTAAAGGCATAATGGTTATTCTCCTCAGTAGCATCACTTTGAAGCGTGAGAGAGAGGGAGTAATCAAATTCCCCTGCCTTATCAGTTGGCATTTCAAAATTAAACACGTTGAAGCCCTTTGAAAGTGCAATTGGCTTTCTTGTAATCTGTGTGCCACTTTGAGTAAGTGTCAAGAATGCACCCTTCATATCAGCAGAGCTTTGTACAAGCACGCTTGCCTCAGCTTTGTGATTTAGATAGGTTTTTTTATTGAAGGTTACACCTGAAATTTGCGCCTCGCTTGTGCTTTGCGAAAGATTGCTATCTATGTACATTGCATCGATTTGGATTCCCTCCGCATGAAGTCTTTCCACGGTAGCAATCATATTATCAATGCCCTTTTCGTCCGTATCTGCACCATCAGTTATTAAAACGATACGCTTGACAACGTTATCACTGAACAAGCCCGAGGCGTAGTCTACGGCACTATAAATATTTGTAGCACTATTATCTATTTGTGCGTCCCTTATGCTTGTCAGGCTATCCCCTAAGCCATTGTGGAGCACATAATCCTTACCAAAGGCTACCACACCCATTTGAGTGTTTGATGGCAAGGAGGATTGCACCTTCCTTATATATTCATCAACTAAATCTAGCTTTTCGTTTGTTGAATATGATGCATCGGCTACAACGTAAACCTCTGTCCTTGTTACGGTTGCCTTATAGGTAATGCCCGCAATTGCAAGAGATACGCAAATAGCCATTACAAGATGAATACACAGTGATGCTATTACGCTTTTTGATTTGTTTTCCTTTCTTATGGCGATGAAGAATGGAACTAAAATCGCTACGAGTAGCGGTATTAGTACAAGCAGAAGGTATGGATTATCGAAGTTGATATTTTTCATAGCAATAAACCATCCAATCTATGCAGAATACAATAGCCAAAAGAATGAATACTATAATCATTGGATCAAATATTCCGTCTAAGCCCTGCTCCGTTGCTTCGCCCTGCAAGGACAGGCTTGTGGCTACCTTATTTATCTCTGACTCCTCCTCGGCAAGCGACGCATACACGTGAATTACCGTATCGTTGTCAAGAGTTATTGTATATTCTCCTACCTCTGTAAGCTCTAGCTCTGCAATGCTTGAGCCTGCATTTAGATAAAAGCTGTTCTTAAGTGGGCTATCTACCCTTACGCTTTGAGTGCCTGCTGGCAAATTGATTTCTGCCTTGTCACCAATAGTGTAGCTTACCTCCTCAATTATATCCGGGAAGGCGTATTTTAGCAAATTGCCCATTAAAATTACATAGTCAGTTGTCAAGGCAATATTTGAATCGTGAAGGTCAAAGGCAAATACAATTTCCCTAGCTCCGCTCAACGTAGTGCCTGCAAAGACAATTGGATTTTGGTTGTATGAAAGTAACGTTGTAAAATTACGATACAAGCCACATTCCACATACCTTGAAATATAAATGCTCTTGCCGTCCAGATGCTTTATCAAGCGATTTGCCAGACTTGATGATGAATTGGTAAGCACAAGCTCACCATCTCCACCCTCTACGTTAACCACGTCACGGACACCAAAGCCCATATTGTCAAGCTTTCCATCTGGATTGATTAGCCATATTGTACCATCAGTTGGGGCTTGGGCTGGACTAAAGGAGTCAAAGACGTATAATCCAAAGCCTGTTTGCTCCTTGTATGCCTTAGTTGGCAAAACTGTTACGTTTCTATAACCAAGATGCTTTACAGCCATTTCAATAAAGAAGGGTCTGTCGCTTACGATAAGTGTTTTATAAATAGATGAGCTCTTTATATCGTATATGATTTGCTCGTTATCAAGGCTCAAGCCGTCCTTTTCCACAATGGCAACGCTCAGGCTTTCAAAGCTTGTAAGCTCTGTACTAAAGGAAAAGTCGCTCCAAGTGCCAGCTGAAACCTCTATTTCACGTCTTTCAAGCTCACTTCCATCAACAGTTAGTGCAAGGTGAATTTTGTCCTTATCCTTACCAAAAACGCTCACCTTACCAGAAACGGAAAGATAACCAGAGGAGCCAAAGCTATGCTCCACCTGACTTAAGGCATAGTTAACCTCGCCTTGTGCTGTGTTGATTACTGAAAGGTTGTCCACGCTTTCGTAGCTTGTATCGGTTACAAAATATGTTTTGGCACCTGGATTTTCATCAAAATAACCCTGTGCAATACCGATTGCATCAATCTCCTGCGAGATGCTATGTGATGGCTTTG
Organism: Clostridia bacterium; assembly: GCA_017461385.1. Taxonomy (GTDB): domain Bacteria; phylum Bacillota; class Clostridia; order Oscillospirales; family CAG-272; genus RGIG2000. The sequence continues at coordinate 95,678 of JAFTXZ010000002.1, read as the reverse complement.
CGTTAGATAAAAGCTCAAGCGCCATATCCTTGTCGCTTATTTTTTCACAAAGAACCGAGGTGGTGCTTCCTGCCTGAACAAGAGTAAAGGTGCTTCCCTCAGATGCTTCATTTATCAATTTTTCAATTTCCAAAACGCCTCTTTGGAAGCGTGTCTCCCCGTCCCTTTCAGTGTTCATGCTGGCCGAGGAATCAAGAACAAAGGTGTACTCGCTTGCACCGTTTGGAATGCTGAATACGGGATGCGCAATCGTAAGTGATACAAGCACAACCGTCAGGATTTGCAGGATAAGTGGTAGCAAGCCCTCCAATGGATTACGACGGCGACGCTTTTTCTCAAAGCGCTCACTAAGTCTCCACAAATATGTGGTGGAGATGGTTTGCTCCATATACTTGTTTTTGATTACATAAATTATGATAAGAATTGGAACTCCAATCAGTCCCAATAGTCCTAAGGGGTACAAAAAGCTCATTTGAGTACCTCCCTAGAAGCTAGCTTATCAAAGAATATCTGTTGCATTGTGTCCTCTGCACTGGCAAGAATATAATCTGCCCCACGAGCTGCGCAATGATTGCCTATTCTATCGGTTACGTACTTTAGCGCTTCCTTATAGGCTCTTGCTCTTTCTCTGTCGATATTCTTTCTATAGGTTTTTTCTATATTTTCAGAGTCATACAGATGGTGCTTTCCACGAATTTGTGGATTTAGCTCCTCCTTTGACAAAAGCTGAACGCACAGCACGTGACGCTTTTTATCACTTAAGTGGTCGATTGCCCTTTCGTAATCCTCATCTGTCAAGAAGTCTGAGATAATTACGGACATACCGTCGCCATATCCAACACGTGATGGCAAAATTGCCTCACTGATACGACTTTCGCCCTCAAATACTATGTCGTTTAGCTTATTTATTGAGGCAAGGTAGCTTTCTTTTCCTACCATGCCACTTATGATTTCCTCAACCCTGCCACCTGTAATAGCATAGACGGAAACCTTATCCATTTCACAAACCGAAAGATATGCTAGCGTTGCTGCAACCTTAATAGCCTGCTCTGCCTTTTTGCTATCCCCGTATTGCATAGAGCGACTTGCATCAATGTAAATTCTTGTATGCATCTGTCTTTCGTCTAAGAATAGCTTCAGATATAGCTTGTCAAAGCGGGCGTAGGCATTCCAATTTATCTTTGAAATGTCGTCTCCCTCCATGTAGTCTCTATGGTCGACAAATTCGCAGGACGAGCCGTAGGTTTTACTACGGTGATTTCCTCCAAACTGTCCAGCAACGTTATTCTTTATCATCATTTGGAGTAGCTCAATCTGTGAAAGGAATTCCTCACTTACGATTAGCTTACTCATTATTATTTTTTGATTTCCTTTAGTAGTAGTTCAATTACTGCATCTGTATCAAGATGCTCGTTGATAGCTGTATAATTTACCTTTATTCTGTGGCGAAGTACTGGCTTTGCAAGAGCTGCAATATCCTCATAAGCCACATTTAGGTTGCCGTTGATTAGCGCTCTTACCTTAGCAGCAGTAATAAGAGCCTGTGCGGCACGTGGTGATGCACCGTACTTTATGTACTTCTTGGCTGTGCTTGATGCTTGCTCAAGCTCTGGGTGTGTGCCTGAAACAAGGCTTACTGCATAATCGATAACCTCATCTATTACAGGAACCTGAGAAGCAAGAGCTCTCATTTCAAGAATTTTTGCTCCGTCAACAACGCCCTCGGCAGTTTCTGCCATTGTCTTTTGTGTCATCTTAACGATGTTTCTAAGCTCAGCATCTGATGGGTACTCCATTATTAGCTTGAACATAAAGCGGTCCATCTGCGCCTCTGGTAGGGGGTATGTACCATCCTGCTCAATTGGGTTTTCAGTTGCGAGAACGAAAAATGGCTCGTTAATTGGGTACGTGCTTTTACCTACTGTTACCTTATGCTCCTGCATTACCTCAAGCATAGCTGATTGAGTCTTTGGAGTAGCACGGTTGATTTCGTCTGCCAGCACTAGGTTTGCAAAAATTGGTCCCTCACGGAAAATGGTTGAAAGCCTTCCCTCTGCATCCTTTTCGACTACATTTGCACCTGTTACGTCTGATGGCATAAGGTCAGGTGTAAACTGAATACGTGAGAATGGGAGCTTCAATACTCTGCTAAGTGAACGAACAAGACGGGTTTTACCTACACCTGGTACTCCCTCGAGCAATACGTTACCACCTGCGATAATCGCGATTACTACATTGTCAACTATTTCCTCTTGTCCTACAACGTCCCTTGCAAGCTCTGTCTTGATTTGAGCAACACTCTTGCTAAATTGTGCAACGCTTTGAACGATGCCTGCTTCAATTTCATTCAATTCTATATTTTCCATAATAGCTTCCTTTACCTTTTAATTTAGTCGCCTGTATATAACGAGGTGAAGTATTCATCAATCATTTTTGAGTACTCCTCAGGCAGTGAGCCCTCATTCACCTTTTCATTCTTCATATTTCTGTATTTTACAAAAATTTCCTTGTATTTTACCCTTGCCTGCTGGTCGGGGTCGTAAACCTCATCATCGCTTCCAAAGTTTAGCTCATCACGGCCACCACCACCATCGGAAAGCTTGTCATCCTCTTTCTCCTCGTAGTTGCCACTGCTATCCTCATAAGAAACGCCGTTATCCAGAATAGTTTCTGGAAGCTCAGCTCTCTTGATATCGAATATAAACATAAGCTCTGAAATAATTGTATCGCCAACGGTTCTGTTGGTCGCTTCCTGACTTGAGGCTTCAAAAACCAATTCAACTGAAGCGTCCATTGTTGCGTTAATAAGAAGCGCCCTTGCCTCCTCATCACTAACGCCTGTCAGTGCGCCTGCAAGCTTAGTAAATGCGTCTTGCATTTGTGCAACAGACTTAAAGATTGCCGAATCCTTATAGGCGGTTGCCCTTAGTCCTGCCAGCATAATACCGTTTGCAAGATTACTGAAGTATTCCGGCTCCTTTGTTAGGTAATCCTCAAGAAGTACTCTATATGTATCCTTGTTTGGAATTTCAGTAACCTTTCCAAGTGCCTTTGCTAAGGACATTACGCTTTCGCTCTCAGCTATGAGCGCTCCCATAATCTCCTCATATACATTTATTTCCTCAATTTTGTCATCAATTACCACCATACAATCGGTAACTGCCTTTACCATATCAGGTCTTGTTGTTACAGTAAAAAGCTCCTCGTAAAGGTCGTTTAGCTCCTTCAGAGCAGTTGTCTTTGCATTTGTCACAATGCTTGAATTATCAACGTAAGCAATAAGCGCCTTCAGTCTTTCCTTCTGCCATTCTGTAAACACAAACACCTCATCGGTCGTTGTATCATCATCGTTAACTACAGGCTTAAGCGGAATTGCAAGAGCTGTTACAGCAAGTGCCACGCTAAGCACGCCTGCGATTACCATAGTAACAATACATTTTAGGCTTAATCCCTGTGGTGGCAATGCTGATAGCATTTCAGCGGTTTTTTCCTTATGTAGATTATAAATTGGTAAATCCTTGTCCTTGAAAAAAAGCATGGTCTGTACACGCTCTCTTGAAATTTTACTATCAAGGCTTTTTGCAAGAGTCGCATTTCTTGGCCAGCCAATGATCAATATCAAGGATGCAGTTACAAGCAAGCAAGAAAGCAAGCAGACAACGCACACTACCATATTGAAGCTATTGGTAATCAGCTTCATAAGCAAAAGAGGGAGTCCTAAGCCGACCAAGCCTGCGATTATTCCGAAAACGCAAGCATTGATTATCAAAAGAAGCTTAGCCCTCTGCTTAATCCTTAAAAATTCCTTATCCATTTTGTATCCTTTTGTCAAATAATAATTACTAACCTTAGCATTATTTTATAATATATAACATTATATACAAAAAGATTTTGCTTGTCAAGTAGGATAATTTCAACTAAATTCTTGAAATACCTCGCGCAAAGAAATTGTTTTTCTTGGCAAAAGCTACCATCTTATGAGAGTTTTTTGAAAAATCCTTGATAGAGTGTCTATTTTTCCACACAGAATTGAATTTTAGCTTGTTGTTTTTATCAACATTTTTTAGAAAAAAATCGCAAGAAATAGAGATTTGTGTCTTTTTTGTAAACAAGTTGTCAATTAAGCAAGCGTAGTCAGCGCTTCTCCTTCAAAAGCGTAGCTTAATTCAAAAAAACTGGACAGAGTGTCTGTTTTAACCTTGTTAATATTAAAAACAAGCTTTGCTCCTTTGAATAAAAAAAAGGAGCAAAGGCACAATTGCCTTTACTCCTAAAAAGCGAAGCTTAGTCTTCCTTTCTAAAGCTATCAAGTTCGTCAAACTTTGCACGACTTACGCTTGGTGGAACCTTCTTAAACGCCTTGTCAAACATTTCTCTGGTTAGTGGAATTGTCTCGCCTGTGTTGTTTCTTTCAACCTGAACAAGAGCCAAACGACAAGCCTCCTCCACGATACCGTTTACATCAGCAGGGGTATAGTAATAGCTTGGTACACCATTTACAATTTCCTCTCTTGCCATTAGCTGATCAACTATGTATCTGATAGATACGTCGTCTGCAAGCTTAAGAGGTCTTTTGTGTGGTTCCTCTGCCATTTCTCCCTTCTTTGTATGTCTTAGCTTTCCTCTAACAATCGCCTCAATAGCAGTTTCGTCCGGAGGAGTTACGTGTACGATATGTGAGAAACGCTTATAACGTAGGTATGCAGGGTCAATCTGCTCTGGACAGTTTGTTGCAGCGATTGTAATAATTCTACGTCTATCAACACCAAATCCGTTCATTGCCTGCAAAAGCTCAGTTGTTACGCCTGCCTTGTAGTCCTGTGTATCCTGCTTTCTTGCACTGAATATTGATTCGCACTCATCTATGAACAAAACTGCACCCTCATCACAGGTGTCAAGCTCTGCAAATAGCTCTCTGATTGAAGCCTCGGACTCACCTACATAGGGCTTAAAAATGTCCGCAGGGGTAACCTTAAAGATTGGTAAGCCCATTTCGTTTGCAACTGCTTCAGCAAACATACTCTTACCTGTACCAGGTGCGCCATACATAAGCATATTGCAGCCACCCTCAATGTTATAGTACTTAACTACATCTGGGTGCTTAAGCATAAACAGGAAGCTTGTTACAAGCTCCTTTACGTTATCAAGTCCCTTGATGTCCTCCATTCTTGTCTTTGGAGCTTCACCAACAATAGCAGAGCCGTATTCCTTTGCTCTTGAGCTGGCTGTATCCATCAATCCCTTGAATAGCTTAATCGTAGCCTCGTCCTGCGCTTGGTCAACTACCTTTTTAGCTGTACGCAAAAGCTTGTTATAGAGCTTTCTTAGCTCCATCTTTTGCTCTTGAGTCATATTCTTGCTATCCTTAGCTCTTTGAGCCTTTATGGCATCACGCAATCTATAGCATTCCTCAATATTTGCCTGAAGGTCTTGATTTGCAGCGTCGTTTGCGGACTTTCTTGGATCGATACCGTTATCGTTATTATCGATATCTCCTCTATTTACCTTTCCCATTATTATATCTCCATTTCTTTATAGCTTTTGGACTATGCTATGCACAAGCTGGCTCGCGCATAGCATACAAATTAAATACCGTCAAATGGGTTGCTTCCACCGTTGTCAGATGCGCCAGAGCTTGAACCACCCTGTCCTCCACCCGGAGTGCCACCATTTCCTCCAGAGCTTGCGCCAGAGCCAGAGCTCTCGCCCTGCTCCATATCAACGCCCTGCTCCTTGAGCATTTCGATAGCCTCAGGAGTAAGTCCACCTGAAAACTCTCTGCCGTCTCTTTGAGCGCTTTGCTTATTCTTCTTGCTCATCTTACCCATGGATTTGCCAAGAATATTATTGAAGCCTCCCATAATTCCCATCATTTTTGGAATTACCATAAAGGTATTTTGCATCTTTGAGAAGCGTCTCTTGATGGATCTTGCCATCTTATTTACGTTCATTCTAGCTCTTAAGCCAGAGAATGCACCTGTATCCTGTGCAATTTGTTGATTCATAATTAGGTCGATAACCTGAAATACGTCGTCAACAATTGAGAAAGTATCAGCTATTGCCTCAAAAGCAAGCTCAAGCGCCTTAATTTCAAGGATAACGTCCTTAAATTGAGCTATAAGGTTGATTGTTTGAGAAAGTGTTTCTACAACAACCTGCTTGTTTGTGCTTTTAGAATTTTGAACCTTTTTAAGGTTTTCTGCTAGCTCTATAAGCTTTTTATTGGTTTCCTGCTCCTTAAGCTCAATACTAGCCTTAAGCATTTCCTTTTCGCTAACCCTTACTCTGCTACTGCTGTTGCTTTCAGGGTTGCCAAGAATCATTTTTTCGTTCTTCTTCATTCTATTGTCTCCTCTTATTCTTCGCTTACGCTAGAGATGGCATTCTTAAGTGCCTTTAGCTCTGCCTCGTGGTTAAAATACCAGTCGTGAATATACATTCTGTGTAGCTTCCAGCCACGTCCCTCCATAGTTTCAGGGTAATTTACCCAGCTGTCCACGTATCTGTCACCATCTGTTATATCTGTTTCACAGAATATAGCCAAGGACGCGTGTGTTTTATCCTTTGATAAAATTGCAATTGGAATTCTCAAGGATTTTTCAGTTACACCGTAGCCGTATACTATTCTTTCCTTATCGGAAATTAGCTTTGAAATTTCAGCTTGAACGCTGAGTGCAAATTGGTCGACCTTATCCATATTAGATACAAACTTAGGTGCTGTATCCTCGTTTTTGTTACCAAGCGCCTCCAGCATTTCGAGATATTCACGAAGGTGTGAAAGAGATGGCTTTGTAATCTCGTAGGAATGAACTGAATGTACAAAGGACAAGGATTTAATTGCACGCGTTACGGCAACGTTGAATATTCTTTCACCAAGTCTTTCGCCGTTTCCTACTCTGTTAAGCATACCAAAGCTCTGCTTAACCACTCCGTGAGCGTCTCTCTTACAGTATGTTAAGGAAATAATCAAATGCTCGATTTCCTGACCCTGTACCCCATCAACTGCTGTGATAAAGTAGGTTTTATCGGGATTTTCCTTAGTGTTTGCTCTTGCGAGATTGATTTTCGACCTAACAGGGCTCTTATCAAGAAGCTTATCTATACAAGCGAGCTGCTTTTGACCGAATACAACTACGCCCAAGGATTCACGAAGCATCTTCGCATCCTCATCATAATACTCATCAAAATGCTTCTCGATAAGCTCAACAACCTTGTTTGCCTCAACCATATTTACGCCACCCGCGTGGCCGCCGTCAACGAATACGTCAACTAGTCCCTTGCCATCCTTTTCAGGATTTGCTGTTGGGAATGTGGTCATATCGTCGTAGTATCTCTTTTGAGAATATGCAATAAGGCTCTCGTTGTTACTACGATAGTGACATACAAGTCCCACTGCATCAATTGATTTGTTTTTAATTGCAAGGTCAAGGATTGAGTCAACCTGTTGAATATTGTTGCACTCCTCCTCATCATCCTCATCTGCCGATGCGTTATCCTTTCTTACAAAGTAAAGGATTGGTGGCATCTGATTTTGGTCACCTACAAGCACAACCTGCTTTGCACGAATTGCACAAGGTAAAATTACTCTTGCAGGCAACTGGCTTGCCTCATCAACAATCAAAACGTCGTAGTCAAAATATTCCTTTGGCTTCATAAATACGCTTACGGAATATGGTGATAATACAACGCATCTTGCAAGGGAAAGAATTGCCTTTGCATTTTCCTTAAAGAACACCCTTGCGTTTGTTCTTACAGGACGCTCGTTGTTCAAGAATGCATATTTAGGATCGTGCTTATTGCTTACACATAGTTGATGGGCTATATACCTAGCCTGCGCGCGAGCAAGCATTGTATTTGAAGCAATATAGTTTTTCTCCATAGCTCTAAGAGCCGTGCCGTCGAAAACAGATGCGCGCTCCTTAGTTAGCTTATTTTCACCATCAATGGTGCAGGCATTAAAGTATGCATACTCAAATAGCTGTGTCATATTGATTTCATCACGTCTTGGAAGCTTTACAATTCCCAGAGCAAAGAATTCAAGGAATGATCTTAGGCAGCCGATATTATCCTCGTCCATAGTCGCCTTAAGCTGTAGGCAGGCGTTGCTGATTCTGGCATCGCCAATATCCTCAACAAAGCGATCTATATCAACAAGGGTTAGCTTAGAAATGCTACGATAAATTGGATTGAGTCCATACTTCATAGCCATTCTTTCAAGCTTAATCAATCCCTTACCAACATCATCTCTTTGCTTAATAAACTCAAAAATTGCAGTAGCTCTTGTATCGTTTAACACGATATATTCGCTAAGCTCCTTGATGCAAATAATCGTTTCAGGCGTTTCAAGACTTACAAGCTCATCCATACCAACAAGACCAAGCTCCTTGCAGGCTGTCTCGTATAGCTTTTCAATCTTAGCACGCTCGATAGCGCCAAGGACCACGTCAGCAAGCTCGTCAGCAGTTTTACACTTTAGCTCCTCGCTCACTCTTTCAAGTGGACTTGTAACGAGTCCAAGAGTTTCCTCCACAAGCCTTGATTCCTCAAGCAAGCTTCTCAGAAGCTTTTTCTTTTCCTCTCTGCTCTCACAGCCAGAGATAAACTCCTCAACGCTTGCTACGTCTTTTTCTGTAACCTCATCGCCGAACATTTCAACAAATCTTGTAAATATTTGCTTCTTTTCAGCCTCAATCACCTTAAAACCATCGAAGATTTCGCAAGCCTTAGTTACCTCATTAATAGTCGGTACCTTGCCAATTGGAAGTCTGGAAATTTCCTCATACGCCTTTTTAGCCTTACCCTCAAACAAGGAGAACTTCTTCATATCCTTTTTAGAATACTTAGAAAGCGTTTGTGAGTGAGTATTCAGTAGCTCATAACGAGCTTCCCTTTGCTTGCCCACCACAGGAACGAGTAAATCTAACGCTCTTTGAGCCTCGTCCAGCTCCTCATCCTTTTTGCTGTAGCTTTCAAACACGTCAAGCACCACGTCGCAGGAGTCGGACACTGCAAGGTTCATTTTTTCAATAGCGCTCTTGATTTCCAAAAGCTCCTTAGCGCTCTTATTTGAGCTTGCTTGACCAAGCTCATCAAGAAGTCCGCTTAAGCCCTGCTCATCATCTGTCTTAATAGTGATTTTGTTCTTTACTACGTAGTTAAAGCATTCGTTTAATAAATCGTTAGTAACAAGCTCTCTTGTTTTTTCCTTTAGTGCTTGCATAACCGAGGGGCGAATGCTTCCCTCTATAATTCTTTGAATATTGTCCTTGCTGATGTCAGCCTCTACAATTCTTGAAAATAGAGCAAGGGATATTTCATCTCTTTTATCCTCAATTCCAAGCTCCTTCATAAAGGCAGTTATCTTTTCAGATATATCCCTTAGAGTTTCCTTAATGTCGTTAATCTCACCCTCGATAGCGGTTGGAGAAACGGCTATTTCTGCATCATACCAAGGACTAAGGGTTGCGATTTTTTCACCGTTATTTGTGATATTATTTAGATTAGCCTCGCAAAGCTCAACCTTGCCGTGCATTTTATTGTAGTCCTCAACGGTAATTCTTGAGGTTCTGCCAATAAACGCCTCTCTTAATCTTGGGTTGCCATTGTACACAAGGGCATTATTGATTGTTGAATAGAAGGCACGACCTGTGAATGGATTTGGGTCTGTAAAATAGAAGCGCTTATATGCGTCAAGATATCTAACTGCATCCTTTTTGCTGTTTTGATAGCCTTGGATTTCTTGCTTAAGAAGTCCTATATCCTTTACAGGCTCTGCATCTCTTGCTTTTCTTAGTGAAGCAATAAGGTCGTTTACGTTGAAGCTTGCAGCTTCGGTTTCGCTTTCGCAGAATAGCTCTAGCACAAATGGGCGTAGATGCTCTGGAAGCTTATTGCATACCTCGGCAAGGGCTGAGGTTTTAGCAGAAACGAACATTACCTTTTTACCAGCGCCCATAAGTGAAGCAACAAGGTTAGCGATTGTCAAGGTTTTACCTGTGCCCGGAGGACCCTTGATAATAAGGTCGTCGTTATTAACTGCTCTTGCAAGAATACCCTCCTGCACTGTGTCGGCAGGCAGAGTGATAAGTGGCTTTTCGATAATTTCATTATCTACTCTGTCAACGCTTGTGAATAGCTTTTCAATCATTCTGCTACTCTCAAGCTCCTTTTTATGGTTAATTAGGTCGTAATACATTGCAATATCAATGCTGTTGAAGTTTGAAATTGCAATTTTATTGCTTTGCAAAGCAAATTCTCTGCGAGCATCTCTAAAGCTTTCACCTATGAAGGTGTTAATGCTTGCAAAATATTGCTCCACGTCTAGCTCAGCAATATTAACAGCGCCCTCCGTTGCCACTGGAAGCGGTAGCTTGTCGGCAGTTTCCCTGCTATAAACACGGGCAATTTTCTCAATAAGACAAGGATTTAATCTTATATCGTCTGCCACAAACTCAATGCAATATGGCATAGCATTACCTGAACGCACCAGCTTAATTGGGAAAATAAGCAATGGTGTTGTAATGCTCACAAATCGTGTATTGTCATCTGGGTCTGGCACGTCCCATTTAATTGCGCCAACGGACAAGAACAAGGAGTTTACTCCCTTTTGCTTTAGCTCTGCAAGGGAGCTATTTGCCATTTTTGTAAGAAGCTTCACCTTAGTATCAAGGTCGGCATTTTCATACTTGGAAATGGTCCAGTCAAGAATATTTATCTCATCAAAGTTACCTACTCCCTTTTGTGGCGAGCTATCTCTTAGAGCAATTCCTGCCGGTCTTCCTATTCTTTCCTTTATTATTCTTGCAATACGACAATACAATCTTGTTTGGTCAGGCATAGTATCCCCTAGCTCAATGGTTAGGTTACTTGACTTTCCTGTACCATACAAGTCCATCATTCTATTAGTGGATTCCTCCTCAACGTGGAGGAATTCGATAATATACTTGTTTAGTACCTCGTTTTTATTCATCTTGCTCTCCGAATTAAACTAGATTTAGCTTTTGCCAATGCTTAGTTACGCCATCGGTTGTTTCTGCTGCGAATACACGAGCATCAACCTCAAAGCCCTGGACATAATAGCTATTCTCATTTTTGTTTATGTCGATATATTTACCGTGGCATTTATTCCATTCCTTAATGCGCTGAGGAGTTACCATAAGCTCACTGGCATGCCATCTTTTCCAGCCAGTAGTCATGGCTGTATGCTGAAACGCATGGAACATTTCGTGGCACACGGCGTCTGCAAGCCAAGAGAAATTCATAACGTCCTTGCTTCCGTAAACTATAAGCTTTCCACCGCCTGAGCAATATGCACCAGCCTTGCCCTCAATCTCCTTGATTTCAACGGTTGGGTCATATTGGGCATTTAGTAGTCTGCCAACGGTTTTTGTTGCAAGGGTTAGGCGATAAAGCCTTTCCTCATCAGTTAGCTCCTGCCAAATTGAAACGTCCTCGCCACAGAGCAAGCAGTAATTTACTGCTAGTCCACATCTTGCTGGCAACAAAATGTTTTCCATATTTATGATTGCATCAAGATTTTTAGGATTGAGAAGCCTTTTTGTATCGTAGTCGTAGCCACCAAAGTCCTTTTTGGGCTCAAAGCTTACGTCCTCGAAGCAATTAAAGCTCTTTCCCCAGTCATCGCCTATCAGCTGAGACTGGCTCTTTAGATTTGTTATGTAATCTAGAATTTTACTGTAATTTTCTCTAGATTTTCTTGATGCCGTGTCGCTAAAGTCGTTAGTATAGTCATTCTTCAGAATGGCTATTACCTCGTTTACGCCTACGTAGCCAAGGAACGCACATTCCTTTTTAACAAATAGCTCATCGATTTCACGGACGCTTCCATACTTAAGCGCTTCAAGGGTTTCTTTATAGCCTGGAAGTGTCAGATACATAAAGAATATATCGTAAGCCTCTGGTAGGGCATCCTCTGCCTCCTTCCAAACTGGAAGCTTACTGTTAAAATCGTGAATTAAAACACTTAAGCCCTTTTTGCTTCTTGCTACGTCGTAAAGGGACTGATAAATATAGCTCTTATTTGATTCGTGGTACATAGACATACCTGTAATGGCAATTATGTCCGCAGTAGTGCCCACGTAGTTAAATATTTCCTTAATCTCGCTTGCCGAGCAATCTCCAAAGGCTCTTGCTGTAATATCAACCACAGCCACTCTTGAGCCGTTTTGTTGTGCGTAAGAGCAAGCAAGAAACGTAAATTCATCCTTAAATGGTGTAACAACAACCATTAGGCTATTGTTATTGCCGTTTATTGTTGGACGGAAGCTATAGCTGGTCTTCCATTCCTGTGGAATTGGGCTGAAAATATTGTCAACCCGACTTCCGATTTTGTCGCGATTAAGCTTTTTGTGAATTTCGTTAACCTCATCAATCAAGCTATCAATAAACTCACGACATTCTGCCTTTATATTAGGGAATAAAACTCCCTCAAATACCTCCTCCTCAGAGGGGAGCTTTTCACATTCCTTGTAAAGCTCACTATATTTTTCCTTCGCCTTGGAAAGAATAAATTCATCATTCTTACCCCTATCACTTTGATAGGTTCTGTATATTTCATCACTTTGAGCATATATCCACTTCAGGCTTGTCAACAAATTCTTAATTCGTATTGCCAAGGCTGAGGTTTTAAGAAAGCTGTTTTCAATAGCAACCCTTTCCATATTGTCAAGCATGCCCATTGCCACGTCCATTTTACAGCTGAGATTATTTACTACTGCGTCGATAGCAATTCGCTTCATGCCTATACGAAGGCTTAAGCCAACTGCGTTTTTTATATGCTTTTCGTAAAGATCCCTGCCACTTCTAAGATTCTTTATTGGCTCCAGACTTTGCTGTGCAGAAAGGAGTGCCTGCTCATTAACAGAGGTTTTATAGGTCTGCTGTGCCCTTTGAAGTATACCGTCAAATTTTCTGGTAAAATCCATATTTACCATGGGATACCCTCCTTTTCCAATACTGGGGGTAGGGCAAAATGCCCCACCCGTTTACGTATTAGTTGTCGTCGTCAATATCAGATGGCTTAAAGCCTGTTCTTGCGCCTCCTGCAAATCCACCGTTAGGATCAAATCCGCCTGCGCCTCCGCCTCTTGCTTCTCTAGCCTTTCTTCTTTCGTCTAGCTTCTTCTGATATTCCTCGTCCTCTTCGTCTCTTGATCTTCTATTGTTTCTGCCCTCTCTTATCTTTTCACGGGCAATTCTCTTTTCCTCACGAGCCTTTTCCTTAGCATCACGCATTTCCTGCTTTTCAGCTTCTCTTTCTTGACGCTCCTTGTCCTTTTCAATGCGTTGTGCTTCCTTAGCCTTTTCATGAGCACGAGCCTTGTTGAGTCTCTCGTCCTTCATTTCCTTGAGCATCTTAGATACTCTAGAGCTACGCTTAGCAAGAACATCTCTCTTTTCAACGTATGTAGATGTCAATGCATTTATTTCAAGCATAAATGATTCAAATTCAAGGTCGCTTAGTGTATCAATTCTTCTGATAGCACCTGAGATCTTTGCATAGTTGAAGTTTCCATCCTCCTTAAAGATCTCAACAATTTCTGGAATATAGCCACGAGCAAGGCTCTTGTTGTAGAAGTCGTTCATTTCCTCTACGATTTCAAAAATGGCATTGTAATCGTCCATTTCTGCTCTGAGAGCTGACAAGTCGTCCTCTGCATCAAAAATTCTATCCTCAAGATCGTCAAGTCTGTCGCCTAGGATATCCATCTTTTCATCGTGAGCATCTCTTGAAATGAGTCTGTCCTCCTCAAGAATATCAAGCTCATCCATTTCGTCAAGAAGCTTTTCCTTTTCTGCTCTTAGCTCATCAAGCTCCACCTGCTTTGGTGTGATAATAGCATCGTTCTTTGACTTAAACTTGCTCATATTGTCGAAGAATACGTTTAGCTTCTTCTCAATTGGAGCATACTCAATAACCTTACTAATATCGTCATTCTTAACGATTTCGTAGCTATTTGTAGCCTTATTCTTGCCTGATGGTGGTGTGTCTAGCTTTGTCCACTTATCCTTAATTGTCATAAGGGATCTTTCAAGCAAGAGTGTATCTGTGTGTAGGTCGTTGATTACGTTATTTCTTACCTCTCTGATTGCATCAACAACTGACAAGAAATACTCCTCAGAGGTTACGGAGAAGCCGTCGCATACAGTGTTGTTAAGGTAGCGTCTCATCTCAAGAAGTGTTTCCATGGACTTTTCATATACAGCCTCATCCATTCTGCAGCCGCTTTCCTTTGCAACTCTTACGCAAAGCATAGTGTCCTTAATGTAGTCGTCGAGCAAGAAAATCTGGTTCTTTTCTGCTGGTGGAGCCTTATACTTCTTTCTCATGCTGGTAATCTTCCTTGAGATTGCCTGCTCCAGCTTTGTTACCTTATTGTCGTTGTTCTTAACCTTATTGTCCATTTCAGTAATAAGGTCGCAAATCATCTTCAAATCCTTTTCGTAAGACTTGGACTTGAAAACACCAAGCACCTTCTTTTCCTTGTAGAAATGGGATTCGGTCATCATTCTTACAGTGCCCCAGGCATTCTTGATAAGCTGTTCGATTGTATAGTTGTTGCTATACTTATCGTCGATAAAAGAGCTTACGGAAATACCATTCTTCTCAAGCACTGGCATCAAATGCTTCTTAACTACGCTAACGTCAAGGGAATCAACAACGTCAATTTCCTCGTACTTCTTTAGCTCAACCTTTTGAGCAGGCTCGTTTACCTGCGCAGGTGTATTTACGTTCATATTATCCATTATTTTTTCTCCTTTAATAAATCAACGGGATTTTGTCTATTATAAATTCAATAACCTCTGCGGCGCTGGAGGCATTTTCCTTTTGCGCCCAAAGGACATCGTCTGTCGTAAATACGTACTCGTTATGAACGTATTTCCTATTGAGCTCCTTCATAAGCTCAGTGCTATTGTCCTCAAATGCTTGCTTGATTTTCTTGCCTGTTATTCCCTTGGCAGAAATTTTCTTTTTAGCATTTATTGCAAATACAGAGAAGCAATATTCCTTTTCCTTTTTGAAAAGATATTGGCTCTCCTGGTTACGGTATGACAAAATGTTCAAGTATTCGCTAAAGGTTCTAATCGGTTGCTTTCCTACGTCTCTGCCCTCAGTTGGAATTGCATAGATATATATGCCAAGCTCCTCCTTAAGTAGCTCTGTAATAGGCTGTCTTGCTCCCCTGCTATTTTCAAGAATTTCAGGGTCGTAGAGCTTTTCAACCTCGCTATTAGTCATATATGCCATTAGCATCATAGATTTGCTTTCGCTATTTCTCAAATCAAGAGCATGTCTTACAAGCTCTCTTGCCGTCATATAGGTGTTTTCCGTTGCTGATTTCTTGCTTGAATCCTGAGCAAGCGCCCTCTTTACAAGAGTGTTGCTCTCAACCGTTACAAGCTCTGGATAGTTTTTGGAAATTTCCAAGACCTTACTTGCAACCCTGCCCTTAAGCTCGCCCTCCGCTTCCTTTCTGAAACGATATGGAGCCTTTTCAAGCAATCTTAAAATTGCAACGCCAGACTTTAGCTGAAGCTTGCTTATTTCAAAGGCGTCAAGCTTAAAAAGCTCGCCCTTGTCGCTATCGTCTGTTGTAGCACATCTAAAGGAGCTATCTGTGTGAGTGTTTAGACAAATTGCGCTGTTGCAATCAAGAGAATTTTTCCATGCTCTTATTGTGTCATTGCCCTCATCTACATAGCCTCTTTCATAGTAAAACGCTAATGATAGTAATGCGTAAGGGTCGTGCAAGGAAAGACCTGCAACCAGACATTTTTCGATGGCTAGCTTCTTCGCCTCCTGCTTACTCTTAAAGCCAAGTCCCTTTGCCTTATCAAGAAGATATCCCTCCTTGAATAGTCTTTCTGATTGAACATATAAGGCTCTGCTCTCTGGAGTTATCTTCAAAACTGTATCCTTGCTAGGAAAAATGTTTTTACAGCATTTTGGGCATTTTTCTTCACCCAAAAACGTTTTTAGTGGCTCTGTGTAAACCGCCCTGCATTCTGGATTTATACATCTATTCATCAGATATCTCCTTTCTAGGAATTGGCTTCACTTACTACCTGATTGATAGTAAGTGTTCCGTTTTCCGTTGTTATTTCATAGTTGTCGTATACGCCACCTGTTGCCTCTTGGCATGATACTACGATATCGTAGCTTCCTACCTCCTTAGCAGTGGTTGCCTCACCTGTAAAGGAAATAACTACTACATCCTCTAAGGTATCATCGCCTACAAGTCCCTCAGCCTTAACGGTAAATGTGCCTTGGTAAGTGTTGCCTGTGTAGTCCATTTCCTTGTTATCAGCAGTGATTGTAAGTGATTTTTTGTTAATTGTGTATTCCTGAGTCTTGCTTGCCTCGTCAAGCTCATAGTTGCTATTTGTTATTGAAGCGATTGCCGAATAGTCTCCTGCGTTCTTTGACTCCTCGTTGGTGTATTCAACGCTAAGTCCAAGGCTCTCGCCATTTATACCAGTAGCTATAGCAGTTGGTCTTTGAACGCTTCCGTTATAGGTGTAAGGTGCGTCATAATCCCAGGCTACTGTTACCTTTGCAGGAGCAATTTCAAACTGACGTGAGCTAT
Source organism: Clostridia bacterium (assembly GCA_017461385.1). Taxonomy (GTDB): domain Bacteria; phylum Bacillota; class Clostridia; order Oscillospirales; family CAG-272; genus RGIG2000. Next base: position 79,071 of record JAFTXZ010000002.1, on the reverse strand, counting down.
CACTTGATTCAATGTAGTAGTTTTGAATATCAAGTGTATTCTTAATAGATACAGTTGCTGTATAGGTGCCTACATTCTTCTCTGCACCCTCAATAACGCCAGCTACTACAGCGCCACTTCTTGAATCGGTAAGAATAGCGCTTGGTAGCTGTTCGCCACCATTATACGTAAGAAGCAGATTTGACCATGCAACGTTTAGCTTACGCTGAGAAATTGTATAGCTCATTGTGTAGCTATCTAGAACGTAGTTATCATTCTTAAGCTCTACCCTTGCAGTATACGTTTCTGCATTTACAGGTGTACCCTCAACGGTAGATACTGTGTACTTAACTGCCTCGCCACCAACGCCTGTGATTGTAGGTGCTGGATATTGTGCCTCACCTGTGTAGATAAACGTGAGGTTGCCCCAATTGATTGTTGCAGTTGCCGGTGTTACCTCAAAGTTCCTAGATTTGTCTGCCTCATCAATGTAGTAGTTTTGAGAATCAAGTGTGTTTTTAATAGATACTACTGACGTGTAGCCTCCTACGTTCTTACCACCGATTTGGTTATGCGCAACCACTGCATCGTTTGCACCAATAAGCTCAACCTCTGGGTAGTGTGTTGTTCCGTCATATTCAAAGGATAGGTCTGCTCCCCAATTTACCGTTAGCTTAGCCTTTTCAATTGTGAAGCTTAGGCTTGTTGTAGGTAGCTTGTAGTTGTCGTTTGAAAGAACAAGCTCTACCTTATATGTGCCTACGTTTGTTGAGTTAACTCTATTACCCTGTGCGCTAAGAGCGTAAAGGCTATGGGCAACGCTTTCACCACCTACACCTGTTATTGAAACCGTCGGTGCTTGTGTCTGTGCGTTATAGATAAATGAATCCTGACTTAGGCTTCCTACTGTTGCCAGCGCCTTTTCGATAGTCAAGGTGCCATCTTTCTTTGTGATTTCATAGTTATTTGCCTTTGTACCAAGGGTAACTGTCATTTGAATTGTATATGTGCTTACGTTTACAGCATCAAGCGCAACGTCATTATAGGTAATGTCAGATGCTACATCGCTAAATGAATCAGCCTCTGCCAAGCCGTTGTATGTGTAGCCAAACAACGCTGAATCGGTTGCTAGCTTATCATAGGTTCTCGTAATGCTATTTGCAGTTATAGTAATTGGTCTCTTTTTGATTTCAAAGGTACAGCTTGCATCAGCTGTCTCTATGTAGTAGTTTTGCAAATCAAGTGCCTCGGTTAGACTTACTGCCGACTGGAAGCCTGTGCCAGCATTAGTTTGCTCACCGGTTACGCTTACAGTAAGATTTACGTTTCCTGCACCGATTACTGTTGCAGTAGGCTTTTGAGCCACACCATTATAGACAGGGGATTTATTTGTCCAGTTTACAATTGCCCTTCTTTGATTAATTGTAAGGGTTTGTCCTGTTTGATACGTAATTACGTAGTTGCTATAGTTTGCGCCCTCTGTCTTTGGAGAAAGCTCAATGGTATAGTCGCCTACGTTCTTTGCAGAGGAAACCTCTGCACCATAATTGAATTGAGAAATTACGCTTGCAAGTGTATCTGTGCCACACAAGCCATCTGCAGTAATTGAAAGAGACTCATCAAAGATTTTTCCGTCATAGGTTGATGATTTGTTCTCAACATTTACCTGTAGTGGAACTGCAGTAATTGAGAACGTATAGCTTGAGCTTTCCTCAGAAAAATCATAGTTTCTAAAGGTCTCCACTGCTGTTGCAACGTATCCTGTTCCTACGTTTCTTTGTAGTCCCGTATATTTAATTTCCTCAAGGGCAAGTGTATCTCCTGCACAAAGTGAATCATCCTCAAATCCTGTAACTAAGGGTCCGATTGTCTCACCAACGTATTCGTAGGTGTTGGAGCCCCACAATACGTTAATTACCTTTGGAGTGATTTCGTAATCGTGAGTGTCGTCAACTATTTTGTAGTTTCTTTGGTCATCCGCCTCAGTTAGTACAACGGAGATTGTATAGTTGCCTGCGTCCTTACTGTCATCAGCCACTATATCAGATGAAAGAACCTGACTAACGCCGTTAAGCACAACGGTTGGTACGTTTACTAAGCCGTTATATACATAAGAGCTATCAGACCATACGGGCTCTACGCTGAACTGGGAAATTTCAAACTCCTGCTCATCGTTTTCAATCTCATAAAGCGACTTAAGGCTTTCGTCCACAAATGAAACCTTTGTTGAATAGCTTCCTGCGAAAACAGGGTTATTGGTGCTATTGGTTGATGTGGTCTTATCTGTAATAACAACCTCAACTGCGTTGGAATCCTCAAATGCCATATCACTCTCTGAGATTACTGCTCCAACGATATGCTCCTGCTCGTTGTAAACTGCATTTTCCGGAATTGTCCAGCTTGGTGTAACTACCTTCTTTTTAACGGTTACAGGAACAGATTGTGATACCATAACGGAAAGCTCTGTATCAGGGTCGTCAATATACACCTCAAATATGTAAGTGAATGAGTGTGCTGGTGTTGGCTTATCAAGGACAAATACGTTTCCATTGCCCTTGAACGCTCTTGCGTCCTTAACCCTATACTTTAGCTCGTGAACGCTTTCAGCCATAACTGTTAAAGTTGCAACTAAATCGCCATAGACATATTCTCTGTCGCCATCAATGCTTAGGATTTTTGGTGTATGAATTGTCCAAAGCGGAACGATTGTTGTATTATTCTTGCCAGCTAGACTTTCAAGAATTGATTCCTGACTAACAGTCTTGCCGTCAACGTTATACAAAACGTCAAAGCCCTCTCTCTTAACAAGATTAGGAAGCTCTGAAAGATAGCTATCAAGCTGAGTATGCTTAATTAGCTTACCCTTATCCTCATCCTTAATTACGGAGGAAAGCTCGCTAGGTACAACGTATTTACCGTCGTTTCCACACAAAACGTCAATTAGATATACTCTTTCAAAGGAAAGTGCACGTGTTTCAACGCTTTCAGTGATTTTTGCACCATCAAGTACAGCCCCATCAGCGAGAAGCGGTGTGTTTAGGAAGTAGCCGTTTCCTAGATAGTAGGCATCCTTTAATCCTGCCTCATTTTCTGGCTCTATGTATGCAAAGTATGGAACCTGACTAGCATAAGCCTTTAGATTAAGGGTCTCGCCCTTGTTTAGAATTATTGTTGGTGCAAAATTATTTTTTGCAATTTCCGGTAAATTAGCGAAATTGTAATTGAAGCTTACTACAACCTTGTTATCTGGGCACGCATCAAAGGTTACCTGATTACAAAGTGCCAATGCGTGGCGAGAGCCTAGCTCGTTTGACGCTTCAAATAGCTCTTTTCTATAATAGTCCATATTATCAAGGGGTACCTTGATTTCAGACATATAGTCAATCTCCTCTGGGAGATTTTCTATTCCTACTACTCTTAGCTGTGTTTTTGTATTAACAGAAACTGTCTTGATTGCGTACTTTGTAAACATTTCGCTATCAATTGCTGTGATTTTCTCACCGTTAAAGGTGTCTTCAATAACAACGATATCGCCACGACCATATAGAACGTTTTTAACGGTATAGCCGTCCTCGTTCTTTTCGTAAACCAATACCATTTTGTTGTCGAATATGCCTATGTTTTGTCCGAAGAAGCCAAAAATACAGGTATAAACGATTGAGCCTATTGAGAAAATCAATGCAAGTGCTATCATAAAAGCACCGATTTTTGTAGACTTTTTGTCAAGCTTATTTGTAGTGTATGCCACTACGTTAAATACTACTATTGTAACAATATGCACGATCGCGTAAACCAAATAAGCAGTTGTGCTCATTGTAACGTCAACGTTTGCACCTGTACAGAATAGCAATATCAAAATTCCAACTGTTTGGAGAGCTGAATAAGCAACCGCAAACCATACGGAATAAGAATAGCGATAGTCGATTACGAAGTAGGATAGAATTCCAAAGGCTATGCCAACTACTGCCAAAACCAGTGGAATTACTGCATAGCCAAAGCCAGCGGTAAGCTGAGCTAGGTAAATGAAGGTGACTAGGTCAGCAATTACGCTACATACAAGCGCAATTATTATCCATCTTCTATAACCAAACAAGCTTTTTCTTGTGGATTGCTCGAAGCTCATATTAGTATAGTTATCCATCGTTATGTTCCTTTATCAAATGTTACTTTTGTTTTTTTGCCTTTGGCTTTTCGTTAGCAGTCCTCGTTGAATACTTGAAGGCTGCTGTCTTTTGTAGGCCTGTGCCTCTTGCCAAAACATTAAGCTTATCGATTGCGTAGTAGCTATTGTTTAGATTGAATACGATAAATTCCTCGTCCTCATAGCATCTCTTTTTAGATGCGAAGGTGTTTTTCAATCTTACAATAGGACTAAGTGCCCTTGCATATACGAGGAAGAGCTGCTTTGCTCTCTTTACTGATTCCTCATCATCGCCACCCTGACAGAATGAACAGATGTCCTTTCTTTCATTCAGTGAGAAGTATCTTCTGCCACACACCTTACAGGTATAGCTTTCCTCTAGATTCTTATCTACAAGGTCCTTTCTTTCATGGTCATATACAAGGGTTCTTGTTAGCCTTGGAACGCCATCAACATTATAGATAACCTCGCATCTGTCACAGTCTGCACAGTAGTTAACTCTTGTGTTAATGCCTGTTAGCTCCTCGCCGCTTATTATGCCCTCTCTACATCTAATACGACTACATTCAGCCTCACGACAGTTTATAAGAATTATATGGTTCTCCAAATAATCGCTTACAAGCTCAGCCTGTGCCTCGGATAAGCCGAAGCCAGTCTGCTCAAGGTCGAGATAGCATTCGTAATATTCTGTCTTTTCATCATCGCTCGACTTTGGCTTTTCAACAAGAACAATATTTCTGTTGATAAGTGGCTTTCTGTCCTCACAAACGAGGCACTTAAGAGTAACCTCACCATTCATATCAACAACCGCTCTTAAAATTGCCTGGCTTCCGTAATTTACGTCGTATACTCTGTTTCTTGTCTTTACCTGGAAGGTGTAAAGCATTTCTACGCTTCTACATAGAAGCACCTCTACTGCATCAGGCTCAAGCTCAACCATTCTTTCAATGGTCTTGTTATCGTCTATAACCATCGGGTCGCTTGGAGTTGGTATGTAAAGATACTTTGAAACGTTATTATTGTCAGGTTGCTTGAAGCATCTTTGGATACCATATACAAGCTTATCCTTAAGCTCGTTTGCATCTACGTTGTCTGCTCCGTCTCCCTCGCCCTCCTTGAAGGCACTCATTCTTTTTGTTAGTAGCTCAGCTGTATGCTTTGATATTGGACGAAGGTTTCCGTTTATCTCTCTTGTGAAGTAAATTCTACCAACTATTGGAGTTGGCTCTCTTGCCTCACTTGCGCTTAAGCCTAGCTTTATACTAGCACCATAAACGTTTGTAATTTCGTCCTCCTCGCCTGCTGATTGCTGGAAGTCCACGTCGACCAGGTTCTTGTTCAGGTTTTTCCACAAGCCACAAACAAGCTCCTTAATCATTTTTATATCGTATTGCTTTGTGCTGTCGTTAACAGGCTCCTCAGAGGTGTTATACTTTAGCCAGGAGTTTTCGTCGTGGAAGTTGGCTCTTACACTAGCAATAAGCTCATCCCACTTAGCGATACCAGTTTTATTTTTGTCCGTGTCCTTATCTCCACGAAGATTATAGAACCAGGCAGCGCCCTCCTTTGTCATCAAAAGCTCACTTTTATCGTCAGGCTCATACCTTTCAAATAGGTCTGTGTCCTCAACCTTGACATAGGTGTTTCCGCCATATTCAATTCTTCCATCAACAACAGAAAACTGCGATTTTCCATAACCGCTTTGGTGAAGCCTTACCATACTGTCAAAGCAATTACTATCGTCTTTTATTCTAATTATTGGCATTTGACTTTCCTTTCTGTATTAGTTATTCTCAAGAATTCTCTTAATTTCCTCTACGCCGTTTGTTTCCTGCAATAGAGTTTCACAGAAGGTGCTTTCGTTTGCATCTCCCTTGTTGTGCTCGAAGGATTGACGAATATATGAAGCGAAGGTGTTTGCTGTAACAGGTCTTAGCTTACCTCTGCCACAGGATGGGCATTCTGCCACGCTATTTTCGTCAAAGTATATCTTGTGTGGTCTTGGTGAGCAATCTGCGTAGGTACATTGTCCACAAGCATCGAATTTGTCCTTTTCCTTCATTGTACATTCAGGAGCACAAAGTCCGTTTTTGTAGTTTGCACATCTTACACAGGCAACTCTACCCTCGTTTGCATTCGTAATATTTCCTTCAATAATTGCACATGGCACACCTTGATTGCCATTCTTACCAAAGGACGCAATCTTTTTACAGTGCTTGATTACACAAAGCTTAGAACAGCCGATTACTGTCTTATATCCACTTTCACCAGTATCAATATTGAACATTTTTCCCTTAAAGGAGTTATTTACTGAGATACAGTAGTAGCCAGAATCACCCTGTGTGCTTTTCCTTAGCTTTTCGCCACAGGCAGAGCACTTATACTCTTGTGAGTTGATGATTGATAATGGCATTCCCTTTGCGGTTGCGCCTATTTGCTTTACACACTCAGGCTTTGTACAGTATAGTGAGCTATCTCCCGACTTGTATTTCTCATCGTATTCCTTCTTTGACATAAGCTTTGTCTTGTGACAAACTCTGCATTCAAGAGCAATCATCTTTTCACTGTTACTACCAGCAATAATAGTAGCGTCACCCTCGTTGGTGGAAAGAAGTCCTATACGAGTTTGATATGCGAGTGCATAGCCCTCAAGCTCATTCATCATAGCAAGAGATATGATTTGAACGTTATTCTTTTGTCCTAGTCTGTATGCTCTACCAACTCTTTGAGACATTGCAAGTGGGTCGCAGGTTACGGAGAAGTTTACTACAATGTGTCCGCTTTGCATATCTACACCCTCAGTATATCTTTCAGAGCCTGAAAGGAAGATTGCATTATCAATTTTATTGTAGCTATCAACTGCATCTGTGCCGTTTAGAGCAAGAATTAATCTGTCCTTAAACGCCTCGTCCTTAGATAGCTCATCATAAACCTTAAACCACTCTGCATTTTTGGTCTTATTATTCTTTCTTTCGTAGTCAAAGAAAACTATTATCTTGTCGTCTGGATTATCAAGGAATATTTTCTTTAGCTCCTTAAGCTTAAAGTGGATTGTTGCATCCTCATTTTCGCTATCGTAGTTGGTCATTATTCTAAATTGGTTGTTTGTTTCAGCTGTGTTAGGGTCTCTTTCGGTTCTTTCAAGCTGTGACCAGTAATACTTCAAGCTCTCCGCATGCTCAAATGGGCTTCCCACTCCCATTTCAAGAAGCTGCTTTGTGAGAACCTTTGTAAACATAATCTCTGCCTTTGAGTTATTTGGGTTCTCCTTGTAATACTCCTCAAGTGAGGTTTTGTAGGTTTTATTGCCCTTATTAACAGTTAAAGCCTCGTCGCCGTAAATATCGTTTAAGTCAGCTATAATACCGTTTTTACTTGATGCCTTAAGCTCAGCCTGTCGTCTTTCAAGCGTCTTTTCTGTGGTTGGACAAATATAAATGTTTGTAACAACCTTTTTCGCTCTAATCGTTGACTTTTCGTTTTGTGTGTTTCTTCTCATGATTACACCCAAAACGTTATCGTAGTAGGCTCTTGAAACGTTTTTCAAAAGCTCTCTGTTAATTTCTTGATTCTTTTCAAGAGACAAAAATTCATTTTGATATTTTCTCTTATCCCATTTACTTGCCTCGTTATAATCTGCAATTCCTCTTTCTCTTAGGTATGCATAGAAGGCCTCAAGAATTTCATCGTTCGCCTCAAACATTTGCTCCTTTGTGGTGGCAAGGAATTCAGAAACTGTTTCTGCTCCTCTACAAGCGTTTACGAACTTTTCCTTTCTGCGCTTGTACTTCTCACTCTTAACAACGTTTGTGCCGTCAAAGTCGCTTGGAACGCCACCCTTTTCAGCAACGAAGTACCAAAGATTGAACATTTTTGCAAGGTTACCTGAGTGAGGTGTAGCAGTTAGAAGAATACAATAGTTTTTATTCTTAAGCTGCTTGTTTCTCATAAGGTAGGAAAGGTTTCTCAGAGCAATAGCTCCGTCCCCCTCCTCATCGTTTAGATAATGTGCCTCATCTACTACAACTACATCGAATAGCAAGCTCTTAACAAGATTGAGGTCCCATTTTACAAAGTTTTCCTTTGTAACGATTATAGGCTGCTTTGGCTTGAGCAAATAGGTATTGCCAAGTCTTTCCTCCTCAAACTCTGCTCTTATGTTCTTGAACTCAGTTTCCTTTTCGACAATTGTGTCCTTACCCATACCGAACTCAAGCTCAAGGGTCTTTTTCCACTTTTTCAAAAGGTCCTTGTTTGGAGCAATTATCAAAATTGTTTCAATTTTACCGGCAGCTGCAAGCTCTGATAAAACGAGTCCTGCCTCGTAGGTCTTACCAGATCCAACTGTATCTGCCAATACACCGAAGCCACGAAGGTTTTTCATAAAGTATTTTGCAGCCTCGTACTGCTCGTCAAGAATTACACGTCCCGTTGTGTGTATATCCTCATTGTACTCGATGCCGTAGTCCCCTGTTGAAAAGGTCTTTTCGAAGGAATTGACATCTATTCTCATTTCCATGTCGTCATACTTGTCAAGCACCTCAACATAGGACACCTGATTTGCTCTGACATCAGTTAGTGGCACAGGCTTAACAGATTCAAGCCTTGACTTAACGTCAACGTTTTCGCCACCACTGTATTTTATCTTCATATCTGGCATTTCTCTTCTCCTTCTTAGTTAGTCTCAGCCTTAAACGCTTCAATATTACCCTCGATTACGAAGTCCTTCGCGTAATAGCTATTTGAGTTATCTCGCACGTAAAGGTTTGCGTTTAGTCGTGCATTCTTTTCTACGTTATTTTCGTAGAAGGGCTTAATTGCTCCGGTTTCATCAACCCTCATGCCCTGCTTAAAGTAAATACAATTGTGAAATCTTCTTCCACGGAAGTTACCATAGCTATCAACGTGAGTTGTAATGCATGGCTGATAGTAATCTACAAGTCTTTCGATTGGAATTATATTTCCATGTCGGTCTCTAACTGCAAACTTAAAGTCTACGGAGCCTATTACAACTAGTCCATTTCTCTTTGCTTGCTCAAACAGTCTCTTATCCTCTCGCTCATCCTCTGCGCCAATTATCAATGGCTCTACGTACTCAAACCATTCCTCATCTGCGCCCTCGGGAATAATAGTTTTTGGATTTAATCTGTATGGATATTTATAAACTGCATCTGCATAACCTAATGACGCAGAGCATTCGCAGGTGTAGTTTTCTGCGCTTATCTCATCGCCACGGTTAATCCATATTGTAAACACCTTGCACATTTCACCAGGTGCGCCGTTGCGCTTTGCCTGCTTTCTCCATGTTCCATAGGTGTACGCAGATACAACCTTTAGGGAAATTCCCTCTGGCTCAAGCACTGCGGCGCCAATTGCTGCAAAATATTCACTTTTTTGATTTTCCTCGTTTTCAACAACCGATACGCTTATCCTGTCAAGCTCTGCCTCAATACAAGCGGACTCAACATACTCACGAAGGCTATATGACGCTGCGCTTCCACCAACAAGCAATACGTTTACAACGTCCTCGTTGTTGCTCTCCTTAAGCTCCTGAACGATTTTCTCTACCATTTCCTTACCAGCAGAGCCCTCTCTTTCAAATACAGCCTCTAAAAAATCGTTCTTTGTGATTTTAATATCAGTGTTTACGTCGCCCTCAACGGTAATATAGGCATAATCATCAAGATCCATATCAGAGTATGAAAGGAACTTCTTAGCTCCCTTTACCTCTCTTAGGAGATGATATTGCTGACGGTATGAGGTATATCCTAAAACTGCATCCTTAAGTCCACTATTTAGATCTCTTATCTGTGAGCTCTTTTCCTTTGCGAACTCACCCAGGCATTTATCAATATCGGCACCACCCATTGAAATATCATGCTTTTGAGCATCGGCACTATCAACACAAACGGAAATTTCTCTTTCTCCGCCAGAGGCACCGTGCTTTACGTCAACCTTTGCAACGTTTATGTCCTTTTCGCCAATATCGAAGATCATAGTTTTACTTCTGTCATCATCGTAGGTTGTAGCCTCAATTAGCTTCTCAACGTAAGCTCCAACGGCAATAGCTTTAGGTGCTGAAATTGAGCTAACCATGCTCGTATCTCTTAAGCCTGCGCCGTGTGCAATTAGTCTTTCAAGCTCGTTTACATATTCATCACTTATGTTTTTAGGGTCTGGATAAACAGATATGTACTTAACTCCCTCAATTTCAGGATTTTCTGAAAGAAGCCTATACACAACCGGACTAATACACTCAGCAAAAAGAGCCTTGAAGAATTGTTCAAGCATTTCCTTAGGTGTGCTTGTTGCTCTAAAGGTGTAGCCTCTTTCAACCAGTGCCTCCATCCCGTTTTTAATATCAGGCTGATCTGCCCTTTTAGGAAATAGGAAAATTGGGTATTCCTTGTAGTCGTAGTAGTAATTGGAATCTCCCACGTTTTGTGATGACAAAAGGTAAAGCATTTCCTTTACTCTAACTATGTTTGCATACTCATCGTGATGGTTGATTTCAGCACCGAAAATCCATTTATTTTGCGGTGCACCTGAATAAAGTGCCAGACTAGTAAATGGTGTGCCCAATGAATTTTTATCTTCAATGAAGCCATATTCAAGCTCATCATTTTTCTTAAAAGCATATACAGCCTTAACCGACTCTGTTCCCAAGTCAATGGCTATATTCAAATAGTTACTCATTGCAGTCTCCTTTTTATAATGATAAATATATTATATATATGCGCATAGATTTTGTCAACGATTTTTGTCAAAATTCGTTTCATTTTGAAGAATTTTCTTTAATTTTGAATATTTTTTCAAAAAATTTAGAGTTAGTTCAAAAAATTCAACTAGTTAATGTATATTTTTTAAGAGCAAACTAAGACTATTTTTTAGTTTTCTTTTGATAAAATATCAAACCTTTTAATTTGCTGTTTTTTTCCAAAAAAATGTTGACAAGCAAAATATCTTGTGATATAATAGCAACGCGCATAGCGGAATTGTGTAAAGGTAGCACAGCAGACTCTGACTCTGTATGTCTGGGTTCGAATCCTAGTTCCGCTGCCAAAAACAAAAGACCACTCAAACCGAGTGGTCTTTTGTTTTTGACGGAACAGGTCGAACACAGTTTCGTATTTGCAACGCAAATGCGAATCGGATGCGTAAGCAAGGCAAAGCCGTTGTCAGCTCGCTAGCATAAGGCGTGCCGTAGCTCTTTTTGCTTGGCAAAAAGCCTCCTAGTTCCGCTAATGATGTTCGCACCACGCTTGATTGGGAAAACCCTAAAAATTGTATCTTATTTCTCAAACCGAGTGGTCTTTTGTTTTTGACGGAACAGGTTGAACACAGTTTCGTATTTGCAACGCAAATGCGAATTGGGTGCGTAAGCAAGGCTAAGCCGTTGTCAGCTCGCTAGCATAAGGCGTGCCGTAGCTCTTTTTGCTTGGCAAAAAGCCTCCTAGTTCCGCTGCCAAAAAATCCTGAAAGCATCGCTTTCAGGATTTTTTCATTTGTGCCATTAGGCACAACATCATTTTGAGCGAAGCGAGAACATCATTGCCGTTTGCGGCACAAATGAACGAGGTTGAGTGCTTCGCACATCAAACGATGTTGCAACAGGTTGCAAATGATGTTACGCCTGTGGCGTAAACGATGTTGCGCTTTGCGCAAACGAAGCGGTAGCCGTTCGTTCGCTACGCTAATTGATAGTTGATTTTTGGGCGAAAATATGCTATAATAAACACAGAAAGGCGGTGGAAAAATGAAATTCTATATGTATGGTAGGACGCCGCGTGGAAAAACTCCGAAATGGATTACAGTAGTTCTTATTTCGTTTTTTGTATGTCTTGCCACCGTCTTTTTTATGGTTGGAATTGTAATTTCAATTGATGCGAAAACCATATTGCCTTTTCTCATTACTTTTTTCTGCATTGTTCTTTTTGTATTTTTGATACCACCGATTTGTTACAATATGAATCATGCATACATTGAAATAGAAAGCGAAGAGATCAAAGTCATTGAATATCCATTTTTCAAAAAGCGTGAAAAAATCGTTTTTCTACATGATATAAGAAAGGTAAAGTGGAGATCAGGAGGACGTGGGCGTTTACCGTATCTTATGTTCAAAAATGATAAGAACAAGAATTTGTTCCATTTGGATTACGTACCCGAAGTAATTGAGTTTGTAGAAAAAATAGGCTTTCAAATAGAACATTAAATGGTGTCGTTAAATCCGTAGGAGTTCAAATCCTAGTGGCAACCCTCGAAAAATATCTTTTTCGTAGCCTTCATGCAAAAACAAAAGCGTTTTCTTTTCTCTAAATCTCCGTATTGATATTCTGCGCTTTTTGTTGTATAATTGTCTTGTAATTTACAAAAAGGAGACGATTGCTATGAGAAAAAGCTTTGGCGTTAAGCCTCTAATTTACCCACAGCCTGTATTAATTATCGGCACCTACGACGAAAACGGGATTGCTAATGCAATGAATGCTGCATGGGGTGGAATAAGCGAGGAAAACGAGATTTCAATTTGTATCAGTGCTGAACATAAAACTACTAAAAATATTCTTTTGAATGGTGCTTTTACCGTTAGCATGGCAACTGCTGACACAGTTGCTCCTTGCGACTACGTAGGCATTGTTTCAGGAAACGACGTGCCTAACAAGCTGGAAATAGCTGGCTTCCACACGGAAAAGAGCCAAATTGTTAATGCTCCTATCATTTGCGAGCTACCTATGGCAGTAGAATGCAAGCTAAAAAGCTATGACGAGGATTCCTGCCGTTTAGTAGGCGAAATTGTAAACGTGTGTGCTGAAGAAAGCATATTGACAAACGGGAAAATTGACCCAGATAAGCTGAGACCTATTACCTATGACGGAATGAACCACGTATATTACGTATTAGGTGAGCGAGTTGGAGACGCCTTTTCAGAGGGTAAGAAGCTTAAATAAACGACACAGGGAGTCTTTTGGCTCTCTGTTTTTTGTTGAAATTTCAAGCTCCTTGTGATAAAATGCTTTTTAGTAAGTTAGAAAGGAATTTTTATGCAGGACTACATAAGAAAGATAAATTACTACGAAACAGACAAAATGGGTATTACTCACCACTCCAATTACGTAAGGCTAATGGAGGAGGCACGTGTCGATTTTTTAGAGCAGGCTGGCTGTAGCTATGAATCAATGGAAAAGGCAGGTATTATTTCCCCTGTAATTGGCATTGAGTGTCAGTATAAAAAGCCCACAACCTTTGGACAGAGTGTACGAGTTTGCGTCAAAATTACAGAATACAAGCGAGTGAAATTGACCTTTTCATACACTATGCTTGATGAAAACGACCAGGTTGTTTTTAGTGCGAAAAGCCACCATTGCTTTGTTAACTCATCTGGTATGCCTATTGCTTTGTCAAAGCACTTTCCGCAGTATGATGAAATCATTAAAAATTATGTTTCAGAGGAATAAAAAGTCCCTTGGAGTGTATGATTTTTAATATTTTTTGGAATTTACTTTACAAATTCTACTAACCGTGATACAATGTTTATATACCAAATAAGGAGCTTTATTATGGAAGATATCAAATACGAAAAGCTAACCCTAAGGCCAGATAGCTTTGAAAGCACCTGTGTCATTATAGATTGTGAAAAGGACGCACAGAGTGTTGAAATTCCTCTTGAGGTTAATGGTCTTTTAGTCGTTGGAATTGAGGAGCAGGCGTTCAAGGACTGTTCACAGCTTGAAGCCGTTACCTTTCCCTGTGAAAAGGACTACTACGCTCACAAGGACTTCACCTCAATGTTTGAAATAGGCGACTACGCATTTAATTATTGCACCTCGCTTAAGTCGATAGATATTCCCTGCCACGTGTCTTTTATTGGCAGAGGCGCATTTTCCGGTTGCTCATCTCTTGCCTTTGCACACGTGCCTGATTGCTATATAGGACCCTATGCCTTTTACGAATGCAAAGCCCTTGAGACAATCAATCCAACCGACTCAATTTCAGAGGGTATCTTTAGTGGGTGTGAAGCCCTAAAGGTCTTCCCTGTTTCCACAAAGACAGTTGAAATCGAGGAGGACGCATTTGAGCATTGCTACGAGCTTGTTGACATTACTATTCCTAAGGGAGTTGAGCGCATAGGCTCACTTGCCTTCAGAAGCTGTTACGGCTTGAAGCGAGTTACATTTGAAAATCCAGAGGGCTGGACTTGGCATTGTGTTTATAATGATACTGACTACACGCTTGACCTTTCAGATCCTGAAAAGAATGCAGAAATGCTTTCAAAAATGGACTTTGACGACGGCTGTGCTTACTGGGAAAGAAAATAACTTAAGCGCAGGCAAGCGCCTGTGCTTTTTTCTTTAGCATTTGCATTTTTTGTCTTTTTGTTGCTATATAATGTACTAACTGTTTTTTTGCTAAATGTTTACAATAATAAGGAAATATTATGAAGAAAGAAAATAAGCAAGCAATTTTAAGGCTTGTGCTCTCTCTTTTTGGTATTGGCTTGCTAATACTTCTTGTGTATTTTCTTTTTGAGCACTTAGGACTAACAAACATAACAAGAGAAGGATTACAGGAATACATTAAGGGAAAAGGGGCACTTGCTCCCTTGATTTTTATTTTAGCAACCTTCTTACAGGTTACAATTATACCTATACCCTCAACGGTTACAGTTTTGGCTGGAAGCTACCTTTTTGGTCCGTGGATTTCCTTTATTTATTCTTACGTAGGTCTTTTGCTTGGCTCATATTTTGCATATTTTCTCGGAAAGGTTCTTGGCAGACCTTATCTGAACTGGGTGGCAGGAGATTCAAAAAAGATTGACGGTTGGCTTGCCAAAATGAAGGGAAAGGAAAATGTAGTTTTATTTTTTGCCTTTCTTCTTCCCTTTTTTCCAGATGACCTTTTATGCTCAGTTGCGGGAATGGTAAAAACCCCAATCTTCACCTTTTCAATAATGCAGTTTTTCACACGAGCAACTTCAATAGGAGCAACTCTGCTTTTTATGTCAGGCGAGGTAATTCCGTACAGCGGTTGGGGTCTTGTTGTAATTATTAGCTCAATCGTCCTATCGCTTCTAGGTCTTGTGCTAGGTCTTATCTACTCAAGCCAAATAAACGATTATCTTGACAAGCTTGCCAAAAAACTTAGGAAAAATAAGAAATAAAGAGGCTTTTCGCCTCTTATTCTTTTATTTATTTTATGTTCATTTGTAAATATGTTCATATATTTAGTTAAAAGAAAACTTGAATTGAAAGGCCTTTTATGCTATAATATAACAAGAAAGGTGGGTTGTTTATGAAGGAATCAAGTGCTTTTAATCGGAAGCTCCATTACGAGGAGCTTAGCCCCGAGCTAAACGAAAGAATTATAAAAGAAAAGGCAGAGCAATCCTTTGTAGACTTTAGCACAAGGGATAGCGAGGCAATAAGGCGTCGCCCAAGAAAAAGCGATATGGCAAACGTTTTGCGCTCTGCTTACATACGCGATATTGACAAAATTCTGCATTGTCCTTACTACAATAGATATAGTGATAAAACACAGGTGTTCTCATTTTACAAAAATGACGATATCACCAGACGTGCCTTACACGTGCAGTTAGTTTCAAGAATTGCAAGAACTATCGGCAAATGCTTAAACCTTAACCTTGATTTAATCGAGGCAATTGCTCTCGGCCACGACATCGGACACACCCCCTTTGGTCATGCAGGAGAAAAATACCTTGACCAAATTTATTCTGCACATACGGGGAGACGCTTTTCTCACAACATTCATTCCGTGCGTGTTCTTGACAAGATTTATCCATTGAATATCAGTCTTCAAACCCTTAGTGGAATTGCAAGCCACGACGGCGAGCTGGAGCTTAGTCAATACGAGCCAAGAGCACTAAAGAGCTTTGAGGAATTTGACAAGCTGATTGAGGGCTGTTATCTCGATAAATCAAACGTGAGGCGATTAGTTCCCTCCACTCTTGAGGGCTGTGTAATGAGAATTTCAGATATCATAGCTTATCTTGGAAAGGACAGACAGGACGCACAAAGGGCAAGGGACATTTCTCCCGACTCCTACTCGCCCACTGCCATCGGCACTGAAAATGCAGAAATTATAAATAATCTAGTTGTTAACATAGTTGAAAACAGCTATGGAAAGGGTTACATTCAATTAGACGAAAAGCACTTCGAGGCATTAAGAGTCTCCAAGGAAGAAAACTATGCAAGAATCTACCTCTGTCCACAAAACCAAGAATTGCTCGACAAAACCGTAAAGGTTATGATGGGAGAAATGTATGAAAGGCTACTTTCAGATTTAGAAAGCAACAACACCTCCTCTCCAATATTCACCCATCACATAAAATATGTAACCGGTGCTCACTATGAAAGGTCAACCCCTTACGAAAACGAAGAAAAGAATCAAATCGTTGTTGACTACATAGCCAGCATGACTGACGACTACTTTGTGGATTTGTATGCATATTTATTTCCAGAGAGCGATTTACATATTGAATATAAAAGCTACTTTGATTAAAAAAATGCTAACGATTGCTCGTTAGCATTTTTTATTATTCTAATTCAACTATTGCCTTAAAAAGCGCCTTTGCGCTTTCCAGCTTTTCCTCACTTGTGGTGTATATTTTTTGTACACAAATTACCGAATCCTTGCAAATTGGTGCAAGGGTTGGGTATCTATCATCAAGCATTGTTTCCTCCAGCAAAACTGCACGAGAATCGTAAAGCTTACTGCTATCAAGCTTATAGCCTAGAATTTCCTCAACGGTAATGAAGTGCCCCTTATACATTTCATAAATATCCTTATCCATAATGTAAAAGGAAATGTGTCCAGAGTTTATCTGACTATTCATGCCCTTAAGCGCCTCAGTATTTGCATTGGCGGTCAAGATTGCGTTGTAAAACTCTTGATTTTCAGGAATATTCTCAATTCCTTCCTCCCCCTGATAGGTGGTAAAGGTAAAATTGATTTTCTTTTCCCCGTCTCCGTTATAATCCTGTGCTAGGTCCGAAAGCATTTTTTGGATATCGTCATGTAATGAGGACTTCACATAGACCGGTCCGAAATACGAAAGATCCAGGTCATAGGTTTTTTGTAGTGCACTATGAACAAGTCCATATATCATCACAACAAGAAAAAGAGCAACAACAATTATCGCCCACTTAAACCTGTACCAAACGTTTGCAAAAAAGTTTCCCTTTGTAATTTCAGCCTTATCATCGTGGATTTTATCAGTCATATCAGTGCCAAGAAGTCTTTCTCGCCTTGCAATATTAGATTCATTAGGCTCCTGCATGTTTTCAGAAGCTTGATTTTTTTCGTTATTATCCATATTTTCTCCTTGCTTTTTAGACACTCCTGTGGCAATTTTTGGAATTTTAATTAAAAATCGCAATTTTTATTTGCCATATTACAAGTATAGCACAAGGGAGTCATTTTTTCAATAGCTTTGAAAAATATAGAGGCTACACGCGATACGTGTAGCCTCTATCCTTACGGAAATCAGATTTGCTTAGCCTTAATCATCGTACCATTCCTTAAGCTTAGCTCTTAAGGTTTTTAGGACAGCTGCAATATCATATCGATTTGCATTCGGATCAAACTCACGAACTATTGTTATTGGAGCAAGCTTTTCGTTCTTATCTCTTTGCATAAAGTAAGGAGTCATCCTACTTCTCATATTCTGGCTCTTTCTTGAGCGAATATAAAACTCGCCAAGCTCTAGTGCGTCAAGGTCGCTTCTTCTTACAACCGGAACGTTGTTGGATTGCTTTTGAGCAGAGATTGAGCCGTCATTAGAGATTGCAAACGAGGTTATAGAGCCTATGGTCTGACCCATAGAGTGTGCAAACTCCTCCTTGGTCTTGTCATTGTTACAGCCTATAAATATTTGAAGGTCGCAGTTATCCCTTAAAATCTCCATTTGGTTAGTGCCATAAACCATATCCAGCTGTTGATTAGACTGAATTGCCATCATCATCCAGATTTTTCTCGAACGAAGGGTTGTAATTTTGTTAGAAATGTTTGGTAGCGCTGGCATATTCGCAAACTCGTCTGCCAGGATTATAAAATCTCTTGGTAGGCAGTGCTCAGTTCTTGAGTCTGCAGCCTTTGTTAACTCGTTTATTAGGTTGTTCATAAACATCATACAGATGTTATTTGTAGTAACCTGTCTGTCGTCAGTGATTATGAAGATTGCATAAGGCTTATCACTTTCTGCAATTTTTCTCAGATCAATATCATCGGCAGTTTCTGTAAGAGCTGCTATTGATACAGCTGCATAATGTGCAAGCTGTGTATTAAGCGTGCTTATGTAGCCATCTCTTGTTGTTCTTGCAGATAGACGATAGTTACCAGAAAGAGCACTTCTTACACAGAGAATATCATCTGCCCTTTCCAGCCAAGAGATTATCTTTGAGCAGGTTTCGTCTGTGGAGAAGGATATTCTTGCAACGTTAGCAACTGTGAACTTTTCTCTTGTCATTCCAAGTCTTGGATCCTCAGAGTCACGAAGCATAGTTCTCATAATCGCCTCACACATAGTTCTTGCGCCGTCTGCCCAGGATTTATTCTTAGGGTCATCGCATGGAACCATTATAATAGCAAGCTCATTCACGCTTCTTTCAACGCCCTCTAAGAGTGTTAGATATTTGATTGTAGCCTTTGAACGGGCAACCTTTATAGAATCATACTTAACTCCGTCAAATATAGAGGTAATTTGGTTGCTTGCCAAATCCTTCTTTATTCTCATTGCCTCCTGATAGTCATCATAAATTTGAGTAAGGAAATTATATCTTGCAGAGCCAAAGGAATTACGCATATCTAAAACCGATACGTTATAGCCTCTTTCCATTAGCTTCTCGCCAAGCTGTTCAGAGATATCACCCTTAAGGTCAGTAACCATAAAAGATGGCTTCTTTTCATCCTTGTAATTAGAAAGAAGGGATAAAATATTCTTTACAATTACCTCGGATTTACCTGTACCCGTACTACCTGTCAGCATACAGTGGGACATTGGCAGCATAAGGGCTCTGTCCTGCTCCTTATCAAAGTAAACAGGCCACATTAGCTCCTCAAGCTCCTTAATTTCGTCAACCTTTACCCATCTACCGTTTTTAACGTCGAGCCCCGGCGCGCATTCAATGCACTTGGAGTCCTCATAATATTGATGGTTTTCGGCTCTTAATGTATCATTTATTGAAGATGTAAAATTCATTTTTTCCTCCTAAAATTCGGGCGTGTGTCCGAGCCCAAGCTCGGACCTTAGCCTCTTACAAAGCCTCCTACGCTCATACCGTTTGAGCCACGTCTTGTTAGGAAGGGCTTTTCATTTCTTACCTGCTCATCAAGTCTTTCAGCTGCCTCCTCAGAAACCAAAAGGGACACGTAGCTTCTTAAGCCCTTTGACCATTCGCAGCCCTCTGTTAAATAAAGCTCCTCAACGAATACCTTATTGAGCTGTGAAAGATACAAATAAGCATCCTCATATCTGCCCTCATCGTAGCAGATTATTGCAAGGTGGCTAAGCGCCTCAATATCACCCGAGCTTGCAAGCCCCTTTAAGCCCTCAAGCGCCTTATCTAACTGACCGTTAGTATATTCTATGTAGGCGATTTCAAGCTTATTTTGTCTTGACGTTGCGTTCTTGTAAACGTTTATACGCCATTCAACCGGGCTTGAATAAGCATCTTGACCTCTATCTCTTCTTTCTCTATAGCACTTTGAAAGAGCGCTAGCTGCCAAACGAGCATCGCTGAATGGTGATGCAAACTCACAAAGCAAGCCAAAGTTATTACACTCGATGAAATTTCTGATATTTGCCTTGTTGATTGCCTTAATTGTATTAACGATTGAGTTGTATTCCTCACTACCCTCTACGATTCCTGCCTCAAGAGCAAACAGTCTTAAAAGCTTGAGTGATTGCTCCTCAGAATAGAAACGACCGATTGTAGCATCGAAGAAGCTTCTGTATAGATTTTCACGTGTGATGTTTTCCATTCTATTTTCCTCTCTTTCATAAAATCTTATATTCAAATCTGCCTTTAACAGATAAAGCATTCGCGGTTAGATGCTTGTGCATCTTCCCTGACAACTATAGTATCTGCCATTTTTTACTAAAAACGATGGACTTTCAAAAAAGTTTCTTGATATTTTTGTTCGTATTTTTTGAACAATACTTCAAAAAACAACAATTTTTGCCAAGGGAAAATCTCCGTCTTGTTTTAGTAGCAGTTCATTCCTCCCTTTAGTGGATAGGCTTACTCATTTTTCAGCTATTTCGGGTGAGGAATATACTACCATAACGCCCGTTATCTGTCAATAGGCATTTTTGTATTTTTCGTATTTATAGTTCAATTTTTTGTAATCATATTATTTTTGGTTCAAAATTGCAAAATTTATATGGATTTTTAAGTTATTTTTCAAAAATTCAGTAGCTATTTCGATTATTTTTATGTTTTTTGGAATACTTTTTCAAATTTTTCTTTTCTTTAGTACATATTTAGTTGACACTCCAAGTGCCCTTATGTTAAAATACTTATGATGGGCGATATGAAGGGACCTTTGAAACCGTTGTGTTTTTTACCCCTCCAATGCCAAAAAGGAGAATACTAATGACAAACGAAAGAGATATCAACACAATAATTAAAACTAACGTGCAGCAGCTTCTAGACGTAAAGGGACTAAGACAAGCAGACCTTGCAAGCGTTTTGGGAATCACTGCAAAATCCACAATCAGCAATTACTTAAACGTATGCCACAACAGTATGTTTTCAATTGCCGACCTTAATATAATTAAGGAACGCTTTAACGTTTCTCTTGACGAGCTATGCTCTACATCCTTCAATCCTAACAAGGTGCAATCAACAGACAGCTACCTGCCACAGGAATACAAGAAGTTTTTCGGAGTTTATCATCTTTATTATCTATCAACCAATAAAACAAGTGTAACCAGATTTAAGGACGACCCCAATATTTCCTTCGGCGCACTTGCCATTATTAACGAAAGCATTAACAATAACCCTCGCGGTCCTTACAGATGCTACGCTTGTTTTTCATTAAGACAAGAGGTTGAGGAGGCAATTTATGCCCGTGCAACCGACGCCTTTGAGAACGGAAAATATTCAGAGGTTAAAAGAATATTTACCTCTCTTGAGAGATATTACGAGGGCGAATTCTCACTAATTCAAAAGGAAAAGTTCTACTCAATTGATTTGACCGGCTACTTCGCACCTAAGGATTATAATAAATCGGTGGAGGACGCCCTCTCAATCATTGACAAGGTGCTTATTATGGGAATTAATCCTGACAATAGTGGAGCTCGCTCATATATTGGCGGTGGCTCAATTTGCTCATCAATTTCCCGAGGCTATGGCAAAACGCCCTGCTCACAATTGCTTTTACTTTCAAGAAGTACACCGTTTGAGGAGCTAGAGCCAAGACGAGTTATCAACCTTCTCTCTAACCCTGCAAGAATTGAATCAGCAGATCTAGCCTCAGATGCAATTGCCCAGAGAGCAAGCGATCTATTAGATAGTCCAAACTACACAAGAGATGATAAAATCGACCTTTTGCGAAATACTGCACACAGAACAATAAAGGGTGCAATGAGCACAAGCTCCATGCAAATCCTTTCATTAATTGGTGAAAGAGATCAGGAGTTTTATTCTCTATTCAAGAAAAACGATTAATCAAATGACAAGTAATCTTGTTATACTTTTACAGGAGATTACAGATGATTGAATACATATTACCAGATAAAACTAACGAGCAATTAAGAGCAATTGACGAGGGCTTTAACGGTGTAATTTCTCAAATAAAAAGAGATCAGGAAAAGGGAGATTCTACCTCGGTTGATACCAGCACGCTAGCTCTTGCTTGGCAGGTTGCCAAATATTGGCACAAGGATTTACGCTCGCCATCTGGTCAGCTTTTCCTCTATCACCCCTTGGCTGTTTTCAAGCGTATGTATCAGGACGGCTTTACAACCACGCCTATTCTTGTGGCAAGCCTTCTTCACGACACGGTTGAAAACAACACAGGCTACACCTTTGAGCTTATGGCTGCTGATTTTGGCAGTGAGGTTGCCGAGCACGTAAGAGCCATTACCAGGCTTTCGTCCACCACCCCTGCAACAAGGGACGAGTGGGATAAGCTTCAAGAGGAATACGACAAACGCATTTCCAACGCAGAGGGCAAGGATTGCGCCTCACTTTATATTAAATTTGCCGACAGGCTTGACAATCTTTACTCCACCAAGGGTAAGACAAGCGAGGAGCTTGCAAGGTACATAAACCACACTCAAAGAATACTTATTCCCCTTGCTAAGAAGCTTGGTTGCTTTCAAATTGCCGAGCTTTTGGCAGATGGATGCTTCTATATAAAGAATCCTAAAATTCACGAGAACATACAGGTTCTGCTTTCAAAATTTGTACAAAACTCAATCGAGAAGCTGAACAAAACTCAAGTTGCTATCAAAAACGCTTGTGGAGATGCATGTCTTGTATCAGGTCTTGGCAAGGGCACTATTACGCCTACGCCAAGAAAGATTTCAAGGGCGATTAAGAATCTAAACCCCTATGCGCTTCAAACAAGAGACGACCTGTTTTCCTTCGTAGGATACAAGCCATACACTACTCTTTATATCAAGCTAAATGAGGTAAACGACGAGGAACCGCTTATAAGTCAGGTTTTCAAGCTAATTAAGCCCCTGCTTCACGATTTGATCATCGACGTATTTGACGACAAGCTTATTGATAATGACACTGCAAGCATAAAGCTTGAGGATATGCATCATAACGTTATCAAGCTAATGATTATCAGGCGTGATTTCCATAGTTTCCTAGCAGAATCCTCTAGTCTTTCAACCCGTAGCTACTCAGCCGATTCTAAAATTCAAATCTTCACTAAGGACGGACACGTGCTTGAGCTTGACAAGGGAATTACTGTTTTGGATCTTGCCTTTATCTTGAACACAGAAATCGGTGCAAGCTATCAGGGTGCAATTGTAAATGACAACTACGTGGAGCCTGACTATAAGCTACAAAGCAACGACAAGGTTGTTATTCAAAGATATGACGGTGGCTACAGTGCACGTCTTAATTGGTTTACAATTCTTGAAAGCAAGATTGCAAGAGCTCGCCTCTATGAATTCTTCAAAAAAGCAAGCGAAAAATACAATATTGATATATTCTCTGGAATTTACAAGCCTAAATCATAAAAAACAAGGTGGTGCAACCTAATCTGCACCACCTTTTATTCTTCCGTTATATTCTGCCGTAGCCTACGGTTTTACGAATTAACTCGTACTTTTCCTTGGCAATTGCGTTTGTATATTCTCTACCTCTGTCAAGGGCGTCGTCAATTACGCCACTTGCCATAATTTTTTGGTAGTTATCTTGAATAACTGCAATTTTTTCGCAGAGTAGGTCTGCAAGAGCCTTCTTAAGGTCGCCGTAGCCACCACCTTGGAATTTTTCAACAATCTCCTCAACACTCATTCCACTAAATACGGAATAAATTGTAAGCAGATTAGAAAGTCCTGGCTTGTTTTCCTCATCGAACTTGATTATGCCGTCGCTATCGGTTGTAGCTCCCATAATCTTTTTGCGAATATCCTTTTCGCAATCCAGTAGGAAAATTGTACCCTTTGTATTCTCAGCAGATTTGCTCATTTTCTTGGAAGGATCCTTTAAGTCACGGATTTTCGCTCCAATTTTAGGAATTACAGGCTCTGGTATTTGGAAGAAATCTCCCTTATACCTTTCGTTAAAGCGCTCTGCAAGGTTTCTTGCAAGCTCAACGTGTTGCTTTTGGTCAATGCCTGTTGGCACGTATTTTGCATCGTAAAGCAAAATGTCAGACGCCATCAAAACAGGGTAAGTTACCAAGCCACTGCTAAAGCCCTCTTTATTCTTTGACTTTTCCTTGAATTGGTGCATTCTTGTAAGCTCACCAAAGGGAGTCATACACTCCAAAATCCATGAAAGGTTTGCGTGATATAGGTTTTCTGATTGAATATATAAATGCATATTATCTAGATTTACATCTACTCCACAGGCAATGTAAAGTCCAACTGCATTTTTTATGTTTTTGTGTAAAGCCTCTGGGTCCTGTGGCACCGTTGTTGCGTGCATATCTGGAACGAAAAGGAAGGTTTCGTAGGTTTTTTGGTAATCAATTACCTGTCTGATTCCTCCACTGTAGTTTCCAATAGTCAAGCTACCACTGGGCTGAAGTCCTGTCAATAATCTATCCATTTTTTTACCTCAAAAATATTGATATGTAATATTTTAGCATACAGTTTTTATATTGTCAATATTGCAATCAAAAATGCATTGGTTGAATTTTAGCCTGCTATAAGCTGGCAAAAATTGCTGTCAAGTGTCGTTGACTTTTTTAAGACACTATGATAGAATGTGCCTGAGGTGATACAAATGACAAGAGATGAATTAATTAGCTTTATAAAGCACATAAGGGGAAAGGACCACGTAATAGTTGACGAATATATTTCAAGAACTATGTTTACCCCACGAGTTGACAAAACTCCTTGGCTTTGCAAAATGGTCAAGAAGCTCAAGAGTGTTCCTTTTGAAAAGTGCTACTCCAAACTTGCAAATTATATAAGGAATGGCGGGATTTGCAATCAAGCGCTTTATCCCGACCTTTGCTTTTCTGAGGATTTATATGAGCATCTTTTGAAGCTTGGCTTTGAGGAACGTGAAGCTACTCATTATACTAAAATTGTAGCAAGTGGACAGTATAAAAAATATATACGTCAAGGAAATAAGGGCCTTTGTCTTCCATCAACCTTGCACGACTTTTGTTTGTCCTGCTGGAGCTTGCCCTCAAGGGATTTTATCAAAAGCAGGCTTTATACTGAATACGGAATTTTTAGTAAAAAAAAGACTTTCAATTGAAAGTCTTTTTATTTTAATATTTTTCTAATTGCGAAAAGCTGTAGTCTCTTGGGCAGTGCATTTAGCAAAAGCAATAGTGGATTTCTATTTATGCTATACGCAAAGCGAGGCGCTTTTTTCCTAATTATTTTTATTGATTTTTTGGCAATTTTTTCAGGCATCACGCGCCTTGCCTCTACCCCGTCAACTATTTTCTTAAAGCGAGTGGCGTTGCAGGAATAGAGCCTTGTTTTTTCGCAAAAGCGCTCAAGGGCGCTTGTAGAGACGTCAAGCATACCTGTATCAACTGCGCCAGCGCGAAGCACTGATACAGTAACTCCAAGGAGCTGAAGCTCCATGCGAAGCGAGTAGGCATATTTATCAAGGGCACCCTTAGTGATGGCATAAATACCTGTAAATGGCAATGGGTCAAGGGGCGCTAGCTCGCTTGTAGTTATAAGAATTTTGCTTCCTTTTTTAATAAGAGGCATAAAGGTCTTATTCACTAAATAAACACCGTGCATATTTATATCAAAAATGCGTCGAAAATCCTCGTTTTCCATTTCCACCAGCGAGTCAAGCATATAAACCCCTGCGTAGTGAATAATTGCGCAAAGAGAGTCCGTATATCTGCTTACTGTGGAAAATGCATTTTTTATGCTTTCCTCAGAGGTAACGTCTGCCTCAATAGGAATTATGCCACTATCAGCCTGAGAGACTTTTTTATCTAAAGCAAAAATACGCACGCCCTGTGCACTAAGCATTTTTGCAGTAGCCATTCCCATTCCACCAAAGGCTCCTGTTATAAGTACGTTTTTCATTATTACTTTTACCTTTTAGTAATTTTCATATCCTCGCGCCAGTAGTCGTAGCTTTCCTCATCAAGCTGAAAATCCTTGGGGATTACGATTTCATCAAGGCTATTACAGCCCTCAAAGGCACCATGGCTAACGCTTTTTATACTGTTTGGAAGCTCTATTCTGTCAATACCCTTACAG
The DNA here is from genome assembly GCA_017461385.1 of Clostridia bacterium. Taxonomy (GTDB): domain Bacteria; phylum Bacillota; class Clostridia; order Oscillospirales; family CAG-272; genus RGIG2000. The sequence continues at coordinate 53,062 of JAFTXZ010000002.1, read as the reverse complement.
CAGGAAAACGCATCAATGCCGATTCTTTCAAGCCCCTGTGGCAAGGAAAGCGTTTCAAGTTCCTTTGCTTCCATAAAGGCATATTCTGAAATATACTTAACCCCAGTTGGGATTATATACTCAGCTTCCTTTTTTGCTCTTGGATATTTAATAAGTCTTTTTAGATCCTTTGTATATAAAACTCCATCTATTGATTTGTAATGCTTGTTATTTTCATCTACAAAAATAGCCTCTAGATGCTTTAGGTCGTTAAAGGCGCTTGCGCAGGCGTCATCTACCGTGCTTGGTAAATATACTCTTTCTATATTGTCACAGCAACACATAGCCTTAATGTTTAGCTCCCTCAAGCCCTCTGGGAAGCGTATTTCCTTTAAGCCATAACACCAGCCAAATGCATACTCGTCAATTTTCTCAATGCCCGTTGGCAATAAAATTCTTTCAAGCTTTTCACAGCTTCCAAAGGCTTCAAATGGAATTTCTGTAACGCCACTTGGAATTTCGATTTCCTTTAGGCTTTTCATTTCCTTAAAGCATTCTATATCCAGCTCAAACAGGCTATCTGGTAGCTCCAGCTTCTTGATGCTTGAGCAACCAGCAAAGGCGCTTTTTCCCAGTCTTTCAAGTCCGTTTGGCAGATTTATTCTTTTTAGCCTTGAGCAATGGAAAAAGCCTAGTGCGTCAATATACTTTACTGTGTCAGGCAGATATACGTTTTCTATTTCACTGTTTAGGGAAAAGGCACACACGCCTATGCCCACTACTCCCTCCGGCACGATTATATCAGATTCATGTCCGTTATATTTTTTCAAAATACCGTCAACAATTTCAAAGGTGCCCTCTCGGTCAAGCTCGCCCTTATAATTACAGCGCTTTTCTATAAAGCCACGTCCATCCGGCTCCTCATAGCCACCCTTGTAGTCCATATTTCCACTAACCTCTTGAGTGCTGAAATTGTAGGTGTAATCAAAATGCCCGTAGCTTGAGCCGCTTTGCTCTCCCTTTATCTGAATTGCTTCAAGCTCCTCAAACGTTTCCATTTCACGAATGGGATACAGATTATCGTGGGCAGTGTGGTAAATATTCAAAAGCTCACTATATAGCTTATCGCAAAAATCAAAGGCGTCTCTTGAGCCTTGAATTGCGTCCTTAAACAAGTCCATATTTTCATCAAGGCTTCCCTCAATCAATGGAATTTCGTAGTAATCGGTTCCACAATCCAGTGTGCCCCTTACTACCTCTCCATTTTTCTTTGTGGCAATTACTGCTACAAATGAGCTACTGCTTGAATTGGTTACAAAATCTGTTCTAATTTTCATACGAATTCCTTTCTATAAGCGTTTTGAGCTTTTACAAAAAACTATTTCCTTCATAAGCGGGCATCCACCCATACAGAGCTCTCTTTTTTCACAGCTTGGGCAAGCGTTTCTTAATATATTACGAAACTCTTCAAACTCCTTGCTGTTCCACGCCTGCTCAATTGTATGATTTCTTAAGCTTACCTTGTATTTTCTTTCTTGGTCGAAGCTACAGGGCACCATTATCATATCAGCCCCAATATAACAGCTGAAGCGACCACCCTCGCAGGTGTCAAGGGATTCTGGCACGATTCTAGTGCAAAAATTTATTGCTCCAGGCACGTTACAGCTATCCATACCAACCTTGAAGGGGTGTGGCGCCTCGATTAGCTTAAAAAGCTCCCTGACCCGTGGGTCGTCAAAATCTAAAACGTTTTCCCTTGAGCCCTGCCCTGCAGGCTTATGTAGTAAAAATATTATCGCATTTATGCCCTTTGGAAAATCATTTCCCTTAAGTCTTATTATCGCTTCGTCAATTGAATTTTTACCTAAAACGTAGTGAATATTAGTTTTTACTCCCTTAGAAAGAAGCATTTCTATGGCTGAGTACGTATATTTGCTTCTATACCAGCTAACCGCCACAGCTCCACAGTATTCCTTGCATAGCTCTGCTATTTGGAGAGTCATACCGTAGCCAGAGGTAGTAAAGTTTGGCACAAGCATATTTTCTCTACATATTTTTAATATTTCCTCAAAATGCTCATGCTGGTCAGGGTCGCCTCTGCCACCTAATGCAAATTGATTACATTTTCCCCTCGATTGCTCTGCAATTGAGCGAAAATCCTCAAGGGTCATATTGGGCTCCTCGACGGTTAGTCCACTTTGATAGCATCCAATACCAGCCTTGGCGCAAAGTCCTGTTTTCCCGTGAATGCAATGTCCCATAATCCCAACGTCAATCAAATGTGGGTAAGATGCCATAAATGGGTCAATTCCTGTGTCTTTTCCATTTTCATCAAGAATTCCCGTTCTTACGTATGCCCCTGTTTTAGTGTCGAAGGCTGACTTGAAATTATATTTTTTATCATCTATTATATATCTCACTTTTCATTCCTCCTCCACTAAGACTTCAATTATTATACAATTATATTATCATATTTTTCTTTCTCACGCAATATATAAATAAAAAAAGCCGACATCGTCGGCTTTTTTAGTTGTTAAGCAAAGTAGCTTGCTAGGCTATTGAATGAAACGTAGGTATAAAGCTGACCATCTGCAGGCTTTCCTTCCTGTAGGTAGGAAACCTTGCCGTTTTCAATTACGTAAGCACCAAGGGCTAGCTGTACGTCCTTTTGTCCGTCTGTTTCAAAGCCTGTAATTCTGATTGCGAAAATATCGTAATCATGCTTTGAGAAATCAACACTTGCAACACCCTTTATAGTTGTGCCGTCTGCATTTACAATTTCCTTATCAACACTATTTTCATCTTGTGCATTTTGTTGTGCTATTGCAAAGATACCATAGGTTAACTCATTATCTGTTATTTGCTTGTACTCATCAAGTGCTTTGTGATTTATTACAAAGCTAATCAAAATGCTTCCAGCCTCGTACTCGGTCTGTGAGAAGCCTTGATTTACAAAGAGAGCAGCTGCATCAAATTCCTCATGCTCGCCACAGTTACCACAGGATACTGTCTTTGTACCCATCTTATCATAGCTTGCGTAAGCAATCGCTATAAGCTTTGCCTCAGCACTATTGATATAGTCAAAGTTATGACCAAGTGCATCCTCTGTCTTTTCAATGCTTGCAATTTGTCCACAGCCTAAGCAGTAGGTCTTGATTCCACCATCCTCTGTGCAGGTTGCTGGTGAGAAGGCTGGCGCACTTAAAATTGGGTGCTTGTCAATTGTAACGCCTGCAGCAGTTAGCTGTGCGTAGGTTACAGGGGTTGTAACGAAGTTATCCCATGAAGCGCTTGTGCCCTCGCCCTTAGGTATATTTCTTCTTGTTAGGAAAACAACCTCATCGCTACCACAGAAGTAGTACTTAATATATTCTGAAGGATTTAATCCGTTTTTAACGTAGTCGTTCAGTGTAAGTGTCAATGTTCCATTGGTGTTTGTGCCAAAATATACACCACCATTATCTGAAATGGTTGTGCCGTCAATGTAAGCATAAACAATTGGATTTGTAAGCTCACTTGCACTATTCTTGGTTAAATAAACAGTTACGTTACTATTTTGTAGCATACGTAGGTCTATCGCTGTCATTTTACCAAGGTAAATTAGTCTAAAGTTTGCTGGTAAGATTGTGTCTTCAAAATCATAGTCTTGGTCAGAATCATGATTTGTAAAGGACTCTGGGAAAATTAACTCAGTATTTGCAATTTTAATTCTCTTTAGGAAGTGACCACCGATATATGTAAGCGAGGTTGGCAAGGTATTATCCATATTGCCGTTTTCGTCAACGAAGGTAAAGGTCTCACTTGTCTGTACGTTAGCAGATTCAAAATCAAAGGCTCTGTCGCCAATTTGGGTAATTGTATCTGCAAGATGCACCTTTTCAAGTGCGTAGCACTTATAGAACGCTTTTTGACCGATGGACTGAACACCCGTTCCAAGATATACGTTCTTTAGCTTTGAGTTCTGTTGAAACAATGGGTTACCTGAATTTTCCATGGTACCTAGGGTAAATTTACCCTTAATTGTTAAATCAGTAAGCTCAGGGTTTACTTCACCATTGCCCATTGTTACTAGAGTGTCACCAGTGTTTATAATTGTAAGCTCCTTAAGCTTACCATTGTCACGGAAAACATGACCACTATTAACTGAGGTAAATGGACCCTCAACGTATATGCTTACTATTATATCTGCATTTTTGAATGCTTCTGTTCCTATTGATCCAATGTTTGTAGCAACAACTGTACACTCGCTTGTTAAGCTTGTGTTTTGACCAAGGTTACGGAACGCATAGTTTCCAATAGAAATACCATGAAGCACCACTGAGGTTAACTTGTCAGTAGCAAGATTGTCACATAAGCTATTTCCACCTGTGGCAGGAGTTTCAAGCTCATTATATATTCTTACATTGGTAAGATTTTTACATTCCAAGAATATGCTATTACCAATCGAAGTGATTGGACCAGAAATATCAACGTTTGAAAGATTTACAGCCTTCTTAAACGCCTCGGCTGAAATTGATGCCACGTTTGTTGCAATAAGAGTCAATCCACCCTCTGTTAATGCGTTTGCATTTTGTAAAAAGTAACCTCCTATGGAAATGCCATTCAAATTTATACTTTTTATGTTAATGCAACCTTGGAATAGTGTGCTGACAGGACCTATAACATCTGCTGTATTATTAATACTAACAGTTTCAAGATACTTACAGCCATTGAATGCAGTATTGCCCAAGCTTGTCATAGGAGCTTTAACTGTAAACGATTTAATTGCAGAATTATCGAACGCTCTATCTCCTATGGATGTTACATAATCAAGCTCAAAGTCAAAGGATTCAAGATGTGAGGTAGACCCATTGGTTATATCAGCAAACCAGCCAGGTAGCCTAGTAACTCCCTGTACGTTGCCATCAGCATCAACAACTTGCCTTACGAATACCTTCCTAATAACAGTGTTGTTTCTAAACATGCTTTGTCCCAAGGATGTTACGCTTGTAGGAATTACAAGCTCCTCAAGTGCTGGGAAGTATGTGGTTGAAATTCCACCACTAAAGCTTGTAAAGTCATTTGGTACATCAAGTGCAACTAGATTTGCTACTGTAATTTCCTCGCCAAGCTTTTCAGTAATCCATGAAAAGTCTAGATTTGTACCTTCCTTGTTAAAGCTTGCGCCATTTGTCTTAACAACATAGTAGGCAGGAATACGTACTGCATTACCATCAGCCTTTTTAATTACTGCGGTTGCTTCCTTGTCAGTTACGTTTGCCCACGTAGGCAACAACTCTGTAACACCGTCAGCATCATAGAATGTTGTTACCTCGGTTGTGTAGTTACTTTCAAAGTCTGCTGCACTAATGCCCATTGCGAAAATGCAAGCAAGTAATGAAAGAAGTGCCACAAAAAGTAAAACTTTCTTTCTCATATTTTTCTCCTTATATAATATTTATTCATCATAATATTACAACAGATATGTGGAAAAGTCAACAACATCAACAAAAAAGAAGAAAAATAGCTCATTTTTGTTAGATTTGCACAATACCTTTCAACCTAATCAAGATTAAAACTCGAAATAAAAAGGCTTGGGGAACCTCCTCAAGCCTTTTCGTTTGTTATCTCAGTTTATACGTACCCTTTACTTGGTCGTCATCATAGTAGTCTCTATAGCCTAGCTCAAAATCAATTCTGTCGACACCGTCAAGCGACTTGATTTCCAAAATATCATCAAGCTCAATATAATAGTCTCCACTTTCGTGAACCTCTGTATCAACTAGGTAAAGAAGTAAATTGCAAATATCCTGTCCGTTTTTAACGCTTTTCATTTTCTCGTCAAGATATTTTTCAACTTCCTTTTCTGTGTATTCAGAGGCGATTGCTTCTCTTGGACTTTCAAGGGAAAGCTTACCATAAAACTCCTCGTTGTCCTTTGTTATTATTGTTATTGCTACAAAGCTGCTACTACTTGAGTTGGTTACAAAATCCGTTCTAATTTTCATTTTTTACTCCTTTGTAAGGGGATTTACAAGGTAATTGTAGCACAACCCCTTGGATTTTGCAATAGAAATGAGACAAGAGATATTAAGATTTCAATTATATCTATTATCAGAATATTGGGTATCCTGCTTTTTCGTGCGCTTCAAAAAGCTCATCGCAAAGAGCTACGATTTCATCAGTTGAAAGCTCTGCTCCTGTGTGGGGGTCCATCATTGCGGCTTGATAAATCTTTTGCTTATCCATTGTATGAGCCGCCTCAATTGTAAGCATTTGAGCATAAATGTTTGATGAATTCATGGCAGCAAGCTGGAGAGGAAGCTCTCCGACAAAGGTAGGATGTATTCCCTCTCCGTCAACAAGGCAAGGTACCTCAACGCAAGCATTATACGGTAGGTTTGTAATAACTCCGTTATTTATAACATTACCACCAATTTTGTATGGCTTATTTGTATAAATTGCCTCCATAATATGTGATGCGTACTCCTTTGAGCGAGTATGCTCAATTTTTCCTCCTGACATTAGCTCATTGTATTGCTTTTGCCAGCCCTCTATCTGATTTATACAGCGACGGGGGTATTCATCAAGAGGAATGTTGAATTTTTCTATTAAATCGTTTCTGTTTGGCTTTATGTAAAATGGGTTATATTCTGCATTATGCTCACTGGATTCTGTGCAATAATAACCAAGCTTTTCAATATAGTCATAACGCACCATATCTCCGTGCTTTTCTTTTGCATTCTTCTCTTTTGCACGCTTTTTAATTTCAGGATATAGGTCATTTCCGTCCTTGTCCTTAATTTCAAGAAGCCAAGCCATATGGTTAATACCTGCTATTTTCTCGTGCCTGCCCTCCAATTTGTCGCTCATATTCAAGCCCTTAAGCAAGCCTTCAGAGCAAACCTGTACACTATGACAAAGTCCAACGGTCTTTACCTTAGTATATCTTAGCATATAGCCTGTGAGCATAGCCATTGGGTTTGTGTAGTTCAAGAGCCACGCATTTGGGCAAACTTCTTCAATATCCTTTGCAAAGTCCTTAAGCACGTGAATGGTACGAAGAGCGCGGAAAATGCCACCTATGCCAAGAGTATCTCCTATTGTTTGGCGCAGTCCATACTTTTTTGGAATTTCAAAGTCTATAATTGTGCAAGGGTCGTAAAGTCCTACTTGAATTGCGTTTATTACAAAATCTGCTTTTCTTAATGCATCCTTTCTTTCGCCAACGCCTAAATACTTTTTGATTGTTGCCCGTCCCTCGTTTACAGACTCATTCATTTTGGATATGAGAAGATAAGACTCCTCAAGTCTTTTTTCGTCTATATCGTAAAGCGCAATTTCTACATCGTGGAACGCATCACATAGCATTGTGTCGCCTAAAACATTTTTTGAAAACACGGTGCTACCTGCACCCATAAATGTTACCTTCATATTTAAATCTCCTCTGTTTATTAGATTTTCCTGCTCTTTAGCTTTTTGAGCAGATTACCATTTTACGTTATCATAAAATAACATAAATGTCAAGTGCAATTTCATAAATTTCAAAGCAAAAACTAAAGCCACTATTTTTCAAGTGGCTTTGAGATATTAGTTATTAGTCAGTGCATCAAGCATTATCTTTATACCAAGATGCATTCCATGTGCAAAGAATATTTCTTGTTTATACAAGAACAAGTCACGATGTCAAATGGTTAGTTGTCCTGTTTTCATATTACAACAGATATGTGAAAAAGTCAACAACATTCACGCACAAAGAAATAGATCGTTTTTTTGTCAATATTGCACAATATTTTTGCACAGAACAATTCATCAAATTTTCAAAACAATATAGCATTGATAAATGAAATAGTTTATGGTAAAATTTTAATGGAGATTCTATATTTTTTAGGAGACATACCTGTTTTTTCCTTAAAAACACTACTGAATCTATCAATTGAGCTAAAGCCCACCTTCGTTGCAATTTGTGTAATTGTAAGGTCGCTTTTTGAAAGATACTTTTTCGCATTTTCAATTCGCTCGTTGATAAGGAAGCTATAGGGAGACATACCCGTTTTTTCAGTAAACGACGTAGTGAAGTAGGAGCGGGAAACGCCTATGCTTTTTGCATATTTTTCTACGTTGAAGCTCTTGTGATAGTTGCTTTCAATGTATAAAATCGCCTTATTGACGAAGTCGTTTTCCTCCGAGGGAGATTCGTCCTTAATTGCGTTAAAAACCTTAAAAAGAGCACAAAGGGTGCCGATTGGGTCGACAACTGCGCTTTCAAGAAGCTCACTAACAGTCACTATACCGCTTTCCTTATATTTGGGATATAAGCTTTTAGTGGTTTTTTCCAAAAATGGCTTAGCATGGCTACCGTTAAAGCCAAGCCAATAGTATTCACAGCCCTCCTCTGAGTCCGACCTCATTGTGCTTGCTTCATCGGGTGCGTTTATAAAGGAATCCCCCTTGCTAAGGTGCGTAATTTCACCATTTGCACGGGTTACGGTTATTTTACCCCTTTTAATCATATGAATAAGATACCTTGGCCGTCCGTTGGGTGTCCAGGTATGGTTAGGCTTAGTAATTTCCCAACCAATTTCCATAACACAAATAGGCAAGCTACTGTCGTAGCTTATGTAATGGACTCTTTTATTCTTTTCCTCAAGCCTTGACATTAAGCTCATATTATCACCACCTTAGTATCATTTTAGCATATCATAGAAAACAATTCAACAAATTTTTCACAAGAGAGGAATTTACAATGAAAAGAAAATTATTTTTCATTCTTTTAATGTCGGTTCTTTGCGTTATGATGTTGACCGTCGTTGTATCTGCCAAGGACGTAGATATTAAAATCAATGACGCAGGCGGCAATTCAATTGTATTGCCCACCACAGACGGCGAGGGTGAGGCACTCACCTGGTATCGTGTAACCGAAAAGCCAAGTGAGGGCACCTATTTTGAGTACGTTGACGGAAGCACAACCTACTACATAGTAAGTGTTAAAACAAAGGATGCAGCATACGTAAACGACAGTTACAGAATTTGCTACTCCTACCCAGGATTAATGGCAGGTCCAAACCAATTTGGTAACATTATCGCTACCAATCTTGAGGGACTTACTCACAAAGACGGCAATGGACCTGAATATTTCGATTTTGTATTTCAAGGCTCACCGATTTGTTACTTGTATATTCCGGCAAGTGTTTTAGGACTCATCAAACCAAGTGGAAATTCTTACCAAAGCTTGTTTTATAACTGTGGTAACCTGGTAGGAATTGATTTCGAGGCAGGTTCAAAAATTGAAACGCTTTACGCAACTGGCTTTTATAACTGTCGAAAGCTTACCTATATCAAATTGCCTGAAAATCTTAAAACAATTCAAGCTAATGCCTTCGTTAGCTTGAATCTTACACTTGTAGTTCCGAAATCCGTAACCACCTATGAGGTATCCAACTGGTCATCTCATACCGTTCAATTTACAGGTACTGCAAGCGACCACGCTACTTGGACCTATCAGCCAAGCAATATTACATACGTAAACCATTGTGATGCATACTATGAGGGTAGTCACGCAGGCGATGACGACGGTGACTGCACAACCGCCTTGCTATGTCAAAGATGCTCGACCCTTCTTCAAGAGGCAAAGGACTCCCACAATAACCAAACCATTGCAAAATACGAAAATGGCTATACAGAAAACGGATATATGAGAAGCGGTTGCGTAAATTGTGAATGCTACGAGGAGGTAACCCTTAATCCTCTGTTCAAGTGCCTTGGTTACTCTCTGCAGGAATACGCAGACGGAGGTGTTTCTATTAGCTTCCTTGTAGACCACGACGCTATCCTTGACTACGAGACAGCAACAGGCGAAAAGCTAATCTATGGTGTATTTGCAGTAGCTAAGCAAAACGCACAGGAAACAGTTGGCGAGGAAAAGATTGATAAGGAAATCATAAATCCAGACGGCACATCTGCAAATAAGGTTGCAAGCGTAGATTTTTCTAAGCATGACTATGATATTTTTGCAATCAAAGTAACAGGCTTTGAATCTGATGAGCTCAGAGGCGTACAGCTTGCTCTCGGTGGATACGTAATAGACAACGATAAGGTTACTTATCTACAACCGACAAAGCCCACGGAAGGCAGTCTTTACACCTATGAGTCATACAATAGCTTGATGGCTTAATTTCGCACATAATAACAAAAATCCCGATTCAATCGGGATTTTTTATTTATTGAGTTGAACGTGAACTAAAATTAGATAAGGAAGTAAAAAAAGGGGGAAGCCGTATGAAATTCGGTCTTAAAGGGTTTTTCGTTTCGATAATAGCATTAGCCTTGTGCTTATGTCTTTTTAGTTGTGTTAATATCAACGAAGGCACAATGGACACAGGTAGCACGGAAGAAAGCGTGATTGACACCTCAAAACCCACCGACACTCAAAAGCCCAGCTATTATACTGCACGGTTAGTTGCAAATAGCAGTGTTGATGTTACTCCGTACACAAACGGAAAATATCATATATGTAAAATTCTTTGAAATTGCAAGTGATTACATATCTTGGGTGCTTTGATAATGGCAAATCAACAATGTACTTTTTTGCTTGTTGAAATGGTGTCAACAAAGAGCCGTCCGACTGTCTTATTGCCTTTGACAAATCCTTGTCTATGCTTTTTTGCTCAATCAAAACCTTTGTGGCATGACGTAGAAAAAGCCGACACTGGGTCGGCTTTTTTTGTTATTTTATCTCTGGGCGCATGGTTGGGAACAGGAGCACGTCCCTTATGGATGCGCTATCGGTAAGGAGCATTACGAGACGGTCGATGCCAAAGCCGAGGCCTCCTGTTGGGGGCATACCGTATTCGAGGGCGTTAACGTAGTCGTAGTCTACCTCTGCCTTTGAATCCGGCTCTTCCTTGAGCTTCTCTGCTACCTGCTTTTCAAAGCGTTCCTTTTGGTCAATTGGGTCGTTTAGCTCGCTGAATGCGTTTCCGTATTCTGTTGCATTGATAAAGTACTCGAATCTTTCTGTGAAAGCCGGATTCTCTGGCTTTCTCTTTGCAAGTGGGCTATTTTCAACTGGATAATCGTAAATGAACGTAGGTTGAATTAGCTTTTCCTCAACGTAAGCATCAAATATTTCGATAAGCACTCTGCCCTTAGTTGCATCCTCAGCTACCTCGACGTGGAGCTTCTTTGCAACCTCTCTTGCCTGTGCGTCGTCTGCCCAGTCGTTATAGTCAACGCCTGCGTACTTCTTTACTGCCTCTGCCATGGTAAGTCTTTCCCACTTACCCATATTGATTTCGGTGCCCTGGTATGTAATTACCTGACTACCGCAAACCTTTTCTGCAAGCATCTTGTACATTTCCTCTACAAGGTCCATCATATCCTTATAGTCAGCAAACGCCTGATAAAGCTCGATTGTTGTAAATTCTGGGTTATGCTTTGTGTCCATACCCTCGTTTCTAAAGATTCTACCAACCTCATAGACTCTATGCATACCACCAACGATAAGTCTCTTTAGGTATAGCTCAGTCTCAATACGAAGTGTCATATCAAGGTCGAGAGTATTGTGGTGGGTCTTGAATGGTCTTGCAGAGGCGCCAATTTCCATTGGAACAAGGATTGGTGTGTCAACCTCTAAAAAGCCCTTACCATCAAGATAGTTTCTGATTTCCTTAAGGATTTGGGAGCGCTTGTAGAAGGTGTCCTTAACCTCTGGATTTACGATTAGGTCAACGTATCTTTGTCTGTATCTTTGTTCAAGATTTGTAAGTCCGTGATACTTTTCCGGAAGTGGGCAAAGGGATTTTGCAAGAAGTGTAATTTCTTTTACGTGAATAGAAATTTCACCTGTTCTTGTTCTAAAGAGTGCGCCAGAAACACCGATAATATCACCAATGTCCCATTTCTTAAAGGATGCATAATCCTCCTCGCCGATATCATTTCTTGAAACGTAAAGCTGAACTCTGCCCTCCTCATCAAGAAGGTTAGCAAAGGAAGCCTTACCCATAATTCTCTTTGACATCATTCTGCCTGCAACTCTTACAGGAATTTCCTCGCCCTCAGCAAGAGTCTGCTCACGACTTACAAAAAGCTCAATTGCGCCCTTGCTTGTATGAGTTACGTCAAACTTTGTGATTTCAAAGGGGTTCTTTCCCTCCTCAACAAGAGCCTTTAGCTTTTCTCTTCTTATCTGTCTTTGTTCACTAAGCTCCTCCTCAGTGATTGGAGCCTCGTTGTTTGTCATATCTGCCATTTTATTTAGTTCCTTTTTATTTCTTAGTCTTTTCGAAGGATACGATTGTTAATTCCTTATCGCCTGCAGGGGTTGAGAAGATAGCTGTGTCACCCGCAACCTTACCTACAAGCGCTGCACCGATTGGTGAGTGATCAGAAATCTTTTTATTTAGTGGGTCAACCTCGTTAGAGCCAACTAGATGATAGGTAACCTCCTTACCATCGCTGAACTTAACTACAACTGTGCAACCGATATTGATATGGTTAGCTGCGCCCTCCTCAATGGAGATAACCTCACCATTCTTAATCATTGCCTCAAGCTCAAGAATACGAGCTTCAACCTTAGCCTGCTGGTCTCTTGCCTCATCGTACTCACTGTTTTCTGAAAGGTCGCCGAAATCTCTTGCTGTCTTAAGCATTTCCTTGATTTCAGCACGTCTTATAGTTTTTAGATAGTCGAGCTCGTCAATTAACTTTTGAAAGCCCTCTTGTGTATATTTTGTCTTTTTCTCTGCCATTTGTTTTTCCCTTAGCCTTTCGTTAGTTGTTTGCCAATGCTGAGCAAGCTCTTTCCAGCTGATTATCCTCTGCATCAGTAATTTCAAAATAATTTTTATTTTCAAGAGAGCTATCAAGCTCAACCTCGATATCTGGTGTAATTCCCACACCGTCATAGTTAGGTGACTTTGGTGGGTTGTAAAGATTTGTGGTCATACGCAAGCCCGATCCGTCCTCTAGCATTACAACGCTTTGCATAGAGCCCTTGCCATAGGTGGTTGTTCCAACAACGATTGCCTTTTCGTAATCACGAAGCGCACAGGTGAATAGCTCCGCAGCGCTTGCCGTGTAGCCATCTGTCAAAACTGCCATTGGTACGTCAATTGAGCCAGCCTTGGACCTATGAGTCTGTAAAACGTTTCCGTCCTTATCAGTTGTATAAACTATATCGCCCTCTGGCAATAGATAATCAAGCACATCAACAGCAGAATCAAGTGTTCCGCCACCATTACTTCTCATATCGAAAACCAAGGAGGTACAGCCATCTGCCAAAAGACTTGATACTGCATTCTTGAATTGAGCAGGCATTGTATTATTGAACTCCAAAATACGAATTACTCCAATACTCTCGTTAAGCGCGTATTTATGGTAGTAAACCGTTTCAGTTTCAAATTTTGCTCTTGTAGCAACAAGGGTAATTTCCTCACCGTCGCGCAAAATTTTGAGCTCAACAGTAGTTCCCTCCTTGCCAGCTACGCGATTAAGTGCCTCGTAATAGCCGATTTCCTTAACGCTTGCGCCGTCAATTCCCACAACAATATCGCCCGTTTTAATTCCTGCTGTTTGAGCAGGAGAATCCTTCATTACAGTTAAAATTTTAACACATTGTGTTTCCACGTCCATGCTTACATAAACGCCAATTCCTACGGAGTTACCCTCTGCATCACCAATCAATGCAGAAAAGCCATCTCTTGTATAATATTCACCGTGGGCATCTCCCACGCCTGCAATATAGCCGTTTGCTACCATATAGGTAAGGTCAGCATTTGAAATATCATCGCCCCTTACGTAGTAGGTACGATAATACAAATCAAGCTGAGCAAGCTTAAGGTACATTTCATAATTCCTTTGCTCCTCGGGAAGTGAAGCATACATATCCACTATGCTGGAGAACACCTCGGCACCCTCCATTGCGCCCTCAAGCTTATTATTATAGGAATTATTCAGCTGGGCAATTATAAGATTGTTTGCAATGCCCATAACGCTTGCAGTACCGCCAATTGCAACAACCACAGCCAATACAACTGCTATGATTGCGTGCTTTATGCTAATTTGCTTATCCATTTTTATCCTCTTATTAAAATTTCAGCTAAAGCAAAGAGGTCAGATTAATATTTAATTGGCTTAGATGTTAGATAACGCTTAACCATCAATGCAACCTTGAAGGTGATTGCGTGGTCAAATTGACGCAAATCTAGGCCTGTTAGCTTTCTGATTTTTTCAAGTCTGTACACAAGTGTATTTCTGTGTACAAATAGCTTTCTTGAGGTTTCTGATACGTTTAGGTTGTTGTCAAAGAATACCTGAATCGTTTGAAGCGTTTCCTTGTCAAGTGTATCTAGGCTACCATGCTTAAACACCTCGGAAAGGAACATTTCGCAAAGTGTAGTTGGAAGCTGATAAATCAAACGACCAATACCGAGGTTTTCGTAGCTGATAACCTCCTTCTCGCTTTCAAATACCTTACCTACCTCAATTGCAATTTGAGACTCCTTGTAGGAGCGTGCAAGGTCCTTAACGTTTGACACGATTGTACCAATACCAATGCCTACCTTGCAATAAAATTCTGCACTTGTAGTATCAGCAATATTTTGAGCAATCTGCTCAACGTCACCAGGAGTTGCATCCTGATCAAGACTCTTAACAATTACTATGTCCTGCTCGCCTGTGCTTATTACAAAATCCTTTGATTTGTCAGGGAACATATTTTGAATAATGTCGTAAGGCAACATTTCTGTTCTTGTGTAGAATCTCACAAGCAACACAGCTCTTGGCTCGTTACCATCGAAATGAAGCTCCTTACTCTTTGCATAAATATCACTTGGCAAAATGTTGTCCATAATGATATTTTTGATAAATGAGCTTTTATCGCACTTTTCGTCATAATAGCTCTTAATGTTGGAAAGTGTAATTGAGAGAATTGAAGCATACTTTTCAGCAGCCTTGTCCTCACCCTCTACAAATACCATAAATTCTGGCTTTGCACTTGTACCAATGTGATGATAGGTGTAGCCCTCAATCACCATACGGTCGTTTGTGAAAACCATTTCTTCCTTAACCCTTGCACGGTTCTCGCCGATTAAGGAAAGCTCGCTACATGCAATTACAAAGCCACCGTCGTCAACAACACCGATAACCCTATCAACTGCATCGTGCATTTGATGAATAACGCCCTGGAATAATCTGTTTGACATAATATACCTCCAGACAAATCTGTCGTTTTTGTGCATTTTGTGCACATCGTATATCTATATTACACTATAATCATTAAAAAATCAATAGTGTTTTTGATATTTTTTTGTTTATTTTGCTATTTTTATTGTGAAAGTGCCCAAAAATCAGAGCTCAGTTTCGTACACAATGCACGCAAGAGCAAAGGCTGGCGCAGTTTCGCAACGCAAAATTCTCTTGCCTAAGCCTACGCTTTTTATTCCACTAGCCTTTATTTGCTCAGCCTCCTTCACGCTAAAGCCTCCCTCGCTTCCAACGATTAATGCAATAGTATCAAGGGGCTTTATGCCTGAAAGCACGCTTTTGATGGTTTCTCCATTTTCTGCCTCGTAGCAAAATAGAACTACGTCCTTACCCTTTGCGTCCTCTATCATTTGGCTAAACGATAGGACAGGCTTTATTTCAGGTATTAAGCCTCTGCCACTTTGCTTGGACGCTCCCTCGGAGATTTTTTGCCACCTGGCTATTTTTTTGTCTTGGTCCTTTTTATCAAGCTTTGCTATGCACCTTTCGGAATTAAAGGGTACTATTTCAAAAACGCCACACTCCACCGACTTTTGGATTATTGTTTCCATCTTATCGCTCTTTGGAAGCGCTTGGTAAAGAGTTATTTTATGGCTTGGCTCAGTATCGCATTTCTCTTGGCTATCAATTTTTGCCACAACCTCTTTATCCTGTATAAATTCAACAAGGGTGCAATTGTAAAGGTTGGATTGCATATCTACCACCTCTATTTTTTCTCCCTGCGCCATGCGAAGCGCCCTTGCGATATGGTGGGCATCCTCGCCTACTATACGTATTAAATCCTTTTCAATTTGATTTTGTCTTATAAAAAACCTTGGCATTTTATCTCCTCCGTAGTAAGTCTTGTGCTTTTTATCTCTTTCCCCACACAACGGGGAGTCCATCTAAATTCCAATCCTCGTCCCAGCCATCTGGCTTTTCGGTAGCCTCTGTATATATTGTACAGTTATTGCAAAAGGCAAAGGCGCCCATTCCAATTTTTTCAACCGATAGGGGGATAAAGATTTCCTTTAGTCTTACACAACCAAAAAACGCATTTTCTCCGATTGATACAATGCTGTCGTGCAGGGTAACAGACTCAAGCCCTGTCATTCCACAAAAGGCGCTTTCAGATATTTCGCTAACTCCCCTCGGAATAGTCAGCTCTTTAATTTTGCTACAGCCACAAAACACATTGCTTTCAATGGTATTTATTCCGTCGTGAAGCTTAACATACTCAAGTCCGCTACAGCCCTCGAAGGTATTTTCCTGAAGCTGAGTAACGAAGACGGGTATTTCAATTTTCTTAAGCGACAAGCACCCCTCAAAGGCATGTGAGCCGATAAACATAACAGAGTCAGGCAGGCTTATAGCTTCTAGCCTTTTACAGCTTGCAAAGGCATAGTCGTAAATCATACTGAGCGAATTTGGCAATTCGATGCTTGTAATGTAGGTAATATCCAAAAATGCCTCTTGCCCTATTGTATGAACGTCATCCGGCACAATAATTTGTCTATCTAAGCCTAAATATCCCGATAGCACACCGTCATAAATCAAAAAGCCATCCACAAAAGCCACCTCCTGTCTTTTTATATTATAATAGTATCATTATCTATTGTTTTTGTCAATAAAAAAGCAAGAGGTGTGTCCTCTTGCTTTTTGTTTATGCTAAATCGTTATAGGATACAAAGCTATATTTTGCACCAGTATCAGGGGCATTTGCCTGTAGGTAAGAAACCTTGCTTCCGTTTTCGATAACGTAAGCGCCGAGAGCTATTTTTGTATTCTTAAGATTATCAGTTTCAAAGCCTGTTACCTTGATTGCGAAAATATCGTAGCTATACTTTGAAAAATCAACGCTTGCAACACCCTTTGTTGCTGTGCCGTCTGCATTTATAATTTCCTTATCAACCTTTTCCTCGCCAACTGTTTCTTGTGCGTTTTGTTGTGCTACGGCAAATACGCCATATTTTAGACTCTTTCCTGTGTTAGTGTACTCATCAAGTGCGTCATAGTTTATTACGAAGCTGATTGAAATGCCACCACTTGCATATTCTTGCGCTGAGTAGCCAAGACAGATAAAGATGGCGGGTACTTCCTCGATTACTGTGTGTGTACAGCCTTCGTTTGTGCATACTGTCGTTTTTGCGCCTGCTTTGTCAAAGCTTGAGTACGAAGTTGAAGTGAATTCGCTATGAACAGGGTTTTCCTTAGGTATGTTTACCGAATTACAACGTGTGCAATTGATTACGCAAGGATTAGTATCGTTAAGATGCTCTCCGTCATAGTAATAGTTGCAGTGGTTGCCGTATGTTATGGTAGCTTTGGAAAATGCAGTGGAAATAGAGTTAACTATTGAATCTGTTGCTTGACCGGTGTAAACAATCTCGGTTAGATATAAGGTCATATCAAGGGCTTTGGGGTCAATGCTTGTTATTCCACTGTGTAAAACAACCTGATTCAAGCCAGGGCTCCAGCAAAATTGTGATGCTTTAATGCTTGTTACTCCAAGTGGGACTGTAAACGAACCGATTTTCTTTGCTTCAGAAATTGTGCCCATATATGTTACTGAGTTAGGCAAATAAAGTGTTTCTAATGAGCCTAAGCCGGTTTGGTTTGCTCCACCACCGCCTGCTCCGCCAAAATACTCAAAGCCCTCAGGGAAGATTAACTCCTTCAAATTTGGGCAATTGTAAAACTGATTCGCTTCTGTTCTTTTCAAGCTCTTTGCATTTGTCATATCAATGGTTACAAGAGAGGAACAACCATAAAATGCATATCCACCGATGCTTACGCAATCCCTTGGTACGTTTGTCCATTCAAGTCCGTGAGAGGTGTAAAACATATTTCCACTAATTTGAGTCAACGTATCAGGGAAGCGTACATATTTAAGGTCGTTATATCTACTAAAAATATCCCCAGTTACCACTTGCACGTTTTGTGGAACCTCAGCTCTTATAACACTATTTTTATAATATCATTTTTTTGTTATTTCGTTGAGCTGTGAGAAGTCTGTGGTTGTGTTAACGTTGTTTGTAAAAATGTAGTATGCAGGGTAAGTATGATATTCAGTTCCATCAAAAAGCACTACTCTTGATGTGAAGGTGTCTGCCTTACCGTCGTCGCCGAATACTGATTTTTCATTCATTCCTGCAACAATTTCTACTTCGCCGAATTCGTTTGTTGTCGCTGCGCTTATTGAAACGGCAAATAAGCACAAAAGCATACATAAAATCGCCAATGTCAAACTTAGTTTCTTCATTTTCTTTCTCCTTAACTTTTAATTTTTCATAATATTCGCGAGGGATAACAAAATTAAATAAATTCTTTTGGTATTTCCAGCAGTTCTCCGCCTCGTTTCGCTGATTCGGCAGCAATTATACCGGGAAGAGAAATTCTAATACCCATATCAACGTCGATTGGTGGGTCGGTGTCCTCAATTATGCATTTAATAAAATCTCGTATCATTTTAGCATCTACGCCACCATGTCCGTAAACGTCGCCTGTGTTTGATAGCTTAACAGGAATTTCAAAATACTTCTCAAAGGTATTAGGCACCTCGTACATTTTAGCAAAGGACGTTGCTTCCTCAAGAGGCTTTGTTTTGTCTGTCATAATAGAGCCCTTTGTTCCATATAGTGCAAAATTATGGTCGTAACCAACGTACATACCAAAGCCGATGAAAATACGAATTACAGCACCCTTAGCAGTTTTGAATATTGCTATTCCGTTTTCGTCGTTCTTGCTATATTGGTTATATTTAGCTGAGTCCGGCACCATACAGGAAACACTAACTACATCGTCGTCCATTATGTAAAGAAGTGGACCTAAATTGTGAGTTAAGTAGGTTATTGCCGGGTTATAGCTTCTCCAGTGATTTTCTGGATTATATGGCTTTATTTCATCAGGATGGATTGCGTGTAAATATTCAGACTCGGCGTAAAGAATATCGCCAAATTTTCCATCCTCACGCATCCTTTTCCATGCCTCTATAAATGCCCAATAAAAGCAGTTTTCTCCTGCCATATATTTAAGCTCGGGGTGTGATTTTACGGCGTTTCGAAGAATTTTTGCTTCTTCTAACGTTTCTATTACAGGAATTTCACTCAAAACGTGCTTGCCTGCCTCCAATGCCATTAAGGTATGCTTTGTGTGAAGTGGCTTGTCAGTTGCTATATAAACTGCGTCTATATCGCTTTTCAAAAGCTCCTCTATGCTGTCAAAGCATAGGAGGTCCTTCACTCCGTTTTTCTCATAATCCTTCCTGCAAGCCTCAAGGGTTTCCTTGTCGCTATCGGCGATAGCACGAATAACTACGTTGTCGTCCCCTATTATTGTCCAAGCCACGTAAGCGCCTCTTTTAAGTCCCACTACACCTAGCTTTATTACCTTGTTTTCCATACTGTACTTCCTTTTCTGTATTGCCTTTAAGTAATTTTTTTCGCACTGATGTAAAATAGAATACCACTCCGATTAATATGGGCACAAGCTCTGCAAGGGTTGTGCCAAACCAATATCCCATATATCCCCAGTCTAGTAAAACACCAAAAACAAATGCTAATCCAATTCTTGCAACAATTGCATCCAGCAGGGCAACTATTAAGTTGATTCGTTTATTTCCGCTTCCATCAATTAAGGCTCTTGTTATAGGTCGAAGTCCTGCATTAACTAAAGAAAAAACTAAAATGGGTAAATACGGATATACTAATTCAAGAACATTTGCCTCTTTTGTAAATATACCAAAAATCGAAATCGGACACGCAAGAAATAGTATAATGAGCAACGCAGAAACAGACAAGGAAACGACTCCTACGCGTATTAGTGTGCCATTCACTCGCTTTAGCTTTCCTGCGGCAATATTCTGCCCTATTATCATTGCTCCTGCAGTCGCTACCGAGCCGAGAATCAAATCAACGGTAGTAGCTATATTGGCTCTAATACCTGCAAAGGCAGACACTGTTACGCCAAAATCGTTTGTCATTGAGTTTATTACCATTCCTGCTATTTGTATAGCAGAATTGTTAATTGCCATAGGAATTGCCAGCTTTATAAATTTAGAAAGGGCTTGCCTATCCCAATTAAAAAAATCCTTAAGCTTAATTGTTAGTTCAAATGCATCTTTTTTTCTTATAAGAACAACAACGGATAACACAACGCTTACAAGCTGGGCAATAACCGTTGCTATGGCTGCTCCACCGACTCCCATATTAAATCCAAGAACGAATACAACGTCAAGCACGATGTTTAGTCCACAGGCAACTGAAATGAATATCAAGGGATGCTTTGAATCGCCCAAGCCTCTAAATATGGCACTTATGATATGGTAAAAATAGATAGGGACTATACCAAAAATGCAAATTAATGCATAATCATGCGCCCCCGTATATGCTTCGATTGGTGTGTTAAGCAAGTCCAGCATTAAGCTGGTACAGGGTAGCATTATAAGCATAGAGGCGATTGCAATTGTAAAAACAAATCCACATACTGTGCTTATAAATCTTGATATTTTCTTCTGCTTTCCTCCACCTATCATCATCGCTATGATAACCTGAGCTGCCGAGGAAAATCCACCTATAAATGCGTTCAAAAACATTGCAACAGAGCTACCTATCGACACGGAAGACGTTCCTATCTCTCCAAGTCTTTGACCCACTACTATCATATCCACTGTGTTGAGTAAAATCATCATAAAATGAGACAGCAGAACCGGAATAGCGAACTTGACAAGGTGTGATGTCAGATTGCCTTCTGTAAACCTTTTAATTCCAGTACTACTTTTCACACTATCCAATAGAAACACCTCTGTTGCAAGCATACTCTACACTACATTTTATCAAAAAGTCTCTAATATGTAAATGCAAATTTTCGTGTTCAATATGAAGAAAATCCTTGAAATGGTTATTTTCTATTGACTTTTTTTGCAAAAAAAGACATAATGAAATAAAGAAACTTAAGGAGTGCAACCCATGAGTGAAAGTATCTGTCGCTTTATGACGGCAAAAAATGAAGATTCAGCTATACAAGCAGTTCGCTTTGTTTATGAAACTGAATGTCGTTCCTTAACACAGCCATTCTTGCATCCTATATACGTTTTTCACATAGTAACAAAGGGCACCGCAGTTTTCCGTATTGGGAACAGCAAATATTCTCTGAAAAGAGGAGACGTTTTTTTCGCCTTTCCTGCGTTTCCGTACTATTTAGATGCAGATGATGAATTTGAATACATTTATATAAGCTTTATGGGAAGTGGAGCTATCTCTCGACTGCCAAAATGCAATATAACTCCAGAAAACCCATATTATTCTGATTTTGGTTTTCTTTGTACAATGTTTGAAAATGCCATACGTCGAATAACTCCGTTCAACTCGAATTTGCTCACAGAGGCTGTTCTTTGCTATGCTCTTTCATTTTTTGAAGGTGGCGAGGTTGAGAATGAAACAGATGAACAAAAAAATTCAAATGGTGTTTTTCAGAATATAGTGGATTACGTAGATTATCATTACAGGGAAAGCGACATTTCTCTTGGAAGACTTGCAAACGTTTTTTCGTATACTGAAAAATATCTTTCATCGCTTTTCAAAAAGAATATGCAAATTGGTTTTATAAGCTATCTAAATAGCTTAAGAATACAATATGCATGTGATCTTATTCAAAAGGGCAATATGAATATGTCAGAAATATCAGTTGCCTGTGGATATAGCGACTACTCATATTTTTCAAAGGTGTTCAAAAAAATTACAGGGCACTCCCCAACAGATGGACTAAAATATCTTAAAAACAAATAAATTATTTACAAGCCATAGCATGAATCAATTGTGTATAAAAAAAGCAAGAGGTGTGTCCTCTTGCTTTTTATTTATGCTAAGCCGTTATATGAAACGTAGCTATACTTTGCACCAACATCAGGGGCACCCGCCTGTAGATAGGAAACCTTACCGTTGTCGATTACGTAAGCGCCAAGAGCCAGCTGTGCATTTTTTTGCGCATCTGTTTCAAAGCCTGTAATTCTGATTGCGAAAATATCGTAATCATATCCTGAGAAACCAACGCTTGCAACACCCTTTATTGCTGTGCCGTCTGCGTTTATGATTTCCTTATCAACGTTATTTTCGTCCTGTGCGTTTTGTTGCGCTACTGCAAAAATACCGTAGCTTAAGCTGTTTCCTGTTATCTCTGTGTATTGTGCAATTGCACTCTTGTTTACAACAAAGCTAATTAAAATGCTTCCAGCCTCGTACTCGGTCTGTGAGAAGCCTTGATTTATGAAAAGTGCAGGTCTTTGCTCGGTTATTTCGTGGTTACATCCCTCGTTTTTACAGATAACCGTCTTAGTGCCCTCTTTGTCATAGCTTTCGTAGGTCAAGGTTGTCAAAAGGTCGTGGCTGATAGCCTCTATTACTGTTTCCAAGCAAACGGAGCAAACATGCTCGGTAGTGCAGTCAAAATCATCAACGTAGGTATGGTCGCCAAGCTCTGTGCCTAGCACCTCTCTGGTGATAACGTCACCACAGTAGCACATTTCTGTTCTTGATGCAGGATATAGGCAATTTGCATCCTGATTTATAGTTTCCTTCAAGAAGTGAGATGATGCCATTTTATAGGTTACGTTAGCATTTGTCTCGCCTGAGGGGTCAAGTGAATTTGTCTTGTAGGTTGCTACATAGCCCGTTGTCCAGCCGCCACTTGGCGCGGTGGTACGTACAATAAAGCTGACTGAATCGTCTCCACAGAAATAAATTTTATCCTGGCTTGTATTGACACGGCTATAATTGAAGCCATCAATGGTAGCATGTGTTCCATTTGAGTTTGCATCGTTACTGGACCACTTTACGGTAAGTGAGCCGTCTGTCTTTACGGTATAAGCATCCTTTACGTTTTTGTAATATGGAGCATTATTGTATATAGTGGTTTCTACTATGCTTCCGTTTAGCTCACTTGAGGAATTCTTAGTAAGGTATACGTTCATACCGCCTAAGTTGTGCTTTTTATTAAACTGAAGGAATACCTTTGTCATTTTTCCCTCAAAAACAAGATTGACTATGTTGCTTTGTTGAATTCGCGTGTCGGTATCAAACTCAGTAAAGGTTTCAGGGAATACCAACGTACTCATAGCATAGCAGTTGTCAAAATGTTCAGTGCCCGAAAAGGCAGAAAACTTACAGGGAAGCCTGTTATCCTTAAAGGTAAGCAGCTCGGAATACGAAAAGGCTTGATGTCCAATCGTGGTTATGCCTGCCTTACCGAAATCAATTAAGGTCAAGCTATTACAGTCGTTAAAAGCTTGGGTTGGAATGAGAGTAATTCTGCAATTGTCATCGAAACGAACGGTTGTAATATTTGTTTTCTTAAAGCAATAGTTTACCATTTCCGTTACGTAGTATTTTGCCCCCTCGTATTCAACGTACTCGGGAATAACTATGTCAGTAACCGTAAGAGTTTTTCCCTCGTGGGTCTTGATTTTTGCCGTATTATCTGCGCCGTCTGCACCCTCAGTCAAGGTATAGGTAATGCCATCTACCGTAACGTCAACGGCAAACGCGCTAATTGCAAATAGCAACGTCAATCCTAATACGAGCATGATAGTTAATAGGATTTTCTTTTTCATTTGCTTCTCCTTATTTTGATAAATATTTACGCAGGATAATTTTACCACAGGCATGTGGAAAAGTCAACGAAATAAACAAAAAAATAAAAATAAATGGTTTTTGTTAATGTTGCACAAAAAAGATTCAACAGCTTTTTCCGTTGGATTTTCAATGAATTCGTGCTTTACACGGTTAAATCGCTTTGCGATGAAATCAGCAGTGCTGATGAAATCCTCTTACGAGGGTTAGACTCCCCCTCCGTCTTTTGCTACGCAAAATCCACCTACTGCACAAGGCAAAACTTTTAGCTCGCATCAAAAAAGGAAAATTCCAAAGCGGAATTTTCCTTTTTTCAGCGAAATTATTGCTTTACATTAGCGAAATTGTTCCACAGCTAATTTAGCTGATTTTACTCGATAACAAGTGAAATCGCACACCAGCCGTTTTCGTGAATTTCGTCCACTATTTTGAAGCCGTTTTTGTTGATAGATTCGTACACGTCCTCGCATCTTTCATCAATTATGCCAGAAATTACAAGCACTGTTTCCTTGTGCATAAATTGTGAAATATCGGGTAGTAATCTTATGATTATATCTGCCACGATATTGGCAGTTATAACGTCATATTTACCAGCCTTAACGCCCTTTAGTAAGTCAGATACGCCACACTCAACGTTAGTTACGTTGTTGTCCTTAACGTTTTCACGAGCTACCTTTACTGCCACCGGGTCAATATCATAGGCGTAGCACTCCTTTGCGCCCAGCTTAGAGGCGCAGATTGCCAAAATACCACTGCCACAGCCCACGTCAAGCATTTTGCTCTGCTCTGTTATGTAGCCCTCCAGAAGAGTTGCACAAAGGCGAGTCGTTTCGTGAGTTCCTGTACCAAAAGCCATGCCAGGGTCCATTTTTACTATAACCTCATTTGGCTCACTTTCGTATTTTTCCCACATTGGAACAACTACCAGTCTTTTGCCAATTTTGATAGGCTTATAATATTGCTTCCAGGAGTCAGCCCAATCCTGCTCGCACAAGGAGATTAACTCCAGCTCAACGTTTAAGCCCTCTGCATTAAACCTTTCGTTCAAAAGCCCCATGCAATCGTTAATTGGGGTATTGGCAGGTACATACGCTGATACTGAGCAAATAGTTTTATCTGCGTTCAGCACGCTTTCATCTATTAGATCTCCATATACTCCGTCAAGGATTCTATCCTCCAGGTCGGAGTAATCCTCGATTTGAAGGCTATTGGAAATCATGCTCATAATAGCAGTAAGCTTATCAAGGTGTTCAACCTTGGTTGTTGCCTTGATTTGTATCCATTTATTATCTTCCATTTTTATACCTTAATCAAAAAATTTAGTCCTTAGTGCCACCCTGTGTCCTGTTTTTGAACTTTTTGAAGAAGCTTGTTTTCTTAGCAAGATTCTTTTCTCCACAGCTTTCACCAAACTTACGAAGTAGCTCCTTTTGAGCCTCGCTTAGTCCTCTTGGAGTTTCAACAGCTACAGTTACGTATAGGTTGCCACGCTTGTTTTCTCTTGAATTAACCACGGGCACACCCTTTTGCTTAATGGTAAAGGTTGAGCCTGTTTGCGTTCCCTCCGGAATATCGTATTCAACCTCACCGTCAATGGTCGGTATTTTGATTTTTGCACCCAGAGTCGCCTCTGAAATTGTAATTGGTACCTCACAATAAAGATCGTAGCCGTCTCTTTCAAACACGTTGTGCTTTTTAACGGACACAACTACCTGCAAATCTCCTGCGTAGCCACCATTCTTGCCCTCGTGTCCTTGACCACGCAAAACGATGCTTTGTCCGTCGTCAATGCCCGCTGGAATAGTAACAGAAAGCTTTTTGTTTACGCGAATCTGTCCTGCTCCACGGCACTTTGAGCATGGGCTTTGAATTTTCTTGCCTTGACCACCACAGTCGGGACAGGTTGTTTGAGATTGCATCATCATGCCAAACACGTTTTTCTGTACTCTTACAGAGCCTGTGCCACCACATCTTGAGCATCTTTCAACGCTTGTACCCTTTTGCGCGCCAGTTCCACTGCAGTCATCACACTTTTGAACCTTTGCATAGCTTACGTCCTTTTTGCAACCAAAAACAGCCTCCTCAAAGGTCAAAAGAATTCTTACACGGATATCCTCGCCATCAATCGGCCCACTTGTTCGACCACTTGAGCGAGAGCCACCAAAGAAGCTAGAGAAAATATCTCCCATATCGAAGCCAAAGTCACCAAAGCCTCCCTGAAAGCCTCCCTGTCCGTAGCCTCCACCAGGTTCAAAGGCTGAATGACCAAATTGGTCGTACTGTGCCTTTTTTTCAGGATCGGACAAGATGCTATAAGCCTCGTTGACCTCCTTGAACTTCTTCTCTGCCTCGGCGTTGCCAGGGTTCATATCGGGGTGGTATTTCTTTGCCATCTGACGATATGCTTTTTTTATCTCGTCGTCGCTTGCGCCCTTTGTTATGCCAAGCGCCTCATAATAATCCTGTTTGTCTGCCATTTTTATTCCTATCTATCACACGTGGGACTGCCGAAAAATCGACAGTCCCTCTTTTGTGATTATTTATTAGTTACCACTCTTATCCTCAAAGTCGCCGTAGAATGCGCCGTCGCCTGCGCTACCATTTGCGTCGCCCTGCGCACCTTGAGCACCACCTTGAGCCTGTGCGTCCTTGTAGATTCTTTCGCTTACGCTATAGAATGATTTTTCAAGTGCCTCGGAATCTCTCTTGATAGCCTCAGTATCGTTGCCCTTAAGCGTTTCCTTTAGCTTATCAATTGCAGAGTTGATTTCTGCCTTTTCGCTATCAGTTATCTTATCACCAAGCTCACCAAGGGACTTTTCACATTGGAATACAAGATGCTCAGCGTTGTTCTTTGTATCAACTGCTTCCTTAGCCTTCTTGTCCTCCTCTGCGTACTTTTCAGCATCCTTAACTGCGCGGTCAATTTCCTCCTCACTCATATTTGTTGATGAGGTAATTGTAATGTGCTGTTCCTTGCCTGTGCCCTTATCTGTTGCGCTTACGTTTACGATACCGTTTGCGTCAATATCAAAGGTAACCTCGATTTGTGGAATGCCACGTGGAGCTGGTGCAATTCCGTCAAGGGAGAATAGGCCAAGAGTCTTGTTGTCTCTTGCGAACTGACGCTCACCCTGTAGAACGTGAATTTGTACAGAGGTTTGATTATCTGCAGCTGTTGAGAATACCTGTGATTTCTTTACTGGAATAGTTGTATTTCTGTCGATAATCTTTGTGCAAACATTACCGAGAGTTTCGATACCAAGTGATAGCGGTGTTACGTCAAGAAGTAGAAGGTCCTTAACGTCTCCGCCGAGAACTCCGCCCTGAATTGCAGCACCGATAGCTACACACTCATCTGGGTTAATGCCCTTGAATGGCTCCTTGCCTGTGAACTTCTTAAGAGCCTCTTGAACTGCTGGGATTCTTGATGAGCCACCAACTAAGAGAACCTTATCAACGTTGCTAGCGCTTAAGCCTGCATCCTGAAGTGCCTGTCTTGTAGGTATCATTGTCTTTTCAACAAGGTCAGCTGTAAGCTCATCAAACTTAGCTCTTGTAAGAGTTGCGTCAAAGTGCTTAGGACCTGTTGCGTCAGCTGTGATAAATGGTAGATTGATGTTAGAGGTTGTTACTCCAGACAATTCAATCTTAGCCTTTTCAGCAGCCTCCTTAAGTCTTTGAAGCGCCATCTTGTCCTGACGAAGGTCAATGCCGTTTTCTTTCTTAAATTGGTCAGCAATCCAATTGATAATTCTTTCGTCGAAGTCGTCACCACCTAGACGGTTGTTACCTGCTGTTGCCAATACCTCAAATACTCCGTCGGAGATTTCAAGAATTGATACGTCGAACGTACCACCACCAAGGTCAAATACCATAATCTTTTGGTTTTCTTCCTTGTCCATGCCGAATGCAAGAGCTGCAGCTGTAGGCTCGTTAATAATTCTCTTAACCTCAAGGCCTGCAATCTTACCTGCGTCCTTTGTAGCCTGTCTTTGAGCATCGCTGAAGTACGCTGGAACTGTGATAACTGCCTCTGTTACCTTTGTGCCAAGATATGCCTCAGCATCTGCCTTTAGCTTTTGAAGAATCATTGCAGAGATTTCTTGTGGTGTGTAAGACTTTCCGTCAATTGTTACCTTATAATTTGAGCCCATTTCTCTCTTGATTGAGCTAACTGTCTTGTCTGGATTTGTAATAGCCTGACGCTTAGCAACCTGACCAACAAGTCTTTCACCTGTCTTTGTGAATGCTACTACTGATGGAGTTGTTCTAGCTCCCTCTGGATTTGGTATTACAACAGGCTCACCACCCTCGTAAACCGCCACACATGAATTTGTTGTACCTAAGTCAATTCCTATAATCTTTCCCATTTTAATTATCCTCCGATAAATATAATTTACTTTTTAATTTGCCACCTTAACCATGGCGTAGCGAATAACCCTATCCTTAAGGGTGTATCCCTTTTGGAAAACCTCAACGATTTCTCCCTCGCCAAGGCTCTCATCATCTACGTGCATTACTGCGTTGTGTAGGTTTGGGTCAAAGGTTTTTGTTTCAATTTCCTTAACACCCATCTTTTCAAGAGTTGCGTGAACTGAGCTTATAATCAATCTTAAGCCCTCCTTGAAGGTTTCGTCACATTCAAGGCTCATTACCCTTTCAAAGTTGTCTATAACTGGCAAGAGATTCTTTACAGCGTCCATATACGCATCTGCATAAATTCCGTCTCTTTCCTTTATTGTTCTTTTACGAAAGTTATCGTACTCTGCAAGAACCCTTAGATATTTGTCCTCGGACTCCTTTAGCTTTTCCTCAAGCTCTGCAGTTTTGTCAATTTCAACCTCCGGGGTCTCGTTTTCTAAATTCTCTTTTTTTGAGCTTTCCTTTTTTGCCATTATTCCTCTTCACCTTCTTCGATTTTTCCACTGGGCAATGCCCCAACGTCCGACAAGCGATTGATTTCTGCCGAAAGCTGATCAATGGTTGCTAGCACCTTTGAGTAGTCCATTCTGCAAGGACCGATAATTCCAATTGCGCCAATGGTTTTGCCATTGAGCTTTAGGTTTTTATAAATCAACGTGGAGTCGTCCATAATCTTTACCATATTTTCAGAGCCGATAAAGATTTTTGTTTCGTCATCACTTTGATCTATTGTGCTAACTGCTCTTATGATATCCTCCTTATTTTCAATGGTGGATATCATCTTTTGTAGCTTGTCAAGATTCTTGTACTCAGGATATTGAAGTAGCCTGTTTACGCCCTCAAACTTAATTTCAGAGCCAAGCTCATTCATAGTTTCATAAATGCTCTTGATTGTTACTGAAATAGCCTCGGTGCTTATCTGTTGACCAACGCCTGTTAGCTGATCAAGGCTTGCTTCCATATTCATAATTACCGATATATTTATATCGTTAATTGATAAATTTGCAATACAGCTATTCAAAACCTGACCTAAGGCAACCACAAGCTCAGGTGTAAGCGTGAAGCTTGCCTTAATTTTCTTTGTTTTTACCGATTCGACGCCAGAAGCTATCATTATTATTAAGAAGGAGCTTTCGTCCAGATAAACCGTTTCGTATCTGCGAATGGTTATCGACGATGGTCTGGGACGAAGAGACAGGGCTGTGTAGTTTGTCATAGCCGAGGCAACCTTAGTTGCATTTTCCAGGATTTTATCAATCTCGGACATCTTGACAGATAAAAGCTTCTTAAGCTCGCTTTCCTCTTTACGGCTAGCATCATATTGATCCACAAGAGCATCTACGTAAAATCTATAGCCAAGCTCTGATGGAACTCTACCCGCTGAGGTGTGGGGCTGTTCAAGATATCCAAGGGCTTCAAGCTCTGCCATTTCATTTCTTATGGTCGCAGAGGAATATTTAATATTGCCCTCTTGCATAAGATATTTAGAGCCAACCGGCTCACCAAGCTCGATATAAGCCTCAATTATCTTTTTAAGTATAAGCTTTTTTCTATCGCTTAATTCGTGCATTTCCACTTCCTTATTGAGCCTCCTTTGCCGAATTTTAGGTTTTAGCACTCAAAGAGCTTGATTGCTAATTCCTAGGAATACTATACCACTAACAAATAGTTTTGTCAAGGGCTTTTTCAAAAATTTTAGAACTTTTTTAGCAATCTAAGCGAAAAAGTGCTAATTCTTGCATTTTGCACTATTTTTAAGCATTGACACGCCTATTTTTTCAAAAGGCTTGCCAAGCTTTTCTCCCATTTCTCCCAATATAAAACATCAATAATATTCTTAGAGCTTGTTGCCTGTCGTGCTTTGATTTTCAAGGGCTCCTTTCCTTCATTTATTATATTACCAGCAAGGATTTTTTATTTGCTTTTCTTCCTTGATTTTTATATTTTCCGTACTTTTTTAGCACAAAAAATGTAAAAGTGCCAAAGTGATATAAAAAAGTAGCTTTAATTTAGTATTAGGCGCAAAAAAAGAGCAAGACGATTTCGTCTCGCTCTTTTTATTTTGAAAATTATTCAACTACAACGTAGCAAGGATTTTCAGTAACTGTGATTGTAACATAGCCATCCTGTACAACAAGCTCTGTCTTAACGCCCTCTGTCTCGCCATATACAGCCTCAACAAGAGTAGCCTTTTCAACGTTACCTACATATAGCTTGTAGTTTTCAACCTCAGTGCAGTTAGAGGTTGGGCACCATGCAGCGTAGCCTACCTGATCACCCTCATCAGTTGCATATTGATATACCCAAACATCGTCTCTACCAGTTACAAGCTCTCTCTTAAATCTCATATTACCAAGAGTTTCCTTGAGAGTGTACATATAGTAGTAGCCGTGCTTAGCCATCATATTTTCCTTAATAGAATACTTTTCAGCCTCCTCATCAGTCAATACTCTGCCAAGGGTATTGTTATCATCCTCAAGAATTTGCCACTTACCGTCAGCATTCTTGAAGCATCTTACCTTGTTGCCATTTTCATCTGTGTAGGAGTGAACTCTGTCGCCAGATTCCATAAAGTCGTTTGCCCAAATACCACAGGTACCGTACTTACCAACGGAGGTCATTTCGTTAGCTCCAGCTGTGTCCTCGCACATGTACATTGTAGCCTTATCGATACCAACTGCGGACATAAGCAGGTATGCACGAGTTAGCCACATACCTTGAATTTCACGTGCGCGCTTGATGATACCAAGTGGTGTGTCCTCATACTCACCATAAACGTGGCAGGAGGTCATTGTTTCGTAGGATTGGTTTGTATCCCAGCCGAACTCTGTTAGCCAAATTTCAACTTCTGGATAGTACTTATCTCTGTACTCGATAAGAACGCTGAGTGCATCTACAAGTCCGAATTCCTCAGGGCTTACACCAACGATAATTTGTTGTCCGTTCATTGTGAAGTACTTACCGAAATATGTATGATAGTTAAATGCGTCGATTGCGATGCAACCGTCTGTTCTGTTCGCTCTCATCCAGTAAACCATACTTGTGATATATCTATTTCCAAGACCTGCAAGACCTGCCATAGCAATCTTGATATCTGGGTCGGCATTCTTACCGCCGAAGAAATATCCAAGTGTGTTTGGATTATAAACGTCAGCTAGAAGTGTTCTCTGGTGTCCATCATAAGCTGCAGACTGAAGTGCTGCAAGCTGATATGGTGTTGCACCGGCGGAGTCCTCACCGTTTGGCTCGTTACCTACCTCAATCCACTTGATGTAGCCACGACCAGCAGTTGCGCCCGCTGGAGCGTCAGAGTGAAGAATAACGTTATCAACAAGATAGCCCATCTTTGAGCTTCCGTATCTTGCTACGTATTGATATATACAGTCAGCCATTGCAGCGTAGGTCTGTGGGTCATACTTTTCGTCCCAGCTTGCAATTGTATTTGAAAGCTTACCTGTTTCGTAGTTATAAACTCTTGCAGGGCTTGAAGACTCATTCCATTGTAGGCAAGGAATAATTAATAGATTGTTCTTTGCATCGCAATATTGCTTATACAATGTATCGAAGTTACCAACAACGGTATTTGAAAGAAGCGTTGCCTTGCTTGGGAATGATGCAGATGCGTAGGACCAACCGAAGTTGTGATATTCACGAACTACTGTACCAGCTTGGAGCTGTTCAATTGAGCAGCTATAATCACCAACAAGTCCACACATACCCATCATATCGCCAACGGTTGGCTTTTTGTGAGTTGTTTCGCCAATCATTGTTTCCTCTGATTCGCTTGTTTGGTAACCATAAATCATTGCCTCAAGTGGTGCGCCACCGTCCTGATAGCCGATTTGAATGTATCTTACCTCTGCCTTAATTTCAATCTTTGTCCAGCCGTTTTGCTTCAGCTCGCTTTCTGTCAAGGTGATTGAGCCAAGCCAATCGCTTTCAGTTTGAAAGTCAGCTGCATCCTTAGCCCAACGAACTGTTACGTCATTTTTAATATCGAAGTCTTGAACGAAGATATTCTCTGTAGCACCACAGAATGGACATTTTCCATCAATTTCATATTGCTTGTTTTGTTCTGCAGACCAAAGTGTATCTTTCTTTGGACATGCGTCGTTTTGACAGAATATAGCACAGGTCTTACCAAAGAAGTCTGCCTCTTTGCCAAATGCACCCTCATAGACAAAGATACTGTCGATGTAGTAATTGAACTCAAGGTCGACGATAGGAGCAATAAACGTACCATATCTTTCGTGGTGATCGTTAAAGCCTAGAGTATGGTTATGATAACCCCAGCCTCTTGGTGCATAACGTCTATCAATGCCTGTTTCTGGAAGATCCCAGTAATCCTCACGGTATGGGTCACCCATTTCACTATTTTCATCAAAGAGGTTTGTTGGATCTCCGATAACCTCACCAAGATAGATTGTATCTGCTCTTGAAATATCAATGTAAACAGGGTCAATACCACCAACTCTTACAGTTTCAAGCGAGCTATAAACAATGCTTTCGCCTTCACCGCTAGACGCCTTAACTGCAACATAGCATCTTTCGTCAGCGTTACCTGTAATGCCTGAGATAGTAACGGTCTTAATCTCACCATCGCCTGTTACCTCAGCCGTAACCTTAGTAGCCTTATCCCAGTTTTTAGTAGTGATCTGCTTGGTTGATCTTCTGATATCAAATTCAACTTCGCCATCGCAAATTGCATTGAACTTAAGGGTAACTGAGTCATCCTTAATCTCAGCAACTCTCAAATATTTTACGACAGGCGCGCCAGCCTCAGTGGTTGTCCCCTCGTTCTCGCCATCTTCCGGCTTTACACCCGGTCCACCAGATTCAGTTTCTATACCTGGTCCCGGGTCGTTATTACAGGAGCAGGACGAGATAATTGGCACTACCAAAACTATAAGCAAAACCAGTAGCACCGCTAACCATTTTTTCTTCATTTCTTTTCCTCCGAAATTGTTTTAAGCGCACAATCTACCTAAAAAAGTAGACACATATACACGATAATATTTTAATCTATAAAAGGGACTTTGTCAAGCCAATTTATACTTTTTTAACAAAGTCAGAGGAGTAAAAACGAATTTTCTGCACATTTTCACAAAAAAACAAAAGAAAATATCACAAAAAAATCCTTATTTTTATTTATTTTGCACAAGGTCATAAAGCCACCTTTGCAATCAAAATAGAATATTCCTGCGCGTCAAATTCTTTTGCTCACTACTCATTTTCCTCCTCTGCCTGATTTGTGGGAGGAACGTCCTCCTCGCTTGGCGATGGTATAGGATTTTGCATATACAGACTATCAAAGCAATCAATTTGATATCTGGTATCATACCTTACTCCGTCAATGTGAATGAGCCTCAAGGATTTGTAATTATAGGAGGAAAGAGGTCTGTCCAGGGCGTCGTTTGAGTTGGCGCAAATATAGATTTCATTTTCTGTAATTTGACTAATCACAAGGGTGTGGTAGTATATATCGTCCTGATTTTGTAACTGAATCAAATCTCCGATTTGAGCATTTTCTATAGGCAACTCTCTGCCATAGGGTCCTACGTCCATGTTGGTGGTGAAAAAATTGTAAAAGAACTCCACTCCAGTCCAAGATGCACTTCTACGATTGATTGACAAATAGTACCACCCATAAACCGGAGTATAGTTCATAACACAGCTACCAGCCAGAACACACTGTGATGCAAAATTTGTACAATTTCCACCAATTCCCTCAAACGTATAGAAAATGGGATTTCGCGACAAAGCGAATTTTCTTGCATACATCACTGCCCTTTCTCTGTTGTAATCCTTAACTAAAATCATAAAAGCACCTACCTTTCAATATAGTTTATGAAGAAAAGCTTCATTTGCCACGCATTGGCTGACGACAGACGAAGCTAAACGAATAGGGGGTAAAAATCATAGAGAGCTTTATTCTTTATACGCTACTGCTAGGAGTAATTTTTGTAAACGGCTGGACAGATGCACCAAATGCTATTTCCACCGTGGTGTCCGAGGGAATATTTTCCTTAAGGCGAGCAAGCATTCTTTGTGGAATATTCAACGCACTCGGAGTAGTGCTCGGTCAGCTACTGGGTGGAAGAGTAAGTCAGACAGTTTTTTCTCTTGTGAGGCTGGATAATCCCCTGCAGGAAAAAATCGCTATTATTTCAACTCTTGGTGTGGTAATAATCTTTGGAATAGGAGCATGGGCTCTTGGAATGCCATCCAGCGAGAGCCACGCGATGCTATGTGCCCTGGTAGGAGCAGGCTTTTATTTTGGTTCAGGCTTAACCTTTGATAGTCTTGTGTGGATTTTTGCATGCATGGCATTTTCTTCCCTTCTTGTACTGCTTCTAGCTTTTTTCCTCTCGCGTGTGCTAAGAGCCATACGCCTGCCACACAAATCTGTTATGCTTATCTGTCTTTGTCTTCTTTCCCTGCTTCACGGCTGGCAGGACGGAGCAAAATTCATAGGAATTTTTGATTTTCTATCCCCAAAATCAAACACTCCGTCAAGTATTTTAGGAATATCAAGTCCAATTTTGATAGTTGGCGTCTTTCTATTCGTAGGCTCTTTTTTGTGTAGTAAAAGAATAGTTTCTTCTTACGAAAGCAGTGTAATTTTAAGCAAAAGCGAATCCTGTTATGCTGATTTTGCCACCTCATGCGTGCTCTTTCTTTGCTCACTTTTAGGCTTCCCGATTAGCACGGGAGTTGTAAAAATATTTGGTTCCTTGGGTGTTGGCATTAAGAAAAAAGGGGCAATTAATAAAAAAATAGCAACCTCGGTTGTAATAACCTCGGTTGCCACCTTTCCTATTTGCTTTTTTCTCGGTTATCTGCTGGCTCTTGTTATCAGC
The DNA here is from genome assembly GCA_017461385.1 of Clostridia bacterium. Lineage (GTDB taxonomy): Bacteria > Bacillota > Clostridia > Oscillospirales > CAG-272 > RGIG2000. The sequence goes on along the minus strand of JAFTXZ010000002.1, from coordinate 17,952 downwards.
TACGTTTTATAAACAAATCCCATATTCCACCCTGTGGCTGGCTTACCCACGTTAGTTGTCTTCCGGTTTTAGGATGAGTTATGCTCAAATAGCACGAATGCAGAGCTATTCTGTCGTTATCCTTAGCCCCATATTTTCCATCACCATAAAGCACGTTGCCACGGGATGCAAATTGCACTCTTATTTGATGAGTCCTACCTGTGTGTAGCTTAACTTTTACAAAATTTAGCTGTTCCTTGCTTTCAAGAGTTGTGTATTCAAGGATTGCTTCCTTTGTGCCCATTCTTTTGCTTGCCACAACAAAGGATTTGTTCTTCAGCTTGTCGTGATAGAGAAAATCCTTCATTTCTCCCCTTTGAGAAATATCGCCATGACATATACAAAAATACTCTTTCTTAAACACTCCTCCCTGTATTTGCTTAGTTAACTCCGTGCAGGCGTGCTTAGTTTTTGCATATACAATAAGTCCTGTGGTTTGAGTATCAAGGCGATGCACTGGAAGAATTTTGCAATTCAGCTGGCTTGAAAGAATCGAAACCATGCTCTCGCCCTTACCCTCTTGAGAGCATATTCCAAAGGGCTTTTCCGCAACTACTATATGTGCATCCTCATAATGAAGCTTTATTTCCATAAAATCCTCTTTTCAAAAAGGGACAGTATCCTGTCCCCTTTTTATTAGTCAATATTGATTACGCTTTCGTCCCACATTTCTGGTGCCTTGTAGCCAAGGAAGTTTACTGCAGTTGCTGCAACGTTGGAAAGTCCAAACGCACCCTCATCTGCCTTTACCTGATATTTATCACCATAGAAATTATCATAAATAATGAATGGAACAGGGTTTAATGTATGGCTTGTTTTTGCCTTGTATGAGCCATCCTTATTTGTCTTAGGCGCGCCCTTCTTATCAAGCTCGTACATTTCGTCTGCGTTACCATGGTCAGCCGTGATAAGTGCTACACCCTGTAGCTTATCAACAACCTCAAGTATTCTCTTAAGCTGTAAATCAAGCGCCTCCATTGAGCATCTTGTAGCCAGAATATTACCTGTGTGTCCAACCATATCACCATTTGGGAAGTTTACTCTTAGGCAGTTGTACTTACCACTCTCCAAGCACTCAATAAGCTTATCGGTGATTTCTGCGCATTTCATCCAAGGTCTTTGCTCAAATGGTACAACGTCAGATGGTACCTCAATATAGGTTTCAAGCTTTTCGTCAAACTTGCCACTCTTGTTTCCGTTCCAGAAGTAGGTAACGTGTCCATACTTCTGAGTTTCAGAAATTGCAAGCTGGGAAATGCCTGTGTTTGCAAGGTATTCGCCCATTGTATTAGTGATTTCTGGTGGGTTTACAAGATAATTTGATGGAATATGAAGGTCGCCATCGTACTCAAGCATACCAGCATATACTACCTGTGGATAGCGTACTCTGTCGAACTTGTCAAATTCCTTGTCGTCAAACGCCTTTGAAATTTCAATAGCACGGTCGCCACGGAAGTTATAGAAGATTACGCTATCGCCATCGTTGATTGTTCCAACAGGCTTACCATTTTCTGCAATAACAAATGGTGGCAAATCCTGGTCGATAACCTTGTATTCCTCACGATAGGTTTCAACTGCCTTCTTAGCGCAGCAGAACTGTCTTCCCTCGCCAAGCACGTGGGTTTTCCAGCCAAGCTCAACCATTTTCCAGTTAGCCTCGTATCTATCCATGGTGATAACCATACGTCCACCACCAGATGCAATTTTAATATCGAAGCTATCATCTCTTAGACTATCAAGATATTCTTCAAATGGCACGATATAATCAAGTGCGCTTGTCTCGCCAACGTCACGTCCGTCAATTAGAATGTGAAGTCTAACTCTTGCAACCTTTTCCTCCTTAGCTCTATCTATCATAGCCTTTAGATGGTTGATATGTGAGTGAACGTTTCCATCAGAGAAAAGACCGATAAAGTGAAGTGTGCTATTATTGTTTTTAACGTTAGCTACAATATTTGTCCAGGTGCTTGATGCAAACATTTTACCATTTTCAATTGATTGAGAAACAAGCTTCGCACCCTGTGCGAAAACCTGACCTGAGCCAAGTGCATTGTGTCCAACCTCAGAATTACCCATATCGTCATCGCCTGGCAAGCCAACTGCTGTACCGTGTGCCTTTAGCTTAACGCAAGGATACTTAGACATTAGCATATCAAGAGTTGGTGTGTAAGCAAGGCTTACTGCGTTTGCCTCTGTTGCAGGTGCAAGACCTACGCCGTCCATTACAATTGTAAGAACAGGGCCCTTTACGTCGATAGGATTGTTTAGTTTGTTAAGAATTTTTGCCATAAAAGCTTCCTCTCTATATTTTTCTAATTTTTTCCACAAATATTATACACTATAAATGTGAACAAATTTTGAACTTATATAAATATGTTGCTTTTTTACCCTTATTATGCTAAAATTGTACCATAACTATCTATTAAGGAGCTTTTTATGACTATTAAAGAGGAATGTGTAAATGCAGTGTCCGAGCTTTGCGACGTAGCAAAGCTAAAAAAAGGCAATATTTTTGTTGTTGGTTGCTCCACCAGCGAGGTTGTTGGTGCGAGAATTGGCACTGATTCAAACCCTGATGTAGCTAAAGAAATATTTGAGGGCATTTACTCTGTGCTTTCTGAAAGAGGTATCTTTTTAGCAATACAATGCTGTGAGCATCTTAATCGCGCTATTGTAATCGAAAGAGAAAGCGGTGCCCAAGGCGAGGTAAACGTAATCCCTCAAAAGAAGGCAGGTGGATCCCTTGCTACTGTTGCATATCATTCCTTCAAGGACCCAATGGTCGTTGAGGAAATTCAAGCCGATTGTGGTATAGATATTGGCAATACACTTATCGGTATGCATCTTAAAAAAGTAGCAGTGCCTGTTAGATTATCTATAAATAAAATAGGTAATGCAAGCATAACCTGTGCTCGTGTCCGTCCAAAATTTATTGGTGGTATCAGGGCAATTTACGACGAGGACAAACTATAAATATACACTTCCGCCCTTTTAGGAAGCTACACCTCATCCGTCTGCTACGCAGACACCTTTCTGCGCAAGGCACGCCCTAAAGGGTGCCCTCAAGGGGAAGGCTTTGTAGCAGTGCCTGTTAGATTATCTATAAATAAAATAGGCAATGCAAGCATAACCTGCGCTCGTGTCCGTCCAAAATTTATTGGTGGAATAAGAGCAATTTACGACGAGAATAAAATGTAACTTTTAGACTTATTTTGAGAGGTTTTTTAAGCATTATGGGTTATTGTAACAATTGTAACCAAGAGATAAATTCAAAATTCTGCCCAAATTGTGGCAAGGAAGCAGTTGAGCTTCCAAAAAGTACAAAGAGCGACAACGATGCACTAAATAACGACTCAGTTGGCACTCTAAGTTTTGCAAGAGGCAATGCTGGCGCTCTTGTAAATGAGCTTTACGCGCTTCGCGCAGGTCTTTGCCGTGTATCACAGGAAAATGACAAGGTTAAGGAAGCAGAAGAAAGCTTAGAGGCTCAAAGAATAGCTAATGGCAACGTTATTGATACAGCTGAGTTTGGATATGGTCAAGGAAATTTGAACTTTTTTCAAACGCAACGTCAATATATTATTGACAGGCACACGAAACCAAATAAGGATATTTTAAGAAAAAAGAACGATTTAGAAAAATCTCTTGCATTCGATAAGAGTGAATCGAAAAAATGGTTGACAAAGGGCTTTATAGTTCTTCCCTTCTTTTTACTCAGTATTGCTATGTTGGTTCTTGCGGTTTTTTTGCCAGAGTACAGTGATGGTCTCATCGCGATGGGCGCAATTTCCCTTTTGGGAACTGTCTTATTGGGAGCTACCTTCTGGAGCAATTTTGCCAAGCACCACAAGTCTGTAAAATCTTATAGACTCCAAATAGATGAGCTTAACAAAAGAATTAAAAGCCCCAAACAGCTTCAAGCTGAAATCAACAATGACCCTACGTATATTGAGTACAATACAAGTTACGTAGAGCTAAAGAAGGAGTATGAAAAAGCCAAAGCCTTTGACTACTCCCCCTTGGAAAATGCGCTAAGCGAACAGAAAAATGCATGCGCTGAGTTTTACAAGGAATTTTATCCAGCTTACCTTTCACACTTCGAAAGAGTTCTTGATCCACGCGACTGGTGTAACCTCGACCTTGTTATCTTTATTTTGGAAACAGGGCGTGCTGACAATCTAAGAGATGCGCTTATTCAGGTTGATGGCTACAGGCATACCGAAGCGATTGCTAAGGCGATAAGCTCTGCCTCTGTTGCCATTTGCAGAACAATTACAAATGAGGCAGATAGGCTTCAAAGGGCAATTGCAACTCACATTGATATGATAAATTGCAATTTTGGCACACTTAATTCAAGCACAGAGGGCATCATCAAGGTAACCGAGCTACAAAACGCACTTGTTTCCAAGGCTAACGCTTCAAGCGAGCGTCTTGCGAATGACCTTGAGGATATTCGTAATTACATTACAATATAAAAGAAAAAGTCAATGCCAGCGCATTGACTTTTTTATGCTCTCTCTGCAATATACAAGATAAAAGCAAGACTAAGTCAACTCCTAATCTTGCTTTTTATTTTTGAAAAAATTCAGTATCTATAAGGTCGTTAACATTAACCTTAAGCACCTTTGCTATAGCGTACAATTCAATGTCAGTAACTGTTCTGGATTGATCCTCAATACGAGATATCGATCCTCTGCAAACATACACACCCATCAGCTCCAAGCGATTTGATAGAGTTTGCTGATTCATTTTGCGCTCTTTTCTAAACCTTTTGACCTGTGCGCCTATCATATTCATTTTTGCTCCATCTATTATTCGTGCCATACGATCTCCTTTTGTCTTGACATTAGACAAAATATATGATATACTATGTTTGCAAAATTTTTGTCCTGTCATAGGACAAAAATTATTTTTAAGGAGATAAATACTTATGGGTTATTGCGAAAATTGCGACAAGGAGGTCAGCTCCAGATTTTGCCCTAGCTGTGGAAAAGAGGTTCAATCAGTTGCGTCAACAAAGGATGAAATTCGTTCCACTATAGACGAGCTTTATGCTTTACGTGCAGGTCTATCCTTGTTGTCTAGTGAAACCGATGAAATTACGCAGGCTGATGCAGATTACAATCGAGCTGTAAATAATTACAATAGCAAGCTGAACAACTACCAGAAGCGTTTAGATGACGACTACAAGAAATATTCAGAAGATTTTGAAAATGCGAAAAAGAAGAACAAGAAAAATTACGAGGACTTGACAAAGGGTATAGCTGACTATAAATACAGTCGTTCCCACGCAATTTTTCACTCTATTATTCTTTTCCTTTTGGTCGCTATAGTAATTGCATGTGTAGTAGCTGTTATTTATTTCAACAACCCTAACAACCCTGGCGTTACACCACAAGCTAGCTCCATTGCCTTTGGCGTTAGCATTAATCTGTTCATTATATCTATCATTGCTGGAGGTTTCGTAATTTCTTTCTTAAAAGAACATATTCAATGGTTGAAGGGGGCTCAACGTGTTATAAACAATTTATCAAATTGTGGTTGTGTTCCACCCGAGGAATTTGATGATTTATATAACAGCTTGCCATCAACTATTAAATTCACCAATGAATATAATAATCTTATAGCAACAAGAGATGCCTTGGTTAATAAGGGGCTTTCCGCAGAATTTTACGACAGAAACACACGTATTTCTATCCACTCCAAGCAGGGCGAGGAAATTTACAACTCCTTGGTTGCAAACTACTCCTACCTGCTTGACGAAAGAGACTGGCAAAACCTCGACCTAATTATTTATATGTACGAAACTGGTCGTGCAGATACTATTAAGGAAGCCCTCCACCACGTTGACAAGGCAAGACAAACTGAGCAAATAGTGCAAATGGTTTCCTCTGCTACTCAAGTAATTTGTGGAACAATCAGCAGAAGCTTCCAGACACTTGAGAATACAATGATAAAATGCGCAAGCATTCTTTCAGCTCAGCTTAGTGATATTAATAGCACTCAAAACAAAATTTTAAGAGACGTTTCTGCTACTAGAGATGTGCTCTTTAAGGCGCTAAAGGCAAAATCAAACGTCTCCAGCGAGCAGCTAGCCTATGATGTGCAGGTGCTTAAGTCTTATTTGAATTAACAGATTTATAAAAAAAGCAACAAATCCTACAAGGTACTTGTTGCTTTTTTGTTTTCTTACAGGCATGTTTTGAAAAAAGTGCCTCCAATGTACCATTTTTGGTACATTGGTTTTTTAGGATTTTGTCATACAGGCTTTGGAAAATGGAGATCAAAAAATAAAAGTGGCTTATTCGCCTGTTGTGAGCGATATTCCTTCCAATAGCACGCATACAAGGTGTGTCTCGCTAGCAAGACGTGTAAAAAAAGGAGTACGAACAAAATTGCTCGTGCTCCTTTTATTTTTGAGATTAACGTCCCTTCATTGAAGCGATTTGCTCCTCGTCGGACATTTGTGCCTCTTCCTTCTTCTTCTTGATTACGAAGTTTCTGAAGATAATGTCTAGCAAGAACAAAATCAAAGCTACAATTGTTACAGGAGTTGATATATCATGCTCTTTTACAGTATCCTTTTCAAGGGTGGTGGCAAAGAAGTTATCAATCTTCTTGTCATCATCAAGAATTGTTCCTCCGCCACCTGCTGCAATACTTGTCATTTTTAATTCGCCATTCATTGCTGCAGTTTCGTTGAATATATCATACTCATTGGAATACTTACCAACAAGTGCGAAGTTTACTTGGTCACAAACCGCCCTTTCAATAGGCATATATCTTACTGTTCCACTTTGAGTTATAATCTCGGTAACTCTTAGCATCTCAAGCTTTACCACGTGTAGTTCATCAGGCTTTATGTCAGGAACCGTAATGCTATACTTGTGGCTTGCAATTGGAACTGCAATGATTTGCTTAGGATTTAGATAGTCAATCTTACCAGATGCAGAAACCGGATATACGCTTGCACGAATAATTTCCTTATACTGAATTGGCTCAGCACCAATTGTTTCACTTTCAATAAGCTCACGAAGTGGCTTATAGGTATTTACAGAAATAACTGCGCTTGTATCGTTTCTTGCAACAGAATAATCAAGACCTGATGCATCAATTCTGTTGTGAATTGGAGCAAGAAGGATGTTTTCCACAAGTCTTATATTCATTATTCCATCGTCGTCGTTGAACATATCCTCTGTCCAGTCAGAGCCAAAGTCACTCATAAATACGCAAACCTTACCGTTTCCGTATTCCCACTCAGCAAAGATAGGTCTTAGCTGGTCAACGTAAAGTGCGTTTGTTGCACCCTCCTTAATGGTTGTTCCGTAATAGCCATAGATTGTATCGTAGTAGCTTTCTGGAACTGTATCGTAGCCATCCTCAATACCACTGTGGATAATTGAAAGCTGGTGACGCTTTGGAACAACTGTTACATCTGAATTAAAGCGCTTACCTTGAACGCTTTCAACGATTGAGTCAAGGTCTGCATCCAACTCATCAGAGTTGTCAACCTTAAAGGATTTACCCTTACCAATATTAGCAAGTGTATCAAGAACTGAAACGCCGTCAGTGTTTGATCCGATTGCAATTGTTGAGGTTACTGTACCTGACATTGCAAGACGTTGAACAAGACCCTCGTATGTACCCTGGTCATTAGGCGCACCGTCAGACATTACAACGATTTGCTTAACCTCAAGCGAGGTTGTGTTTCCTGTCTTGGAAAGCATATCAGATGCTGACTGAATAGCCCATTTATAGGATGTACCATAGGTTTTAATTTGGTTGCCGTTATATCTATCCTGACCACCTTGTGTGCTCCAGTTATCAGGTGCTCTGTAGCCGTCCTTGTAGTAAATATTCTCTGGTGTACCAGGATCTCCGCCATCTTTACCGACATTAATTACTTGGTCGGTTGGATTGCCGTTCTCGTCAACATAGTAGAAATAGTAGTAACGGTCAAGTGATTCTTGTACCTTTTCTGCAATATCCGCTCTGTTCTGCACGTCGCCGAACTCCTGCATGTTAAGCGCAACGTGGTAGTCCTGGTCGAAGGCAACGACGCCAATATAGTCTGTGTCGGCAAATTTTGGATATTCTGGATTTTTAGTTGATGGCAGGTGGGACTCAAGAATAATCTTCTTCAAGCTTTCCACAACTACCTGATATCTAGTCACGCCACTCATAGCCTCCTTCATTGAGGATGACAAGTCCATTACGAAAACGATAGCAACTGTTTCCTTTTCGTCCTGAATATCAAGCTCAACTGGTAGAAGCTCATTGATTGGCGACTTAATATACTCATCACTTCCGTAGTCATAAACATTGTCACCACAGGTAACAAGTAGTCCTCGGCCATTTTCCTCTACAAATCTCTTAATGAGGCTTGTAGCGTGTGGCATATCGTTAACCAAGTCCGCGTTCATAAGAACAATCTCGTCATAAACAAGTAGCTCCTCCATAGTCTTTGGGAAGTCCTGTGGTACGATTATGTTTAGCTCGTAGCCCTTCTTTGTCAGGTCAATAACGCTTTGAATTTGGTCGTATTGCTTACCCTCTGTAAGATTGTTACTAGAATCACGCTCTCCATCACCCTCAACTACTAGAATGCTACCAACAGGGTCAACAATATACCAGGAGTATAGGGAGTTGTTTTGTGAAAGAATATCGTCTCTTATAGAGATTTCAGCTCTTACAATATTTACTGAGGAAACTGCTATTTCCTTGCCTGCAGTTTCGTAAGTGATATCAATTACGGATGCACCCTTAGAAACTGTAACGTCCTTTTGCGCAATAGGCTTGTCTGTTACGTCAAATAGTGTCAACGTTGCAGTACCTATATAGGTGTTGCTCTTTAATACTACCTGGAAGTTAACATCCTCGCCAAAGCCAACCTTACCATCTGTGGAAAGTGACACAACCTGTACCTCACGGTCATCTGTGCTCTTTGAAAGGTCGAACAAGACTGTATCAACCTGAATACTTTCATTAAGAAGCTGTTTAGCTGCGTTTAGTGCGTCTCCGTTTGCTGTAGTTTCTCTACCGTCAGATAGAAGAACTACTCTTTTATTTGTTCTAATTTCCTTGTCCCCAATCAAGCTTCTAGCTGTTTCAAGAGCAGCCTTGATATTAGAGCCCTCTCGGGTGATTTCAGAATCCTTGTCAAGTATATCCTCGTTGAGGTACTTGAGAGGAAGCTTTGCTTCCTTTTGCTCCTCATCCTTCATATACCTAAGGTTGCCAATTGCAACAGTACGAAGAATACCATCATTGGCACCCTCTCCCTCATCTCCGCCAAATACTACAAGACCAAACTTAGTAATATTTAGGTCAGATGCCTCTATGATATCGTCAATTTTCTCATCCATCTCACGTAGCATTGCGGAGCTACTATCAGATGCGTCAACGACGAAAATTACAGAGTTGTCAACAGGCTTAGAAATAACCTCTGTTATACTAATGCCTGAGAGAACTGTAGTTAGCATCAAAATCAAAACAATATGAATAATGAATGGAATCAAGTGCTTTGATGACATTCTACGCTTTTTATGAAGTCTTAGGAATGGAATTATTCCTAGAACAAGCGCAGGAATAAGTATCAAGAAGAACCAAGGGCGTTCTATACTAAAATCAACAACATTAGTGTTCATCTCTGTAATATACCCCCCATTCAATTATTAACAAAATTACAAGAACAAGGAGTACCCATGGAAGCACTTCAACCTTGTGAACCTCTTCCTTGGCATTGTCAACAAGCTCAACCTCAAGGGTAGCGCCTATTGAGAATATACTTGTTTCCTCTTCAGGAATTTGTGTTGTCAACGTGTAATACTGTGTGCTCTTAAGACCACCAGTTTCGCTATCATAGAAGAACACCTCCATTTGATAGGAGCCAAGTCCATCAAGGGAAACCTTAAGATCATCCTTATCCTGTGAGGTCCAGCTACCACCAGGAACTGCAATAGGCTTTGAGCCCTGTGCGTAATCTGTATAATAGCAGTTTACCTCACCTGCGCCTGCTGGTGCAGAGAAAATAAGCTCATCACCAATAGTAGCATTACGATTTGGTAGTGGTGCAGCAATGCTATACTCTACCATATTTTTAATAAGAATTGGGAAGTCAGAAACGAAGATTGACAAGCTTGAATCTGAGAAGTCAAAGTTTGTAATCAAGGTTCTTACTGTTCCAACTCTACCCGCAAGCATAATAGGTGAGCCGTTTTCCAAGCTATAAACTATCTTAAATCCACTTGGAACTGGATTTTGTTCGTTATTCAAAATCTCCCTGTATTTATTAAGAGCTGCAGGAATTTTCACTGGGGTGTTATTAACGTTTATTGTCAAGCCCTTGCTAAAATCTACATTATTCTTAATAATAAGAGATTCCTCATCCTGTGCAAGTGGGTCGTACTCAATAATACCGAAGCCGTTTGATGTAAGCGCTTGTCTTTCATCACCCATTGCAACGCCCGTTCCCGTTGGATTGCTTGGTGCATTCAAGAACCAAACTGCGCCATCTGTTGGTACGTAAGCTGGCATAACGCCCTCAAAAATGTAGAGGTCATAACCACTTAGCTTGCTTTCTGGAACTGATTCACAGGTCTTGTACATATCCGTACTCTTTATAACGTAACCAAGTGAACCAAGAGCGCTTCTTAGAAGCGTCATCTCACTAGGGTCAACATTACCATCGGTAACGGTTAGATTATTACTTACAAGCAATACGCTTGGATTTTGTTGTACCTCAGAGTATAAAACGAAGCTATTATCGTCACTTAAGCCGTCAACTACGTTTATATCTACTCTTACGTAATCATAATAGTCAAAGCTTTGATTAGTACTGATAGGTACGATAACCTGATTCTTACCCTGCTCTGCCTGAGCATTCTTAACAGGGGTAAATATTACCTCAAGCTCCTCCTCGTCTGCCATTGAAACAGTGGTGGTTGCGATATGCTTTTCCTCTCCACCAAGGCCAAGGGAGGCTGTAAGAGTTACCTGGAAGCTATTGTTTGTACCATAGTTTCTAATCTTGGCATCAAAGCGATAGCCTGCTGCAAGTATTGAATCCTTAACGGAAACCACACCTGCGTTAGTTTCGGTTGCTCTAGAGCAAAGCACAATTTCAAGATTATCCTTGCTCTGCTTTTCTACTGCGTGCTGTTTATCTGTATAAACAACAACCTTTGCGCCCTTATTTTGTTCAAGACGCTTTTCTGCAAATGCTAGTGCTCCATCGAGATTACATACACCCTTGGTGCACTCCAAGCCCTCAATTACCTTTTTAACGTCAACTGGTGAGCTCATAGGCTCGCTTACATTGCCCTCAAAGGTAAAGGATTCACGAGAGTCAGCTAAAATAATAGACATACGAGCGTTTTCGCCTACGTTTTCTGCTGCCTCCAGTAGCTTTTCCTTTGCTATCTCGAAACGAGTTTTTTCACCATCTGTAGTATTCATACTGGCAGATGCGTCCACTATTGCTATAATTTCTCCTGATTTTGGTGGTTGTACCAACGGTCTTGTAATCGCAAGAGTTGATGCCAACGCAACAAGAATCTGCATTACGAGCAACAGCGACATTATGAAGTTAATCGGAATCTTGCGTTTAACATATTTTAAGCTTCGCTTCCAAATAAACGTACTGGAAACTGTCTTTGGCACGTATTTTGATTTAATAATGTAAATTATTATAATCACCGGAATGGCTGCAAGACCAATCCAACCAAAAACATTCATAAAGCTCAATATATCACCAAGACCACCGCCTGTTTGTATAAAAAGCTCAATCATCTGATTACTTCCGTTTCGTATCCCTTTCCAAAAATTATCTTCTCAATAGGATCATCTGAGCATACTGTAAAGAATGTTACGCCTCTTGATGCGCAGAAGTCAATAATCTCATTCTCGTATGAATCAAGCGCCTTTTGATAAGCCTCGACCATTTTCTTGGTCATAATTAATCTCATATTATAGGCTTCGTTTTCAGAGTCAATCATATCCAAACGACCATCAAGGTCAGGATATAGCTCGTCTGGAGAAAGTACTTGAATTAAAAGCACCTCTCTTTTCCTATAAAGTAGAAAGTCTATTGCCTTTTTCCAATCGCTTTCAGTTAAGAAATCGGAAATTATGATAGTCATACCGTCATCGTATCCAGGGTTTTCCATATTGATAATAGCCTTATCAATGTTTACCTCGCCCTCAAATTCAGTATTCTCCATCATTTGAGCTGCGCGATAAAAGGCATCCTTGGTTGCAATCTTGAAGCCAAGGTTTTCTGCCCTGTTGCCCTTAAGCATCGAATAGGAAACTCTATCCATTGATGCTACGGAAAGATATCCAAACGCTGCCGCTACTCTCAATGCTGCCTCTGCCTTTTCAGGCTTACCGCATGCCATCGAAGCCGAGCAGTCAACCAAAATTTGGTTGTGCATCTGTCTTTCATCTACGAAAAGTCTTATGAAGTATTTCTCAGTACGCGCATATACGTTCCAGTCGATACGTCTAATATCGTCACCTAAAAAGTATTCACGGAAATCTGAGAACTCAACGCTATTACCGTTTGAGCGAGATTTTCTGCCACCGCCGAAAAATCCCGTCATAGTAGTTTTAAGACAGAGCGCGGCGGCATCTAAACGGTCAAGAAATTCACCGTCTAAAATTCTTCTTTTCATATATACCGCCTTACTTCAATTACTTTACGTCGTTAAGGTCTTTTATTAGTGCGTTTACAACGTCATCAGAGGTTAGCTTTGAGGTTACTGCCTCGAAGCCGAGCTTAATTCTATGACGAAGTACAGGCACTGCCAAAGCGTTGATATCCTCGTAGGATACGTTATATCTACCATCAATCAAGGCACGTACCTTTGCCGCTGTTACAAGAGCCTGCGCAGCACGTGGGCTGGCTCCGCAACGAATGTACTTCTTTGTTGTGGCAGTAGCTACCTCGCTATCTGGATGTGTGGAAGCAATCATTACCATGGCATAGTCAAGAACCTCTTTTGCAATTGGAATAGTCTTAGCAACTGCTCTCATTCTTAGAAGCTCCTCACCGTTACATGCAGCTCCTGCTGTTTCGTCCATGGTCTTTTGTGTCATTGTTACGATTTGTCCAAGCTCTTCCGCAGAAGGATTTGGCACTAATATTTTGAACATAAAACGGTCCATTTGCGCCTCTGGTAGTGGGTATGTACCTTCTTGTTCAATTGGGTTCTGTGTAGCAAGAACGAAGAATGGTTCGTCCATCTTACGGGATTCACCCATAACTGTTACCTTGTGCTCCTGCATGGCCTCAAGCAAGGCTGCCTGTGTCTTTGGAGTAGCACGGTTAATTTCGTCCGCAAGAACGATGTTACTAAAGATAGGACCTTTTTTGAATACGTATCTGTTGTTACCCTTCTCATCCTTTTCAAGCAAGGTTGAACCTGTTACGTCGGCAGGCATCAAGTCTGGTGTAAACTGAATTCTTGAGAATGGTAGGTCAAATACGTTACCCAAGGATCTAACAAGACGTGTCTTTCCAAGTCCTGGAGCACCCTCAAGAAGCACGTTACCACCTGCAATAATTGCAATGATAGTAAAGCGTACAACCTCAGTTTGACCGATAATATCCTTCTTAACCTCGTTGAAAATCTTTTCGCACTTCTCTGCAAAAAGCTTAAGCTCTTGCTCTGATCTTGGGTCTGTAACCTCCTCTGGCTTTACAACCTTTGGTTGGATTCCAGGCGCTGGAGCAGCTGGCTTTGCAGTAGCTGCAACAGGTGTGGCAGCAACAACAGGCTTTGGACCTGCTGGTGCTACTGGCTTTGGTGCTGGCGCTGGAGCCACTGGCTTTGCTGCAGCTGGTGTAGCTGGAGCCACTGGCTTTGGTGCAGCTGGTGTAGCTGGAGCTACTGGCTTTGGTGCGTCAGCCTTTCCGTCTTTATTCATTTCTTCATTCTTTTTATCAATAAGTGCCATAATTCTTCTCCGTATATTTTCTTAATTTATTCTTTTAATCAGTTGTATTTACCTAATAGTGAAGCGTAGTAATATTCAATAGCAGCCTTTTCAGCCTCTGTAAGTGGCTTGTCAAACATCTTGTCAAACTCCTCTGAGAACACACCGCTTTGGATAAGCTCTTCAAGAGTCATATTCTCAAAGCCTGGAACAAATGGATTATCCTTGATTTCGCTATCACCGGATCCTCCACCACCTGACTGTTGATCGTCGCTTGGCTTATTCTCCTCAGATTCGCTTTCGCCACCACTTGGATTTTCTTGTTCAGTATTTTGATCGCCACTTGGATTTTGGCTCTCCTGATCGCTTGGCTGTTGGCTATTTTGGTTATTCTGATTATTCTGATTATTCTGGTTATTTTGATTGTTTTGGCTATTTTGTTGGTCATTAGGTGATTGTGGCTGATTTCCTGCAATTTGATCCTGAGCATCGCTCATTGCATCATCAATCTCGCCTTGGGTTTGATCCAGGCTTTCGCTCTTATCAATTTGACCCTCCATCCAATCCTTGAAATCGCCAAGTGCTGAGTCAGCCTCGTTCTTTGCAGCCTCGTCCTTAGCGCCTTGGTCTGCATTTTCGTTGTCTGGCTCTGGCTTAGCTTGATCGGATGCACCCTGGAACTTGTTAGCCATGTCGTTTACTTGATCCTTAAGTGAGCCGTCAGGCAATTGTGATGCAAAATCCTTAAGCTCAGAGCTGATGTTACCAAGCTCCTCCTCAAGAGCATCACCCTCAAGGTTTTCGTAACGATCCTTCATGGACTCTTCCCATTTATCAAGGTCTTCCTTAGCGCCCTCGTAGTCACCATTTTCAATCTTATCCTTCACATCCTCAAGGCCACTCATTGTATCGCTATTTTCGAAGTCCTCGAAGTTTTCACTGGATTGATTCTTATCCTTTTGAACTAGATCGCTGATTTCTTGCTTTGCGTCATTAATTGTTGAGTTGATTTCTTCCTTAGTAGCATTATTCTCAAGCTTGTCGTGAACGTCCTTGTCTAGCTTGTCAAGAACATCCTCGATTTTCTCCCAAGTATCCTGGGAAACCTGAGACTTATCAACGCTATCTTGAACCTTGTCAAGCATATCCTCAACTGCAACCTGATCCTTGCCTACCATTTCCTCGCGTCCCTCATGGAACTCGTCGGAGGTTTCCTTATCCTGCTTTGCGTCGTTGATTGCGTCCTTAAGGTCAGACTCGAATTGGTCGAATGCATCAGAGATTTGCTCATCTGACATTTCACCATTTTCCTTGCTATCCTCAATTGCGCCCTCAAGATTTTCAATCATATCCTGAATTGCATCCTTCATATCGGAATCAGGTGTATCCTTAATTGCATTTTGTAGGTCGTTCTTTAGGTCCTCGGCAGCCTGTTGCTTATCCTGCTCGTCAACCTTACCGTCTTGGTTAAGGTCGGAAGGATTCTTAATCTGATCCTCCATCTTGTCAAGAGCATCGGCAATTGGGTCGTCGCTTGGATCCTTTTTGTCATCGTTGAATTCCTTGTTAAGAGCATCGCTTATCTCGCCAAGGTCTTCCTTTAATTGCTCATCCTTTTGAATGTTATCGGTAATCTTATCAAGGGCGTCCTTTTCAGCCTCGTACTCGTCCTTGAACTGATTTTCCATATCCTTCCATTCTTCGTTGATTGCATCCTTCTTTTCCTCATCGGTCATTGTTTCGTCCTTTAGGATGTTATCAACCTTTTCCTGGGAATCTTCGATTTTATCAAGGTCCTCTTTCTTATCCTCTTCGCTTTGGTCAGAGTTTTCGATCTTGTCCTTCATATCCTCGTACATATCGTCAGCTGTGTTTTGATCCTCACCAACGATCTTGTCGCTTACCTTGTCAAGCTCCTCTTGCGCCTTGTCTACGATTTCCTCAACCTTGTCAATCTTATCCATTGCGTCGAAGATATCTTCCTTAGCGTCATCAAACGTCTTGTCAAGCTGTTCCTTGTCCTCAGGATTTGTCTTTATTTGCTCAAGGTTCTCCTTGAAGTTCTCAAGAGCGTCCTTAAGAGGTGAATCCTTATCGTCTGGATTTTGCTTTTCAAACTCCTCGATTACCTTGTCAAGCTCCTCTGCCATTTCGCCAGCCATTTCCTGTCTTTCCTCATCGGTGGCATTTTCGAGCTTGTTCTTAAGATCCTCAAGGGCGTTATTAACCTCATCCATATCGTCCTTCTTAAGTGCCTCGCCGAGCTCCTTCATGTTCTCTTCTTTCTCTAGAAGGTCAGCCATGTCCTCTTGCTTCTGTTGCTCGTTCTCCTTGATCTCGTCGAATTTTTCCTTGTATTCGTCGTTGATCTTTTCCTGCTCCTCAGGAGAGCTTGCATTTTCCATCTTATCCTTCCACTCGTCTAGAGTTTCCTTAAGATCGTCTGCCTGCTCCTGTGAGATTTCCTCCTTTTGAAGAGCTTCCTCGATTTCCTCTATGATTTCCTCATAGGTTTGATCGATTTGGTCAAGAATCTCCTGCTCCTCTTGGGTTGGGGTGTTCTCTAGCTGCTGAGCTCTCGCCTCTGCAACTACTGTTAATAATAGAGCAATAACTAATATCATTGCTATAGTAGCTAAGATAGTAGGTAATGGGAATCTTACCTTTACCGTTTCAATGTCTAAATTAGTAAGGCACTTCTTTGTGTCCTCTCTTTGCATCTTAGCAACATAAGATTTGTCGTTTTGGAACTCAAGCATCGTTGTAACACGTGCGTTAAGTCCAGCCTTATCCATTCTTCTTGCGATATCCTTCATTCCCTGATTGTAGCGCTTTTTGAATAATACAATTCCAACTACAGTAGCTGTAATTGCAAACACTGCTAAAGCTACTATCTTAGGTACAATGGAAGTGTCGCCAAGCAGAGCGAATATTCCAGCAAGAACTGCAGCTGGTATTGTGCCAACCAATAGTCCCAATGCACCGGATTTAACGACTGACTCTACAAGTAATTTATCCTTATAGGGTCTGATCATATCGTTCAAATTCATATTTAACCTCCTAGGTAATTCTTACTTTAATATTATATCACGCGTAACTTTTTTTTGCAATAAAAACCAATTTTTTGAGTTGTTCAACACGTTTTTTCGGCGTGTTGCACAATTTTTGGCTTTGTGATTTTCTAAACAACTTTGAAATTTTATCTAAATTGACCAAACGTTACGCATTTACTTGGCAACTTGTATAATCCTTCAAAGAGCTGACAGTGTTTTGGGCATTCGCCCCTTGACCCTTCCTCCTCTACTGAGTATTACCTGCTTCACAGGTTGAAAATATACGGTTTTGCGAAATCCACTTGTAATTTGTATGTGTTCACCCTCTTTTCAGGGTGGTGTCATTCGCCACTAACATAATATCACAGTAAAGGAAAAATTTGCACGATGTGCAGAAAGATTCAACGCCATTTCAGAGTATTCTTAGTAAGTTTTCACCATCTCTTCACATTGTGAATTTTCTCTCACATTTTTGTTGTTTTTTTCACCTAAAAACGAAATTTTTCACACAAAAAGGTTACACCAAAATCTAAAAAATTCACAAATTGTTTACAATTTTGAGAGTGCTTTAGAGTTATAAACCCAAATATTTGCTATTTTCAAACAAAAAAACGAAGGCTTTTTCGCCTTCGTTTTTTTGATATTATTGCTATGGAGTTTACTTTCTCCAAACCATTTTATTGACAATTCCCGTGTAGGATTGGAAAGCCTTCCCCTTGAGGCGATTCCCCTGTGAGGGGAAATGTCGCAAAGCGACAAAAGGGTTCCTGTTTTGGAAAAAAAGGGGGCGATTCCCCTGTGAGGGGAAATGTCGCAAAGCGACAAAAGGGTTGCGCCCTGCCAAAGGGACGCTCGGGTGGTGGATTAAGTGACACTCGAAAACTTGTTTTCGTTAGTGGAACTTATGCACGGGAACAAAGTG
>JAFTXZ010000016.1 GCA_017461385.1 Clostridia bacterium | reverse complement strand
AAGTAACACCTTCTACAAATACGACCTGATTTCAAAGACCACAAGGCTATGAAAGGTGTAGAAAAAGTTACACCTACAGGAAGCTACGCACAAGGAGCTAGATGTAAGAAGTTGCACATAAGAAGTAACACCTTCTACAAATACGACCTGATTTCAAAGACCACAAGGCTATGAAAGGTGTAGAAAAAGTTACACCTACAGGAAGCTACGCACAAGGAGCTAGGTGTAGAAAAAGCTACACTGAGCTATTATAAGTAATCCTTTTATTTATTAAAAATATTCCCTTTCATTCCTTCCTTTTTCTTTTCAACACAAGTATTAGTAAGGTATATGTAAAGGTATTTGTAATTGTATTGGTATTCGTATTGGTATTAGTATTAGTATTGTATAGGGTCGGGGCGACGGCTGAGGGGGTGGTTAAGGGGACGGTGCAAGCGACGGTTATTCCTCGCTTTTTCTTTTTGAGGCAAGACCGCCCAGCCTGCCAATTTCTGCATTTTGCTTAGCTCTTTCCAGCTGAGGGAAAACAAATTGAGCTACTACGGAGGCAACTCCCTCAAATCTGGGAGGCTTAGTGCCATAGGCGTGATAGCGAAGCATAGCAATCACCAGCCTTTTGAAATCGTCCCCATCCAGCATATCAAAGGGAGTAATCCAATCGTAGTAAAAAAGCATACCCTTGTTCTTCAAAGCTTCATCTCCTTTCCTTAGGACACAATTTGTTCATAATTGCCCCTTAGACTTCTTAATTTCATTATGACAGAAAAAACTGGTACTGACCGGTAAGGTTTCATTTTTTGAGAAAATTTTTTCGTAAAAATTCTCAACAGCTTTTCCACACATATAAAAGCAAGGCGCTGAAATTCTCAACAGCTTTTCCACAGAAAGCTAGCCTAAAAAGTTTTCCACACCCACAAATCCACTTGCAAAACAAAAAATAAGGTGCTAAAATAAATTATGAAAATCAAGGAAAGGGGAATTTTATGTCTAAGTATAACGTAACTGGTATGTCCTGTGCCTCATGCTCTGCAAGGGTGGAGAGTGCAGTTTCAAGCCTTGCAGGGGTCAAGAGCTGTCAGGTTAATCTTCTGACTAACTCAATGGTAGTAGAGGGCAGTGCCACCACCTCTGAGATAATAAAGGCAGTTGCAGACGCAGGCTATGGAGCAAGCCCCATGGACGAGGACTACAGGCAAGAGCCAAAAAAGGAAAGCGAAACCAAAAAGCTACTTATCTATTTTCTTTCCTCCCTTGTATTTTTGTTGCCACTTATGTACGTATCTATGGGACACGTAATGTTTTCGTTCCCCTTGCCAAGCTTTTTTGTAGGTAACTACGTAGCAATTGGCATTTTGGAAATGACCCTTTCAGCCATTATAATGGTAATAAATCAAAGATTCTTTATAAACGGCACAAGGGGCTTAATTAAGCGTACGCCTAATATGGGAACGCTTGTATCTTTAGGCTCGCTTACCTCATTTATTTATAGCCTTGTAATGCTTCTTATTATGACTCAACGAAACGGCGATGAGGCATTAAAAATCCTTCATAATTTGTATTTTGAGTCAGCTGGAATGGTGCTTGTTTTAATTACCTTTGGCAAAATGCTAGAATCAATTTCCAAGGGAAAAACCACCTCGGCGCTTAAGGCGTTAGCTAAGCTGAAGCCAAGCCTTGCCACCGTATTAAGAGATGGCGAGGAGATAAGAGTTCAGGCTGACGAAATCAAGGTCGGAGATATATTTATTGTCAAGGCAGGAGAAAGCGCGCCACAGGACGGCGAAATCGTTGAGGGAGAGGGCTCCTTTGACGAATCCTCGTTGACAGGTGAAAGCATACCAAGGGACAAGGGAGTAGGCTGTGAGGTTTTCCAATCCACCATAAACAAGGCGGGCTACGTTAAGGTAAGAGCAAGTCGAGTAGGTGGGGACACGGGACTTTCCCGAATAATTAAGGCGGTAACAGATGCATCTAGCACCAAGGCGCCAATTGCCAAGCTGGCTGATAAGGTTAGCGGAGTTTTCGTGCCATTTGTTTTGCTGGTTGCCATAATAACGACTATCGTATGGCTATTAATTAATCCAGACGTGGGAAATGCGCTGACTCACGGTATATCAATTTTAGTAATAAGCTGTCCCTGCGCACTGGGACTTGCAACACCCGTTGCAATAATGGTAGGAAACGGGGTAGGCGCTAAGCGAGGCATACTTTTCAAAAATGCCGAGGCACTTGAAAACACAGGCAAGATTCAAATAGTAGTATTTGACAAAACAGGCACGCTTACAAGGGGAGAGCCCAGCGTCAGCGAGCTGATTGCACTTGATTACGATAAGAAGGAGCTTCTGAAGCTTGCATATTCACTGGAAAGCAAAAGCGAGCACCCACTTGCCACTGCAATTTGTAATTATGCAAGGGAGCAGGGTGCTGAGCTGTTGCAAATACAGGACTACGAAGCACGCTTAGGCGGTGGAGTTCTTTGCAAAATAGACGGAGAGGAAATCTCCGTTGGAAGCTATAAGCATATAGGCGAGCCAAGAGAGCTTGAGGGAGAATATACCCGTCTTGCAAATCAAGGCAAAACGCCAATATTTGTAAGCAAAAATAAAAAGCCTATTGGCATTTTTGCAATTTCCGACACCATAAGGGAGGACAGCGCTGATGCAATCGCGCGCTTAAAGGAAATGGGCATTTACACAGTAATGCTAACAGGCGACAACGAAAAAACTGCAGGAAGCGTTGCTAAGGAGCTGGGCATTGACCGTGTAATAGCAGGTGTTTTGCCAGAGGGTAAGCAGGAAGCAATCAAGGAGCTTCAAAAATATGGCAGGGTAATGATGGTGGGTGATGGAGTAAACGACTCCGTTGCCCTTGCTACCAGCCACATTGGCGTTGCAATAGGAGCTGGCACGGATATTGCCATAGATACGGCAAGCGTGGTCTTGACAAGGAGCGCGCCCATTGACATTCCAAGCGCCATTAAGCTAAGCCGTGCGACGTATAACAACATTTGCCAAAACCTATTTTGGGCGTTCATTTATAACTGCGTTGCAATAACTATCGCAGTGGGAGCATTTTCACCATTTGGTTTAACCCTTAGCCCAATGATTGGTGCATTTGCAATGAGCCTTTCAAGCGTCTGCGTAGTAACTAACGCCTTAAGGCTGAATATGTTCAATGATAAATACAAATACAAAAGGAAGCAAAGCAAAGAACTGCTATCTCTTTATGAGGAAGAGAAAATCCACGAAAACGAAATAGTAGAAAGAGCAGTTAATCAAGAAAACGAGGTAAATGAAATGAAGGAAATCAAGCTACACGTTGAGGGAATGATGTGTCCACACTGTGAAAAACGAGTAAAGCAAGCTCTCGAGGAGCTGGCAGGAGTTGTGGAAGCAACCCCAAGCCACACCGAAAATCAAGTAATAGTTAAGGTTAGCGATGGCTACGACCTTCAGGCAATAATCGACACAATCGTCAAGATGGACTATACCTGCAGGGCTGAATAAAATATCATTTCTGATATGCACCACAAAAGTGTTTGACTTTTGTGGTGCATATTTTTATGGCAAGAAAGGGAATGTCTTTTACACGGAAACTCTACAAATCGTAGAGAGAAATTTTTGCAGTTTGACTACTTGACCTTTACTTTTGACTACTCTTAGTTGACGGTTGACTACTTTGCTTTACGTAGACGCCTCTTTAGAGGCTACACCTCTGCGACTCACTTTGTTCCCGTGCATAAGTTCCACTAACGAAAACAAGTTTTCGAGTGTCACTTAATCCACCGTCTTTAGACGGTCCCCCCTTTTTTTCCAAAACAGGAACCCTTTTGTCGCTTTGCGACATTTCCCCTACTAGGGGAATCGCCTCAAGTGGAAGGCTGTTTCTTAGTTGACAGTTGACTATATTCCGATGTACCAAAAATGGTACATTGGAGGTGCTTTTTTTACAAACCTAAGGAAAATCATAACTCACACGAAAAAGCAATGTACCAAAAATGGTACATTGAGGGCACTTTTTATATAAACTTGACATTTATATATATGTGTGTTAAAATAAAATAACTAGAAAACGAGCGTCCTAATGCAAAAAAAGAAAAGGGAGGGGCAAACGATGATTATCAAGGAATCCGCCGAGAATTATTTGGAGTCAATTTATGTAATTAAGCAATCAAAGGGCTTTGTCCGTTCCATTGACGTTGCAAACGACCTGAGCGTTTCAAAGCCCAGCGTTAGCGTGGCTATGAAGAATTTTCGTGAGGAAGGCTACGTGGTTGTAGATAAGGACGGATATCTTGACCTGACAGAAAAGGGTCTTGAAATTGCCAAGCGCGTTTATGAGCGCCACGAAATTATTTCAGAGGTTTTGATGCGCCTTGGAGTTAGCCGAGAAGCTGCACTTGAGGACAGCTGTAAGATTGAGCACGTGATAAGCCCTGAAAGCTTTGAAAGAATCAAGGAATTTTTAGCAAGACTCAAAAAAGAAGACTAGCCAAAAGCACTATTGCGCTTGCAATAGTGCTTTTTATTTATAGCTTAATGCAAAAAACGCACTACCTATCTATCACTAGTGATATATAAGTAGCTATCTATCACTTTTACCCTATCACTTCTGACATAGGGAGGGCGTCTTGAACTTAATAAAAAGCGGTACAGAGTGGTACAGTTTTCCAAAAAGGGAGAGTGTACCGGTCAGTACCGTTTTTTTCTGTCATAATGGAATTGTGAAGCAGGAGCAGTGCATGCAAGGAGGGAATGCGTGCAGGCTTCATCATAGGACCACGGCTAACCTTTAAGGCAAAGCCACAAAAATTACAACCAGACGCAAAATAACAAGAAAGGAGAAGAATGGCAGAAAAAAAGAACACGCTTCCAGGGGCAATGGAGCTACTTGATATTAAGTGCGAGCAGGAGCAAACGCCTAAAAGACAAAGGAAAAAACGGGAACCCGAGCTTTTTAGGGACACTCTGGCTCGACTTTTAAGAATGAAGGTAAACCCGACAAGCGTATGCGACTCTGTGAAATCTACTGCACTTGGGGAGAGCTTGACCTTTCAGGAGGCAATGCTGATAGCACAGCTCATAAAGGCGACAAACGGAGATACACAGGCTGCCAGCTTCATAAGGGACACCTCTGGCAACAAGCTTAAGGAGGTTGAGCCACCAAGAATTCACAAGAAATTTGAGGATTTCTTCTAAGACAAAATGGGAACGCAACGAAAGGATGATTAGATGACAATAGGTCAAATTAAAATGGAGGCTCTTATGCTAATGTACCCAGAGCTCCAAGCCTCACTTGATGGTGAGCTTGCCACAAGCAGGCTTGAGGAGCTTAGTGGAAGCGGACTTTATGGAGACTTAATCTCCTCAATGGACGGCTCCATAAACAGAGCGCTTTTCTATCTGGAGCTTTGGGAGCTAAGCAAAAGCAAAAGAGCAACTGCAAAAATCAAGAAGGAGGAGCAGGGAGAGTATATTTTAGACACTCCACAAGACCTTTTTCTTTTAGAAAGGGTAATTTCAGAGGGCAACGAGCTTGAATTCAGAGTAGTTGACAAGGAAATTTACCTAAACGAACAGTCAAGGGAATATACCCTTGAATATAAGGAAAGATTAAGCGAGGTTGAGGGCACAAGCTCCCATAATCGTGAGCTTTCTCTGCTCTTTGGAGCTGAAAGGCTCATTCCTTACTTCATAAAAGGAGAATTGTACGTAGAGTCTCACAAGGTAGCGTGCGAATGCCTTGAAAGGTTTTTTAAGGGAATTGAGTCCCTATCTCCTCTTAAAAAGGAGCCAGCCTCAAAAAGACAAACTATCTACAAAATAGGTGAGTAAAATGGGAAGCACGTATACAAGACTAGATTTTAACAAGGGAATTACCAACAGACCGGGGGAGAAAAATCGCTTTGCTATATGCAGAAATATGATTTACGAAAGTGGCGTTATGAAAAAAAGACCGGGCTGGCATTGTCCCATTTCCCTTGAAAATGAAAATGGCAAGGCACTTCCCATAAACGGGCTATATGAGTATGGAGAGAGAATTATTGCCCACGCAGGTACAATGCTTTTCTCCTGCAATAAGGAGCTTACTGAGGCAAAAATGGTGGGAACGGGTCTGAGTAATAGCAAATCCACAGGCTTTTTGCTTGACAATTGCCTTTACGTAGTCGGAGCAGGGGGCATTTTTGTTTACGACGGTAATGCTCTTAAGCCACTTTCACAGATGGAAAGCGCCCTTGCACCTACCACCTACACCCTTGGCAGAGATCAGCATGCGGACAAAGAGGGAAGCTCAAAGGAAAAGCCCAACCTTTTGACCACAAGACGCGTAAATACCTTTGTTGGCTCAAACTGCTATACGGCTCTTTCCGAGGTGCCACGCTTTAAGCTTGACGGAAAGCTAAAGACCGGCTATTTCGAGCTTGAGGTAAGAATAATGCTGAACCTGACCGATTTTCCGGTTATGGAGTTTACTACCCCATACGTGGGAGTTGACGAAAACGGAGAGGAGCGACAGGAGGTCGTAATCATTAGGTACAAGGATGAAAATTATTCGGAAAATTCCGTCATTTTTCCCAGTGAGCCAATTCGCACGGTAAAGGGCGAAATCGTAAGCATACTTAATGAAAACGGAGAGCCAATTCCCTGGAATAAGCTACCCTGGGGCGCAACTGTAAAAAATGGGGAGCTTTATATATCCTACGACGTGAACACCTATGAAAGAGATAGGGCGAATATAACCCTTACCTATGAGTCAACGTCTGAGCTTGATCTTTCACAGGTAAGGCTATGCACACCCTGCACAAGGGGCTCTGGAGGAAGAACGATTGCCCTCACCCTGGGGGATAACAAAATATACTATTCCACCACCAAGAGGGGTAAGGATTATATGACCGAGGACGATACGGTAATCGTAGGGGCACAGGGTGAAAGAATAACGTCGCTGTTAGAAATGGCAAACGGAGTTTTGGGAGTATTCACTCAAAACGGCTTCTACAGATTGACCCTGTATAGCGACGGTGAGGACAATCAGGTGCTGAATTCCTCTGATAGAATCGGCACAATATCGCAAAGCACCTGTATCTGTGTAGCAAGCGACCTTTTAACCCTTAACTCGCAAGGGATTTTTGGCACTGCCAACACAAGCCCGTATTTTCAGCAAATAGGGCATTTTCACAATCGTGCCACAAGATTAACGGACGTTATCTCAGCCTTTTCAGAGGAGGAGCTGAGGGGAGCTATTGCCGTTTCTCACAGGAGCAAATGCTATCTGTTTATAGGAGGCAAGGTGCTTGTGGGTGATACAAACGCTCGCTTCACCGACCAAGGTGCAGGAGGCTTTGAGTATGAGTGGTACTTGTGGGAGGGTTGCTCCGCCACCTCGGCTCTTTCCTCGGGCGGTAAGCTCTATTTTGGAGATAAAAGAGGTCAGGTTGCATACTTTTGTGATGCTCCCTACGACGAAGCTGTAAGGGAGTGCTCCGAGGACAAATTAACGCTTGACTTTAAGGAGGTTGAGGACTACACAGGGGCAATTATCGACACTGGCTCAAGGATTTTTTACAAGGCTAAGGCTATTTATTCAAAGCATCTAAGGCTTGCATCTAGAGGTGTAACCTATAAAAACGACGCCTTTGTAATCCCGAGGGACGACCTTTACAATTCTGATGGCTCCTTAGCCATTCACAAGGGGCAGACGATTGCGCTTTTTGACTATGGCGAAAGAGAGCTGGGCAGAGGGGAGATTGAGGACGTTGACCCATTGACGGGCGAGCTGAAAATAGGAATTACTCCTACCCAGGAAACGGTTTACCCACTGTTTTTGTATTTTGTAAGAGATAGCTTTGAGTACGATATTGAAAAAAAGAACACTCACTACAAGCCAACGGAAAATCAGCGCCCGGTCAAGATAAAAATGGAGGGGGACGCACGTCTTATCATAAGGGAAATCAAGCCGATTGACGCCTTAATTAAAACTAACGTCCTGCCCCTGACTGACGATATGACCCCTACGACTCTGCTAGGTGCATATATAGGCATGAGCACTAAGACAAGAGGCACGGTGGACTATAGCTGGGAGAGCGATAAGTATAAGGGAGTAAGACACCTGAAAATGGCAGAGGTCATTACCTTTGAAAGACTGGATATGAACACCATTGAGCTTAGCGCAAGATTGGAGCGAGACCACTACATACCCAGCCTTGAAAGACAGGTGAGAAGGATTGATATAGCTCTCGGCTCCTGTGAGCCCTACCCCCTTGAGCTTCGAGGAATCAGAATAAAAACCTTTATACCATCAGATTAAAAAGGAGAAAAAATGAGCAATAAATTTACACTAAGCGACGAGGAAGTAAACAAGGCACTGTTGCTTTCTCCCTATTCCTTAAGTGATTCTCCAGTCAGCTGGGGGCTTAAGGCAAAGGAAATTAAAAAATACTTTTATCAATTTATCAGCTTTCTTTGTGAAAGGCTAAATCTAAAGCTGGAGGAGCTGGGCGAGTACGTGGATAGCTTTTTGCAAAGGGATATGGAGCTTGATGAAAAAATAGATAACGAGCTAAGCGCTCACAATCTATCTCAGCTTTCCCATCAGGCTCTGTTCAGAGATTGTGGGGACAAAATCACAGCGCTTGTAAACGAATTTGAGGAGCATAAGGCGGACACCCTTGTCCACCGAGATGCAATTCAAAGATTTCTTTCCATTCATAACGAAAGTCCATACTGCCACGTTGATATAAGAAGCACTCTTTCAGAGCTTCACACTCAGCTTGAAAACGCCCTTAGCCTTGCACGAGGCAAAAGCAAGGTCGTGCCACTTGTGGAGCTTATAGATTTGCTTGAATATTTGGAGCAAAATCAGCCAGAGCTGGGGGATGTGTTTGTTTTAGAGGAAAAAACAGTTCCGGATTTTACATATTTTGGCGAGCTTGACGAGTACGAATCAGAGCAGGAAATTGAAAATGGAGCAATCAAAATCGACTACGACACTCTAGCACTTGGCAAGGTGGAGCTACCTCTTGGTACACCCGTTATTATTTTTAACAAAAAGCTGGTTCCTCACGAAAGTGGCATAGATTTGTCCCTTTTGGCAAGGAGGACTCAGCTTGAAAATCTGGAAAACGAGCTTTCGATTCTTTCAACCAGCCTTGAGGAGGGACTTGAGGCTCTTGCCACAGTTATTGATACTAAGGAGGACAAAATCTCCTACGAAAGCCCAGAGGTTGAGTTTGAGCTAAAATCCAACACCCAGTATGACCTTGGGGTAATTACTCAGCTTGCCTTTATGTTGCCACAGGAGAGAGTGGGACTTGAAAGCGTAATAAATTTCCAAACAGGTAGCGACGGCTGTAGCTTTAATCAGCCAGAGGGACTTATTATGACAGGGGACGACTGCCTTAACGGCGTGCTTATGCCTGTAGCAAATCGCGTTTACGAGATAAGCATAAGATACGTTTTAGGCACTCTTGTCGGCAAGGTCTGTTGCTTTGACCACGAGGTAATCTGATGAAGGGCTTGTGGAGAAAGCGCAGAGAGCTTTTTAAGAAAAGCTATCACCGTGGCACGCTCGCCTGTGGGGAAGCACAGGACGAGGTGCTGGTAATTGAAAAAAGCGCCCAGCTGGGCTTTGAGAAAATTCGCATTTACGGAAAATCCCTTTATGAAATGACAGATCTTGATGCATCTGTAAACCAGATAATTACCAATTATAGCTCCTACTGGGGCGCAGGAGTTACTGGATGTATGGTAACGGCGCTTCCCGACTATTTAAGCGAAAGGGAGGTTACCTATACCTTAAGCGTAAGCGCAGAGCTTGACTCTGATACCACAATTATGCTTTCAAATACCGATAGCTTCCTTTTTTCAGATTCAAAGACCCTTTATTCTGGTGGCGTAGCCAGTCAGGTAACGGTCAAGGGCTACCCTTATTTTATGATATCAGGCTCTGCAAGCGTCGAGGAGCTGGAGGGAGTTCTTTCCTCAATCTCCTTACACGTGGACGCAGGCACCTATCAGCCCTGTAAGATTACAAGGGCAGGAGACACGGGGCTAAGCCTTGAGCTACTGGGAAAGAATTTTCTTGATGCATCAGTGCCTAAGTACGCAGGGCTTGCAATAGTCAAGGAGAAAAACGAGGACTATATTACTCTTGAATCCTCGGGAACTCATAAAACTCTGGGCTTGGCACTATCCATAGACGGAGAAAGGCTTATGAACAGAAAAATCAGAGTATCGGGAAATTATGAGCAATCCACAAGCGAGGTGCAAAGCTGTATTACCGTTTACTGGCTGAAGTCAAATGGTAACTCGGCATCAAATGAAAGCGTGGGAGCCTACGGGAAAATTAATTCGACAAGTGGCTACATAAGCATATCAAAGGCTATAAAAAATGTGCCCAGCGTAGCATCTAAATTAAGCGTCATTCTTTATTCAAACATAAACGGAAAAACAGAGTATTCCCCTTCAACTATAAGCTATTCTCACGTAATGGTTTCCTTAGCCGACTCCCCAAGCGACTATCAGGAATATATAGAGCCAAGCGTTGTTTCAATACCCAGCGAGGTAAACGGCGTTAGCCTTTGCTTCGGCAGTGCAGGAAATACTAAGGACTACCTGGAAATTGACAAAAATGCAGGGACAGTTAAGTACTATCAGCTACTAGGTGAGAAAAACGAGGAAACGGGCGAGGAATATCAGCCAATTCTTGAAAGCCCTGTTATAACTGACCTATCAGAGGAGGACTTTGCTAAGGAGCTTCTTGCCCTTTCCTTAAAATACGGGCACGACGGCTATCTTTGGGCAAGAGGCGCTGGCGGTATTTACGCAGAGTATTATTCTCTGGGGCAGGACAAGCGCCATTCACTTACCGTCCTTTACAAAAACGAGGAGGGCGAGGAAATAGAAACAAGGCACATTTACCACGTAAGAGAGGGAAGCTACTATAAAATAATCCCGCCCCATATTGAGGGCTACCTGCCAATCAGCCAACCAATCAGCGGAATAATTAAGGAAAACTGTGAAATTAGTTTAATATACAGAAAGGAGAGCTAAATGAAGCTTTTAAGAAATATACTTTTGTTATGCTTGCTTTTGTGTTTTTTTGCTATACCTCTTGGTGCAAGCCAAGTGGCAAATCAAGAGGAAATCGAGAAAACAGACGGGGAAGTGTTTGATTTTAAGGATTATCTGGTAGAAAAAATCCTACCGGTAGCCCTGGGCGTGCTAACTGCCTCGGCAGGACTTTTCTCTGCCCTTGGCACAATAAAGAAATCTCTTTCTCAGCTAAACGAGGAAAGAGCAGACCTTAAGCAAAGGAAAAAGGAAAATTCCGAGCTTTTGGAAAGGGAACGCCAAAGGCTTGAGGAAAGAACAAATGAGCTTAAGGCACAAATTGGCATTATTCCTCAGCTTGATGCCAGCGTTGAGGAGCTAAAGGAGGAGGTTTTGTTGCTTATTGAGGAGCTGAACGTTCTTTCAAAAATCGTAGGCATCGGCACCTTTAAGGGTATGGACGTAGCAAAATCAAGCAGTGGTAAAAAAATCTACTCCCTTATTGAAAAATCCGACCAGCTCTTTGCTTCAATTGAGAAAAAGCTATCAGAGTATAAGGGCGTGCTAGAGAAAAGCGCCTCGGAGTGCGTTTCACTTGCCTCAGTGCCAAAAAGCGACAAGGGGTGAAGCAAATGAAAAGGCTAAAGCTACCACTATTATACCTTTTATCCTTTGCTCTTAGCATTTTGCCCCTTGCCATTTACGTGCTTCTCAATCTTGATAGCTACGTAACAACCCCCAAGGATGCAGTGCGTCTTTCCTTTGGTGGAGTAATCGTGCTCGTTTTGATTGGACTAAAGACCCTGGGCAAGCTACGACTTGGCTCAAGGGTTACTGCCCTTGCGTTTGTCTTTGTTTTGTCGTATCTGCTAAAGCCTGTGCTTTTGGATTTGGAGATTTTGTCCTTTCTTGCCCTTGTAGGTGAGGCGCTTGACCTTATTGTGTGCCACTTTATAAAAAAGGAAAAAGCCAAAACAGAGGGCGAGAAAATTGCCAAGGAAACGGCTAGGCAAATTGAGGGCGTCTTAAACGGACGAGTATAAGAGGTAAGATATGAAAAAGACCTTTCAGGAATCCTTTTATAGAAATGCGCCCTACGTCTGCGTCGTCTTAATCTCACTGATTTACATTGGCGGAAGCTTGCTTCTGATTTCAAAAACAGGCAGGAGTGTGTCTGAAATCATCGCCTCAGGCGTGCTTTCTATGCTTGTGGGCTTCCTTATCAACGGGATTTTGCGCGACGTGGGAATCAGGCGCGGAGACGAGGACGAAAAAATGCTTGCCACCACTAAGCTACATTCGCAGGTGGTGGAAAGAGCAACCCCCTTGGCAAAGCACCTTGATAGGTTTTGTCAAATAGAAAACGAAAACGCCCTTGCAAGAGTCCGCTCAAGCATTTTGATAGGACAGGGTATGGACTATCATCTGTTCTTCGATGATAACGGTGGGGTAATTTCCCACCGTTATCAGCTGTACTCAGATGAGGAAATTAAGAACGCCGGCTTTTTCGCAGGGCTTGAGCTAAGAGCAAGAAACAGAAAAAGAAAAAAGGCTCTTGACAGGGCAATCAATACGAAAATCAAGCACTTAACCCCCTCACAGCTTACAACCTTTGGGGGCAAGGAGCAGGACCCCTTTGATTTTGGACAGAGTAAAAGCAAATACTCAAGAGGACAAAACGCCCTTGACGTAATAATGAGACTTTTGATGGCAGTGGTATTCGGCTACTTCGGAGTAACCCTTGCCAGCGAGATAAACGTTGCGTCAATAATTTGGAATAGCCTGCAAATTATTATGTACCTATGCAGTGGCGTGGTGCAAATGTATGGCTCCTATATGTGGGTGATTGATACCTATCGTTGCTCTATCGTTAGAAAAATTGACCTTTTGGAAAAATTTTGTATTTTTGCCAAGGAGCAGGAAATGCAAAATTTTGAGGGCGAAAAGTTCAATAATATAGTTGACAACTAGGAACAATAATGATAAAATATTTAGTACCATATTTATTGACTTTTGGGAGGAGAAATTTTTATGGCTAATGTTTTAGAGCTTAAGAGAATTGCTAACGACGTTAGAATTGGTATTCTAGATGCAGTTTATAATGCGAAATCAGGTCATCCAGGCGGTGCCCTTTCATCTGCAGATATTTTAACCTGCTTATATTTTTCGGAGCTTAATGTTGATCCAGCTAACCCAACCATGGAGGACAGAGATCGCTTCGTTTTGTCAAAGGGACATTCGTGCCCTGCTTATTATTCTGTTCTTGCTCACAAGGGCTTTTTCCCAAAGAGTGAGCTTGTGTCCTTTAGACACACAACGGGCTTGCTTCAGGGACATCCGGATATGAAAACCATCAAGGGCGTAGATATGTCTGCCGGCTCCTTAGGACAGGGCTTCTCGGTTGCTTGTGGTATGG
The DNA here is from genome assembly GCA_017461385.1 of Clostridia bacterium. Classification (GTDB taxonomy): domain Bacteria; phylum Bacillota; class Clostridia; order Oscillospirales; family CAG-272; genus RGIG2000. The sequence continues at coordinate 11,630 of JAFTXZ010000016.1, read as the reverse complement.
CACTCAGTGCAAAAATCAGTGGCAAGCTATACAGAACCTATTGTATGATTGGCGATGGTGAAAGCCAAGAGGGACAAATCTGGGAGGCAACTGCCTTTGCATCACACTATCAGCTAGACAACCTTTGCCTGTTTATTGATAACAATGGCTTGCAGATTGACGGCAAGGTTAAGGACGTTATGAACAATATGCCTTACTCAACAAAGTTCAAGGCGTTTGGCTGGCACGTTATTAATATTGACGGCCACGATATGGAGCAAATCCTAAATGCTCTTGACGAGGCAAGAGCTACTAAGGGTAAGCCAACGGTTATTATCGCTAAGACGGTTAAGGGTAAGGGCGTTTCCTTTATGGAAAATCAAGTGGGCTGGCACGGTAAGGCTCCAAATCAGGAGCAGTACGAAAGCGCAATTTCTGAGCTTTTGGCTAACAAGGCAGCTCTAGGAGGTAATTAAGATGGCAGATAAAATCGCAACAAGAGAAGCCTACGGCAACGCGCTTGCCGAGTTCGGCTCTGTTTATAAGGATATTGTAGTTCTTGACGCAGACCTTGCAGAGGCTACAAAGACCTGCATCTTCAAGAAGAAATTCCCAGATAGGTTTTTTGATTGTGGAATTGCAGAGAACAATATGTACTGTGTTGCAGCTGGTCTTGCAACCACAGGCAAAATTCCATTTGCATCTACCTTTGCAATGTTCGCAGCCGGTAGAAGCTATGAGCAAATCAGAAACTCAATCGGCTACCCACACCTAAACGTAAAAATCTGCGCAACTCACGCAGGCATCAGCGTAGGCGAGGATGGTGCTACTCACCAATGTAATGAGGATATTGCCCTTATGCGTACAATTCCGGGCATGGTTGTTATCAATCCAAGCGACGCAGTTGAGGCTAAGGCAGCAGTTGAGGCAGTTATTAAGTATCAGGGTCCTGCATATTTAAGGTTCGGCAGACTTCCAATCTCCATTATCAACGATGACCCAGAGTACAAGTTTGAAATCGGTAAGGCAATTAAGCTAGCTGACGGAATTGATGCAACTATCATTGCAAACGGCATGATGGTTGAGGAGGCGCTAATCGCCCGTGAAATGCTAATGGCAGACGGAATCAGCGTTGCCGTTATAAATATGCATACAGTAAAGCCACTTGATAAGGAAATGCTACTAGCTGAGGCTCAGCAAACTGGAGCAATCGTAACAAGTGAGGAGCATAACGTAATTGGTGGACTTGGCTCTGCAGTAGCAGAGGCAGTTGCAGAAATCTGCCCAGTGCCGGTTGTAAGACATGGTATTGAGGATGTGTTTGGAAAGAGTGGACCTGCAAAGGAGCTTATTGAGCATTACAACCTTAACGCCCGCGGAATCGTGGAGAAGGTAAAGCAGGTTATCGAAATGAAGCTTCGCTAAGCCTAGGAAAGTTAGCAAAACTTAAACCGGCTTATCGACACGAAGCTTCGCTAAGCCGAGGAAAGTTAGCAAAACATAAACCGACTTATCGACACTAAGCTTCGCTAAGCTTAGGAAGGCTGGCAAAACATAAATTGGCTTATCGAAATGAAGCTTCGCTAAGCTTAGCTTGAAATCAAGACAAGTCAAGGCTAACCCAATCGCCTATTACACAAAATAATACACAAAAAAAGAGCAAGCCACAGCTTGCTCTTTTCATTTCCCCAAAAACCTTAATCCCACAAAAAGCTATGTACCAAAAATGGTACATTGAGGGCACTTTTTTAACAAACCTACAAGAAATCTTAATTCCCACAAAAAGCAATGTACCAAAAATGGTACATTGACCCCCCATTTTTTCAAAACCTTGACTGACTCTACAAATCATAGAGAGGAATTTTTGCAATTCGTCAACTGATAGTTTACTTTTGTCCACTCTGCGTTGACGATTGACTGCTTTTAGTTGACGGTTGATTACTCTTAGTTGACGATTGACTACTCTGCGTTGCGTAGACGCCTCTTTAGAGGCTACACCTCATCCACCGTCTTTAGACGGTCCCCCTTCCCCTCAAGTGGAAGGCTGTTCTCTTAGTTGACAGTTGACTATATTCCAATGTACCAAAAATGGTACATTGAGGGCACTTTTTTCAAAACTTTGGTGAATTATAGTCCTTTTTCTTGCAATCGAATATATATTATGATAAAATTGTACGTGTACGTGATTCTACGAAAGACTAAGGAGGGCAAATGAAGGTAGTAGTAGCGATAGATAGCTTCAAGGGAAGTCTTACTTCTGTTGAGGCTGAAAGAGCCGTTTACGAGGGCGCTATGGAAGCTGGCAAATGCGAAAGCGTGATTTGTTGTCCTCTGGCAGATGGGGGAGAGGGCACGTCCTATGCCTTATCAACCATTGAGGGCGCAAGGGTGGTCAGCACCTGTGCCATCGATGCACTTAGACGAGAAATTCAGTGCGAATATACAATTTTGCCAGACAACGTGGCTGTAATTGAGGTCAGCCAAGCAGTTGGCTTAGCTATGCTAAAGCCCAATGAAAGAAGTCCTATATACACCACAACCTATGGCGTAGGTATGATGATTATGGACGCACTGGAGCGTGGCTGTCGTGAGTTTATCATTGGACTTGGGGGAAGCGCCACAAATGATTGTGGAATTGGTATGCTGTCAGCCTTGGGCTTTGAGTTTACCAATTGCAACCCAATTGATGGCGCAATTGCCATAAAGAGCCTTATGCAAATAAAGACGGAGGGCGCAGACAAGCGCCTTAAGGAATGTAAATTTCACGTGGCGTGCGACGTGGACAATCCACTGACAGGACCGCGTGGGGCAACCTATGTTTTCTCTTTGCAAAAGGGAGCTAAGGAGTCCGAGCTTGAGCTTATGGACAAGTGGCATTTCAAGTTCGCGACTATTACGAAAAAACACCTTGAAGCAAGCGATAGGACCCCGGGCGCAGGAGCAGCAGGGGGACTCGGATATGCCTTTTTAGCCTACCTTGGAGCAGAGCTGAAATCGGGTGTTGAGCTAGTTATGGAAATGACAGGCATTGAGGAAAAAATCAAGGCCTGCGACCTGGTTATTACTGGCGAGGGACGCTTGGATTCTCAAACCACAGGTGGTAAAGCCCCCTGGGGAGTGTCTAAATTAGCTAAAAAATACGGTAAAAGGGTCATTGCCCTGTGTGGCTCGCTAGGCGAAAGCCTAGAGGGACTAAACACCTACATTGATGGGTATTTTCCAATTGTAAGCGGGCCCTGTACTCTGTACGAGGCAATGGACAAGTTTACAGCTTACGAAAATCTAAAAAGAACTGCAAAGCAATTAATCAATCTGCTTTGAGGAGGTAATATGAGAAGCTTTATTTTGGGAACTGACTGGGGCGAGGACGTTGACGACTGCCTTGCCGTTCGTATCCTTTTAAGAGCCCACAAAAAGGGAGAAATTGACCTTTTGGGCGTTGGAATTAATACAAGAACAGAGCTTAGCTGTTCATCACTTTACGCTTTTATGGAAAACGAGGGAGTGATTGTGCCAATTGGCATTGACAAGACAAGCGATTGTCAAGTTCAAAATATCTCTTATCAAAAAATACTTGCGCCTCTGGCGCCACCCAGCATGACAAACGACCACTTCGAGGACGCGGTTCGATTGTATAGACGACTAATTGCCCAGGCTAAGGGCAAGGTTGAAATTCTTGAGATTGGCTTTATGCAGGTAATCAACGGCGCGCTTATGAGTGGGGCTGACGACATTTCACCAAAAACAGGATTGGAGCTCTTTTCTGAAAAGGTTGAGCGAGTTTGGTCAATGGGCGGAAAATGGGATCAGCAGGGTGGCCTTGAGTACAATTATAGCAAATACCCCTTTACAAGGGAGGGCGCACATAGCTTTGTGAAGAATTGCCCTGTGCCGATTACGTTTTTAGGCTGGGAGATTGGCAGTGGAGTAATTACTGGCGGTAGTGCTTCCGATGATGATATTTTAGCAAGGGCGCTTATTGCCTGGGGAGGCGAAAAGGGTCGTGAATCCTGGGACCCAATGCTAGCTCACCTGGCTCTGTGTGGCTCACCCGAGCTTGCTGGCTACGATTGTGTAAACGGAAGGGCAAGTGTCGATTCTGACGGCAAAAACTACTTTGAAATAGGAAACGGCCCTCATCAATACGTAACAAAAGCCAAGCCGGACTCCTACTATATAAACGAAATAAATAATTTAGTTAAATAAAATACTTGCAACGAAGCAAAACCTATGATAAAATAATACGAAACTTAAGGAAAGGGGGAGAATGACGTGATTGAGAGAATCAAGTCCTTAAAGGTCAAGGAGCTAGGCGCTGTTGCCGAGGAAATTCGCAAGGAAATAATCGACACTGTGTCGAAAAATGGCGGTCATCTCGCCTCTAATTTAGGTGTGGTTGAGGCAAGTGTAGCCTTGCATTATGTATTCAACTCCCCACAGGACAAGATTATTTTTGACGTAGGTCATCAGTGCTATGCCCATAAAATTATTACAGGCAGAAGGGATAGCTTTTCAACACTTAGACAAGAAAACGGCATATCCGGCTTTACTAACAGGTGCGAAAGCGAGCACGATATATTTAACGAGGGACATAGCGGTACATCAATTTCTCAAGCGCTGGGCATTGCAAAGTCCAATAAAATCCTTGGTAAAAAAGACTATACGATAGCATTTATCGGTGATGGCTCCCTTACTAACGGTATGGTTTATGAGGCGCTTAACAACTGCGACGATAAGGACCTTAGGTTAATTATTATTATCAACGACAACGAAATGTCAATTTCCAAAAACGTTGGAGGCATGCATAATTATTTTTCAAGAATCAGGACAAGCAAAAAATACTTCGGCTTCAAGCGTGGAGTTGAGAAGTCCTTAAGCATAATTCCCCTTATTGGAAAGCCTCTTGCGCGCTTTGCTCTTTGGCTGAAGAATAGGTTCAAAAAGGCAATTATCAAGGCTAACTTCTTTGAGAATCTTGGTCTTAATTACATAGGACCTGTAGACGGTAATAATCTTGCCAAAATGGTGGCAATTTTAGAGGAGGCTAAGACTAAAAGGGGTGCAACCGTGGTGCACGTTACCACTAAAAAGGGCTACGGTTATTCCTTTGCAGAAAGGGAGCCTCAAAAGTATCATGCAACCGGTAGGTTTGATAAGTCCCAAGGCAACAATGCTATGCCAGAGCCTTGCTTCTCTCTTATAATGGGCAAAAAGCTCTCTTCAATGGCAGAGGAAAACGATAAAATTTGTGCAATAACCGCAGCAATGTGCGACGGCACAGGTCTTTGCGAGTTTGAGAAAAGCCACAAGGAAAGATTCTTTGACGTGGGCATTGCCGAGGAGCATGCAGTTACCTTTTCAGCAGGACTTGCAAGAAACGGTATGCTTCCGGTTTTGTCCTTGTATTCAACCTTTGCACAAAGGGTTTACGACCAGCTTTTCCACGATATTGCAATTCAAGGCTTGCCCTTTACACTAATGCTTGACCGTGCAGGACTTGTGCCCGATGACGGCATTACTCATCAGGGCATATTTGATTACAGCAATTTTGCTTCAATTCCTAACGTAATCATACACTCCCCCGAGCGTTTTTCGGAACTTGAGGAGATTATGGAAAGGGTGATTCCAAGGGATAGCTTCGATATTATAAGGTATCCAAAGGGCAAGGAGCGGGACTATACCCCAGCCCTTGAAATGATAAAAAATGAGGATATGGAGTATTCAAGGGACGTTGAAAAATCCTCTGTGGTAATTATAACCTATGGCAGAATTACTAAGCTCGCAAATCAGGTAATTGAAAAGGCGCAGAATGAGAAAATCGGTCTTATTAAGCTTATAAAAATTCATCCAATTGACATTGAGAAAATAAAGAGCCTTTGCGCTGGCGCAGAATATATTTATATTCTTGAGGAGGGCTGTGTGCAGGGTGGCGTTGGTCAAAGCATTTCTGCAGGACTGGAAAAAAGATGCTATCTGCACGGAATCGAGGGCTTTGTCCACCATGGCAAGCTGGAGGAGCTTTATACGGCTTGTGGCTTTGATGCTGATACAATCCTTGGCAATATAGAAAACAGGAGATAAGTCTCCTGTTTTTTTATGCCTATGTTGTCAAATTTTGTTGCATTTTTACTTATTCTATAGTACAATTATATTAGACAACAAAGGGGGTGAGGAAATGGACGGCTTACTATTTGAGCCACTTAAGTATTATTCGGATTACGCAAGAGATGCTCATAAGGAAAACGTTTCCTCACATTTTGATAGCTTGCTTTCCGCCTCACAAATTGATATTGAGCAAAATCGCAAAATCGTTTCCGAATACGATTTGGAAATGGCTAAGGTTGAAAAAATCAATGGCAAGCTTCGTGGCTATAGAATAGGCGTCGGCTTTCTTGTTGCTCTTATTGTGATTGGCTTTGTTGCCTTTGTTATAGGAGTCTGCATTATAAATCAGTATAGAATCCCGTCTATATGCGCCATAATCGGAGGTATTTTAGGGGTTATTGTGGGCTTTGTGGTGATTTTTGCCGTGCTTCGACCTAAAATCAAGCATCACGAGGAGCTGAAAAATAAGCACCTACAAAGGGCGCAGGAGCTGAAAAACGTTGCATTTTCTCAAATGGCGCCACTCAACGCTCTTTTTGACGGGGGAGATACCCTTAGGCTAATTGAAAAAACAATGCCACAGATTAAGTTTGACCTTACCTATTCGACCAACAGAGAAAGGGAGCTTATCGAGGAATACGACTACGTGGATATGACTGATGAGGAAACCTCGGTAATAGACACCTTAGGTGGCACAATGCTTAAAAACCCCTTTCTTTACGAAAGGTATCTTGACCACACAATGGGCACTCAAACCTACACGGGCACGCTGACTATTAGCTGGCGTGTGGCATATCGTGATAGCGAGGGACGCTTGCGATACAGAACAAGGACACAGGTGCTTCACGCATCGGTAACCAAGCCAAAGCCTTATTATACAGTATGTACACATTTGGGCTACGGCTGTGATACAGCTCCGGATTTGTCCTTTTCAAGAAATGAGTCCGATACTGACGAGCTAAGCGAAAGGGCGCTGGCAAGACGTATTAAAAAGGGCGAGAAAAAGCTTAAGGATAGGGCGGAAAAATCCATTTCCAAGGGCGGTGGCTTTCAGGAAATGGTTAATAGTGAGTTTGACGTGCTATTTGGTGCGCATAATCGAAATCACGAGGTGCAGTTCCGTCTTATGTACACCCCGCTTGCGCAGAACAATACAGTTGATTTGCTTCGCTCCAAGCAGGGCTATGGCGACGACTTTAACATAATTAAGCAGGGCAGATATAACATAGTAAAAAGCAACCACGCACAAGCTTGGGATATGGCACGAAACGGCTCAAGATTTTGTAGCTATAGCGTTGATATTGCAAGACGGATATTCCAAGAATACAACGAGGAATACTTCAAGTCCGTATTCTTTGATTTTGCGCCACTTCTGGCAGTTCCTGCATATCAGGACCCACCTGCTCACTTTGCAAAAGAGCCAAGGCAATTTGCAAACAACTATAACTATTATGAGTATGAGTGTCTGGCAAACGCAATCGGAGAGGGCGCCTTTGCTCACTCGGACACGAAAACAAGGTCAATTCTAAAGGCACAATTCGTTGATAAGCGTGGAGATGTTGACCGTGTGGCAATTACCGCCCACTCCTATAAAACTATAAAAAGAGTGGACTACGTGTCTGTTTTGGGAGGAGATGGCAGAATGCATCTTGTTCCTGTTCATTGGATTGAGTATATACCAATCACAAAAATCTCGCAGATGGCTGTAAAATCTCTTGGTATTACAGAAAAACAGCTACGGGATAAGGGTAAGAGCTACCCGCAAAACGCATGCTACCTACACGGATTGCTTGCTTATCAGCTAAACGGCGAGGAATCCTGGGAGGATATAGAAAAAACATTTAACCAATATACATAAGGAGGAAAACAAAATGGCAAATATGCTAGATGAGCTCGGCAACGATATAAGAGAGGAAGGGCTCGACGTTAACGTAATCGCAAAAAAGGTACCTGCAACAATTGGTGCAGGCTCAGTGGTTTTTGAGGTATCACTATGGGTGCTTGGAATTATTCCTGGCATAGTGTTCCAGTATAAGAAAACTAAGGCAGAAAACTACTTAATGCAATTAGAGCAAAAAATTCAACATAACGCATCACAAATTGATAACTACCTTGAGCAAAGAGTAGTAGTTCTTCAAAACTGCGCAAGGCTTCTTGATAAGGCTATCGACCTTGATAAGACAACCTTTGAAAATATTGCAAAATATCGCAGTGGCAGTGGAGATAAGGACGCTGACAGAAATATGATTGCTGACCAGCTGGAAAACGTATCAAGGAGCGTAAATATTGCCTTTGAAAATTACCCAGACCTAAAGGCGCACGCAGAAATCCAAAACGCAATGCAACAGAATATGTATCTTCAAAGAGAAATCACTGCTGCAAGAGAGCTATATAATGACTCTGTAAACACATGGAATAGCGCAATCTTTGAGTGGCCTACTAAGAGAATCGTAGCTGCAAGAAAGGGCTTCACCACAAGAATCCCATTTATCGCCTCACAGGAAATCAAGAAAAAGGCAAAGGACGTATTCTTCTAAAAAATAAAAAAGAGCAATTCAAAATTGCTCTTTTTTTATTCTGTCATGTCCACGCCTAATAAGCAGTTAAATAAAAAATATTCATACTAAGAATGAATTTTGTAATGTCCACGCCTTGCACCCATATTTCACGACTTGTTAGCGTGCTTTTTTGCCAATTGCCCCTTAATAGGAATCATTCCTAATAAGAAGCCCACAAAAATCACCCGATTTTAACGGAAATTACTCTCGAAAAAGCCTTAATAGGAATCATTCCTAATAAGAAGATAAATAAAAGATATTCATACTAAGAATGAATTTTGTAATGTCCACGCCATGCACCCATATTTCACGACTTGTTAGCGTGCTTTTTTGCCAATTGCCCCTTAATAGGAATCATTCCTAATAAGCAGTCCGCAAAAAGCACTAAATTTTAACGGAAAATTCTCTCAAAAACCCTTAATAGGAATCATTCCTAATAAGAAGTTAAATAAAAGCTATTCATACTAAGAATGAATTTTGTAATGTCCACGCCACGCACCTATATTTCACGCCTTGTTAGCGTGCTTTTTTGCCAATTGCCCCTTAATAGGAATCGTTCCTAATAAGAAGATAAATAAAAGCTATTCATACTAAGAATGAATTTTTTAATGTCCACGCCATGCACCCATATTTCACGACTTGTTAGCGTGCTTTTTTGCCAATTGCCCCTTAATAGGAATCATTCCTAATAAGCAACCCAGCAAAAACACTCGATTTTAACGGAAATCACTCTTGAAAAAACCTTAATAGGAATCATTCCTAATAAGAAGTCCATCAAAAACACTAAATTTTAACGAAAATTGCTCAATTTTTATTCTGTATAGCCCCATACGAGTAAGCCGTAATCCTTAATATATGCGTGAGTGCGCACAAGAGTGTGGCCGTTGACGTTAGTGTAGAATACGTCCCATAAATCCTCCCAGCCCTCGGGCTTTTCCTCAGCCTCACAGTAAACCGTATAGACGTAGCCATCAGGAACTCTAAGATCATCACCGTTGTTTTGCAGCTCGCCCTTTCTAAGAGCGTATTTCTTGATTACTAAAACGGATTTAGGAATAGTTATTGAGGTAAAGCTACATAGATGAAATACGCTTTCTCCAATTGACTCAAGTCCTTGATTAAGTGTAACGCTTGTAAGGGAGGAGCAACCATAAAATGCGTTGTCCCCAATTGATTTTGTGGAGCTTGGCAGGGAGATTGACTTAAGCTTAGTGCACAGGTAGAATGCACTTTCTGCAATTGTCTCCAGCTTGCCACCGAAGATTATTTCCTCAAGCTCACTGGCTTGGAATGCGCCACTGTCTAAAAGAGTCAGGTCGCTTGGCAAAATGATTTTCTTGACTTGACTCTTGTAAAATGCTTCATTTGCTATTTCTAAAACGATTCTTTTATCAATTGAATCGGGTATTTTTAGCTCCTCTGTCTCGTTTCCATAGTAGCCTATAATTTTTATGTAGTCAGGCTTGCTTGTTAGGCTTGCCCATAAAAAGCCAGTGTCCTTGTCGTAGCCGAAGCTGTGGCAGTTAGGAACAACGCGTGGATTGTCGGCCAACCTTTCAGCTTCGTTTTCAACAAGAATACAGTCTACGTAGTCTAGCTTCATGTTATAGAAGTTGTAAAGCTTCTTGTCAAGGTCAGCAGGAATTTTAACTGCCTTTATTGAATCTGAATAGGCTTGCAGTGTGAAATCCAAGCAAGAAACTGGCAAGTCGCCAATAGACTTTGGAAAGGTGATACAGCCTTGATTTTCCTCGTTTACAATTATTTCGTAAATGATTGCACCTGCGTCGTAGCGATTGTCCTCGTGCTGACCTATCTCAAAATACTTAAAGGTATTGTCAGGGCTAATTTTGTTGTAGGCTTTAACGTTATAGAAAATCTTAGCGTCCTTATCCCAATCGATATGGAAGGAGCTGTCGTTAAACGAGCCGTCTAAAACAAGAACTCTGCCCACGCCATCATTTAGAGCTGAAGCGCTAACATACTTAAGAGTCGAGGCGTCTTGTATAACTAAAGTGTTAACGCGAGAGCCAAAGAACAAGCCACTGCTTAGATATTCAATATTATCTGGAAGAACAATGATATCAAAGGTGGAGCAATGCGCAAAGGCATTTTTTTCAATTTTCTTAACAGAGCTTGGTAGATTAATTTTTGTAAGACTTGTGCATTTTCTGAAGGCATGCTCGCCAATTTCCGTTACAGAATCGGGAATAATTATTTTAGTTAGATTTTCGCAATAGTTAAAGCCGTAGTTAGCAATTTTTGTAACAGTCATTCCCTGATAGGTTGCAGGAATAACAATTTCGCTTTGATATATGGCAGTGCCAGCACTAACCTGACACTCCCCCTCACGAATCATGGCAAACTCTAATCCCTCAGTGTGAGGATCTGTGTGATTGCTATTACAGCTACCAATAAAAATTAGAGCAGATAGCATAAGCAACAAAAAAACAACTCGCTTCATATAAACCTCCAAGCGCAATAATTATATGTCAGTGGCAATAGCCAATTTGAAATTGTTACATTATAGTATATATCATTATATCATTAATCTGCAAAAATGTCTATACGTTGCCCAAAATCAACCTGTTTTGGATTATAAATCCTTAATAGGAATCATTCCTAATAAGCAACCCAGCAAAAGCACTAGATTTTAACCAAAAATTCTCTCAAAAACCTTAATAGGAATCATTCCTAATAAGAAGTTAAATAAAAGCTATTCATACTAAGAATGAATTTTGTAATGTCCACGCCACGCACCCATATTTCACGATTTGTTAGCGTGCTTTTTTGCCAATTGCCCCTTAATAGGAATCATTCCTAATAAGCAGTCTATCAAAAGCACACAACTTTAACGGAAATCACTCTCGAAAAAGCTCTAAATAGGAATCATTCCTATTTGACGCAAAAAAAGGACACCGAGTTGGTGTCCTTTTTTGTGGTGGGGGATGGTGGATTCGGACCACCGAAGTCGTTGACAACAGATTT
>JAFTXZ010000015.1 GCA_017461385.1 Clostridia bacterium | reverse complement strand
TTCAAGCCGCAGGCTTGGTATGGAATCACGCGTTAGCGTGTATGGTATCGCCGTAGGCGTATGGCATCACCAAAGGTGCATTTTTCTGCGGCTTGATTCCATACGATTGCTTTGCAATCAATTCCATACCGCAACAAGTTGTGGATTCCATGCACGGCTCGCCGTGATTGAGTACGCGCGGGTTCAAGTCCATCGATAAAAAGGTAAAATATCTTTTTTATCGCCCCTTCACATAAAAACGGTGTACCCTTTAGGGTATGCCGTTTTTATTTTGTCCAAGATGATGATTCTAACCTACTTTCAACGCAAGTTGAATCAGGTGCGCCTAGCCCACGTGAGTGTGGGGAGCTTGTTCACCGACACCACGTGTGGTGTTACGAGCAATTTATTGCGAAGTCATCCTATTATCTCGACCACGCGTCTCTAATTCGAACCATAGGGTTATGAGCCCGTCTTTGAATTAGAAGTATGAAAAAGGACTACTCGAATGAGTAGTCCTTTTTCGTTTATTTTTTAAAAATTTACCACCACATTAAATCAAAGATTCTATTATTTCTTTGAATTCTTTTGTGTCTCTTATGTTTGAAAAATCCTTTTCTTGTAGCCATTTATCCCTCATTCTTATTCTAAGGGGTCTAGGGTCGTTTGTTTCATAGTTGCTCTTAGTCCAACTCTTTTTACCAAGCAGAAGGCTTTCATATTCTCCGTGGTCATTTGTATCAAACAACAAAGCATGCTCGGCAGCAATTTTCAAATGTTCGATTGCCTTTTCTTTGTTTCCTAATCTTGCGTACTTTTCCGCGATACAGCAATGATCATTAGCATTTCCATAGCAATCATCAGGTGGAACACCATCATACACAACTTTGTCTAGTTCCATCTGTTTTTCATAAAGCTTCAAGAGTTTATCATCGCTCACGCCCTTTACGCCAGTCATTTTGTTTATACCACCGCTAAGAATTTCATAGCCTGCAATTATTTGATTTCTTGCGTGTTCTAATTTCTCACCATCTTCTAATGCCCAATAAAGGTTGAATTCTCGACAATGTTCCCAAGAAGGTAGTGTTTCATAGATTCTTCTACCTTCCTCTTTTCTGCCCTGCTCGCAATGATTAAAGGCTAATCGTATAGTTGCTTCAAGCCTTATATCTTGGTCGGTGCAATATTTCATAATGCGTTCACCAAGCTCGGTGATTTCAGCATCATATTTTTGCATATTTTCTTTCCATTCGCCAAGTCCACCATCACTGTCGCCTGATATGAACAGTGCATCCATTAGTTTGTTAAGCAATTCATAGTTGTTGGGGAATTCTTTTACACCCTCTCGTGCTATGCGAATACACGCATATACATCGCCACGACTAATAGCAAGCTTGTAGTCAGAAAAATATTTATCAACCTTATTTCTTACTAACATTTCATCTGTTCCCATCAACTTATCAACCGTAGTGTTGAAAAAGTCAGCAATAACAGGAAGCATTTCAATATCGGGATAGCTCGAATCTGTTTCCCAACGAGAAATGGTTTGACAAGAAACATTGAATATTTCTGCGAGCTGCTCTTGCGTAATATCTCTTTCTCTGCGTAATCTCTTTATATTTTCACCAATACTTAATCTCATAAAATTCTCCTTGTGAAAAAAATTGTATTCAGATCTGTTTACAATTTGATTATAGCAGAGATTTTACAACAATGCAACAACACATAACGAGAGTTTTTTTCAACTGTTGCGTGAGTATTCGATGTTTTTTTATTGAAAAATTCACAATTTTATGATATAATTAATAGTATAAAATGATTTATTTTGGAGGCAATGCATATGGATCAAATGAAATATTATCACTATACATCCATAAAGACACTTTTTTCGATTATCACAAATGGAGAACTGTGGCTTTCCAATCTAAAAAACTCTAATGATCCGAACGAGTTTTACCTAACTTGTGATGAGTATAATGCATATGTTAATAAGTTAGGCAAGGATCCATACAACGGAAAGCCGTATGTACTTGAAGAAAATGGTATATACGGAAACACCTTTGGTCTTTCATTTACATTGGCTGGAGATAACTTGAGTCAATGGGAGCGTTATGGAGATTCTTTGCGTGGAGTTTCAATATGCTTTGATATAGAATTAATGCAGAAGATTTTAGAAGAGAAATACGATTTTGCTTTTGATTTTGATGCAGTAAAATACACAGAGGAAGAAAAAATCAAATTTATAGAAAGCAAAATTGATAAAGTTAATTTGGACAATTTTAAGGGCTGTCCGGTGGCAAAATGGACAATGGAAGGAATTTATTTCATTGATCATTACAATCAAGCACAAACGCTATTTAAAAAAGAACCTTTTTTTGTCGAGCAAGAGTACCGCATATTTTTCGATCCTACATATTATAATTTTTTTCACGAAATATATATGGGTTATCCTTCTCCTCGACTGACTAAATTCAAAGAAAAAGCCGAAAAAAGATACGGTCATGTTGCAAATACGCTTCAAATATTGAGTAAGGATATAAAATTTGCGCTAATGCGCAATGGTATTAACGGGTATATACCTTTCAAGCTATCTGTATTAGGGGAAAAAAAGCTAGAAATAATTAAAGAAATAATATTAGGTCCCAAATGTACACAAGATTCCAAAGAATTAAAAGCATTTTTATCTCACTATGGATATGACGTCGAAATTCGAAAATCAAAGATCTCAATTCGATAATACAGTGAAAAAGCAAGTCTTTTTCTCGTTTTTTACTTTGATTTTACATTTTTCTCAAATTTTTCGGCTCACAAAAAAGTTCCAAAATCCCTTTTGTCATAAGGATTTATCTCATTTTTTCATAAGGTGTTCAACTGGGGTTGACTCACTCCGCCCATAAAAAGTACTGTACCATTTGGTATGGTGCTTTTTATTTTGTCCAAGATGATGATTCTAATCTACTTTCAACGCAAGTTGAATCAGGTGCGCCTAGCCCACGTGAGTGTGGGGAGCTTGTTCACCGACACCACATGTGGTGTTACGAGCAACTTGTTGCGATGCTTCCTATCATCTCGACCACCTATGACTAAGCCCGATACACGGAACCGTGTTGCCGACTTAGTCTTTTTTGTTTGTCAATAAAGAAAGGATAGAGTTTCTTGCTCTATCCTTTTTGATTAACTATTTAAGTAAAATCTTTGTAGTTGATTTTATTATTTTAGAAGTATGTGATGGAATTTCAAGGAGTAGGTTTCCTTGGTGTTTTATATTTTCCTTTGCCCAAAGGTCTCTTACCTCGCCATTTTCATCAAGGGAAACAGTTAGATTTTCACTGATTTTACCAAGATTAAAAAACGCATAAGCAAATGCTCCGTCCTCTAACTCCTTTTCAAGTATATCAAAATATCTGTTTTCTTCTTTTACTCTTGATATTAATTTCGAAGTATTAAAAGCGCAATCCTGATTTATAGCTAAAATTTCATCATTGCAATATACTGACAACTCAAAATCGGTTATATTCTCAAGAGTACTGCTAATTTGAATAGGGGAATTCAAGAATGCTCTCATTGAAAATTCCATAATTTTTTCGTCATCAGTTAAGCAATTCCACATTGTGTGAAGTCTGCACGTGCCAAAGTCAAGCATATCAAGGTCAAAATAATGCCCCTTGCAAATATAATCTACAAAATCAAAATATGTTTCGTAAATTTCAACAAGATTGTCCCAGTTGCTAAGGGTATCGGGATTTGACCTATATGAATTACAATATTTAGACCAATAATTTGAATACTCTTTAATTGCTCTTACAGTTACACAAAATCCAAAGTCACGGTCAAGCTGAGTAAGCTCCGTACGCATAAGGTCTGCGTTTATAGGGTCGGTTGGCGCCCAGTCATACTTTAAATAATCAAAGCCCCATTCGTTCCATTGAATTGCGTTATTTCTTTCCTTATGAATAACACCTATTCCTCCGTTTGTCAATGCAAAGCGATGATCAGCCTCGCCTTGTGTACATCCGGGTATTGATGTAAGCTCATTTGGACAACCCCATGCAGCTAACATAGGAGTTGAATAAATGCCACATTTTAAGCCGTAGGAATGTATTTTATCCGTCATTCTTCTCATATTGGGGAATTTTCTGTTTGGCATTATTGCATCGTGCTTTCCACCGTATTTCTCCTGCCAACCCGAATCGGTATTCACATAGCTACAACCATATTCGGTTATACCAAGCTCTACTAAGCGAGAAGCGATATTTTCCACATCATCTTGAGTAACAGCTGATTCAAATGCATTCCATGTGGTGAAGCCTAAAAGGGGGGTTACAAGCACATTTTGATCCTTAATTTCAAAAATGATTTTCTTTTCATCCGTACCAAGAGCATTTTTCGCTATCAGCGTTATTTCATACTTACCATCGTTTTCAATCGTTCCTTGCAAAATATTATCCTTTAAGCTTATGCTATCAGGTAAATCTATCGCTTCATACTCAATAGGTCTTTGTCCGATTGTGGCAATTCTTACTAAAATTGGCTTTTTACTTGATGCACCTATTATTGATGGTAAGTTTATTTGTGGTTTTCCCTCAAAGGGCTTTGCTATCGCAATTTTTGTTTTAATGCTCATTTCTTCTCCTTATACAAAATTCAATGCTTAACATTAAAAAAATTATATCATACCTACTTAAATTATACAAGATATTTTCAAATCTTCGGTACAATAACATATAGTCAATTTTTTCAATATGTGAAAACAAACACCTTAAAAAACCTTATGGCACAAGGCTTTAGCCAATAGTAAGACTAATTAAGTATAAAAAGCACTACGCCCCTCGGCATAGTGCTTTTTTTGTTATAGGTTATAATACTTGTCAAACTCTGCAGGATGAGGAATCTTTGAAAGCTCACTACATTCTGCACGCTTTGATTTGATGAGGTTATCAATTAGCTCCTTTGGAAATACTCCACCAGCTGTTAGGTATTCATTGTCTTTTTCAAGAGCGTCAAGAGCCTCTGGCAAGGATGCTGGTAGGTGCGTTAGCTTTGCTTTTTCCTCATCACTCAGATGATAAAGATTGCAATCGTAGGGTCCCCAACCGTTTGCGTGTGGGTCTATCTTATTTTTAATACCATCAAGTCCTGCCATAAGGATTGCTGCATAGCAGAAATATGGATTACAGGTTGCATCTGGATTTCTTAGCTCAAAACGACGCTTATTTGGTGTTTTAGCATAGGCGGGTATTCTTATAACTGCGCTACGGTTTGAGGTTGCATAGCCAACTGTAACTGGCGCCTCAAAGCCTGGTACCAGACGCTTGAAGGAATTTGTGCTTGGGTTAGTAATCGCACATAGTGAATTAATATGCTTAAGAAGTCCACCCATAAAATAGTGAGCCTCCTTGCTTAGATGAGCATAACCGTTATCGTCAGAGAAAACAGGCTCGCCATTCTTAAGAAGAAGCATGTGAACGTGCATACCACTTCCTGCCTCGCCATAAATTGGCTTCGGCATAAAGGTAGCACTCATATTATGCTTCAGGGCTGTATTATGGATTATATACTTTATCATCATGGTATTGTCAGCCATTTGAGACATTTCGCCAAGCTGTGGCTCTATTTCAAATTGTCCAGATGCTGCAACCTCTGGGTGATGATAGTTAATTTCAATGCCCATTTGCTTCATAAGAAGACACATCTCACTACGACACTCGTAGGAAATATCAAAGGGCTTTGCAATATGATAATTCTTTTGCTTTGGAACTACAACTCCCTGTCCCTGTGTTGCGCTATTCCAATAAGATTGGCTTGCGTCAACGCTTGCACTAATGCTCTTGCCACTTACCTCCCAGCCTACGTTATTAAAGAGATAAAACTCAAATTCCGGAAGAATAAGCATGGTATCAGCAATTCCAAGCTCTCTCATATAATTCTCAGCTGCCCTGACTATATTTCTTGGGTATTGTGGAAGTGGGCGATTTTCAGGTGTATCGATTATCATAGCATTACCTGTCATAGACAAGGTAGGAATTTGACAGAATGGGTCAATAACCGCTGTGTCTGGGTCCGGAATAAACACCATATCACTTTTTTCTACAACTGCGTAGCCGTAGTTTGAGGCGTCAAAGCCGATACCTTCCCTCATTGTCTTTTCGGAAAAGTTTTCAGCAAGAATGGTAACGTGTCTGAATTGACCGTTTATGTCGACCATTTTGAAATCAACCATTTTAATGTCGTTTTCCTTAATCATATTAAGTATATCCTGCACTGTTTTTGCCATTTTTTGTCCCTCCTTAGTTTTTTATACCTTTATTATACCAAAATCTTTATTCCCAGTCAACAGTAAAATTCCAGTCTCTTTATTAGTTGACTTATGAATAGCTTGATGGTATAATTATGACATAACGATTGGGAATTGAGGTGTTATTAAAATGCTTAGATATAGTTGCCCTAAAATTGAGCTTACAATAGATGAGCAAGCAGGAGTGATTTTCTCGCTTAAGCTGGAGGGAATGGAATGCTGTGCTGGTGCTACGCCTATTTTTATAGCAAGACTTCGCGACAAGGCTGGAAAATGCTTTTATATTGACTCAAGAGAAAAGCTAACGACTTGTGTAAGGGACAATGAAATTACGTATAGTGGATTTAAGAAGGAATTTTCCACTCTTTCCGTTACTGTAAGCATAACTACAAATAATAACATCTCTTGGAAGATTGCAGTTTCAGGCGTGCCACAGGACTATGCACTTGAGTGGGTTGAATTTCCTAAAATATGCATGCCAAGGCTTATTGACAATAACGCAGATGGTGGCAGAATTCTTTTTCCTTACGATGAGGGTGTACTCCTCACAGATGAGAAAAGCTTACCAAGATATGAGCCAGAATTTCCATCATCTGGTGCTTACTTTACCTTTCCTAACAAGGTATGCTCTCAGTTTATAGCATATTTGTTTAATAACGTGGGGCTTTACATTGGCGCTCACGACAGAAAAAGAGGGCTTAAGGGTGTGGATTTTTACCCCTGTGAGAATGGCGTAGCTATGCAAATGCGCCTTTACTCCGGTGCTGATTATGGTGAGGGATTTGCGCAAGACTATCCTATCGTTTGGCATGCCTGCCTTGGAAATTGGCAAGCTCCTTGCGAAATTTACAGAGATTGGCTTGACAAAAATCCAGTCGAGGGTATGGTGCATATTTCAAAAAATAAATCATTGCCTGAGTGGTATGAGGAATCCCCTTTAATTGTAACGTATCCCGTGCGTGGAGTACACGATATGGACAAAATGGAGCCTAATGCACTATTCCCGTACACAAACGCATTGCCCATTCTTGAAAGAATAAAAAATGCCACCCAGTGTCGGATAATGGCGCTTTTAATGCATTGGGAGGGTACTGCCCCGTGGGCACCTCCTTACGTTTGGCCTCCTTATGGTGGAGAAAAGCTCTTTAATGAATTTAGAGATAAGCTACACTCAAACGGAGATTTACTAGGCGTATATTGCTCAGGCTTTGGGTATACTCTAAAAAGCACGTTGATTGATGAATATAATTGTGAAGAAAAAATAAAAAAAGAGAACGTGCTTTTGGGCGTTTGTCATTCTCCACAAAACAAGCCAGAGCTCGGTATAACCTGTACACCATATCAGAGATATGGCTATGATATTTGCCCTGCATCTAGTCGTGGTCGTGAGATTTTAGAGGAAGCATACACTCCTGTTTTCAATAGTGGCGTTGACTATGCACAAATTCTTGACCAAAACCACGGTGGGGGTCAATATATGTGCTTTGCAAGAGAGCACAACCATCCTCCCATGCCCGGTGAGTGGATGACATCTAATATGAAAAATCTACTTAACGAGTGGAATAAATCTGCACCTAATATGTTATTTGGCTGTGAAAGTGCTTCTGCTGAGCCATTTATCCCCAATCTTTTGCTTAGTGATAATAGATTTGAATTAAACTACCCTTATGGTACGCCTGTACCTGTTTATGCGTTTATTTACCACGAATACGTAAGAAACTTTATGGGTAATCAATGTGGTTGTCCATTTGATACTAAGCTTGATACCCTTAGATATCGTCTTGCTTATTCCTTCTCTATTGGCGACATAATGACTCTTACCTTAGCGCCTAATGGCGATTTGATGACTCATTGGAGCACACAGGATTTTGAGCATGCGCCAAATATGGAAAAGGCACTTGCTTTTATTAAAAACCTAATGGAGTTTTATCGTAAGGACGGCAAAAAATATTTACACTGTGGCAGAATGAAAAACGCATTGAGCCTTGAATGCGAGGAAATTGAGATTCCTATGCTACGGGGCAAGCCATTTGCTAAGCTTCCTCGCTTACTCTATTCTGCTTGGGAAGCTGAAGGTGAAAAAACTGCCTACATTGTTGTAAATCCTGAAGGTGAGAAGCTTTCCTTCTCTATTGATGGTATAAGACACGAAATTGAGCCGCTTAATGCAAAATTGATAGTAAAATAAAAAGAGAGCCCTTAAAGCAGTGGTCAGTTTTCAAAAAAACACGGCATACCCTTCAAGAGGTATGCCGTGCTTTCGTTTGCGAAGATAAATGTAGGCTTGTCAAAAAATTTAACAATACATAGATGAACAAAATAGCCTCCCTTTCATAAGGGAGGCTATTAATAGTTTATGCTTCAATGTTTTTCTATAATTTTGATATTAAGCCAATTCAATCCAATATCGTTGATATGTTTTTCCATCCTTGTCTACAAATTCATTTTCCAAAGCTCCACCATTTTTGATAATGCTCTTTATTGAGCCTACGTTTGTTTTATCACAAACCATTAGCACCCTTTGGATTCCCAATTTCTTACATTCAATTAAGGACAAACGAATCATTTCGGTAGCAAATCCTTTTCTTCTTTCGCTTGGTCTAATACCATCTCCAATATGTCCACCAAATTGTAACAAATAATCATTTAAGTAATGCCTAATGTTTACGGCGCCCAATAAAATATTTCTTTCTACATCCAACAAAAAATAAACGGAGTCTGGCACTTTTTCGTCTGTTGGCTCATTTATTTCTAAATTACTAAGGTAATACTCAAAGTCATGGTAATCGTTCTTGAAGATTGCCCAGGGGGAACGATTGCCTTGATTTACTTCGTGATCTAATTTCCATTCATCAATCATTTCTGATAATTGAGGATAATATTCTCCAGTTAATTTAATTAATTTGACATTCATTACTCTAACCTCAAATAATGCAAATCTCGATATTCTTTATATAAATGCATAGCATTTTGTCTATACGCCTATTATATCACGAAAACCGCAGAAAATCAATCTGCGGTTCTCTATTTTCTATCAATAGATAATCTACTCTCAAGGCTGTCCTTACAAGCTGTCTTTTTGTTTACACTCCTGAATAAGCTGAAAAGCCACAGTCGATTGGCAAAACTACTCCTGTTATGGCTGAAGCTGAATTATTATCGCACAAGAAAAGCGTTGCGCCTAAAAGCTCACTTGCATCGACATAGCGATCCATTGGTGTACCCTTTAATATCTTTGCACTTCTCTTTGTTGGTGTGCCATCCTCGTTGAACAAAAGCGCTTTATTTTGTGCAGAAACAAGGAAGCCCGGGGCAATTGCATTACAACGAATATTTGTGCCTGCAAAGTGAGTTGCAAGCCACTGTGTAAAGTTTGAAATGCCTGCCTTTGCAGCGGAATAAGCAGGGATTTTTGTAAGTGGTGTGTATGCATTCATTGAGGAAATGTTAAGAATACAACCGCAATTCTTCTCCACCATATCCTTAGCAAAGGTCTGTGTCGGAAGCAAGGTTCCTTGGAAATTAAGCTTAAACACAAAATCAACTCCACTTGGGTCAAGGTCAAAGAAGGATTTTTTGCCCTCCTGTGCCTCGTGCTGATATTCATTATCCGTGGTTGCCCTTGGATTGTTACCCCCTGCACCATTTACCAAGATATCACATTTGCCTAAGTCATTTATTACCCTTTGGTGCACCTGCTCAAGCATTTCTGGATCAAGAACGTTTGCCCCGTATCCCTCACAAGCAAAGCCCTCAGCCTTCAGCTCTTCGGCTAGCTTTTTTACGGCGTCCTCATTTAGGTCAAGTGCTGCAACGCGAGCACCAGATTGTGCAAAGGCACGTGCCATAGCGCCACAAATAAGTCCACCTGCGCCTGTTATTACTACTACCTTGTCCTTATAATCAACGTTTAATGGAAGCTTTATCATTTTTATTCTCCTTTTTTATCTATTCTTTCAAGAGTGTCCCAAACACCTAGCATATACATAATGCCAAGGGCGCGATCGTAAAGCCCGTAGCCCGGACGCACGTTTCCAGGCCCCTCATCCCATAGGTGTCTTCCGTGGTCAGGACGAATATAACCCTTAAAGCCACAATCGTGATATGCTCTTAAAATTTCTAGTATGCCTGTATCTCCATCGCAATCCCTGTGGCTTGCCTCGGAAAAATCTCCGTTTTCAAAATGCTTTACGTTTCTTATGTGAGCAAAGGCAATTCTATCACAATGCTTGCGTACGATTTCAGCAACGTTGTTGCTTGGGTCTGCATTCAGGCTACCTGAGCAAAGGGTTAGACAATTATACTCATCGTCAACCATTTTTAAGAAGCGATCGATGCTTTTTTCATCAACCAAAAGCCTTGGTAACCCAAAAATATCCCACGGTGGATCGTCCATATGGATTGCCATTTTTACATCACACTCACGGCAGGTCGGCATAATTGCCTCAAGGAAATATTTAAGATTTGCCCATAGCTTTTCATGGTCAACTCCCTCGTAAGCACGAAACAGCTCGTCAAGCCTTGCCATTCTTTCAGGCTCCCAGCCCGGGAAGGACATATTATATTTTTCTGTAAAGTCAAGTATGTATTTTGCCATAGCATTATAGTCATCTTGAATCATATTTTTTTCATAGAAAAGAGCTGTCGAGCCATCACCCACCGGATGAAAAAGATTACTTCTTGTCCAGTCAAATATTGGCATAAAGTTATAGCAAATTACCTTTACACCGAACTTTGAAAGGTTACGAATACAGGTCTTATAATTTTCTATATATTTATCTCTTGTAGGTAAGCCGATTTTTATATCGTCGTGCACGTTTACAGATTCAACAACATCCATATTAAAGCCGTACTCATCTAATTGCTTTTTTACCTCAGCTATTTCCTCAATCTCCCACACCTCGCCCGGCATTTTATGGTGTAATGCCCATACTATACCATCAACACCCGGTATTTGCTTAATGTCGGAAAGCTTTATTCTATCATTTCCCTCGCCATACCAGCGAAAACACATTTTCATTGTCAAGTTTCCTTTCTTAAATTATCCTAATAAAATATCCATTGCAAGCATCAGGCAAAAGCCCACTAAAAGCGCATAGGTTGCCCCTCGTTGGCTACCGTGTGCGTGAGTTTCAGGTATCATTTCGTCGCTTATTACGTATAACATCGTTCCACCTGCAAAGGCAAGAGCAAATGGTAAAATTACAGAAGAAATGGAAACGGCAAAGTAGCCTATAAGAGTTCCCACAACCTCAACAACGCCTGTCAATAACGCAATTAAAAACGTTTTCTTTTTTGACACTCCACTTGACAAAAGTGGACCTATAATTACCATACCCTCTGGTATGTTTTGTAATGCAATTCCTCCAGCTATGACCATTGCCTCTGCATTATTTCCCGTTCCAAAGCCTACACCTGCTGCAATACCCTCTGGTAAATTATGGATTGCAATTGCAAGGACAAAAAGCATTACCTTGTCAAGGCTTGTCTTTTTGTGCGTTTCAAGATCAGCACCTGCCATTTTATGAAGGTGAGGCACTAGCTTATCAATTAGATTCAAGCAAAGTGCACCTGAAAAAATACCTATGATAGTAATTATTAAGCCGTTGCTTCCACCATGCTCCACCGATGGTAAAATCAAGCCGAATACTGCGGCAGAAAGCATAACACCTGCTGCAAAGGAAAGAATTATATCAGAAAAGCGATGAGAAAGATTCTTAAAGCCAAAGCCTATAAGAGAGCCTATAAGCGTTGCGCCACCTACACCAAGTGCAGTTAAAAAAACGACCTCCACAATTCTCACTCCCTTCTTATTTAATATTATCACATATTGGGTTTTTATGTCAATCAAAATATTACGTTATTTATAGCTTTTTTAACGCTTTGCAAATATGCCTAGACAATAGAGGCGATTTTATAGATTTTAGTTGACTAGACATGTTTTTTATGCTATGCTTTATATAGTAATTATTTGTACAATTTTGGAGATTTTATGAAAAAAAAGCTATTTATTTTAGTTTTGCTATGCTTTGTTTCCTTGTTTGTTATTTGCTCCTGTGGAGGTGAACAAAATCCACCACCAGATAAAGATACAGGTGGTGGCACTCAAGTAGAAGAAAAGCTAACTGTTACCTTTAATTCAAATGGTGGAAGTGCGGTTTCCCCTGTTGAAATCACAAAGGGAGAAAAGGTTCCCAAGCCACAAGACCCAGTGCTTTACGGACACACCTTTTTGGGTTGGTTTGTTGATGGCAGTATGATTTGGGATTTTGAAAGCTCAACTCCGCTTAAAAGCTTCACCCTTATTGGAAAATGGGAAAAGACAAAGTACAATATAAATTGTATTGGTGCAGAATGCTCTATTAAAACCTTTACTCCATTTGATGAGGTTACATTGCCAGATGGCTTTCTAAAAAATCACGACTTTCTCGGCTGGTTTGTAGATGAAGATTTCACTACACCGTTTACAAAAATAGAAAAAGATACGTTAAACGACGTTACTGTTTATGCAAAGACTCTATATCAGCCTTTCGACTATGAGCTTAACGAAAATGGTACATATACGCTTGTAGGTTTAAGAGATACAGAAAGAGAGGAATTGACAATTCCTGCCACATACAACGGCATTGCAGTTACACATATTGGAGAAAAGGCATTTTTCAACCAACAAAATCTTAAAAAAATGATTATCTCCGAGGGAGTGTCTGTAATTGGCAATGATGCGTTCAAGCGTTGCTATAGTCTAAATAGCATTGAGCTTCCATCTACTATTACGGAAATTGGCGAGGACGCATTCTACAAATGTGAAAAGCTTTCAAGGATTTTCATTCCTATTGCTTGTGTAAAAATCGGTAGTGATGCTTTCTTTGACTGCGACGAGGATTTATTAAAAATTTATTGTGAGGCAGAGGAAAAGCCAGTGGGCTTTGACGCTCGATGGAATTTCTCCTTCTGCGAGGTTGAGTGGTCCTGCTCCCCAGAGGAATATAAAAATAAATAATTAAAGTATTGATTTGCGAGACTTCTTACAAGGAAGTCTCGCAGTTTTATTCGCTAAAGGCGAGTTGTATTGCTACGCAGTTTAAGTGATGTCCCAAGAACACAAGGCTTGCCGAAGTGCGATTGGTGACCAGGGGGTTCCCCGAAATGAAGAATGAGTTTTGGGGGTTCTCTAGGGGGTTCCCCGAAACGAAGAATGAGTTTTTGGGGGTTCTCTAGGGGTTCCCCGAAATGAAGAATGAGTTTTGGGGGTTCTCTAGGGGGGTTCCCCGAAACGAAGAATGAGTTTTTGGGGGTTCTCTAGGTGGAACTTATGCCCTAAAGGACTAACTTCGTGTCGCAGGGAGCGAAGCGAGTCGTAATATTATGCTTTCGCATAGTGATATTGTCCTACGGACAGTTTAAGGCGAATAAAATATCACTACGACCAAAAGGAGTAATATCACTTTTACGAAGTGAAAATATCACTCTTTGCAAGGCAAAGAATATCACTTGTCTCATTTTTACTATATAAATGACAAAGCCTCGATTAATCGAGGCTTTTAATATCTTTATGAGTAATTGCTTTTCCATAATGACCAACTTCTTTTTTTTACATAATATATTATTGGAGATTATTCTCCAATTTTTGACAATTATTTGAAAGGAATTTCTATGGCACAATTTACGAACCAAGCTCAGCTTACCTACAGAGATGTGGTTACTAACTCAAATATAGCAGTTGGTGAAACGCTTGAGGTTCTTTCTATTTCTAAAGCTGCTCTTGTAAATAGCTACACCCAAGGCGACTCTGTTACCTATATTATTAGCTTGATTAACTCCTCCTCTGCTGATATTACCGGACTTAGCTTAAGTGATAATCTGGGTGCTTATGAATTTGGTGCAAATACCCTTGTACCTCTTTCATATATAGATGATAGCTTAAAATATTATACAAACGGTATACTTCAGGCTTCTCCCACCGTTACCTCTGGCGACACTATTGATATAAGTGGCATTACTGTTCCTGCAAATGGCAATGCAATGCTAATTTATGAAACAAGTGTAAACGGCTTTGCTCCATTAGTGGCTGACTCTACAATTACGAATACTGCTGTGGCAAGTGGCAATGGTATTGCACCTATTTCTGCAAGCGAGACAATCACTGCGATTTCAACACCTAGATTGACAATTACTAAGTCTATCTCTCCAGTGCCTGTTGCAGAAAATGGCATTGTAACCTACACCTTCTTGATTCAAAACACAGGCAACGTACCTGTTGTAGCAACAGATAATTCTTTTGT
Organism: Clostridia bacterium; assembly: GCA_017461385.1. Classification (GTDB taxonomy): domain Bacteria; phylum Bacillota; class Clostridia; order Oscillospirales; family CAG-272; genus RGIG2000. The sequence goes on along the minus strand of JAFTXZ010000015.1, from coordinate 56,247 downwards.
AACTGACCTATTTAATCCTATTCTTTCCGACCTTTCCGTTTCCTTTAACGGTCAAGCATGGACAGAGGGCACTGAATACAATTACAATGAAGCAACAGGACTTTTTGAAACTGTACCATCAAGCATCACTGTACCGAGTGCAACCTACACTCAAGACCCTACAACTGGAGCATGGACCATAACACCTGGTGCTAGCACACTTGTAGTTTCAGGCAGACTATAATTAAAAAAGGATTGTCGTCAAGCGACAATCCTTTTTTTATCCGTACAGCTGGAAATACATTTCTATTTCCTCATCAATTCTCTTCCACACAAAATCACCTGTGGGAGTTCCCAGAATTAATTTTTCGTTTTCATATTTATAAGTAACGATTTCAAGGTCTGTTTGTCCGTTTCCACCCTTTGGAAAGATTACGGCGCAGTCTACCTTCTCCTCCTTAATATGAAATGTAAAAAGCACCTCATAGGGGGATATTACGCCGTCCTCATTTTTGTAGTCAACTATATCATATTTTTTCATGCTAGCTTTACTTCCTTACCACTTGGAATTTTGTAGGTCTCACCCTCACAAATCAACCAGACATCCCTTGCGCTTGGATTATAAACCCTTGTAAAATCTATTGAATATTCAAGATTACGATATGCCTCAACGTATTCACAAATCTCTATGTTTGTTGCATACCAAACGTTTTCGTTGTTTGCAAGCATTTCGCAAAGCCTTTCCATTCTTGCCCAGTCCTCTTCTGTTCTAAATTCGTAGGAATGTCCCCAAATATAGAAAAGCCAGCCCTCGATGTGTGTCCAATGCTCCCTTGGATCTCCATTTATAAATCTTTCAGCAAGCTCAAACACCTTTTCATCTGCATGATGGCAGGTGCTGGGCATTCTTAACCAGTCGGTAGGAATTTTGAAGCTGTGATGAGCTTCAACTGTACGTGAATACTTAATTCCACACATTTCACAAATTTTTACCACGTTGTCGTTGTAGGTACCGAATGGATATGCCATACCCTTTACAACATAGTCTGTATATTTTTCAAGAGTCTCTCTGTCCTTTACAATCTCCCACGTTGCAAGTGATTTTGGCATTCTTTCAAGAAATGGATGGTGAGCCGTATGAACTGCAACCTCATGTCCATCGTATATCTCCTTTACCCTCTCTAGCGCTACCTTAGATGATGGCATTTTCTCGCTTCTTGCCATAAGCCCACTATTAAGGTTAAAGGTGCCCTTGAGTCCGTATTTATTGAAAAGCTGAATAAGGCGTATATCCTGCTTTTCACCATCGTCATAGCTAAAGGTTAGAGCCTTGGTTTTTCCACCAGGGAAGCACATAAAATTGTTATTCATATTATCTCCTTAATTAGTCGGGATTTCTTTCACCCAATAAAATTCTGTATTTTTGATAAAATTCCTCGTAGGAATCATTGTCAAGAGCTTCTCTTATTTTCTCCATAAGCTCATTGTAAAAATAAAGATTATGTAAAACGCAAAGTCGCATACCAAGTGCCTCCTTCGCCTTAATCAAGTGTCTTATATAAGCTCTTGAATACTTTTGGCAGGCAGGGCAGCCACATTCCTCAGAAATTGGTCGTGGGTCCGTTGCATACTTTTCGTTGACAATGTTCATTTTGCCATTCCAAGTAAATAGATTACCGTGTCTTGCGTTTCTTGACGGCATTACGCAATCAAAAAAGTCTATACCACGATGAACTGCCTCAATTATGTTACAAGGAGTTCCAACTCCCATTAGGTATCTTGGCTTCTCCTTTGGCATATAAGGCTCTACCACGTCAATAATATGGTACATATCCTCAGTTGCCTCGCCAACAGCAAGACCACCTATTGCATATCCGTCAAGGTCAAGCTCAGCAATCTGCTTCATATGCTCAATGCGAAGATCCTCGTAGGTGCTTCCTTGGTTTATTCCAAAAAGCATTTGATGCTTGTTGATGGTCTCAGGGAGGGAATTTAGCCTTGCCATCTCCTCCTTGCATCTCACAAGCCATCTAACCGTTCTTTCGCAGGATTTTTTTGTATAGTCATAGGGCGCTGGATTTTCAATACATTCATCAAAAGCCATTGCTATTGTTGAAGCAAGATTTGACTGAATTTGCATTGACTCCTCTGGACCCATAAAAATTCTTTTTCCATCAATATGGGAGGCAAAATACACACCCTCCTCCTTGATTTTGCGAAGCTTTGCAAGAGAAAACACCTGAAATCCTCCGCTATCGGTTAAAACTGGCTTATCCCAGTTAAAGAACTTATGAATTCCACCTAGGTCGTGAATTAGCTTATCGCCAGGTCTGATATGCAGGTGATAGGTGTTTGATAGCTCCACCTGACATTTTAGTCCCTGCAAGTCCTCAGTTGACACTCCACCCTTAATTGCGGCGCAGGTGCCTACGTTCATAAACACAGGAGTCTGAATCGTGCCATGGACGGTTTCCATCACTCCGCGTCTTGCGCGCCCCTCGGTTTTTAGTACCTTGAACATTTATTTATTCCTTTTCTATTTTCTTTCAAATTGCTTTTCCAAAAAGTCCTTTGTAATTTCAAAGGCAATTGGTCTTCCGTGTGGACAGTATTTTATGTTATCAAGCGTTAATGCTCTGTCGCATATCCATTTAACATGCTCGCTATCATAAATTCTGCCCGCCTTTATAGCCGCCTTACAGGAGGTTTGATAAAGAGCCTTTTCAAATCTTTCATAATGAGCAAGCTCTGCACTTCCCTTGCCCTCGCTTAATCTTGAAACTAGAGTCACAAAGGAATCCTCAACTGCGCTTTGCTCTATTTCAACAGGATACTCAGTTAGAGAAAGCACGCCATTTTCAACTTGAAAATGGAAGCCCGTCTTTTCAATATCATTTTTCCACTCAATTGCCGTTGAAAGCTCCTCGGTGCTAAGTGTAATTTCCACAGGCACCATAAGAAGCTGAGAGGATTGAAGTGAGGAATTGTATTTTGATTTCAAATCCTCAAAAATAATTCTTTCGTGGGCTGCGTGCTTATCAATTAAGTAAAGCAAATCGCCCATTTCGATTATTACGTAGGAATTAAACGCCTCGCCTATGATTTTGTACTCAGGGACTATTAGCGTTTTCTCTGGCGCCTTATTTTCCTCTTTTTGGGGGTAAATTGGCAAGATAATTTCTTCAGCCTCTTGCTTTTCTTCCCTTGAGTTGTCAGATGCCTTATCTATATTTTTAGGGAACTTAAGGGTGAAGACGTCATCCTCATCTGGCACCTGAATTTTTACAGGCTCCTGTCTTGATGGTTCAAATTTAGAACGGTCAAAGGAGGAATAGTCAATCGTATTATTTTGACGCAACACGCCTACGTTAGCGTTTGAGTCAAAAACGATTTTTTCCGGTCTTTGCTGTGGTGCCTCCTTGTCTCTTATTGGCACCTGTGCATTTATGAGCCTTTGCGCCTTTTCTGACACAGGGTCAACGCTTTCGTTATAAAGGCTTGGTCTTTCAATTCCAGTTGACAGTGCCCCTCTTACTGCGTAATAAACGCCTTGATTTATTAGTCTTTCGTTGGAAAATTTAACCTCTAGCTTAGAGGGGTGAACGTTTACGTCAACCTGTGTTGGATCAATGGTAATATTCAACACGCAGAATGGGAATTTACCCTGTGGTATGTAAGAGCTATACGCCTCCTCAACAACGGAGGAGAGTGCCTTACTTCTTACAAATCTGTTATTAACAAAGAAGGTTTCAAGGCTACGGCTGGAGCGAGAAATTTCCGGGGTGGAGATAAAGCCCTCAACCCTAATGCCTCCGTCCTCTCTTTCCACCTTGATTGTTTTCTTAGCAACATCTCTTCCAAGAATTGCGTAAATTACATTTTGGAGATTTCCGTCGCCTGCAGTAATATATTTTACCTCTCCGTCTGCAATATATCTAAAGGAAATGTCAGGACGGGAAAGTGCTACCTTTTCAACAATTGATGAAATTGAAGCAGTTTCGCTTGCATCCTTTTTCAAAAATTTCTTTCGTGCAGGCACGTTATAAAAAAGATCCTCAACTATTACAGTTGTACCCTCCATACAGCCTGTTTCAATATGATTAATTATTTGCCCACCGTGAGCCTCAAGCATAGAGCCTAATTCCTTGCCCTGCTGTCTTGACATAATTCTAACCCTTGAAACAGAGGAAATTGCTGCAAGCGCCTCACCTCTAAAGCCCAGTGTCATTATGCTTTCAAGATCCGTTGCATTTTTTATCTTACTTGTTGCGTGGCGTAGAATTGCAACGGGCAAATCATCATGCTCCATACCACAGCCATTGTCGGCAACTCTTATAAAGGTGCTGCCGCCATTTTTTATTTCTATAATGACCCTGCTTGCACCTGAATCTATGGCATTTTCTAGAAGCTCCTTAACAACTGAGGATGGACGGTCAACTACCTCGCCTGCAGCTATTAAGTTTGCAATATCAAAGCCAAGTACATTGATTTTTCCCATTTCATCCTCCTTTTAGCTTACTGGAATAGCTTCTTAAGCTCAAAAATAAAGTTCATCGCCTCAATTGGCGTAATTGTGTTTAGGTCTAGCTTCTTGATTTTATCAGCAGCCTCATAGGTTGCCATATCCTCAAAGCTTAGACTAAGCTCTGGCTGAACGGAGCTCTTTACCTTGACAGGCTTAGCAACACCAGTTTCAACCATTTCAGCAAGAATTGCCTTAGCGCGCTTCACTACCTCGTTAGGCACACCTGCAAGCTTAGCTACCTCAATTCCGTAGCTATCATCTGTTGGTCCCTTGACAATCTTGCGAAGGAAGGTAATGTCGTCCCCTCTCTTTTTAGCGGCAATATTATAGTTTACAATTCCATCAAACTCACTTTCAAGAGAGGTTAGCTCGTGATAGTGGGTTGCGAACATAGATTTTGCACCGATTTTCTTGCCTGTTGTGTATTCAGCAATTGCCCTTGCAATGCTCATACCATCAAAGGTAGAGGTTCCTCTACCGATTTCATCATAGATAATAAAGCTTCTTTTGGTTGCGTTAGCTAAAATATAGGCAACCTCCGTCATTTCTAGCATAAAGGTTGATTGTCCTGAGGCTAAGTCATCTGATGCGCCTACTCTTGTAAATAGCTTATCAACAACGCCTATCCTTGCACTTTTTGCAGGGACAAATGAGCCTATTTGTGCCATTAGCACAATTATCGCGCTTTGACGCATATATGTAGATTTTCCTGCCATATTTGGTCCAGTAATAAGCGCCATTTTATCAGTTGTTGTATTCAGGTAGGTATCGTTTGGAACAAAATAGCTATCCTTAACGAACCTTTCAACAACTGGATGTCTGCCGTCCTTAATGTCGATTACATCACTATAATCAACCTCTGGACAAACATAGTTATTTTTAACCGCAACCTCTGCAAGAGAAATATAAACGTCAAGCCTTGCTAGCATATTAGCACTCTTTTGTATTCTCTTTAGGTTGTCAGATACTACCTTGCGAAGCTCAACGAAAAGATCGTATTCCAGGGCACTTAGCTTATCCTTGGCACCTAGAACAGCGGACTCCATCTCCTTTAGCTCCTCGGTAACAAACCTTTCACAATTTGCAAGGGTTCTTTTCCTTACATAATGCTCTGGAACCTTAGAAAGAAACGAATTGGTAACCTCAATAAAATAGCCTGCTGCTTGATTGTAAACTATTCTCAAGGACTTAATGCCTGTCTTTTCTCTTTCCTTTTCCTCAATTTTTTCAATCCAGCCTCTACCATCGGTCATTATGTTTCTAAGGCGATCAACCTCATCGTTGTATCCGTCCTTAATAAAGCCACCCTCTCTTATGGAAAATGGTGGTAGCTCAACGAGCATACTATCAATAAGAGAGCATACATCCTCAAGTGAGTCAAGCCCCTCTCTTATGATTGAAAGCTCCTTGGTGTTGACTGTGTAGAGTAGATTTTTTATTTCGGGAATAACGCTAAGGGTTGAGCAAATTGCCCTCATATCCTTACCATTTGCAGAGCCATAAACAACCCTTGTCATTAGCCTTTCAAGGTCCAAAACCTTGGTAAGATGTGTAGTGATTTCCTCTCTTAGAACAAGGTTATCGCAAAGTGTCGCCACTGCACCCTGTCTATCCTGAATTTTTCTAACGTCAAGCAAGGGATGCTCCACGTAATTGCGAAGCATTCTTGCACCCATTGAGGTCTTTGTTTTATCAAGCACCCAATACAGGCTTCCTCTCTTCTCCTTTGAGCGCATTGTTTCGCAAAGTTCAAGATTACGTCTTGTGTTAAGATCCATTTCAAGATATTGTCCTTGGCCATAAACGTTTATTGTGTTTATGTAGGAAATATCTGTCTTTTGTGTTTTTTGTATGTATTCGAGTATTGCACCTGTTGCATAGATTAAACACTCGTCATTTCCGTATTTATCAAGAAAATTTGTACCAAACTGCTCCAGCACTCTTTTTGTGCACTGGGTATAGTCGAACTGTGGCACGTTAAACTCCACAAAGGCTCCTAGTCTTTCGCTAGCAAAGCCCTTCAAAAGCTCTCCCTGCTCACTGTCAATATTGGTAATAATCTCCTTTGGTCCGTATGTGCCAAGCTCGTTAAGAACCTTGCTTGGCTCATTTTCTAGGCTCGTTGCACACATTTCACCTGTGGTAATGTCGCAAAGAGATATGCCCACACCCTTTTTGTCAAAGTAAATTGAGCATAGATAATTGTTTTTTGTTTCATTAAGTAGTGAGCTTTCAAGAACTGTACCAGGAGTAATTTCCCTTACCACCTCACGCTTTACAAGTCCCTTTGCCGAGGCTGGATCCTCCATCTGCTCACAAATAGCCACCTTGTAGCCCTTGGAAATTAGCTTTCCAATAAAAGGCTCAACACTGTGGTAAGGAACGCCACACATAGGTGCACGCTCCTTTTCCCCACAGTCTCTACCTGTTAACGTTAATTCAAGCTCTCTTGATGCCGTGATAGCATCCTGAAAGAACATTTCGTAAAAATCCCCAAGACGGTAAAACAGTATATAATCCTTATATTGTTCCTTTATCTCGAGATATTGAAGCATCATAGACGTCATACAGTCTTACCCCCTTTTCTTAATTATTCCTCGTCGTGATGATGGTGATGTCCACAATCTGCACCACAGGAATGGCAGTCATGTGTGCATGGACGCTTTCCTGTAATGTTAAACTCGATTTCTCCATTTACAGTCTCCATAAGAGCCTGTACCTCCTCTTGCGCTTGATTAAGTGCAATGAAGTTAGGATTTGAGGTAACGTCAGAAACGATTTGATCTAAGCGTTTTTCAATAGCCTCAACGATCTTTTCGTCAACTGGGTTCTTCTTGTACTCCTCTGCAAGAGCGATTTGTTGGGTGTTATATTCAAGCATAAGCGCCTGAACCTTCTCATCCTTTTCGTAGGCAACCTTTGCCTCCTCCATTTTCACAAGTCTTGGATCCTTTTTAATCGCCTGTCCAAGCTGTGCTGCAAGCTCCATTATTTCCATAATGTATCTCCTTTTAATTTATTATTTCACCGAACAGATTAAATGTATCTGCCCTTGTGATTTTAACGTTTACAAATTGACCTGTGTGGTCAGTGTCGCATTCAAAATGCACTATCTTATTGCCCTCTGTCCTAGAGGTATACATTTTTTCGTTGCCCTTACTTTTTCCATCGACCAGGACACGATAGATTTTACCCTGCATTTTTTGGTTTAGCTTGTTTGCAATTTCGTTTTGCACCTGACAAAAGCGTTCATACCTTTCGTGCTTTACATCCTCAGAAATTTGCTCCATAGAATATGCAGGAGTTCCTTTCCTTGGCGAATAAATGAAGCTATAAATTGTATCAAACTCAACCTCTTTGATAATATCGAGGGTTTTTTGAAAATCCTCCTCGGTTTCAGTTGGGAAGCCGACGATTATATCTGTTGTTAAAACTATGTCTGGATTTTTTGACTTAAGCTCTTTTATTATGTCCAGGTATCTTTGCGTATCGTAATGCCTGTTCATCCTTTTAAGAACTGCATCTGATCCTGATTGAAGTGGTAAATGGAAATGACTTTTTGTTCTTTTGTCCTTAGTAATTGCCTCAATCATTTCTCTTGATGCATCCTTAGGATGTGAGGTCATCAAATGTATTATGAAGTCGCCCTCAATTTTGGCAATTTCGTTAAGTAAGTCGGCAATTGTAGGCTTGTCCTCAAGATCCTTGCCGTAGGAATTAACGTTTTGTCCGAGAAGTGTTATTTCACGATAGCCCTTCTTAGCAAGCTCCCTTATCTCGTCCAAAATGTCCTGCATTTTACGACTACGCTCACGACCTCTTACATAAGGCACGATGCAGTAGGTACAGAAATTATTACAGCCATACATTATGCTAACCCATGCTCTGAAGCTACTTTCACGCACAGGTAGAAGTCCCTCTGCAATTTTGGGAGTTTCCTCATCTAATAAAAAACGTCTTTTGCCCTTGCTAAGCGCATTAAGAACAAGCTCAGCCAGCAAATGAAGCGCTCCCGTACCAAGGGTGAAATCAACGTAATGATATGAATGCTTAAGCTGATTTGCCCTATGCTCCTGCGCAGTCATACAGCCACAAACGCCGATTACAATATCAGGTCTTGCTACCTTATAATGCTTGAAGCGCCCTATTATTGACAGCGCCCGCTTCTCCGCATGCTCTCGTATGGCGCAGGTGTTTACTATAAGGATATCTGCCTCTTTTTCATCATCGGTTTTCTCGTATCCCATCTGCAAAAGCAGTCCCATGATTTTTTCACTGTCTGCTTCGTTTTGCTGACAACCAAGAGTATATACAAATGCCTTCTTGCCTTGTCCACCCACTAAAGACAAAACCGCAGATATATATTTGTCCTGTTTTAGCTTTTCTTCAGGTGAAACAAAGATAGCCATTCTATTTCCTCCTTGGCGAAAATAATACACTAAATATTTTAGCACATTATAATTAAATATGCAAGTTATAAATATAATATAGAGAAAAGTTTTTTCAAAATTCTCTTGCAAAATACGAAACATTATGTTATAATGAATTGCGTTATGAGAAAGCTCATATCGAAAAAAATATAAAGGAGTATTTGATAATGGCTAACAATTCTTTGACTGCTAGTTATGAGGCGCTTCCAAAGATCGTTAAGATCATCCTTCAACTTTTTCTTGGTGCACTAGTTGGTGGTATTTACAGAATCCTTCGTTTCCTCGAAACAAAGAACATCGTAACACTTCTCGCTGGAATCTTGAACTTTGTTGGTTTGGGCTTGATTTTCTGGATCGTTGACCTTGTAACAGAGATCACTTCCAACAAGATCACAGTTCTTGCTGCTTAATCAAATTTGAACATAAGAGGCTCTCCGTTTGGGAGAGCTTTTTATTTTTGTCAATGATATATCGTTGCTTTTCAAAACGGATAAAAAGGAGTTTTTGACTACAAAAACTCCTTTTTTATTATCCGAGAATGACTAAAGGTACAGCATTATGACAAATCGTACGTTCTAAAATTGTAATCGTTGCGAAAAAATACAACCTTTGGTTGATGATATACAGCTCCAAGGGAGCTGATGAGATGCACGCTAAAGCGTGATGATATACCAAACCTGCGGTTTGGATAAAAAAAGTCGTATCGAAATGATACGACTTTTTTGCGAAAGAGCAGTAAAAAGGTGTATACAGTTCATTTTTTCTGACGATGAAAAGAGAATGCCTCTTCATATAGTTTGCGCGTTTGTGCTTCGTCATTCCAGGATAAGCAATCATCGGCATAACTCAATGTCCAGAAAGGTTCTTTTTGTTTTAAATGTGGTGGTAAATATCCCCACAGAGAATAACAACGCTTCCCGAAATCCTCAATGACGAATTTGTTGGATTTATAAACAGATTCCAACTCGGAGAATAAGTGTTCTCCAAATACATCAGCATCTAAAATCTTATTCTCGGAGTTCCAATAGTTTTCTAATATAGCATTTGTTCTGAGTATATCCGAAGAACACTCCTCTAATTCAAGCAAAACTTTATCGCTTGGAGCGTTTAAAAAATATTTGTGTAACAGCGATTCATATTTTTCATTTGTATTCAGCTCGTTTAACCATAAAAGAAACTCTGCATACAATTTTTCCATAGGTTAATATCACTCCCTCTAAAAACATTATACCACACTTTCATAAATAAATCAAGGCGTAGCCTTGTATTTCATCCGCAACTTGTTGCGGTATATCATCAAAACGAAGTGTTGTATATCATCAAGCCGCAGGATAGGGTATGCACGGCTATGCCGTGATGATATACAGCTCCAAAGGAGCTGATGAGATGCACGCTAAAGCGTGATGATATACCAAGCCTGCGGCTTGGATAAACAAAAAGAGAACTTTTGGTAGACAAAAGTTCTCTTTTTGTTGGTGCGAGAAACGGGACTTGAACCCGTACGGTTGCCCACACGCCCCTCAAACGTGCGCGTCTGCCGATTCCGCCACTCTCGCATATATATTTGCTTGCTTTTTAGCTTGCTCACATATTATACTAAATCAAATTACTTTTGTCAATACCTTTTTCGATTTTTTTTATTTTTTTTGAAAAAAGTGCAATATCGCCATTTAGTTTTTTATGCTCTTAGCAAGCAAGATTATCAAAGCATTTTTCAAGAAAAACGAGATTTTAATCATCAAAGTAAGAAAAAATGCGACACTGTGTCGCATTTTTTACTTTGCTTCGGATTTATCAAAATGATTGCACTAGTGCATAAACAGTAGATGCAACAATGCCACCTACCATCAAAATTGCCATTATCCAAACTAGTGCGATTACGCCAATATTTTTCTTTGGTGCGTTGTTTTTATCGTTCTTTGACATTTTTTCTGTCCTCCTAACTATTCTTCTATTATTTGCGTCCCTTTTGCATTAAAACGCCTGTTGCAGGGATTTTTATTTTTCTATAATTCGCATAAGCCTCCGGATACTTATCCTCATAGCTTACAAGAACCCTTGTTAGCTTTTGCTTTTTCTTCAAATTCATAGCAAACACCACCGTACCAATTGAGGTTCTGGTTGTTTTAATCGGAATAAGCGATGGTCTGATTAAGATTGCCTTCTTCTCGGAGTTTATAAGCATAATATAGTCATCATTATCCTCTGGCACAATTTCAACAATACCAGATGCATCGGAAAATGCCTTTTTAAGCTTTTTTCGGTTACCCTGTGTCTGATATTGGTTCATTGGTACTCTTACAGCCTTACCATTTTCAAAGAAGAAAATTACCCTCTTATTCTCATCAAAGGAAGGATTTATCATCATCTTTGCAACCTTTTCCTCTGGGTCAAAGTTTAGCTGCTTTGGAACGTAAATGCCTAAATCTGAGGCTTTTGAAAGCTCAAAATCACAAAGTCTTGCAAAATATAGCTGGCACTTGTCAGTAAAGAAGATTACCTCATCCTTATTGCTTATATCACCCTCGAAGATTATGCTATCGCCATCCTTGAGTCTCTGCTCTGCATTACCACGAAGGGATTGCTGTGTAATCTTCTTAAGGTATCCATCCTTTGTGAAGAATAGCCTTGCGGTATAATCCTCAACAAGGTCCTCCTTGTCAAAGCTCTTGATTTCTGTCGCCTGAACTATTCCTGTTCTTCTTGGCTTACCATATTTTTTCTTAATATCACTTAATTGCTTGATTATGTATGCCTTCAGCTTAAGCTCGTCATCAAGCAACGATTTTATTTCTGCAAGCTCAGCCCTTAGATTATCTATATCAGCCAAGCGATTCATAATATATTCTCTGTTCAAATGACGGAGCTTGATATCAGCAATATACTCTGCCTGCTCCTTATCAAGGTCGAAGCCCTGCATAAGGTTTGGCACAACCTCCTCATCCTTTTCAGTTTCTCTTACGATTCGGATTGCCTTATCAATGTCTAAAAGTATTTGTCCTAAGCCCAAGAGCAGGTGAAGCTTTTCACTTTTCTTGGTATATTCATAGGTTTTTTCTCTTGTAACACACTCTGTCCTAAACTTAATCCATTCAACCAGAATTTCCTTAACTCCTAGCTGTCTTGGTGCGCCATTTATGATTACATTGAAGTTACATGCATAGTTATCCTCAAGTGACGTAAACTTAAAGAGCTTTTGCATGAGCGCCTCTGGGTCTGTGCCCTTTCTTAGATCAATTGTAAATCTAAAGCCGTGAATACCGATTTCGTCACGATGGTCAATAACCTCCTTGAGCTTGCCCTCCTTCTGTAGCTCATCCATCTGCTTGGAGATTTTTTCTACAGTTGTTGTATATGGAATTTCTAAAACCTCAATTGAGTTATCGTCCTCGTTATATTCGTACTTAGCACGAAGCTTAATTGGTCCCTTACCTGTTTCGTAAACCTTTTTAATCTGCTCTCTATCATATATTACATTTGCGCCTACAGAAAAGTCAGGAGCCTTCAAAATTTCCATTATCTTTTCTATATCGCATCTGGGAGAGCGCAAAATTGCGATTGTAGCATCACAAACCTCTGCTAAATTGAAGGAGCAAATTGACGATGCAAGTCCAACGGCAATACCCATATTCGGAGTTACCAAAATATTTGGGAACGTGGTTGGAAGAAGTCTTGGCTCCTTGGTGGTGCTATCGTAGTTATCAATCATATCTACCGCATTTTTATCAATACCAGAGAAAATCTCCTGACAGAAGGGGTCAAGCTTTCCTCCTGTATATCTTGATGCGGCAAATACCATATTATCACTATATTGCTTACCAAAGGTACCCTTAGAGTCGATAAACGGATGCAAAAGTGCCTCGTGATCTCTTGTCAAGCGAACCATTGTTTCGTAAATTGCGGCGTCGCCGTGAGGGTTGAGCTTCATAGTTTCACCAACAATATTAGCACTCTTTGTCTTATGCCCATGCATAAGACCCATCTTGAACATAGTATAGAGTAGCTTTCTATGGGCTGGCTTGAAGCCATCAATTTCCGGAATAGCTCTTGATAGCATTACGCTGACAACGTAAGGCATATAGTTCGTTTCAATGGTCTCTGTTATAGGCTGAAACACGGGATCACTTTCTACATATTCTACATAGTCTTTTCTTACCTGCTTTTTTTTATCCTTTGCCATTTCTACCTCCTAATACTCTGTGCGCACAGGCACGGATCATTCTGTTATAGATTGCCAAGGACTCACCCTCATCAGCTGGAAGGTGAGCATAGACAGTGTCAACGCCTAAGTCGTCTGCCTTACGCAAAAGAATAAACAGATTGTGAGTCTGCATCTTTATGTCCTCTTTTTTACCTACTGGTAAAAGATTTTTATTTTCAAGCTGTGATATTTCCTCGTCATAGCACATCACAGCGCATTTTTCTGTTTTTTGCTTTTGCTTTGTGAAAGCTACAAAGTCAATATATTTATCGTCAATCAAATATAACTCTGCCCTTGGTGCGTAGTGCTTATATTTCATTCCAGGGGAAAGAGGTGTTTCTCCCTCCTTAAGCTCCTCCTTGACTGCACCTGCAATTTGGGTGTTTTCACAAACATTCTTTAGCTCCTCTATTGTAACCTTACCTGGTCTCAATAGTGTAATTGAATTATCGGTTATAGAAATAACCGTTGATTCAACGCCTACCTCACACTCTCCACCGTCAAGAATCATTGGGATTTTGCCGTCCATATCGTCTAAAACGTGCTTTGCCGTGGTTGGCGATGGCTTTCCTGAGCTATTTGCCGAGGGGGCTGCGATTGGTAAGCCAGACAGCTCAATAAGTCGTCTTGCCACTAAATGACTGGGACATCTTATTGCCACAGTGTCAAGTCCTCCCGTTGCCTCCTTGGGAACTATTTCCCTTTTGGGAAGTATTATTGTAAGTGGTCCTGGCATAAATTTCTCTGCCAGCTTGTAATATAAGGGACAGGTAAAGGAGATTTTTTCTGCGTCCTCTGGCTTTGCCACGTGGACAATTAGAGGATTATCGCTTGGTCTGCCCTTGGCAGAAAAGATGCTAAGGCATGCGTCCTTATCAAGAGCATTTGCCCCTAGCCCATATACTGTTTCAGTTGGAATTGCTACAAGCTCACCATTTTTAATGAGCTCAGCTGCCCTTGAAAGTATTTCTAAGCTACCCTCGTCAACCTTAAAAATCTCCGTTTTCATTACTACCTTTTCCTTAATTATGCGTTTCCGTTTTTGAGCTTTTCAGCTGCGTCAGCAGTTGCAAGCTTATCAAGCATTTCTCCGATATCTCCATTTAAGAATGCTTCGAGTGAATAAATTGTAAAGCCAATACGATGGTCGGTAACTCTGCCCTGTGGGTAGTTATAGGTTCTGATTCTTTCACTTCTATCGCCTGTACCAACCTGACTTTTTCTCTCACTTGCAATTTTGTCGCTTTGCTCCTGTTGCTTCATATCATAGAGCTTAGCTCTCAAAATCTTGAATGCCTTATCCTTATTTTTGAACTGGCTTCTTTCATCCTGACACTCAACAACTATACCAGTTGGCTTATGAATTAGTCGAATAGCCGATTCTGTCTTATTAACGTGCTGACCACCTGCACCACTGCTCTTACAGGTTTCTACAACAACATCGCCCATATTTAGCTCTACCTCAACATCCTCTGCCTCTGGCAAAACTGCAACTGTAGCAGTTGAGGTATGAATTCTGCCCTGTGTTTCTGTTTCTGGTACTCTTTGCACACGATGAACTCCACTTTCAAACTTAAAGCGAGAATACGCGCCCTCTCCAGATATTAAGAATGTAACCTCCTTAAATCCACCAAGGCCAGTTTCGTTTATTCCTGTAAGCTCGGTTTTGAAGCCGTTTGAATCTGCATACATAGAGTACATTCTGTAAAGCACAGAGGCAAAGAGCGCTGCCTCCTCGCCTCCTGCGCCTGCACGAATTTCCACTATAACGTTTTTATCATCGTTGGGGTCCTTCGGAATAAGAAGAATCTTTAGCTCCTCTTCTATAGTAGCTATTCTTTCCTTGCATTCCTTATATTCCTCAACGGCAATTTCATAGAGCTCTCCGCTTTCCTCCTCCATTAAGGACTTAGCGCCCTCCATATCAGAGCTTACCTTTTTGTATTCTCTGTACTTTTCAATAATTGGAGTTAGGTTCTTGTATTCTCTCATTAGCTTAGTAAACTCACCTTGATTTGAGGCAATCTCTGGGCTAGCAAGAGCTTCTTCTATTTCTAAATATCTTTTTTCTGCTTCGTTTAATCTATTAAACATATTACTTTTTCTTTACAAGATGAATAGCAAAGCCACAGATTTCTTCCTTAAGATAGATAACTGTTAGGTTGCCCTTATCATCGTATTTTGCTGTTTCCTCGCTAAATTCAATACCCATTCTTTCAAGATAAGCTCTTGCTCTGTCTGGGAAATTTGTAGAAATGGCAATATGGCCATTTGTGCCTAGGTACTTAGTGTGCATAAGCTCAAACTCACCACCTGCAAAGGTTGATGAATTGCCAATCTTATAGCCAGTGCCAAACAAGCTTGAAATAAGCTGTGCGCCCTTGATTGCCTCATCCTTATTTTCACAGTTAATTCCAATATGAGCTAGCTTAAAGCCGAGCATCTTCATAACTGCATTTCTTGTAAGGTTAGTAATTTCCTCGAAATTACCTGCCTCAACAAGAGCGTCCTTAACCATAAAGCTACCACCGCAAGCGATGATTTTACCAAACTTCAGGTATTCGAGCATATTTTCATCGTTGATGCCACCTGTAGGCATAAATTGAATTTGTCCATAGGGTGCACTCATTGATTTAATCATATTAAGTCCACCTGCAGCCTCAGCTGGGAAAAACTTTACTGCCTTTAAGCCAAGCTCAATAGCCTGCTCAACCTCAGATGGAGTTGCACAGCCTGGAAGAATTGGAACTCCCCTTTCGATGCAATGCTTTACAACTTTTGGGTTTAAGCCTGGGCTTACTATAAACTTAGCACCTGCCTCAATTGCTTCATCAGCCTGCTCAGGAGTCAAAACCGTTCCTGCACCAACAAGCATATCAGGCATAGCCTTTGTTATTTCTGCAATAGCCTCCTTCGCACACGCTGTACGGAAGGTAATTTCTGCACAATTGAGTCCACCCTCTGCCAAAGCCCTTGCAAGAGGAATTGCGTTCTTTACGTCTGTGATTTTAATAACTGGAACTAGTCCAAAATCGTGTAGCTCTTTAATTATGTTGCTCATTGTATTAACCCTTTCTTATTTACAGAATGCTGATAGTGCCTTGTGAGCCTCATATAGGTCGTTTTTGGAGATAACCTCCATTGGTGCGTGCATTGAAAGAACAGCAACGCCAAGGTCAACTGTATTAATGTTCTGGTTGGCGATATACATAGCAACTGTTCCGCCTCCACCTGCATCAATTCTTCCAAGCTCAGCAGTTTGCCATACAACGCCAGCGTCCTTGAATATTTTTCTGATTTGTCCTACGTACTCTGCGCTTGCGTCGTTTGTGGAGCTCTTTCCTCCACCACCTGTGTACTTGTTCATAACCACGCCACAGTTGATAATTGCACTGTTTCTCTTTTCAAATACCTCTGGATAGTTAGGGTCATAGCCTGCACTAACGTCAGCAGACAAGCACATGGAGTTAGCTCTTACCACGTTAGGATTTCCACCAAGCTCCTTGGAGATTTCCTCGATTAGGTCAACGATAAGACGGCACTTCATACCACTTACGCCCTCAGAGCCGATTTCCTCTTTATCTGCAAGAATGCACATAAGTGTATGCTCACTATTCTTGTTTTCAATAATTGCTGTAAGTGATGGGTATGCACATACTCTGTCATCATGTCCATAAGCGCCGATCATTGAACGATCAAGTCCGAGCTCTCTTGCCTTGCCTGATGGTACTGCAGTAAGCTCTGCACTTACGAAGTCGCTTTCTGTGATGCCATACTTCTCATTTAGAAGCTTAAGCATATTAAACTTAACCTTATCCTCAGTTGCTCCATCAAGTGGCTGTGAGCCGATAAGAAGATTTAGTCCCTCACCTGTATGAGCTGTACCAAGTGGCTTTTGAGATTGCTCTCTGCCAAGGTGTGGCAAAAGGTCTGTGATGCAGAAGATTGGGTCGCGCTCATCCTCGCCGATTACTATTTCAACGTTTTCACCATCAGCAGTTGTAACTACACCGTGAAGTGCAAGTGGAATTGTAACCCATTGATACTTTCTGATGCCACCATAGTAGTGAGTTTTAAGATATGCAAAGCCCTCATTTTCAAACATTGGGTGTTGCTTTAGGTCAAGACGCGGGGAGTCAACGTGTGCAGCGCAAATTCTGATACCATTTTCAACGCTTTCAGTTCCTGCAACAAATGCAAACAGGCTCTTTCCACGGTTATTTAGGTAGTACTTACCACCCTTTACAATCTTGCCACCAAGCACATATTCCTCAAAGCCATTTGCCTTGAGCATTTTGATGCCCTCAACAACCGCTTCTCTTTCTGTTTTAGCAACATCTAGGAAGTGCATATAGCCCTTAGCATAATCATTTATTTGCTTTTCTTCCTTTTTTGTACGTGTTTCAAACACGTTTTCCTTTTTGTAAAATAGCTTTTTCTTAAGCTCCTGTAATTCTGTTTTCTTCATTGTATCTCCTATTCTGTAGCATTGCTACTTCAATTTATTAACTTATCGATAATTTTGTCTATTTGCACCTTTAGATCAGCCTCATTGCTATTATAAATATACATATCGCAAAGATGAATAAGCTTTTCATCACTTATCTGTGCATTAAGACGAGAGATAGCCTTCTCCATTGTAATGCCATCCCTTTTAATAATTCTTTGAACCTTTTCCACACTTGGGGCAACCACACACAGGGTAACGTCACAAATTCTATTGAAGCCACTTTCAAAAAGCACGGGTGCGTCAATCAAAACGCCTCTAGCGCCCTTTTTACGTTGCTCCTCAATTAGCTCCTGCGTGTCGATTAAAATGTACTTATGGGTGATTTTATTAAGAAGAAAGAGTCGCTGACTACAGCCCTCTCCCTCAAAAACAATTTTAGATAGCTCCTTTTTGTTTAGCTCACCATTTTCGTCCAGAATTATATTTCCAAAGTTTTCTACAAGCTCCTCAAGACATTTTGAGCCTGCCCTTGCGGTTTTCTCTCTATAAAGCTTGTCTGTGTCAATATGAAACAAGCCGTATTTTTCAAGAAGCTTACAAACGTAGCCCTTTCCAGAGCCACTTGAACCACATATTCCAATAACCTTCACTAAATCAGCTCCTCTCTACCATTTTTAGCAGAATTGTACGCTGATTCTAAAACTCGTTGTACATAAGCACCATCTTCAAAGCTTGGGCAGGGCATTTTGTTGTTAGCAAATGCATCAAGAAAAGCAAAATAGCTTCCAATATGTCCCCTTAGCCAACCGATTGGTGCCTTGATGCCCGGAAATACTCCGCCTGGGCTTGGGTATCTATTTACGCACTCAATTCGAGTAAAGCCACGATTACCACCATAAGTGCCGTCTGATGTCTCAGTTGAATAATATTCCAAAAAGTTAGGTTCCATCAGGTTGAACCTTATGCTTCCTTGCTCACCATATATTTCAAGGGTAAGGTCGTCATTTGTGCCCTGAGCAATTTTGCTAACGCTAATTGTGCCCGTGCCACCATCCTTAAGGGTTGCAAGCACATAAAACGCCTCGTCAGCATTTGTTTGCCAAGCCTTGCCATCAATGCCCTTTCTCTGAGGATACGCAATTTGTCCCTTACCTATTACGCTCTTAAATTCGCCACAAAGGTAATAAATTAAATCAATGACGTGAGAGCCTAGGTCAAACCATACGCCACCACCACAAATATCGCTATCCTGCTTCCAGCCTGCGTTCTTCTCCACATCTAAAGCACTGGAGTGGTAATACTTTGCATTGAAGCTTAAAATACGTCCGATTTTTCCCTGCAGGGCAAGCTCCTTTGCCCTAAGAATTGGGGAAAGATAACGGTTGTTAAATACCATGCCACAGCACACACCCTTTTGCTTAGCTAGACCAGCAAGCTCGTCTGCCTGTGCGCTTGTTATGGCAAGAGGCTTTTCGCAATATACACCCTTTCCTGCCAAAATCGCCTTTTTAGCAGTTTCGTAATGGTAGATATTTGGAGTGCAAATATCCACAATATCAATTTCGGGATTATAAATAATATCATCCTCATTATCCGTATAATTAGGAATTTGATATTTTTCCGAGGCAAGCCTTGCATTTTCTATGTTGCGAGTGCAAACATACGCAATCTCTGGTGAAATGTCAGTATTAAAAAAGAAGGGTAAATTTTTAATACAATAGGTATGGGTTTTTCCCATTGAGCCAAAGCCAAGCATTCCTATTTTCATAGCATTTCCCTCCTAAATACATAATTTTACATTTTATTATAACATTAAAATTTTTGTTTTTCAATATATAAAATAAACTTATTTATATTTTTGTGCGTTGTTTAGTAGGTAATATAAAACTGCGAGACTTCCTTGTAAGAAGTCTCGCAATCTCGTCCTTTTTATTATACTCCCGTGTCAACCATATTGAAGTGGTCAAGAGTCAAGCCTGTGCCAGAGCCTGCAAGAAGCTTTCCAAGCTCGCTGACAAGCTTCATATAGCTTTGATACGTTAGCTTTGTAATATAGTCAGCAGAGGTGTCTGTTGATTCATCGTACTTGATAAGGTCAATATCCATAACATCATTCATATTTTCCATAGTTGCCTTAACGCTTGCAAGCATTTCAGCCTCTATTGTAACCTGACCCATATTAATATCGAATAGCTGTAGGTCGTAGTGCTCACTAATTTCTGATATAGTTAACGTAATCTCGTATCTTGTGGCACGACCTGTGAGCAAATTGAGTACAAGAGTGATTTCGCCCGAGGAAGTGTCGTAATTAAATACATATTCAATACCATAAGAGGTGCTTGTTCCCTCTTGCAAAAGCTTTTGAATATAGTAAACCGAGTTGTTCGATTTTCTGCCAGTTGCGTTTATCTTTATGTAATTTACTAAAACGTCATAGGCGTTTGTAGCAAGCTCTTTTTCATAAAGCTCGGCAACGGATATCATTTTGCTTACATCAAGGTCTGTAATCTTTTCGCCTCTTACTGCAAAGTTAAGGTTTTGTCCATCTACTGCCGTTCTTGTATTAATACCAATTACTCTACCCTCAGAGTTAACCAGCGGACCGCCACTGTTACCAGAGGAAATTGGCGCTGTAAATGCAATAGAATCTGCACCATTAATTGTAAGTGCCGGGTTTGAAATAATACCTGTTGTAAAAATATTATCAACACCAAGTGGGCTTCCCAATGCGTACACAGGGTCGCCTGCTTTTAAGCTTTCAGTTCCGACAATTTCCAAATAAGGCACTGCTTCTGCAGTAACCTTTAGCATTGCAACATCATCCTCTGCGTTATAGCCCATAACGCCCTCAACAACAAATTCTCTGCCAGCGTAATTTGTTACCTTTACGGAATATGAATTTTTAATAACGTGATAGTTTGTAACAACCTTACCATTGCCGCTTATGAAAAATCCTGAGCCCATTGCAACACGATTGTTATTCTTATCGTAAACGTCAATTCTTACCATAGAGCTTGAAATTAGCTCATAAATAACAGCTGGTGATACGGTCGAGGAGTGGTCAAGAGTCTTTGTGTGCCCACAAAGTGCGCAGGTAAACTCGGTGTAGCCACCAGTTCCATCGCCCTTATCAACATATTTCGTTGAGAAGTCGTGAATTGCTGATACAGATATAACCTCACCAGCAAGCTCCTTGGAGCATATTGTACAATACTGCTTTTGGAAGCCTGTGTCCATACAGGTTGATTTTTTCGTGATTACCCACTCACCAGGTGTGTGCTCCTCTGATACAGGCACAAAGCTTGCTTTTTCCTCTGTGCCACATACTGAGCATTTCTTCAGGGTATATCCAAGGTCCTTACATGTTGGAGCAAACTCGGTGCTATAAAAGCTGTGCGGTGTTTTCTCGCCTGTTTTAGTTTCTACTGCTTTTTCGCATACTGTACATAGCTTTTGCTCAATCTTAGGAGTCTGACAATCGCCCTCGTTTGTTACTTGCCACTCACCTGGGGTGTGTCCTGTTGGTTCTACAAAATTGGAGCGTTGCTCCTCCTGACAAATTTTGCAAACGCCAAGGTCATAGCCCTTGTCAACACAGGTTGGCTCCACCTGCTTTATTTCAAAAATATGGTCGTGGTCCTGTGCACCCTCCTCTGAATTATCGCAGGCAATAAGGGTAAGCATTGCCACAAGCAAAATGAGAATTGCAAAAATAAATGCTTTACAATTTCGCATAAAAATCTCCGTTTTCTACATTATTATATAACAAATTAATTTTATCACAAATTAGGTGGTCTGTCAACTGTTTTTAGGTTCTATGAATAAGTTTTGCTTTTTATTCCATATTGGAATAAAAAAAGGCTTGACGCAACGTCAAGCCTTTTTCTTTTATTTGTTTACAATAGATGTGTAGGTTACTGTAGTTTCAAGTGTTTCTGTTATTTTACCCTCGCCTATGTAGTAGGAGTCAACTGAATCACCATTTTTAACCAAAACGTAGCCACAGCAGTAAAGTGGAAGGTCTGCGTAAGGATTACCATCGCTACCAGTGTTTTCAAGACCTATTATCTTTATTTCCACAAGGTCAAAGCTATCGTCCTCGAAGCCTACCTTTGCTACCTTTACGTTTTCCTTAACTGTTTCACCATCAAATATCTCTGTAGTGCCTACTGCTGATTGAGAGCCTGCAAGCAAGCCGTAGCCAACAATTTTCTCATCTGTGCAATTGTTGTATTCTAAAAGCGCTTCTCTATCGATTGCATAGGAGAACAATATAGACTTTTTGCCCTCAGTCTCTGGTGCTGAGTAGCCATTGACTACGAATATTGCAGATACCTCTGTTATTTGGTCGCTTACTGACGTACATCCATCGTTTGAGCACTTTAAGGTTTTAACGCCAGCCATTAAGAAGCCGTTTTCATAAACAATAACCGGGATTGTATGACTATGCTCTGTGCCCTCACCCTCGGTCTTTGTTGCAACACAGTAAATGCAATCGAAATCTACAACTGAGCCAACTGGGCAGTAGCTTTCATTTATCGTGCCTTCATCCCAAGTATGAACAGGTGTAGCAATAGCAACCTTAGAGCCATCACTTTCAAGTGTTACGTTACAATCTAAACCGCAAGCACCATAGGAGATGAAACTTCCGTCTGAAATTTTAATTTGTGTAGCTTGGGAGAATGTAGTTTTATTTGTTAATTCCTTGTGATAGAAGGTTATTCCGCTACAGTTATAAAACAAATCAGATGACGTACATTCTACACTGTCAGCCAAGAACACAACAGTCTTAATAGTTGTTACACCACCAAACGCAGCGGCAATGCTTGTAACACCAGGGCCTAAAATAACCGTATCAATTTGATTTCCACGGAACGCCCAGCTATCAATGAACACGCTTTCTCCTTCCGCAGTATCAAAATAAAGCGTACCCTTTAAATTAGCATTTCTGAAAGCTCCTGAGTCTGATGTGTGTCCAAAATTCACCTTGCTGTAATTTGTTGGCCAAAGCACCCTTGCACTACCAAGATTACTTCCGGCAAAGGCAAGAGATGAGATTTTTTGAACTGATGATATATCTACCATCTTTTCACCATCTAAATTAAGCCATTGTGCAATATTCTGTGCAGTTTCCTTTGAGCCA
Source organism: Clostridia bacterium (assembly GCA_017461385.1). GTDB lineage: Bacteria > Bacillota > Clostridia > Oscillospirales > CAG-272 > RGIG2000. Next base: position 33,519 of record JAFTXZ010000015.1, on the reverse strand, counting down.
GAGAAGCAAAATGCGCTACCTCCAACCTGTTCACACTTAGAAAGATCTATTTGCATAGTCTCTATATTTTTGCATCCAGCAAAAGCATTACCTCCTACCTTTTTAAGGTTGGTTGATTCAATTCTTACAGACTTAAGATTCGTCATACCCTGGAACTGGTAGCAGTAAATTATCTCCACATCACCCTTAATAGTTAAAGATTCAGCAGACGTTAGTCTGAAGCACTGTGAATATGGGATGTCTTCGCTGGCACCACTCGTACCCAACACATTTTCAGGGTATAGAACTATACTATCAAAGTTTGCTCCTTGAAATGCCGCAAATCCAATGTACTCGATGTTTGGAAAATCAAAGGTGGTAATCTTATTTCCTTCAAGATCGTAGTAATAAATGTTATTCACTTTAGGGTCATTACCATTCGTTTGATTAGATGGGTTTAATCCTGCACTACCTATAGTGGTAATCCTTGTAAAGTCAATAATGATCTTAGTGAAATTGGTGTTACCGTAAGTGTTACTAATCATACCACCCGGAATAGCCGTAATGTATTCACTCAATATATGTAGCTCCTTGATTGAAGCATTGCCTGAAAAGGCATCATTAGCAATAGAAGTTACTTGATAAGTTACGCTATCATATTCAACGGTTGACGGAATTTCAACTATTTCCGTTGTTGAGGTCTTATTATCTGTTGAAACCTGCGCTGTCTTGTTTTTAGTGTTAAGCGTATAATGAACACCGTCGATTTCAACTGCCGAGACTGATACAACAAGCATACACATTACCGCCAGCACCATTACAATGCCGAGTAAAATTTTCTTTTTCATTGTGGATATCTCCTTAAATATATATATTTACACATAAATTTTACCACACGCGTGTGGAAAAAGTCAACAAAATCCACAAAAAAAAAAAAAATAATAAGTGATTTTTGTTAATATTGCACAACAACCTTGTATATGTGGAAGAAACAAAAAAATGCTTGACACGGAGGTCAAGCCTTTTTAATTATTCAAATGCTTTTTTCTTACTTTGGATATAGTCGTCAATAGCTGAGGCAGCGGTTTTGCCTGCTCCCATAGCCAGAATAACTGTTGCAGAGCCTGTTACAGCATCTCCACCTGCGTAAATACCCTCCTTTGAGGTGAGTCCGTTCAGGTCAACAATAATTCCACCCCAATATTCTGTGTCAAGTCCCTTTGTGGTTGACTTGATTAGTGGATTTGGCGAGGTGCCAAGAGACATAATTACACAGTCAACATCAATCACGTGCTCACTACCCTCTTTTACAACAGGGCGTCTTCTTCCACTATCGTCAGGCTCGCCAAGCGTCATTTCAACGCATTTCATTCCCTTGACTGACATATTTCTGGGGTCGCGCTTATCGTCTGGGTTGTTATAGGCTACAATTTCGGTTGGATTAGTCAAGGTCTTGAATATAATTCCTTCCTCTATTGCATGCTCAACCTCCTCGTGTCTTGCAGGCAATTCCTCCATGCCACGACGGTAAACAACGTATACCTCAGCACCCAGTCGTCTTGCGCAACGGGCAGAGTCCATTGCAACGTTACCACCACCAACAACGGCTATACGTCTTCCCATAAGAATAGGAGTATCGCTTTCCTCCTTGTAAGCCTTCATCAAATTGATACGTGTCAAAAACTCGTTTGCTGAAAATACACCCTTTAGGTTTTCGCCAGGGATACCCATAAACTTAGGTAGTCCAGCGCCTGAGCCAATAAATACCGCCTCATAGCCGTATTCGTGCAAAAGCTCGTCAATTGAAAGAGTTTTTCCAATAACGATATTTGTTTTAATCTCAACGCCTAGCGCCCTTAAGCCGTCAATTTCCTTTTGAACAATAGCCTTTGGAAGTCGAAATTCAGGAATACCATATACCAAAACTCCACCAGGAGTATGTAAAGCCTCAAAAATCGTTACGCTATAGCCTCTCTTTGCAAGGTCTGAGGCGCAGCTAAGTCCTGCAGGTCCAGAGCCAATTATAGCCACCCTGTGTCCGTTTTTTACAGGTTGCTTTGGCTTTTCGGTGCAATTTTTATTGTGATAGTCTGCTACAAAGCGCTCAAGTCTACCAATTGCAACAGGCTCACCCTTTATACCTCTTACGCATCTGCCCTCGCACTGATTTTCCTGTGGGCAAACTCTACCACATACTGCTGGAAGTGAGGATTGGGTTAAAATGATTTGATACGCCTCCTCAAATTTTCCCTCTGCCACCTTTGCAATAAAATCGGGAATTTGAATCTTTACAGGACAGCCTGCAACGCACATTTTATTTTTGCATTTCAGGCATCTCTTTGCCTCGTCAATCGCCTGCTCCTCGGTATAGCCCAGAGCTACCTCGTTGAAGTTTTTAATTCTTTCCTCTGGCTTTTGAGTTGGCATTTCATTCTTTACAAGTGACATATTTGGCATATTACTTTACCTCCTTCTTAAAGAGGTTACAAGCCTCGTCGTGCTTTTTTCTCTCGGTCGCCTGATAAATATTTGACCTTGCCATAGCCTCATCAAAATCAATAAGGTGTCCGTCAAATTCTGGTCCGTCAACACAGGCAAATACAGTTTTGCCACCTACGGTTAAGCGACAGCCACCACACATTCCTGTGCCATCTATCATAATTGGGTTCATAGATGCAACGGTTTTAATACCATATTCCTTTGTAAGTAAGCAAACAAATTTCATCATTGGAAGCGGGCCAATGGTAATTACCTCGTCATATTTTTCACCACTATCAATGAGGCTTTTAAGGGCATCTGTTACCAAGCCCTTCTCACCTGCGCTTCCGTCATCGGTCATCAAAACATATTTTGCTGATGCATTTTTGAATTCGTTTTCAAGAATTACCAAATCCTTACCTCTAAAGCCACATATTGCGTGAACCTCACATCCAAGATTATGTAGCTTTTTAGCCACAGGGTAAGCAATTGCACAGCCTACGCCACCACCAACAACAGCTACTTTTTTGAGTCCGTCAGTGTGAGTCGCCTTACCAAGCGGGCCAACAAAATCACAAAGTGAATCGCCCTTGTTCAGATGTGCTAGCTTCTCAGTTGTAGCGCCAACAACCTGAAAAATTATTGTAACCGTTCCCTTTTTTCTGTCAAAATCAGCAATTGTCAATGGAATTCTTTCACCATTTTCATCAGTACGAAGAATAATAAATTGTCCTGGCTCTGCCTTTTTTGCCACAAGTGGTGCTTCAATATCCATTAAAATAACGGTGGGATTAAGCACTTTCTTTTTTACTATTTTATACATTTTTACTCCTTAACGTCGGTAAGCTTATGCGTTATCAAGCGTCGCCTTGGATAGCTTATGACTTAAAACCTGATAGAAGCTTCTATCGCTTACCTTTATAATTCTCGCACATTTTTCGTGCTTTCTTATTTTCACCACGTCACCGTTTTGCAATTCAAACGCCACGTCGCCATCAATTTGCAGGGACGGTGTGCCAATTTTAGTTATACTATTTACCTTAATTCCGATATCCACACTGTCGCTACCATTTGCAACAAGAGAGGACTTTGGAAAATAAATCGGCGAGACCGGTGTGATAACCATATTGTCAGCATTCGGCGTCAATACGGGTCCTCCAACTGACATATTGTAGGAGGTTGAGCCTGTTGGAGTTGCAACAATTAATCCATCACCAACCACGCTATGGGTGTATACGCCATTTATGTAAATCTCCATAGTAAACGCCTTTAGGAACGAGGCACGATAAAAGGCGCATTCATTGAGTGCAACAAACGAATAAACGCTTTCACCATTTCTTACAACCTGTCCGCTAAGCATTGCTCTTTTTTCAATTGTAAAATTCCCTATCACTATTTTTTCGATAGCCTCAAGAGCATTTTCAGGATTACAGCCTGTTAAATAGCCTAAATTACCATAATTGATTCCGAGCATGGGAATATCAAGAAAATAAAGCTTTTTGCATGCACGCAAAAGTGTACCATCGCCACCAAGCACCAGGGCAAATTCAGCATCCTCATCCGGAGCTTCATTTTCGTTAAGCACCTGAACAGCATATCCATGCTTTGCCAGTAGCTCCTTAGCTACCTGTGAAAAGCTAATGCTATTTTCCTTTAGATAATTAGGAATGATTATCGCTTTTTTCACGTTTTCTTGTCTCCCCTCTTTGGATTTTTCTAAAATTATTTTATATTTTAACACGCAAATATTGTTTTGTCAATCAATATGTAGCAATTATTTATTTTCAGCAAAACGACAAAAAAGCCAAAAAGCTAGACTTTTTGGCTTTTTTGTTGGGGGAGTGTCTATTTTTTACCCTTATCAAAGGCAGGATTATATCCATAGAAGTTCTTAGAATTCATATTATCTTGAGCTATCCTTAATGCATCTGCAAAGCGCTGATAGTGAACCACTTCTCTTGCACGGAGGAATTTTATAGCGTCGCAAACGTCGGGGTCGTCAACTAGTCTTAAGATATTGTCGTAGGTTACTCTTGCCTTTTGCTCTGCTGCAAGGTCCTCGTTTAAGTCGGCTAGCACATCGCCCTTTGATTGAAATTGAGACGCTGAATATGGGAAGCCACTTGCAGCTACAGGGTATATACCCGTGGTATGATCTACAAAATAGGTATCAAAGCCACTCTTTACGATTTCATCCTGCTTAAGATTTCTTGTAAGCTGATAAAGAATTGCAGATATCATTTCAAAATGAGCAAGCTCCTCTGTACCAACGTCAGTTAAAATGCCTACTATTTTTGAGTAAGGCATAGCGATTCTTTGCGTCAAATAGCGAAGCGAAGCGCCTATTTCGCCATCAGGACCACCCAACTGGCTGACGATTATTTGTGCGTACTTAGGATTAGGATTTTTAATTTTTACAGGGTATTGAAGTCTTTTCTCGTATTGCCACATTATGAATTTACCTCCTCATCTAGTTGCCAAGGCCAAGGACCATTTGTCCATTTCCACTCCTGTGCGTCAGCTGGAGCTGTCAGAGGACCGAATTTGCTTTCGTACTCTGCCCTTGCCTTTGACTCTAGTCTTTTGTACTTGTTATAAAAGTTCAACGCCTCCTTACTGTCTGGATACGCGTCCAAATAAAGTAGCGCCTCATAAACAGCAAACGCGTAGGTGCTTATTTCCTTAATAAGCCTTGACCTTTGGTTATCTCTTGTAATCATAAGCATCCCTCCCCAAAGTTGTTCGCTTTACCTGCACAGCTTGCCATTTTGAAGGGCTTGTGCAGCTCCTCAAATATTGTGCCGTTTATCAGTGCAATTTCCGGATCGAATATTCCTTGCCAGCCTTGCTCTTGGGCGTACACCATAGCAAGAGATTTATTTGGGGCTTTTGCAGGTATATTTGCCGACCCTGTGTCGTTTTTTACCTGTTTTTGTCCGTTTATACCAAGAAGATTTATAAAGTCGTTATAATCCTGACGAGTAGTTCTTCTTGCATTTCTATCTATATTCATCTTTTCTCCTTTCGAGGCTTTGCCTCAATACCATAATATGACAAATTTCGCTTATGGCTAAAGGTAATTTTGGGAAAAACTTGAAATTCCTCTTCACTTTTCAGAATAATAGTGTTATAATATACAAGTAAATTATTTTTTGGAGCTGACTTATGAACATTATCATTGTTGGTCTTGGTACCATAGGTGAAACTATTTTGAAAAATCTCTCGCGCGAGGGACACACCATCACTATTATTGACGAGGACAAGGATATAATTGAAACCTGTATCGAGCGTTATGACGTTTATGGTGTTGTTGGTAATGGAGCTTGTATTGACATTTTGAACGAAGCTAACGTAGTGAATACCGATTTAGCTATTTTCCTTACTAACAGTGATGAATTGAATATTTTCGCTTGCCTTGTTGCAAAGAAGGCGGGTGTTACAAACACTATTGCCCGAGTGCGCAACCCTGATTATCGTCAGCAAATTATGGATATGAAGGACGACCTTGGAATTTCCATGATAGTTAATCCTGAAAAGGAGACTGCACAGGAAATTTTCAATCGTATCAACTTGCCTTCCGTTATTCAGGTTGAGCATTTTGCTAAGGGTAGGGTGCTTTTAGTTGAAATCGAAGCCGAGGAGGGCTGTTCTCTTATTGGAGAAACGCTTATTTCCCTTGGTAAAAAGCTAAACACAAAGGTGCTTGTTTGCGCAGTTGAGCGCGAAAACGAGGTTATTATTCCATCAGGTAACTTTATGTTCAAGGTTGGAGACAGAGTTCACCTTACATCTGATGCCAGCACTCTTAACAGATTCTTAAACGAGGTTAAGCTTGAAAAATCACCACTTAAGCACATTATGATTGTCGGTGGTGGAAAAACAGGCTTCTATCTTGCAGAGGAGCTTTCTAAAAAGAAGTTTAACGTTAAGCTTATTGAAAACAATAAAAGCGATGCAGAGGAGCTTGCCGAGCTACTTCCTAAGACTACTATCATTTTGGGAAATGGAACTCGCCATGATCTTTTGATTGAGGAGGGAATCGAGGCTACAGACGCCTTTGTTGCTCTCACTAAAATCGACGAGGAAAATATGATTGCATCCATGTTTGCAAATAAGATGAGGGTAAAAAAGGCTATTGCTCAAATTAAGAGCGACAATCTTTACGGTATGCTTGCTGAGCTTGGTCTTGACAACAACGTTTCTCCTAAAACTATCGTCGCTAACAGAATTATTTCGTACATCCGTGCCTTGGCTAACAAAAGAGGCAGTAATATTTTGAATCTTTATCGCTTGGTTAACAATCAGGTTGAGGCTATTGAGTTCTCTGCTAAAACCAACGAGGATTTCTACGACAAGCCTCTACGCTCGCTTAGAACTAAGGAAAATTGCCTTATTGCCTGCATTTTAAGAAACAATGAGGTTATTATTCCTGACGGTAATTCCTGCATAAAGCTTGGCGACAACGTTGTAGTTGTTACAACCCATAAGAATTTTGATGATTTAACAGACGTTTTTGAATAAAAGGTGGTTTTTCGACAATGAACTTCAAAGCCCTTGGAAAAATTCTTGGAAAAATTATGATACTTGAGGGTATCTTGATGGTTGCTCCTCTTTTGGTGAGCTTCATTTATAACGAGTCCCTCTGGCATAAGCTTTCTTACGTTTTTCCAATTATTGCCTTAGTCCTTATAGGATTTTTACTTCAAATTCCAAAGCCAAAAAGATCCTCTCTTTACCAAAAGGAGGGATTTGCTCTTGTAGCTGTGGTTTGGATTGTTATGACGCTTTTTGGCGCCTTACCATTTGCTATAAATGGTGATATTCCCGATTATATAGATGCCTGCTTTGAAATGATGTCAGGCTTTACCACAACCGGTGCTAGCATTATCGAGGACATAACTGCGGTTTCTCATTCCACACTATTTTGGAGAAGCTTCGCCCACTGGATTGGTGGTATGGGAATTCTAGTTTTCGTGCTTATCTTTATTCCTGAAAGCAACGACGGCTCCTCCATGCACCTTCTTCGTGCAGAGAGCCCAGGTCCACAGGTTGGTAAAATCGCTTCTAAAATGAAGGTAACTGCCAGAATTTTGTACCTTATATACCTAGGACTAACTATTCTTGAAATAATTTTCCTACTATTTGGTAAGCCCATCGAGGGCTACGAGAACGACCATTTTTTCCATTGCTTGCTAACCGCCTTTGGCTCAGCAGGTACAGGTGGCTTTGGCTTTGTTCCCGGTAGCATGGAGATGTATTCTCCCTACACTCAGTACGTCATTTCTATCTTTTTATTGTTATTTGGCTCTAACTTTGCCTTGTACTATTTGATTTTGCTTGGAAAATTCAAGGAGTTATTCAAAAGTGAGGAGCTTAAATGCTATCTCTCAATCGTAGTTGTTGCTGTTACAACGGTTTTCATTTCTCTTGTAACTAGACTTAGCGACTTTGGTTATTCAATAGAATCTGCCTTCAGACACGCTCTTTTCCAAGTGTCATCAATTATAACTACAACTGGCTTTACAACAACTGATTACGACCTTTGGCCCGTTACAGCACATACAATTTTGATAATTTTGATGTTCATTGGTGCTATGGCAGGCTCAACTGCCGGTGGATTTAAGATTTCCCGTGTGGTTATCGCAATTAAGGGTCTTTACGTGAGTGTGAGAAAGCTTATAAATCCAAGGTACGTTTCAAAGGTAAAAATCGAGGGTAAATCTCTTGACGAAAAGACAATTTCAGATGTGTTTGCTTTTGCTGCTCTTTACATTTTTTCTATTTTTACTGTTCTTTTAATTTTATCCTTCGACCCAGTGAACGGCTCCACCCTCACTGTATTTTCAGACTTAGCCAGTCATGGTCATCAGGTTAACCACGGAATGATGTCTAACCTTTCCGCCGTGCTTTCCTGCATTTCCAATATAGGTCCAGGTCTTGAGGCTGTCGGTCCTTATTCAAACTTTGCAGGCTTTGGTCCTATTTCAACGCTTGCCTTGACTTTTACAATGCTTCTTGGCCGTTTGGAAATTCTGCCTGTGTTAATACTATTTAACCCACGTACGTGGAAAAAATCATAAAATTTACCTGACCTATTACGCCAGGTCAGGTTTTTGTTGATTTTTTCAACATATAGTGATAAAATGGAATTAAGATATATTAAAGGAGGGCTTTTTATGAAACGCATCATTTTTATATTTTCTACATTACTTATTTTAGCTTTAGCCTTTTCTAGCTGTGATTTAGGTGATTTAGGTGCCACGAGTACTGGTGGTATCAATATCCCTGTAATCGACAATACCCTTGATTTAGACCAATATATTCCACCTGTAAGCGACACTGAGGTGCCTGATACTGATACAGAGGAAAAGGAGGACCTTTATACGTCAAAGGCACTTTTTCTTGTAACGGACATTATGGGCTCATACAGGATAGACAGACCATTTTCCCTTGACCCATCTGATGAAAACAAGCGTATATATGATGATATGTATTTGTACGAGGGCGATTATTTTGCAGTTTATGCCAGTGATTTAAGCGACATTTGGGCAAGCCTTAAGGAGCCGTCCTCTTACGTTGAGGAGGAAAAGGCAGAGGGCTACGACCTGCAAATTAACGTTAAGACCTCTGGCATTTACAAGCTAATTCTTGATATTACAACTATGAAGTTTGAGGTTATATACAAGAGTCCTATTACTACTCCCGTATACGAAGAAATTCCTAACTGTCAAATATACACCCCCGAAACAAACTGGGTTGATATGCAAAAAAGTGGTGATGAGTTTTACATTGAAAACTTCACCGTTGAGGCTGGCAAGTCTGTTTCCTTCTTTAACAAAATTCACACAAGCAATTACAAAACCACAACAGATGAATCCTGTGCAGGCAAATATATATACAAGTCATTTGCAAGTAATCCAACCACAACATTTTTCATAATCGGTGGCACTTATAATATTTATCTAAACGCAAAAACCTATGAGGTTCGTGTTGAGCTAGTAAACAAGGAAACAGCCAGCTACTCTGCCGTTGTATATGAAAATAATGAGTTTAAGGATTTGACGTTGGAAAATAGCGACATCCCTTACATTTACGAATATACCTTTACAACAACTGCAGATTACGAAAATTACAGACGTGATGACCTACCTAGCATTTATAGTGCAAATTATCAAGAGTATTCGTTAACACCACTTGAAAGTGAATTTATTGGTGAGTTTGATTATAAGGGCGAGATTTCCTACTATTTTAAGAAGGCTGGCACATATAGGCTTACAATAAATCTTTTAGACTTTACAATTAGTGCTGAGAAGCTTGCTGAATAAAAGAAAAAAGGACGAGAAATTCTCGTCCTTTTATTTTTTGGTTTAATTAGATTTCAGCGAAATACTTAATTGTACGAACCATCTGGCTTGTGTAGCTGTTCTCGTTGTCGTACCAAGAAACAACCTGTACCTGGTATGTGTCGTCGTCAATCTTTGCTACCATTGTTTGTGTGGAGTCAAAGAGTGAGCCGTATGTCATACCGATAACGTCAGAGGATACGATTTCGTCTGTGTTGTAACCGTAGGAAGCAGATGCAGCAGCCTTCATAGCAGCGTTGATAGAATCCTTTGTTACGTCGTTACCCTTAACTACTGCAACAAGAATTGTTGTAGAACCTGTGCAGGTTGGAACTCTTTGTGCAGAACCGATAAGCTTACCGTTAAGCTCAGGAATTACAAGACCGATAGCCTTTGCAGCGCCTGTTGAGTTAGGAACGATGTTTTGAGCACCTGCTCTAGCTCTTCTTAGGTCACCCTTTCTGTGAGGACCGTCGAGGATCATTTGGTCGCCTGTGTAAGCGTGAACAGTTGTCATGATACCGCTTTGGATTGGGTATGCATCGTTAAGAGCCTTAGCCATAGGAGCTAGGCAGTTTGTTGTGCATGATGCAGCAGAGATGATTTGGTCATTTGCATCAAGTGTATTTTCGTTAACGCCGAATACGATTGTCTTAAGGTCGTTTCCTGCAGGAGCAGAGATAACTACCTTCTTAGCACCAGCTGTGATGTGTGCCATTGACTTGTCCTTTGAGCAGTAGAAGCCTGTGCACTCGAGAACTACGTCTACACCAAGCTCACCCCATGGGCAGTTTGCAGCGTCCTTTTCTGCGTAAATTTTGATTGTCTTGCCGTTTACTGTGATGCTGTCGTCTGTGCAGGAAACAGTATCTGCAAGTGCGTACTTACCTTGTGCTGTGTCATACTTTAGAAGATGAGCAAGCATCTTTGGGCTGGTAAGATCGTTGATAGCTACAACCTCGTAGCCTTCTGCTCCGAACATCTGTCTGAATGCAAGACGTCCGATACGGCCAAAACCGTTAATAGCAACTTTTACTGACATTTTGAAATTCCTCCGAATTTTATTAAAATTTGTGTATGGAATATTTCCATTCCCTACCATCTACATATTTTATACCATTTTTTAGAATTATACAAGTGTTTTTTGAAATTTTGTTACTTTTTCACTTTTATTTTGAATTTTTTTCCTTTTTTTATGCACTTTATATAAATTTAATTTATTTGTGTTTGACATATTGATTTTTTTCTGTTATACTTTAATTTAGAAATTTGTTTCTTGTAGAAATTTTGCAAAAAAGGAGGCGTCTTATGGAGATTTTTAAGGGTCTAATTGGCAATGAAGAAATAAAAAGCTCCTTAGGTCGTGCCATTCTTGACAAGCGATTTTCTCATGCTTATATTATTGAGGGTGCTTATGGCACTGGCAAGCATACCATTGCGCGTCTCGCCTCTGCTTCAATTCTTTGCAAAAACAAGGGTGGTAAGGCGCTTCCCTGTGGAATTTGCGACACCTGTCAAAAGATTTTGTCAGATAACTGCACTGACGTTCGCTTTTTCGATGCGTTCAAGATTGACGACGTGAGAAAAATCAAGGAAAATCTCTATGATAGTGCTACTGAGTGCGAATACAAGATTTATATTCTAAATGACGTGCAGAAAATGAATATAAAGGCGCAAAACGCCTTGCTCATTTCTCTTGAGGAGCCACCTCCACACGTTTTGTTTTTCCTTTTGACAACGGATTCCTCTTATCTTGTGGAAACTATTCGCTCCCGTGCACAAATTCTAAGAACTAAGCCCCTTGACAAAGATACAATTTTTAATTATGTGAGAAAAAACTGCAAGACATCCCTTAGTGACGAGGCTCTTTGTGAGCTTATAGTCGCGTCTAGTGGCAGTCTTGGCTACGTGCTTGACATGCTTGATGAGAAAAAGTCACAGGCGCTTCTAAAGGACAGAGAAAGAACTATTTCCCTTATCAGTGCATATCTTAATGACAATGCTGAGTCTATAAGCACAATAGCCTCTCTATTTTCTTTACAAAGGGACAAGCTGAAGGAGCTTTTACAGCTTTGCCTAGTAGCTATACGAGATTTAGCTGTAACAAAAAAGCACAGGGGCGCTAGTCTATGCTTTTTTTCGTCCCTTGATGATGCACTTTCAGTTGCATCTAAGCATAGCTTACAAAAAATTTTAGGCTTATACGAGGCGATTGAACGTGCCCTTTTGGAGCTTGATGCAAACGTCTCTGTTTCAAACACTCTAGTATCAATACTAATCAAGAAAGGCAAATAAAATGGCTGAGGAAAATAAAATCATTGAAGAAAGCAAGCAATACGAGGTAATCGGTATTCGCTTTAAGGATGGTGGGAAAACCTACTACTTTGAGCCTAACGGAAACGTGGCTAAAATCACAGATTATGCTGTTGTTGAAACCTCCCGTGGTCTCGAATTTGGTAAGGTTGCCTGCCCTAACAAAATGGTTGACGAAAGTGAGCTTGTTCCACCACTTCGCCCGGTTGTTAGAATAGCAACTCAAAAGGATATTGCAACGAATAAGGAAAACAAGGCTAAGGAAGCTGAGGCACTAAGAATTTGTCAAGGCAAGATTGCACAGCATCAGCTTGAAATGAAGCTTATTGAGGCTGAATACACCTTTGACTGCTCGAAGCTTACATTTTACTTCTCCGCTGACGGAAGAATCGACTTCCGTGAGCTTGTTAAGGATCTTGCAGCAGCTTTCAGAACCAGAATCGAGCTAAGACAAATCGGTATAAGAGACGAGGCAAAGTTTATGGGTGGCTTAGGTGCATGTGGCAGACCATTCTGCTGTAGCACTTTTCTACCAGACTTCTGTCAGGTTTCAATAAAGATGGCAAAGGAGCAAAATCTTTCCCTTAACTCCACAAAGATTTCCGGTGCTTGTGGCAGACTTATGTGTTGCTTACGCTTCGAGCATGATACATACCAGCAGGAAATCAAGAAAACTCCGCCAATTGATTCAACGGTTAAAACTGATGACGGCATTGGTCAGGTTGTGGAAATGAGTCCACTACAGGGTACTATCAAGGTTAAAATTGATGAAAATATCAAAACCTACCACAGAGATAACGTTAAGCTAATTTCAATGCCTAAGGCTAAGAAAAATGATGGCGAGGATTCCTCCAATAGCTAAGATAGTTTTTTGTCGAATTTTGCAAGTTATTCTTGACTAACTCACTCCTTGTAGTTTACAATGTATGTATAACTTAATTCAATGGAGGTACTATCATGGCTTTTAAGATTACAGATGCTTGCATCGCATGTGGTGCATGTCAGGCTAACTGTCCTTGCGACGCTATTACAGAGGGCGATATCTACGTTATCGACGCTGATAAGTGCGCTGGTTGTGGCGCTTGTGCAAGTGGTTGTCCTGTTGACGCTATCGTTGAGGAATAATTATTTCTACATAAAAGAGGTCGCTACATTTAAGCGACCTCTTTTTATATAGCATATTTTTGTATTTTTGAGCATACCTTATTGACAAATGAATTTTTTGTGATAAAATATATTTTAGTCGAAGGAGATTACGTCAAGTTCGGCGCTAAATATTATGGAGGTGTTATCATGGCTTTTAAGATTACAGACGAGTGTATCGCTTGTGGCGCTTGTGTTGATGCTTGTCCTTGTGGTTGCATAATTGAAGGTGACGGCAAGTATGAAATCAATGCTGACGAGTGCATTTCTTGTGGTTCTTGTGCAGGCGTTTGCCCTGTTAGTGCTCCAGTTGAGGAGTAATTGTCATACTTAAAAAGACTAGATTATCTTCATTTAAGAAGATGTAACATAATTCATATATTATGGCGAGCCTTTAAGGAAGAGTATAAATAGACACGGAAGGGACTTTTGCTTTATTGAGCAGAGGTCCCTTTTTAGGAGATAAAATGGATTTAAGAGAAAACGAACGCATAAACGTTGTGAATGACAACATTAAGCTAATAGAAAGCAAAGAGAGCCTTACCTTTGGCACAGATGCTTATCTTCTCTCTGCATTTATTCAAGGTAAAGGGAATGCAAGAGCAGTTGAGCTTGGTGCTGGCAGTGGTATTATTTCCTTGCTTGCCTTTAATCGTAAAAAGTGCCAGCAGGTGTACGAAATTGAGGTTCAAGAGGCTATTGCAGATATTGCGAAAAGAAACGTTGAGCTTAATTTCCCAGGAAATAACATAAGTGTTATATGCAAGGATTTAAGAGATGTAACTGTTCTTGACACTGGTGGCGAGGTTGACATGGTTTTTTCTAATCCTCCTTATATGAAATCCAGCTCGGGAAAACTAAACGGAAGTGAAAGCAAAACCATTTCAAGACACGAGATTTTCGGTGATATAAACGATTTCTGCGCTTGCGCAAAAAGGCTTCTAAAATTCGGTGGTAGCTTTTACGTTGTTTATCGTCCCGACAGGCTTGCCGACCTTATTTATGCACTTAAAAGCAATAATTTAGAGCCAAAAAGACTACAATTTGTTCATTCAAATCCCGACACTCCACCGTCAATTTTGTTAATTCAAGCAAAGCTAGGCTCAAAAAGCGGTCTTATTGTTGAAAAGCCACTATACATTTACAAGTCAGGCTCACTTGAATACACGGAGCAATACAAAAAAATTTACGAGGGCAATGATATATAAGGAGAAGTAATGAGAGCATCAGGAAACAGAAATGCGTCCTATGAGGATAAAAATAAAATAGTAGGTGGCACTCTTTATTTGGTTGCCACTCCAATTGGCAACCTAGCTGATATGTCGCAAAGAGCATTAAAGGTGCTGGAGCAAGTAGATTTTGTGGCTGCAGAGGACACTAGAAATACAGGCAAGCTTCTTTCCTACTTTGGAATATCCAAGCCAATGGTTAGCTACTTCGAGCATAACAAAAGAGAAAAGGGACAAATGATTATTGAAAGACTCCTTGGGGGAGAAAGCTGTGCTCTTGTAACGGATGCGGGCACTCCTGCAATTAGCGACCCCGGTGAGGATTTAGTAAGACTATGTAGCGAAAATGGTGTAGTCGTTACCTCAATCCCTGGTTGCTGTGCCGTTGTTAATGCTTTAGCATTGTCTGCACTTCCAACGGGCAGATTTTGCTTTGAGGGATTTTTAAGTGTAAACAAAAACGAAAGATATGCTCGTCTTAACGAGATAAAAAACGACACTCGTACCACTATTTTTTATGAAGCACCTCACAAGCTCCAGAAAACCCTTGAGGATTTGCTTGCAGTTCTCGGCGATAGAAAAATTTCTCTTTGCCGTGAGCTTACAAAGCTAAACGAGGAGATAATTCGCACAAGCATTAGCGGTGCTATTGAGCATTATCAGCAAAACGCTCCGCGCGGTGAGTTCGTTTTGGTTGTGGAGGGCTGTTTAGAGCCCCAGACAAGTCAAGCATTTTGGAGTGATATGTCAATCGAAAACCACGTTGAGCATTACGTTTCAGCTGGCATGAAGAAGATGGAAGCAATTAAGCAGGTTGCCAAGGATAGAGGCGTTGCAAAGAACGAAATTTACAAGATTGTAAATGCTGACTAGCCTGCCCTACCCTTTAATTAGAAAATGAAAATTTTGTCGAAGGTCCCATTTGCTTTTTTGCATTTTGGGGCCTTTTTTATGTCAAAATTCGACACAGGGCTGGATTTTTATAGTAGTCTAAAGCTTACAGCATTCGACTTCTTCCTCTTTATTTTGTCGAAAAAAGAGCAAAACAGAGCTTTTGTTTGTCTTTTTGTTTCTTTTCGCCTATTCGACTAAAACCGTCTTTTTCTAACTGCAAGCAACTGATTTTTGATATATTTTTTTATTTTGCGTTTTTTCTCTTGATATATTTATAAAGTTTTGTTATAATATATTGAAATGGATTTTCTTGGAAGGGAGCATTTTGAGATGAAAAAATTTGCTTTTGTTAATGGTAACGTATTTGATACGGATACCGAAAGTTTTATCAAGACTAATATTTTGTGCGACGACGGATATATTACTGATATTACGTCTGACCCTGCACCTGTTGGTTATGCAGTCGTTGACTTAAACGGAAAATATATCATTCCAGGTCTTGTTGACGTTCACACCCACGGAATTGCAGGCTGTGATTTCAACTTTGCTGACGAAAAGCAGGTTGCCAATATGTGTCGTGCTTATGCCAAGCATGGTACAACCTCTATTATGGCAACTCTTGCCTCTGCTCCATTAACCTCCCTTATGAATTCAATTTTTGCAATCAACCCTAACAGGCTTGAAAGTAAGTCTGATGGAGCTAACATACTAGGCATTCATCTGGAAGGAAGATATCTTAATCCAGAAAAAAAGGGCGCCCACAACATTGAGTATTTGTCTGCACCCTCGACTACAGAACTCGATGATTTGGCGCAAGCAATGCTTCCTGCTCCACTTCACTTCTCCCTTGCGCCTGAGCTTGAGGGGGCTGAGGAGTTCATAAAAAGGGCTAAGGAATATGGCGCAACAATTGGTATTGCTCACACTAGTGCAACCTACGAAAAGGCGCTTGAGGCAGTAAAATGGGGTGCCTCTGCCTTTACACACACATTCAACGCTATGACTCCTATTCATCATCGAATGCCAGGTGCCACCGTTTGTGCTCTTACAAATGATGCATCTTACGCAGAGGCAATTTGTGATGGCATGCACGTGCATCCAGCAATAATTAGGCTCATCTACAAGTCAAAGCCGAGAGATAAGATGGTTTTGATTACCGACTCCTTAGCTGCCGCTACCTGGCCTGATGGCGAATACGATATTGCAGGTACGCACGTGTACGTTAAAGATGGTGTTGCCACAGATATAAATGGCACACTTGCAGGTAGCACTCTTACACTTTTCCAAGGTGTTAAAAACATGGTTAAATTCCTAAAGCTCCCCTTTAATCGTGCAATAAAATACGCAACAATTAATCCTGCCAAGATGGTTGGCGCAGAATTTGTTGGTAAAATTGAAAAGAATTATCGCGCTGACTTTATTGTTATTGATAATATCAATGAGCCTGAAATCGAAGCGGTTTACGTTGGCGCAAATAAAATAGATTGAGGTAAATAAAATGGCAAACGAAAAAAGAGAAAAATTTTATATAACTACGGCTATCGCCTACGCCTCTGGCAAGCCTCATTTTGGCAACACCTATGAGGTTATCGCTACAGACGCACTAGCAAGATACAAAAGGCAAAGAGGCTATGACGTTCGCTTTATGACCGGCACCGACGAGCACGGTCAAAAAATTCAAAGCAAGGCAGAGGCTTGCGGGCTTAAGCCACAGGAATTTGTTGATAAAACTGCTAAGGACATCAAGGGTATTTGGGATTTGATGAATACCTCTTACGATTATTTTATCAGAACAACCGATTCATACCATAAAGCTGCCGTTGAGCATATTTTCAAGAAGCTCTACAATCAGGGTGACATTTATAAGGGCTATTACGAGGGTCTTTACTGCACTCCTTGCGAGTCCTTCTTTACCGAGACTCAGCTTGTAGATGGAAAGTGCCCAGACTGTGGTCGTGAGGTTATTCCTGCTAAGGAGGAGGCTTACTTCTTCAAAATGAGCAAGTATGCAGACAGACTTATGGAGCATATCGAGACTCATCCCGAATTTATTCAGCCAGAATCCCGTAAAAAGGAAATGATAAACAACTTCCTAAAGCCAGGTCTTCAGGACCTTTGTGTTTCAAGAACCTCCTTTAACTGGGGTGTTCCTGTTTCCTTTGACCCTAAGCACGTAACATACGTTTGGATTGACGCTCTTTCTAACTACATTACAGGTCTTGGCTATGACCCTGACAACGAGGTTCAGCCAGAGCTATTCCAAAAATACTGGCCCTGCGACGTTCACGTAATTGGTAAGGACATAGTTCGTTTCCACACCATTTATTGGCCTATTATGCTAATGGCGCTAGGAGTTGAGCTTCCTAAGAAGGTGTTTGGTCACCCTTGGTTTAACTTTGGTATGGACAAGATGTCAAAATCAAAGGGCAACGTTGTCTATGCCGACGAGCTTGCAAGCAGATTTGGTGTTGACGGCGTTAGATACTTTGCTTTGTCCGAGATGCCTTATGCAAATGACGGTAGCATCACCTATGAGGCAGTTATTCATCGCTTTAACAACGACCTTGCCAACAATCTTGGCAACCTTGTTAGCCGTTCAATTGCTATGACTAAGAAGTATTTTGGCGGCATAATTCCTGCTCCACAGGGGGACGAGGGAGTTGACTCAGAGCTTAAGAGCGTTTGCAAGGAATGCACTGCTAAATTTATGGAGCTTATGGACACGTATCACATTTCCGAGGCTGTTGAGCAGGTATTCATTATGCTTAGCCGTGCTAACAAATATATTGACGAAACTACTCCTTGGATTTTAGCTAAGGATGAGAGCCTTAAAGCAAGACTTGGAACTGTTCTCTACAATCTACTTGAGGTTATCAGAATCAGTGCTGTTTTGTTGACTCCTATTATTCCACAAACCTGTGAGGAAATCTTTAAGCAAATCAACTCAACTCTTGACACTTATGCATCAATTGAGGATTTTGGTGAGCTTCAAAGTGGTATTGTTCTTGGTGATTCAAAAATTCTTTTCGCAAGAATTGATGAGGAGAAAATGCTAGCTGAGGTTCAGGCGGAGCTTGAAGCAAAGGCTAAGGCTGATAAGGCTCCACAAAAGCCAGAGGGCTGTGCTATAATCTCCATTGACGACTTTATGGGGGTTGAATTAAGAACTGCTCAAATTATCGAGTGTGAAAAGGTTCCAAAGGCAAAGAAGCTTCTTAAGCTAAAGGTGGATTTAGGCTACGAAACGAGGCAGGTTGTCTCAGGAATAGCTAAATTCTACGAGCCAGATGACTTGATTGGCAAAAAGGTTATTGTTGTTGCTAATCTTGCGCCTGCAAAGCTTTGTGGAATTGAAAGTCAGGGTATGCTTCTTGCATCAGGTGAGGAAACTATAAGAGTTGTATTTCTTGACAAGGACACACCTAACGGAGAAAGAGTTAGATAAATAATATGGGGCGCACTGCCCCATATTTTATAGGAGAAAATATGAAGCTATTTGACACTCACGCTCATTGTGATGACAAAAGATTTGAAGAAGAATACGAGGGCGGCACTCTTAAGCTGATTGAGGATTGCTTAAATGATAACGTGGGTTATATTATAAACATTGGAACTAATCTTGAAAATTCAAGGGTATCTATAGAGCTTGCTCACAAATTTGATAGAGTTTATGCATCCTGTGGTATTCATCCCTCTGACGTTTTTTATGATGATATGGATAAGGCAATTTCGGTAATTGAGGAGCTTTTATCCGATGAAAAGGCAGTGGCAATTGGAGAAATTGGTCTTGATTATCACTATGAGGACGTGCCAAGGGATTTGCAAATGAAATATTTCATTGCCCAAATGGAGCTTGCTAAAAGGCTACGCGTACCTGTTATTATTCACGACAGAGACGCCCACGGAGATTGCCTAGAGGTGATTAAAAAATACCCCGAGGTTATAGGTGTTTTTCACAGCTATAGTGGAAGTGCTGAAATGGCAAAGGAGCTTGTTAAGCTAGGCTGGTATATTTCATTTTCTGGCACTGTTACCTTTAAGAATGCAAGAATTCCAAAGGAAGCCTGCGTGGTTGTTCCAAGCGATAGACTACTTATTGAAACAGATGCACCTTATCTTGCACCTACTCCACACAGAGGTACTCTTAATCGTTCTACTTACGTTCAGCTTACTGCCGAGGAAATCGCAAGGCTAAGAGGCACAACCCTTGAGGAAATTGAGAAAATTACAACGGAAAACGCAAAGAGATTATTTAATATAAAGTAAAAAATGCTCGATTTTATCGAGCATTTTTGCATTTTTGTTTGGCGTCGCTTATATACTAAAATGAGGTGATTTTATGAAAGAAAGAGGAGCTTTGGCTTATACCCTTAGCTTTTTTGTGGTTGCTTTAATTATTGCCCTTGGTGTATCTGTCTTGGGGCTTGGCTTTACTAGCTATTTACGCTCTAGTGAGTCGGGGGCAGTGCCAACCCTTGTGGAAAATAACAAGCCTACCTTTGTTATTGATCCAGGGCACGGAGGTGAGGACCCTGGTGCAGTTGCAATTGATGGCACTCTTGAAAAGGATATAAATCTAGAAATATCCAAGCTGATTTTTGCCCTGTGCGAGCTGAATGGAAATAAGGCTATACTTACAAGGAATACGGACACTCTGCTCTATGATTACTATGACGAGCTTGAGGATTATACTGGAAAGAAGAAGGTTTATGACTTAAAAAACAGGCTCAAGATAACCGAGGAGCAACAAAATCCTATTTACGTTGGAATTCATCTGAATAAGTTTCAAGAATCAAAATATGACGGCTTGCAGGTATATTATTCCAGCAAAATTGATGAAAGCTATTCCTTAGCCACAAGCATAAGCAAGCGTGTAAAGGAAAATCTGCAATTGGAAAACAAACGAAAGCCAAAGGTAGCAAACAGCTCCATCTTCATTCTTGACAAGTTGGAGGGTGTGGGGGTTTTAGTTGAGTGTGGCTTTATGTCCAATGAAAAGGAGCTAGAAAATCTAAAAAACGAGGAATACAGAGCAAAGCTAGCTCTGTGCATCTTCTCCTCTCTAATCGAACAGAATTAGCAAAAGGTGTTTCAATTTTGGTACTTTGCACAGTTGACAGTAGGTTTTTATTATGGTAAAATATTTCCATAAGCTACGAAAAGGATTTTACTATAATGAAAGAAAAAAAGGTTTTTGTTTGTTCTGTATGCGACCATCAAAGTCCAAAATGGACAGGACAATGTCCATCATGCAAAAAATGGAATACGTTAGTTGAGGAAACATACGAGGAAAAACCCCTACCTGTCGTTAAAAATTCAAGGGTTTCTCTTTTAAGCGACCTTAGCGAGCCTGTTCCCTATAGGGAGATGGAGATACCCAAGTACATTCGTCAAAACACAGGAATTGGCGAGCTTGACAGAGTTTTAGGTGGCGGTGTGGTAAACGGTAGCGTCGTTTTACTTGCAGGTGAGCCCGGTATCGGTAAATCGACCCTGCTTATGCAGATTTGCTCCAACTTCCCTACCTCGGTTTTATACGTATCGGGCGAGGAATCCCGTGGTCAGCTAAAGCTAAGGGGCGAAAGACTTCAAATAAATGGCGAAAATACCAGCTTCTTAACTGAGACTAACATAGATAAGATTTTGGATTATGCTGACAAGCTGAAGCCACAGGTTATCATTATTGACTCAATACAGACCATGCTTGACCCTGCCTGCTCCTCTATTCCCGGTAGCATTGCACAGGTTAAGGAATGCGCCACAAAGCTTATTGCTAAGGCGAAAAGCAAGGGAATTTCCATTATTCTTGTTGGTCACGTAAACAAGGAGGGCGTAATTGCCGGTCCTAAAATTCTTGAGCACATGGTTGATGCCGTGTTGTATTTTGAGGGTGAGCGTATTCACTCATATAGAATTATAAGAGCTATCAAAAACCGTTTCGGCTCTACTAATGAAATTGGCGTTTTTGAAATGACGGATATGGGGCTTTGCGAGGTGCCTAGCCCATCGGAAATGCTTCTTTCCGGTCGTCCTGTTGGTGTTAGTGGTAGTTGTGCCTTTTGTATTATGGAGGGCACCCGTCCTTTAATTGCCGAGGTACAGGCGCTTGTTACTCCAACAGCATTCCCTGCACCCAGACGAACCTCAAACGGTGTTGACTATAATCGACTTTGTCTGATTTTGGCAGTTCTTGAAAAAAGACTTGGGCTTAAGTTTTCAGAAAACGACGTATACATAAACGTTGTAAGTGGCTTGCGTGTTGATGACCCTGCCGTTGATTTAGCCCTTGCTCTTGCTCTAATTTCCAGTATTAAGGACATTCCAATTCCGCAAAACGTTATTGCTATGGGTGAAATTGGTCTTGCAGGCGAATGCAGAGCAATTACAAATCTTGCAAAGAGACTGAACGAGGCTCACCGACTAGGCTTTGATAGCATTGCAATCCCCCACAATTCTATCGACGAAAGATTAAAAAAGCCCGAGGGCGTATCTATTATTCCTATTCAAGGTGTATATGATGCCCTTTCACTGTTCAAGGGTAAATAATGAATTGACAAGCCATTGGCTTGTCAATTTTTTATTTATCTGCTATATTTTTCCGCTAAGTCGCATATACTAAAAGCAGACTTTGTTTTTTTAAGGAGCTTTTATATGTGTTCTATTTGTGGAGAAATTGATTTTATAAATCCAAGCTCAGTAATGGAGGGTTGCACCAATAATATGAGCAATGCAATGAAGCACCGAGGTCCTGACGATAGCGACATTTTTACAGAGAACGGTGTGTGTCTAGGTCATAACAGATTATCGGTTATGGACCCAGAAAATGGCAAGCAACCTATGAGTGTTTTTTACGGAAACAAAAAATACACCATTGTATACAATGGCGAGATATACAATTGCGATGAGCTACGCAAGGAAATAAAACGAAAAAACATTTATCTTAAAACTAATTGTGACACAGAGGTGGTTCTATATTCTTATATTCTTTATGGTGTTGACTGCCCTAAGCATCTTAATGGCATTTTTGCCTTTGCTATTTATGATGGAGAAAGTGTATTTATTGCGCGAGACAGGCTTGGCGTTAAGCCCCTTTACTATTCGTACAAGGAAAATCATCTCCTTTTTGCCTCTGAGATAAAGGCATTATTAAAATCTCCGTTAGTAAGCCGTGACATTTCAAAAAAAGGGCTTTGGGAAATACTTTATCTTAGTCCAAACTTTGTTGGAGGCAGATCTGTTTTTAAGGATATTTTAGAGCTTTTGCCAGCAGAGTGTATGATTTTTGACAAGAACGGCATTAAAAAATGGAAGTATTGGTCATTGAGTGCGAAGCCATATTTCAAGGATAGAGCCTATGCAATTGAGAAAACTAGATATTTAGTTTGCGACGCCATAAAAAGACAGCTTGATGCGGACGTAGGTCTGTGTGTCCTTCTTTCGGGTGGTCTTGATTCAAGCGTAGTTACTGCTGTGGCAAATGAGGAGTACAAGAAGCAAGGCAGAGTGCTATCCACCTACTCTTTTGAGTATGAGGGAAACAAAAAAAGCTTCAAGAACAGCCTTTTCCAGCCAAACCCAGATGATGAGTTTGCCATATATCTTGCAGATTATTTAGGTACAAGTCATAGGGTGCTAACCTGCCCCACAAGGGAGCTTGCCTCTAATCTTATTCCATCCTGTGAATTCAGGGATTTGCCAGGTCAAGCAGATATTGATTCCTCTCTTTTATATTTTTGCAAGGAAATAAAGAAAATCCATACGGTTGGGCTTAGTGGTGAATGCTCCGATGAGATATTTGGCGGTTATCCTTGGTTTTATCGGTCAGAAATGCTTTACAGTGATTTCTTCCCTTGGATTCACTCTCCAAGGCTTCGCCCCTCTTTGTTTAAGGACTCTATATCAAATAGTGATGAGGGCTTTGATTATATCAGGTCTATTTACAAAAAATCTCTTGAGGAGTGTCCAGCTTTATCAAGCGATAGCGACGAAATGAGAACCTCAAGAGTGGCAACCTATCTAAGTGTAAATTATTTTATGACCTCTCTTTTGCAGAGAAAGGACAGAATGAGCATGGCCAGTGGTGTTGAGATAAGAGTTCCCTTTGCTGACCACAGAATTTTGGAGTTTCTTTATAACGTCCCTTGGGATATTAAGTTCGAGGGCGGAGTTGAAAAGGCTCTTTTGCGTAATGCTATGGTCGGTTATTTGCCAGACAAAATACTTTACAGAAAAAAGAGTCCTTATCCAAAAACTCACAATCCTGAATATATGTCTCTTGTTATGGATTTACTTAAGGAAAGGCTTGAAAAGGGTCATTATTTGAAGGAATTTCTTGACAAGAGCAGGCTTGAGGAAATTATTAAGTCAGGTGGCACCTGGTTTGGTCAGCTTATGGACACTCCTCAGCTTGTTGCGTGGCTTGTTCAATTTGATTTTTGGCTTGACCACAACAATATAAATATTGTTGATTAAAAGTAATTTGCTTACTTGACTTATTTATGCCCTTGTGATACAATAGCCTAAGTACAATATTATTTATTTAGGCGAGGCAATACTATGGGCTTAAAGAACAACTACAAGGCAACGATTTGTGCATCCTGCTTCGGTTACGTTACCCAAGCAATTATGCTTAATTTCCCACCCCTTTTATTTATTTTCTTTCAAGAAAAGCTAGGGCTTACACTTTTTCAAATTAGCTTTTTAATTTCAGCTAACTTTATAACTGAATTAATAGTTGACGTTTTAGTTTCAAAATACTCCTCAAAAATCGGTCAACGATTTTTGATAATTCTTGGCGAAGCCCTTGCTATTTTAGGCCTTTGCTGTATGTTTATTCTACCAGATGTTTTGCCAAGCTCCTTTGTAGCACTTATGCTTTCAATGGTGCTTTGCGGTGCAGGTGGTGGAATAATGGAGGTTCTAATCAGTCCTGTTGTTGAGGCCTGTCCTACTAAAAATAAGGCTGGAACCATGAGCATTCTCCACTCCTTTTATTGCTGGGGACAGGTTGCAGTAGTTTTATTCTCTACTATTTTCTTCCTTGTCTTTGGCGTTGACAACTGGATGATTGCAGCTATGTTTTGGACTCTTGTTCCGATTGTTGGTATTTTTATGTTTTCGAGGGTTACAATTTACGACCTTGTGGAAGAAGGGCAAGAGTCTAAGCCTACGGAAATACTTAAGAGTGGTATTTTCTGGGTTCTTGTTGTAATGATGGTTTGTGCCGGTGCCTCCGAGCTTGTAATGAGCCAATGGGCTTCTGCCTTTTGTGAGAGTGCTCTTGGCGTTGAAAAATGGGTTGGCGACCTACTTGGTCCTTGTATGTTTGCCGTATTTATGGGTACAACCCGTGTTATTTACGGTAAGTTTGCCGATAAGCTTGATTTAACGCTTGGTATCTTTATTTCAGCCATTATTTGTATAGTTGCTTACCTTATCACGATTATATCTCCTATTCCTGCCCTTTCCTTAGTTGGTTGCGGTCTTTGTGGTATAGGTGCCGGTATATTGTGGCCTGCATCCTTTAGTATTGCAAGCAATAAAATGCCACGTGGCGGTGTGTTCCTGTTCGGTATGCTTGCACTTGCAGGTGATGGCGGTTGTCTTGCAGGTCCTTTCCTTTCCGGTCAGATATCATCTGCCTTTGGGGACAATCTAAAGGCTGGATTCGTTGTAGCGCTTATCTTCCCGCTTGTGCTTTGTGTAATTAGCCTTGTTATGTTTATAAAAAATAAAGCGAAAAAGGAATGTCAAGTAACAAGCTCAAATACAGATAGTGCTATTTCCGATATTAATTCAACGAAATAAAAAGTCAATGTGGCTTTCCACATTGACTTTTTTTATTTAATTGTAATTTCCTTAGGTGCTTTTATTGTAGGTGTCTTGCCCTTTTCTTGATAAATTTCGATATTGCCATAAGGTGTCGAAATTTCAACGTTTGCGTAATCTAAATCAAAAAGCTGAGGGCTTAGGCTGATTTTTTTATAATTAGGCTCCAAAAGCTCTATGCCACTCAATGCTTTTTTCAAAATATACGCAGGCGTTGCGCCCCATGCATGTGAAAAATCGCAATTCATATTTTCCCAAGCCTCGGAAAGTCCCTTTGGGCATTTTTCAAGCAGACTTTCGTATTTTCTTATAAGGTCAAGACCATATTTTGAAAATAGTCCCTCTTTATAAATTGCTTCAAGCAAAAAATGATAGAAATATGGTTGCATTTCGAATTTGCTTAAATCCTTTAGCACATATTCTAAAATTCTCTGACGACTTTCCTTTGGTGCTATTTCAAAAAGAACAGCTAGCACGTTTGCCTGCTTCAAATAATACTTAACGCTTGTATTCTTTGGTAGCCAATCACCAGTTGGCACACGGTCGGGGGTGTTTAATCCACCTACATACAAGCCTTTTTCGCTATCGTACAAGTAATCATTAATAGATTTCTTAATGCTCTCTGCCTTTTCAAGGCACTGACAAGAAAGTCCCTTATCTCCTAGTAGATCAAAAATTATAGATAGCTTTTTAAGTGATTCAAAATAAAGCATACATAGCACGCTCTGTCCCAGTGCCTTTGGTGGATGATGGAGGCTAAAGCCCTCCATTTTGCCATGGGACATAAGCTGACTTCCGTCAAGGAATTCATCCCTGTCACAGCTTGCAATTACCCAGTCAACAAACATATAATCAGGGGCATATTCAAGCAAGCCGTTGTCCTCTGCCACATAGCTATCAAATCGTTTTATCAATAGCCTTAAGCTTTTTTCTACGCCTGTTGGTAGCTTGCCCGTGTGCATATAGTAATCATAAATCCACAAGGGATAAATTAAGCTATAGCTGGTGTGAAAGAGTCTTCCGTTTTGTGCCTCCATAATTCGAGACGTGCGAATTATGTCAAACTCTGTCAAGGCGGGGTCGTACATATTATAATACTCAATCAGTGCTTGAATATAATAGTCCCCTGTGCAGGCAAGATGCTCCTGATGAGTTGGGGAGTCTAGGTGAATGCTTTGACGGCATATTTTTTGAGTATGCATTGAGAGATTATAAACATCATTAAGAAGCTTATCAGAGCAATTAAAGCCTGCTTCATTTTTCACAGGATAATGAGAGTAAATTATAAATAGTTCATTAAGCGCACAGGGCTCGCTTCCAGTATTTTCAATCTCAAGGGTTATTTCTCCAATAGCTCTCATCCTTGGACAAAAATGATCAATTGATTTATTGGTTATAATTTCCTCTGTAATAGCACCTACTCCGTTTTGCTCACAGCTATTCATCAAAATTCTTACATTCCCACAAGCGCTTAAAGAAAGCTGTGGATATGCTGAGTATATCTTGTCAAAATCTAGCTTTATTGTGCGCTTCTCTCCCGAGGGAATAGTTATACTTTCAAAATTGGTGGGGTAAACAACTTCCTCACACAAATGCTCAAGTGGGCATGGGAGTGCTTCCCTCTCAATTGGAATATATTTTGCCTTGTGGTATTCCTCTCCCTCTTGAGTATAATCGGTAAAAAACACGTCCTTTCTCTCTGTTAAGGGACGGCAATCCCAGCTTTCGTCAGACTGAAAAAGAACCTTGTCCTCATAACACGCCTTAACAAATACACCTGCATAGCCAAAGGTATATTCAGTCAATGCAGTTGAAATATTTGTTACAATAAGCTTTATTTCCACAAGTCCACAGTCGCTTATCTCATATTCGTCAATGTAGGAATACGTCATTTTTCCAAACAAAAAGTCGCTTCCCGGACTAGCTGGTCCTCTGCCTATAAGCTGTCCATTTATATATAGCATATATCTTGCATCGGCTGATACTTGAATTTTAGCACCCTTTGGTAAATATGCTTTCTTTTTGAATTCTGCTATACAAAAAGCGCCCTCGCTATTGTTTTTTGCATAACGAGGGTACTTTTCAGAATCAAGCCATATCCATTTATCCATTCTTCTTGGCTTCCTTTTTTATTTTGGGTAGCTTAGCGTCATCAAGAGTTAAATCTCCTGGTTTTATCCAGCCTATTTTATAGAATAGCTTGCCGAGAAGCCACGAAATAAGTCCTGGGAGGATAAAGCACAGAAGAATGAGTCCAGACCACATTGTAACGCTTGAGGGTGTATCGGCAATTACGCCAATAGGTCCTACAAGTCCACAAGTGCCCATACCTGCAGAAACTCCCTGACACTTTAGCTTAAATATCATTGTAGATAGTGGTCCACAAATTGCACCTGCTACTGTTGGTGGAATCCAAATTCTTGGGTTTTTACATATATTACCCATTTGAAGCATGCTAGTGCCAAGTCCTTGAGAAACTAGTCCACCTACGCCATTTTCCTTATAGCTCATAATTGCAAAGCCTATCATTTGAGCACAACAGCCAACTACTGCTGCACCGCCTGCAAGCATAAAGCCCTGCTCTGTCCCATTTGAAATTGCAACCTCGAGAGCCGTTGGTGAGAAAATCATTGCGCATATTGCAGCACTCGAAATTGGAAGAGTTAGAATTACACCTACTACCGTTGCAACAATAATACCCATTAAGAATGGTTGAAGCGTTGTAGCGTTAGCGATGAATATGCCGAGATAATACATTACGTAAGAAACAAGAGGACAAAGCAACCAGCTTGCCACAAAGCCCACAAGAATTGTAACGATTGGGGTTACTAGTATATCAACCTTTGTTTTTTTAGAAACTAGCTTTGCAACCTCGCAAGCAATAATTACAGCAAAGAATGCTCCTGCAGGTCCTGCAGAATAAAACACGCCCTCTGCCCCTGTCTTTGAGCTTACTGCCCATTCGGAAATCAATCCACTATTTATAACTGCACCGATTGCATTACCCATAGAGCCTACAACAGCGCTCGATAAAACCACCAGCATATCTGCCTTTAGGGAAATTGCAATTGCAACACCAATTGCCATTCCTGTTGCACCTGAAGCAAATGACGCCACGCTTACAAGAAAATCAAGACCCGTATATTGTCCAATGGTCTTTATGATTGTTCCTATCAAAAGCGTAGCAAACAAGCCCTGTGCCATAGCACCCATTGCTGTTACAAAATATTTGTTTAGATATTCCTTAACCTTTGTCATATTTTGCCTCTTTTCGTCTATTTATTTGTATTTTAGTATAGTACCACATTTTTAATTTGTCAAGAATTTATTGATAATTTTCTGCATATATGATATACTTACATATATTGATTACAAAAGGAGATTTTGTTTTGGACTTTCTCTGGTTTTTATCTGGGCTAAGAAATGGTTTTTTAGATAAGCTATTTCTTTTTATCACCTCATTAGGTGAGGAAACTGCTTTTATGGCTATTGCCATTGTAGTTTTTTGGTGTATTTCTAAAAAAGATGGCTATTATATATTATCAGTAGGATTTTTAGGCACTGTTTTTAATCAATTCTTAAAGCTTCTTGTAAGAATTGAAAGACCTTGGGTCCTAGATAGTAGCTTCAAGGCGGTTGAGGAGGCAATTCCTGAGGCAACGGGTTATTCCTTCCCTAGTGGGCATACGCAAAACTCCGTTGGCACCTTCGGCTCGCTAGCCTACAAGACTAAAAGAGCTTGGCTAAAAATCATTTTTGTAGCTATTTGTATCCTCGTCCCCTTTTCGCGAATGTATTTAGGTGTTCACACACCTCTTGACGTTTTCGTTTCAATTTGTGTCGCATTGCTTCTGATTTTTTACGTGAAGCCACTTATTGATAAAATATATGATAAGGAAAAATATCTTTATATTTTCTTAAGCGCTATGGCAGTAATTTCCATACTATACCTAGTGTTTGCGTACAATCCTCCATTTAGCACAGTTGAAGCGTATCAGCAAAGTGGAATTAAAAATGGTCATACCCTTTTAGGCGCGCTTCTTGGCATGCTCGTGGCTACTCCTGTGGAAAGGCATTTAGTTAAGTTTGAAACCTCTGGTAAATGGTACACACAAGTTTTCAAATGTGTTGTAGGTCTTCCACTTGTGCTGGGAATTTTGGAGGGCTTTAAGCTTGTTTTAGATAACCTTATTCCCGTGCCATTTTTAGGAAGAACAATTAGATACTTTTTAGTTGTTTTATTCGCTACCCTTATTTATCCAATTAGCTTTAAGCTTTTTAAGAGGCTTGAAGTGTTTATTGAGAATAAAAGAAATAAAAAAGAGGCTTAAAGCCTCTTTTTTTATCTTATATTACGATTTCTGTCATTCTTGTTTTCTGGGAAAAGACATTTTTGTCCGCTTATACCAGATATGTACGAAAGAATTGCAACAACTGGTCCCGGCACTAGCGCTATCAAATGTCCCCAATCGCCAAGCGGTGTGCTTCCCATTATGCTAATGTACATTCCATTCAAGAAGCGAAGAATTAAATCTAAAACTCCTGAGCCGTCACTCCAGAATGGCTTAAAGATAAGCATAAGTACAGTTAGTAGAATAATTAAGCTATTTGCGCAGAGCCATACCTTTAAGCCATAAAGGTTGTCTCTTACCAATCTGCCACTTTCTAGCTTTGTCCTGTCCTTTGCACCCTTTTCCCACATAACAACGTACATTAGTCCAAGGTACAAAAGAATTGCAACGCCACCACCTACGTGGTTTGGCCAAACCGGTGCAGTATCAATGCCCCATATAGAAGCTGCAAGCATATCGCAGGCAACCACTACTATTAAGCCAAACACTGCAATTGCAATATGATTTCTTATTAATGTAAATATTTCCTTTGAATTGTTTTTTATAAATCTTATCAAAGGATTTTTAGGTTGATTTTCGTCTTGGTCGAAATCAAACTTGATCTTTTCAGTATCGTTTTCCTTGCTCAAGGCTACTTCCTCTTTTCATTTATTGATTATATTATATATTAGATTTTGTGCAATTTCAATAATGTTTGAAAAAATTCATATATTTGATACAAAAAATGCTTTTTATGTGGTAAAATATATTTGTTATACATATTTATTGAAGGAGGTTGTATATGGCACATCGCTTTCCAGTGGAGCAAATGCCTCAGCTAGCTAAGGATTTTGCTGCCTACAAGCTAACTATTCAAGGCTGTTCCCAAAAAACAATTGATGAGTATCTATCAGATTTAAGACTGTTTTTCAAGTTTATATATGCTAAGCGAACTGGTGTTAAAATTCCATCGGAATTTTTTGACAAGCTCTCCATTTCTACCCTAGACACAGATTTTATCACATCTATTTCCACTGAGGAAATTTATGATTTCTTCATATATTTATCAAATGAGAGGGGAAATAATTCCTCAGCTAAGGCAAGAAAGCTTTCTGCTATCAAAGCCTTTTACAAATTTGTTTGCACTAAGCGTCGCTTAATGGAAAAGAATCCTGCAATTGATATTGAAGCGCCAAAGAAAAAGCAATCTCTTCCAAAATTCCTTTCTATGGAGGAAAGCATTGCTCTTTTGAATGCTGTTGAAAATGACAAGGAATCAAAGACCATTGAGAGGGATTATGCAATAATTACTCTTTTCTTAAACTGTGGAATGCGTCTTTCTGAGCTTGTTGGTATTAATCTAAACGATCTTGACAGGGAGCTACGGTCGCTTAGAGTTTTAGGAAAGGGCAACAAGGAAAGAATTGTTTACTTAAACGATGCATGCCGTAGTGCCTTAACTACATATCTTATTATAAGAAAAAGCGAAAAATATTCGAAGCTGGGCACAAATGCTCTTTTCATAAGCAAGCAATACAAGCGCATAAGCAATAAAACCGTGCAATGGCTTGTGTACAAATACCTAGAGCTTGCTGGTCTTGATTACAAGCATTATTCTACCCACAAGCTAAGGCATACCGCAGCTACTCTTATGTATCAGACTGGTAAGGTTGACGTAAGAGTGCTGAAGGAAATTTTAGGGCATGAGCAGTTAAACACAACACAAATTTATACCCACGTTTCTAATAAAGGTATGCAGGACGCAATGGACAATAACCCTCTTGCTTCCATAAAAAAGGTTAAAAAATAAAGATTTTGTCATGGTTTTTAATGTAAATTTTACACATTATTACATTTCAGACTACATTTTTTGTGCATTTTGACTATTGACATATTGAAATAAAATATTTATAATATACTAGGCTAGTAACCACAGAAAATTCGACAATAGTCGAAGATAGGACCCCACTTTTATGGGATAAAAAAATTTTGGAGGATTTTTTCATGTTTGAAAGATTAAAGAAGATTCTAGTTGAGGAGCTTTCTCTCAACCCTGATGACGTAACAATGTCCGCTGAGCTTGCAAATGACCTTGGTGTAAACTCTCTTGAGCTTGCAGATCTCGTTCTCACCTGTGAGGAGGAGTTTGGAGTAGAGTTCAACGAAAACGACATGCAAAAGTTTTTGACTGTTGGCGACGTTGTTGATTTTCTTGAGGCTAACGCAAACTAAAAAAATATTTACCCAACCATAAGGTTGGGTTTTTATTTATAAAAAAAGGACGGTACCCGTCCTTTTTTTGATTATTTATTTTGAAGCTGTCTTATGTACTCTCCAATTATTCTTACAGCACCCTGAGTGCCAATTTTACCCGTATCTATCATTAGATTATAATTGTCGCTCTTACCCCATTTTAGCGAGGTATAATAGTTGTAATAATTTGCGCGCTTTTTGTCGGTTTTATATATAAGCACCTTGGCATCCTGTAAGGAAACGCCCTCCTTTTCTGCTATTCTCTTAGCGCGAGAATCTGTATCTGCATATATGAAAACCTTTATAACATTTTTATAGCCGTTAAGAATATAATCAGCGCATCTACCGACAAATATGCTATTTTTCTTCTCTGCCTCTTCCCTAATTATATCCGCCTGTAGATTAAAGAGCTTGTCATTTATAGGCATTTCATAGGGGGACATATTTATTGAGAGTGGGTACATATCGTAGTTACCCATAGCAATTGAGTATAAAAAGCTGGGGCTCGTCTGCTCGTCTGCATTTTTAAGCACCTCAAGGCTTATTCCAGATTTTTCTGCCGACCTCTCAATAAGGCTTTTGTCGTGGAAGGCAAATCCAAACTCCTTTGCTAAGAGTCTTCCAACCTCGTGTCCTCCACTTCCATATTGTCTTGCAATAGTTACAATTACATTATCCTTCATTTTATCGCCTCCCTTTGATTTTATTTTACAGGATTTTTTATAAAATTTCAATATAAAATTGCTTTTGCAAATAATATGTGTTAAAATGTTTATATATTATCAGAGGGAGACAGCTATGCTTAAGGTAAAATACGATCGCGTTAACTACGATGGCATTAAGCTTGCCAGAGATAAAAAGGCTCTTGAGCATAATTCTGCTTATGAGCTTTTGTATAAAATGCTAGAGGAGCTTTTTGGTATTCGCAATCCAAAGATTTTGAAAACTCATAATGGGAAGCCATATATTGAGATTGACGGAATTCATTTTAGCATTTCCCATACTGACGGACTGGTTGTTTGCGCTGTAAGTGACTCCCCTGTTGGTGTTGATGCAGAGAGGCTTTCTCGAAGAACAGATATAAGAATTGATTCCTTTTCAAAAAGGTATTTTACAGAAAATGAACAAAGCTATCTTGCTTCAAGTGAGGACAAGCGTCTTGCATTTTATAAAATATGGTGTGGCAAGGAGGCAACCATCAAAAAGCTAGGTGGTACTATTGCATATCTTAAAAGAATCGACACAACCGAGGAAAATTTTCAATATATTTATATGGATGATTATGTAATATGCATAAAAAATTAAAAATATATTGATTTTGAAATAAAAATGAAGTATAATAGTAGGGATAAAAAATTATATATATATTAAGGAGATTTAATATGTTAGTTTCAGCAAAAGAAATGCTTGAAAAAGCAAAAGCAGGCAAATACGCAGTAGGTCAGTTCAACATCAACAACCTTGAATGGACTAAGGCTATACTTCTTACAGCTCAGGAGCTTAACTCTCCTGTTATCCTTGGTGTTTCTGAGGGTGCTGGTAAGTATATGTGTGGTTACGAAACAGTTGTTGGTATGGTAAAGGGTATGATTAAGTGCCTAAACATCACTGTTCCTGTTGCTCTACACCTTGACCACGGCTCATACGAGGGCGCTAAGGCTTGTATCAATGCAGGCTTCTCATCTGTAATGTTTGACGGCTCACACTACCCAATCGAGGAGAATATCG